>NZ_CP029335.1:1365000-1982500 GCF_003711185.1 Sphingobium sp. LF-16 | reverse complement strand
CCTCCCCGGCCCACCAGCATTTGGTGAGGGGCTTTAGCTCAGCTGGGAGAGCGGTTGCTTTGCAAGCATCAGGTCATCGGTTCGATCCCGATAAGCTCCACCATTTGCTGACCACTGCGTAGCGATGTTTCGCGGAGCAGATCAGAATTCTCTAGAGATGAAGAGTAGCGGTTTGCCGGATACGTCCGGTGATATGGCTCGCAGCGCGAGCCTCTTTGACATTGTGAATGGGTTTTTTAATCGATGCCGTGGCGACATGGTTCGGTTTTTGGTGTTTCCGCAAGGGAGCATCCGGAAAGCGGGCGATGTTGTACACACAAGATTATCTGGCTGAGTTTAATAACCACACCGATACAGCTTTCGACAAATGCTACCCAGTATTGTCGTTGGTGGTGTGGACTCTCAAGCGTGAGGTAAGGGCATCTGGTGAATGCCTTGGCATGTACAGGCGATGAAGGACGTGGCACGCTGCGATAAGCGTGGGGGAGCCGTGAGCAGGCTTTGATCCCGCGATTTCCGAATGGGACAACCCACCTTCACCATTTAATTCCGTTATCGGTTCGCCGGTCGCGTAGTTAAATGGGAGAGGTATCACTAAGCTGAATAAAATAGGCTTTGGTGAAGCGAACCCGGAGAACTGAAACATCTCAGTACCCGGAGGAAAAGACATCAACCGAGATTCCGTTAGTAGTGGCGAGCGAACGCGGACCAGGCCAGTGCCTGATGTTTAATTAGCAGAACGATCTGGAAAGTTCGGCCATAGCGGGTGACAGCCCCGTATGCGAAAATGAAACATCAGGACTTGAGTAGGGCGGAGCACGTGAAACTCTGTCTGAACATGGGGGGACCACCCTCCAAGCCTAAATACTCGTACATGACCGATAGTGAACCAGTACCGTGAGGGAAAGGTGAAAAGCACCCCGATGAGGGGAGTGAAACAGTACCTGAAACCGGATGCCTACAAGCAGTGGGAGGGTCCTTGAGACCTGACCGCGTACCTCTTGCATAATGGGTCTGTGACTTAGTGTATCAAGCAAGCTTAAGCCGTTAGGTGTAGGCGCAGCGAAAGCGAGTCTGAATAGGGCGCCATAGTTTGATGCATTAGACCCGAAACCCGGCGATCTATGCATGACCAGGTTGAAGGTGCGGTAACACGCACTGGAGGACCGAACCGTTCAATGTTGAAAAATTGTCGGATGAGTTGTGCTTAGGGGTGAAAGGCCAATCAAGCCGGGAAATAGCTGGTTCTCCGCGAAATCTATTGAGGTAGAGCGTCGAATATTTGCCGTTGGGGGTAGAGCACTGGATGGATGCGGGGGTCGCGAGATCTACCAATTCTAACCAAACTCCGAATACCAACGAGTCTAGTTCGGCAGACAGACGGCGGGTGCTAAGGTCCGTCGTCAAAAGGGAAACAGCCCTAACCTACAGCTAAGGTCCCCAAGTCATCACTAAGTGGGAAAGCATGTGGGATTTCCAAAACAACCAGGAGGTTGGCTTAGAAGCAGCCATCCTTTAAAGAAAGCGTAACAGCTCACTGGTCTAAATAAGAGATCCTGCGGCGAAGATGTAACGGGGCTAAAGTGATGCACCGAAGCTTAGGGTTCAGTCTTTGACTGAGCGGTAGCGGAGCGTTCCGTAGGCCGTTGAAGCGGAAGGGTAACCGACCGTGGAGGTATCGGAAGTGCGAATGCAGACATGAGTAGCGATTAAGAGGGTGAGATGCCCTCTCGCCGAAATTCCAAGGGTTCCTGCTTAAAGCTAATCTGAGCAGGGTAAGCCGGCCCCTAAGACGAGCCCGAAGGGGGTAGTCGATGGGAACCACGTTAATATTCGTGGGCCTGGTGGTGTGTGACGGATGCCGTAAATTGTTCGGGCTTATTGGATTGCTCCGGGCAGTGAAGGGATCCCAGGAAATAGCCCCACCGTATAGACCGTACCCTAAACCGACACAGGTGGAATGGTAGAGTATACCAAGGCGTTTGAGAGAAGTATCCTGAAGGAACTCGGCAAATTGCCTCCGTACCTTCGGAAGAAGGAGGCCCCATCTTAAGGCAACTTTTGATGGGGGGCACAGGCCAGGGGGTAGCGACTGTTTAGCAAAAACACAGGGCTCTGCTAAGTCGGCTTCAAGACGACGTATAGGGCCTGACGCCTGCCCGGTGCCTGAAGGTTAAGAGGAGGAGTGCAAGCTCTGAATTGAAGCCCAGGTAAACGGCGGCCGTAACTATAACGGTCCTAAGGTAGCGAAATTCCTTGTCGGGTAAGTTCCGACCTGCACGAATGGCGTAACGACTTCCCCACTGTCTCCAGGATATGCTCAGCGAAATTGAATTCTCCGTGAAGATGCGGAGTACCCGCGGTTAGACGGAAAGACCCCGTGCACCTTTACTGCAGCTTCAGAGTGGCATTAGGAAAGAACTGTGTAGCATAGGTGGGAGGCTTTGAAGCATTGACGCCAGTTGATGTGGAGCCATAGGTGAAATACCACCCTGTTGTTTTCTGATGTCTAACCTCGCACCGTTATCCGGTGCAGGGACCCTCTGTGGCGGGTAGTTTGACTGGGGCGGTCGCCTCCTAAAGAGTAACGGAGGCGCGCGATGGTGGGCTCAGGACGGTTGGAAACCGTCTGTTAGAGTGCAATGGCATAAGCCCGCCTGACTGCGAGACTGACAAGTCGAGCAGAGACGAAAGTCGGTCATAGTGATCCGGTGGTCCCTCGTGGAAGGGCCATCGCTCAACGGATAAAAGGTACGCCGGGGATAACAGGCTGATGATTCCCAAGAGCTCATATCGACGGAATCGTTTGGCACCTCGATGTCGGCTCATCACATCCTGGGGCTGGAGCAGGTCCCAAGGGTTTGGCTGTTCGCCAATTAAAGTGGTACGTGAGCTGGGTTCAGAACGTCGCGAGACAGTTTGGTCCCTATCTGCCGTGGGCGTCGAAATTTGAGAGGAGTTGACCCTAGTACGAGAGGACCGGGTTGAACATACCTCTGGTGTACCTGTCGTCACGCCAGTGGCGCAGCAGGGTAGCTATGTATGGACGGGATAACCGCTGAAAGCATCTAAGCGGGAAGCCTCCCTCAAGATAAGATTTCATCGAGCCGTCGTAGACCACGACGTTGATAGGCTGGATGTGGAAGTGCGGTAACGCATGGAGCTAACCAGTCCTAATTGCTCTGTTCGCGCTTAAGAGTCCCACCATCAACGACAATGCTGGAAACAGCCAAGGCGCTGATGGCGTGGTTTTAAGCCAGCCCAGATATACGAACATACAAACACACAAGCTCTTGTTGTTCACTTTCCCAAGTGAAAGTGAATAGTGCACGGTATCGATTAAAAACCCGCAGTTATGCGCCTGCTTCATTGCTTGGTGACCATAGCGTCTGTGACCCACCCGATCCCATCCCGAACTCGGCCGTGAAACCAGTCTGCGCCGATGGTACTATTGCTCAAGCACTGGAAGAGTAGGGCGTCGCCAGGCATTGAAGCACGCGCATAGCAACGGATCAAAAACCCATCACAATGTTACAAAACAGGGCGGCCCGCAAAGCCGCCCTTTTTGCGTATCAGGGCCACACAAAAGCCCAGTGTCGCGGGATGGAGCAGCCCGGTAGCTCGTCAGGCTCATAACCTGAAGGTCGTAGGTTCAAATCCTACTCCCGCAACCATACACATACAGACCAAGCCGTCTCGGATCATCCCGGGGCGGTTTTTTTTATGCCTTTTTTGACGGATTTGCGCCGTTTCTTGGGGATGCAGCGCCGCCCATCGGATCGCGCCTGATACCAGGACGTCGATTTGCTTTTGGGGGTGTTTTGGAGGGTAATGCCTGTGCCCAGCAGGAGATACCCCCTATGCCGCTCAAGGAACTCGAGGTTCGCTACGCCAGTCGGCGCTCCAAGGATTACAAGCTTGGCGATGGCGGCGGCCTTTATCTGCTTGTCCGTCCGACGGGCTCGCGTCTCTGGCGCATGAAATATCGGTTCGGCGGCAAGGAGAAGCTGCTCTCGTTCGGGCGCTACCCGGAGGTTACCCTGGCTGAGGCGCGACTGCGCCGCGCTGAGGCCAAGCTCGCCCTTGCGCGGGGCGAGGATCCCGGTCCCAAGGCTCCCTCGCCTGTGACCAGCTTTGAGGCCGCTGCGCGGGCTTGGCATGGCAATCGGGCTAGCGGGCTGGAGCCGGGGCATGCGGCACGCATATTGTCGCGTCTGGAGCGCGATGTGTTCCCGTCGCTCGGGCAGCGCGATCTCAAGGACATCACTGCAGGCGATGTGCTGACGATGTTGCGGGCGGTCGAGGCGCGCGGCGCCCTCGATGTCAGCCGCCGGCTGCGTCAGCATGTGAGCCAGGTCTATCTCTTTGCCATCCCGCAGGGTTGGGCCTCCCATGATCCTGCAGCTGGTCTTGCCACCTTGCTGCGGCCCAAGCCTCGGGTGCGGCATATGGCGCGGGTTGGGGCAGGGGAGTTGCCAGCGCTTGTTCGGGCGATCGACGCTTATGATGGCGATGAGAATCCACGGCGGCGTGCGGTCACGCGCGACGCGCTCTTGTTCACGCTGCTGACCTGGGCGCGAACCAATGAGACGCGTCATGCGACATGGGAGGAGTTTGAGGGGCTGGATGGCCCTGATCCCATCTGGCGGGTGCCGGCCGAGCGGATGAAGATGGGGCGCGAGCATATCGTGCCGCTTTCGCGGCAGGCCGTCGCCTTGCTCGACAGCGTCAAGGTTTACAGCCGGGGGCCTTATGTCTTTGCCGGCGATAAGCCTGCGCTACCGATATCGCAGAACACGATGATCTATGGCTGCTACCGCATGGGCTATCGCGGCAGGCAGACTGTGCATGGGTTCCGCGGCCTCGCCTCGACCTGGGCCAATGAAGCGGAATGCTATCGGCCAGATTGGATCGAGGTGGCGCTGGCCCATGCTGATCGTGATGATGTGCGTGGGGCCTATAACAGCGCTCTCTACCTGACGCCGCGTCGGCGGATGCTGCAGGCGTGGGCTGATCATGTTCTGGGCATGATCGCGGTGCCGCAGGAGGCGCTGGTCGCGTGATCGCATGGGGATGCGAGGATCGGCTCTGCCGCTCCCCGCATAGCTGTCTTTAGGCCGGTTCGGCGACCTTCGTCTTGCGCGGGGTGCGGGCCGGCTTGGCAGGGGCCGCTGCAGCGGCGCGCGGCTTGCGGCCGAGGCCGATCTTGTGGGCCAGTTCCTTGCGCTGCGCAGCATAGTTGGGGGCGACCATCGGATAATCCGCAGGCAAGCCCCACTTGGCGCGATAGTCTGCCGGGGTCATCTGATAATGGGTCATCAGGTGACGCTTGAGCATCTTGAGCTTCTTCCCGTCTTCCAGGCAGACGATATAGTCCGGCTTGATCGACGCGCGCACAGAAACCGCAGGCTCTGGCTTCACTTCTTCCGCAACTGCAGGTTCGCTCAGGCTAGCCAGAGCGCCATGCACATTGGCGATCAGGGAAGGAAGATCATTGATCCCAACACTGTTGTTGCTGACATGGGCAGCGACAATATCGGCGGTGAGCGTGATGAGCGTTTCTTCAGCGGACATTCTTATCCCTTCTTCATGGCGACCATGGGGATGTCGCCATTGGCAGAGGACAGATGTCATTACCAGTACCGTTCAATGAACTATTGCTCATGCTCGGCTATCGGATTGAAAGAATGTTGAGGTCATTGTGTCATCAGTGCTTCGTTACACCTCATGTCGAGGGGGCCCCTTCGCCTGGTTTGACGCTGGATTATTCGCCAGGCCGAAGTGTAGTGCGTGACCTTGCGTCGCGGGGCGGATGATCAACTCTCCGATAATGACAAAATGTTTCCCGATTTCCTCGGCCCGGAACTCCTGAAGAGCGTCAACGATTTCGTGATGCAAAGGAGGCGATCGATGATGGCATCGCTTCTCCAGGAGAGACGCTATGCCGGATGTCTGCGACCTTGACGATGCCAGCTTGATAGCGATCTGGAACGATGCCGATCCTGAAAATCTCTCCGACTACGAATGCGAGGTCATCGAGGAGATGAAAGCGCGCGACATCGTCCCGAGATGAGAAATACCCCATTCGGGTGATTGCGCCGGATGACCGGGCTGCTAATTGAGTCGAGCGACCCGACGTTCGTTTTTACGATCGAACGATTACTGACCCCGCTAAAAATGGCGGGGTCTTTTCGTTCCACCATCTTGATCGTGCTCGACAATTTGAACGCGACTGACCTATCAATCACGCTAGGTCGCTTGTCGAAACGAGATCATCATCGAGCGTGATCACCTCAAAGCCGCCACTGAGCCGCGCAACTATCGACGAGAGTGGTCGTTTCATCCCAAACCAGCCATTGGAGAAACAACCTTTGCGCCGCCCAGACACTGACCCCACCGCCCGCACAACATCGTTGTTCGAAATGAATGGTGTCTTGGCCCTGGGCATCCTGTGCGGCGCGCTGTTCGCTGCGCTTGTGGGCTTGATACGGTAACCTCCGGACTCGCTGGATCAACCGGAGACGCCAGCGCGGTCGTCCCCAAGTGGTCGAGATTTGCGCAATCTGGAAAAATCGACCCTTATGAGACGCTCAGCCGCAAATTTCTGCATCCCAAGAGCGGCCCGTCTGCTTCCCTATTCCGGATGCCCCAGACCTGCCGGAAGGAGACAAGCGGCTTCGGACCTCAGCGAGCCAGCAATTGTCATCGTCAGTCCGGCAGCGCAGGCCCAAGCGCCTCGATGATACGGCAATCGGCAACGATGCCACCATCGCAGGAATCGATCACGGCCTTAAGCTCTTTGCGAAGGGCGCTAAGGTCGGCCAGCTTGCGATCCACTTCCAGCAGGTGCTCCTTGGCGATCCGGTCGATACCGGCGCAATCACAGCTGCGGTCGCCCGAGATGCTCAGCAGCGCCCGCACCTGATCGAGCGAGAATCCAAGGTCGCGGGCACGCCGGATGAAGGACAGTCGGCCAAGCTCCGCCTGCCCATAATCCCGGTAGTTGCTCGTCGTGCGAGCCGGTTTGGGTAGCAGGCCGATCTTCTCATAATAGCGGATCGTTTCGATCTTCGTGGCCGTCGCCTTGCCCATATCGCCGATCGTGAATGCCATGCCCTTGACCCTGTAGTTGCTACAGGGACTATATAGCTCGCCATCACTTTGTTCGGGAGATGGATATGGCAGGCGGATGCTGCGGCGGATCCCAGGATAGTGCGGAACAACTGAACGATCAGGTCTGGCGGCGCGTGCTGTGGATTGCGCTCGTGATCAACGCGGTCATGTTCGGCGTGGAGATTGTCGCCGGGGTCACTGCTGGGTCCGCATCGCTCAAGGCCGATGCGCTCGACTTCCTGGGCGACGCAGCCAATTACGCGATCAGCCTCGGCGTTGCAGGCATGGCACTGGCCTGGAGGGCGCGGGCCGCGATGGCCAAGGGCGTGTCGATCCTGTTGTTCGGCGTATGGGTGCTGGGCAACACCATCTGGATGGCGACGCAAGGAACTGTTCCTGCCGCAGAGACTATGGGTATCGTGGGCGTGATCGCGCTGGTCGCGAACCTTGCCTGCGCCGCGATGCTCTGGCGTCACCGCGAAGGTGATGCCAACCGGCGCTCGGTCTGGATCTGCTCGCGCAACGATGCGATCGGCAATATCGCCGTGGTCGCCGCAGCGCTGGGCGTGTTCGGCACCAGCACGGGCTGGCCGGACATCGTGGTCGCAGCAATCATGGCCGCGCTGGCACTGTCCGGCGGATGGCAGATAATCCACCAGGCGCGCGGCGAACTGAGGCGGGAGCCTAGTCGCCGCCGAAGCGAATCCGCACCCCTCCGTTGAGGACGAAGCCATCGGTTGGTGCCCAGGCATCGACCGTCCATGCACCCGTCGCCGCCCGACGTGGCAGGAGCAGCGAATCATATTTCGTCTGCCGCACATTGAGCAGGTTCTCGGCATTGAGGAACAGGCTGACCTTGCCCAGTATCAGTTCGCCCATCGCGCCCAGTTGAACATAGAGCTTGCTGCGCGTCCGATAGGGATTGTCGTCCAGCGACTGCCGCCCGGTATAATAGGCCTCGATCCCGAAGCGGCCACGCCCTTCCTTCTCCCACATGCCGACAAGGCCCGCGCTGTCTCGGGGCGTCAGCGGCACGATGCGTCGACCGGATCCGTCTGGGTCCGGTTCACTCGCAGCGACATGGATGTAGCTGCCGGTCAGAGACAGAGCCCGCCAATGATAGCGCAGAAGCACTTCGGCACCGCGCGTCCGCGTGACGCCATCGGCATTGATGAGCGTGACATGATCCGCGTCCACCATCTGCAACTGCTGGGCATGGTCGATGTTGGAAGCGAACATGCTGAGGTTCGCCTCGAACGGCCCACTGGCATAGCCGAAGTCGATCGACCCGCTGTCGGCGATCTCCGCCTTGAGCTTCCCGTAGGGCAGGAGGCGGGCGAGGCCGTTGGCCTCTGTCTCCTCGACGAACGGCGTCGGCGCGTAGAAGCCGCGCCCCAATGAAGCGCGGATCGTCCAGGGACCGGGCCGATAGAGGGCGGAGAGGCGCGGACTTACGTGCGAGCCGTAGTCACTATGGGCATCCCAGCGCAGGCTTCCCGCCAGGATCAGCCGGTCGGCCAGTTCCTGCTCACCCTGCACGAACAGCGCGGGCACGGTGTAACTGTAATCGAAGGCTGAGAACGCTTTGGATCGATAGTCGTCCAACTGGACCGCAGCGCCTGCCAGCCATGTCGTCGCACCTGACTTTCTGCCGACCGACGCCTCGGCAAATGCCGTGCGGTGACGGTCATTCTCCATCGTATCGCCGAAGACATGGCGATGCGACTGGATAACGCCCGAGGCGCGCAGACGCAGCGTGCCGATTCCTTCCAGCGGTGTTTCTGCTGTAAGGCCGAGGTCGTAGCGCCGGCTGCGCAGCGTCTGCGCGAACGGCAATCCGTCCGGCGCATTCGCGCCTGGCATCGTTCCGCCGTCGCGCTGCTCCGCCATTGCGCCGAAGGTCAGCAAGGCCTTCGTCCCATCGGCAGCATCGAGAAACAGCCGGGGCCGGATTGTGAAGCGCTCATAGCCGGGCATATCGGCCCAGCCGTCATCGTTCAGGTCCTGACGGCGTTGCCGGTCGTAGCCGGCCGTGAGCGAGGCACTGAACACGCTGCTGAGCAGCGCGGCGACATACCCCGTCACATCCTGCCCATCCCGACTGGTGGCATTGAGCAGGAGTTCGCCTTGCGGTTCGCTGGCCGGACGACGCGACACCAGATTGATAACGCCGCCCAGTGCCGAGGGGCCATAGAGCGCCGATGCGGCGCCCTTAATGATCTCCACCTGGCCGAGATCGGTGGGCGGGATTTGTAGCAAGCCAATGGAGGGGGTCTGCCCACCATAAAGCGGCAATCCGTCAGCCAGTATTTGGGTGTAGCGGCCCTTCAGGCTCTGGATACGGACATTGGCCGCGCCCAGTGCAGGCGATGTGGTCTGGACACGCACGCCAGGCGTCTCGCTCACCAGCATGGCGATGTTGCCAGGGCGCATGAGGAGTTTCTCCTCAATCTCCTCGCGATTGATGACCTCAACGCGGATCGGTTCGTCCTGAACCCTGCGCCCGGTGCGTGTCGCCTGGACGACGATTTCAGTTTCAGTCTCTTCGGCATGATCGGTGTCGGCCTGCGCGTAAGCTGGGCCGGCCATCATGGTCGCAATTATTAGCGCGCTACTCCCGGCATAGGCCCTGCTGGCTCGAACCATCAAACTCACGTTGCCCCCGTTCCCGCCCGGCATTGAACGCCGAGTGCGGAAGGCTTGATAAGGCCTGTATCAACTACAGGGTCAAGGGCGGCTGTCTGGATTTACCAAAGGCGGTCCAACTTTGCGGATGGGCCGCTATTAGACGACAGCCTCGACCCATTTCGGCCGTTTAGCCGCCGACTTTTAATCTCGACCAGCTGACGGTCCGCTTACTGGACTGTTAGATCATAAGCCTCCTGTAAACTAGGGCGGTTCACGGTGCGTCCTGGACAGCTAGACCGTCGGCGCATCGTACCGGCGCCCCACCCGATCGCAAGCCCGGAAGACGCTGCACGAGTAAGGCAGGACCGCCTAGCGCACGCGGCGCTGAGGGCTGCGATCGCAAACTGTGCCATTGCCTCGCGCCATCAGCCTGTTCTATCGGAAGCGATCATCTTTACGGGGGGCGTGAAGATGGCGATCGGGGAATAGAACTATGAAGACCGGACGCTTGGCGCTCTTATCAGGCGCGCTTGCCATGCTGATCGCAGCGACGATGGCGCAGGGCGCGCCGGCTCGGAGACCTGCGGCAAAGCAACGAGCGGCTACGCCTGCCTCCAAACCTCTGTCGCCCTCGCAAGTGCTCGCCGGACATCTGGTGCTCAACCGCTACACGCCAGCCACGCCAATCGGTGCTGCCTGCCGCCAGGCGAGTTTCAAGAATCTGGCGATCGCGCTCAACATGAACCGCGAGCTGCTCACGGCGGCGAAGAACGAGTTCGAAACCAGCGCGCAGTTCTCCGAAAGGTCCGACCGGCTGCAATCCGCGCTGGGCGGTGAGCCGATCCTGTTTTGCGAGTCCCTCAATGACAATGAGGACGTGCCCTTTGCCTACAAGGCGGATGAACAACTGTTCGAAGGCAGTTTCTACAAAAACCATAATGTTTGGCGCGATGTAAAGCCGCTGGGCAGCTACCGCACCAAGACGCGCATGGGCATTCCCGTAACGGTCAAGTCCTCGGCCGAGTTCGAATATAATGTCGCGCTCGACATGCCCGCCAACCTCATGGGCTGTGTATCGGGAGACTATGGCTACAAGTTCGCCGTGCCCCAGCCCATCGCGGGCGCGCCGGCCCTCAAGGCCGGCGGCAAGATCGCCTTCATTGCCAGACTCATCTCCCCTTATGTCAGCGAGGAAGAAAGCCCCGGCGAACCCAGCCTAGACAATCCATATGACATCGCTACCCAGACGATCACCGTGCACGCACAACCTGAGCGGCTGATCGTCCTGGATGGGACTGGCAAGGAAGTATGGTCCTGCAGGGTCGGTGCCTTCACGCCGTTGCAAAAGCCCCGCCCGCTGGGCGATGAAAAGAGCTGGCTCTCGCTGGTCGATTATCCGGTCAGCGGCTATCGCACCCAAGCGGCAGGCACCGTAGCCGCGACCCTGCAGATCGACCCGCAGGGCAAGGTGAGCGGCTGCACCATTACCGCCTCTAGCGGCTTTGCCGAACTGGACGCGGCCAGCTGCGCGGGGTGGACGCGACGGGCGAAATTCGTGCCGGGCAGCGATGAAAATGGCGATCCAATCGAGAGCGAATACGCGATTAGCCGGACCTGGACGCGGTAAGCGTGTGGACGCGCCGTGTCGGCACATAGGCCGCCGTGGTGCCTCGCCCTTGCTACTGCGCCTGGCAGCGGCGGTTCCGTCCGATACCCGAGCCGGATTTGACACTAAAAGCGCCAGCGGAGGATGCGCTAGGTCCCTTTTCGACCTTGCCCGGTGCGACGCCACCTACCTCCTCCATATCCCACAGCACATCACCGTGCTGGTGAGGCCGCATATAACGCAACTCGTCGATCGGTTTTTCGAGCGATAAGAATATCGCGCTCCGCTCGTTGCCACTCTGGGCCACTCCGCTAGAGCGATAGCGGCCCAGCTCTAGCTTCCTGCAGCGCCCCCTTTTGCAGACTTTTAGCATGCAATATTTGATACCCAGCTGCTGACGATCTGCTATCCCAGCAGTTGTCCACCAGAGCTGGGCGCCTAGCTTGGGCACCGTGGAGTTTGTTCCTGACAGACTTTGCTGAAGGTCACCTCCAGGCGCCGCCTTCGCGAGGCGCAGCTGATCCGCAGCAAAACTCTTGCTACGCCGGGATGGTGGCTGTCAAACCGTGCCATCGGCTTCGTCGAGGAGATACCCCTCAGCCTGCAACTGGGTAAGCCGCGCCTTGCGGAGCTCTTCTATTGCTTCTGCGGGCACATTGAAGTTTGTGCCAAGAAAGTGCTCGAATTTCGGATTGATACCCGACGTAAGGTTGCGATCCTTGCCCTGAAGACGCCTGTGCCAATCCATTGCGCGCTCGATGTCGTCTTCACCGCCGACGACGGACTCGGGAGATGTCAGAGTGAGCTCGCGCACGGCTTCGTGCGAGCCGACGCGTTTGATCACCCCAAATCGCCAAATAGGATCGACTTTATGGGCGAGCATATGAGGCTCTAGGACAGAACTTATCCCGTTCGAGATCAGACCCACACGCATCAGCTTCGGGGGATATTTCGCATGATCGTTGTAAACCGATGTCACGAGCAGCCCGGCGGCTCGGCCGATGCTTTCGAGACCTTCATGGAAACGCTCGCCGTCATATAGCTGATTATGCAGGGACCGGATACGCTGCCCGTAGATTAGCAAGGTCATCATGACCTTGGCACCATAGAAATCTGCCCAGAATTCAAGACTTCTATCTTCCTCGGGAGATCGCGTTCTCGCCATCAGGTGCCGATGAACGACATGGGCAATCTCGTGCCCGATGATGAGCAGATGGAAATGGAAGCGGTCGGCATCTTTGATCACGTCATTGGCCATGTCGGGCGAGAGGGCGATATATTGGCCGTCATTATCCCGCCGAGCCGCCGCGATATGGGCCGTCTCGGCCTTGACCCGGATCGAGGGAGCACGCCCGCCAAGAAAAAAGGCTTTGAAATCCTTCACGGCGGAAACGGCGATTTCTTCGCCTGTCAAAGGGAATTTTTTCACGCGGTATCATACCCTACAAGTAAGAGGCGTCCCGGCAAAAGCTGGGTGCGGAATGGATCGATTGGACATCGGATGCTGCTAACTGGACGCGGCGGCGGCGTCGAGAACCTGCGCACTGACAAGCGACAACAGGCGTCGTCTTAGTAGCGTGACCAAGTCTGCTCCGAACGTAAGCGACAGCAGATACTCCCGCGCGACCAACAGGATGTTCACGCCCTGTGTCAACGCTATTGTCATATGGTAGAAACCTGCCCTTGCGGACTTCTCGTTGCTGGCGACACCGGAGCTGGCCAGGCGGGGCCGGTTGCGGAGTCGCGGCTTACATATGCCAAATTGCGAAACCAACGCGCCTGGCATCACACTGCTGATGCCATGTTTGTCGAAGTCAGCGCTGCTGAGGCCGGAAAGTTGTGCTGGACCGTGGCCGAATGCGCAACTTGCCCGAACAAGAGCCTTCGGGTTTGCAGCGCCCTGCGCTGGAGATAGTAAGCCTTTTACGAATAATGCGAGGCCAGCGGCAAACTGTCTACTTCTCGGGAACTCAAGCGCTTACGCCAGGCTTGCCGCGAGCTCTTCCTCCTCAAGCGCGGTGGCGTACATCAATATGTCCTCGAAGAAATCGCGCGCGAACCGCTTCAGTGGGCTCGTGTAGAGACGGTCACCTGCGTTCATCAGCTCGAGCCGGTCGAGTCGCTGAGATGCGTGCGGATGCGTGTCCATGCGCTCCGAAATAGGAACCCTATGGGCTAAGCGCTTGCCCAGCATCTCGCCCGCGCGCTGGATGAAGTCCATATAAATGAAGAGCAGGTAAGTGGCGCCCAATTCACGCTGGTGCTCATGCAATTCGAAAAGCATATCGCTGGCTGGACTAGCGGTGTCATCTGGTTTGGTCTCATCATTGGCGAGATGCTTCATGCGGTCAATCAGTCTAGATCGCATCAGGCCAAGCGCGAATGCGTCAGCTCCAAACTCGAACTCATGCCGAATGAGCGACGCGTTGCCAGCTTCACGTGCCTTTTGCAGCCGACGGGGATGGTCTAGCGCCACATGGCCGAGTTCATGGCTGACAATGAAGTCGACTTGGCTGCTGGTGAGCCGATGAAGCATTATGGCCGAGTCTTTCCCGTAGATTGTGACGCTCGATTCCAACATTCGCGCCGGGGACACGTCCGACCAGAAGTGCAGGACGATGGGCACCATGCATCGCCATGCCCGCTCGAGCCTACTTGGGCCGGCCATCTCCCTTGTGGAATGATAGTGCAGGATGAAACGGTTGAGCTGCTTCAGGATCGGTTCGAGAGCGTAGTTCAGTGCGATCACTGGTCCATTTTCGAAGGCCCACGTGGTGGCGTTGAACTTGGCCTTTTTCACCATGGCGACAGCAACGCCGCTGAGACCGAAGCGCGCGGCGTTTTCGAATGGCATCCCGCGCAACACGCGCAGAAAAGCCATTCGCGCCCAGTACGGTAATAGCCCTGCTTCGTTCGAGAAGTCCTTCGACATCTTCAAGGCGCGGTCAGCCAGGATCTGATTGAGGACGAAGTCGTAGGCCGCGGCGAAGCGGAGGTCGTGTTCGCTTTCCGGTTCCGGCCATGTGAACTGAAACAGCGACCTCAAGCCAAGGTAAAGCATCTCATCCGGCCGGATCGGGGACTGCATGTGAAACTTCCTGATGGCTCCGGCCTGTGCCTCGCTCACTCCATCGAACGCAGCGTAGTCGGCGACCTGAATCTGCTCGAGGTCGAGAGCAGTCATTGCGGGAGGAGGCCCTTTGCCCATCCCTGATCCCACGCGGACGGCCACCTCGGCGAGGATGCCATCTATGTCCTGCTTGTCTAGGACGGGCAGGCACTTGTGGTTATCATCGCCAAGCCAGAGATCGTAGGGGTTGCTATGCGCTGCCGTCATTCTCTTCACCTCGACCGACTCTGACTCACGTTCTCTGCGCCGTCTTTGCATCAAAAGTCGATATCATAGCATTGATAGATTTAGCATATTCTCACTCGCGAAACGCCCGATCACGATCCCTGAACACCGCGAACGCCTTGTAGAAGTGGCCGATAAATGCGCATAGCGCCGGGGGCATCCCTATCGTCTTCGTCGATCACTCAATCAGCCTGGCGCCGAGGTCAAATTCGATTCCCGCGACACGTTTGTTCAACTTGGATTTTGCGCGCGAGGCAGCAGCAGCGATCGGCGGTGTCGCTTGGGTGATGCAGCCTCGCCGACGTGATAGTGCGGAAAGCCAAGGAGGACGAAGCAGCGGCATGTCTGTTTCCTACGACTAGCAGCCACTCGCCCGGCGGCGCGTCGTCCCCCTTCCGCAGTCCTTGAAAGAGCGAATTTCGTTTGTAAGGCGCGATCCGGCTGCTTCCCATTGCGCGGCATTGGAATTGCGTGCGTTCATATCGATCCGCCCCTCATTAGCTGGCCTTTAATCAAACCTAGAGGAAATTCGCGGGATCAGACCAAAGCGACAAGGGCTCGCGGGCGAACGATAAATTGTGTTTTGCAAGACCTGTCTGAACGTTAAGACTAAGGGATCGACTTGCGAGAATGCTTGGTCGACGGGGACAAGATGATCATTGAGCGGATTCAGATTGAGGAGGGTTTCCTCAACGGCTTCGACGTTTGGCCGCGACCTGGCCTGAACGTCGTCATTGGTGCGCGCGGCACCGGTAAGACGACCCTGATCGAGCTGATTCGGTTCTGCCTCGGCGTCGATGGCTACACGCCGGATGTTACCAAGCGCAGCCGCGAGCATGCGCTTTCCGTACTGGGGTCCGGCCAGGTCACGTTGACGCTTCTCGACGATGGCCGGCGGATCACGGTGTCGCGGTCAGCCAGCGACATCGCTCCGCGCACGTCCGGGCCATTCCTGGCACCGATCGTCCTTTCGCAGACGGAGATCGAAACCGTCGGCCTTCAATCCGGCGGCCGCCTCCGGTTGTTGGACGGCTTCATCGGTGATCAGCGATCTGCCGTGTCAGCAGAGACAGAGGCCGCGGCTTCGGTTCGGTCGTTGACCGCCGAGGCGAATACGATCCGCGCGGACATCGAGCAGCTGGATCAGCAGTTGGCCGAAATGCCGTCTATTCTGGAGCAAATCGCTCAAGTCGAGCCGCAGGAGCAGCAGCTGGCGGCGCTGTCGGCTGACACTAGCGCGAAAGCGGCCCAACTAAGCGTGCTCAGTAATACCATCGCGGTGAAAGGTGTCGCAACTGACGCGATCCAGCGGTTCGGTAACGAGATCACGCGTTGGCGCTCATCGATCGGGGGCATCGGTGAGATGTCCTCCGAGGGATGGCCTGCCAACGCCGGCGGCGACCCGCTTGGAGAGCTGCGTACGCGGGTTGGGAAAGTCCACGAGTATCTCCGTTATGCTCTGCAGGAATTGAGTGCCGTTGAAGCGGAAACCGTCATGCTGGGGAGCCAGGTGGCGTCACAGAAGATGGAGTTCGAGGATCAGGCGCGAACCCTCCGCAAAGAGATCGAAGCGCTTCAAACAGGAGCGGGGGAAATCGTTCGCCGCGGTCAGCTGCTCCGCGAGCGCAAAGCACAGCTGGAATCGTTGATGGCTTTCAAGCAATCGCGGATCGCCAGCTTCCAGGCGGTTATCGCGCGCCGCAATCAGGCGTTGGATGCGCTGGAGGCTATGCGGTCGGCGCGGTTCGAAGCCCGCCGAGAGGCTGCTGCCCGCCTTAACCACGTGCTCGGCCCCCGAATCCATATCAACGTCATGCGCGGCGGGCAGTCGGAGGCGTTCGCCAGCGCGCTCACCGAAGCCCTGCGCGGCAGCGGCCTGCGGTACAACGATCTGGTAGCCGCGTTGGCGGCGCGGATCAGCCCGCGTGAACTGCTGGAAGCGGTCGATAACGCCGATTTCGACCTGATCGCTACCCGTGGTTCGATGACCCTCGACCGGGCGGCTAAGGTCGCCGTCGCGCTGAAGGACGCGGACCTGGGGGCCATCGCGACAGTGCCGGTCGACGATTACGTTACCTTCTCGCTGATGGACGGCCCGGACTACAAGGACATTGCCGAGCTTTCGACCGGCCAGCGCTGCACTGTGATCCTGCCGCTGGTGCTGCGCCACATGGAGCGCCTGCTGATCGTGGACCAGCCGGAGGATCACATCGACAATGCCTTCATCGCCGAAACGCTGATCAAGTCGATTCTCGCGCGGCCGGCGAATGGCCAGCTCCTGTTCTCCACACACAACGCCAACATCCCGGTCCTAGGCAACGCGGACTTCGTCGTTCAGCTCGGCTCCGATGGCCGTCGCGGGTTCCCCATTGCGTCTGGCGCATTGGCCGACGGCCCGGTCGTTCATGCGATAACCTCGGTGATGGAGGGCGGCGTCGCCGCCTTCCGCCAGCGCGCCAACTTCTATGGATCGCAAGGTCTGGCATGACCCGGGAAGAGGCGCTGGACAATTTGAAGGCATCGTCCGCGCATGTACGCGGTCAGGCTGCCCGCGCCCTTGGCGAGGTGGGGCGCGGGACCGACCTGCCTCGCATTCGTAGGGCCCAGCGGGAAGAAACGGTCACGTACGTCAACTACGCTCTGCAGGAGACAATCCGGCGGCTGGCGCATGAACAGGCGCCCGTACCTTCGACGGATGATGCCGATGTCGTGTCAGATGATGTGCGCAAGCAGATTTACGGCAAGGCGATGGAGTGGATCACCGGTTTCCTGCTCCACGAGGTCTCTTCGCCCATAGGGTTGGTCCGGTTGGCGGCTAAGCGCGAGCTTGGCGAGGATTGGGAGGGGTCCGGCACGCAGAAGCATTTAGCGTCGGTCACGCGGGTCTTTGATGCTATCGAGCGGCTGAAGAATGCCGCCAGCGTGCCGCGCCCCGAGGAGTTCGATTTGTCGGCGCTCGTGGACGAGTTGCTCGATGGCTACACCGTCGAGGTCCGAGAATGGATCTCCACGATCGGATCGCGCCCGTTCCTCATTAAAAGCGATCCCTCGCTCGTGCGCATGGTGGTGGTGAACGGCATCCGTAACGCCATCGAGGCGCAGCAGGCGGCATCGGCGCAGCCCAACCCGCACGACGTGACCATCAGCTGGGGCGATACCGACGTCGACTATTGGCTGGCGGTGGTCGATCACGGCGACGGCCTCACCGGCCCAATCGAAACTGCCTTTATGGCCGGAAACTCGACGAAAAAGGATCACATCGGGTTCGGTTTGGCAATCGCCCGGCAAGCGGTGGAAACGATGATCGGCTCGTTGACCCTTGAGCCGGCCAAGCATGGCGGTGCCCTCTACACCGCACGGTGGCGCAAGTGACGGCGCACATTCTGGTAGTCGAGGACGACGAGGGCTTCATCGAAGAGCTGAAGAAGGTCTTCGCAGGCTGTGGCGGTCCGACGATGCCGACGTTCGTCACTAATCGCGAAGACGCGGTGGCAAAACTGGAAAGCGGCTTCTTCGACTTCGCGATCCTGGATCTCAAGATCCCCACCTCAGCTGGCACGACGGACTTCGATCCCGAGCATGGAAAGTATGTGTTCCATCACTTGCGCAGAGTGTCGCCGGGGACGAAGATCCTCGTGCTCACGGGGTCGCCGTCGGATGATTTCATCGCGCCGCTCCTCGCTCACAAGCATGATGCCGATATCTGGAGCGAGGGTGGCAAGGTCGGTACCGTCGAATTCCTGAAGAAGATCGAATTTGACCAGGCGCCGGACAAGATCGGCCGGGTGGTGACCGCGATCCATGCCTTGGCAGAGATCGAGCTTCACACCAACGGGCTCAACCTGTCGACGGGTGAGGATCGGCTTGTTCGAATCTTCGCCAAGCATTTCAAAGCGGTCGTTTGCTCGGTTCACCCGATTGGCGCGGGAAAATCCGGTGCCCGACCTCTGCGACTGCAGATGTTTGATCAGACCGGCGCGCCCATCCGAGACGTCGTTGCCAAACTGGGCGATCTTGCGAAGATGCAGGATGAGGACGCGCGATACGAGGAGCACGTCACGCTTCTCGACGGTGCTGCAACGCCACGAAAGATGAAGCTGTTGGAGTTCGGCGCGGGGGCCATGGCAGGTCTCTTCTATCAGCTGGCAAACGGTCACGACGCCTCCATGTTCAAGGCTATGGCTGAGGAGGACGCGCTGGCGGGGAAGGCCGTTGCGGCTACAGCTGAAGCCCTTGCCGGATGGTCAAACGGCAAAAACCAGGAACGTCGGTCTATCGCCTCGATCCGCAGCCAATGGGTGTCGAACGAGAGGGCTGCCGAACTTCATGCGCAGTATGGGCTCCAGTGGGCGGCTGAGTTCGAAGGCCGCATGATCCAGACGCGCTGGTGCAGCGTGCACGGCGATCTGCACGGCGAGAACATCCTCGTGTCGCCCGAAGGCGGCGTTCTGGTCATCGACTACGGCGATGTCGGGTTCGGGGCCGCGGCCTATGATCCGATGACGCTGGAACTCAGTGCGGTTCTACAGGCCAATCCAACGCTTGGGCCTGACTGGCCGACCGCTGATGCCTGTCGCCAATGGCACGACCTCGAAGCATATCTCATGGGCTGCCCCATTCCAGAGTTCATTCGGGCGTGCCGAGCGTGGTCAGAGAAACTCATGGTCGGCCGCCGAGAGCTGGCGGCATGTGCGTACAGCTACTTGCTGCGTCAGTTGAAATACCCCGACACTGACAAGGACAGAATCCTCGCTCTACTTGAGGGCGTACTTGGGTGCTGGGGGGATTCTTAGGCTTGATCGGCAAGCCGTGCATCATCGCGCCGGATAGTTCGCTCTCGTCACGCTGGCTCGACCCTACGCATTCGACGAAGACGGATGGGGCCAGCTTAAACGGGGCGCCTTAGCCATCGGCAATGTCCGCTTCCTAGGCTTGGCCAGTCCAAACCAGACGGAGCGCAAAGTCCCATCCCTTGCCGTTAGCAGCCCCACTCCCGTCCCAAATTGATAAAAGTGATCCGGCCGGAAAAAATCTCCCGGCAGGACCATAGTTCAGGGAGGTGCCGCTTCGAGGGGGAGGGGAGCGACAGGCTTGATGTGATGGGCATCGATGACCTTATAATGACGACGTGTTTTGCCGCTTGTCGGCATCCTCGACCGTCCAGAACATGGGATTGCGCATCCAGTCGTTGATGGCGGATTCTCGCCATCCCATGCAGCGCGTGGCGATACGGACCTGCTTGGGAAAGGTTCCGGCCTGGACCTTGCGATAGAGTGTCGCCCGGCTGAGCCCGGTCCGGTCGAGGACCGTATTGAGCCGGATTATGCGATCGGGTGGCTGAGAGATCATGGTCGTTTTCCATCTCTTGAGTGGTGACATGAGCGCGCCTGATCCCGAGGATTATTGGGCGGTTGCCGCGCGTCAACCGCCTGAGAATTGGGAGATCCTGCCTTGTCGAACCCCGGCAAGCCGAGGCGCACCCAGGCGCAAAAACGGCCATCAAAATAATTTGATGATGTCTGGCCGATGCCTCGCCGGCTCTGCCGGCTGAGACGTTTTGAGCTGATTGATTTGGTGGCTGCGGCGCGCGCGGCGGGCCGCGCGCGGTCGTTCTATTCGGATTCTTGGGCGTCCCTGCGTGCCGCCTTGCGGTCATCGCGCTTCGCGCGATGGCGTTGGCCTCCGGCATCGGACGGGCAAAGGCGGGCGTCGCTTGTCCCTAGCCCCGCCTCGGCGTCCTGCAACCCCGGCTGCGCCGAGGTCCTCCATGTCCATTGCGGCCCTGCGGGTGCAGGCCGCCGCTCCCGGCGGCGCTGATGGACCGCTCCTGCCACCCGCCTTCGCCCTTCCGGCGCCGGTTGCGGTGTGAAGAAGGAGTGAGGAACATGGGCAATACGGAACGTCAGAGCATCTATGGCGAAGTCACCTCCCGGATCATCACGGAACTGGAAGCGGGGCATCTTCCCTGGGTGAAGCCATGGGACAGCAGTGCCTGTCCCTGCACCATGCCACAGAATGCCGTCACCGGGCGGCGCTATTCGGGCATCAACATCCTGATCCTGTGGGCCACCGTGATCGAGCGCGGCTTTACCGGGCAGCGCTGGCTCACCTACCGGCAGGCCGAAGCGGCTGGCGGGCACGTTCGCAAGGGCGAGAAGGGGAGCGTCATCTGCTATGCGGATCGCTTCGTCCCCAAGGCCGAGGAAGAGCGGGCGGGCCAAGAGGATCGCGAGGCAAGGACGATTGCGTTGCTCAAGCGCTTTACCGTCTTCAACGTCGACCAGTGCGAGGGGCTGCCCGAAGACTTGTCCGATGTGCCCGAACTGCCTGAACCACTGGTGTCGATCGCCGAGGCTGACAGCCTGATCCGAAACAGCGGGGCGGACTTTCGCATCGGCGGTGGCGAGGCCTTTTATTCTCCGTCCGGTGATTATGTCGCCGTGCCGCCGCAGGCCGTCTTTCATGAGCCGATCAACTGGTATCGCACGGCCTTGCATGAGCTTGGCCATTGGACCGGACATCGCAGCCGGCTGGCGCGCGATCAGTCGGGCGGGTTCGGCACAGCGCTCTATGCAAAAGAGGAACTGGTCGCCGAGATGGCCAGCGCTTTTACCTGCGCGTCGCTGGGGATCGTGCCCACCGTCCGGCATAGCGACTATATCGGCTCCTGGCTTGCCGTCCTGCGCGAGGATGAGCGGGCGATCTTCAAGGCGGCGAGCGCGGCCAGCAAGGCGGCCGATTATCTGCTGGGCATGGAAGGGGCAGCGGCATGACCGACAAGCTTCCCCTGCGCGTCTTCCTGCGGCGCGGGCGCCGGTCGCTCCGCCGCATGACCGTCCTTCAGCGCACCATCTTCTTCGATATCCGGATGGAGGATCTCAGCTATGCCCAGCTTGCCGAACGGCACGGCATCAGCGCCGAGCAGGCCGAGGCCGAATTTGCCGCCGCGCTGCGCATATTCATGCGGACCTTGTACGAGTCCGAGCCCTGGTGGCGACGGCTTTCCCATCGTCTGTGATCAACCCGCCGCGCCCGATGGCTTGCCATCGGGCGATCGGTCCGACAGGGTAGCCATGCCATGCGTAACGATCTCGATCATCTTCCCGCCGACAAGCAGCGCGAACTGGCGCGCGTCGTGCAGATCATCTTCGAGGAATTCGAGGACGGGCTGGCGCTCGCCACCCAGGCATGGCGCAAGAAGGGCCGCATCCAGAAGATCATCCTCTATGGCAGCTATGCCCGTGGCGGTTGGGTCGACGAGCCGCACACAGCAAAGGGCTACAAGTCCGACTATGATCTCCTCATCATCGTCAACGACCAGCGGCTGACCGATCGCGTCAAATATTGGCTTGGAGTCGATGAGCGGCTGATGCGCGAATATGGCATCACCGCCACGCTCAAGACCCCGGTCAATTTCATCGTCCACACCCTCCAGGAAGTGAATGATGGCCTCGCCCATGGCCGCTATTTCTTCATGGACGTGGCCAAGGATGGCATCGCGCTTTACGAGAGCGACGACAAGGAACTGCATACGCCAAAGCCCAAGACGCCGGATAAGGCGCTGGCCATGGCGCAGGAATATTTTGATGACTGGCTACCCAGCGCACAGAGCTTCTTTCGAGGCTACAGCCATGCTGTAGCCGATGGAGATATGAAGAAGGCCGCATTCGATCTCCATCAGGCGGCCGAACGCCTCTATCACTGCGTCCTGCTGGTCTGCACCGCCTATACGCCACACGTTCACAATCTCGCTTTCCTGCGCACCCAAGCCGAACGGATCGACCGGCGGCTGGCCTATGTCTGGCCGAGCGAGCGCCATGTTGATCGGGCGCGGTTCGAGAAGCTGAAGGAGGCCTATGTGAAGGCCCGCTATTCCAAGCATTACAAGATCAGCGAAGAGGAACTCAGCTGGCTCGGCAAACAGGTCGAGGAACTGGGCCGCGTCGTGCATGAAGTGTGCGCCGAACGCATCGCCGAATTGAAGCGCACCGCAGGCGTCGCCGCCTGATCATTTAGAGCCTGATCATTCAGGCTGTTCGCTTTGCTTTCTGATGGCGTCGGCAATGATCATCGCCAGCGACTCTTCCGCACGGGTGCGGGCCGCCGGATCCTTGGATGTCAGATCTTGCCGAATCCATTGCGGTGCGCGCTCGATCACGGCGAGAATGGCGGCTTGCATCTGTTCACTCATGCCTTCGCCTATGCGCGGTCATGGCTGATCAGGCAATGCATCGGTCGCGAACATGCGCTGCCCCCGTCGGCGCCAGAGCAGCAACAGCTGTTCGCGATCTTCAGTCCGCAATCGTGCCGCCGCTTCACCAAGCAGCCCGAGCATCACCGCGCGATCATCATCGGTGAGTGTGACCAGCTCAGCCTTCACGACAAGGCCGCCCAGCTCAATCAGATGCCGGGTGCGCTCGCGCCGCTTCATCTGCCAGTCCCGCCGATCATGCCGCGCCTGGCTCAGCTGCAGGCGATGGCGCGCGACCGTCACCCGGCGCAGGGCTGCCCGGCTTGTCGCCAGCGCCTGACCCAGCATCATGCCGCTGCCCTGAAAAGAAGGCGGCGCCCCGCCTGCGCCACGCCTCCCGCCTTGGTGCTTCGGTTGTACTGGCAGCGGCAAGCAATGCGCCAGCCAGTTCCTCGGCGCTGAGCCCATCGGCTCCCGTCGCCATCACCAGTTCGCCCAGCTGGCTCTGCTTGCGGGCTTTAAGTTGTCGTGCCTTGTCGGTGAGAGCCTTGAGCTCTGCGTCATAGTCCCGTGGTCTGCGCATGGAGTATGGCCTTGCTGTTGGTGTCAGACCCCCGGCGTTATCGACCGTCTCGATCAGTCACAATGTGCTGGAATTTCCTGGGATCTCGTCATCCCGAAACTGATGAAATCTTTTGAGGGCGCGCTTATACGTCGTGCCGACGTGCTGCTTGAGGTGTAAATGGTAGGCCGTCATGGCGATCTACCATCTCTCGGTCAAAGTCATCTCGCGCGCCGCCGGCCGCTCGGCGGTCGCCTCGGCCGCCTATCGCTCAGGCTCCTCGCTGTTCGATATGCTGTTCGGGCGCGATCATGACTTTTCGAACAAGGCCGGCGTCGTCCACAGCGAAGTGATGCTGCCCGATGGCGCGCCAGAGCAATGGCGCGAGCGCGAGCAGCTGTGGAATGATGTCGAGGCCGCCGAGATCCGCAAGGACGCGCAGTTGGCGCGTGAAGTGGAGTTCGCCATCCCCCGAGAAATGTCGCAGGCTGAGGGCATCGCCCTGGCCCGCGACTTCGTCCAGCGCGAGTTCGTCGATGTCGGCATGGTCGCCGATCTCAATGTCCATTGGGATATCGGCGCCAATGGACTGGCCAAGCCCCATGCCCATGTGATGCTGACCTTGCGCGAAGTGACGCCAGAGGGCTTTGGCGCCAAGGTGCGCGACTGGAACAGCACGCAGCTTCTCAGCCATTGGCGCGAGGCCTGGGCGGAGCATGTGAACGAGCGCCTGGCCGCTCTCGATATCGATGCACGCATCGATCATCGCAGCCTGGAAGCCCAGGGCATTGATCTGGAGCCCCAGCACAAGATCGGCCCGGCCGCGGCGCGCATGGGGGAAGCGGGCCAAGTCAGCGAGCGAATCGAAGAGCATCATGAGATCGCCCGCTCCAATGGCGAGAAGATCCTCGCCAATCCGGGCATTGCACTCGATGGCATCACCCATAACCAGGCGACCTTCACCAATCGTGACCTTGCCATGTTCGTTCACCGCCATAGCGAGGGGAAGGAACAATTTGATCGGGTCATGGCGGCGGTCAAAGCCTCGCCCGATCTGGTGGCGCTGGGCAAGGATGGGCGAGGGGAGGCGCGGTTCACCTCCCGCGCGATGCTGGAGACCGAACAGCGGCTGGAAAAGGCCACCGCCACGCTCGACGCGCGGCGCCATCATGGGCTGGCCGATCGCCATGTCGAACGCGCGCTGGCACGGGCCAGCGCAAGCGGGCTCGACCTCTCGGCCGAACAGCGCGGCGCGCTCGAGCATGTGACCAGTGCCAAGGGGCTGAGCAATGTCATCGGCTATGCCGGCACCGGCAAGAGCGCGATGCTGGGCGTGGCGCGCGACGCATGGGAGCGGGCCGGCTATGATGTGCGCGGCGCTGCGCTCTCGGGCATCGCTGCGGAAAATCTGGAAAGCGGGTCGGGCATAGCCTCGCGCACGATCGCCAGCCTTGAGCATCAATGGGCGCAGGATCGCGAGCGTCTGACCGACAGGTCGATCCTGGTGGTCGACGAGGCCGGGATGATCGGCACGCGGCAGATGGAGAGAGTGTTTGAGGAGGCGCAGGCGCATGGTGCCAAGGTCGTGCTGGTTGGCGATCCCCAGCAGCTGCAGGCGATCGAGGCCGGCGCCTCGTTCCGCGCTATTGCCGAGCGCCATGGCAGCGTCGAGATCAGCTCGATCCGCCGGCAGGCGCACGACTGGCAGCGCGAGGCGACCAGGGCGCTGGCGACCGGTCGCACCCATGAGGCGATCACCGCCTATGGCGACCATGGCCATGTCCATGCCGCTGAGACGCGCGAGGATGCGCGGGGTGACCTGATCGAGCGGTGGGACCACGATCGCATCGCCGACCCACAAGCCAGCCGCATCATCCTTACCCACACCAATGACGAGGTGCGCAGCCTCAACCAGGCGGCGCGCGAGCAACTGCAGCGGTCAGGGGAACTGGGCAAGGATGTCAGCCTCACCGTCGAGCGCGGCGCGCGAAGCTTTGCCGACGGGGACAGGATCATGTTCCTCAAGAATGAGCGCAGCCTTGGGGTGAAGAACGGAACGCTCGGCACCATCGACCATGTCGACAAGGCGCATATGCGGGTATCGCTCGATGATGGGCGCCAAGTGGGTTTCGACACCAAACATTATGCCCATATCGATCATGGCTATGCCGCCACCATCCACAAGGCGCAGGGCATGACGGTGGACAAGGTGCATGTGCTGGCAACCCCCGGGCTTGATCGCCATGCCAGCTATGTCGCGCTCTCGCGCCACCGCGAAACCGTCAATCTTCATTATGGCAAGGATGACTTTGCCAATCAGGGCAAGCTTGTGCGCACGCTCGAGCGCGAGCGTGGCAAGGATATGGCATCGGACTATGGGCGCGCGCCGGAGGCGGCGAGCCTGGCCCAGCCCCAACCCGAGCCACAGCCACCGCAGCAGGCCCAGCCCCAGCCACCGCATCAGGTCCAACCCCAGGCCGAGCCCTCGCTTCAGCCAAAGCGCAGTATCTTCGCCGGGCTGAAGCTCAATGCCGCGCCGCTGGACCAGCGACCGGCCATGCCCTCGTTCGACAAGGCGGTTCAGGACTATGCCAAGGCCTTGCAGCAAGAGCAGGCCATGCGCGCCCAGGGCTATGAGCCGCTGATCGAGCAGCAACAGGCTGCCCAGCGGGCGCGCGACGCGCTCGATGCGCTGCGCCCCCAGGCATCGCAGGATCTGAGCGCTGCCTTTGGCAAGGACCGCGGGCTCGTCCATGAAGCGGCCGCCGGGCATAGCGGCAATGCCATCAGGCAGATGCAGGTGGAGCGGGACATGCGTGTCGCTGGTCAGCAGCGCGCAGATCGCTTCATTGCCGATTGGCAAAGCAGCGACAGCCAGCGTCAGGCGCTCAGTCGCAGCGGCGACCATAGCGCAAGCGGGAAGGTGCGCGAGGCGATGGCGGGCATGGCCAAGGGGCTGGAGCGCGATCCACAGCTTGAGTCGCTGCTGCGCAATCGCACCAAAGAGCTCGGTCTATCCTCCCAAAGCGGCCAATCGCTGTCGCAGGATCTCCAGCGGCATCTCGGACGCTCGCTAGGCCGCGGCCTTGGGCTTTAGGACCTGATCGTGCCCGGACAAGCCACGCCATCAGGATGATGACGATTCATCTTTAAGGTGGCGCGAAGCAAACTGACGGAATAAGCAGTTATTGGTTAGATTATGTCCAGATAAAATTTCATATGCTGACGTCGGTACGTAATTGTTCGATGATGTATGCCGCTAGATGTAACTTGATATTAAAACTTTTGATACCAGCATACTGCCGTGTACAGTCGTTAGATTCAAAGACGTGTCGGCTATGCGGGCGTTGATAAGCTGAGATAGCGTAGCTTCTCCATTGTTTACAAATAATTCTACGGACGAAATGTCGATAAATAAGCTAACGTCTACTACACCTTCCGAAAAATCGCATGGCAGACTTCGATCTAGGCGCCACGCCTCGCTGTCAGGCGCTTCAGGGCCACTGGTCACGCGTCTGATAAATGCCCTATTATTACCTAGCTCGAAGCAGATCTGAGTGGAGTAACCGGAACCTCCGCGGACGGATAGCCACACTATTGATGGCCAAGCCGATCCGATCCGGTTGAGCGTGAGGTCGATCCGCCCCGCAACCATTCTAGCATTGTCGGGCCAGATATAATCATAACCATCTGCAATCGTCTGATCAGAGCCCTGGGCAGTAAGCGCGAATATCTTGTTCTGTGCTGGTAGAGGGGTGCTAGAAAGCCGCGGTGCATTGTTGATCAGTCGTAAGCGCAATTCGCGAACAATGCTGAGTTGACCTCGATAATCGTGGGTTGCTGGTAGTTGGTTTGCATATGCCCAGTTGTTCATCCATCCCATTGAGTATGCACAAGCAATGGGATCGGCAGCTTGAGGGTCATTCCATATAACGGCCGCGTAAAAATCAGCTCCGCCATCTAGCCATTGGCCGTCGGGAGCGCTGGCCGTGAAGGTCGTGCCATCGAATTCGCCTACCCAATACCAGGTTCCACCCGTGAAGCCGGAAGCCGTCCCATCTCCGCCTACCAGCAAAACCCATTTATCTGCCGAAGTTGTGCCATCTGGATTATATAGATGCAGTTTGAAGAGATGCGAGCATTCCATCACGCCACCGACGACCGTTGACAGAAAACCGCTGGAATAAGTCCAGTGCTTGAGATCTGGCGAAGTGTAGATGCCGATCTTGCCTTCCTCTGACAGCGTCATAATCCAATTGCCGCTGGTCTCATGCCAGAAAACAGTGGGGTCGCGAAACTGCCTGTTGCCTGGGAAATTGGGTAGCACGATGTCGTGAAAGGTGAAGCTGGCACCCTCATCAAGAGAGTACCAGAGTGCGCAGGACTGGTTTTGCCCGGCGGCATTGTCTGCGGGCATTGTAACGAGCGCGATCAGTGCGCCGGGGCCGAATCCGGCAGTATTGGTGACATCGACAACCGCGCTCCCGGTCCAGATGTCTCCAAAGGATGTTGTGCGGCGTGGGATCGATATACCTTGATCCTGCCAAGTGACGAGGTCTGTTGAGGTCCAGCGGCGCCATTCAGTGCCATCGGTGGGATAGGTTGGATTGAAGAGCGCCCAAATTGTCCAGCGATCTCCCATTCGCACAGGGCGCTGTGGGTCGTTGATCCAGCCTCCTGCCGGGGCCGCGATATGATATCGTGGTCGTTCGCTAATCGGGGTTGCCGTTGGTAAACCAGTAGAATCGGGGGTTCCACTCGATACAGGCATTGCGCCAATTGCAGGTTCTGCTTCGCTGCCGCAGGATGAAAGCATTGGAAAGGCGGCGAGCATTTCCAATGTTTGTCTGCGTGAATAAAAGGGGGTAATCGCCACCGGCCTACTCCTCTCTCAAACTTTTTTGTTTTTTGATTGTCGCTGGCATGCACGCTCGTGGTGCATTGCAACGATGTTTTGATTGCATTCAGGTGGAGGGAGAGGCTCGCGATATCTGCGTGCCGGTCAGATAACTGCGTCTGACGGAATGCACCTTCATCACCCTCTCCATCCTGTGCGGCGTCATGCTTTCCATGATCGACGCAACTAAATCTATATATGTGATTTAGTTGCGTCAAGATCGCTGGCAGGATTGGATGGTTGACGCTTTTTTCGAGTTAATTTGTTGAAATTACGTATATTATGCGGAGAGGCGCCTTTTTGTTTTTGGGTGTTCAGTCCCTCAGCAGTGATGTGACTTCCTCCTTGTCACCCAGAATCACCCCAATGCGCTGATGAAGTTTTGACGGCAGGACTTCCATCAGTCGCTGTTCGCCGTCGATGGCTGCGCCGCCTGCCTGCTCTACCAGAAAGGCCATCGGATTTGCCTCGTACATCAGGCGTAGTCTGGCCGTACCATTCGGGCGGGCATCTTTAGGATAAAGGAAGATACCCCCTCTTTTCAGGATGCGGTGTACATCGGCCACCATCGAGGCCGTCCAGCGCATGTTATAGTCCTTGCCCAAAGGCCCTTCCGCCCCCTGAATTCGTTCGTCGACATAGCGTATGATTTGCGGCGACCATTGGCGGCGACGCGCCATGTTTATGGCAAATTCGCGATTGCCCTTGGGCATCTGCATGGGGCCGTCGGTCATCCGCCATGAGCCGATTTCACGATCGAGAGTGAATTCATAGACGCCAGATCCAATTGTCAGAACCAGCAGCGTTTGTGGTCCATATATGGCATAGCCGGCTGCGACCTGATGTATGCCGGCTTGCAGAAAGTCCTGCTCTGTTACCTCGCGCCCTGAAGCATTTTCGGGTGCCTTGAGTACGGAGAAGATCGTTCCGACGCTCAGGTCGACATCAATGTTGCTTGAGCCGTCGATCGGATCGAACAGCAGCAGATATTCGCCTTTGGGATAGCGGTTGGGGATAGGGTAGAGGGTCTCCATCTCCTCGGAAGCCATGGCTGCCAGATGGCCACCCCATTCATTGGCATCGAGCAATAGCTCGTTGGCAATGACATCGAGCTTTTTCTGAACCTCTCCCTGAACATTCTCGCTGCCCAGGCTACCAAGAACTTCACCCAGTGCGCCCTTGGATACCGCGTGACTGATCGTCTTGCAGGCGCGTGCGACCGTTTCGATGAGCAAGCGCAATTCTCCTGGCAAAGCCTGGGCCTGGCGTTGCTGCTCGATCAGGAAACGGCTGAGGGAGATGGCTTGCATGGTAGGCCTTTGCATTGAGGGGGAGGGGGCTTAATCAGCTATTCGTGCAGCGACGTCTGCGCCGTGGGCATATCGCGCTGCTTCATAGATATCGTCGGCGCCGGGGCTCACGCCCGTGTAAAGAATAAATTGCTCCACCGCTTGCAGGACGATGACCTCTCCGCCGGAAATCACGCTCTTTCGAGCAGCTCTGGCTGCGCGGACGAAAGGGGTGTCGACCGGTTGGGCAACGACGTCGAAAGCGGTGCTGCAGGCCGCGATCTGCTCTGCGCGGAACGCCAAGGCGTCTCGGTCCTTGCCCTCCATACCCAATGGCGTGACATTGATCAGCAGTGGTGCGCTATCCGGCGGTAGATCAGCCTGCCAGCAAAAGCCATATTGGTCTGCGATCGCCTGCCCGGCCATTTTGTTGCGCGCGATGATCGTGCCGTTGGCGAAGCCAGCATCTCTAAGCGCGGCAGCGACGGCTTTCGCCATTCCACCACTTCCTCGGAGTAGAAAAGGTACCGGTTTTTCGATGCGCTTCTCGAGAAGCTGGCGAACCGCAACATAATCAGTGTTGTAGCCAGTCAGCCGGCCATCATCATTGACGATGGTGTTGACGCTGTCGATTGCACGGGCTGAGCTTTCAAGATCATCGATCAGAGGAATGACCGCTTCCTTGAACGGCATGGAAATGGCGCAGCCGCGCACATTCAACGCGCGGATGCCGCCGATCGCAGCTGCCAGATCCTGTGTACTGAAACTTTTATAGACATAGTCCAGCCCCAGAATCTCATAGAGGCAATTGTGGAAGCGGGATCCGGCGTTACCAGGGCGACCTGACAGCGACATGCACAATCTGGTGTCCCTGCCGATTGGCGGTTTCATATCCTCATACCCCATTCTGGCTTGCTGATTTTTCACGACGGATCGTAGATCCGCGGATGATGAGACGCCCGCTCAGAACCACCTTACGAGCGGCGGCGTTCGGATGGTCGAGACGGTCGAGCAGCATGGCCATGGCGGTGCGCCCGATCTCCTCCACGGGTTGTTCGATAACGCTCAGTCCATCAGCTGCAAATTCCGTCCAGCTGTCATTGTCGAACCCAGCCAATGCGAAGTCGCCGGGAACGCTCAGGCCCAGCGCATGTGCGGCTCGCAATACCGACATCAGCATCAGGCCATTGCTCGCAATGATCGCTTCGGGCCGATCAGGCGTTTGCAGGAGAGCGCTGACCAGCCTCTCCGCTTCACCCTCTCCATGCGGCACAGACAGGGATCGCGTAGGGATGCCGATCATTTGGGCTGCCTGCTCAAACCCGGCGCGTCGTTCGGCACCCGTGGTGCTGGCTGCGCCGAACAGGCCGGCAATGGATCTGAACCCTTGCGCATGCAGATGGGCAACCAGTGTGCGAGCCATCGCATCATTGTCGAGCACGACGCAGTCCGTGGTCGTCGCTGCTACGCGATCGATCAGGATGATGGGATGCTCTGCCTTTGTCTGCGATGCCTTCTTGGCGCCTTGCCGAGTGGGTGCCAGGATCACCCCTGTCACCCGTTCCTCCTGCATCAACTGGAGATACATCGCCTCTTTGGCGGGATCTTCATCCGTATTGCACAATATAACCCGCAGGCCGCGTTCATAGGCGATATCCTCGACCGTGCGAGACACTGCCGTGAAAAAGGGGTTGCGGATATCTGCAACGATGAGGCCGATCGTGTTGCTGTGGCGCGAACGGAGCCGACGGGCCGCGAGGTTGGGCCGGTAGCCTGTTGTCCTGACCGCTGCGAGCACCCTGTCGCGCATGGCTGGATCAACCGCACGCCCCGAAAGTACCCGGGAGACGGTGGCAGGCGATACTTCGGCCACTCGCGCTACGTCCTTGATTCCGACCGTCATGGGAAAATCGTTTTCCTCATCCTCTCTTAATTCTGCCCCAGATATGGCCGATCGCAGGGGGTAAATGCAAGTGTATTGACAGAATCATGAGAAAACGTTTTCTTGAGAGGAGAGAGGATACTGAAGAGCCATGACTGCCGACCCCCTAAGTGTGCTTCGCCATGAAGATCTGATCCGCATCGATGCGCGAGCATCCGACAAGGAGGCTGCCATCCTGCAGGCCGGCCAGATATTGGTCGCCGCTGGCTGCGTTTCGCCCGGCTATGAACAGAGCATGGTTCGGCGGGAGGCGGTGGCAAACACCTATCTGGGGTCGGGCGTCGCCATTCCCCATGGCCTGGGTGAGGACAAAGGGCTGGTGCGCCACGACGGGATCGTGGTCCTGCAACTGCGCGAAGGGATTGAGTGGAATCCTGGGCAGCGCGCCCATCTCATTGTCGGTATCGCCGCCAGTTCCGACAGTCATATCGCGATCCTGCGCCGCCTCACCCGCCTGATTCAGGATGAGGCGCGTCTCGCGGCCCTTCTCGCCACCGACGATCCGGCGGCTATTGCCGCTGCCCTCCATGAAGACGCCAACCCCAGCGAGGCCCGTCCCGCTGCCGAGGATCTGGCCGAGCGGATCGAATGGACGGTCGACTATCCTGCTGGTCTGCATGCCCGGCCCGCCTCAGCCTGGGCGGAAGCAGCGAAGAGCCTGGCTACGCCCATACGCATCCGCCACGACGGAGACATGGCTGATCCGCGCAGTATCGTCTCGCTGCTGCAACTGGGGCTGAAGGCAGGCGAACGCGCTACCATTTCGGCGAGCGACAGGAACACGCTTGACCAGTTCATGCGCACCGTCACCAGCCTAACGGTTCGTGAGAAGGCCGATGCCGCCCGTGCCGCCGAAAAGGCGAAGGCGCCGGTGCGCGGCTGGAAACCGGCCGGCAATCCTGCGATGATCGCCGGGGTCGCCGCCAGCCCCGGCCTCGCCATTGGTCCCGTTCACATCCTGGCCTCGGCGGAACTGGACGTGCCCGACCAGCCGGTCGATCTGGTCACGGGCGGCGCGTTGCTGAACGATGCGCTGGTGCGTACCCGGGCGCAGATGAAGGCGCTGGTCGATGACACCACCCGCCGCCTGGGTGCGGGGGATGCCGCGATCTTTGCGGCGCAGGCCGGGCTGCTGGACGATACTGACCTCATCACGCTTACCTGTCAGTTGATGGTAGAGGGCCATGGCGTCGCCTGGTCCTGGCATCAGGCGATCGATCGCATGGCAGGGCAGCTTTCGGCACTGGGTAATCCGGTGCTGGCTGCACGCGCCACCGATTTGCACGATGTCGGCCGGCGCGTGCTAGCCCAGATTGATCCGGCGCTCAGCGCGGGGACATTGGCCGACCTGCCCGATCAGCCCTGTGTGCTGGTGGCAACGGACCTGTCGCCATCGGATACGGCGACGCTCGACACGCGCCGCGTGGTCGGCATTGCCACCGCATTGGGTGGGCCGACATCGCACAGCGCGATCCTGGCACGTACGCTCGGCCTGCCGTCGGTCGTGGCGGGCGGGGCCGATCTGCTGACGCAGGCGGCCGGCACGACCGCCATCGTCGATGGCGACAGCGGTCGTATCTGGCTCGATCCCTCGGCGCAGGACATTGCCTCCGCCCGCGCCTGGATCGAGGAGATCGCGGCGCGACGCGCCGCCGAAGAGGCGGAGCGCGCTCTGCCGGCACGGACCAGCGACGGACATGATCTGGCGATCGGCGCCAATGTGAACCGCCCGGATCAGGTGGCCTTCGCGATGGCACAGGGCGGCGAGGGGGTCGGGCTGATGCGCACCGAATTCCTGTTCCTCGAACGCGGCGACAGCCCGAGCGAGGAGGAACAATGCGCCATTTATCGCGGGATGATCGACGCGCTGGGTGATCGGCCGCTGATCGTCCGTGCGCTGGACATTGGCGGCGACAAACAGGTGCCGCATCTCGACCTGCCGAAGGAGGAGAATCCCTTCCTGGGGGTGCGTGGCGCTCGCCTGTTGCTGCGTCGGCCCGACCTGCTGGAACCGCAACTCCGCGCCCTATATCGCGCGGCGAAGCTGGGCGGCGATCTGTCGATCATGTTCCCGATGATCACATCCGCGGCCGAACTGGTGATCCTGCGGGAACGTTGTGAAGCGATCCGGGCGGAACTGGCTGCACCGGCCGTTCCCATCGGCATCATGATCGAAGTCCCCGCCGCCGCTGTTCAGGCCCATGCACTGGCGGAGCACGCGGACTTCTTCTCGATCGGAACCAATGACCTGACGCAATATGCACTCGCCATCGACCGTCAGAATCCGGAACTGGCGAGCGAGGCCGACAGCCTGCACCCGGCCGTTCTGCGCCTGATCGCCATGACCGTGGAGGGCGCGCGCCGGCATGACCGCTGGGTCGGCGTGTGCGGCGGCATTGCCGGCGATCCGTTCGGCGCGGCGTTGCTGGCGGGCCTCGGGGTCCATGAATTGTCCATGACCCCGCGCGACATTCCTGCCGTAAAGGCACGGCTCCGCGCCAGCAGCCTTGGCGATCTTCAGGGGCTCGCCGCTCGTGCGCTCGACGCGACAAGCGCCGCCGATGTGCGCGCGCTGGATGGGGAGGGGGCATGATGGCCGTCTTCACCGTCACGCTCAATCCGGCGATCGACCAGACGGTCATGCTCGACCGTCTCGTTCCCGGGGAGGTGCATCGCGCGCGTTCCGTGCGGCAGGATGCCGGCGGCAAGGGGATCAACGCAGCCAGTTGCCTGGCCGACTGGGATGTGCCCGTCACCGTCATGGGCCTGTTGGGCGGCGCCAATGCGGCGCCCTTCGATGCGCTTTTTGCCGAAAAGTCGATCATCGACCGCTGCCAGCGCCATGGCGGTAGCACGCGCGTCAATCTGAAGCTGGTCGATGTCCATGGCACGACCGACATCAACATGGATGGCGCACCGGCAACTGAAGCGCGTATCGATGCCGTCATTGCGGCGCTGGATGAACAGGTTGGGGCCGGCGATCTCGTCATCCTCTCGGGCAGCCTGCCGCCCGGCTGCCCGGTCGATATCTATGCCTCCCTTACCGCCATGCTGCGGGCGCGGGGGGCTCTTGTCCTGCTCGACAGCAGCGGCCCGGCGTTGCGCCATGCGCTCGCGGGCCCCGTTCTGCCGACCATCCTGAAACCCAATCTGCATGAACTGGCCGAATGGCATGATGGTCCGGTCGATGCGCCGCATCAGATCGTCGACGTCGCGCGCTGGTTGCTGGATCGGGGCGTCGACCTGATCGCCGTGTCGATGGGCGCGCAGGGCGCACTGTTCCTGACCGGCTCGGAAATGCTGCGCGCGCGCCTGACCGCGCACAGCGTGGAAAGCACGGTCGGTGCAGGCGATGCCATGGTTGCCGGTCTGGCCGCCGCCCTGATCGAAGGCGCGGGGCTGGATCGTATCGCGCGTCTGTCCACCGCCTTTGCCGTCGGCAAGCTGGGCCGTGCCGGACCGCATCTGCCGACAAGGGACGAGATCGAAGCCCTGGCGGCCAGCGTTGAGACGGATATTCTGATGGGAGAGACGCAATGAGCAGGATTTTCGCGGTGGTGGATGCCGGCGAAGCCGGTGTCGCCGGCGTCCTGGCCGGCGAAGCGCTGCGCAAGGCCGCAAAGGCCAGTGGCCAGGCCATCGAAATCGAATTGCGGACCGCACAGGGGATCGTCAATCCCTTGCCGGGCGACGCGGACGGCGATCTGCTGCTGATCGCACCGGAAGGCGCCGACGCCCCGTCGGAAAACCGCCCGCATCGCCGCCTGACGCTGGAGGCGGTTCTGGCCGATCCCGTCGCCGCGCTGCACGGGGGCAAGGTAGCGGGCGTGTCGAGCGCCGTGCCGCGCATCGTCGCCATCACCTCCTGCCCGACCGGCATCGCCCATACCTTCATGGCGGCCGAGGGGCTGACCGAAGGCGCTCGCCAGCTTGGCTATGCCATTCGGGTCGAGACGCAGGGGTCGGTCGGCGCGGGCAACGCGCTGACGGCCGAGGAAATCGCTGCCGCCGACATCGTGCTGATCGCCGCCGATCGAGAGGTCGATCGCAGCCGCTTTGCCGGCAAGCGCGTCTTCGCCGGCAATACCAAGCCCGCCATCACCGGTGGCGCGAAGCTGATCGAGCGGGCGCTGGCGGAAGCGACCATACAGGGCGGCGAGGGGAGCGCATCGCAACCGGCCGACTCTGCCGCCGCGACATCGGGCGCGAAGCGCGCCGGCCCCTATAAGCATCTGATGACCGGCGTGTCCTTCATGCTGCCCTTCGTGGTGGCGGGTGGCCTGCTGATCGCGCTCGCCTTCGCGCTGGGCGGTATTCACGCCAATGATGCGGCAGCGAAGGGCACGTTGGCCTATGCCCTGTTCGAAATCGGTGCCAAGGGCGGATTCGTGCTGATGGTGCCGGCGCTGGCGGGCTATATCGCCTATTCGGTTGCGGACCGCCCCGGCATTGCACCGGGCATGATCGGCGGCATGCTGGCCGCCAATCTGGGCGCGGGCTTCCTCGGCGGCATCGTCGCCGGCTTCATCGCGGGCTATGGCGTCGACTGGCTCAATCGCCTGATTCAGCTGCCCAAGAATTTGCAGGGATTGAAGCCGGTCCTCATCCTGCCGCTGCTCGGCACGCTGCTGACCGGTCTGCTGATGCTCTATGCCGTGGGCACGCCGGTTGCCGCTGCGCTGGCTTTCCTGACCGATTGGCTGCGCAGCATGCAGGGGTCGAGTGCGCTGATGCTGGGCTTGATCCTGGGCGCGATGTCGGCATTCGACATGGGCGGGCCGGTCAACAAGGCGGGCTATGCCTTCTCGGTCGGCCTGATCGCCAGTCAGGTCTATACACCGATGGCGGCCACCATGGCAGCTGGCATGACGCCGCCGCTCGCCGTTGCGCTCGCCACTCGACTGTTCCGCAATCGCTTCACGCCTGAAGAGCGCGAAGCCGGCGCGGCCGCCGCGGTCCTCGGCCTGGCATTCATCACCGAAGGGGCAATCCCCTTTGCCGCGCGCGATCCGCTGCGGGTCATTCCGGCGCTGATGGCCGGTTCGGCTGTGACCGGGGCCATCTCCATGGCGATGGGCGTGGAGCTAAAGGTGCCGCATGGTGGGCTATTCGTGCTGCCGATCCCCGGCGCGGTCACCCATGTCGGCGTCTATGCGCTGGCCATTCTGGCCGGCACGCTGGTGAGCGCGCTGCTGGTCGGGCTGGTCAAGCGTCCCATAGCAAAAATCAAGGCCTGACGCCCCGAACGCGTCACGATAATCGGAGAGGCTATTCATGTATTTCAGGAAGATGGGTGCCGCCTGCATGGCCGGCGCCATGGCCTGTACCGCGCCCGTCGCGCTGGCACAGGATCAGGCGGTTGCCGATGTCGATCCGCCATCGGTCCAATCGGACGCGCCGGCCCAATGGCAACCGCTGGCAGGGAAGGGGGTGACATTGTCGCTCAGCTATACCGGCGAGGCGGCGACCAATGTCTCGGGCGGGCTTCGCCGCGACGCGGCCCATGCCGGGCAGGTCTATGTCGGCGCCGATCTAGATCTTGACCGGATGATCGGGATCGATGGCGCGACGCTTCATTTTGCCGTCACCAATCGCCATGGCAAGAATCTGGCCGCCATGGCGATCGGCAATAATACGTCAGTGCAGGAAATCTATGGCACCCAGAATACCCATCTCGCGATATTGACCTGGCAGCAGAGCTTCCTGGACGGGCGACTGGATATCGAGGTTGGGCGCAGCCAGGCGAATATCCATTTCCTCAACTCGCCGCTCTATTGCCATTTTCAGACCAATTCGGCCTGCGGCAACCCGACCTTCGTCTTCAAGAACAGCAATTTCACTTATTTCCCGGCATCCAGTTGGATGGCCCATGCCAAGCTGCATGTGACGCCGCAGATCATGCTGCATACCGGCGTTTACGAAGTGAACCCGGACCGCAAGCGCGCAAGCGACCATGGTTTCAATTTCAGCACGAAGAATGCGACCGGGGTGATCATACCCTGGGAATTAAGCTTTAGCCGGGATTCCGCCGATGATCGGCTGCCGAGCCATTATATTCTGGGCGGTTGGTTTGATCGTGGCGACTATGCCGATCCGCTGCGGGATGATCAGGGTGGCATCGCAATTTTGACCGGGCGGCCGGCGGCGACGCGGAATGGGCGGTCGGGCCTCTATGCCCGCTTCGATCAGCAGTTGACCCGTCCCGATCCCGCCTCGCCGCGGGGGCTGAGCATCTTTGGCGTGGCGATGACCAACCTGTCCGGCCAGGTCGAGGAAAGCCGTTATCTTGGCATGGGGATCGTGCAGACCGGCACCTTCGCCGGGCGCGATCAGGACACGATCGGCTTCGCCATCAACGATCAGCGTTTCAGCGACTTGGCGATGCAGCGGATGAGCGCCGCGCGGGTTGCGGCGGGCGGGCGCGCCGATATTCGTCGCCATCAATATATGATGGAGCTGGCCTATGGATTTCAGGTCAACCCGGCAATCCGTCTGTCGCCCAACCTGCAATATATTCTGCATCCTGACCAGACCAGGGCCCCCGATCGCACGCGGAACATCCGGAATGCCTTCATCCTGGGGTTCAAATTCACCGTAGATGCGATGCAACTATTGTTCCGCTAATGCCATAATGATTGCATTGAACTGCAATCATCATTTTTCTGATCGTGTGCTTTAGCCGCCGATAGGCTAAATTGGAATGTGACGGGCGCGGCTTTGCAATTCCAAAGATGAGAACATCTGGTTTAGACGAATTGAGGATTATACTTCCGTCAAGGAGGCGACGGCATCGACTTTGAGCAAGGAAATCAGGTTTGGTGCGTAGGTAGAGAATAGCGGAAGCAGGCCAGCGCCCATCGCAGGAGCCTTTTCCCCATTCTCGCCAATCTTCAGCTCTGGACAGAAAAAATCGCGGGGGGCGGTCTTTTGGATAGTATTTTTGACGCGTTCTGAAAGGGTGCGTAGCTGGGCATGTGATAGTCCGCCCCCGATGACCACGGCATCAAGGTCTAGGAGACTGTTCGCGCTAATAATTACGAATGCCAGCGCCTCAGCGCAGCGTTTCAGCCAAGCTTCCCAAGCCGGATTATGTTCGTCCTGCCCGCTGGTTATCATCTGGTACAGGGAGGCGGCGTGTAGCAGGAAGTCCGTGCTGGTGCCTTGAGGAATTGGCATTGAGGCAAGAGCCCCAGCATTGCCGTTTTTGCCGCGCTTGATCTCTCCATTCAGGATAAGGCCACCGCCAACGAAACTTCCGATATGGACATAGAGGAAATTGGTCAGACCTGCGGCTGATCCCGACATGAGTTCGGCAAGAGCGCCTGCATTGCCGTCATTTTCGAAGATGACCGGGCCATCCAATTCCTTCTGGAAAAACTCTTCGAGCTCTGGTGCTGCCCAGGCAGCGGCCTGCTGAGCCGCGATGCCCGCCTCTTCGCGCCATTCGCCGATGAACCAGGGCATAGCGATGCCGAAACCCAGAAAGCCTTCGCGCTGTTCTTCCCTCAGCTGCGGCATATGTTTTTGCGCAAAGCGTTGGATATGCTCCACAGCACTGGTGGGGCTGGGATAGGATGTGGTCGTGCTTTCGCAGGCGATGATGCGGCCATCAAAATCGAGCATGGTGCAAACCAGCCGGTCGCGGCCGATTTCAGCTCCGATGGTGCAACCACTGCCTCCGTTGATCCGGTAGATAATCGATGGCTGTCCCATGCCTCCTGTGCGCTTTCCGGCCTTTATCAGTCGCCCTTCCTCAGCAAGGCTTTCGACAATTCGGACAGCTGCCTGCGGTGAGAGGCCGGTTATCCGGGAAAGGTCGGCTTTGGAGGCACCGTTGAGCCGTCGTATCGTCGCGAGAATGAGGCGCTCATTATACCGCCGCACGCCCACCGCATTGCTGCCACGCTTATTCACCTTCGACTCCGCTCATTTTACCGGCAGCAAGATGATGCGCGATAGGGGCGGTAGTTTTGGAACAGCATTGCTGCAATTGGCAAGGGCGAGTGACGGCAAGAGCCGCTTGACAGACTAAATCACATTGATAGATCTAGTCTGTCAGGTAGCGGATTCGAACTTGAGACTATGGCAGAGCGGGCAGCATAGTTCCTTGTCACTTGGCTTCATTCGGACCTGCGGGCGCGCAGCGGCTGAGAACCTCTCCTTTCTTCGATTGCGAGCGCCTGACCAACCCGACAAAGCTCGTCCAAACCGGACGGGAAGTGCCCAGTTTCCAGACTGCACGCTGGAAATGTAAGGGGGGAGGAGAGGGGCTTTCAGCCCAGATCCTCCCCCATTTTTTTGGGATGTACGGGCCCTCTCACAATCGCAAAGAATGTGATTGACAGACTAAATCACATTTGTAGATTTAATGGAGTCGCAAGGGCGGCTTGCAAGCACGAATACGTGCTGCAGAACAGGGAAGAGGATGATCGTGAAGGCCGATCCACATAATTTGTTCCGCAGATTGCATGGCGCCTCGAAGGTGTCCTGCTTCTGGTCGTGTGTGGAGCAGGCGGCGCGCCACGCTCGCAGTCAATTCTTCCTCCTTAAAGCTTCCTCCTCGGCCCTGTTGGGTGCGGAACAGCTTGTCGTGCGAGTAAAACATGCAGAATGACAATCTTCTTCTGGGCGGTATCGAAGCGGGGGGGACGAAATTCCTCTGCGGCATTGCCGACCGCAATGGGCGCATCATCCGGCAGCAACGGATCGCCACTATAATCCCTGCAGATACGCTGGGCGAGGCCAGCGCTTTCTTCGAGCAGGCCGAACTGGACCTGGGACGGTTGTCCGCTTTTTCGATCGGCAGCTTTGGTCCCCTATCTCTCAATCCAGTCGCGCAGGATTATGGCTCGATCACATCGACGCCCAAGGCGGGATGGCAGGATGTCGACCTGCTTGGTCATTTTGCCCGGACGATCGATGCGCCGATGGCGCTCGATACCGATGTCAACTGTGCGGCCGTCGGCGAAAAGCTGTTCGGCAGCGGGCAGGGTCTCGACACCTTCTGTTATGTGACGGTTGGGACCGGCATTGGCGTGGGGCTGCTGATCGACGGTGCGCCCCATGGCGGTGCCAATCATCCCGAGGCGGGGCATATCCGACTGCCGCGTGCTGCTGGCGATGAGCTTTTTGCGGGCATTTGTCCTTTTCATGGCGATTGCCTTGAAGGTCTGGCTTGCGGCCCAGCAATGCGCGCCCGCTGGGGTGTTCCAGCTGAGCAACTTCCCCCAGATCATCCTGGCTGGGAGATTGAAGCGGACTATCTTGCCGGACTGTGCGCGACATTGACCTACATCGTGCGACCCGACCGTATCATCATCGGCGGTGGCGTCATGGAATCTCCCGGCATGTACCAGCGCGTCCGGCGCGCTCTGATCGGTAAACTTGCCGGCTATGACGCCAGTATGCGCGCCCTCGAAATGGACGACTATATCGCAGCGCCCACGGCGGGTGCATCGGCGGGACTGACCGGCGCGCTCGCGCTCGCCTATCGGACCGCGACACGCCAGTGGCCGATGCACTGGTCTGTCAAACTTCCGTCATCTTCCAATCAATCCTCTCTCTCAGGAGCTGCACTTGCATAGTCCCTCCCTATCGGATCACGCGGCTCACAGGATGGCAGCGCCGAGCGACGCTCGGGTGACAGGTGCAATCGTCCTGAGCGCAGCGGGCGCGGCGCTTGGTGGCCTATTGTTTGGTTTTGATACTGCCGTGATTTCTGGCACGACCTCGGCGCTGCAGGCGCGGTTTGGCCTGAGCGATGGCATGCTGGGCTTTACGGTTGCATCCGCTCTTATCGGTACCGTACTCGGCTCGCTGGTGGCGGGCGCGCCGGCTGATCGGTTCGGTCGGCGCGCGGTCATGCTTGCGGTCGCGATCTGCTACGTTGTGTCGTCGCTCGGCACGGGGCTAGCGGGCAGCTGGGGCACGCTCCTGGCCTTTCGGTTCCTTGGAGGTCTGGCAATCGGCGCTGCCTCGGTGGTTACACCGATCTATATTGCCGAAGTCTCTCCAGCGCGTTTCAGAGGGCGGTTGGTTGCGCTGAACCAGCTCAACATCGTGATGGGCATTTTGATTGCCTTTCTATCCAATTACCTGATCGCCAATCTCGCCCCTGCGGAGACCGCCTGGCGGTGGATGTTCGGCATCGTCACCCTTCCATCAGCACTGTTTCTTGGCGTTAGTCTCCTATTGCCGGAAAGCCCGCGCTGGCTGGCGATTCATGGGCGGGCGCCGCAGGCGCTGGGCGTCATGAAAAGGCTGGGATTTCTCGATCCGACGGATGAACTTCGTCATATCCAGGAGGCCGAGGCCCGTCTTGATCGATCCATCGCACCGGGCCTGTTTCAGGCCGCCTATGCTCGCCCGGTCGCCTGCGCCATCGCAATTGCCATGTTCAACCAGCTCTCCGGTATCAACGCGCTGCTTTATTACGCGCCGCGTGTCTTTGAACTGGCCGGTGCAGGCTCTGACAGCGCGCTGCTGCAGTCAATCGCCATTGGCGGCACCAATCTGGTTTTTACCATCTTGGCGCTGTTTCTGATCGATCGCTTCGGTCGCAAGCCACTCCTGTACACCGGGTCGATCCTATGTGCCGTAGCCCTGCTTCTCGTGGGCTATCAGCTGGAAAGCTCTGATCCCGACGGCACGTTGATCCTTGTTGGTCTGTTGGGTTTCATCGCCGCCTTTGCCGTGTCGCAAGGCGCTGTCATCTGGGTGTTCATTTCCGAGGTTTTTCCCAGCGCGGTGCGCGGCAAGGGGCAGGCGCTTGGCAGCACGACCCATTGGGTCATGGCTGCTGCGATCACTTGGGCCTTTCCCGTATTTGCAGCCCAGGTCGGTGGTTGGGTCTTTGCCTTCTTTGGCGCGATGATGCTGCTCCAGTTCATCTGGACCTGGAAGGCGATGCCCGAAACCAACGGTGTCGCGCTCGAAGACATGGACCTTGGGAGTGCGCAGGCATGATCAGGACGCTTTTCTTGATAACCGCTACAGCTCTGATGGTTCCGGCCGCAACCCAGGCGCAGCGAGCCGATCCTCGCCCGGCATATCATTTCGCGCCCAAGCGCAACTGGATGAATGACCCCAACGGTCTGGTCTATTTCGAAGGCGAATATCATCTCTTCTATCAATATAATCCCCATGGTGACCGCTGGGGGCATATGAGTTGGGGTCATGCCGTCAGCCGGGATCTTGTGACCTGGGAGGAATTGCCGGTCGCCATCCCGGAGACCGCCGACGTCATGGCGTTTTCCGGCAGCGCAGTGATCGACTGGAAGAATAGCAGTGGCCTGGGCCGTGACGGTAAGCCGCCGATGATCGCGGTCTACACCGGTCATAATCCCAAAGCCAAGCTGCAGTCCCAATATCTTGCCTACAGCAATGACCGCGGACGAACATGGACCGTACATGGCGAGGTGCTGAGTGTGGGATCTCCGGAATTTCGGGATCCCAAGATCTTCTGGCATGAACCGACAAAGTCATGGGTCATGGTCGCTGTCATGGCGACCGAAAACCGCGCCGTCATCTTCACGTCACCCAATCTCAGGCAATGGACCTTTGCCAGCAGTTTCGGTCCGGCGGGCGGCCGGGGACGAAATTGGGAATGCCCCGATCTCAATCTCCTTCCCGTCGAAGGCGGAAAGCCCGGAGAGCAGCGCTGGGTGCTCAGCGTCAATCTGGGCGACCAGGCTGTGGGCGGCGGTTCGGGCGGCCAATATTTCGTGGGCGACTTTGATGGTCGTCGCTTCACGCCTGTCGAAGGGTGGGGCGGGGAACCGGTCTGGACGGATTATGGCGCCGATTTCTACGCGGCGGTCGCCTGGAATGATCTTCCCAAGGACGACCCTCGCCGCATCTGGATCGGATGGGCCAATGACTGGCGTTATGCCGAGGCGATACCCACCTATCCCGCCCGCGGCATCATGACTGTACCGCGCAGCATTTCCCTGAGGAAAACCGCCGAGGGCTATCGGCTGACGCAGCGGCCGGTGCAGGAACTGGAACAGTTGCGAGGCGGCAAACAGGCCGTGCGTCAATTGTCGCTGGGCGAAGAACCCGTTCCGCTCCCCGTCGAGGGTGGTGCCATTGATCTTCAGGCCAATCTTTCATTGGGACAAAGCGAGCAGGTGGCGATCACGCTGACCGATGGCGAGGGTTATCAGATGGTGATCGGCGTCAATCCGACGGTGAACGAGGTCTTCATCGATCGTTCGCGCTCTGGTCCACATTTCCACGACGGGTTTGCAAACCGTCATGTGGCGCCGGTTGACCTGAGTAAGGGCAGGGTGTCTCTTCGCCTGCTTGTGGATGAATCGATCGTCGAGCTGTTCATCAACGATGGTGAGCAGACGATCACTGATCGCTTCTTTCGCGGTTCAGGAACCCTGCGCTGGAGCGCTTCTGCGCGCGGCGCACCGGCAATCATGGATATCACTGCATGGCCGATCAGGCCGGAGGTGTCCCGCTGACGATCACGCCACACGAGAGCTGAACAGCTCGATCACCATCGGATGATTTTGAATTTCCGCTGCATGGACAGTCGGAACGCAGCTTCGCGCGGCCTGCATAGCAATAAACAAAGGGAGGATAATCATGAATTTCAAGGCAGTGGCACTACTTGGATCAACGTCGCTCGCATCGCTTCTGCTGGCTGCGCCGGCCATGGCGCAGAATGCAGGCGGTAACGCGGCTTCGGCAAAGAAGAAAGGCGAGGAGACGATCGATTCCGCGTCGGTTCCAGACATTGTCGTAACGGGTTATCGTGCCGCGCTGGGCTCTGCGCAGGACATGAAGCGCCAGTCCGATGCGATTGTCGATGCGATCGTGTCGGAGGATATCGGCAAGCTTCCTGACAATAATGCGGCTGAAGCGATCTCGCGCGTCGTGGGTGTGCAGGTGCTACGCTATAATGACGAGGCGGGTGTGGTGCTTGTCCGCGGACTTCCGGACGTGAACACGACCTTCAACGGACGGGAATTCTTCACGGCTGATGATCGTGTACTGCATCTGCAGGATTTCCCGGCTGGCGTGGCCGCAGGTTTGGAGGTCTACAAATCGGGCACGTCCGATCTCATCGAGCCAGGGCTTGCCGGCTTGATCAATTTGCGTGCGCGTCGGCCGTTCGACGTCAAGGACACGCAAATTGCCGGCGAAGTGCGCGGATCCTATAATGACCAGTCCAAGGCCTTCGACCCTTCCGCCAACCTCCTGTTGACCAAGCGCTGGGATACGCCGATCGGCGAGATCGGTGCGCTCGTCAATTTCAGCTATGTCCGGATGACCTATCGCAACGCCGATCGTTATGCCGATTCCGCTATCATCAGCCCGCTGGGCTTTGGTGCTGATGACCCCGCCGATGACATGACCGTTACGACGCCAGGCGTGGGCAATTTCCGCTTTCCTGCCAATGCCGGCAATTTCTACGAGAAGGGCGTTCGGCATCGGCCCGCGATAAATGGCGCGATCCAGTGGCGACCGACCCCCGATCTGGAAATCTATGCGGAAGGCCTTTGGCAGGCCTATCGGGGCAAGGTCCTTCGCGATGGTTTCAACGTCAATTTCGAGCGTCGCAGCATCGATGGCATCGCCCCGACACTGAGCAATGTGGTCCTGGTCGAAGGCGAGCCCCTCAAGGCGGCAAGCTTCACCAAGACCGGCGGCTATGTGCCCGAATTCTTCCGCTCCACCCAGGACGACCAGACCGACACCTATCAGGCGGCACTGGGATTCAAATGGAAGACCGACCGGGCCACCTTGTCGGGCGACTTCGCCTACACCTACAGCAAGTATGAGGCGGACGAAGACAGCGTCGACGGCCAGCTCGCCAGCGCGCCGACGATCAATGTTGAATGGGACGTCAAGGGTTCGGCCATCTTCGATCTGGGTGACTTCGACAAGACGAACCCCGCCAACTATATCTGGCGCGGCTATTATCAGCGGCATTTCGTCACCAAGGGTGATGGCGTGCAGGGACGGCTCGACCTGGATCTCGATACCGATTTTGACTGGCTGCCCAAGATCCAGGTCGGCATTCGGGCGAGCGACCGCACTGCGCTCATGCAGAATAACAACCGCTACGCCTACACGGCTGGCCTGGGTCTCCCGCTCGCGAGCCTGCCGACAGGCGAGCTTGAACTCATCAATGATGGCTTCCGCGGCGATCCGCAGCGCTTCCAGAACTGGCTGGCACCGACCCGCGGTTCCATCCGGGACAATGTGGAAGCGCTGCGGCAGCTGGCCTATGCGTCTGTGCAGCAATTGACGATCATGTTCCCCAATGACGGTGGTATCCGCGACGCCGTGACCAAGTTCGCGACCGAGGAAATACCGTTCGATCCGCTCAATGGCTTCACTGCCAAGGAAAAAAGCTATGCCATGTACGGCCAGGGCAAATATGAGTTTGACCTTGGGGATGTCGCTGTCGACGGTACATTCGGCGTTCGCGTCGTCAACACCGATGGCCGCTATTCCGGCTTCTCACGGGTAAACGGCTCTGATGGCACATCCCAGATCGTCCCGCAGGTATCGCGCCAGAACTATCTTGATGTCCTGCCTTCGTTCCACACCCGGATCCGATTGACGCCCGAATTCCAGGTGCGACTGGCCTATAACCAGACCCGGACGCGGCCGAGTTTCGGCCAACTCAACCCATCCCTCAATATTACCCGTAACAGCCCTGGTCCTGACGGCTCTCCGCCGCAATATGCCGCATTTGGCAACGGCGGTAATCCGAACCTCAAGCCGCTGACGTCCAAAAATTATGACGCGACGCTCGAATATTATTTCTCCAAGAATGGGTCGGCGACACTCGCGGTCTTCTACCGGGATCTCCAGGGCTTCATCAGCAACTACACCCGGGACGTGATGGACCCGGATTATGGCCGTATCCAGATCAACCGCCCGGAAAATGCCGGTAAGGGCGAAATCAAAGGGGCCGAAGCGTCCTTCCAGACCTTCTTCGATTTCCTGCCAGGGTTCCTGTCCGGCTTTGGCGTCCAGGCCAACGTCACCTATCTCGACGGCACCAATGCACTTCCAACGGTGCTGGGCGAAGGCGCTCGCCAGGTACGGATTACCGGCCTTTCGAAATGGGCTTATAATCTGACCGGATTCTACGAGAAGGGACCGGTATCTGCGCGTCTGTCCTACAATCACCGTTCGAGCTACATCAACAGCTACAACCGGAACTCGAACGAGGATCAATATGCCGGGGAAATTACCCGCAGCATTTCGCGCCTCGATTTCTCCGCCTCCTATGAAGCGATCAAGGGAATTACGATCGTCGGCAATGTGAGCAATATCCTGGGCAAGCCGTTCAACAATTATCGCTATTATAACGAAACTCAGTATTTTCCCCGCGATCTTAGGGTTGAGGGGCGTTATTTCAGCCTGGGTGTCAGGTTCAAAATGTAATCCAGGTGCATTGTTGTAGGGGGTGAGGCACTTGTCTCACCCTCAAAACCACGAGAGCGGACTTCTGGAATCGATTCATCATCCGATCTATTAGGTTGACGTATTCAAAGACTATCCCACGCGGTTTTGAATCGGCCTATGCGCAGTCTTCAACAAAAGACTACGTGGCAGTCTGAAGCAAGTTCATGGGGAATTATGATTATTCTCGGCGACGAAGTTGAAGATGTTGTGACCGATATGGGTGGCTTGATGCGCATCCATCTTTTTCGCCCTGCTCGAGAGGGGCGGTTTCCTGCTCTACTATTCTTTTCGGAAATATATCAGGTCACGGCACCAATCAGAAGGATCGCTGCATTTTTAGCCGGACACGGGTTCCTGGTGGCCGTTCCGGAAGTCTATCATGAATATGAAAAGGCGGGCACGGTCCTGCCATATAATTCTGAAGGGACCGACAGAGGCAATGCGCTCAAGTTTCTCAAGCCAGTCGGTGCCTTCGATGCAGATGCCCGTGCGGGTCTTGATTTCCTGACTGCTCATCCGTCGTCGACCGGACACGTCGGCACGATCGGTAAATGCCTTGGGGGCCATCTGGCCTTGCGTGCCGCATTGGATTCTCGAGTGAAGGCTGCAGCCTGTTTCTATCCAACGGACGTCCATAGCGGAACATTGGGGGAAGGACGAAGCGACGATACATTTGCCAGGTTGATCGAGCTACGCGCTGAGACGCTGTTCATATGGGGACGGCAGGATCCTCATATTCCATTTGAAGGGCGCGAAAGGATCCGCTCGCGGCTTGAGGCCGTCGGGGCGAACTATGAATGGCTGGAGTTCAATGCCGCCCATGCTTTCATGCGCGATGAAGGTCCTCGCTATGATCCTGCTCTGACTGTGCGCGCGCTCTTGGCATCGATCGCGCTATTCCAGCGAGCCTTGTGAATACGAATACGCGTTGAATGCCATGGGCCGGCTCTCATGTTAGCCATCAAATAGATTTCAGGAGCTGAGAAAAAGCTGTGGGTCGTCGCCGAACTGAAGATAATTCCGCGGGCCTTTCCAAGGCGCCTGCGATCACGCAGAATCCCGACATCCGTTATCTGGGACGCCTGCTGGGCGATGTCATTCGGGCCTATGGCGGGGAGAAACTCTACAAGCAGACCGAATATATCCGCTCCGCCTCGGTCGACCGCGCGCGCGGGCTGCAGGGCGCCGACCTGACCGACACGGGCCTGGATGCCCTCAATCTCGACGACACGCTCAACTTCACCCGCGGCTTCATGCTGTTCTCGATGCTCGCCAATCTGGCCGAGGATCGGCAGGGCGTGGCGGCGGAACCGGGTGCCGATGTCGCGTCGGCGGTGGCCAAGCTCGAATCGCATGGCATCGGCAAGGATGCGGTGCTGGAATTGCTGTCGCACAGCCTGATCGTGCCGGTGCTGACCGCCCACCCGACCGAGGTGCGGCGCAAGAGCATGATCGATCACAAGAATCGCATCGCAGACCTGATGCAGCTCAAGGATGCCGGACGGACCGAGACGGATGATGGCGAGAATCTGGACGAGGCGATCTTCCGCCAGATCGCGCTGCTGTGGCAGACGCGCCCGCTGCGCCGCGAAAAGCTGTTCGTGCAGGACGAGATCGACAATGTCCTGACCTATTTCCGCGACATCTTCCTGCCGACGCTGCCGGCGCTCTATGGCCGGTGGGAACGGGTGCTGGGCGCACGGCCGCACAGCTTCCTGCGGGTCGGCAACTGGATCGGCGGCGACCGCGACGGCAACCCGTTCGTCCAGGCGCCGCAGCTGCGATCGGCGCTGGGCCGCGGCTGCGAGGCGGCGCTGGCCTATTATATGGAATCGATCCATGCGCTGGGCGCGGAACTGTCGGTCTCGACCGAACTCGCCCATGTGCCCGAAGCGGTGCTGGCGCTGGCCGAGGCGAGCGGCGACGCATCGCCCAGCCGCCAGGACGAGCCCTATCGCCGGGCTATTTCGGGCATTTATGCGCGGCTGGCGACCACCTATGTCCATCTGGTCGGCAAGGCGCCGCCGCGTCCGTCGACGCTGAAGGGCGAGCCTTACGCTGCGCCGGGTGATTTCCGCCGCGACCTTGTAACCGTGGCGCAGGGGCTGGCGAGCGAGGGTGATGGCGCGCTGTCGACCGGCGGTGCGCTCGGCCGGCTGATCCGCGCGGTCGAAACCTTCGGCTTCCATCTCGCGACGCTCGACATGCGGCAGAATAGCGATGTGCATCAGCGCGTCGTTGCCGAACTGCTGAAGGTCGCCGGGGTCGAGGCGGATTATGCCGGGCTGGACGAGTTTGCCCGCATCGCCCTGCTGCGCAAGGAACTGGCGACCAACCGGCCGCTCGGCACGCGCTTTGCCGAATATTCCGAGGAAACCGCGTCGGAGCTGGCGATCGTCCATGCCGCCGCCGAGGCGCACCGCACCTATGGGCCGCAGTGCATCACCCATTATATCATTTCCAAGGCTGAAAGCGTGTCCGACATGCTGGAGGTCAATATCCTGCTGAAGGAAGCGGGGCTGTGGCGCGCGCCGGAAAATGGCGACCCGGCCAAGGCGGCGATCATGTCGATCCCGCTGTTCGAGACGATCGGGGACCTTGAGGCCGCGCCCAAGATCATGACCGCCTATTTCGGCCTGCCCGAAATTGCCGGGGTGGTGCAGGCGCGCGGCCATCAGGAAGTGATGATCGGCTATTCCGACAGCAACAAGGATGGCGGCTACATCACCTCGACCTGGAGCCTGTACAAGGCTAGCCAGGCGCTGGAACCGGTCTTCGCCGAAGCCGGGGCGGCGATGCAGCTGTTCCATGGTCGCGGCGGCGCGGTCGGGCGCGGTGGTGGCTCCGCCTTCAAGGCGATCCAGGCGCAGCCGCGCGGCAGCGTGCAGGGGCGCATCCGCATCACCGAACAGGGCGAGGTGATCGCCGCCAAGTTCGGCACGCGCGACGTGGCGATGACCAATCTGGAGGCGATGACCAGCGCGACCCTGCTCGCCAGCCTGGAGCCCGAGGGCGTGTCGGCGAAGGATGCCGCCCGCTTTGCCGCGGCGATGGACGAGCTGTCGAAGAACGCCTTCACCGCCTATCGCGACCTGGTTTACGGCACCGAGGGGTTCAAGGAATTCTTCCGCCAGCTCACCCCGATCCAGGAAATCTCCGGCCTCAAGATCGGGTCGCGTCCGGCGAGCCGGACCAAGAGCACCGCGATCGAGGATCTGCGCGCCATTCCCTGGGTGTTCAGCTGGGCGCAGGCGCGGGTGATGCTGCCGGGCTGGTATGGTTTCGGCCATGCGATCGCCGCGTTCGAGGACAAGGCGCTGCTGGCCGACATGGCGCAGCACTGGTCCTTCCTGCAGTCGGCGCTGGCCAATCTGGAGATGGTGCTGGCCAAGTCGGACCTCGGCATTGCGGCGCGATATTTGCCGCTGGTCGAGGACCAGGCCAAGGCGGAAACGCTGTTCGGGCGTATCCGCGAAGGCTGGTCGCTGACCCATGACGGGCTGCTGGCGGCCACCGGCCAGTCGCGCCTGCTGGAAAGGAGCCCGACGACCGAGACGTCGATCCGGCTGCGGCTTCCCTATATCGAGCCACTCAATCTGCTGCAGGTTGAACTGCTCAAGCGCTATCGCGCTGGCGAGGATGATGCCCGGATCAAGGAAGGCATCGAACTGTCGATCAATGCGATCGCGACCGCGCTGCGCAACAGCGGCTGAGGTGATCAGATCTGTATCAAAACGCGAAAGTGGTCGGCGTCATGGTGGGTAACGGCGTGCAATCCCATCGAACCGAGTATATTCAGTTTGTGGTAGCTTGTGCGGATGACGAGGGTTTGCGAAGGACCCATAATCTTATGCCGCACAGCGCGGCGCGTTGACGGATGTCATCAGCACAAAGCCAACCATGCCTCAAAATATATCGCCCTGCAGCGGGAGCGTGAAGAAATGGCGAACTGGCACCATGAACGTGATCCACAGTTTAAGCTGCTGCTGCTGCGCAATCGCACGTAGGAGGTCGGTCTTTCCGTCCAAAGCGGCCGATCGCTGTCGCAGGATTTCCAGCATCATCTCGGCCGCTCGCTAGGCCGGGGCCTTTGGCTCTAGGCTCCAACCATGATCCAACAAGACCCCCAACAGGATGATCCCGTAGAAGCTTTTGATGCTGTGCGTCGGGAACTGAGCCTCCTGCGTCACGCGCTTGAAGGCCTTACAGCTGCGAGGGAGAAGATCCCCGATTACAGCGCGACATTGGCGCAAATCAACAAATCGCTCGACGTGCATGCGCATAAGCTCGACATGATCCAGAGCCGTCCGGCGATGGAGATGACGCCTGAAGCGCTGGTGGAGCGGATCATCGCATCTGCGCAAATAGCGAGGGCGGAAGACAGAACGATGCTGCATGAAGCGCAAGACGGGTTTTCTCGGAAGGCCTCGCAAATAGACCGGATGATAGCGCGCGGACGCGGAGCGGCCGAGCAGGAGATTCAAGTAATATTATTCTGCCTGGGCGGGTTCCTGTCCGGCATTCTGCTTTGGACGACCCTGCCCGGCGCCGTAGCTCGATCCTTGCCAGAAAGCTGGCATGTGCCTGAAAGGATGGCTGCCCGCATGATGGGCATGAAGCAGATCGATGCCGGACGTCGAATGATTGTTACGGCACCGGAGCGAATCGATGAGAATGTTGTAAATGCTATTGGAGATAATGCTTCAGGAATCGCTCATCCTGCCACGGACTGATTGGCGAGACACAATATCAGACATTATGAACAGCCACCCCCCTTGCTCGGGTGAGAAGCGCTGCTGTCGTCTACAGGCACAATGTCCCGGTCTTGCATGCTGGATGCTGACATCCGGTCAGTTCGCAGCATGCGTCTTCGCAAAACCCGTAAAATATGCGCGCAACGTAGGGTCTGAGATAGGGGCAACCAGGGCGTTGACCTGCTCTTCCAACGAACCGCTAACCGAACCGGCGGCATCTACAACCTGCTCGAAACCCATTGCCCACGACCCAAACGCCCTTGACCCGACCTCCTTGTCGTGGAGTTTAACAAGAGCAAAATGACGGGGATCATGCCTTATTCGCTCATATGTCGCGGCAATAGCTTCGTCGGCACCTTCAAGCACTTGAAGGAAGCGGCGTCCGCCTACAATCAGCAGGCCGGTGATCCCGACACGGGAATTTGCCTCGCGCGCTTTGAGCAGAAGGTCGTCAAGCTCGGACGCATGCAAGATGGAACGGGCCGTGCTGATGTAGAGTAGGCGCTTCATATCATCTCCAATTTCGAGACGCCTCCTACACCCAGGAAAGCGAAGAGAGGATTAACGAAGCGTTTAATCTATGTTGGTTTCTGAAGGTTTTTCGTAACTTAACTGTCCGTTTAACGGGCTGCATAGCTTGGTGCTTTACCTGATTGCGAAGTCGCGTCATCGCGCGCCACTTTATCCTGTGAACGCCGGTGGATAGTTCACGGGAGAGAAGAATGGAGGGCAAGAAAATGGACAAAGACCGTTTCGGCTACCTCGCCATATGGTCCAGCGTGCTTACCCTGCTTGCTGGTTGTGGCGGTTCCGTAACAAATCAGAGCGAACAGGTCTCGGGCAGGGCGAGCGTCAGCAACACCGTTTCTAATGTTGCGGGGGCCAAGAAGGAGAGTGCACCGTATGCCCGGCCGGAAGAAGCGGCCAACGCAGGAGTAGCCGATGTTCCCCGCTCCGAAATGCGATATTGTCGGTTCGAGGTTGAAGGCAAGGTTCACGTCAACGAAAAATGCGAAGTCTATCCAATGGGAGACGGCGGTTACACTCTGAACGCGTGGAGCTCGGGCAAGCCCAAGAACTCACATTTTGCCGTTGTCATAGTCGACGGTGAAGGGAAGGGAGACGCCAGCTGGAATGCGGATCCCGACGACGACAAGGCTATGGATTCTCTTGGAACCGTAACGTTCGAAGAAGGTTGCTGGGTCAATAAACGCACAAGAATTTGTGCGAGGTGATTGCAAGCCCGCGATATTCGCAAGTGGTATGGAAAATTCTGCGACGTTGAGATCGCCGACGGTTCAAGGCTTTCACTAAAATATTACGGAACATCTTTGAAAGCTGCATAATGCCGATCGCGACGTGTTTAGGAGAATGGGAGTGGATGCGGTCTTCGCAATTCATGCAGATATTCAGCACAATTTGATGCGCGTGGAGATGTCGGGGTTTTTCGATGAGGCAGACGTTCATCGCTTTTCGGCTAGGTATCGCGAAATGCTGCTGAAGCTCAGAGCACCTGGGCATCTGACTTTGGTAGATATCAGAAACATGAAAATTCAGCCTCAGGCGGTCGTGGAAGCGTTTTCCTCTCTACTTGCGTCGGCAGATGTGCGCTCGCGACGCCTTGCTTTCGTTTGTAATTCTACCCTGGCTCGCCTTCAGGCGCAGCGATTGACCGATCGCGAGGGCGTCAAATTCTTTGATAATGAGGCCGACGCGGAAACTTGGATCCTAAAGTAAAAAGCTTGGCCTGAAATCCCGCGTTTACGCTCGTTTCGTCCAGGCGGTTGCGCGAGCGTAGGAAGTTGGGGTCATCGGGAACGGTTTACGATCTCGGTTTAGGCCCAGATCTACATCCTGCGCGGCGCAACTTAGCCACTTTCCTAGCGTTGAAGGGAGCGAAAGAAGGAGAGTAGCATGCCAGTCGATACGCACAAACTGAAACAGCATATGTGGGACAAGCTCGAGAAAGGGCCATTTCTCATGGTCGGTCTGGCGGATGGTCGAAGCCATTCGGAGCCTCTGACCGCGCAATTGGACAAAGATCAGGTCGACACAATCTGGTTCTTCATCGGCAAGGACAATCGTTTGGCAACTGGCGGGCCAGCGATGGCGCAATTTGTCTCCAAGGGACAAGATTTCTTTGCGTGCCTGTCTGGCAATGTCACCGTCGATAATGATCCGGCCATGATCGACAAGCTCTGGTCTAAAACCGTCGAGGCATGGTTTCCGGGAGGCAAAAATGATCCCAACCTCGCGCTCCTTCGCTTCGACATCGATGACGCGGAATTGTGGGAAACGGACATGTCGCTCAGCGGGAAACTGAAAATGCTTTTTGGCGGCACGATCGAGGGTAGCGAGGAGGGGAGCCACGCAGTGGTCCCAAATACCGTCGTCTAACGCCGTTGACGTGTCAGCACAGTGGCGAACCAAAATTTCCATTCGCCACGATCCAGCTGCAACTGATCGAATTGGCGCAACGACTAGCAGGATCGGGTCGTCGATCTGACAGTTGTGAGGCTTCTAACAAGGAGAGCATCATGAGCACTGAAAAAACCGTTTCGACGCTGAACAGCCTTATTCAGGTTACCCTGGACAGCATGAAGGGCTATCAGGATGCGGCGAAGGATGCGGAGAGCACGCAGTTTGCTACCATGTTCGCCGAGTTCGCGCGCGACCGCAGTGCCGCCGCCACTGAACTGCAGGCCGAGGTGCGTCGCCTCGGCGGCGATCCGGAGAGCGATAGTAGCTTCCTGGCGGCGGCTCACCGCACATTCATGGATTTGAAGCAGGCTATCACAGGTAAGGATGACAAGGCGATCATCCAGGAAGTCGAGCGAGGCGAAGACCACATCAAAGCCAAGTATGAAGATGCCTTGGGGCACGCCGATCTTGATCCGGCGTCGCGTCAGGTCGTCGAGCGCGCTTTTCATTCCGTGCGTGAAGGGCACGATAAGATGAGCCAGCTCAAGCACAGCTTGGCCTGAAATATCGATAAGGGGCCGTCCGTCACGTTCGGCCCCTTATCCAAACACGCATTGATTTCACGCCGCAATGTTCAAATCATAAGAAAATCCGATTTCAGTAATAGCCGTTCTCATAGTATATTTTTGCATGGCTGATACATTGCTAAAAAATTGTATTCTATTTTGTATTGGGGGTATCCGTGGGGGTATCCTTCATGGATATTCTTATAAAATCGTTGTTTTTCAAAGTGTTAAACGTCGTTCTAAGTAGATGCCGGGCCCACCATTGTCTCCAAGCTGTTGAAAGGCTTGGAATGCGTTGAAAGATAAGGACTTTTTGCGGACGTCTGTTACATCTGTAACAGTTGTCGAAGCATCCAGTCCTATTTCGCTAATGGCGGCGAAGTTTCTTATTCTCGGCGGATTGTGCCCGATAAAATGCGCGCTACCCTCGGTAAGCATGAAATCATGCTGTTCCTGTGGGCTAAGGATAAAGAGGAAGCCAAACGGCTCATCTCGAAGAAATCCTCAAATCCGACGCGCTGTTTGCCAGTGAAAGTCGAGCATGAACGAGGCGCTCTACGAGCAACGCAGCCTCATCGAGCGCATGCGCGGCCACCGCAAGATCAACTGCGCCACCGCCAGATACTGGCTCCAATTTGTCCAGGACGCCGGGCATCATGAGTCTATGCGCGACACCGAAGGTGATAAATCAGTCAGCGCAAACGCAAGGTAGGGCCGCGCACCCCGCCACAACGCGCACCGGATTGCACCGCGCCATTGCGCCGTCCGGCAGCGTCACCGAAAAGCCTCTGCGCAACGGATCGGGCGCGCCGGGATAATAGTCCGTGCTGAGCGCCTGGGCGCCGCTGTCCATGGCCGCCCGTGCCTTGCGATAATCGCCGGCGCGTGCCTCCACCGTATTGGCATCGGTCCGCGTGCGCACGATGACGCCCTGCTTCATCCATGTGCTGATCTTGGCACCATCGACCAGCGGATCCTGCACAATCTGGATTGCGGATTCGGGCTGATCGTCGGGATACCAGCCGAATATCGCCCGCCCCGCCAGCGAAGCATGGCCATCGCGATAGACGTTGGAGACTGCATCGCGCACGTCGAGCATGATGTAAATGCGGCCTCGCGCGGCATCCAGGCTGTTCCATCCATGGGTACGCACGGCATCGCGCAGCGTCCTGGCTTTGCCGCGCAGCTCATCGGCCTGATGAGCCGCTTGGATCCCTTAACCACACCCCTCTAGCATGCGCGCCTTTAGTCGAAGTTAATGACCCAAAAAATTATGTATTTTGCAGATCCTGTCGCGTCACAAGTTCTTGATCGCATGCGGATATCTGGAAAAGACAGCGATGTTATTTTCCGCTGCGGGAAGGCGAGGGGGAATTCCGGTCATCTTTTAACGCCCCTTTACGGCCATTCAGTCACCGATTTTCCGGTCCAGGTCGCGGCCAACTCGCTATGCTGCTCTGGATGCCCGGCACTGGCCGTAAGGAGAATGGCTGCGTTCCGCCGATTGAGTGTCAGCCCCATGTCGTTTGAGAATAGCGGCAGAGGAACCGTCCGCGCCCCTACCAGGCGCATCGAGCCGCGAGCTGTCCGATTTCGAAAGGCAGGGGGGGAGAGGGGGGGGGGCATTCCGCAGTCGGGAATGCGCCCATCATCGAGTTTCAGTGGGCCCGATCGAACGCAATGGCTTCGAGTTCGGCCTTGACCTCCTGCGACAGATCCAGCTCCACTGCTGCCAAATTCTCGGTCAGATGCGCGACATTGGACGTGCCGGGGATCAGCAGCATGTTCGGTGCGCGCGCCAACAGCCATGCAAGCGCCAGTTGCATCGACGTAGCGCCCAGGCGATCCGCCAAATGGGCCAATGCCTGCGATTGGATGGGCGAAAAGCCTCCGAGCGGAAAAAATGGGACATAGGCGACGCCCTGGCGCGTCAAGTTGTCGATCAGCGCGTCATCCGCGCGGTGCGCCAGGTTATACTGGTTCTGGACGCACGCGATCGGGACGATGCGCTGGGCCTCCGCGACCTGGCTCTCTGTCACGTTGCTGAGGCCGATATGTCGAACCAGTCCTTTCTCGCGCAGCTGTGCAAGGGCGACGATCTGCGCCTCGATCGACCCTTCCGACGGCGCGTGGATGTCGCCCATAATGCGCATGTTGACCAGGTCGAGAGTGTCGCGGCCAAGGTTTCGCAGATTGTCTTCGATGCCCTGCTGCAATTCGGCGGCACTTTGTGCCGGCAGCCATGAGGCGTCCTTGCCGCGGATCGCGCCCACCTTGGTCACGATCAGGAGATCGTCGCTATAGGGATGAAGCGCATCGCGGATGATCTGGTTGGTCACATGAGGGCCATAGAAATCGCTTGTGTCGATATGGTTCACGCCCGCCGCAACTGCCGCGCGCAGGACCGCGACGGCGGCATCGCGATCCTTGGGCGGGCCAAAGACGCCAGGCCCAGCCAGTTGCATCGCGCCATAGCCCATGCGGTTCACAAGATGATCGCCCAGCTTGAAGGTGCCGGCTTTGCGAAGATCCATCATGTCCTGTCTCCTCATTTGGAGACCGCGATATGGGCTTGTGGCCAGCGAACGATAAGTCGTAGTAATCAGAACAAGCTGTACGGATAATCGAACAATGGCGACGGAACTCGATGATCTTGCCACCTTCGTGGAAGTAGTGCGGGCAGGAGGCTTCCGAGATGCAGCCCGTATTTCGGGCACCTCGGCATCTGGGATGAGCGACGCGCTCAGGCGGCTGGAGGCCCGGCTAGGCGTTCGTCTCCTCCACCGCACGACGCGCAGCATGGCCCTGACCGAAGCGGGCGCGCGGCTATTCGAGCGGCTGTCGCCGGCGCTTTCGGAAATCCGCGACGCGCTCGATGTCGTCAACATCTTCCGTGACAGACCCGCTGGAACATTGCGTCTGAATGTTCCAGCTAATGTCGCCCGCACCGTGCTCCCATCGATCCTCCCATCATTCCTTCGGGTCTATCCCGATATTCGAGTGGAGGTGACGGTAGAGGATGGGTTTGTCGACATATTGAAATCCGGTGCGGATGCCGGGATCCGTTATGAGGAGCGGCTTGAACAGGACATGATCGCGATCCCCATCGGCCCAGCGACGCAGCGGTCGGTTACAGCTGGATCTTCAGCCTATTTCGATCATCATGGGCGCCCCTCGCACCCACAGCAACTGTTGGGCCATAATTGCCTGCGCGGCCGTTTTTCCGGCGGAGCCATGCCGGGATGGGAATTCGAGAGAGAGGGAGAAATTCTCGTTGTCGATCCGACCGGGCCGCTGGTGGTGCAGCCTGGTCTGGCGTGCGAATTGCTGATCGATGCTGCCGTGGCTGGCCTTGGAATTGTGCATCTGTTCGAGGATTGGCTTAAACCGCATATCGAGAGTGGGGCGCTCGAATCCGTTCTCGACGACTGGTGCCAGACCTTCTCTGGTCCCCGGCTCTATTATTCCGGGCGCCGTTATTTGCCGGCGCCCTTGCGGGCTTTCGTGGACTTTGTTCGCTTGCAGCGATGGTAAATGGGGCCGCGTCAGAGCGGTTCCCGTGTTCGTACGCCGGCTGCGATTATCGACCAAAACCCTGCAGGCCCTCGTCCCTTGGAAAGCGGCAACCTGCCCAGAGAGGCGTGGACCTCGCGTTCGCTTGCTGACTTTCCGGTGGCGATGGCAAGATTTCAGGCACCACGAAAATAATCATCGTTGCGGAAAATTTCGGCCATCGCTTCGCACGGTGGTAGATTTAACTATCTTGAATATCTCTAATTTTCTCGGGTTTTTGCCTAGTGGATTAATTTTGACATGTGCATCCCCCGTCGGCGGGGATGGGTCTGCAAATGTCAAAATCTTTTCGGACCACTAGATGCGCCGGTACCGGAAATACCAGAAATTAAGTACAAGAATAAGATATCAATATGAAAAAGCACGATATTACTGCTTATTTCACGATGTAAAATCAGATGCAGCAATCACATAGCAATCACGCGAAGCATCAATTGATGCCGCCCGCGAGAGCGGCATCCGCGGCATACCGGACGACCGGCATTGGTTAGCTCGGGAAAGGTCTCGCTAAGGCCATTTTCTGAAGCTCAGAATATTGTTCAGCTGCGACATGTTTGGCTGCTTTCCGGTCCAAGCCTGCGGCGCGCATCTTTTTGGCGAGGTAGCGTTGGCAAATTTTTTCCCAGCGAGGCCGAAATCCTGTGTCGGGAATTTCGATGACAACCCTCGGCTGCTCGATGGTGTTTCTAACACGGTCTCCCTCGACTCCCGCTTGCAGGTAAAGGCCGCCTGAACACAGGGCTCCCTCTACAAGGATCGAATGGGCTTTCTGAAGTTCGAAGATTATCGCGAAGCTCAGTTCCACCGGGCGAATGAAATTCAACATCAAGCTAACGGTATCAGGCCTAGAAAGTGCTTGGCCCCAGGTAATGGTCACGTCGCCATGACCGGAAAATTGATGAATTCTTATATACTCATTTATTTCTGTTCGGACACTTGTATCAAGTATTACCAGAGGAATTACTCTGCCCTCGTTGACGCCATGCATTGCAATGGCGCCATCACCAGCGATGCATACCGGATTTGCATTGACTGCCTTCCGCCGGAACAATCGGTTCATCAGCTCTCTTCCTGGCGTTGGACGATACGCGGAGCAAGGGCTGAGACCAGATCGTGGGTATCATGGAACTCTAACGCGTAACTTTCGAGTGCCTTGTTGCCGACTACTGCCGCTGTTAATTCGAACACGCACCATCCTGTAACAATATTGTGAGCCCCCACTTTTACAGGCGTTAACAGAGCCTCTCCAAGTGAGGTTGGGAATGCCGATAGAGAAACCTGAGCGATCTTGGCAATCAAAGTGGTTTTATCGCTCATGGTGAACACGGTGCGGAGTTCTATCAGCGCGATCGCATTGTCAGCGTCACTGACATGCTCCCCTGATTGTCACCAGTCAGAGGTAGAGTCCGGCTCCTTCATGATGGTTGGTTGAGGTGATGGCAACCTGTCCGGGGGCATGCCCCCGGACAGGTTGGCCGGCTTTCTCGGCGGGGGTTCTCCCGCCCAGTTTCGAGTGTGGCCTGACGTAGTTGTAATCGTGCCGCCAGGCATCGAGCACGAAGCGAGCATGCGGCAGCGACGTGAACAGGGTCTCGTTGAGGCATTCGTCGCGCAGACGCCCGTTGAAGCTCTCGACGAAGCCGTTTTGCATCGGCTTGCCGGGTGCGATGTAATGCCACTCGACCCGCCGTTCCTGCGACCAGCGCAGGATGGCCGACGAGGTCAGCTCGGTGCCGTTGTCGCTGACCACCGTATGCGGCTTGCCGCGCATCCCAATCAGCCGCGTCAGCTCCCGCGCGACCCGCACACCCGACAGCGACGTGTCGGCCACCAGCGCCAGGCATTCCCGCGTGTAGTCGTCGACCACGCACAGGATGCGGAACCGCCGGCTGCACGTCAGGGTGTCGGAGACGAAGTCGAGCGACCAACGCTGGTTCGGCCCGTCCGGCAGCACCATCGGCGCCCGCGTGCCCAGGGCGCGCTTGCGGCCACCACGGCGACGGACCCGCAGGTTCTCCTCGCGATAGACCCGCAGCAGCTTCTTGTGGTTGGGCGTCATGCCCTCGCGAGCCAGAAGATACCCGAGACGCCGATAGCCGAAGCGGCGACGCTCGGCCGCCAACTCGCGCAGACGCTGTCGCAGCGGACCATCGTCCGGACGCGACGATCGATACCGGATCACCCGCCGGCTCACGCCGACCAGGTTGCACGCCCGACGCTCGCTCAGCCCGTGATGCTCACGGGCATGGGCGACGGCATCCCGCTTAGCGCCGGGCGTCACCATTTTTTTGATGCCAGATCCTTCAGCACCACGTTGTCGAGCATTGCCTCGGCCAGCAGCTTCTTCAGCCGGCTGTTCTCTTCCTCCAGCGTGCGCAGACGCCGGGCCTCGGACACCTCCAGACCGCCATACTTCGACTTCCATTTGTAGAACGTCGCCGAGCTGATTCCGTGGCGGCGGCAAACATCCGCCGTCGCCATCCCAGCCTCCTGCTCCTTCAAGATCGCGATGATCTGCTCTTCGCTGAACCTGCTGCGCTTCATCTTCGTCCGACTCCTTTACGTCGGACTCTACTCAAAATCGGTCACATTTCAGGGGAACACGTCAACGTCTGCTCCCTGAACCTCACGCCGACGCTCATTTAGCCAGGGGCGGTCGAGCCAATACTCACGACTATGATCACTCTCTTTTATGGAAAGCTCGAACAAGGTACGGTCCAGCGACATATCTACCCTCCAAAGAATCTATGCCTACCTGATATCGGCTTCTGATACTTTCAATACGGCCGTCATGAGTTGACAGAAAAGGAAGAAATGGACGGGAATGTCGAGAATGCCAAGATACTGGCTCAATCTACGCCTGTAGCTTCCAAGTTTCTAGCAACGCGGCGGAGGCCGGGAAGAAAGCGTGATCTTAGTTCGGGCAACGATGTTCGCGCGGCCTGCGTGCCGATGTTCACTGCTGCGACCACGCCGGATCTCCCCTTGACCGCAACAGCCACGGAACGAAGGCCTAATTCGAGTTCCTCGTCGACAATAGCGTGACCTTCCTCAGCGACATGTTCGAGTATCTCGAGAATTCTCGATGGTTGTGTCACCGTCTTTGGAGTGCATGCCATTATTTCAGTCCTGCGAAGATAGGCCTCCTGCTCCGATCGTGGCCAGGCCGCCAAAAGGATGCGACCCATCGAGGTGCAGTAAAGCGGTAGCCGGCTTCCTACCCTTAGAGCGATCGACATGATGCGCGAAACCTCTGCACGGGCGACGTAATAGACCTCGTCTTCTTCGATCACCCCGAGCGAGCAGCTCTCGTGGAGCTCGTCTCGCAGATTATCCAGCAAGGGCTGCGCTCGTGCCGCCAGCGAGCTCGATGACATGTAGGCGTAGCCGAGTGCCAAGACTTTTGGGCGGAGGGCATATTGGACGCCGTCCTGCGCGGCGTAACCAAGCCGAACCAAGGTATGTAGGCATCGCTTCACAGCAGGCCTGCTCAATCCGGTCAGCCGGCTTGCCTGCGCTATCGTCATGGGCCGCTGCTCGTTCGCGAAACACCTGAGGACTGCCAAGCCGCGCGCCAGCGACTGCATAAATTCCGGGTCGCCATTTGCCTCAAGGTCGCTGACGTCCATCATCATCAATTCTCCATCAACCGATAATCGGACAATATCATGATTATCGATTGACGCAATTTCTTTGGAGGATCAGATCACGCTGGATTGGAAATCACGGATCTTAGGAGACTCGGATGATCGACAAGGCGGTGGCCAGCGCCGAAGCGGCGGTGGCAGAAATTCAGGATGGCGCGTCGGTCATGATCGGCGGCTTCGGCACGGCGGGGATGCCCGTGCCGATCGCGTGCGTTTGAAGGTCGACCAGTTGGACTATCTGCTGTCATTCGACGTGCCAGCAATCGTCGTTCGTTACGATAGCTCTGATTGCTCCTTTAATTGGGAGTGACGGCCCATTTGAACATGCGGCGAAGTACGGCAAAGACATTTCGCCGATTCGCTGCCTGCGCATCTGGCATCCGATCAAACACTGAGACGACATCCGCGCGAGTGATATTGGGCAGTGGCTTGCTGCCCAATATCGGGGTGATGTGTAGCTTGGCCGACCGCTCGATCAGGTTCGCCCAGCCGGAGCCTCTGTAAGAATTCGCGAACGTGCCCACATAGGTTGAGAAGGCCAAGTCGACTGCTTCGCGGCGCCTTTGGCGGTCAACTTCTTGGGGGTCGATGCCCTGAGCGACAAATATTGAAAGCCTCTCGGCCTCTGTGCGAGCCGTGACGGGTGTCCAGGGAGATCCGTGATTGCCGATGGTGAAGCGGCGGGTTTTCGCCTCGCGGCCGCCTAAGCGGTATTGCAGCACATAGATGGCGTTACCTGCGGTCGTGACCTTTAGCCCGAAGCCCTTGAGATCAACGTCCCAGAGGAAACCGGCCGTGCCCTCGTCGCGAAACGCGTCGACGGTCCTCTTGCTGATCTTCCCAGTCGCCATACGAAACCTCCATCGCACGTCCAGCAATTACCCATATCTGACCTGCTGCTGGCAATCACCTGGCAATCACGGTCGGGCAAAAGGTAGCGTACAATGAGAAAGCGTGGCGTAGCAAATTCCGCAGAAAACTGCCATTTTTGGCCCTAAGTCGTTGGCCTATTTACGCCTGTAACGAAAGTACCAGACCTCATGGCCCAGGCGCCGGGCCTTGGCCTCGTAGCGGGTTTCGGGCCAGCCGCCTGGACGGGTCAGGAAATCCTTGGGATCGCTTGCCAACCAGTCGAATTCGGGATGGCCGTTCATCACCATCAGCGCCCAGCGCAGATAGACCGGATGATCGGTGCCGAAGCGGAACTCGCCGCCGGGCTTGAGCTTCTTCGCGATCATGTCGACCGGGCCGGGGTTCATCATCCGCCGCTTGGCATGGCGCGCCTTGGGCCAGGGATCGGGATGGAGCAGATAAACGAAGCTGAGCGATCCGTCGGGGATGCGGCTGAGAACGTCGAGCGCATCGCCCATGTGCAGGCGGACATTGCCGAGCGCACCGTCGCGAATATGGCCGAGCGCCTGGACCACGCCGTTCAGGAACGGCTCGCAGCCGATGAAGCCATGGTCGGGCAGCATGTCGGCGCGATAGGCCATATGCTCGCCGCCGCCGAAGCCGATCTCGAAATGGAGCGGGCGGTCATAGCCGAACAGGTCGGCGGCCGTGACGTCGCCTTCGGCCGGCACCGATACGGCGGGGAGCAGCGTGTCGACCAGTTCCTGCTGGCCCTTGCGAAGCTTGGGCCCGGACTGGCGGCCATAAAGGCGGTTGAGGGTGGTCGGGTCGCCCGATTTATGCGCGGTCATGGGCGGCTGACTAGCGGGGGCAGGCCGATGGAGCAAGCGGCCTGCGCCCTATCAGTTGGCAACGGCGTCCGGCGACAGGCTGATCTGGCTTTGCTTGCCATAGATGCTGGTGGTCGACAGCGGCTTTTCCGACTGGACGATCTCGATCGCCTGGACCGGCGGTGGCGCGCTGGCATAGCTGGGATATTGCAGCCATTGGTCAAGCGTGCGGACGGTGACCGTCCAGGGCGCGCTACTTTCATCCTTGCCGCCCAGCAAGGCGGTCAGCGTGTCTCGGGCGATGACCAGCATGGTGCCCGAATCGCCGAGCGGGATGGCATAGCTGCCCTCATTCGTCTCGCCCTGATAGATGGGGAGGCGGCCCTGTATTCGATCGGGGTGGACGCAATAGGCCGGGGCGCCCGGGGCTTCTCTATTCTTCGCCGCCTTTTCCCTGACGCTGCGGTCGATATTGCCCATTATCGCGCCGGCAATGACGGACGCGCGGTCCTTTGTCACCTTGTCCGCAGGCGCGCCGAAGACAAGCGGTTGGGGGCAGGGTTTGAGCGGCGGTAGCGCGCGGGGCCAGCCAATCTGGGCTATCATCCGATCCAACAGGGCATCAAGCTGGGACGCATCATGGACGGGCGAGGTGACGCGCAACTTTACCACCCATTCCCCGAGCGCGATGACGGCAACGCCGCTGCTACGGCCGATCTGGGTGATAGTGAAGCTCTGGCGCAGTCCGGCTGGCACTGAACTGCCCGGAAGGGCAAAGGCCACAGGATCGCCCAGGGCTGCGGGGCGCCCGAATTTGTCGTTGGTCGCGATCATGGTGGCCGCGACATCGAACCAGATGGCGGTGGCCGGCATGGCGGCATGATAGACATAGACATTTACATGGGTGCGACTGATCGGATCGTCATAGGCGATCGATGTATCGAGGAGCGCGCCGTTGCTCAGATCCTCGACCGCACTGCGAGCAAAACCGTCAATCTTCGACGGGAAGGCAATACCGGACGGCTTGTGTGTCCAGCTTTTGACGGTCTTTACGGCGATGGGGCTTGGCTGGGCCTGCGCGGATGGGGCAAGGGGCAGGGCTGTTGCCATCGCAAAGCCGCCAACTATCCGCAACCACATGAATATCTGCCCCCTCCCGCTATGCATGCAGGCAAGGTAGCGGGAAGGGGGCAGAGCACAAGGGCCATGGGATGCCGAACAGGGGAGAGCGGCAGGATGGCCCTTGAAGCTGGCTAGCCGTGGTGCGACCCGAAGGCTGGCCGGGAGGCAAGGCCCGACCGGTCTGTCCAGTTCGTCAGGTCACTTGCACTTGGCAAAGCGACCCTTGGCGTCCTTGCAGGGGCCCTTTTTGGGGGCCGCCTTTGGCGGACATTTGACGAACTTGCCCTTCGCATCCTTGCAGGGAGCTGCCAGTGCAGGAGCGGCACTGCCAACCAGAAATGCAAGGCTGATGAAGGCGGTAGCAAGAGGACGGGTCATGGCGTTGCCCTGGGTGGAGGGTGCCGGGCTCGACAGGGGTGCGAGCCCGACGCCCTCTCTATGCGCGGTTCCGCGGGCGCAGGCCAATGAACTTTTCGTCATGTTCCGGACAGGATGGCTCAGCCACGGTCGACATCGGCCGCAGCATTGAACAGGTCGAGCATGGCGCCCAGCCGGGCGGCCTCCTCCTGCGTCAGCCCTTCGTCCCGGTCGAACAATGCGGCAAGCTTTTGCCCGCCGGCGCGGACTGCATCGGGATCGACGCGGGCGAGCAGTTCGGGAATGCCGGCAATCGCGCCATCGGGATCATGGCGCAGCAGCTTGGCCTGCTCGCGCACCAGCGTGCGGAACAGCGGCAGGGTCATGCCCGCGGGCAGCATGTCGATATGCAGCCGGCGCGCCTCCTCGAACCGGCGGGCGTCGGTCTGTTCGCGGGTGCGCAGCACATGGAAGATCGCCCGCAACTGCGCCTCCAGCAGGCCGCCTTCCTGCAGTTCGGCGCTGAGATGGGCCATTTCCTCGGCAACGAAGGCGCGATGTTCCGGCGTGTCGCCGGGGTGATGACGGGGCGGGCGGCCGTCCTGCGGGGCGACGCCCATGGCGGCCTGAACCAGCGGCGCGCCATAGATCGTATCGAAGCTCAATGCCTGGAGCCTGTCGCGGGTATCCCGATAGGCGTCGAGCGCGCCCGCCATCATGGTCGACACCATGGTCTGGCCGGCCAGGAAGCCATTGTCGGGCGCGACCGGGCGCCGATTGTCGCGCACGACCCCGGCCCAGCCCTCGATCAGTTGCGCCATGGGATGGTCGCTCGACCAGCTGTAGGACAGGCGCATCGGGTGCCATTGCGCCAGCCAGTCGGCCAGTTGCGGGCTGGCCATCGCCTGCACCAGCGGCTGGGCGAAGCGGCGATACAGTTCCAGATTGGCTTCCGACGCACGGCGGGCGGCAACGAAGCGCCGTTCGCTGTCGAAATCCTGCTGCACGATTGCCTGGACATCGGCGATGCCGCGCCGCTGGATCGCCAGATACTGGCCGTCATCATCGACCGCGCCGGGCAGGGCGCCGTCTGGATCCTGTTGCACCGTCGCCTGATAGAGGCCGGCGGGCAGCACATCGATCAGGTCGATGGCGCTGACAAATTCGCGATGCTCCTTGCGCCCGACGCTGGCCGATACGAAAATGCCGAGATGGCCGATACTGTCATGGGTGGCATAGATGATCGTCTGGTCATGGCTGACGATCTCCGCATCGTTGCGGTAGAGGTCGGTGATCCAGCCCAGGGCCTGCGGTGGCGGCGTGATATTGTCGCCATGCGAGCAGAAGGCCAGGATCGGCGAGCGGATGTTGCGCAGGTCGATGCGGATGCCGTCCGAGGTCAGCAACTGGGCGGTGGCGAGCCGGTTACCGATGAAGAGATTGTCGACGATATACTGCATTTCGACATCGTTGAGATAGACATAGCCGCCCCAATATTTCTCGAAGCCGAGATAGCGAGGGGCTTCGGTATCGACCTTGGAATAAAGGGTGTAATCCTTTTTCCAGAGCGTGTTGGCAGGATCGAGATTTTCGAAATTCTGCACCAGCCAGGCGCCGTCGAAGCGGCCCGCGCCCATGTCGCCGGTCATCGCCGTTGCCCAACTGCCGCCCATCAGGCCGCCGCCATAGCGCATGACATTGTCGCCCGCCCAATAGGAGAGCGGGGCGCCGGCGACGATGATCGGGCCGAACAGCTCGGGCCAGACCGCGGCGGTCATCAATATCTGCCAGCCGGCCTGGCAATTGCCGATCACCACCGGCTTGCCATCGGCGGAGGGGTGGAGTTCGCCGACATGGGCGACGAAGGCGGCCTCCGCGCGCATCACATCCTCCACCGTCTGGCCCGGAACCGGATTGGGAGTGAAGCCGATGAAATAACAGGGGTGGCCTTCGCGCAGGGCGGCGCCGATCTCGCTGTCGGGCTTGAAGCCGCCAATGCCGGGGCCATGACCGGCGCGCGGATCGACGACGATGACCGGGCGCTTGGCCGGATCGACCGGCAAGCCCTCTGGCGGGGTGATGCGGACCAGGCCATAATTGACCTGGCGGGGCAGGTCGGCGCCGGACAGGATGATCTCGCCATCGAAATTCAGCACATGGGGCACGCGTTCGGCCAGATGCGCCTTATACTGGTCGCCGCGCTGGCGCTTGACGTCGGCGAACAGGACGGCGCGTTGCAGCGCGTCGACGCCATAGTCGAAGGCCTGGCCGAACCAGTCGAGCGGCGGCCAGAGCGGGATGGAAGCGGTGGATGTTGTGGGTTCGCTGGTCGTCTTGGGCATGGCTGGCCTTCCGAAACGCGTTCAGACGTCGCGGCGGACCCCCATTCCTGACCGCACTGCATCATAACCCCGAGTCATGACAATGCGATGGAAAATCGTCTTATTTCGACAGGCCGATAACAACTTGTGACGGACATGCGAAAAGGGCGCGGAAAGCATAGCTCTCCGCGCCCCTTGCTATTGGTCGTCAGACCGCAGGCCTCAGGCCAGCTTCGCCTTGAGCGCATCAACCAGGTCGGTCTTTTCCCAGGGGAAATAGTCGCCTTCGGGCGTGCGGCCGAAATGGCCGTAGGCGGCGGTTTTCTGGTAGATCGGCTTGTTGAGGCCGAGATGGGTGCGGATGCCCTTGGGGGTCAGGCGCACCAGCGTCGGCAGGACGGCTTCGATCGCCGAAGCCTCGACCGTGCCGGTGCCGTGCAGGTCGACATAGAGCGAGAGCGGCTCGGCCACGCCGATGGCGTAGCTGAGCTGGATCGTGCAGCGGCGGGCGAGGCCGGCGGCAACGATGTTCTTCGCGAGATAGCGGGTGATGTAGGCCGCCGAGCGGTCGACCTTGGTCGGATCCTTGCCGCTGAACGCGCCGCCGCCATGGGGCGAGGCGCCGCCATAGGTGTCGACGATGATCTTGCGGCCGGTGAGGCCGGCGTCGCCGTCGGGGCCGCCGATTTCGAACAGGCCGGTCGGGTTGACGTAGATGCTCTCGTCGCCCGGCAGCCAGCCTTCGGGCAGGACATCGGCCATCACGCTCTTGACGTAGGCACGCAGTTCGGCGCGGCTGTCGTCATTGTCCATGCCGGCGGCATGCTGGGTCGACACGACCAGCGCGGTCGCGCGGACCGGCTTTTCGTCGATATATTCCAGCGTCACCTGGCTCTTGGCGTCGGGTTCCAGGAAGGGAACGACCTTGCCATGGCGGTCGGCTGCCATGCGTTCCAGGATCTTGTGCGAATAATAGAGGGTGGCGGGCATGAGGTCGGGGGTTTCGTCCGACGCATAGCCGAACATGATGCCCTGGTCGCCGGCGCCTTCGTCCTTGTTGCCGCTTTCATCGACGCCCTGCGCGATGTGCGCCGACTGGCCGTGCAGATTGTTCTCGAAGCGGAAGGTCTCCCAGTGGAAGCCGTCCTGCTCATAACCGATGCGCTTCACGGTCGCGCGGACGGTCGCCTCGATCTCTTCCTTGGCGCCCGGCGCCCATTCGCCATTTTCATAGACGCCCTTGCAGCGGATTTCGCCGGCCAGGACGACGAGCTGGGTCGTGGTCAGGGTTTCGCACGCGATGCGGGCTTCGGGATCCTTGGACAGGAACAGGTCGACGATCGAGTCGGAAATCTGGTCCGCGACCTTGTCGGGGTGGCCTTCGGAAACGGATTCCGAGGTGAAGAGGAATTGGTTACGCATGAGACTCCCGTAAGGTGCTTGCGGACGAATGAACATAAAGAAAACTTTATGTGGCTATTAGCTTTTGCCTCTGCGCAAGGCAAGGGCCGTCCCGAGCAGGATCAGAAGGAAGGCAAAGGGCGCCCAGTTGCCCAGCCGCGCGAACAGGGTGGCAGGCAGCGGCGGCGGCAGGCGGCTGTCGAGATAGCCGGCGCGATGGCTGGACAGTGAATGCAGCACATGGCCGCGCGCATCGACGATGACGGACACGCCTGTGGGCGTGGCGCGGATGATCGGCAGCCCTTCCTCCAGCGCGCGCAGCCGCGCCTGGGCCAGATGCTGGACCGGCCCCCAACTGCCGAACCAGGCGTCGTTGGACGGGTTGAACAGGAAGTCCGGGCGATGGGCGCGATCGACCACCTGGCCCGAGAAGATGATCTCATAGCAGATCTGCACGCCCATCTTGAGCGCGGGGCGGCCAAGGGTGGCGGGCAGGGTCAGGCTCTGCGGGCCGGGGCCGGGCCAGAAATCGACGTCGCCCGGCACCAGCCGCGACAGGCCGATCGGCTGGAGGATGCTGCGCATCGGCAGATATTCGCCATAGGGGACGAGATGCGCCTTGTCGTAGCGGGCGGCAAGCTGGGCATCGGGGGTGACGACGAACAGGCTGTTGTTGGCGCCGGCCAGTTCGGTCGTGCCATAAGGCCCCTTGTCCTTGAAATAGACCTTGGTCGCGCCGGTCATCAGCAGATCGCCCGGCCCCATCAGGTCCGCCAGGCGCCAGCGCCATTCGGGTTCCATGTCGAGATAGGCGGGGATCGCTGCTTCGGGCCAGAAGATCAGGCGCGGAGCAGGGCGAGGCTTGCCCGACAGGGTGGCGAGGGTGCGGAAATGCGCCTGTTCCAGTTCGGCCGAATATTTCTCGTCCTGGCCGATATTGGGCTGAACCACGCGGATCAGCGGCGCGCCGGCGGGCGTCGTCGGGGCGGGCGAGAATTGGCCCCAGAGCGCGAGGGCGACGAGCGGCACGGCAATGGCGGCGGCAGGGCGATACTGGCGGCGCACGGCGAGCAGACACGCGCCGGCGGCGAGCAGCACCAGCGCGCCAAGGCCATAGGTGCCGATCAGCGTCGCGGCGATCGCGGCGCCGGTCGGCAGCAGGGTGACGCCCAGCGGGTTCCAAGCAAAGCCGGTGAAGACGGTGGCGCGCGCATATTCGCTGGCGATCCAGCAGCCGGCGAACAGCAGCAGGAAGGCTGGGCCAATGAAGGCGAAGCGGCGCCCGGCCCACCATGCGCCCAAAGTCGCGAGACCGGGATAGACGGCGAGATAGAGCGAGAGCAGGACCACCGCGCCATAGCCGAACCAGTGCGGCATCGCGTCCTGATAGGTGAAGGCGTGGGCGATCCAGTTGAGGCCCAGGGTGAAATGGCCGACCCCGAACAGCCAGCCGCGCAGGAAAGCGGCGCGGCGGTCAGGCGTGCGCTCGATCAGCAGGATGAGCAGCGCAAAGCAGGCGATGGTGACCGGCCAGAGTTTCAGCGGCTCGAAACCGGTCGCCGAGAGGAAGCCGGCGAGCAGGGCTGCAAGCCGGGGATGGCGCGCGAGCAGGGCGTTCATTTGCGGCGGATCAGGAGATGGTGGCCATGGTGGCGTTGGAGCAGCGATCGCTCTTCTGCCCGCCGCCCGACAGCATCGATGCCGCGACGAAACCGCCGACCACCAGCACCAGGAACAGCGCCGACAGCGGTGCCAGATATTTCTCGATGAACGCCTTGATCGGGCGGCCGAATTTCCAGAACAGGAAGCCGACGATCATGAACTGGAAGGCGCGGGACAGGATGCTGGCCCACAGGAAGGTGAAGAGCGACAGGCCGATGAAGCCGGCGGTGATGGTGATCAGCTTGAACGGGATCGGGGGTCGCGCCCTTGATCAGGATGATCTCCGCGCCATAGTCGCGCAGATAGCAGGCCGCGACCGGGAATTTCGCCGACAGGCCAAGCAGATGCAGGATCTGTGCGCCGACCGCCTGATAGAGGAAGTGACCGATGCCATAGCCGAGCAGGCCACCCAGCACCGAGGCGATGGTGCAGATGAGGCCATAGCGGATCGCCTTTTCCGGCCGCGCCAGGCACATCAGGCCCAGCAGCGGATGCGGCGGGATCGGAAAGAAGCTGGATTCCATGAAACTGAAGGCAAAAAGCCAACGTTCGGCGTGCGGGTGAGCGGCCTTGGCCAGCATCCACTGATAGAGCTTGGTGAGCATCGCGAGCGGGCCTAGCTCAGTTGCACGGGAGCCGCCAGCGCTTTTGCCAGGACGACCATTTCGAGCGGCGGATCGAGCGGCACGGGGAAGGGGCGCTTCTCGTCGGTCAGCACATAGCCGCGCCGCTGATAATAGGCAATCAGCTCGGGCCGCCGGTCGATCACCGTCATCTCGATCATGGTCGCGCCGAAATCGCGGGCGGCCTGGTCCTCTGCCGCAGCGATCATGCGGCGGCCAAGCCCGGCGGCCTGAAGCTGCGGATCGATGCAGAGCAGGCCGAGATAGGCGACATCTTCGTCACGCTTGCTGATATGGACGCAGCCGATCGGCATGCCCTTATCGTCGATCGCGACCAGCAATCGGTCGGTCGGGCTGGCGAGAATGGCCTGCAATTCTTCGATATCGGTGCGGGCATCGGTCAGCAGGTCGGATTCGAAGGTCCAGCCGGCCCGCGCCTCGTCGCCGCGATAGGCGTGCTCGATCACGCGGTGGAGCAGGGGCAGGTCGGCGGGGGCGGCAAGGCAGATATCCATGGCCCCGCCTTTAGCGGGGCGGCGATGGCTGCAAAAGTCCCGATCATAGGGATGCGGCGATGCTTGATCGGGACGCTGCGGCCGCGATAGGATCGGAACAAACAGGAGAGCGCGATGCAGGATATGGGCGAGGGCAGTTGCCCCTTCAGCTTCAACATGGACCCGGCCAGTTTCAAGGTCGGCGATTCGGTCAGCTATCGCGTGACCGGCAGTCTGGAAGGCTTTCCCTTCGCCGGGGTGCTGCTAGAAGTGCATGACGATCATGTGGTGCTGACGTCCGATGTCGACGACAAGGCCAGCCGGATGCGCGCCACGCGCGAGAGCCGGCCGGTGGTGCGCGAAGAGGATGTCTGCTGACGATTTTTCAGGGGGCGTTGCTGGTGATTGCAAGGGGGATGTTGGCGTTGGCGCTGGTGAGCGCTGCGCCGGCGATGGCGGCTGAAAAGAATGTCCGATATGCCAAGCCGGGAAATTGGGTGTTGCCACCGCCCGCGCCCACGTCGGGGGCAACGCCGTCCGGGGCGGCGGTGCGTGTCGTTTATTCCGACATCCAGACCCGCGCCAGCGAGCAGGGAGACGAGGTCTATACGAGTTGGCGGATGAAGCTGTTGACCGCCGACGCCCTGGCGGTTGGCAATATCTCCGCGACATGGAATCCGGCGGCGGGTGGCGCAACGGTGCATCATCTGAACATCATCCGCGACGGCAAGGTCATCAATGTCCTGTCGGGCACGCGCTTTGCCGTGGTGCAGCGCGAAGCCAATCTGGAATCCGCTGCGCTCGACGGGCAATTGACCGCGACCCTGCAGGTGCCGGGATTGCAGGTCGGCGACGAGCTGGAATTTGCAGCGACGGTGCGCAGCAAGGATCCGACGCTGGGTGACCATCATTTCGGCTTTTCCATGCTGTCGCCGCTGGGCAATCCGGGCGCCTATCGCATGCGGCTGTCCTGGCCGAGCACGGTGCCGATCCATTGGCAGGCCAGTCCCGACATGGGGCCGATCGTGCCGCAGGCAGAGGGCGACCTGACCAGTATCAGCTATGAACTGCGCGATCCCGATGCATCGCTGATGACCGAAGGCGCGCCCGCGCGCTACAATATCCGGCGCCTGATCGAATATAGCAATTTTTCCAGCTGGAAGGACATGTCGGCCCAGCTCTGGCCCCTGTTCGATCAGGCTGCCTTGATCGGCGCGGCATCCCCGCTGCGGCAGGAGATCGCCCGCATCGCTGCGCAGAGCAATGATCCAATGGGGCGGGCGCAGGCAGCGTTGCAACTGGTGCAGGACAAGCTGCGCTATGTCTATGTCGGGCTGGGCGGCGGCAATTATCGTCCGGCGACGGTGGATGAAAGCTGGAGCCGGCGGTTTGCCGATTGCAAGGCGAAGACGGTGCTGCTGATGGCGCTGCTGCGCGAACTGGGCGTGCCGGCCGAGGCCGTGCTGGTCAACAGCAATGGCGGTGACGGTTTGGATGCGCGCTTGGCCAGCCCGATGATGTTCGACCATGTGCTGGTCCGGGCACGGATCGGTGATCAATCCTATTGGCTGGACGGCACGCGTCAGGGCGATCGCGATATCGCGCGCCAGCGGCCGGTTCCCTATCGCTGGGTGCTGCCGCTTCGGCAGGAGGGGGCTGGGCTGGAGGCCGTCGCGGCAGGCGTCCGCGCCAGCCCGATCTGGTCGAATATATCGACATCGATCAGCGCGCGGGGATCGACAAGCCGGCCAAGATCGTCGCCCGCAACATATTGCGCGGCGATGAAACCTATCAACTGCGGGTGCAACTGGCGGGGATGACCGCGCAGGACGCCGACCGGGCGGTGCAGACCTATTGGCGCCAGCAGGCCGGCTGGGTCGATGTCGACAAGGTTGGCTGGCGTTATGACGAGGCCCATGCCGCGCTGGTGCTGACGCTGGAGGGAACGGGTCGGACCGAATGGAAGGGCAGTGACGAGGACGGCTGGTCCCATTATCTGTTCGGCGCGGGCTTTTATGCGCCCGACAATCGCAAGCGGCCCAGGGACCAGGACCAGGCCGCGCCCTATGCGATCAATTTTCCGCGCTTCCGCTGCTATGCCACCGTGCTGCGCCTGCCCCGGCCAACGGGGGACTGGCACTGGAATGTCGCGGGCAAGCGGCTCAATCGCACGCTTGGCGGTGTCGCCTACTGGCGCGGCATATCGCTGATCGACAATGTCGTGCGGTCGGTCCAGTCGAGCCATAGCCTGGTGCCCGAAATCAGCGCGGCCGAGGCCAATATCCTCAATGCCGCGATCCCCGGCTTCAACACCAGCATGACCCGCGTCGATCAGGATTCCAGCTTGCAGGCGGATGTCGGACGCCCGGAACCGATGCTGGCCAAGGGGGACGAGATCGACTGGCTGGACGATGCAACGCCGTGCGACGGGCCGCCGCCCGTCACGCCATAGGGGCGGTCCGTCGGCGGATGGGGGCGATATGGGCGACATTACCGATTTGTCAGCCGCCACGGCGTTGACTGTGCGGTGCCGTCTGGGCATGACGCGCAACGCATAGAGACCGGTCGGCACGCTTGATAATTTCGCATATTCCCTGGGACAAGTTGCGGCAGCGGGCCGGCGGCCTGGCATTCGCGCTGGTGCTGAACGCGATCCTGCTGCTGGCGCTGCTGACGATGGCGCCGCATATCGACCCCAAGAAGGTCGAGGATCGCAATCCGGTGAGCTTCGATATCGAGCCGGCCAAGCAGGCGAACAAGGAAAAATCCAAGGCGCAGAAGGCGGAAAAGCGCGAGCGGGATACCGCCGCGCCCAAGCAGAAGAGCGAGCCGGTGGTGACGCCGCCAAAGCCGGTCGAGACGCCGAGCGTGCAGCCGCCATCGCCTTTCCCCTTCATCACGCTCGACAGCCGCCAGATGGCGGCGGCCGACATCGGCAAGATGGAAAAGAAGACGGCGGGCGTCGGCGACAGCGGCACCGGCAATGCCAAGGCGATTGTCGGGCCGGGCGAGGGGCCGGGCGGCGTGCAACTGTTCGAGGCTGAATGGTATCGCCGGCCGACCCATGCCGAATTGTCGACCTATCTGCCCGCCAATGCGCCGGCGCAGGGCTATGGCCTGGTCGCGTGCAAGACGATCGACCATTATCATGTCGAAAATTGCCAGATGATCAGCGAATATCCGACCGGATCGGGCTTTGGTCGCGCGGTGCGCCTGGCCGCCTGGCAATTCCTGGTGCGGCCGCCCCGCGTCGATGGCAAGCCCCAGGTCGGCGCCTGGGTCCGCATCCGCATCGATTATACCCGAACGGTTATCGGTGGCAGCGCTGGCGCGGATGATGACGGGCGCTGAGGCGCGGTAGGTCGGGTATCTAGCAGAAGCGGACATTCCTCCCCGGCACGGGGAGGTGGCAGCGCGAAGCGCTGACGGAGGGGCAGGTGCCTCTTGGCGCTGCGCTATCCGGCCTGTGCCCCTCCACCACTCGCTACGCGAGCGGTCCCCCTCCCCGTGACGGGGAGGAATGTCTTGTTTCCACCCATTCCCGCCAGGGGCAGGACAATCGGTCCGGCTTGATCCCCTTTGGGCAGCGGCCTACATCCAACGCATGACTATTGCCTCCTATCCGGCGCTGCGCATGCGCCGTACCCGTGCCACCGCCTGGAGCCGGGCGATGCATGCCGAAAACCGCCTGTCGCCCAGCGATTTCATCTGGCCCCTGTTCGTGACCGAAGGGGTCGGCGTCGAGGAGCCGATCGCCGCGCTGCCCGGCGTGTCGCGCTGGTCGGTCGATCTGATGGTGGCCCGCGCGAAGGAAGCGTGCGACGCCGGCATTCCCTGTCTGGCGCTGTTCCCCAATACCCAGGCCGAACGCCGCAGCGACGATGGCGCCGAGGCGCTGAACCCCGATAACCTGATGTGCCGGGCGATCCGCGCGATCAAGGATGCGGTGCCCGATATTGGCGTGCTGACTGACGTGGCGCTAGACCCCTATACCGCCCATGGCCAGGACGGGCTGCTCGACGAGACCGGCTATGTGATCAATGACGCGACGATCGACATGCTGATCGGCCAGTCGCTCAACCAGGCGGCGGCGGGCGCCGACATCATCGCGCCCAGCGACATGATGGACGGCCGCATCGGCGCGATCCGCGAGGCGCTGGAGGAAACCGGCCACGCCAATGTCCAGATCATGGCCTATGCCGCCAAATATGCCAGCGCCTTCTATGGTCCGTTCCGTGACGCGGTGGGATCGCGCGGGTTGCTGAAGGGTGACAAGAAAAATTATCAGATGGACCCGGCCAATGGCGAGGAAGCGCTGCGCGAGGTCGCTCTGGACCTGGCCGAGGGCGCGGATAGCGTGATGGTGAAGCCGGGCCTGCCCTATCTGGATATCGTCGCGCGGGTGCGCGATCGTTTCTCCGTCCCGGTCTTCGCCTATCAGGTGTCGGGCGAATATGCGATGATCGAACATGGCGCCGCCGCCGGCTCGGGCGATCGCGACGCGCTGATCCTGGAAACGCTGATGGCGTTCAAGCGGGCGGGCTGTTCGGGCGTGCTGACCTATCATGCGCTGCACGCGGCGCGGCTGCTGAACGGTTGAGGCGCAGATGACCGATCATCCCGACGTCTCCATCATCCCGCTGAACGGCAAGACACCGCTGATCCACCCCAGCGCCTTCATCGCGCCGGGATGCCGGATCATCGGGGATGTGGAGATCGGCGCGGATGCCAGCATCTGGTATAATTGCGTGATCCGGGGCGATGTGAACCATATCCGCATCGGCGCGCGCACCAACATCCAGGACGGCACGGTTGTCCATTGCGATAGCCCCGGCGACGGCCGGCCGGGCTATCCGGCAGAGGGCTATCCCACCATCATCGGCGAGGATGTGCTGATCGGCCACATGGCGATGGTCCATGGCTGCGTGCTGGAGGACCGGGCGTTCGTCGGGCTGGGCGCGATCGTGATGAGCGGCTGCACCGTGGAGAGCGACGCGATGCTAGCGGCCGGCGCGCTGCTCTCGCCCGGCAAGAAGGTACTGCACCGGCAGCTATGGGCCGGGCGCCCGGCTAAATATATGCGCGACCTGACCGACGAGGCGATCATCACCATGCGCGAGGGCGTCGACCATTATGTCCATAATGGCAAGGCGCATAAGGGCGCGGTGCGCCAGATGGGGTAAAAAATCGACGCATTTCCGGTTTCTGACGGTCCATTGCCGCCAGCCAATTGTCCGACATTATTTTGCAAAAATTGCGTAATTTAGCAATTAATCAAGTTTTTGCGCGGAATGGCAGTCCCGACATTTCATTCGGGATTATCCATGAAATTCCGCAATTTATTTCTGAGGCATGACGGTAGTGTCAGTGTCGTTGCTGCCCTGTCGCTGATCGGCGTCATCGGCATGGCGGGTCTGGCTGTCGATCTCAATCGCGGCTATGAGCGGCGGATCGCGACCCAGCGCGTGGCCGACATGGCGGCGCTGGCCGCAGCCGTCGCCTACAAGGCGGACGGATCGCAGGCGATATTGCGCCCCACCGCGGTCGACCTGGTCACCGCTCATGGTATCACCGATGCGACCATCGACGTCGCACTGCTGGCCGACACGCCCGAAGCCGGGGCCAAGGCGGTGCGCGTCGAATTGACGACGCCGCTACCGCTCAGCCTCAGCCGCATTTTGGGCGCTGCGGCGACCATGCCGGTGAAGGTCAGCGCGATGGCGCGCCTGGCCGGCAGCGCGTCGGCCACACCCTGCATCCTGGGCCTCGCCTCGTCGGGCAATGCGGTCGAGACGCAGGGCGGCGCGACGATCAACGCGACCGACTGTTCGGTGGTCGGCGCCGGATCGGTCAACAATGGCGGGTCGGGCATCACGGCCAAGGAAATCGTCTCGGGCGCGGCCGACATCATCAACAATTATGGCACCTTGTCGGCCGATCTGCTGCGCTATGCCGGCAGCTTTTCCAATCCCAGCTGGAACGGCAATGTCCCGGCGGCTGACAAGCGGATCAACCAGTCGACCGCGATCAGCGACCCGCTCGCCAATTCGATGGATCTCGCCACCGCGCGGCAATTGCTCGGCACCTTCCGCACGCCACGGACCATCGCCAATCCGGTGACACCGGCCTGCGCCGACATATGGACGTTCGGCAATTCGCCCTCGGCCGGTGCAGCCCCCTTCCGTCAGGGCAATAGCGCCAAATTCACCGTGCCCGCCGGTAATTACTGCCTGTCGCGGATCACGATCGACGGCGGCATCACTGTCACCTTCCAGGCTGGCTCCACCGTCACCGTCGCCAATGGCGTGTCGGTTGGTGGCGGTTCGACTGTCAATTTCGGTGACAATGTCTGGCGGATCAATGGCGGCTTCAACAGTGGATCGAGCGGCGTCACCTTCGGCAATGGCGAAGTGTCGATCGGCGCCGGCACGGTCAGCTTTGCGGGCACCAACCGGATCGGCGCCGGCCCTGTCTCGATCGCCGCCAACATCACGCTGTCGGGCGGCACGTCGCTGGCGGTGGGCGCGGGCAGTCACGGCTTCAAGGGGATCAGCGTCGGCGGCGGTAGCTGGATGACGCTGGGCGATGGCGATCTGGACGTCGCCGGCCAGATCAGGATCGATGGCGATTCCACCCTGATCGCGGGCACCGGCAACTACACCCTGGCCAATGCCGGCAGCGACGCCATCACGCTGAGCGGTAGCGGCCGCTTCTTCATGGGCGACGGGCTGTTCAGCGCCAATGGCAATATCGTGACGGCCGGTGGCAGCCGCCTGGTCTTCGGCAAGACCGCCAATCACCTGATCAACGGCAATCTGTCGATCGCGGGATCGGTGCTGTTCGGCGCCGGGCGCTACACGGTGAGCGGCGGCCTGACCAACGGCACCGGTGGCACCACCTGGCCCTATACGTCGCCGATCACCAACCAGAGCTGGGGCCAGGCGCTGGAGGGCGTGTCGGTATCCGGCTATGACATGGCCGGCGTCAATGTCAGCTTCATCCTGGGCGGGACCATCAACCTGGCCGGTGGCGCCAAGACCAAGCTGATCGCCCCCACCAGCACCGTCGAAGGGGCGGCCATCGCCGACATATTGGTCGACAGCCTGACATCGCAGGCGACCAACTGGGGCGCAGGGTCGCAGAATGTCTTTTCCGGCGTCGTCCATCTACCCAATTCGGCCGTGACCATGTCGGGCGGCAACAACAGCCTGTCGGCGGGCCAGTGCTTCACCCTGATCGCCTATCGCGTCACCGCAAGCGGCGGCGCCAATGCCGGCACCGCCTGCAAGTCGATCAGCGATCTGGTCGGCGGCAGCGGCGGCGATGTGGAGCTGGTGGCATGATCGGTGGCTTGCGAAAGCTGCGTCGCTCGGAACGGGGCGTGGCCACCGTCGAGTTCGCGCTGTGGCTGACCCTGTTCTTCACGATCAGCCTGGTCGCGATCGACATTGCCCAGTTCACCATCCAGCGCGGGCGGCTGGCCGAAGCGGTCAGCGGTGCATCGCTGTCGGCCTTCAAGACACGCGACGCGGTGCAGTTCCAGTCTATCCCCGCCTATGTCCAGGCGATGGCGGCGGCGCCGGGGCAAAGCCCGATCAACGTCACCGTCGGCTGCAATGGCGGGACGGGCAATTGCACGAACAGTTCCCGCGTCTGCGCCTGCCTCAGCCAGACGGGCAGCTTCATTCCGACCAACAGTTGCGGCCAGAGCTGTGGCAGCGGCGCGAGCGCGAACAGCCGGTCGGGCTATTATCTCGACATCGTCGCGAGCTACAAGTTCAACCCGCAATTCGTCCCGGCATCGCTCGCGGAAAAGGCGGTCATCACTCAGAAGACGACGGTGCGCCTGCAATGACCCGATGGCTGAACCCTATCCGATCGAACCAGACGGGCGCGGTCGCGATCGAATTTGCGCTGTTGGCGCCTTTCTTCTTCGCCTGCCTGTTCGGCGTGATCGAACTGGGACGGCTGGCCTGGACCAAGCAGGCGCTGCGCGAGGCCGCCTACAGCGCGGCGCGCTGCCATATGGTCAATGACAGCGCATGCGGCACCACGCAGCAGCAGATCAGCTATGCCGTGGCGCGGGCCAAGGCGAACGGCATCGTCATTGCCGCGGCGAATGTCAGCATTCAGGCCAATGTGGCGTGTCGCGGTGTCGGCCAGGCCAGCATGGTCGAGATCAACAAGCCGTTCAGCTCGCCGATCAGCCAGCTCGTGCCACTGCCGACGACGGTGTCGGCGAAATCCTGCCTGCCGGGGCTGGCGGGCTGACAGATGGGCTAATGCCTGCCGCTCCGGTCAGGGCTGGGGCAGGCGGTTCTTCAGCGCGTCGATACGGTCATTCTGGCTGTCGACCATCGACAGGACACTGGCGCGCGCCGCGTCGATATCCGCGACGCCGCCCTTTTCCGATCCATCGGCAACCGCGTTGGAGCGTTCGATGAACAGGGTGTCGAGGCTGGCGAGGGCGGAGACGCTGTCGTTGCGCGCGGATTCGGCGGCGCTGATCGCGACCTGTGCGGCGACCCAGGCGTCGCTCGATACCGATGCGCGGCCGGCGCTGTTCACGGCGCGGTCGGCGCTGGCATAGGCCTTGTCGAAATTCGCGCCGCCGCTTTGCGCCTGGCTGGTGAGCTGGCTGATCTGGGCCTTCAGCTTGTCGTCGGCCGGCACGGGCAGCGGGGCGGCGGGTGCTTCGGCCATCGGTGCGCTTTCGACCGGGCGCTTGGCAAGCGAAGGATAGCTTTCATGCGCGCCGGCGCAGCCCGACAGGATCAGGGCGATGGTGGGAAGGAAGCGGCGCGTGATCATGATCTGCATCTAGGGCGGGACCGAACGGGGTGCAATGGCCCTCTGTCCGGTCCCGCGCGATAGATTAGCGGGGCAGGGCGGCAGCTTCGCGCGCCAGTGCCTCGATCTTGTCGGGATCGACCGGCCCCTTGGGCACGACCCAACTGCCGCCGACGCATTTGATGAAGGGCTGGGCCAGCCATTCGGGCGCGCTCTGGGCGGTGATGCCGCCGGTCGGGCAGAAGCGGGCGGTGTGCAGCGGCGCGGCCAGCGCCTTGAGCGCCGGAAGACCACCCGAGGTTTCGGCCGGGAAGAATTTGAAGTGGGACAGGCCCATGTCCATGCCGCGCATGATGTCGCCGGCCGTGGCGGTGCCTGGCAGGAAGGGGATGTTGGCGGCGATCGCGGCCTTGCCCAGTGGTTCGGTGAGGCCGGGGCTGACGATGAAGCGGGCGCCCGCTTCCATCGCGGCGTCGAGCTGGGCCGGGTTCAGCACCGTGCCGGCGCCGACGACCGCGCCCTCGACCTTTGCCATCTCGCGGATGACGTCAAGCGCGGCGGGGGTGCGCAGCGTGACTTCAAGCGCGGGCAGGCCGCCCTTCACCAGCGCCTGGGCAATGGGGAGCGCATCCTCGACCCGATCGACCACCAGCACCGGGATCACCGGGGCCAGTTCCATCACCTGTTCGACGGTCAAGCTCATGCATTCTTCTCCCTAAAGGCCGCGGCAGCGCCGAACAGGCCGATTTCTTCATGGATCGCGCAGCGGATCGGCACGGTCGCCATCAGGCTCTCGAACCGGCCCTTGGCCTTGAAGCGGGCGTGGAAGCCGCTCTGTTCGAGAAAATCCTTCATCCGCTGGGTGAGGCCGCCGGCCAGTACCACCGCATGGGGGCCATGCGCCAGTGCCAGATCGCCCGCGACCGAGCCATAGCAGAGGCAGAAGCGGTCGAGCGCGCGACGGGCGAACTCGTCGCTGCCGTCGAGCGCGGCCTGCCACAATTCGGGGTCTTCCATCAGCATGACCCGGTCGTGACCGATGGTGGCGAGCGCCTTGTAGATATAGTTGAGGCCCGGACCCGACACGATCCGCTCGGTCGAGACGCGCAGGAACTTGTCGCGCAGATAGTCGAGGATCTTCACCTCGATCTGATCGAGCGGGGCGAAGTCGAGATGGCCGCCCTCGGTTGCGATGACATGGGGATGGCCATCATCATAGGCGATCATCGCGACGCCAAGGCCGGTGCCGGGACCGACCACGGTGACGCCGCCGTCGCGCGGAAAGGGGCGATCCTCGCCGAACAGCAAAGGCAGGTTTTCGTCGGGCAGGCGCGAGACGGCGTGGGCCACCGCCTCGAAATCATTGACCAGGCGCACGGTGCGCAGGCCCAGATCCTCCGCCAGCGTGTCGGCGCGGATCACCCAGTTGCTGTTGGTCAGCTTGATGACTTCGCGGCCGATGGCGGTGGCGAAGGCAATCGACGCGGCGTCGGGCAGCGGGCTGTCGCTATCCTTGCTTTCGTCTTCGACGAACGCGCCCCAGCAGGCCTGGAGGCTGGGATAATCGGCGACCTTGTATTTGCGGACGGTGCCTAGTGTCGGCACGCCCTTGTCGTCCAGCGAGGCGCGGGTGAAGCGCGCATTGGTGCCGCCAATGTCAGCGGCGATGATGTCGGTCATTTGTCTCTCTCTCTCCGGACATTCGTGCCAGCGCATCCTAGCGCGCCGGCGCGAATGGCTGTGCTTATATCGCGAGTTCGGCGTCCATCGCGGCGAGGATCGGCGACGCACCCTGCTCGGCGAGGTCGCTATTGTGGCGGAACAGCGCAAACAGTTCGCGGCCGGTGTCATAGGGCGGGGGCGGGGCGGCGGGAATGTCGCGCGCGTCCCAGGTGGCGGCATCGACCAGCGCCTCGACCTGGCCGCTTTCCGCGCAGACGCGGACGAGGTCGCCATCGCGCAGCTTGCCGATCGGGCCGCCGCCCAGCGCTTCGGGCGACAGGTGGATGGCGGCAGGCACCTTGCCCGATGCGCCCGACATGCGGCCATCGGTCAACAAGGCGACCTTGAAGCCGCGATCCTGCAGCACGCCGAGCGCCGGGGTCAGCTTGTGCAGTTCGGGCATGCCGTTGGCGCGCGGCCCCTGGAAGCGGACGACGACGACGACGTCGCGTTCCAGTTCGCCCGCCTTGAAGGCGCGCAGCACATCGTCCTGATCGTGGAAGATCGCGGCCGGCGCCTCGATCGTCCAGCGTTCCTTGTCGACCGCGCTGACCTTCATCACGCAGCGGCCAAGATTGCCCTGGAGCAGCTTCATGCCGCCATCGGCCTGGAACGGGTTGGAGGCCGGGCGCAGCATCGCCTCGTCGCGGCTGGCGGGGACGTCCTGCCAGACCAGCGCGTCATCCTGCAGCACCGGTTCCTTGCCATAATCGGTCAAATCCTGGCGCGCGACGGTCATGATGTCGCGGTGGAGCAGGCCGGCGTCGAGCAGTTCGCGGATGATGACGGCCATGCCGCCCGCCGCGTGGAAATGGTTCACGTCGCCCGATCCATTGGGATAGACGCGCGCCAGCAGCGGCACCACGTCCGACAGTTCGGCAAAGTCGGTCCAGTCGATATGGATGCCGGCCGCGCGCGCGATTGCGGGCAGGTGGATCGCATGGTTGGTCGAACCGCCGGTGGCCATCAGGCCGATGATCGCGTTGACGATCGCCTTTTCATCGATGCAGTGGCCGAGCGGGCGATAGTCGTTGCCGTCCCAGCCGATGTCGGCGATGCGATGGGTGGCGGCGCGGGTCAGTTCGCTGCGCAGCTTGGTGCCCGGATTGACGAAGGCGGCGCCGGGCATGTGCAGGCCCATGACTTCCATCATCATCTGGTTGCTATTGGCGGTGCCATAGAAGGTGCAGGTGCCCGCGCCATGATAGGAGGCGCTTTCGCTTTCCAGCAGTTCCTCGCGACCCACCTTGCCCTCGGCATAGAGCTGGCGGATGCGGACCTTTTCCTTGTTGGCAAGGCCCGAGGGCATCGGCCCGGCCGGGATCAGGATGGTTGGCAGATGGCCAAAGCGCAGCGCGCCGATCAGCAGGCCCGGCACGATCTTGTCGCAGATGCCGAGCATCAGATTGCCTTCGAACATCGCGTGGCTGAGCGACACGGCGGTCGACAGGGCGATGGTGTCGCGGCTGAACAGGGAGAGGTCCATGCCGGCCTGACCCTGGGTCACGCCGTCGCACATGGCCGGCACGCCGCCCGCCACCTGCGCCGTGGCGCCGATCTCGCGCGCGGCGATCTTGATCTGCTCGGGGTAGCGGCCATAGGGCTGATGGGCCGAGAGCATGTCATTATAGGCGGTGATGATACCGATGTTCATCGCCCGGCCGGTGCGGATGACAGCCTTGTCCTCGCCACTCGCGGCAAAGCCATGGGCGAGGTTGCCGCAGGACAGCTGGGCACGATTGGTGCCCGCATCGCGGCCCCGCTCGATCAGGTCGAGATATTTCAGGCGCGTCGCCGCACTGCGCTCGGTGATGCGTTCTGTGACCTTGGCGATCACGGGGTGAAGATCAGTCATGCCAGCTGGCTCCGTCGCGTTCGATTAGGGCAATGGCCGAGGACGGCCCCCAGTTCCCGGAGGAATAGGTCGACACCTTCATGTGCGCCTCCTTCCATCCGTCGATGATGGAATCGATCCAGGCCCATTGGGCTTCCACCTCGTCGCGGCGGACGAACAGGGTCTGGTCGCCGGCGAGCAGGTCGAGGATCAGTCGTTCATAGGCGATGCGGCGACGCTGGCCGGCAAAGGCGGCGGTCAGCGACACGTCGAGCGTCACTTCCTCCAGATGGGTTTCGCGCTCCAGCCCAGGCCGCTTCGACATGATCAGCAGGCGGATATATTCCTCCGGCTGCAGGCGAATGATCAGCGTGTTCGGCTCCAGCCCCGATCCGTGCCCGTCACGGCCGAAGATCGAATGGCGCACCGGCTTGAACTGGATCATGATTTCGGACTGGCGCGCGGGCAGCCGCTTGCCGGTGCGCAGGTAGAAGGGGACGCCCTGCCAGCGCCAATTGTCGATATGCGCCTTCAGCGCGACGAAGGTTTCGGTGTCGGACGGCTGGCCCAGTTCGTCGGCATAGCCGGTGACGATCTGGCCGCCGACGGCGCCGGGCGTATATTGGCCGCGCACGCTGTGGGTCTTGACCGTTTCCGCGGTCATCGGACGTAGCGAGCGCAGCGCCTTCACCTTCTCGTCGCGTACGGCCGTGGGGTCCATGCGGGCGGGCGGCTCCATCGTCAGGATGGAAAGGATCTGGAGGATATGGTTCTGCACCATGTCGCGCAGCGCGCCGACGCCGTCATAATAGGAAACGCGGCCTTCGAGGCCCACGGTTTCGGCGACGGTGATCTGGACATGGTCGATCGCGGTGGCGTTCCACAGCGGTTCGAACATGACATTGCCGAAGCGGAGCGCCAGCAGGTTCTGAACGGTTTCCTTGCCCAGATAATGGTCGACGCGGAAAATCTGCTCTTCAGCGAACAGGTGGCCGATGCTGTCGTTCACGACCTTGGAGGAAGCGAGATCCTTGCCGATCGGCTTTTCCATCGCGATCCGCGTCTTGGGCGTCAGCAGGCCGGCGTCGGCCAGTCCTTGAGCGGTCGGGCCGAACAGTGAGGGCGGGGTGGAGAGATAGACGGAAATGCCGCGTTCCAGGCGTCCATCGACGCGCTCGGCCAGCTCAGCGAAATGGGCGCCGTTGCTGGAATCGACCGGCTGATAGAGGATCATCGTGCGGAAACGCGCGGCGATGTCGGCATCATATCGGTCGGCCGGCAGGAACTGCTTGAGCGCCGCGCAGACTTCCTCGCGAAAGGCTTCGTCATCCATTTCGGTGCGGGCCGAAGCGATGATCAGGAAGTCGTCGGGCAGCAGGCCGTCCGACAGAAGATTGTAGAGCGATGGGAAAATCATGCGCCGGGCAAGATCGCCGGTGGCACCGAACAACAGGAACGTGGCAGACGGTTCGGTCAAAGGACAGTCCTTCTCCGTTAGTTATCTATATCTGCACGATGCGGCTCTTATACCGGCCATGCTTCGTTACGCAAGCAGGCTATAGGCAGGAAAATGATGCTGCAACTGCGAACGACTCGCGGGAAGGCGGGCGGTCTATGGCGTCGGTCAGCAGGCGGTGCGCAGGCCCCGGCGCCAGTTGAGGATATGCGCCCCGGCCAGCAGGGCGCTGCCGCCGACGGTCCAGATCGCTTCGCTCAATGGGGTGCGGGCCAGCAGCGCGCCCACGGCCATCAGGGACAGGCCGGCCAGGCCGATGCCCAGCGGCAGCGCGGCGCGGTGGCGGCGCCAGCCCTGCAACAGCGCGAACAGGCTGGTCGGCACGGCGATGGCGAACATCAGCAGGTGGAAGGATTCGCCCGGATCGATCCGGGTGGCGATGGTCGGCAGCAAGGCGAAGAGCAGCGGCAGGCCCAGGCAATGGACGGTGCAGAGCGCGGAGGCGCAGATGGCGAAGCCGTCCAGCCAGGAGCGGGGGCGGCCGGCCGGATTAGGTTCCGGCGCTTCGCAATGGGGCATGATAGTTCCTAAATGATATAATGTTACATTTTCATCGGCCATATCGATATGGGGGCATGGGAAGTCAAGGGCAGGGGGCGGAAGGCGTTGCCGGGGCGGTTGGTTGACGGCGCGGAAAGCGCTTTTGTTTCAACGCTATCTTGCCGTGCTGCGGAGCGCGGCCTATCCCGTCTGCCGTCTTTGGGGGGAATAGTGATGAAGCATGGGGTTGCGCGCCTGGCGTTGCTGGCGGGTGGGCTGGCGATGTTGGCGGCTTGTGGTGGTGGCGGGTCCGACAGCGCAGGCACTGCGCCGCCGACGGCGACGCCAACGCCCACGCCGACCGCCACCTGTTCGCTGCGCGAACGGCAGGATTGGGCGGCGGCGACGCTCAAGGAGTGGTATCTTTTCCCCGAAACCTTGCCGTCCGCGCTCAGCCCGGCCGGCTATGCCAGCGTCGACAGCTATATTGACGCGCTGACACAGGGTGCGCGATCGCAGCGGCGCGATCGCTATTTCACCTATCTCACCTCCATCAAGGCGGAGAATGCCTATTATCAGTCGGGGTCGAGCGCCGGCTTCGGCCTGCGCTTCGCGACCGACAGCGGGGGTACCCGCCTGTTCGTCATCGAATCGTTCGAGAACGGCCCGGCGCTGGCCGCCGGCATCGATCGCGGCGCGGAGATATTGGAGATCGGCACCAGCATCACCAACATGCGCAGCGTGTCGTCGCTATTCGCGTCGGGCGGCGCCGATGCCGTGGCCGATGCGATGGGGCCTGATAGCGCCGGCACGACGCGGCTGCTGCGCATCGCCGACGCGAACAGCACCCGCACGGTATCGGTGACCAAGCGCGACTTCGACCTGATGCCGGTATCGAACCGCTATGGCGCGCGGGTGATCGACGATGGCGGCCGCCGTGTCGGCTATGTCAATCTGCGCACCTTCATCCTATCGGCGGAACAGCCGCTGCGCGACGCGTTCGCCGGTTTCAAGGCGCAGGGCGTGACCGACATCATCCTCGACCTGCGCTATAATGGCGGCGGCCTCGTCTCGACCGCCAAGGTGCTGGGCGATCTGATGGGCGCGAACCGGGCGTCGACCGACGTCTTCACCCGAATGACCTTCCGCCCGGAAAAGAGCGCGGAGAACGAGACCTATAATTTCGAGCCGCTGGCGCAATCGTTGGCGCCCACGCGCATCGCCTTCATCGGCAGCGGCGGGACGGCATCGGCGAGCGAACTGGTGATCAACGCCTTCATCCCCTATCTGGGCGCGCAGGCCGGGCTGATCGGCGCCAACACCTATGGCAAGCCGGTCGGGCAGATCGCGATCGATCGCGAAGCCTGTGACGACCGGTTGCGCGTGGTGGCCTTCGCCACCCAGAACAGCGCGGGCAATGCCGATTATTATGACGGGCTGGCGACCAGCGTGAAGGCCAGTTGCCAGGCCTGGGACGATATCAGCTATCCGCTGGGCGATCCGCGCGAGGCGGCGACCCGGCAGGCGCTGGACTTCATCGCCGGGCGCAGCTGCACGCCGATCGGCGGCGCGGTCGCGACGCTCAGCCGCAAGGCCGTGACATCGCCGGTGTCCGCCCCGCGCGAATTGCTGGCGCCGCAGCGGCCCAATCCGGCCCAGCGCGAGGTGCCGGGCCTGTTCTGACCGACCAACCGATCAGGCGGCAGCGCTGACTGTGATCAGCGCTGCTTCTTGGTGATGGTGGCGGTAAAATCGGGATCCTTGTTCGCCACCCAGTCGACGAACTTGCGGATCGGCGGATGGAGCAGCAGGCCCTCCACGTCCATGCCGTGGCGCTGCAATTCGGAATTGGTGAAATTGGCGATCAGCGTCTGCTGGCAGATGCCGTGCATCGGCACGACGTCGCGGCCGCCCCGGCTCTTGGGAACGGGATGGTGCCACACGATGGTCGTGCCCGTTGGACGCCCGCACAGCCAGCAGGGCGGCGGGGGAGGCGCTTCCGCTTCCTCGCGATGCACATCTTCATAGGGGCCATGTTTGGAATATTTGCGGGCCATGTCTCTGCCTGGATTGAAGGAAACTTTGGCCGCTCCCTATCGCAGCCGGCGCGGCAGCGCCACGGGGATCGTCATGGCCGCTTGACTTATTTTGATATTTAGCTAATTATCTCATCATGAGCCAGGTCTTCCGCGCCTTGTCCGATCCGACCCGTCGCCGGGTGCTGCAATTGCTGCGCCAGGGGCCGATGAGCGCGGGCGAACTGAGCGACCAGTTCGATGTCTCCAAACCGACCATGTCGGCGCATTTCGCGGTGCTGAAGGAGGCTGACCTGGTCCATGCGGAAAAGGCCGGCAAGTCGGTCATCTATCATCTCAAGTTGTCGGTGCTGGAAGAGGCGCTGCTGGGCTTTGCCCAGTCGTTCGGCATCGGCGTGGAGGCGCCGGATCAGCATCGGGAGAAGGCAGGATGGACAGGGAGTTGAAGGCGGGCCTGCTCTGGGGCGGCGGTATCCTGCTGCTGGCGCTGGCGGCCAGCCAGGGGCGCAAGCTCGACTGGCTGGACAGTGACATGGTCACGCGGCTGGTGATCGGCGCCAACGGGTTGATGATCGCCTGGTATGGCAATCGCATGCCCAAGGCCTTCCTGCCTGACGCCTGCGCGCGGCAGGTGGCGCGGGTTGGCGGCTGGTCGATGGCGCTCAGCGGCATTATCTATGCCGGCTTCTGGGCGTTCGCGCCGATACCGGTGGCGGTCGTCGGCGGCTGCGTCGCGGTGGGGGTGGGGATGGCCGTGACGATCGGCTACGGCCTCACTCTGCGCGCCCGGCTGCGCGCCCGCCGCTAGGCCCTTGTTTCGCCTGCCTGGCGGCTTTGTTGCGGGAGTGATTTTGGGGGCTTTGCAGCCGGTTCACGACCTGCTAGGTGCCCCCTTCCACGATCAGATGCGGGCGTGGTGAAACTGGTAGACGCGCCGGACTCAAAATCCGGTTCCGCAAGGAGTGTCGGTTCGATTCCGACCGCCCGCACCATCTTTGATCGGCCTCAGGCGCCGCCATTTGCGGCCTCGCCTATTCCTCGTAAATTGCAGATGGCGTTACGGACCTTTTTAGGCCCGCTGCCTTTCAGCGGCCCGGCTGGGCCTGGAACCAGGGGATCATCCGCGCGATCGCATCCTCGACCCGGTCGGTCGAGACGGCGAAGCTGAAGCGGATGAAGCGATGGCCATCGACCGGATCGAAATCGATGCCGGGCGCGGTGGCGACGCCGGTCTCGCGCAGCAGCTTCTGGCAGAAGGCCAGGCTGTCATTGGTGAGATGGCTAATATCGGCATAGATATAGAAGGCGCCGTCGGGCGGCGCGATGCTGGCGAGGCCGAGCGCGGGCAGGGCGTCGAGCAGCAATTGCCGGTTGCGGCGATAGGTGTCGACATGGCCCTCAAGCTCATCGGTGCAGTCGAAGGCGGCAAGCCCCGCCTGCTGCGCCAGCACCGGTGGCGTCAGGAACAAATTGCCCATCCGCGCCCGCGCCGCGCCGATCAGGTCGGCGGGCACGACGATCCAGCCCAGCCGCCAGCCGGCCATGCTGAAATATTTGGAGAAGCTGTTCACGATCACTGAATCAGGGGCAAATTCCAGCATCGAATGCGCCGGTTCGCCGAAGCTGAGGCCATGATAGATTTCGTCGGAGATGATGCGGATGCCGCGGTCGGCACAGACCCTGGCGATCGCCGCCAGTTCGTCGGCCGGGATGATCGTGCCGGTCGGGTTGGCCGGGCTGGCGAGGATCAGGCCGTCCGGCGCCGGCTCGATCGCGGCCAGCGCGTCGGCGCTGATCTGATAGCGTTCGGCCGGGCCGCAGGCGATCTCGACCGGTTCCAGATAAAGGGCCTTCAACGTGTTGCGATAGGCGACATAGCCCGGCCGCGCGGTGGCGACGCGGGCGCCGGGCGCGAACAGGCTGGTCAATGCCAGCACCAGACCGGGCGAGGCGCCGCAGGTCAGCAGCACCTGTTCGGGATCGACGGCGACATTGTGCCGGTCGGCATAGAGGCGGGCGATCCGTTCCTTGAGCGCGGGGCTTTCCCAATAGCCCATCGGATCGGTGTCGAGCACCTCATGCGCCAGCGCGATGGCGGCGGCAGGCGCACCGGTCGAGGGCTGGCCGAATTCCATGTGCAGGATGGAGCGGCCCGCGGCCTTCAGGGCATGGGCCTCGCGGCTGATGGCGATGGCGTGGAAGGGATCGATCTGGGCAATCATGCCGGGTGCCTATTCTGTGCGGGCAACCATGTCCATGGCCGCTACGTTCTGTCTGGCATGAACCAGGCGCTGCTCACCGCCCTGCAATATTATGGTGCCGGCGCCGCCACGCTCGCGGCGCTGGTGGTGTCGCTGAACCTGGGGCGGCGGATTACCGGCTGGGCCTTCGTGTTGTTCGTCACCAGTTCGGTCGCGCTGATCGCCTGGGGCTTTCTCGACACGGACAGCGAGGGCATCGGCTGGCAGAATGTCGCGCTATTGGCGATCAATGGGGTCGGCGTGTGGCGCTATCTGATCTCGAAACATGCGGTGCGCGACCGATAATCCTCCCCTGCAAGGGGAGGTGGCGCGCGAAGCGCGTGACGGAGGGGGGTCGCCCTATCGCAAGCGGGATACCCCTCCACCATTTGCTGCGCACATGGTCCCCCTCCCCTTGCAGGGGAGGATGTTTTTAGGATTCGGCGATCCACACCTCGACCGGCACCTTGTCCTGCAGCAGGGCAAGGCGGATCGGCAGTTCTTCGATCGGACCGCCGGCCAGCGCCTGGTCATAGACCGCCTTCTTGCCCGCGCCGCCGATCTGCAGGAAGATGTGGCGGCTTTGCAGGATCGCGTGGGCAGTCAGCGACAGGCGCTGGTGCGGCGCGACCGGCGGGGTGGCGGCGATGGTGTAAGCCTGGCTGGAAAGGCCTTCGGCCAGTTCCTTGCCCTCCGGGAAGAGCGAGGCGGTATGGCCGTCATCGCCCATGCCGAGCAGGATGATGTCGAACGGCCAGGGCAGGGCGGCAAAGTCCGCCTCTACCGCGCTTTGGCCGGCATAGGCGTCGGCGGCACCATTTTTCATCGGTACGAAGCGGGCGGCGGCGGCTGGCCCCTGGAGCAGGGTTTCGCGCACCAGCCGTTCGTTGCTGTCGGCGCTGACCGGATCGACCCAGCGTTCGTCGACCAAAGTGACGATCAGCTTCGTCCAGTCGAGCGGCACCTTCGACAGCGCTTCCAGCACCGGGCGGGGCGAGCGGCCGCCCGACACGGCCAGCGTCGCGACACCGCGTTCGGTGATCGCCTCCGACAACAGGGTAGCGATGCGGGCTGCGATATCGGTGGCAGCCTGTGCGCCGGTGGCAAAGATATGTTCGGTCGGCATGGCTCTCACTCGACGATTTCGGGAAGGGTGCAGATGTCGATCCATTGCGCCCCGGTCAAGGCGGCAAGCCGATCGGGCGTCAGTTCGACCGAGGCGGTGCGCGATCCCGCCGCCGGAAACACGGTGTCGAACGCCTGCAACGAGACATCGCAATAGACGGGCAGGGCACTGGCGAGACCGAAGGGGCAGACGCCGCCGACCGGATGGCCGGTAATCTCCTCCACCTCATGCGCGCCTAGCATGCGCGGCTTGGCGCCCAGCGCCGCCTTCGCCTTGCCATTGGACAGGCGGGCGTCGCCGCGGGCGCAGACCAGCACGACCGTTTCGCCGACGCGCAGCGACAGCGTCTTGGCGATGCGCGCGGGTTCGACGCCCAGCGCGGCGGCCGCCTCGATCACCGTCGCGGTGCTGACGCCCTGGTCGATGATCGCCACATCGGGCGCCTGCGCGGCGAAGAAGGCGCGAACGCTGGCTTCGCTCATGCCTTCTGGATATCGCTGAGCTTGCGTTCCCAGGCGAGCGCATGGTCGACGATCTGGCCGAGGTCGGCATAGCGCGGCTGCCAGGGAAATTCCGCCATCAGCGCGCTATTGTCGGAAATCAGCGCATCGGGATCGCCCGCACGGCGCCCTTCCAGCCGGCGCTCGATCGTCATGTTCGTGACCCGGTCGACCGCGTCCAGCACTTCGAGCACGGAGAAGCCCCGGCCATAGCCGCAATTGAGCATGTAATTGCGATCGGGGTGGGCGATCAGCGCTTCGAGCGCCAGCACATGGGCGGCGGCGAGATCGCTGACATGGATATAGTCGCGCACGCCGGTGCCGTCGGGCGTGGCGAAATCCGTGCCGAAGACGCTGACATGGCTGCGCTTGCCCAGCGCCGCCTCGACCGCGACCTTGATCAGGTGGGTGGCGCCCGCCGTCGACTGGCCGGTGCGGCCCTGCGGATCGGCGCCGGCGACATTGAAATAGCGCAGCGCGCAGAAGTTCATGGCGTGGGCCGCGGCGACGTCGCGCAGCATATATTCGGTCATCAGCTTCGACATGCCATAGGGGTTGATCGGCCGCTGCGGCGTCGTTTCCCTGACCGGGCTTTCCTCCGGTATGCCATAGGTGGCGGCGGTCGAGGAGAAGATGAAATGGGGCACGCCCACGGCGACCACGCTTTCCAGCAGGTCGCGGGTCTTGGCGCTGTTGTTGTTATAATATTTGAGCGGGTTCTCGACCGATTCCGGCACGACCACCGATCCGGCGAAATGCATGATCGCCTGGACGCCATGTTCGCGCAGCGTCGCCTGTACCAGCGCCTGGTCTGCGATGTCGCCCTGCACGAAGGGGATGTCCTGCGGCACGGCCCAGCGGAAGCCGGTGACCAGATTGTCGATCACCACCACGCCATAGCCGGCATCCTTCAGCGCCAGCACCGCATGGCTGCCGATATAGCCGGCGCCGCCCGTGACCAGAACCGTTGGCTTGCTCATAAAGAAAAGGTCTCCCCGAATATGTCCGGGGAGACCTAATACAGAAGCGTTACGATTTACAAATCGCTCATGCTGCAGCGCGAGACGGAACGGGTCGATAGAAGGTCGCGCCGTTGGCGGCCATGTCCCGCAGCTGCGCCGTGGGGGCGAAGCGCGGGCCATGGGCGGCGGCCAGCCGGTCCAGCACGGCCACGACATGGGCGATGCCGACCGTATCCATATGACTGAACGGACCGCCGGTATAGGGCGCGAAGCCCCAGCCGAAGATCGCGCCGATATCGCCATCTTCCGGCGTTTCCAGCACGCCTTCCTCGAAGCAGCGGGCGCATTCGATCAGCTGGCGATAGAGGAGGCGTTCCTTGACTTCCTCGACATCCGGCTGGGCGTCGGCGCGCGGGAACAGGTCGCCCAGCACCGGCGAGAGATGCTTCTTGCCGCCTTCGGGATAGTCGTACCAGCCCTTGCCATTCTTGCGGCCCAGGCGATCGGCCTCGACCATCTTGAGCATGATGTCGTCCGACCCCTGGGGAACATAGGCGTCGCCCAGTTCCTTCTTGGCGGCGGTCATGATCTTGACGCCCAGTTCGATCGACACTTCGTCGCTGACCGCCAGCGGGCCGGTCGGCATGCCAAGCTGCTTGCCGGCATTTTCGATGAGCGCCGGGTTGACGCCTTCGCCGACCAGTTCCGCGCCTTCCTGCACATAGGTGCCAAAGCTGCGCGAGGTATAGAAGCCGCGACTGTCATGGACGACGATCGGGGTCTTCTTGATCTGGGCAACGAAATCGAGCGCCTTGGCGATCGCGGCGGGGCCGGTCCTCTCACCCAGGATGATCTCGACCAGCGGCATCTTCTCGACCGGCGAGAAGAAGTGGACGCCGATGAAATTCTCGGGCTTGGACCAGGCATTGGCCAGCTTGGTGATTGGTAGCGTCGAGGTGTTGGAGCCGAAGATGGTGTCGGCGCCCAGCACGGCTTCGACCTGCTTGGTGACTTCCGCCTTGATCGCGACATCCTCGAATACGGCTTCGATCACGAAGTCGGCGCCGGCGAGCGCGGCATAGTCGGTGGTCGGGGTGACGCGGGCCAGGGTGGCGGCCATCTTCTCGGGCGTCATTCCCTTGCCCAGGCGCTTGGAGAGGACCGCCTCGACATGGGCCTTGCCCTTCTCGGCATAAGCCTGGTCACGGTCGAACAGCACGACGTCCATTCCGGCCTGCGCCGCGACGGTGGCGATGCCAGCGCCCATCATGCCGGCACCCAGCATGGCGAGCTTGGTCGTCGGCGCCTTGGCCTCGCCTTTGGGACGACGCGCGCCGCGCTCGGCCGCCTGCTTGTTGACGAACAGGGTGCGGATCATGTTCGACGCCTGCGGATCGGCGGCGACCTTGGCGAAATATTTGCTCTCGATCCGGATCGCCCGGTCCATCGGCAAGGTGATGCCCTCATAGACCGCCGACAGCAAAGCGATCGGCGCGTTCATGTTGCGCTGCGTCTGCTTGAGCGTCATCGGCAGGGCACCGGCCATGGTCTGGACGAAGGCGGGGTTGAAACCGCCGGCGCCGCCGGGCACCTTGAAGCCCTTGACGTCCCAGGGCTGGGTGCTGGCGGTCGGGTTGGCCTTGACCCAGTCCTTGGCGGCGGCGAGCGACGTGCCCTGCGGCACCACGCCGTCGACGACCTTCAGCATCGCGGCTTCGGCCGGGCGGAACAGCTTGCCCTGCAGCATGTACATCAGCGACGCCTGGACGCCCATGATGCGCGGCAGGCGCTGCGATCCGCCGCCGCCGGGGAACAGGCCGATCAGGATTTCGGGCAGGCCGAGCTGGGTCTTGGGGCTGTCGCCGACGAAGCGGCGATGGCAGGCCAGCGCCAGTTCGAAGCCGCCGCCGACGCAGGTGCCCTCGATCGCGCAGGCGACCGGCTTGCCGGCGGTTTCCAGGCGCCGGAACAGCTGGTTCAGCACGAACACATTGTCGAAGATCGCGGTGGGGGCGGGGCGCTGTCCATCCGTGCTGGCCAGCATCGACCCGAAATATTTGAGGTCCATGCCGGCCATGAAGCCGCTGTCCTTGCCCGATGCGATGACCGCGCCCTTGATGCCCTCTTCCGACGCGATGCGGGTGATGGCGGCATCCAGATCGGCCAGGAAGTCGGGGCCGATGACGTTCATCGACTGGCCGGGCACGTCGATCGTCAGGGTGGCGATGCCGTCGGCATCGATGTCGAAGCGGATGGTTTCCATGTGTGTCTCTCCTAAGTCCGCCGCTTACACGCGCTCGATGATGATGCCGGTGCCCATGCCCGCGCCGACGCACAGGTTGATGAGCGCGGTGCCCTTGCCCGAGCGTTCCAGTTCGTCGAGCGCGGTGCCCAGCACCATGGCGCCGGTGGCGCCCAGCGGATGGCCCATGGCGATCGCGCCGCCATTGACGTTGATCTTGCTGTGGTCGAGCTTCATCGCCTGCATGTAGCGCAGCACGACCGAGGCGAAGGCTTCGTTCAGTTCCCACAGGTCGATGTCGGCGGTGGTCATGCCGGCACGGGCCAGCAGCTTGCCGGCGACAAATTCCGGGCCGGTCAGCATGATCAGAGGTTCCGATCCGATCGAGGCCATCGCCTTGATCTTGGCGCGCGGCTTCAGGCCGTATTTCTCGCCAATTTCCTTGTTGCCGACCAGCACGGCGGCGGCGCCGTCGACGATGCCGCTGCTGTTGCCGGCGTGATGGACATGGTTGACTTTTTCCAGCTCGGGATAGCGCAGCAGGGCGACGGTATCGAAGCCGGGCATGTCCTCACCTAGCGCCTGGAAGCTGGGCTTCAGGCTGCCGAGCGACTGCATCGTCGCGTCGGGGCGCATATGTTCGTCATGATCGAGTGCGATGCCGCCGATCACGTCGCGGACCGGCACGATCGACTTCTTGAAACGGCCTTCGTCCCAGGCGGCCTTGGCGCGGCGCTGGCTCTCGACGGCATAGGCGTCGACATCGTCGCGGCTGATGCCGAACTTGGTGGCGATCACGTCGGCGCCGATGCCCTGGGGCGCGAAATAGGTCTTGTAGGCGACCGCCGGGTCCATCGCCCAAGCGCCACCGTCCGATGCCATCGGCACGCGGCTCATCGATTCGACGCCGCCGCCGATCGCGAACATCGCTTCGCCCGAATAGACCTTGGCCGCGGCCATGTTGACCGCTTCCAGGCCCGATGCGCAGAAACGGTTGATCTGCACGCCCGGCACGGTCTGGGCATAGTCGGCGTTGAGCACGGCGACGCGCGCGATGTCCGCGCCTTGTTCGCCCACCGGGCTGACGCAGCCCAGGATCACGTCGTCGACGTCTGCGGTGTCGATCTGGGTGCGGTCACGCACCGCTTCGAGCATCTGCGTCGCAAGCTGGATGGGGGTGATGTCGTGGAGCGAACCGTCGCTCTTGCCCCGGCCACGGGGCGTGCGGACGGCGTCGTAGATATAGGCTTCCATGGTTCCTTTTCCCTCTCCGTTGGCGGCTTTTGGCGCACCGGAAGTGGCCCTGAATGTATTTACGTTTACGTAAAGTGCAAGCCTGAAATGGTCGGTTTCCGCCGACATGGCCTTGCCGTAAGGTCAGGTGCGGGCCTGATGTGGGGCGCGATTGCAGCGGGACAAGCGCCAGGTGAAGATTGCGGTTCTTTCCGATATTCATGGCAATATCGATGCGCTCGACGCCGTGCTGGCGGATGTGGCCGCACGCAATGTCGATCTATGTGTCAATCTCGGTGACATCCTGTCGGGGCCGCTCTTCCCCTGCGAGACTGCCGATCGGGTTATGGCGTTGGATATGCCGACGATCCGGGGCAATCATGAGCGGCAATTGCTGACGCTGGCGCCCGATCGGATGGGCGCGTCGGACCGGGCAACCCATGATCTGCTGGCGCCGCGCCATCGCGACTGGATCGCCGCCTTGCCCGAGACGCTGTGGCTGACGGATGAGATGCTCATGGTCCATGGCACGCCGGGCAGCGACATCGATTATTGGCTGGAAACGGTCGAACCCACCGGCTTGCGCGCCGCGACAGAGGCGGAGGTCGAGGCGCGGGCAGGGGGCGTTGTCGCGCCGCTGATCCTGTGCGGCCATACCCATGTGCCGCGCATCCATGGTCGCGCCGATGGCGGGCTGGTCGTCAATCCGGGCAGCGTGGGCCTGCCGGCCTATAACGATGACCGGCCCTGGCCGCACAAGGTGGAGACCGGATCGCCCGAGGCGCGCTATGGGCTGGTCGAGCGGATGGCCGACGGCTGGCACGCGGAGATCGTCCTGGTCGCCTATGATGTCGAACGCGCGGCCGCCACCGCCGATGCGCGGGGGCGTCCCGACTGGGGCCGGGCGCTGCGTACCGGACGGATGTGAACCAAAGGCCGAGTCGCGGGTTTGACCGACGTTCCTAAATCCGCTTGATGGTTTTCGTGCCTGACACCGAGTCCCCCCAGCCGTCCTCGCCCTTTGCCATTCCCATCTTCCGCGCGATCTGGATCGCGAGCCTGGCGTCCAATTTCGGCGGGTTGATCCAGTCGGTCGGTGCGGCCTGGATGATGACCTCGCTGTCCGCTTCGCCGGTGCTGGTGGCACTGGTGCCGGCGTCCACGACGCTGCCGATCATGCTGTTCTCGCTCTGGGCCGGCGCGGTCGCCGACAATCTGGATCGGCGCAAGGTGATGATGGCCTGTCAGCTGTTCATGCTGCTGGTGTCGACTGCCCTTGCGCTGGTCGCCTGGCTCGGCGCGCTGACGCCCTGGACGCTGTTGGGCTTCACCTTCCTGATCGGCTGCGCGACGGCGGTGAACGGCCCGGCCTGGCAAGCATCGGTCGGCGACATGGTGCCGCGCAGCGTGCTGCCCAGTGCCGTCGCTATGAACAGCATGGGGTTCAATCTTGCCCGTAGTACCGGCCCGGCGCTGGGCGGCGTGATCGTCGCGGCGGCGGGCGCGGCGGCGGCGTTCCTGGCCAATGCAGTCAGCTATATCGGCCTGGTCGCGGTGCTGGCGCGCTGGCGGCCGGAATTGCCGCCCAAACTGCTGCCGCGCGAGCGGCTGGGCGTCGCGATGTGGGCCGGTGTCAGCTATGTCTCGATGTCGCCCAAGATCCAGCTCGTGCTACTGCGCGGCGGCGCCTTCGGCATCGGTGCCAGTGCGGTGTCGGCGCTGATGCCGCTGGTGGCGCGCGATGTGCTGGGCGGCGGCGCGCTGACCTTCGGCCTTACCAGCGGTGCCTTCGGCGTCGGCGCGGTGGCCGGGGCGCTGTCCACCCGGCGGCTGCGCGCGCGCTTCTCGATCGAGGCGATCGTGCGGTCCGCTGCCCTGTCGCTGGCGGCGGGAACGGCGATCACCGCCATGTCGGGCTATCTGGCGCTGGCGCTGCTGGGTTATCTGCTCGCCGGGGCGGGCTGGGTCATGGCGCTGTCGACCTTCAACGTGTCGGTCCAGATGTCGGCGCCGCGCTGGGTCGTCGCCCGCGCCGTCGCCATCTATCAGATGACCGCGTTCGGCGGCATGGCGATCGGCGCCTGGCTGTTCGGCAATCTGGCCGAGGATCATGGCGTGGTCGAGGCGCTCTATGCCTCCGCCGCGGTGCAACTGGTCGCTGCGCTGATCGGCTTCGTTCGTCCGCTGCCGCAGATCGGCGATGACAATCTCGATCTCCAGAACCGCTGGCGTGAGCCGGAGACGGCGGTGCCGGTCGAACCGCGCAGCGGCCCGGTCGTCATCACTATCGAATATCGCATCCCGGTGGGGTCGGTAGTCCCCTTCCTCAGCGCGATGAGCGAGCGCCGCCGCATTCGCAAGCGCGATGGCGCGCATGGCTGGTCGCTGATGCGCGACCTGGGCGATCCGGAGCTCTGGGTCGAACGCTATCATGTGTCGACCTGGCTCGACTATGTCCGCCATAACCAGCGGCGCACCATCGCCGACATCACCAACAGCGACACGATCCACGCGCTGCACAGTGGCGGTAAGCCGCCGGTGGTGCATCGCATGCTGGAACGCCAGACCGGCTCGCTGCCGCTCAGTCGTGCCCCTGATCCGCGGGAAATGGGCGACGGTCTGACCGATCCGACGCGATCGACCTGAAGCGGGCCAAGGCAAAGCGGCTTCGCCTGCCCCTTTTGGGCCTCAGGTCGGTGTCACCGGGGGGCGGCCAAGATCCTCCGGCGTATCGATGTCGTGAAGCACATTGCCGATCGTCTCGATCTGGATGCCGTGGCTCAGCAGCGCGCGGGCGCCCTGGTCCCCTTTAAGTGCCAGCAGTTCGGGGAAATGCTTGCGGCCGATGAAGGCGGGCGGGGAGGAAGAGAAGCCGTCGGTGCTGGCGACGACCGATCTTATGTCCTCGGCCGCCATGCAGAGATGGTTATAATGGGTCTGCGGCACGTCGGGCATGTCGGCCAGGCAGATCAGGATGCCGCGCACCTTGCGCTTGTCCATCACATGCTCGACCGCCAGCCGGATGCTGCTCGACAGGCCTTCCTCGGGCCGTTCGTTGACGATGATATCAAAGCCGCGCCGGTCAAGCTTGCGATGCAATATCGGCGCAAATTCGACCGGCCGCACGACGGCGACCAGTTCGGCAAAGGCCATGGAGGCGATGGTTTCCAGCGTGTGCGCGGCAACCGGCTTGCCGCGCAGGTCGGCCATCAGCTTGTCTTCCTCGCCGAAGCGGGTCGACATGCCGGCTGCCAGAAGGACGGCGGCGATGCGTTCAGTGCGCATGATCTTGCGATTGTAATGACATTTTTATGTGGTGCGTTCCCGTTAGACTGTGATTTGCCACCACAGCGATGTTGTGTCCAGCCGGGGCAAAAGGGCTGGTCAGACGGGCACGCAGTCGCCATATGCCGGGGCCAACAATTATGGAGTGGCCCAGTTCATGGCATATGATCCCGATGCGGAAACCGTAGGCGAAGGCTCGAAGGAGCCGGTCCCGGCCGAAGTGTCGGAGGCGATCCGCACCCTCATCCGTTGGTCGGGCGATGCGCCTGAGCGCGAGGGGCTGGTGGAAACGCCCGAGCGGGTGGCCCGCGCCTGGCGCGAATATTGCCGCGGCTATAATGATGATCCGGCCTATCATCTCTCGCGCATCTTCCATGAGGTGGGCGGCTATGACGATGTCGTGCTGCTGAAGGACATCCCGTTCCAGTCGCATTGCGAACATCATATGGCGCCGATCGTCGGGCGCGCGCACATCGCCTATCTGCCCGGCGATTATGTGGTCGGCATTTCCAAGCTGGCTCGCGTGCTGCACGCCTATGCCAACCGGCTGCAGGTGCAGGAACGGCTGACCTCCGAAGTCGCCAACTGCATCTGGGAAAATCTCAAGCCCCAGGGCGTCGCCGTGGTGATCGAGGCGACCCATGGCTGCATGACCGGCCGCGGCGTGCGCACCCCCAATGTCATCATGAAGACCAGCCGCATGCTCGGCGTCTTCCGCGACGATGAAAAGTCGCGCGAGGAAGTGCTGAAGCTCATCGCCTCGTGAATGATGTGACCGGAGAGGGGGAGGGCGCCGAGCCCGCCTATCGCCCGATCGGCGGCGCGAAGAAGGATGCCGGGCCGACCGGCCCCTTGCCGCTGGCCTCGCGCCGGCTGGCGCTCGTGACCGGCGGCCATCGCCGGCTGGGCGGCATCATTTCGGCGGCGCTGGCGCAGGCCGGCTATTCGCTCGCCATCCATGGCAGCCATGACACGCGGCTGGACTCTCATCTGGCGATCGCGCTGGAGGAGAACGGCGCCGAGTGGGAAGGTTTCGTCGTCGACTTCGCCGATCCCGAAGCTGCCGAGGAACTGGTCGCGCAGGTTGCCGAACGCTTCGGCCGGCCGCCCGACCTGCTGGTCAACAGTGCGGCGATCTTCGGCCAGGACCGGATCGACAGCGTCACCGCCGACGATCTGATGCGCCATTATGCGGTCAATTGCGCGGCGCCCGCGATGCTGACTAAGGCGTTCGCGACGGTGCCGGCCGGGACCGGCGATCGCTGCATCGTCAATATCCTCGACCAGCGGATCGACCATCCCCATGGCGATCAGCTGGCCTATACGCTGTCCAAGCTGGCGCTGGCCGGCCTGACGAAGACGGCGGCCAGCAGCCTGGCGCCGCAGGTGCGGGTCAATGCGGTGGCGCCCGGCCTTACCATCGCCACGCCCGACTATGATGCGGAGCAGATGGCGCGGCTGGAGCAACTGATGCCGCTCGGTCGCCTGCCGCAGGCGGAGCAGATCGCGCAGGCCGTTCTCTATCTCGCCGGCGCGACGGCGGTGACGGGCCAGACCCTCTATGTCGATGGCGGCGCCCATATGCGCAGCTATGATCAGGATTTCATGCATCTTTGCCGATAGGATCGGTAAAATCGCCGCCCCGCAAAGGCTGGCGATCCGTTTTTGGCCGACATAGATCGGCGCTGACAGCTTAGGGAGACGGCAATGGCATATGAAACGATCCTGGTGGAACAGCAGGGCGCGGTGACGCTCATCACGCTCAACCGGCCGCAGGCGCTCAATGCGCTCAACAGCCAGGTGCTCGCGGATCTGGGCGCGGCCTTTGCCGCCTATGATGCCGACCCGACCCAGCATTGTGCGGTGCTGACCGGCAGCGAAAAGGCCTTTGCCGCCGGCGCCGACATCAAGGAGATGGTCGACAAGGAAGCGGCCGATTTCTTCCTGCAGGATTTCTTCTCCGACTGGCAGACCAAGGTGGTCGCCACTCGCAAGCCGTGGATCGCGGCGGTTGCCGGCTTTGCGCTGGGCGGTGGCTGCGAACTGGCGATGATGGCGGACTTCATCCTGGCAGCCGACACCGCCAAGTTCGGTCAGCCCGAGGTGAAGCTGGGCGTGGCGCCGGGCATGGGCGGGTCGCAGCGGCTGACCCGCGCCGTGGGCAAGGCCAAGGCGATGGAAATGTGCCTGACCGGCCGGATGATGGGCGCCGAGGAGGCCGAGCGCGCTGGCCTGGTCGCGCGGATCGTGCCGGCCGCTGAACTGCTGGACGATGCGCTCAAGACCGCCGCCGCGATCGCCGCGATGCCGCCGATGGCGGCGATGGTGAACAAGGAAATGGTCAATATCGCGTTCGAGACCAACCTGGCGCAGGGCATTTTGACCGAGCGCCGCCTGTTCCAGATCCTGACTGCAACCGAAGACAAGAAGGAAGGCATGACCGCCTTCGTCGAGAAGCGTCCGGGCGTCTGGAAGGGGCGATAAGGCCTTCAGGAACGATCCTCTCCGACGAAGAGAGGGCAGGCGATTTTGTGATCCTCTCCAGGCTTGACCTGGGGAGGATTTTTTGTGCGCGCGTGCGAGGAAGCGGGCATTGATTGCGAAATCTCAATGCTTTGAGGCACCTCGTTCCGCTTGAGAAATCATCATAAGCGTGTGGTGGATTTTCCCGTAGGGCTCGTTTCAGATGACAAATGGATGACATGGCTGCGCTCGCCTCAAGCGGCGATCGACAGGCCAGGGTCCGGGGAGGAACGGCGCGATAGCCCGAAGGGGCGGGCGCTCCTGATTGGCGCGAACTGCCCTTTTGCAGGGCCTACAGGGAGCCTCTATGCCTTCGATTTCGTCTGTTCGTCGCGTGTCTCGCGCTGCGCTGCTGCTTGCCTGCTGCGCGGGTGCCTTATCCTCTGCTGCCTGGGCGCAGGAGGCTGCTCCAACGGACGAAAATGACAGCATCACGGTGACCGGTCGTCGTATCTCGCAATCGTCGGAAGCGATCGGCGAAGACAAGATCAACAATGTCGTCGCCGTCACGCGCGAGGCGCTGCTGTCGGCGCCGTCGGGTATTTCGGGCCTGAAGATGCTGGAGCAACTGCCCGGCTTCAACGTCCAGACCGACGGTGCACTGGGCCTCTATGAATTCGGCAACAGCGTCCAGACCCGCGCCTTCAACCTCGACCAGATCGGCTTCGTGGTCGACGGCATTCCGACCGGCCGCAGCGACGCCTTCGGTGGCAGCCCTGTCTTCCGCTATGTCGACAATGAAAATCTGGGCGTGGTGGAAGCCTCCGTCGGCGCCGCCGATGTCGGCCTGCCCAGCTATTCCAGCCTCGGCCCGGTGGTGCAGTATAACAGCATCGCCCCGCAGGAGGAGATGGGCCTGTTCGTGTCGCAGAGCTTTGGCGACAATAATATGAAGCGCACCTTCATCCGCGCCAGCACGGGCCGGGTGGGGCCGTTCCGGGCCTATGTCAGCCGCACCAAGCTGGACAGCGACCTGTGGCGCGGCCCCGGTTCGGTCGATCGCGAACATTGGGAAGGCCAGATCCATGCCGATCTGGGCGGCGACAGCTGGGCGCGCTTCAAGTTCGTGTCGAACGACTTCTTCGACTATGACTCGCCGACGATCACCCGCGCCCAGTATAATTGCACCGCCACCAGCGTGGTCGGCGCCTGCGGCCGCGACTTCGCCTATATCGAGAATGTGCCCAATACCACGACCGGCTTCGCGCCGACGGCGGCGGGCGTCTATTATTCCAATTCCAACTACACCAATGTCTACAACCTCGCGATCAACGTGCGGAAGGACAAGCTCTATGGCGGCACCTTCCACCTGGGTATCGCCGACGGCGTGTGGGCGGAATCGACCCTCTATTATGAAGACAAGAATGGCTATGGCGTCTCGCCCGACAGCTATTCCAACTCGCTGACCCGCTACACGGCACAAGCGGCTGCGGGGCTGGACGTCACCGCCCCCAAGGGCGTGCAATATGGCCGTTCGGGCGTCGGCGGCGATCGCTATGGCGTGACCACCAAGCTGCATTGGGAAAGCGGCAATAATGTCGTGGAAGGCGGCATCTGGGCTGAAGTCGACAAATATCACCGTACCCAGGCGCGCTACAACACGATGGATGGCGCCCCCGATGGCGAGCCCAATCTGGACGAACTGGTCTATCTGCGCCGCGACTATCGGTCCAAGCGCGACACGCTGCAGATCTTCCTGAAGGACACGCTCAAGCTGATGGATGACCGGCTGATTCTGGATGCCGGCTTCAAGGGGCTGATGCTGGACTACAGCCTGGGCGGCTATCGCGATTTCGACGACTATTATCGTGTCGTGGGCGGCACGGCGGTCGCAGGCTGGGGGGCGCAGTATAATACGGCCCATTATCGCGACATGTTCCTCCCGATGGCGGGCCTGCTGTTCAAGATCAACGAGCGCAGCCAGATCTTCGCCTCCTATGCCGAGACGATGGCACTGCCCAAGGGCATGGATGACATTTATGCCGTGACGCGCACCGGCACGTCGGCGCTGGTGCCCCAGCCCAAGGCGGAACGCGCGCAGAATATGGAAATCGGCTTCCGTACCAACCAGGGGCAGCTCTACGCCTCGATCGCGGGCTACTACACCAAGTTCAAGAACCGCATCCAGTCGATCACCACTTTCCAGGAAGGCGGCGGCAGCACCACCGAAACCTTCTACCAGAATGTCGGCCGTGTCGAATCCTACGGCGTGGAAGCCAGTGGCACCTACAAGCCGGCCTTCCTCAACGGCCTGGCCTATGCCAACGCCAACGTCACCTACAATAACGCCAAGTTCCAGGATGATATCGTCGCGTCGGTCACCTATGCGACCTCCGGCAAATATATCCCGGACAGCGCCAAGTGGATCGTCAGCGGTGGCGTCACGATCGAGCCTGCAAGCTGGCTGGTTGCGAACATCAGCGGCAAATATACGTCGAAGCGCTGGTCGACCTTTACCAACACGGCAGGCTCCAGCGTACCGGCTTACACCGTGTTCAGCGGTTATGTGGATATTGGCGACGGCTGGAGCTTCGGCCCGGTGAAGAGCATCAAGGCGCGCTTCAACGTCGACAATATCTTCGACAAGGACACGCTGTCCTACATCTCCTCCTCGGTGACGGGCGACGGTTCCTTCCGGCCGTTGTCCCCACGCACCTTCCAGTTCACCATTTCGGGCGAGATCTGATGCGGAATGCTTATCTGATGGGGGCAGCGCTGGTCGCGCTGCTCCCGATTGCGGCGCAGGCCCAGCCAAAAACCGTGTCGAAACAGGTCTATCAGCTGCACCAGAAGCTGATCACGCTCGACAGCCATCTCGATACCCCGGCCTCGCTCGACCTGCCGGACTGGTCGATCGACGAGGAGCATGGCGTCCATAGCGACTACACCCAGGTCGACCTGCCGCGGATGAAGAAGGGCGGCCTGGATGGCGGCTTCTGGGCGATCTACACCGGCCAGGGGCCGCTGACGATCGAGGGCTTTCGCAAGGCGCGCGATTTCGCGTTGTTGCGTGGCATGTCGATCCGATCGATGGTGGCGGCCGACCCGGACAATTTCACGCTGGCGCTGGAGGCGAAGGACGCGGCGCCAATCGCCGCGGCGGGCAAGCGTATCGTCTATATGTCGATCGAAAATGCCTATCCGCTCGGCGAGGATGTCTCGCTGATCAAGACATTCTACGACATGGGCGTGCGCGTGTCGGGCTTTGCCCATTTCGCGCATAACCAGTTCGCCGACAGCTCGACCGATCCGTCGAAGAAGCCGCGCTATGGCGGCCTCAGCCCGCTCGGCAAGGAATTGCTGAAGGAAATGAATCGCCTCGGCATCGTCCCCGACGCCTCGCACAGCTCAGACCAGGTGCTGGACGATCTGCTGGCGCTGTCGACCACGCCGGTGCTGCTGACCCATTCGGGCTGCAAGGCGGTCTATGACCATCCCCGCAACATCGATGACGATCATCTGAAGGCGCTGGCGGCCAAGGGCGGCGTGATCCAGATGAATGCCTATGGCGCCTATCTACGCGCGTCCAAGCCCAATCCGGAACGGCAGAAGGCGCTGATGGCACTCTACAGCCAGATGCGGGAGGACGCCAGGGTTTCGCCCGAGGCGCGGGCCGCGATGCTCGCCAAGCGGCAGGAGATCGACCGACTCTATCCCGACACCGACCGGCCGACCTTCGACGATTTCATGGCGCATATGCTGCATGCGCTGAAGGTCGTCGGCCCCGATCATGTCGGCATCGGCCTGGATTGGGACGGTGGCGGCGGTGTCGTCGGCATGGAGGATGTGGTTGATCTGCCCAAGATCACCGACGCGCTGCTGAAGGCCGGCTATAGCGAGGCTGACGTACAGAAAATCTGGTCCGGCAATGTGTTGCGCGTGCTGGCCGCGGCTGAAGCGGGCAAGCAGAAATAAGGGCTTGTGCCGGACCGGCCGTTGCTGGTCCGGCATGAAATCTTGTTAAGCCAATCGACGGGGGCGTTCCGGCCCGCTAAGGGGAGTCGGCACCAGAAAGGAGCGGTCGCATTTCGCCCATGCAGCACAAGCCGAAGCGCAGCCGGGCAATCGCCCTGCCGAACAGCGAGTTTCGCGCCCGCGCCACCGAATATCTCGATTTCATTGCCGCCTGGGTGAAGAAGCCCCGGCAGACCGCCTCTGTCGTGCCCAGCAGTCGCTATCTGGCGCGGCTGATGGTGGCCGACATCGATCCGCAGGGCGGCCGCGTGCTGGAACTGGGCGGGGGCACGGGCGTCTTCACCCGCGCCATTCTGGAGACCGGCCTGCCGGCCGACCGGCTGGAGGTGGTGGAGATCAACCCCGCCTTCGCGCGCGGACTGCGGCGTCATTTCCCGCATGTCTCGATCCTGGAGACGCCGGCGCAGATCGTCTCGGTCGCCGCCGCCGGTGGCCCCGGCGACTATCAGACCGTGGTCAGCGGCCTGCCGCTGCTGGCGATGGACCGCGCGATGCACATCGACATATTGTCCGAAGCCTTCCGCATGCTGAAGCCGGGCGGTAGCCTGGTGCAGTTCACCTATTCAACGCGACCGCCGGTCAGCCGTGCGGTGCTGGACCAGCTAGGCCTGGAAGTTGTCCGCGCCGGCCATACGGTGCGCAATTTCCCGCCAGCGACGGTCTTCCGCTTCACCCGACGGGGTGAATGATCGGGGCAAGAGAAAAGGGCCGCATCGGATGATGCGGCCCTTCCTGTTTCTGCCTCAGTAGAAGGCGCCGTAGACGACATCGACCACGCGGCGCGATCGGACCTCGACCAGCAGCAGGTCGGGGCCATAGCGCACCCAGCGATAGCCATAGGGCGGCGCGCCCAGGCCCAGGCGCCAATAGTCGTTGTAATAATAATAGCTGGAGAAGAAGACCGCCGGCAGGAACAGGCCGACCGTCCAGCGGCGATAGCGATAGCCATGGGGATAGCGGAAGGCCGGGCCGGGGATCGGCCGGAAATTGGGCGGACGGCCGGCGCCGGGGCGATGCGGCTGGCCTGGCCGTGGTGGCTGGACGCCGGGACCACCGGGACGGGGCGGCTGCGGTGAAGGGCCACCCGGTCGGGGTGGTTGAACCGCCGGTCCACCTGGCTGGCCCGGACCGGGCGAAGGCTGTCCGGGGCGGGGCGGTTGCGGGCGAGAGGCACCGGGCCGGGACGGCTGTGTCGACGGACCGCCGGGGCGGGAAGGCTGCACTGATCCGCCGGGGCGTGAGGGGGCGGGGGCAGGGCGCGTGGACGGAGATGGTCGAGCGCCGCCGCCGGATGGCGGTCGGCCGCCCTGCTGGGCAATGGCGATATCGGGAACGACGATCAACGCGATCGACAGATAGAGAACTGCCTTTTTCATAGCCTTCTCCACATGGTGGGGCGTCAAGCCTATGCCCGCTCATTACCGGCTTCAATCTTTTTCCAATATGTTGCTCCGCTTCGCTATTTGCCGCGCAGCCGGTTGCATGGCGCGGTCCGCCTCCTATCTTGCCGACACAAGGAAAGGGGGCGCTGCCGCATGGCATCCATCATCGAAATCAAGGGCCTGACGAAAAGCTATGCGTCGGGCTTTCAGGCGCTCAAGGGCGTCGACCTGAATATCGAGGAGGGCGAGATTTTCGCGCTGCTCGGCCCCAATGGCGCGGGCAAGACGACGATGATCTCGATCATCTGCGCCAATGTCCGCCCCTCTGGCGGCACCGTGACGGTCGCCGGCCATGACATCATCCGCGACTATCGGGGCGCGCGCGCTGCGATCGGACTGGTGCCGCAGGAGCTGAATACCGACCAGTTCGAGCGGGTCATCGATACCGTCACCTTCAGTCGTGGCCTGTTCGGCAAGCCGCGCAACGACGCCTATGTCGAAAAGGTGCTGCGCGACCTGTCGTTATGGGACAAGCGCCACAACAAGATCCGCGAACTGTCCGGCGGCATGAAGCGCCGGGTGATGATCGCCAAGGCGCTGAGCCATGAGCCGCGCGTGCTGTTCCTGGACGAGCCGACCGCCGGCGTCGACGTCGAATTGCGCCGTGACATGTGGAAGCTGATCGGCGAACTGCGCCAGACCGGCGTCACCATCATCCTAACCACCCATTATATCGAGGAGGCCGAGGAAATGGCTGACCGGGTGGGCGTCATCAACCATGGCCAGTTGATGCTGGTCGAGGACAAGACCGCGCTGATGGAGAAGATGGGCAAGAAGACGCTGTCGATCATGCTGGCCGAGCCGATCGAGGCGCTGCCGCCCGAACTGGCCGAATGGGATGTGGCGCTCAAGGCGCAGGGGCAGGAGATCGAATATCTGTTCGACACCCGCGCCGAACGCACCGGCGTCTCTTCGCTGCTACGCAAGCTGGGCGATCTCGGCATCGGATACAAGGATCTCAACACGCGGCAGAGCAGCCTGGAGGATATTTTCGTGAGCCTGGTCCATCAGGAGAAAACGGCATGAACGGCCCGAATCTGCGCGCGGTCGCCGCCATCTACAAGTTCGAGCTGCACCGGTTCCGACGCACCTGGCTGACCGGCCTGCTGGTGCCGGTCATCACCACCTCGCTCTATTTCATCGTGTTCGGCGGGGCGATCGGATCACGCATGACGCAGATCGACGGCATTCCCTATGCCGCCTTCATCGTGCCGGGCCTCATCATGATGTCGATGTTCACGGAGAGCATCTTCAACGCCAGCTTTGGCATCTACATGCCCAAATTCACCGGCACCATCTATGAGCTGCTATCGGCGCCGGTGTCGGCGATGGAGACGGTGATCGCCTATGTCGGGGCGGCGGCGACCAAGGCGCTGATCGTCGGCTTCATCATCTTTGCCACGGCCCATCTGTTCGTCGATCTGCCGGTGGCCCACCCCTTTGCCATGGTCGGCTTCATGCTGCTGATTGCCGTGAGCTTCTGCCTGTTCGGCTTTATCCTGGGCATCTGGGCGCAGGGGTTCGAGCAGTTGCAGGTGATCCCGCTGCTGATCATCACGCCGATGACCTTCCTGGGCGGCGCCTTCTACTCGATCCACATGCTGGCCGAGCCGTGGCGCACCATCACTCTGTTCAACCCGATCGTCTATCTGATCTCGGGCTTTCGCTGGACCTTCTTCGGCAAGGGCGATGTCGGGATCGAATTCAGCCTGTTGTTCGTGGGCGGCATGCTGGCGCTGTGCCTCGGCATCATCGCCTGGGTCTTCCGCACCGGCTATCGGCTCAAGAAGTAAGGATACGAAAAGGGCGGCCAATGGCCGCCCTTCTTCATTCGGGTCGATGCGATGCCAATGCCGATCAGGCGGCGGCGCTCTGCGGATCGACCGCGAACAGGGTCACGCCCTTATATTTGTCGTCGCCCTGGTCATAGAGGCCGTGCATCGCCTCGAACGTCTCGTCCAGAATCTCGACGTCGCTCAGGCCCGCCAGCTTGAACGTGCCCAGCTTCAGCTCGCGCGGCGGGCGGCCGTCGCGGTCGGTGGTCACGGCGTCCATGAACATCTCGTCATGGCGCGTGTAGAGGATGTGCGGGGCCAGCGTGACGACCATCTTGTTATAGGTCGCCTTGAGGCACTTCTGAAGCGCGATCGCTTCGAAGATAGGGGTCGGAGAGTCCATGATGGGCCGCCCATATCAAGAAACACGGCCCTGTTTCAATTGCTTTGTGCGTCGCACCATGTGCCTGCCGTGCAACCGGCCGGATTTTCACGACGAATTGTGCGGCCGTTTTACTAGCGCAGAACCAGGCCCAGCCGATCGCGCAGCGACCAGCGCGCGATCAGCAGGATCGCCACCGTGCCGAGGCCTGCAGCCAGGCCGAACCAGATGCCCACGCCATGCAGTCCCATCGGGAAAGCGAGCAGGGCGCCGACGCCGATACCGATGATCCAGTAGCCGAAAAGCGCGAAGATCATCGGCACCTTGGTATCCTGGATACCGCGCAGCACGCCGGCGCCGACGGCCTGGGCCGCATCGACCAGCTGGAACAGCGCGGCGACCGCCAGGAAGCTGACCGCCAGATTGGCGGTGGCGAGATTGGCCGGATCATGGACGTCGAGGAAGATCGACACCAGCGGTCGCGGGATCAGGACCAGCATCAGCGCAGCCGCCATGGCGAAGCCGGTGCCGACGATCAGCGCCAGCCAGCCGGCCCGACCGATCGCGGCGGGATCGGATCGGCCATAGGCGACGCCGACGCGCACGGTCGCGGCCTGACCAATGCCCATCGGCACCATGAAGACCAGCGAGGCGATCTGGATCGCCACGGCATGGGCGGCGAGCGATTCCCGGTCGATCAGCCCCATCAGGAAGGCAGAGGCATTGAACACCGTGACTTCCAACCCCAGCGTGATCGCGATCGGCAGGCCCAGCGTCCAGACGGCGCGCTGCCGGTCGCGGTCACGCGTCCAGAAGCGGCCCATCAGCCGATAACGGCGGAATCGGCGATCGACCAGGATGACGGTCAGCAGGCCGAGGAACAGGAAGGTCGAGGACAGGGTGCTGGCGATGCCGGCGCCCAGCAGGCCGAGCGCGGGCAGGCCCAGATGGCCGAAGATCAGAGCCCAGCCGACCAGCACGTTGAACGGGATGGCGAGCAGCATGATGATGAGGCCCCAGAGCGGGCGCTCCAGTGCCGAGATGAAGTTGCGTAGCGTGGTGAAGCAGAGGAAGGGCAGCAGCGCCCATTGCATGCCGCGCATCAGATGGCCGGCTTCGCGCGCCAGGTCTGGCTCCTGCCCCATGGCGCGCAATATCGCCTCGCAATGCCACAGGATCAGCCAGGCCGGCAGCACGAAGAAGGCGGCGGCGCGCAGCGTCTGGTGGACCGTGCGGCGCACGTCGCGCACCGAATGGCGGCGACGGCCGCGTTCGCTGGCGATCAGCGGCGCGGCGGCGGTGACAAGGCCGAGGCCGAAGATCAGCAGCGCGTTGAACAGGTTGATCGCCAGCGCCCCGGCGGCGACCGCTTCCGCGCCCAGTCGTCCGACGAGCAGCAGATCGGTCGCTGCGATCCCCGACCAGGCGACATTGCCCGCGATCATGGGAATGGCGAGCGTGACGAGCGCGCGCGCCTCGATGCGCCAGGGGGAAGATTGGGTCACTTGGAAGGTCCGGAGCGAGGGAACGCCGGCAAAGGCGCGGGCGCTCCCCTTAATCGCCTCAGTGCTTCTTGAACAGATGCAGCACGGCAACGATGATGCCGCCGATCACCAGGCCGACAATGCCCGCGCCGATCGCGTTCACCAGCCAGTCGATCACTGGCGCGATCGCGGGCACGGCATGGGCGGCGCCCTCGGCCAGATGATGGATCGTGCCGGGGATCAGATCCCAATGGAATTCGTGCAGGCCATGAACGATCAGGCCGCCGCCGACCCACAGCATCGCCGCCGTGCCGACCACGCCCAGCACGCTCATCACGACCGGCATCGCCTTTACCAGGCCGCGGCCGATGGCGCGCGTTGCCGCGCCGCTGCGTTGGGCGAGGTGCAGGCCGATATCGTCCATCTTCACGATGAAGCCGACCACACCATAGACGCCGGCGGTGATCGCGATGGCGACGACGACCAGGATGATCGCCTGTTCCCAGATCGGTTCGCTGGCGACAGTGCCGAGCGCAATCGCCATGATCTCGCCCGACAGGATGAAGTCGGTGCGGATCGCGCTGGAGACCTTCTGGTCCTCCAGTTCCTTGGAAGTCAGGGTCGCGGCGGCATCCGCCACCTCGTCATGGCCGCCCTGGATCGCCTCCATCAGCTTCTCCGCCGCCTCGAAGCAGAGGAAGGCGCCGCCCAGCATCAGCAGCGGCGGCAGCAGCCAGGGGGCAAAGGCGCTGAGCGCCAGTGCCGCCGGCAGCAGGAACAGCAATTTGTTGCGCAACGATCCGCGCGCGATCTTCCAGATGATCGGCAGTTCGCGGTCGGGCGATAGGCCCATGACATAGTTGGGCGTCACGGCGGTATCGTCGATAACGACGCCGGCGGCCTTGGTGCCGGCCTTGCCGGCGGCAGCGGCGACATCGTCCAGCGACGTGGCCGCCATCTTGGCGATACCGGCAACATCGTCGAGCAGCGCGATCAGACCCGAAGGCATGGTTGAATAATTCCCCTGTTGAAACGGATGGATATCATCCGTGCGCGCTTCTTAATGCGCGGGCAGGGTGGGGGCAATGGAGCGATGATTGCCGGTTCGTGACCAGGCGTCGGCGATATCAGTAATTGCCGGGCGGATCGCTGGCGGGGAAGGACTCGTCGGACTGTTCATCGACCATGTCCCAATTGCTGTCGTTCGCCTGCGGCCCGGCGTCGCGGACGATGCCGGACGAGCCGACCGGGCCGCGATCGTCCAGATCATCGGCGGCGGCACCATCATCTTTGCTGGCGCGTTCCTTCAGGCTCTTCCAGGCAACGGCGCCTAGGCCGGTCAGGAAGGCCAGTTTCAGCAATCCCCTCATGGTGTCTCCTTCGGTGAACTGTGAAGATGGACCCACTTGGCAGCGTCCTGGTCGATGCCTTCGGGAGGCAGGCGAATTTCGCCCTCCTCGTCCGCGCTGCCGGGATGATCCTCGTCCGCGCCAGTCATGCCGGGCGGAAAGATGGTCCAGCGCTGCTGCAAGGCGGTATCGATCATTGCCTGCCAGGCGGTGACGTCCCCCGTCTCGCGCATTGCCGGATCGGGCTCCTTGAGCATCGCCAATATGCTGGCGGCATCCTCGACCCAGTAGGGCCAATTATGCGTTGCCCCGGCGGCGAGGTGCCGGGCGAGGCGCTCAAGCAGGGTACGTTGATCCATGGTATCTGGAACGTTCATGGCGACTCTCCGTTCCTCATTTTCTCGCCATGCAACTTAATGGCAATCCTCGGGAAATGCCTGTCGGTATTTGAACCGATATGGGACAAAAAAGGAGGCAGACATGCCCATAGGCGATAAGCGCCGCTATACTGACAAGCAGAAGCGCAAAGCCGCGCATATCGCGCAAAGCTATGAAGAGCGCGGCATTTCGCATGACGAGGCGGAGGCGCGGGCCTGGGCGACCGTGAACAAGGATTCGGGCGGCGGCAACCTGTCGGGATCGGGGCGGGGCAAGCCCGACAGTCATGCCGCCGAACGGCGTAAGACGGCCGATCGATCGGCGGCGGCGAAGAAGGGCTGGGAAACCCGCCGCCGACGGGCGCAGGGCTGAAATCAGGGTGAGAAGATATCGCCGTTGCTGAAATGCGCGGCGAGATGATCGATCCAGGCGCGGACCAGCGGCGGCAGCCCGGTGCGGGTGGTGAAGACGAGATGGACGATCCCTCCTGTGCCTGCCATTCCGGGAACGGCAGCGCCAGGGCGCCCGAGCGCAGGTCGGCCATGCAGACATGATCGGGCAGTAGCGCTACGCCCAACCCGGCAATGGCGGCACGGCGGATGGTCTCGAAATCGCCGCAGTTCAGGCGCGGATGATGCTCGATCGACCGTGTCGCACAATCGAGGCCTTCCAACTGCCAGCTCACCGCGCCATCCTCCCCCGATGAACTGAGCGTTGGCAGGGTTGGCAGGGCATCAATATCCTTGCCGGCGACCTGATTGGCAAGCGCGGGGCTGGCGACCAAGATGCGGCGGCTGCGCGCCAGCGTGCGCATCGTCAGTTCCGCGTCGGTGTCCAGCCGGGTGCGCACGCGCAGGGCGACATCGATCCGCTCGCCGATCAGGTCGACGGGCCGATCGACCGCGACGATCTGCACATGGCCCTTGGGATAGAGCGTCAGGAAATCGGGCAATATGGCGGCCACGAACGGGGTGAGGCCGGTCGGGCAGGAAAAGCGGACGGTGCCCTTGGGTTCGCTGAGGCTGGCCTCGACCAGAGCTTCGGCGCGCTCGGCAGCGGCGACGGCGATACGGCACTGGTCATAGACCGACAGGCCAAGCTCGGTGACCCGGAAACGGCGGGATGAGCGTTCGATCAACCGCACGCCCAGTCGCTGTTCCAGCTCCGCAACCCGGCGGCTGAGTTTCGACTTGGGCAGGCGCAACGCGCGGCCGGCAGCGGCAAATCCACCGTGGGTCACAACCGCCGCAAACAGACGAAGATCATTCATATCCTGCATGCCATCGTTCTAATTATGGAACGAAGGATGTCAATTTTGCCGTCTACAGCGAAAATCGTTCCAGGATTATTTCCAATGCCACAGGCGGTGCAGGGTGTATCGCCGGACAGAAAGGAAATGATCATGGCACGCAAATTGGAAAACAAGGTGGCCGTGGTGACCGGCGGCACGACCGGCATCGGCCTGGGAATCGCGCAGGAACTGGCCGAAGCCGGGGCCAGGCTGTTCATCACCGGACGGCGGCAGGAGGAACTCGACGCGGCGGTCCGCACCATCGGCCATGGCGCCGTCGGCGTGCAGGGCGACGTGACCCGGTTCGCCGATCTCGATCGCCTCTATGATGTCGTGCAGCAGCATGGCGCACAGATCGACATATTGGTCGCCAATGCCGGCGGCGGCAGCTTCCAGCCGATCGGCGCCATTACCGAGGAGGAATTCGACCGGACCTTCGGCCTGAATGTGAAAGCCACGCTGTTCACGGTGCAGAAGGCGCTGCCGCTGCTGCGCGACGGGGCATCGATCATCCTGACCGGATCGACCGAGTCGGTGCGCGCCTTGCCGGCCTTCAGTGTCTATGGTGCGACCAAGGCGGCGATCCGAAATTTTGCGCGGCACTGGATCCTTGACCTCAAGGACCGCCATATCCGGGTCAACACGATCGCGCCGGGTGCGACCCGCACGCCGGGGCTGCAGGGCCTGACCGCCGATGATGCCGAATGGCAGGCGCTGGAAGGTGGTCTGGCCTCGCAAATCCCGCTCGGCCGGCTGGCCGACCCGCGCGAGATCGGCAAGGCGGCGCTGTTCCTCGCCTCCGATGACGCCAGCTATGTCAACGGCGTCGAACTGTTCGTCGATGGCGGCTTCGCGCAGATTTGAGCCACAGCCGCTCTCTTCAGGACAACAAAAAAGCCGCCCGGTGACGGGCGGCTTTCTCGTTTGTCAGAGCGAAGAGGCTCAGGCTTCTTCGGCCGGGGCTTCTTCCGCCTCGACGGCGATTTCGCCCGGCTCGGCGTTCGGATCGTAATCCTCGGTGAAGCCGGCTTCGTCCTTCTCGAACAGGTCGGCCATCACGTCGACGCCCTGCGCCTGCAGTTCGGCTTCTTCCGGCGAGCGGGCAACGTTCACCGTGATGGTAACGGCCACTTCCGGGTGCAGCGCGACCTTGACGTCGAAGACGCCCAAGGTCTTGATCGGACGCTCCAGCACGACCATCGCCTTGGAGACGTTGGTCACGCCATCGGCGTGCAGCGCGTCGACGACGTCACGGACGGCGACCGAGCCGTACAGGTGGCCGGCGTTCGACGACTGGCGGATCAGGACGATCTGCTTGCCGTTGACGCCTTCGGCAGCCTTTTCGGCGTCCGAACGACGAGCGGCGTTGTCGGCTTCGATCTTCGCGCGGTTGGCTTCGAACACGGCCTTGTTGGCGGCGTTCGAACGAAGAGCCTTCTTGTTGGGCAGCAGGAAGTTACGAGCGTAACCATCCTTCACGGTGACGACGTCGCCGATCGCGCCCAGCTTTTCGATGCGCTCAAGGAGAATGATTTCCATGGGTCTTTCTCCCTTACTTCACGATGTAGGGCAGCAGGCCCAGGTGACGGGCGCGCTTGATGGCCTGGGCCAGCTCACGCTGCTTCTTGGCGGACACCGCGGTGATGCGGCTGGGGACGATCTTGCCGCGCTCGGACACGAAGCCCTGCAGCAGACGGACGTCCTTGTAATCGATCTTCGGCGCATCCTTGGCGGCGAAGGGGCAGCTCTTGCGGCGGCGGAAAAACGGGCGTGCCATGTTTCAGATCTCCTTATTCGGCAGCCGGGGCTTCTTCGCGCTCACGGCGCGGGCCACGGTCACCACGGGGGGCACGGTCGCCGCGTTCGGCGCGTTCCTGCTTGCGCATCATCACCGACGGACCGGCTTCCAGCTCTTCGACCTTGATGGTCATGTAGCGGATGATGTCTTCGTTGATCTGGGTCTGACGCTCCAGCTCGGCAATCACGTTGCCCGGTGCGTCGATGTTCAGCATGACGTAGTGCGCCTTGCGGTTCTTGGCGATCTTGTACGCGAGCGAACGCAGGCCCCAGGTCTCGACCTTGGTCACCTTGCCTTCATTTTCCTCGACGATCTTGGTGGCGGTTTCCGCCAGAGCGTCCACCTGCGCCTGTGCCAGATCCTGGCGCGCAAGGAACACATGCTCGTAAAGAGCCATGGGTATTGCCTCATCTGTTGGCCGATCGCTGACGCCCACCCCATGTGGAACGCCCCTCCGGCTGTCGTCTCAAGCATTCGAAATCGTCCGACGTCCGAATCCGGGGCCGAGCGAAGGCGCGCCTATGACGGAAAAGCGGGGGAAAGGCAAGCGGCATCGGTGCAGCCATGGGCGGCAGCGGCCCTGCTTGCAGTCAGGCTTCACCTGTCTCTATCCTGCGCTTCAGAAAATGAGAAGGAGAGACGGATGGCGGTCGCGATCGCGGCACTGGCGCTGATCTTGCTGATGCTGGCGGCCTATCGCGGCATGAGCGTCATACTGATGGCGCCTTTGCTCGCCATGCTGGCGGTGTTCCTGACCGATCCGGCGACAGTGCCCACCGCCTTTTCCGGCCTGTTCATGGACAAGGTCGCCACCTTCCTGAAGCTCTATTTTCCGGTCTTCCTGCTTGGCGCGCTGTTCGGCAAGCTGGTCGAGATATCGGGTTTTTCCCGCGCGATCGTGACGGCGGTGATCGGTTTCGTCGGCGCGGGGCGGGCGATCCCGGCGATCATGATCGTGACGGCGCTGCTGACCTATGGCGGGGTCTCGGTCTTCGTGGCGGTGTTCGCCGTCTACCCCTTCGCCGCCGAGATGTTTCGCCGCGCCGATATTCCCAAGCGGCTGGTACCCGCGACCATCGGCCTTGGCGCGCTGACCTTTACCATGGATGCGCTGCCGGGCACGCCGCAGATCCAGAATGTCATTCCGGCCAGCTTCTTTGGCACCACTGCCTGGGCGGCGCCGGTGCTGGGCATGATCGGATCGGTGGTGATCGCGGCGGCGGGCCTTGCCTATCTCAACTGGCGCCGTCGGTCGATGGCGGCGGCGGGGGAGGGCTATGGCGCGCCCGAAACGCTGGTCAACGAACCCGATCGGCAGGAGGAGGCGGTGACCGTCCACCCGCTGGTCGCCCTACTGCCACTGCTGGTGGTGGGGCTTGGCAATCTGGCGTTGACGCTGCTGATCCCGCGCATCACCGGCGGGGCGGAAGAGGTGAGTATTCGGCTGGCGGGTCTGCCCGGTCCGGTGACAGCGAAGGTGACACAACAGGCGGCGCTGTGGGCGGTGGAGGGGGCGCTGCTGCTGGGCATCGCCACCATCCTGATCTTCGCTTTCCCGATCGTGTCACGGCGCTTTGCGGAAGGGTCGAAGGCGGCGGTCGGCGGCGCCTTGCTGGCGGGGATGAACACGGCGGTCGAATATGGCTTTGGCGGAGTGATCGCGGCGCTGCCCGGCTTCCTGGTCGTCAAGGACGCGCTGAAGGCGGTGCCCAACCCGCTGATCAACGAAGCCATTACGGTGACGACCCTGGCCGGCATTACCGGGTCGGCGTCGGGCGGCCTGTCGATCGCGCTGGCGGCGATGGCGGACCAGTTCGTGGCGGCGGGCGATGCGGCGGGTATCCCAAGAGAGGTGCTGCATCGGGTCGCGTCGATGGCATCGGGGGGCATGGACAGCCTGCCGCACAATGGCGCGGTCATCACCCTGCTGGCGGTGACGGGCCTCACCCATCGTCAGGCCTATAAGGACATATTCGCGCTGACGCTCATCAAGACGATGACCGTCTTCGTCGTGATCGCCGTCTATTATCTGACCGGGCTGGTGTGAACGCGAAAGCGCCCCGGAGCGGTGGCTCCAGGGCGCTTTTCAGGAAGTGGGGCGCTTAGCGGATGGCGCCGGCGACGACCGCGCCGATGATCCCGCTGGTGATCGCGACCAGCACCGCGTCATTGCCCGAGCGGACCCAGTGATAACCGCGCGGCGGGGCCGACAGGCGATAGCCGCGATAATTGTCGACGACCCGGTAATTGGTCGCATAGCGGCGATCGAAGCGCTGGCCCTTGGCCCAGTGGCGATCGTTGCGCACCACCGTCTTCTTCTGGACGACGGTGCGGTGCGGACCTTCCTTCACGACCCGGACGGTCTCGCGATGGGGCGCGGCCTGGGCCTGGGCGGTGACGATCGGGCTGGCGGCAACGGCGGTGGCGGTCAGGGCCAGGATGATCTTCTTGAACATGTCTTCACTCCTCTTGTTTCAATCGAGGGCGCCGCTTCCGGCGTCGAAGACAGAGATAGGCCGCGCTTGTCGCAAGCCTGTCCCAAGGGTGGGGCAGTTTTGTCGGAAATTGTATCAAAACCCGATTTAAGCTGAATATCGGTTCAGAAATGGCGATTTTTCAATGCCTTGTTCGACTCACAACATCAGCGAGATGGCATTGCCGAAATTGTGCAGCAGGATCGGCAGCAGCAGGCTGCCGGTACGCAGGCGCAGCCAGACGGCGAGTAGCGAGGGGATGGCAGTAAGCGCCATCACCATCGGGTCAAAGCTGAAATGGCCGCCCGAATAGCTGAACGCATGGGCGAGGCCAAACAGGCCGCAGGAAAGCAGGGCGCCCCAGCCCCAGTCGACGCCGAGAAAGCGAACCCGCCGGGTAAAGGCGCGATCGAGCGCGAAAAGCAGAATGCCGCGATAAAAGGGTTCTTCCTCCAGCCCCGGCATGGTGAGCTGGAAGGCGATTTCCTCTGCGCTGCTGGGATCGTCGGGGAAATAGAGCGCGAGCGCGGTGAAGAAGGCGCAATAGAGGAGAGCCACGGGCAGGGCAGCGGTCAGGCTGCCGCGTGCTTGCCGGAGGGTGAGGCCGACCCGCTTCCAGCCGAAGGCGGGCAGGGATGCGACCAGCAAAGTGAGGGCGAGGGCTAGCAGCTTGCCCTGCCAGTTCCAGTCGGCAGCAGGGATGAGGTCGGGGATATGGCGATAGGCGCGGGTCAGCAGCGCGTCATTGGCAGCGACCAGGGCGACGGCAACCAGCAGCCAGCCAGGCCGAAAGCCGCGCCGATCGATCAGGCCGATCGCACCGCCCGCGGCCAGCAGCAGCGCCAGCGTGCCGAGCAGGCCGATGACGCCGTTCATGCGCGCCGCTCCGGCGCGCGGCGGTTCAGTCGGTGGAAGTGGGCAGAGAGACGGGGGGCAGGGGCGTGGCGGTGACGGTCATGCGGGCGAGCAGGATGGGATGATCCTTGCCCTCCAGCAATTGTGCCGTCTGCGGTGCCTGCGCGTCGGCAAAGGGTGTGAGGCTGACCCCGAGCAGCAGAGCACTGCTGATGAGGCTGGCGGCGATCATCTTCATGGAGGCATCCCTTCCACAGCGCCGGGGCGGCGCCATGGAAGGAGGGATCAGGCAGAAGATGTCGCAGCATTATCCCGGATAACCGCCCTTTTGTCGGAAAATGTATCAGCCTATTCGTGCCGCAGCGCGTCGATCGGGTTCAGGCTGGCCGCCCGGCGGGCGGGGAAATAGCCGAACACCACGCCGATCGCCGCCGAAAAGAGGAAGGCGATCAGATTGACCTGCGGATCGAAGGTGAAGGGCACCTTCATCAGCGGCGCGATGCCGACCGATGCGATGAGCGCAATGACCAGGCCGATCAGGCCGCCCATGCACGATAGCACGATCGCCTCCACCAGAAACTGCATCAGCACTTCGCGCGCGACCGCACCGATGGCGAGGCGGATGCCGATCTCGCGGGTGCGTTCGGTCACCGACACCAGCATGATGTTCATGATGCCGATGCCGCCGACCAGCAGGGATATGGCGGCCACCGCCGCGACGATCTGGGTCAGGATGGTGGTGGTGCCGGTCAGCGTGTCGCTGATCTGCTTGGTGTCGAAGACGTTGAAATTATCCTCCGCGCCAGCCTTGATCTTGCGGCGTTCGCGCATCAGCTGTTCCAGGCTGTCCTGCACGGTCGCGCTGTCATAGGCGTCGTCGACCGCGACCATGATCTGGCTGATGTCGCGATCGCCGGTGAAGCGGCGCTGGACGAACTTGATCGGCATGACGACGACATCGTCCTGGTCGCCAAAGCCGCCCTGGCCGCGGGTCGCAAGCACGCCCACCACCTGACAGCTGACGCCCTTGATCCGCATCCGCTTGCCGATCGGGTCATTGCCCTGGAACAGGTTGGTGCGCACCGTATTGCCGATGATGCAGACCGATTTGCCGGCCTCTTCCTCGTCCGGCATGAACAGCCGGCCTTCCGACACATTCCAGGACTGGACCTGCGAATAGGCGGAGGTCGTGCCATAGACGGTGGTCGACCAGTTATTGCCTTCATAGATGGCGGTGCCGCTCGACTGGACCACCGGCGCCACGGCGCGCACGCCGGTCAGCTGGTTCTCGATCGCGGTCAGGTCCGCTTCCTTGAAATTGGGCGGGCGCGGCCCGCCGCCGCCACGGCCAAAGCCCTGGCCGGGTCGCAGTTGCAGCACATTGGCGCCGAGCGAGCTAATCTGTTCGCGCACGGCGGCGGTCGCGCCATTGCCCAGCGTCACCATGGTGACGACGGCGGCGACGCCGATGATGATGCCGAGCGTCGTGAGGAAGCTGCGCATCTTGTGCCGGTTGATCGCCCGGAAGGCGAGGATGACGGTGGTCCCCAGCATCAGCCCACGGCTCCCTTCTGCGGTCCGCCCAGGCCCTTTTCGATCCGCTCGACCAGACCATCCTTGAAATGGACGATGGTGCGGGCAAATTCGGCCATGTCGGGTTCGTGCGTCACCATCAGCACGGTGATGCCGCTATTCTGGTTGAGGTCGGTCAGCAATTGCATGATTTCCACCGACCGTTCGGAATCGAGATTGCCGGTCGGTTCGTCGGCCAGCAGCACATCGGGCTGGGTGACGATGGCGCGGGCAATGGCAACGCGCTGTTGCTGGCCGCCGGACAGTTCGGCCGGCGTATGGTCCCACCAGTCCTTGAGGCCCACCTTGTCGAGCGCGGCCATGCCCATGTCGTAACGGGTCTTCTTGTCCTCGCCGCGATAAAGCAGGGGCAGCTCGACATTTTCGAGCGCGCTGGTGCGGGCGAGCAGGTTGAAGCCCTGGAACACGAATCCGAGATAGCGGCGGCGCAGCAGCGCGCGCTGATCGCGGTCCAGCGTCTCGACATGGCGGCCCTTGAACAGGAACTGCCCGCCCGATGGCACGTCGAGGCAGCCCAATATGTTCATCGTCGTCGACTTGCCCGAGCCCGAAGGCCCCATGACGGCGACGAAATCACCCTGCTCGATGTCGAGGTCTATGCCCTTGAGTGCCTGAAAGGCGGTGGGGCCGCTGCCGAAGATCTTGGTGATCCCCCGCAGCGAGATGATGGGATCGGCGGCCATGGGATCAGGTTCCGCTCTGCCGGCCGGTGCCCCGGCTTTCCGCGCCGCTGCTGCCCTGCGGGTCGGCGGGCGTCGAGGCGACCGGGGCGGTCTGGGGCGCGGCATCGCCCGAATTGCCAAGCGACTTGACGCTGGCGGGGCTGCCGTCGGCGGCGGGATTGCGCGGGCGATCCTTCGTGTCGCCAGCGGCGGGGTCTGCCTTCTGGTCCTCGGCGGGCTGCTGCGCGCCGGCGGCAAGCTGGCCGGTGATGACCTTCATGCCGGGCTTCAGGTCGCCGCCGGTGATGACGGTGCGCGATCCGTCGCTGGCGCCGACGGTCACCTGGATCGCCTTGGGATCGCCCTTTTCGTCGAGGACATAGAGGGTCTGGCTGCTGCCCGCGCCGAAATTGACCTGGCGGTTGGCACCGCTGCGGCGCATGCGGCCGGGGCCGGGCAGGACGCTGGTGATGCCGCCGCCTGATCCGGCACCGCTGCTGGGCTTGAAGCGAAGCGCGCTGTTGGGGACGAGCAGCACGTCATGCAGTTCCTGGGTCACGATGTCGGCGGTCGCGGTCATGCCCGGACGCAGGGTTTCGTCCGCATTATCGACCGACAGCACGGCGGTATAGGCGACGACCGTGCCGGTCGAGCTGCTGGTCGTGCTGGTCGAGGACGAGGAGGACGAACTGCTGCTGGAGCTGTTCGACCCGACATTCACCCGCGTGACCTTTGCCGGGAAGGTGCGGCCGGGGAAGGCGTCGACGGCGAAATTGGCGGTCTGGCCTTCCTTGACCTGGCCGACATCAGCTTCGTCCACCGATACCTCGACCTCCATCTTGGTGAGATCCTCGGCGATGGTGAACAGCACCGGCGCATTGAGCGAGGCGGCGACGGTCTGGCCCGGCTCGATGTCGCGCGACAGGACCACGCCGGTTACCGGCGAGACGATCTGGGCGATCGAAAGGTTGGTCTGGGCGGTCGACAGCTGGGCGCGCGAGACATTCACCTGCGCCTGGGCCGAACGAAGGTTGGCGAGCGCGCCATTATAGTCGGCGCGGGCCGAATCCAGTTCGGTCTTGGCCGGCACCTTGCCACCGGAAAGCTGATAGACGTTGAGCTGGCGGTCCAGTGTCGCCTTGGCCAGCGCGACCTGCGCCTGCGCCTGGGCGACGCCGGCCTGGGAGGAGGCGACCTGGGCCTGCGTCTGGTTGATCGTGTCGACCAGGCGGCGGGTGTCCAGTTCGGCGAGCTTCTGCCCCTTGGTCACGCGATCATTGACGTCGACATAGACGGCGGTGATCTTGCCCGACTGTTCGGACCCCACATCGACCTGGTTGATCGGCTTCAAATTGCCGGTCGCCGACACGCTGACTGTCAGGTCGCCCTGGCGCGCCTCGCGGGTCGCATAATTGGGCTTGTCATCGCCGGCAAAGCAGCGGGCGACAAGCAGGACGAGGATCAGCAGCACGACGCCGATGGCGCCGCGGATAAGCCATTTGCGATGCGGCTTTTCCGGCTTGGCGCCCAGAAAGTCGTTGAGATCCTGATCGGGGCTGGCGTCATTGCTCATGGGGGCGGTCATCCATATTCTGCCAGCCGCCACCCAGCGCATTATAGAGCTGGGCGATGGCCAGGATCTCGTCCGATTGGGCGCTGGCAAGGCTGTTGCGGGCGTTCAGCAACGTGGTTTCGCTGCTGGACAGGGTCTGGAAGTCGATCAGGCCGGACTGATACTGGCTGCGCGCCAGGATTGCGGCATTGTTCGACGCTTCGTAAGCGGTGGCGAACTCGATCTTGCGCCGGCGGGCGCTGTCGAGCGAGGCCATGCCATTTTCGACATCCTCCAGCGCGCCGAGGACGCTCTGCTTGTAGGCGGCGAAGGCGCCGTCGGTCGCCGCCTTCTGCGCGCGAACCTGCGAGGCGAGGCGGCCACCATCGAAGATGGTCTGGGCGACATTGGCAAAGACGCCGCCGGTGATGAGGTCGAACAAATCCTTGAAGGCGTTCGACGTGGTGCCGATGTTGCCGCTGATGCCGAGCGAGGGATAGAGCTGCGCTTGGGCGACGCCGATCCGTGCGGTGGCGGCGGCCAGCGCCCGTTCGGCGGACCGCACATCGGGCCGCTGGCGCAGCGTATCGGCCGGAATGCCGGTGGCGATGTCGGTTGCGGCGGTGGGGATCGGTGCCGGCGTTTCGAGCGCGCGGGTCGCGTCGCCCGGCGCCTGGCCGGTCAGCACGGCGATGCGGTTGAGGCTGCCCTTCAGGCTGGCTTCGAGCTGGGGGATGGTGGCGTTGGTCTGGGCGAGCTGGGCTCTGGCCTGCTGCTCGTCGAGCGAGGAGACCAGCCCGGCCTGCAACCGCCAGCGGGCGATGTCGTAATTGTCCTGCTGCACCTTCTGCGTCTCGCGGGCGATGCGCAGCTGTTCCTGTGATGCGCGCGCCTGGACATAGTTGGTGACCAGTTCGGAAATGATGGTCATCCGCACATTGGCGAGGTCATAGCCGGACGCGGCAAGATCGGCCCGCGCGGCTTCGGCCGATCGCGACAATTCGCCGAACAGGTCGATCTGCCAGCTGGCATTGGCGCCGGCCGAATAGCTGCTGGACCAGTTGCTGGCGCCGGTGGAGATGACGTTGCCGCTGTCGTCGACACGGGTGCCGCCGGCCTGGCTGCGGTAATTCTTGCCGCCGCTGGCCGATCCGTTCACCTGCGGCAGGAAGGCGGCATTGGCCTGGCGCAGGGATTCCCGCGCCTGCCGCAGCCGTGCCTGCGCCTGGACGATGTCCAGGTTGCCGGCGATCGCCTGATCGATCAGGCCGGTCAGCGTCGGATCGTTGAGCCGCGTCCACCAGGTGGCGAGGGTGGCGTCGTCCAGCGCGGCGCCGCTGCCCTGGCTATAGCCGGCAGGCACGCCCAGCGCGGCGGATTGCGGCGCGTGATAGTTCGGTCCCGCCGCGCAGGCGGACAGGGCAAGCACCGATCCCGTGAGCCATGCAATGCGATATCGCACCTTTTCCTTGCACTCCGTCGTCGTTAAAGGGGCCAGCAATATTCCCCCGGAGAGACAGGGGGCAGGTATGTCAGGTCGTTACGTGCCGAAAAGCAATGTACGCCTCAATGCCATATATGTCTCAAAGTGTAACGTGCGTGAATTCCCGTGTTTTTCCCAGGAAAGACACCAGTAGATCAGAGGATGGAAGATGAGGGCATTTCTTTTCCCGGGCCAGGGTAGCCAGTCGGTCGGCATGGGCAAGGCGCTGGCCGAGGCAAGCCCGGCGGCAAAGGAACTGTTCCAGGAAGTCGATGACGCCCTGTCGCAGCATCTGTTCCGGATCATGGTGGAAGGCCCCGAGAGCGACCTGACCCTGACCGAGAACGCCCAGCCGGCGATCATGGCCAACGCGCTCGCCACGCTGCGCGTGATGCAGAAGGAAGGCGGCTTCAGCTTGGCTGACAAGGGTGATTATGTCGCGGGTCACTCGCTGGGCGAATATAGCGCGCTCTGCGCGGTCGAGGCGTTCGACCTTGGCACCACCGCCCGCCTGCTCAAGCTGCGCGGTCAGGCGATGCAGGCCGCCGTGCCGGTAGGCGAGGGTGCGATGGCGGCGCTGCTGGGCGCCGACATCGAAAAGGCGCAGGCGCTGGCCGATGCCGCGGCCGAAGGCGAAGTCTGCACCGTCGCCAACGACAATGATCCCAGCCAGGTTGTCATTTCCGGTCACAAGGGCGCGATCGAGCGCGCCGTCTCGCTGGTCAAGGATTATGGCATCAAGCGCGGCGTGCTGCTGCCGGTGTCGGCGCCCTTCCACTGTCCGCTGATGCAGCCGGCCGCCGATGCTATGGCGGAAGCGCTGGCGAAAGCGACGATCAACGCGCCGCTGCTGCCGGTCTATGCCAATGTGCTGGCCGCGCCGATCAGCGACACGACCGACATTCGCGAGCGTCTGGTCGAGCAGGTCACCGGCCGCGTCCGCTGGCGCGAGTCGATCGGCGCGATGTGGGACGCGGGCGTCACCGATTTCGTCGAACTGGGCGGCAAGGTGCTTGGCCCGATGGTCAAGCGCATCGCGCCCGACGCCACCGTGCGCAGCGTGGTGACGATGGACGATATCGAGGCGGTGCTGGGCGCGCTGTGAGCGAGAGCCCGGTCCTTAGCCCCCCCGTTCTAACCCAGCGCGACGGGGCCGTCCTGACGGTCACGCTGAACCTGCCCGACCGGCGCAATCCCATCTCCGATCCGGCGATGGTGGATGCGCTGTGCGACGTGTTCGAGGCGGCGGACCGGGATGCGAGCATCCATGTCGCGATCCTGACCGGGGCGGGCAGTGCCTTCTCCTCGGGCGGCGATCTCAACGCGATGCGGCCGGATGCCGGCGGGCTGCGCTCCAGCCTGCCGGCGCAGACGCGGCGCAATTATCGCGCGGGCATCCAGCGCCTGCCTCTGCTTTTCCAGGCGATCGAGCTGCCGGTGATCGCGGCGGTCAATGGCCCGGCGATCGGCGCGGGGCTGGACCTGGCCTGCATGTGCGACCTGCGCATCGCGGGGCAAAGCGCGCGTTTCGCCGAAAGCTTCGTGAAGCTAGGCCTGGTGTCGGGCGATGGCGGGGCCTGGTTGCTGCCGCGCATCATCGGCTTTTCCAAGGCGTCGCAGCTGTCGCTGACCGGCGAGACGATCGACGCGGGCGAGGCACTGCGGATCGGGCTGGTCGGCGAGGTTGTGCCCGATGCGGAGCTGATGACGGTGGCGCGGGCGCAGGCCGATGCGATTGCCGCCAACCCGCCGCATGCGACACGGATGACCAAGCGGCTGCTGCGCGCGGCGCAGACGGCCGAACTATCACAGATACTGGAAATGGCGGGCGCCATGCAGGCGCTGGCCCACGCGACCGCGGATCATGACGAGGCGATCACCGCCTTCTTCGACCGCCGGCCGCCGCACTTTAAGGGAGACTAGAATGTTCGATCTGACGGGAATGACCGCGCTGGTGACTGGCGCTTCGGGGGGCATCGGTTCCTCCATCGCCAAGGCGCTGGCCGCGCAGGGCGCCACGCTGGCGCTGTCGGGCAGCAATGAGGAGAAGCTCAAGGCCTTTGCGGCCGAACTGGGCGGCGACCACAAGACCTTGGTCTGCAACCTGTCCGACCCGGCCGCCGTCGACGCGCTGGTGCCGCAGGCGGTGGAAGCGCTGGGCGGCAAGATCGACATCCTGGTCAACAATGCCGGCATCACCCGCGACAATTTGATCCTGCGCATGAAGGACGAGGAATGGTCGCAGGTGATCGCGGTCAATCTGGAAGCTGCCTTCCGCCTGTGCCGCGCCGCCGCCAAGCCGATGATGAAGGCGCGCTTTGGCCGCATCATCTCGATCACCTCGGTCGTGGGCGTCACCGGCAATCCGGGCCAGTCCAACTATTGCGCGTCGAAGGCCGGCATCATCGGCATGTCAAAGTCGCTGGGCCAGGAACTGGCGAGCCGCGGCATCACCGTGAACTGCGTGGCCCCCGGCTTCATCCGGTCGGCCATGACCGATGCGCTGAACGATGCGCAGAAGGGCACGATCCTGGCCAAGATCCCCGCTGGCGATCTGGGCGATGGCGACGATATCGGTGCGGCGGTCGCCTATCTGGCGAGCAAGGAAGCAGGCTATGTCAACGGCCAGACCCTGCACGTCAATGGCGGCATGGCGATGATCTGACCGACCGGCAGGGGCGGTCAGGCGATCTTCGTCCGGCCGGGCAGACTATAAGCGAGCGCGCCGTCCAGCAGGATGGCGCGTCGCATCGCCAGCGCCAGCACCGCGATCGCGGCGATCAGGTTGACCGGCACATGGGTCCATTCCGACACGGCCCGGCCGAACAAAGGCGCCATCCAGGCATAGGCCAGCCAGCTTCGTTCCCAGCCAAGCACGCCGCGCTTGCCCATGTCGGCGGCGACGAAGGCGATCGCCATCCCCAGCAGCACATAGTCATAATCGAGCACATAGGGTGTGCAGAGCAGGGCGGCGCTGAGCGCAGCGGCGCCCCGCACTTCCATCGTCCCACGGCGGGCGACCAGCGCGGCGATGCCGATGGCGATGGCTGTCACCAGGCCCTGCACCACATAGGCGGCTGGAATGCTGCCGCCCCATTGGCGAATGGCGGCAAAGGGGCTTTGGATCTTTTCCCAGCCGGTGGCACCATTTTCGATGATGATATGCTGCGTCAGGGGCAGAGAATCGATGAACGCCTGCCACACCGGCCAGCCCCAGATCAGCAATGTCAGCAGGCACAGGCCGGCCGAGGTCAGACCGGCGGCCAGGAAGGCGCGGGCATTGCCGCGTGCGATGATCAGCACAGGGATCAGCACCGCAAATTGCGGTTTGTAGACCAATGCGCCCAGCAGCATGCCGGCGATCCAGGGACGTCGGTCGAGCAGGGCCATGCCGCCGCCCAGCAGGCCGGCGGTCATGAACGCATTCTGGCCATGGCCCAGGCACACCATCACCACCGGCGCACCGAGCGCGATGAGCAGCGCGTCGCGCTTACCCAGCAGGACATGGCGGACGACCATCAGCGCGCCGGCCAGCGTCAGTCCCTGCCACAGCAGCAGGGCAGGGGTGTAGGGGATTTGCGCCAGCAACGTGGCCAGGATCAGGAAGGGCGGGGGATAGTGCCAGCCATAGAAAGGGATGGCGGGATCATGATGGATCGCCTTCTGCACTTCATGATGGGCGGGCCAGTTCCATGCCTGGGCGGCCTGGCCATGGTCGGCCATCCATCCCGCCGTCCAGACGTTTGAAAAGTCGGTGCCAAGCGGTCGGCCAAGCGAATCTACCGTGCCATGGGCCGTCGCGAACAGGTGGGCAAGGCCGATCAGCGTTGCTGCCAGCATCAGCCAGGCGGTCATTCTTGCCCGTTCCGGGGTGATGAACTGGTCGGGGCACAGGCGGTCGATCATCGCTGTTGACTGGCACAAGCGGCTGAAATTTTGGTAAACAACCCGTTGTTTCCGGGTTTTTTCCGGCTTTTTATTGCCGAAACGCACCTGTCCCTCCATCTAGGGGCTTGGCGGCCTTCCCTCTTGCCTCTATCGGGGCTTGGCACTAGGGCAATGCCTTAACGGTTATTCAGAACCACCAACGATACCCAGTAAGAAGGACCACTCATGAGTGAGACCGCGGATCGCGTAAAGAAAATCGTCGTCGAGCATCTGGGCGTCGAAGCCGAGAAGGTGACCGAGGACGCCAGCTTCATCGACGATCTGGGCGCAGACAGCCTGGACATCGTTGAACTGGTGATGGCGTTCGAAGAAGAATTCGGCGTCGAAATCCCGGACGATGCGGCTGAGAAGATCGCCACCGTCAAGGACGCGATCGACTATATCGACAGCAAGGCCTAAGGGCTTCGCGGCCTGCCCTCAGTGGCGGGCCGCCCTCCTTGCACAAGGATTGGCTCCTCCTGTCCGGTGATCCCGGAGCTTGGGGAGCCTTTTCGTATCTGGCCTGCCGTTCACAAGTGCGTGTGGAACGCCTAGATGAGCGGCACGGAACCAAAAATTGGAATTTCGGAGCAAGCATATGCGTCGCGTCGTCGTAACCGGCCTTGGCATGGTAAGCCCGCTTGGCGGGGATGTCGAAACCACCTGGAAGAACATCATCGCGTCGAAATCCGGCGCGGCGACGATCACCCGCTTCGACGCCACCGATTACAAGTGCCGCATCGCCTGCGAAGTGAAGCCGGCGGATCATGAATATGGCTATGACGCCTCGCTGGACGTCGACCACAAGATCCAGCGCCAGGTCGATCCGTTCATCGTCTATGGCATTTCCGCCGCCAGCCAGGCGCTGCGCGACGCGGGCCTGGACAATATGTCGGAAGAAGAGCGCCTGCGCGCCGGCTGCTCGATCGGTTCGGGCATCGGCGGCCTGCCGGGCATCGAAAGCGAATCGCTGGTGCTGGCCAACAAGGGCCCCAACCGGGTTTCGCCGCACTTCGTCCATGGCCGCCTGATCAACCTGATCTCGGGCCAGGTCTCGATCAAGTACGGCCTGATGGGTCCGAACCATGCCGTCGTCACCGCCTGCTCGACCGGCGCCCACTCGATCGGCGACGCTGCGCGCATGATCGCGATGGACGATGCCGACGTGATGCTGGCGGGCGGCGCGGAAAGCGCGATCTGCCCGATCGGCATCGCCGGCTTCGCCCAGGCGCGTGCGCTCTCGACCGGCTTCAACGACACGCCGGAAAAGGCGAGCCGCCCTTATGACGTCAACCGTGACGGCTTCGTCATGGGCGAAGGCGCGGGCGTGGTCGTGCTGGAAGAATATGAGCATGCCAAGAAGCGCGGCGCGAAAATTTACGCCGAAGTCATCGGCTATGGCCTGACCGGCGACGCCTATCATGTCACGGCGCCGCACCCGGAAGGCAATGGCGGTTTCCGTTCGATGCAGATGGCGCTCAAGCGTTCGGGCCTGGCGCTGGAAGATATCGACTATGTGAACGCGCATGGCACGTCGACCCCGCTGGGCGACGAGCTGGAGCTGGGCGCAGTCAAGCGTCTGTTTGGCGATCATCTGGGCAGCATGTCGATGTCCTCGACCAAGTCGGCGATCGGCCACCTGCTGGGCGGCGCGGGCGCGGTGGAGAGCATCTTCTGCATCCTCGCCATGCGCGACCAGATCGTGCCGCCGACGCTCAACCTCGACGAACCGAGCGAAAGCTGCAAGGGCGTCGACCTGGTCCCGCACGTCGCCAAGGAGCGCAAGGTGCGCGCGGTGCTGAACAACTCGTTCGGCTTCGGCGGCACCAACGCCTCGCTCATCATGAAGGCGATCTGATACGCCTGATCCTCCCCTGAAAAGGGGAGGATCATGTAAGCCATAGCCGGTTGGGCATTATTTGGGTCGGGCAGTTGGGATGATGGCAAGACGATCCGGCGCAAATCCGGTGCGGCGACTGGGCTGCATCATCCTTCTGATCGGCCTGGCCGTTGTCGCCTTTGTCGGTTTCCGCTTCGTCCATGGCTGGACCGAGACGGGGCCGGCCACCCAGAATATCAGCATCGTCGTGCCGGAGGGATCGACCCTGTCCGATGCCGCGGTGCTGCTGAAATCGGCTGGCGCGGTGCGTTCGGCCGATGCCTTCCTGACCCGCGCGAAGGTCTTTGGCGGCGCCAAGCCGATCAAGGCCGGCGAGTTCGTGGTGCCCAAGGGCGCCAGCAACCGCGAGATATTGTCGATCCTGCAGGGCGGCAAGACGCTGACCCGGCTGGTCACCATCCCCGAAGGCATGCCGTCGATCCTGGTGCAGGAACGGCTGATGGCCAATGACGAGCTGACCGGCGATGTCGCGGTGCCGCAAGAGGGCAGCGTGCTGCCCGACAGCTATGCCTTCGACAAGGGCGAGCCGCGCGCCGCCGTGCTGAAGCGGATGCAGGCGGCGATGGACAAGGCGCTGGCGAAGCTCTGGGCCGAACGCGCGCCCAATACGATCGCCAAGTCGCCCCAGGAGGCGATCATCCTCGCCTCGATCGTCGAGAAGGAAACCGCGATCGCCAAGGAGCGGCCGATGGTCGCGGGCGTCTACAGCAACCGCCTGCGCAAGAACATGATGCTGCAGGCCGATCCGACGATCATCTATCCGATCACCAGGGGCAAGCCGCTCGGCCGCCGGATCAAGAAGTCCGAGATCGCCGACGTCAACGACTACAACACCTATGCGATGACCGGCCTGCCCAAGGGGCCGATCGCCAATCCGGGCCGGCTGTCGATCCTGGCGGTGCTGCACCCGGCGGAGACGAATGCGCTCTATTTCGTCGCGGACGGGAAGGGCGGCCATATCTTTGCCGACACCTATCAGCAGCATAATGAGAATGTGCGGAAGTGGTTCGAGATCCGCCGCGCGCGGGGCGAGCTGTAAAGCCCGGCTTGGCCGATATATAGCCGGGCTTGCCACATGGTCCGGCGCGCGCTAGGGATAGTCCAGCATCAAGAGTTGGGGCGACGCCCAACGCCAACCTGCCGTTCCGGGCAAGGTGGCACTCCCGATCCGGGAGGATGTGGCCGATCCGGCAACAAAGCGGACCTCAGCCACCGATCGTCGCCCCGCCAGGAAGGACTGACGAGACGTGCCGATCAAGATTGCCGATGACCTGCCCGCCCGCCGCACGCTGGAAGCCGAGGGCGTTGCCGTGATGGGCGAGGCGGATGCGGTGCGGCAGGATATCCGCCCGCTGCGGATCGCGCTGCTGAACCTGATGCCCAACAAGATCGATACCGAGACGCAGCTTGCGCGGCTGCTTGGCGCCTCGCCGTTGCAGGTGGAACTGACGCTGGTGCGGATCAGCGACCATGTGTCGCGCAACACCTCGGCCGATCATATGCAGTCCTTCTATCGCGCCTGGACCGATGTGCGCGACGAGCGGTTCGACGGCTTCCTGATCACCGGCGCGCCGGTCGAGCATCTGCCGTTCGAGGAGGTGAGCTACTGGCAGGAACTGCGCGCCATCTTCGACTGGACCCAGACCCATGTGCATCGTTCGCTCAGCATCTGCTGGGCGGCGCAGGCGGCGCTCCATCATTTCCACGGGGTCGAGAAACATGCGCTGGAGCGCAAGGCGTTCGGCGTGTTCCGCCATCGCAACCATGCCCCGGCCTCGCCCTATCTGCGGGGCTTTTCGGACGATTTCTCGATCCCGGTGTCGCGCTGGTCGGAAGTGCGGCGGGAATCGCTGCCGGTCGATCGCGGGCTGCAATTGCTGGCCGACAGCGCGGAGACCGGGCCTTGCCTGGTCCATGATCCGCGCCATGGCTTCCTGCACATGTTCAACCATGTCGAATATGACACGCGCACACTGGGCGACGAATATGCGCGCGACGGCGGCCGCCAGATGCCGGCCCATTATTTCCCCGACGACGACCCGACCCGCCCGCCGGAAAATCGCTGGCGCAGCCATGCCCATCTGCTGTTCGGCAACTGGATCAACGATCTCTACCAGACCGCGCCGTTCGACGTGGACATGATCGGCCAGGAGATATTGCAGAGCGCGGCCTGATCGGCGCCGATCAGCGCAGCAGGCCCTTGGCCGCCTGACTGCGGGCGTAGAGCCACTGGCCGATGCCGATCAGGATGATGACGGCCGGGAAGATCGCTGCGCCCGCGCCCTTCACCGCCAGCAGGTCGGTGCCAAGGAACGTGTGTCCGAACTGGACGATCACCGCGAGCAGCGACAGCAGGAACAGCGGCACCGCGACGCGGCGGCGCAGCAGCAGGGCGATCGCGCCCAGCGTGCCAGCGCCCACCGCCACCGCATAGACGGCCCAGGCCCAGCCGGGCATCTGGGCAAAGGCGCGGGCGGTGTCGGGATCGGTTTTGGCGAGTTCGCCGAGGTCGGCGCCATATTGCATGACGAAGGCAGCGACCCCCATCAGGTTCCATAGCAGCAGGATGACGGCGATGATGACGAAGGATGCCGGTGCGCGCATGATGCTTCCCCTCCTGGGCCGCGCCTGCTTGCCGGGCGCGGCATCTGTCATCATATAGCCTGTCCCGGCCGGGCGAAAGTCCGCCATCGCGTTGCAGGGAGGCGGTCCTGGCTGATCCGATCATTGTCACCGCGCTGCTGGGCGCCGCCGATTTCGCCTGGGCGGATGGCTTGCGCCGCGCCCATTTTCCGCCCGAACGCAATCAGGTGCCGGCGCATGTCACCCTGTTCCATCATCTGCCGCCTTCGCTGCTGCCCGAACTCAGGACGCGGATGAAGCAGATATGCGCCGGCCCGGCGCCACGGGCGCGGCTGGGCGATGTGCTGCTATTGGGGCAGGGGGTCGCCTATCGCATCGACAGTCCCGATCTGGCGGCGTTGCGTGGCGAATTGGCGGACGCCTTCACCGGCCTGCTGACGCCGCAGGACCAGGCCGGCTTTCGCCCGCATCTGACCGTGCAGAACAAGGTGGAGCCCAGGGTCGCGCGGGCGCTGGCCGACCGATTGCGCGCCGATTTCCATCCCCGCCCGATCGCAATCGCAGGCCTGGCTGCCTGGCACTATCGCGGCGGACCATGGGAACTGGCAAGCGAGACCCGGTTTCGGGGGTAGGGGATTTGGGTGGATTGCGGCCATCCCACCAACGTCATGCTGAACTTGTTTCAGCATCCATCAAGCCTAACAAACCATTGGTCTATTGGGAGGAATGGACCCTGAAACAAGTTCAGGGTGACGATGATGGAATGGCCAAAACTGGTCGTCAGCCGTCAAAACCCGATATCGTCATTGCTTCGCTACGCTTGCAATGGCGGGGTTCGCTCGCTTCCCGGCCGTCTTTCCTACTCAGCATATTTCTGGTCCACCCTGTGGGATGGAATTGGCCGCTCCCATTGCCCCGATATCGACCTTGCTGCAGCGCCCTGCCGCAACAAGTCTGTCGCGTCCTGGTCGCCTGATCGTCGCTTCGCTGGCGCGTCGGTGTCGCTTCACAGGCGCGCGATTGTCGCGCCGCCGTCGCTTTCCGATGACCCTATGCGGGGAAAATGGCGCAAAACGGGGCGACGACACTGTGAACTTCGTAGGAAAATCCGATTGTCGCGTCGTCGCCGACCGGTCAGGCGAGGCCCACTTCCTTGAGCGGAATGCCGGCATCGGCCAGTTGCGCCGGGTCGAGATGGGCGCCCGACAGCACATGGGCGCGGCCCTGGACATAGTCCTTGACCGCATTGACGCAATCGAGCGCGATCAGCTTGCCGCCCTTCAGATAGACGACCGAGAAACTGCGGGTGGCGGGATCGCCGCGCAGCACGGTCTGGTCGAAGCCGGTCGAGAGGCCCACCGTCTGGAGCTTGAGATCATATTGGTTCGACCAGAACCAGGGCACCGCGTCATAGGCCTCTTCCTTGCCGAGGATGTGCGCCACGGCGGTCTTGGCCTGGTCATTGGCGTTCTGGACGGATTCGAGGCGCATCTGCGCGCCGCCGGCAAAGCGGTTGGCATGGGATGCACAATCGCCCACGGCATAGATGTCGGGGAGCGAGGTGCGGCAATATTCGTCGACATCGACGCCATTGCCGCCGGCCGCGCCGGCCGCGATCAATGGGCCGGTTTCGGGCACGATGCCGATGCCCACGATCACCATGTCGGTCTCGATCCGCTCGCCATCCTGCATCAGCACCGCAGTGGCCCGGCCGTCCTCGACCGCGATACAGTCCATCTTCGCGCCGGTGCGCAGATCGACGCCATGGGCGCGATGCTCCGCCTCGTAGAAGCGCGAGAGATCCTCACCCGCGACGCGGGCCAGCACCCGGTCGAGCGCTTCGAGCAGGACGACGGTCTTGCCGAATTTGGAGAGGACGGCGGCCGCCTCCAGCCCGATATAGCCGCCGCCGATGATGGTGACATGGTTCACGCTGTCGATCTTCGCCATCATCGCGTCGACATCGTCGCGGCGGCGCACGGCATGGACATTGGCGGCTTCAGCGCCGCTGCAGGTCAGCATCCGGGGGCTGCCGCCGGTACACCAGATCAGCTTGTCATAGCCGATTTCCGCCTCGCCGACGGTGACGAACTTGCCGACCGGATCGACGCTCTTGACCCGCTTGCCCAGCAACATGTCGATCTTGCGCTCGTCCCAGAAGGCGGCGGGGCGGATCAGGATACGGTCGAAGCTCTTGTCGCCGGCGAAATATTCCTTGGACAAAGGCGGGCGCTCATAGGGCGGATCCTTCTCGTCGCCGATCATGCCGACCGAGCCTTCGAAACCGTGCTGCCGCAGCGAGATCGCCGCCTGCGCGCCGGCATGGCCGGCCCCCACGATCAGAACGTCATAATAGCTCATCCGCCCGCTCATCCTCTTTTATCCGGGGCTTTGCTTGGCGGCATTTGGCGATGCTGGCAAGCGCCGATGTGGCGGGGCGGGCAAGCGATGCCCGCCAACCATCGTCGGGGCGGTGCGCGCCGGTCAGGACATGGTCAGAACGCCTTCATAGGCACGGTCTTCCAGCGCCTTGCCGGCGCCCATGGCGACGCACATCAGGGGCGTGTCGGCGATCCGCACGGGCAGGCCGGTGGCTTCGGACAGCGCCTCATCCAGCCGGCGCAGCAGCGCGCCGCCGCCGGTCAGGGTGATGCCCTCGTCGATGATGTCCGACGAGAGTTCGGGCGCGGTCTGTTCCAGCGCAGTCATCACCGCCATCACGATCTGACCGACCGGTTCGGACAGGGCGTCGCAGATTTCCGTTTCGCTGATGGTCATTTCGGCCGGGCGACCATTTACCAGGTCGCGGCCCTTGACGATGATCCGCTCGCCCTCGCCATCGGGCGGGGTGGCGCAGCCGATCGCGCATTTGACCCGTTCGGCGGTGGCTTCGCCGATCATCAGATTATGGACGCGGCGGATGTGCGAGGCGATCGCGTCGTCCAGCTTGTCGCCGCCGACGCGCGCCGAATTGCTGTAGGCGATGCCGTTGAGCGACAGCACGGCCACTTCGGTCGTGCCGCCGCCGATATCGACCACCATCGCGCCGCGCGGTTCGGTGACGGGCAGGCCGGCGCCGATCGCCGCGGCCATCGGCTCCTCGATCAACTGCACCCGCGCCGCGCCGGCGTTGGAAGCCGCATCGCGCAGCGCCCGGCGCTCGACCATGGTGGAGCCGGTCGGCACGCAGATCACCACATCATAGCGGCGGCCGAAACGCCCGCCATCCTGCGCCTTTTCGACGAAATGCTTGATCATCTGTTCGGCCACGTCGATGTCGGCGATCACGCCGTCGCGCAGCGGGCGGATCGCCTGGATATTGGCCGGGGTCTTGCCCATCATCAGCTTGGCTTCATTGCCCACCACCTTGACCTTGCGGATGCCACGAATGGTCTCGATCGCGATGACGGAGGGTTCGTTCAGCACGATGCCGCGGTCGCGGGCGTGGATGACGGTATTCACGGTGCCAAGATCGATCGCCATGTCGCAGGCGGTCGAGGAGAAGAAGCGGGGCATTTTCATGGGAAAGCGGCGATCTGCAAAGATTGTGAAACAATGGCTCCCTGTGCCGCCGCCCGGCGGCGATCAGAAGGGCGCTGCGCCAGTCCGTCCGTTTCCCGCGTCTGGCCGAGGCTGAAGGGACGGAAAAGCGCGATAAAGGGCGGTTCAGGCGGTCTTGCGGATCAGGCGGCGCCCCAGCAGCACGCCGACGATGCCGAGCAGGAACAGGGTCCAGCCCGGCGCTTCGGGCACCGGCGTGCCGCCCGAGCTGCTGCCGGTCGGCGGATCGATCGGCGGGGTATAGCCGCCCGTATAGGTGCCCAGATGCATCTCGCCATTCTGGGTCAGGTTGCCGAACACGGCCGATCCCTGGATATAGTTGGCGGTGGTCGCATCGGCCCAGGGCGCGAGCAGCGATCCGCCCCAGCTATTGGTGAGGTCGAGCGACTGGGCGTCGCCGAAATTCCAGATCACATGTTCGCCAAGATTGGCGGTGCCGCCCAGGAAATTGTCGTTGAGGCTGACCGCGCTGCCGCTGACATTGACGATCGCGGTGTCGGCGCCGTTCAGGTTGAAGGCGATCTCGCCCACCTTGTCGAGATCGGCGGCGCTGATCGAGAAGACGGCCAGGCCGTTGGCGTCGGGGCTGGCGTTGAAGGTTGCGCGATTGCCGCTGATCACCATGTCGCTGTTGGCGGCCAGGCCCGACAGGTTGGTCGACAATTGCTTCATGCTGCCGGCCAGTACCGTGCCCTGCGTCGCCAGGCTGGATGCGAAGCCGGGGTCCGACGTGGCCAGGCCGGACTGGACGCTATTCTGGTTGATATTGGTGTTGCTGATGGTGCCGCCGACCTTCACCGTCTGGGCCGCGCCATTGAGGTTGAAGCCGCTTTCGACATTACCGCCGACCAGCGCGCCCGACCCGTTGTTCAAATTCTTGATGCCGCCGGTGACATTGCCGACCACGGTGAGGCCCGCCTGTCCGGTCGTGGACGTGGCGGGGGTGCTGATCTGGTAGCTGGAGGATGTGCCGGTGAGGTCGCCGCCAACGAAGGTGCGGCCCTCCACTTCGGAAGAGGAACTGAGGTCGCCCAGCACGATTAGATTCCATTCGCGCAGCGCGTCGGTGCCGGTTACGGGTGAGGCATGAGCGGGGGCGGCAGCCAGCAGCGCCAGCGACGCCGAAACCATGAAACCGGTCTTTTTCATAATAGATAACGCCAAGTCTTCGCATGTCGTCACAATGGATTGCGTGACGCGTGGCGAAGTCCCCCCTTCCGCTCTCTGGATTGTCGGCCCCGACTCCGACGCCGGAGCGCCAAGGACAGGGTGGGGGCGCCATAGTCCTGTCGGACCAGTGCGGCAATATTTTATTAACTATTGCACGAAGAGCGTGGCAGCTCGTCTTGGCGAGGGAAGGTGCGGACTTTTCAGGCCAGGGTCAGGTAAAGTTCCGCCTCGATCAGCCACTCGCTGCCAATCTGCCGCCATTTGGCGGTGTAGGCGCCCGAGGCGATGAGGATGCCGGACGATGCGGCGGCGCCCTGCCACTGGCCATGTTCGAAGGCGATCGGTTCGACGGGCGAGACGAGGATCGTGTCGGGCGTGCGGGTGTAGATGCTGCGATCGGGCGCGGCAAATTCGCGCTTCCAGGCCATCAGCTGCGCCTTGCGCCCGGCGATGACGCCGCTGTCGGTGCCGGTCACCATCACCACATCCTGCGCCAGGATCGGCCCGATGGCGGCCAGGTCGGCATCGGCGAGCGCCCGGTTGAAGCTGGCGCGGCGCAGGCGGATGGCAAGATCGGCGGTGGCGGTCATGGCGCTTCCCTTAGCAGGCGGCGCTGCCGTCGCCATGCCCGTCAGGCAAAAAAAGAACGCCCGCAGCGGGCTGCGGGCGTTCCGTTCGCCAGACCGGGCCATGTCGAGGAGGGCATGGCCGGCCCGGCGGGGAGAGGGGGGTTAGAGCTTGTAGCCCAGGGTCAGCACCCAGGAGCGGCCTTCGCCCGGATTGGCCCAGCCATTGTTACGGATGCTGGTATAATATTTTTCGTTGGTGAAGTTCTGGACGTTGAGCTGCGCCGTTAGCTTCTCGTCGAAGGTGTAGGACAGCATCGCCCGGTGAACGAGATAATCGTCCGAGTGATAGATCGGGACGATCGTCGTGCTGCCGGCCACCAGCGGCGTGACCAGGGCACGATTGTTGAGCGCGAAGCTGCCCTGGTAGGTCAGGCCATAGCCCAGTTGCAGCCCGAAGGGCAGGGTATAGGTGGTGAACAGGCTGCCCGAATGCTTGGGCGTATTGGTCATGTCCTGACCCTTCTGCACATCGGGGATCAGAACATTGTTGCCGCACGGGTTGGACGTAGCCGATCCGATCCCGGATGCAGTGCCCGTCCACGGGCTCGCAAGGCATGCATTGGACACGCTCTGGATGACCTTGCTTTCGAGATAGGTGTAGTTTGCGAAGATCGTCCAGGCTTCGGTGATGTTGCCGCTGGCGCCCAGGGTGACACCGTTCACGCGGTTGCGGCCATCATTGACGGGCAGCGTGCCGACAAACGGATCATTGCTGGTGACGCGATAATTTTTGCGCTCGTTGCGGAACAGGGCGGCGGTCAACTGAAGGCCGCCATCGAACAGGTCGATCTTGCCGCCGATCTCGTAATTGACTGCTTGTTCCGGATTGGCGTCGCAGGCGTCGTTGGAGCCATTGGTTCCGGTGATGATCAGGCCGCAGCCCGATCGCACCGTGGTGGCCGTCGGCGTCTTGCTGTTGGAATAGGCGACATAGAGGCTGGCATTGTCGGCCGGCTTGTAGACCAGGCCGATGCGGTAGGAGAAGAGATCGTCGCTCGCATTCTGCTGCGGGCCGGTGGTGTAGGCGCCCCCGGTGGCGGGGGTCGCGATCGTGTCGGAGCGGAAGCGGGCGCGGTTATGCTCCCAGCGGACGCCGCCATTCAGTTCGAGCCCATCGACGATCTTGGCCGCAGCAAAGGCATAGGTCGCGATGTTGAACAGGTCGCCCATCTGGTGGCCGGACCGGATCTTGTTGACCGGGCCGGTATAGATGCCGTTCGGATCGCTGATGCTGATCGGATCGAGCGTGGGGTTCGGCGTGGCGCCGTTGGCGTTGCGCAGGACGTTGCCATTGTCCAGCGTGTAATCTTCCTGCAGCATCGAGGTGCCGATGACCAGCGTATGGCCGCCCGGAATGTTGAAGGTCAGGTCGAGCTGATTGTAGAGCGTCTGGTTGACCGAGTCCCGGAAGCCGCCACGCGGGCCGCTGGGATAATACATGCCCGGCACCTGGCCGGCGGCGCAGGCCGCACCGGTCGGCAGTGTGCCGTTGGCGAGGCAATAGGCGCCCTGTGGCGGGTTGACGACCAGATTTTGCTCGACGCGCTGCCAGCGCGACAGGTTGCGGACCGACAGCAGGTCGCTGAAACGATGGTCGAAGATCGCCGTCGCCTGGTCGATCGTCTGATCCTGCTTGTCGAGATTCTTGTAGCCATAATAGCCGCTATAGGGCACGCCGGGCAGTGGCCCGTCATAGATCGCATTCTTGTAATAGGGGATGCCGTAAAGCGGCGTATTCTCGTCTTCCTGATGGGTGTAGAGCAGGGTCAGCGAGGTCGGCCCTTCCACGCCCAGCTTGACCGAGGGGGCCACGCCCCAGCGCTTGTAGCTGTCGACATCGCGCCGGGCGACGTCATTTTCATGATACATGGCGTTGAGGCGCACGGCGATTTGCTCGTTGACGCGGACATTGCTGTCGATGGTCGCGCGATAATAATCGGACGTGCCGATGCCGCCCTGCACCAGCGTTTCGCTGTCGGCCTTGGGGCGCTTGGTCACCAGGTTGATGTTGCCGCCGATCGCGCCCGAACCACCATAGACGGAGTTGGCGCCGTTGGTGACCTCGATCTGCTCCAGGTTGAACGGGTCGGTGCGGCTATATTGGGCGCTGTCGCGCACGCCATCGATGCTGATGTCGGTGTTGGCGCTCTGGCCACGCAGGTTGATGCTGTCGCCATAGCCGCCGCCGCCTTCGCCCGCGCCGAAGGTGATGCCCGGAACGGTGGACAGCACGTCGCGCAGGGTGAGGAGGTTCTGCTTCTGGATGGTCTGGTTGCCGATCACCGTGATGGTCTGCGGCGTGTCGAGCAGGGGGCGAACATATTTGGGCGATTCGGGCTTTTCCACCTTGATGGAACTGTCGTCGATCGCCGTGTCGGTGACCGTGACGCCACCCAGTGCCTGGCCCTGGCCATTATCCTGCGCGTGTGCGCCGGATGCGAAGGCCATTGCGCCGACGCAGCTCAGTGCAAGGAAGGATGGAGTGTTTCCATATTTCGCCATTGTTTCAGAACCCCTTTCGATTGTTGCAGGGGCTGCTATTGCGACCTATTCGCATTGTCAATGCTATTGCGAGTGGATATCTGTTCGACGATGCTTTTTTGCTAAATGATGTAAAAGTCGCACAGTTGGAAAAGTGGCTAAATGGCCAACATATGGATCATAACGGCCCATCAGCGGCGCGTGCCTGTCAGTGGCACCCGAAGGCATTGCTTTATCGCGTGCGATGTCGCTTCATACGCGGTCGAATGCGCACAAGGCGGCCAAAACCTGCCGATTTTGGCGGTCGGCCTCGAAATGGGCGAGGGCAGGGTCGCGATCGGCGATCGCGTCGATGATGCGCAGACGACCGTGGCGCCATATGCCGAGGTCGAACATGTCGGCCCCGGTGCCGTCGCGCTCCACATCGCGCGCGCTCCCCAGCGCGACACGGGTCAACAGCTCGAACAGGGGCTGGCTGACCATTTTGAACAATATGTCCTGCAGCCGGCCTTCCAACTGGCCGAGCCCGTCCATGCTATCGCATGCATCGATCTGACTGCGCAGATCGAGTAATTCCCTGTGAAGGGCCTGGTCGTCGCATCGCGCGGCAGCGGCGCAGAGCCGGTTGAACAACAGCGAGGTGATGTCGAGTATCTCGCGCCAGGAACCCGGTTCGCCGCACAGATAGGCGCCCAGCATCCGTTCCAGATCGGCCATTTGCGGTCGCCGGCCATAATAGCCGCCGCCTGGCCCGCGCCGGACCTCCAGCAAGCCCTCATGCTCCAGGATGCGTGCTGCCTGCTGGACCGTGACGATGCCGACCTCCAACTCGCGGGCAAGGGTTTGCAGCGAACCAATCTGCTCGCCGGCCGGTGCAGCGAGGATGCGCCGGCGCAGGGCGTCGGCGGTATGGCGGACGATCTGCCGCTTGCCGATCGCCGGTTCGGTCAGGTCATTTTGCTGGATGAGGCTCATATGAATTAATGTGCATATTGATTGATATTTCGCAAGGGCGATACTGAGCGCGATCGCCTTGATGATCTAATAATATGCACATTAATATCAATTCTAAGAGTCGCCGCCCGGTCCTGGAGCGGTGCCGCTGCGCTTGCCGCGCCGGAAGGAGAGAGCCATGGCGTTCAGGGATCCCGTGATCGACGCATTGCCGCGTCACCCCATCATCATTGGCGGACAGCGCGAAGTGCCCACCGGCCCGGCGCGCCACGCCCATGTCTATCCCGGCACCGGCAAGGTGACGCAGGAACTGGCGTTGGCAGATGCAGAGGATGTCGACCGGGCCACGGCCGCCGCGCGCAAGGCTTTCCCCGCATGGCGCGCGATGCCCGGCGACAAGAGGCGCGACCTCATGTTCCGCATCGCCGCCCTGCTGGAGGCCAAGTCGGCGGATTTCGCGCCGAGCCTGATCGCCGAAAATGGATCGGTGGCGATGGTGGCACCCTATATGGGCTATGATGCCGCCCAGAAGTTCCGCTATTTCGGTGGCTGGTGCGACAAGCTGCACGGGCGCACCATCCCGATGTGGGGCGCGCCGGCCCATGATTATGTCAGCTATGATCCCTATGGCGTGATCGGCATCATCGTACCGTGGAACGGGCCGCTTTTCGCCGCGACCATGGTGCTGGCGCCGGTGCTGGCAGCGGGAAATTGCGTGGTCATCAAGGCGCCCGAACTCGCTCCCTACAGCGTCATGCAACTGGTCGAACTGCTGCATGAGGCCGGCCTGCCGGATGGCGTCGTCAATCTGGTCACGGGCGGCGCCGATGTCGGCGCGGCGATGGTCAGCCATCCCGGCATCGACAAGATCGAGTTCATCGGATCGGGCGCGACCGCGCGCCAGGTGCTGGCCAATGCGGCCCAGTCGCTCAAGCCGGTTGGCCTGGAACTGGGCGGCAAGTCGGCCGTGGTCGTGTTCGATGATGCCGACCTGATGCTCGCCGCGAAGAAGGGGCTGACCGGGGCGATTTCCTCCAACGGGCAGGGGTGCATCAATGGCACGCGGCTGCTGGTCCAGCGGGGCATTTATGATCGCTATCTCGACCTGATCGGGGCGATGGCCGGCCATGTGCAATCAGGCGACCCGTTCGATCACGCGACGGTGCTGGGGCCGGTGATCAGCCAGAATGCGCTCGACCGGATCAGCGGCATGGTGGCGCGCGGCGTCGCCGATGGCGGCCGGATCATCGCGGGCGGCCAGCGGCTGGCCGGCGATTTTGCCGATGGCTTCTTCCTGCCGGTGACGATCCTGGCGGACGTGCCCGACCAGTGCGAGATCGCCCAGAATGAGGTGTTCGGGCCGGTGCTGGTCGTGACGCCGTTCGAGGATGAGGAGGAGGCGATCGCGCTCGCCAACGGCACCGACTATGGCCTGGGTGCCTATGTCCACACCCAGAATTTGCGCTGCGCCCATCATATGGCGCGCGAGCTGCAGGCGGGCATGATCCATGTGAACGGTTCGGGTGAGGCGATGCAGCCCAATTGCCCGTTCGGCGGCTTCAAGCAGAGCGGGCATGGCCGGCTGGGCGGGGTCGAGGGGCTGCATGAGTTCCTCCAGCCCAAGAATGTCTGGATGAGCATGGCCGCGCCGGAGGGTGGGCAATGAGCCTGTGTGATCCCGCAGCGCGCAGCGCTCTCGGCAGCGGGCTTCAGGCGGAACTGACGGGGCGGGATGATCCCGCGCCGCAATCACCGGTGGCGGAGAGCTGGCGCGATTTCATCTATGCCGAAATCTGGTCTCGTCCGGGGCTCGATCGACGCGCGCGCTTCCTGATCGCGCTGGCTTCGGCGGCCGGCGCCGATGCGCCCGCCGACCGGCTGGACGGCTATGTCCGTGGGGCACTGGCGACCGGCGCGCTGACCCAGGCCGAATTGCGCGAGGCGGCGCTGCATGTCGCGGTCTATTCCGGCTGGGATAAAGGGGGCGCGATCGATGCTGCGATCGATCGGGTCGAAGCGGAGCAGGGGCTGGCGCCGGTTCTGCTGGCACCGATCCGGGCCGAACCCTGGGATGCGCAGCAGCGCATGGAGCAGGGCTTTGCTGAATTTCGTGCGGTGATGACTTTTGACGGCCCGCGCGTCGGCAATGGCCTCCCCTATCTGCAGGATGGCATATTGAACTTCGTGTTCGGCGAAATGTGGTGCCGGCCAGGCATCGATCAGCGGTCGCGCCGCTTCCTCACGCTGGTGGGCGTCGCAGATTCCGCGGCCACCGTGCCGATCGCCAGCCATTTCCACGCAGCCATGGCGAGCGGCAATTGCACCGCCGCCGAACTCAACGAATTTGTCCTCCAATATGCGGTCCATGCCGGCTGGCCCAAGGCGTCGGTGATCCAGGGCGTGGTGCTGGAAATGGCCGGGAAGGTCGCCAAGGGCCTGGCCTGGAACGCGCGGGAGGAAGGGCGATGAGCATCGCGATCGACATGCGCGGCAAGGTGGCGTTGGTGACTGGCGCGGCTTCAGGCCTTGGCCGCGCGACGGCGGTGAAACTGGCACAGGCCGGCGCCGGGCTGTGTTTGGTAGACGTCAATGCACAAGGGTTGGCCGAAACGCTGAGCCTGCTTGCTGAGGGCGAGCATCAGACGGCGGTTGTCGATCTGGCCGATCCTGACGCTTGCCGTGCCACCGTCGATGCGGCTGTCGCCCATTTCAGCCAGCTCGATGCGCTGTGCAATGTCGCTGGCCTCATCTATCTCGCCAATTCGCCCGACATGCCCCGGCTGCTTTGGGACAAGACGCTGGCGGTCAACCTTACCGCGCCCTTCCTGCGGTCACAGGCGGCAATCCCGCATCTGCTGAAGGTCAATGGCGCGATCGTGAATGTCGTCTCTTCGGCCGCGTTCATCGGCGAGGCCTATGCCGCCGCCTATTGCGCGTCGAAAGCCGGCCTTCTCAACCTCACCAAGGCCATGGCGATGGAGTATCAGAAGCAGCCGATCCGCATCAACGCCGTTGCGCCCGGTGGCATGATGACCAATATCGCCACCAATTTCCGGCCGCCCGCAGGTTGCGACTTCGAATTGCTCAAGCGTTTTTCCGGGATGCGCGGCACGGTCGAGGTCGATGATGTCGCCGACATGGTCGCGCTGCTCGCCTCGCCGGCCGGGCGTGGCTTCCACGGCAATTGCATCTCGATCGATGCCGGGATCACCGCAGGATGAGCGGGATGGAACGGATCGGCTTCATCGGCCTGGGTAGCCAGGGTGGTCCCATGGCTGAACGGATCGCTGCCGCTGGCTATCCGCTCATGCTCTGGGCCCGCCGTGCGGATGCGCTGGCGCCCTTCCTCGAAAAGGGCGCCACGGCAGCGCCGGACATCGCGACTTTGGGGGCGACCTGCGATCATGTCGGCATCTGCGTCGTCGATGACGCCGGCGTGGCCGAGATCGTCGGGCAATTGCTGCCGGCGATGCGACCGGGCAGCCGGATCGTCATCCATTCGACGATATTGCCCGACCATTGCGTCGCATTGGCCGAACGCTGCGGGGAACGCGGCATTGCCTTCCTCGATGCGCCGGTCAGTGGCGGTGGCCCGGCCGCGGCGGCCGGCACCTTGACCCTGATGTGTGGCGGTGCGGTCGATGTCTTCAAGGCGGCCCGGCCGGTGCTGGAAAGCTTTGGCGGCCTGATCGTGCGAATGGGTGATGTCGGCGCGGGGCAGCGCGCCAAGATCGTCAACAATGCGCTGATGGCGGCCAATATGGGTCTGGCCCACGCCGCGATGGAGGCGGGCAGGGCGCTGGATCTGGATGGCACGGCCCTGCGCGACCTCATCAAGGCGAGCAGCGGCCGCAGCTTCGGTTTCGAGGTTTATGCCCGCCTGCCGACGCCCGGCGCCTTTGCCCATGGCGCGCCGCTGCTGCGCAAGGATGTCGGTCTGCTGATGGCCAGCCTGCCTGATGATGCCAGTGCCGAAGCCTTGTCCCGCGCCGCCACGCCCCTTCTCTCCGCCGCCTGCGGCGACTGACTTTTCAGGAGACCGATCCATGTCCTTCACTCTCGACCAGTTCCGCCTCGACGATAAAGTCGCGATCGTCACGGGCGCCGGCGGACGCGGCAATTCCATCGGCCGGGCCTATGCACTGGGGCTGGCGGCGGCCGGTGCCGCCATCGTCGTTGCTGACCTCAATGGGGAAGGCGCCCAGGCGGTGGCTGACGAGATCATCGCCAGCGGCAGCCGCGCCATTGCCGTCAAGGTCGATGTGGCTGATGAGGCATCAACGCTGGCCATGGCGACGGCGGCCAGTGATGCCTTTGGCGGCGTCGACATCCTCATCAACAATGCCGCGCTGATGGTCGATATCAGCTACGACAATATCGAAGCCGTCAGCCTCGACGCCTGGAACCGGGCCTTTGCGGTCAATCTCAATGGTGCGCTGCTCTGTGCCCGCGCGGTGATCCCTTCGATGCGGGCGCGTGGTGGCGGACGGATCATCAACCAGACGTCGGGCGGGGCATTTCCAGCGACGGGCCTCTACGGCATTTCCAAGCTGGCGCTGGTGGGCCTCACGACGACGCTCGCAAAGCAACTGGGCAAGGACAATATCACCAGCAACGCGATCGCGCCGGGCAATGTCACGTCGGATGCCGGCAAGATGCTGGTGCCCGACGATTCCCCGTTCATCCAGTTCCTGCAGATGAGCTGTGCCCTGCGCCCGCGTGGCGAGCCGGATGAACTGGTCGGCACGGCGCTGCTGCTCTGTTCGGACGCGGGGCGCTGGATTACAGGCCAGACGATCCATGTCGATGGCGGATGGGTGCTGCGGCCTTGAACGGAGGCGGGGCGTCATGGCACAAATTGCGGTCAGGCCATGATGCCCGCTGCCGGATCAGCGTCCGCGATTCCCGTTCGCAGGATCATCGGCATTTTACCGTAATCGCCGAATAATCTGCGTATTATCTCCAAAATCGTCAAATGTTACGAAACACATTCGGCTGCCCCCTTGATACCGTTTCCTCCAGAAAAGAACAGAAATGTGGCGAGGAAAACAAATAAAAACAGGGGGTTTTTATGTTGTCATCTCACAAGGGCCGCCTTCTCAAGCTGTTGCAGGCCGGCAGTGCATTATCCTGCATGGTCGCCATGGCTGGCGGCGTTGCACAGGCCCAGGAACAGGATCAGGGCGAAATCGTCGTTACCGCGCTCAAGCGCAACACCCGCGTTCAGGATACCCCGATCGCGATCACCGCCGTGACGGGCGCCAGCCTGGAAGCGGCGGGCACCAGCAGCTTCACCGAACTGACCCGCGATACGCCCAGCCTGCGCATCGTCGATGGCGGCCCCGGCAATCGGCGCGTCATCCTGCGCGGTGTCACGGCAGCCGGTGAACCGACGGTCGGCGTCTATTATGACGAAGCGCCGGTGTCCGGCTCGGTCGGCACCACCAGCGATGCTGCTGGCGCCACGCCCGACTTCCGCATTTTCGACGTCGAACGCGCCGAAGTGCTGCGCGGGCCCCAGGGCACGCTCTACGGCTCCGGTTCGATGGGCGGCACGCTGCGCATCATCTTCAACAAGCCCAGGACCGACAAGATTGAGGCGGCCTTTGCCAGCACCATGTCGGCGGTCGAGGGCGGATCGATGGGCGCGTCCTTCGACGGGATGCTGAACGTCCCGCTGATCGAGGACAAGCTGGCCATCCGCATCGTCGGCAACGCCACCCAGGTCGCGGGCTATGTCGACAACAGCTATTATGGCTACAAGAATATCAACGATCCCTACACCTATGGCGGGCGCATCATGCTGCGCTTCACGCCGACAGAGGCGCTGACGCTGGACCTGAGCGCCAATTACGAGAAGGCGGCCGGTGAATCGCCGCGCTGGTATGCCGAAACCGGCAAGCGCTGGACCACCGACGCGCGCGCGGAATCGGGCAATTACGACACCAACCGCATCTATAATGCGACGCTCAACTATGATTTCGGCCCGGTCGTGCTGACCGCCATCACCACGTACACCGATCGCGACCGCATCGTCGTCGGCGATGTCAGCGATACGTTCAACGGCCGCGACACGGCGGCCCGCTGCCAGACCTATCGCGGCAATGGCGCCGCCTGCTCCGCTGACGTGCTGGCCGATTATCTGTCGGACACCCGCGCCCTGCTGTCGTCCAGCCTGTATCAGCCGCAATCGGTCAAGAACTGGCTCAACGAAATCCGCCTGAGTTCGACCGGGGATGGCCCGCTCAACTGGACCGTCGGCCTGTTCAGCGAGGACCGCAAGACGGTGGTGCGCTCGACCCTGCTCAAGGCCGATCCGGACACTGGCTTCCTCTACGATCCGGACGATATCGCCAATCTCGCTTATGACCGCACCATCAACGACAAGCTGAAGCAGAAGGCGGTCTTCGCCGAAATCTCCTACAAGCTGTTCGACAAGCTGACGCTGACCGCAGGCGCGCGCTATTATGATTATAAGAAGACGGTCGGCGGCCGGATCGACATGGGCCAGGAACATTATGCGTCGGTCGTGACGCCCTATACCGAAGCCAAGTCGTCCGAGGACGGCGTCCTTACCAAGTTCAACATCTCCTATCAGGCGACCCCTGATGTGATGGTCTATGCCCAGGCGGCGCAGGGCTTCCGGCCGGGCGGCGTCAACCAGGTGATTGGCCTGTCGGCGGCGCTGGCCGCCTACACATCGGACAGCCTGTGGAACTATGAACTGGGCTTCAAGAGCAAGATCCTGCCGCGCACCTATCTCAACATGGCGACCTACCAGATCGACTGGAGCAACATGCAGGTGTCGGCCCGCACGGCGGGCACCGGCTCGGTCTTCGGCCTCATCTCCAACGTCGGCGCGGCCCGCATTCGCGGCGTCGAGGCGGAATTCTCCACCGAGATTGCCGGCATCAGCTTCAGCGCCAACGGTTCCTACACCGATGCCAAGCTGACCGAGGATCAGGTCAGCACCATCGTCGTGGCATCGGGTCGCAAGGGCGACCGGATCGCCAATGTGCCGAAATGGAATTTCGGCGGATCGGCCGAATATAAGCATATGCTGACCGATGCGATGGATGCCGTCATCCGCACCGATGTCACCTATAATGGCAGTTCCTACAGCACGATCAGCCCGACCGACACCTATCGGCGCCGGCTGGACGATTATACGCTGACCAACCTGCGCCTGGGCGTGCAGGCCAGCGACAACAACTGGGGCGCCCATTTCTTCGTGAACAATCTGTTCAACGAACTGGCAGTGGTCAGTTCCAGCTCCAGCAGCAACACCGGCGGCAAGACGGTGGTGTTTACCGCGCCGCCGCGCACCTACGGCATCAACCTCACCAAGAAGTTCTGATCGCCTGGCACGGGGGCGGCCTGTCGGTCGCCTCCCTTTTTGGGGGCCTTATGGCGGCCCCATGATCGATACAGGGGGATGATATGTTCAAGCGACACATGTGTTTCGCCGGCCTTTCACTGCTCGCGCTGGCTGCCGGAGGGGCGATCGCCCAGCCCGCCAAGGCGCCGGTGGAAGCGGTCAAGCCCCGCGCCGGCGCCAATCCCGCACCGGCGCGCGCTGCCGGCGAAGGCGCTGGCCCGTTCCGCAAGATGGTGATACGCGGCGTCACCCTGATCGACGGCAGCGGCGCGCCGCCGCGCGGGCCGGTCGACATCGTGATCGAAAATGACGTCATCGCTGACATCCTGCCGGCCGGAACGCCCGGCCTGCCGTTCAAGCAGGGACGCGCGCCGACCGACGCCGATTATGAACTGGACGCGACCGGCATGTTCGTGACGCCCGGCTTCATCGACATGCATGTCCATGGCTCCACCGACGACAAGGCGCCGGACCTGTCCTATTCCTACAAGCTGTGGCTGGCCCACGGCGTCACCACGGTGCGCGGCGTCGACCTCGCACCCATGGAAGTGTCCCTGAGCGAACGCGCGCGCTCCGCCCGTAACGAGATCGTCGCGCCGCGCATCTTCGCCTATCAGCGGCCGGGGCAAGGCAAGGGCTGGACAGGCGGTCGCACCAACACGCCGGAAAAGGCGCGTGCCTGGGTGCAATGGGCGGCCAAGCAGGGGATCGACGGCATCAAGTTGCTGGATGATCCGGACCAGCCGCCCGAAGTGATGGCCGCCATCATGGATGAGGCGAAGAAGCTGAAGCTCGGCACCACGGCGCATCTGTCCCAGATCGGTGTGGGCCGCATGAACGCCGAACAGGCGGGCGATGCGGGCCTTGGCACCGTCACCCATTTCTACGGCCATTTCGAATCCCTGCTGAAGAATGGCCCGGTCCAGAACTGGCCGGTCGACTATAATTATGCCGACGAGCAGGATCGGTTCGGCAATGTCGCCAATCTGGCGGAAGAAAGCGTCGAGCCGGGATCGGACCGCTGGTGGGCCTATCTGGAGCATCAGAAGGCCAATCATGTCACCTTCGACCCCACCATGACCATCTATGCCGCCGGCCGCGATCTGATGTTGGCGCGTAACGCCGACTGGCACGACAAATATACCATGCCGCAGCTGTGGAATTTCTACATGTCCTCGCGCGAGAACCACGGCTCCTATTTCTATGACTGGACCACCGCGATCGAGGTGAAGTGGCGGAATTTCTACCACAAATATATGCGCCTGATTAACGACTACAAGAATATCGGCGGTCGCGTCACCACCGGGTCGGACTCCGGCTTCATCTTCAAGCCCTATGGCTTTGGCTATATCCAGGAACTGGAGCTGCTGCAGGAAGCGGGCTTCAATCCGTCACAGGTGATCCAGTCGGCGACGCTGAACGGCGCGCTGACACTCTATGATCCCAGGGGTGAAGTGCCACCGATCGGCACGGTCCGCGTCGGCAAGCTGGCGGACCTCGTCATCCTCAAGGAAAATCCGCTGCAGAATTTCAAGACGCTCTACGGCACCGGCACGCTGCGCCTGAACGAGCAGACCCAGCGGCTCGAACGGGTGGGCGGCGTCAGCTACACGGTCAAGGACGGCATCGTCTATGACGCGAAGAAATTGCTGGCGGATGTCGCGGACATGGTCGTTGCGGAAAAGCGGCGCATGGGCATGCCGGAACAGGGGCTGCCCCATCCCTGACGGGGCGGGGCTTGATAATTCAACAGGGACGGGAAAAGAATGAAGAACAAGATGCTGATCCGGTCGGGCCTTGCTGCGCTCGCCCTCATGACGGTCGCCAGCGCCTCTCATGCGCATGATCCGGACGAATGGTATGTCGGCGGCGCTGCCGGCATCGTCAATGGCAAGAAGCCGACCTTCGTGCCCGCGCCGGCGCGTGGCAGCGCTGACAATGTCGGCCCCTTCCGCAAGCTGGTGATCCGTGGCGCGACCCTGATCGACGGCACCGGCGCACCGCCGCGCGGCCCCTATGACATTGTCGTGGAAGGGAACAAGATCACCGCCATCACCCAGGCCGGCTGGCCCGGCCTGCCACAGGCGAAGGGGCGTGCGCCGACCGACGCCGATTATGAGATCGACGCGACCGGCATGTATGTGATGCCCGGCTTCAACGACATGCATGTCCACACCCCCGCCAGCGACAAGGCGCCGGATATGAGCTATGCCTACAAGCTGTGGCTGGCCCATGGCGTCACCACGGTGCGCGGCGTGCCGCTGGCCGATCCGGTCGTCGCCAGTTCGGAAAAGAACCGCTCCGCCGCCAACGAGATCGCGGCACCGCGTATCTTCAACTACCAGACGTTGGGCGCCGGCTGGGACGGCGGGCCGATCGACAGCCCGGACAAGGCGCGCGCCTGGGTCAAATGGGCTGCCGCGCACAATATCGACGGCATCAAATTCTTCAATCGGCCCGAGGAGACGCCGCAGATCATCGCCGCCGCCATTGACGAGGCGCACAAGAACAAGATGGGCACCACGGCCCATCTGTCACAGACCGGCGTCGCCAATTTCAACGCCTATGACGCGGCCGAGGCGGGGCTGGATACCGTCACCCATTATTATGGCCATTTCGAATCCCTGCTGAAGGACGGGACGATCCAGCGCTTTCCGTCCGACTATGACTATAATAACGAACAGCATCGCTTCGGCGAGGTGGCGGAAATCTGGAACCAGACGGTCGAGCCGGAATCCGAACGCTGGTGGGATTATCTGAAGCATCAGAAGGAGAAGCATGTCACCTTCGACCCGACGATGAACATCTATGCGGCATCCCGCGACCTGATGCGGGCGCGCAATGCCGACTGGCAGAATCTCTACACCACGCCGCAGCTCTGGGCCTATTTCCAGTCGACCCGCGACAATCACGGTTCCTATTTCTACGACTGGGGCACCGAGAACGAGTTTGCGTGGAAGAAATTCTACAACAACTATTTCAAGCTGGTCAACGACTATAAGAATATCGGCGGCCGGGTGACGGTCGGCACTGATTCCGGCTTCATCTACAAAGTCTATGGCTTCGCCTATATCGAGGAGCTGGAACTGCTGCGCGAAGCCGGCTTCTCGCCGCTGGAGATCATGCGCTCGGCCACCATGTGGGGTTCGCAGACCCTCTATGAGCCCAAGGGCATGGCGCCGCCGACTGGCGTGCTGCGCGTCGGCATGCTGGCCGACATGGTCATCACCAGGGAAAACCCGCTGGCCAATCTCAAGACGCTCTATGGCACCGGTCATTCGCGTCTGAACCCGGAAACCAACAAGCAGGAAATGGTCGGCGGCGTCAGCTACACGATCAAGGACGGCATCGTCTATGATGCCAAGAAGCTGCTGGCCGAAGTGGCCGAGATGGTGAAGGCGGAAAAGGCGCGCACCGGCCAGACCGGCGCCGGCCCGGCCAATCCCAACGCCATGTAATGGATCGAAAGCGGCGCTCTGGGGAAGGGCGCCGCTTTCATGTCATAGCGGCAGCGCCGTCGTCGACTTGACCTCTTCCAGCACCGCATAGGTCCGCGTCTCGCGCACACCCGGCATGTCGACCAATTCCTCGGCCAGGAATTTTCGATAGGCGGCCATGTCCTTCATCCGGACCTTGATCAGATAGTCGAAACCGCCGGCCACCATATGGCATTCCAATATGTCCCGCTGCCGCCGTGTCGCTTCGGCAAACTGGCGGAAGATGTCGCCGGTGGTGCGGTTGAGCAGCACTTCGATGAAGATCAGCAGCGGCCGCTGGTTGAGGTGCGGATCGAGCAGCGCGACATAGGAAGAGATATAGCCATTGTCCCGCAGCTTGCGGGTCCGGTCGAAACAGGCCGATGGCGAGAGGTTGCAATGCTTGGCCAGATCCTGGTTGGTTATGCGACCATCGATCTGAAGCTTGTTCAATATCTTCCGGTCAGTTTCGTCCAGGTTCATCGAAACCCCCAAAACGCTAGCAGTTGGCCAAACCTCAACGATATCTGTGCAAGTCGCGGAAAATGCTGGGCTGCGATCCCATGGGCTCATGCCGGGGATAACGTATCGCTGTGGGAAACCCTCAGCGGCATCGCACGTCCCTCGCGGGATTAGCGCCCAACTTGCCAGCGAGGCAGGAGTGTACTAAATGGTACACAATGTCGCAGCCGTCAGGGCTGGGCGACTCGATCGGCCTGTGGACCCGTGGGCACCGCTCTCCGACGACCATAAGAGATGAAGGAGGTGCCGCGTGTCAGGCACGAAAATGCACGGCCAGCCGCTTGTTCGCGGTTGGCTGCTTCTGTTGGGGGCGGTGATCCTTGCCGCTGGCCTCTTTTTCGCCATCGGCGGCGGCAAGCTCGTCAGCTTGGGCGGCAGTCCCTATTTCCTGATCGCCGGCATCGCGCTGGTCCTCGCGGGCGGCCTCATCGCCCTGCGCAAGACCAGCGGCGGCCTGCTGTTCGGCGCCACCTTCCTGGTGACGGTCCTCTGGGCGCTGTGGGAAGTCGGCTTCAGCTTCTGGCCGCTCATTTCCCGCTTGCTGGCGATGGGTGTCGGCGCGACCGTCGTTGCGCTCTCCTATCCGCTGCTGCGGCGCGGCGACGGTTCTGCGCCCGCCTGGCGGCCTGCATTGCTGATGGCAACGCTGGTCGGCCTGGGTTCGGCGGCCGGTGCGGCCGGCATGTTCATGGTCCATCCGACCGTGCCCTTTGCCGGGCAGGTGGCTTCGCTGGTGCCGGTCGATCCGGCGCGCGAGCAGAAGGACTGGACCGCCTATGGCAATACGCCAGGTGGCAGCCGCTTCGTCGCGCTCGACCAGATCACCCGCGACAATGTGAACAAGCTCAAGGTCGCCTGGACCTATCGCACTGGCGACGTCGCGCAGAGCGACGGCAATGGCGCCGAGGACCAGAATACCCCGCTGCAGGTCGGCGATACATTGTTCATCTGCACCCCGCACAACAATGTCATCGCTCTCGACGCCGATACCGGGCGCGAGAAGTGGAAGACGCTGATCAATGCCAAGGCATCGGTCTGGATGCGCTGCCGGGGCCTTGCCTATTTCGACGCCCATGCGCCGATCCAGCAGCCCAGCCTGCCCGGCGCGACGCCGGTGACCGCCGTGACGGTGCCGACGGGCGCCGCCTGCCAGCGCCGCATCCTGATGAACACGATCAATGCCGAACTGATTGCGCTGGATGCCGACACCGGCAAGTTCTGCGCCGATTTCGGCACCAATGGCCGGGTCGACCTGAAGGCCGGCCTCGGCAATGCGCCCGATCCCCAATATCAGCTGACCTCCGCGCCGACCCTGGCGGGCACGACTGTGGTGGTCGGCGGCCGTGTCGCCGACAATGTGCAGGTCGATATGCCGGGCGGCGTGATGCGCGGCTTCGACGTCATTACGGGCAAGCTGCGCTGGGCTTTCGATCCGGGCAATCCGGCGATCACCGGCACCCCGCCGGCAGGCAAGACCTATGCCCGCTCGACCCCCAATGTCTGGGCTGCCATGTCCTATGATCCGGCGTCCAACACCGTGTTCATGCCGGTCGGCAGCGCCTCGGTCGATCTCTATGGCGTCACCCGCAGCGCGCTCGATCATAAATATGGCGCGTCGATGCTGGCGCTCGATGCCACCACCGGCCGTGAGAAATGGCATTTCCAGACCGTCCATAACGACCTTTGGGACTTCGACCTGCCGATGCAGCCGAGCTTCGTCGACTTCCCCATCGATGCCGCCCGCAAGGTGCCTGCGCTCGTCTTTGGCACCAAGGCAGGGCAGGTCTATGTGCTTGATCGCGCCACCGGCAAGCCGCTCACCGACGTGAAGGAAGTGCCGGTCAAGCCGGCGAACATTCCGGGCGAGCCTTATTCGCTGACCCAGCCCAAGTCGCTCGGCATGCCGCAGATCGGCGTCGGCCCGCTGACCGAGGCGGACATGTGGGGCGCCACTCCGTTCGACCAGCTGCTCTGCCGTATCGCCTTCAAGGGCATGCGCTATGAGGGGCTCTACACCGCGCCGGGCACCGACAAGTCGCTGAGCTTCCCCGGATCGCTGGGCGGCATGAACTGGGGCGGCATCTCGACCGATCCGACCAGCGGCACCATCTTCGTCAACGACATGCGTCTTGGCCTGTGGGTGCAGATGTTCCCGCAGACCGCGGCGCAGAAGGGCCAGTCGGGCAGCGCGGGCGAGGCGGTCAATACCGGCATGGGCAGCGTCCCGCTGAAGGGCACGCCCTATTCGGTGGTGAAGGACCGCTTCCTGTCGGCGCTGGGCATCCCCTGTCAGGCGCCGCCCTATGGCACGCTGACCGCGATCGACCTCAAGAGCCGCGCCATCAAGTGGCAGGTGCCGGTGGGTACGGTGCGCGACACCGGGCCGATGGGCATCCGCATGGGCTTGCCAATCCCGATCGGCATGCCGACGCTGGGTGGCACGCTGGCGACGCAGGGCGGCCTGGTCTTCATCGCCGGCACGCAGGACTTCTATCTGCGCGCCTTCAACGCGGCGACCGGGGCGGAAGTCTGGAAGGCCCGTCTGCCGGTCGGCAGCCAGGGCGGCCCGATGAGCTACAAGTCGCCCAAGAGCGGCAAGCAATATGTGGTCGTGACGGCGGGCGGTGCGCGCCAGTCGCCCGACCGGGGCGATTATGTGATCGCCTACACGCTGCGCTGAACCATGGGCGGGGCGGCCCGGCGCTGCTCCGCCTGTCTGTCGTCATCATTCATGTCACCGCGCGCTGATGTGCCGCGCGGAAGGGAGGGGCTTTGGCCCAACATCTTCACCTCCATGCCCGCCTGACCCTGGCGGCATTGCTGATCCTGCTGCCGGTGGCGGGCGCCCAAGCGCAGGAGGTCGCGTCGGAAAAGCCGGTGGCGGCCCCGCGCGAAACGCTGACCGGCGACTGGGGCGGGTTGCGCACGCGGCTGAAGCAGGCGGGCGTCACCGTGCGCGCCGACTATGTCGGCGAAGCCTTCGCTGCGGTAGATGGCGGCCAGCGGCAGGGCAGCGCTTATACCCAGCAATTGCGCGCCAGCCTCGATTTCGACATGGACCGGATCGTCGGCATCTCTGGCGGCATCGTGCATGTCACCATCAACGACCGGCGCGGTGTCGGCCTCTCCTCCGACATCGTCGGCAATCGCCTGCCGATCCAGGAGGCGGCCGGCGGCAATTATACCCGTCTCTCGGAACTCAGCTACGAACAGAATATCGACAATGGCCGCCTCAACCTGCGCCTGGGCTATTTTGCCATGGGCAATGATCTGGGCGGGATGATCCTGGGCTGCAATTTCGTCAATGCGGCCTTCTGTGCCCATCCGCTGTCGGAATCGGGCAATAGCGGCTGGTATAATTATCCCAATGCCCGCTGGGGCGCGGCGGTGCGTTATCGCATCCGGCCGGATCTGGCGCTGCGCACCGGCGTCTATCAAGTCAATCCCCGCCTCAACGATCCCGACAATGCGTTCCGCCCCTTTGCCGGCGGCACGACCGGCGTATTGCTGCCGCTGGAGCTGGAATATGACCCCGGCCTCGCGCCGGGCAGTCATGTGCTGCCGGGCCATTACAAGATCGGCGCCTATTATGACACGTCACGCGCCGCCCGGCGCGGCGAGCAGGGCATGCTGCGGGGCCGCTATGGCGTCTATGCGCTGGCCGACCAGATGATCCTGCGCGAAAGAACGGGCAATCGCGGCCTTTCCATCTTCGCCCAGTTCACCGCCAATCCGGAGGCGTCGGCCCAGATCACCCACTGGTATGCCGCCGGGCTGGTCAAGACCGGCACCTTTGCCGGCCGGGACGCCGACAGCATCTCGATCGGCATCGTCCATGCACAGGTCAATCCACGCCTGCGCCGCGCAGCCGCCGATGCGCAGGATATTCCCGGCGGCTACGCCGCGCTGCCGGTGGGCGAGACCGCGATCGAGATGAGCTATGGCATCCAGTTGCGGCGCTGGCTCAGCATCCGGCCGGACGTCCAATATATTCTTGATCCCGGTGCCTTTTCCTACCGCCGCACCAATGATGCGCTGGCGCTGGGCGGCCAGGTCAAGATGCAGTTCTGATCCGGCCCATGGTCTCGGCCCAGTCTTCAGGCGTCTGCCCGGCAATAGCGCAGCACATTGTCGATCACCTGCGCGCGGCGCCGCTTGGCCGCCGCTTCGCTGGTCATGTCGACGCCGAAGATCGCGTGGAAACTGTGGCGGTTGGACACGAAGTAGAAGGCGAGGGCGCTGATCGTCATGTGCAAATCGACGGCGTCCAGCCCGGCGCGGAAGCTGCCATCGGCAATGCCGCGATCGATCAGCGCCTGGGTCTTGGGCAGGACGATCTCATTATGCCCTTCCGAAATCTCGCCGACATGCGGGCCGCCCCGGATATTCTCGTCCATCACCAGCCGCACCAGTTCGGGATGGTTGAAATGATAGTCGAAGGTGAGGGCGGTCAGCCGCTCCAGCGCGGCGAGCGGCGGCAGGTCGCTCAGTTCGGCCTCCAGTTCGGCCGATCTGATGCCGCGATAGGCTTCGGTCAGGACCGCGCGGTAGAGCCCGTCCTTGCTGCCGAAATGATAATAGATCATTCGCTTGGACGTCGCGGTCGCGGCCGCAATCTCGTCCACTCGCGCGCCGGCATAGCCTTTTTCCGCGAAATGCTGGGTCGCGATCGCGACGATGTCGCGCCGGTTGCGTTCGGTGAAATTCTGCTTGTCCACGCCTCGCTTTGCGACGCCGGGCGGCCTATTGCAATGCACAACCGGCGCGCCGGATCGCGATCCGCCGGTCTGCCGATCGAGGAGGAATGCGCTTGATCCCCGACAAGAAGACCCAGATCGTCATCGTCGGGGGCGGCGCCGCCGGCCTCGAACTCGCGCGCAAGCTCGGCGCCCGCTATGGCCGCAAGCGGCATGACATCATCCTGATCGATCGCAACCGCACCCATATCTGGAAACCGCTGCTGCACGAGGTCGCGACCGGATCGCTCGACGCCAGCCTGGACGAGGTCGGCTATCGCAGCCACTGCCACCGCTGGGGCTATCGCTATCTCTATGGCACGTTGCAGGGCATCGATCGGACTGCACGGCGGGTCCATGTCGCGCCGGTGTTCGATCCCAAGGGGCGCGAGGTGGTGAGCGCCCATTCGGTTCGTTACGACTATCTGGTGCTGGCCTATGGATCGGTCACCAATGATTTCGGGACGCCGGGCGTCGCCGACAATTGCCTGTTCCTCGACAGCCGGGCCCAGGCCGACAGCTTTCGCGATCAGTTGCTCGACCATTGCCTGCGCGTGTCGCGCGCCATGTCGGCCGATCCCGCGTCGGATGCACGGGTGCGGATCGCGATCGTCGGCGGTGGCGCCACCGGGGTCGAACTGGCGGCGGAACTCTATAATGCCGCCGATGCGCTGGGCTATTATGGACTGGAGGTGTTCGACCGCCAGCGGCTCGACGTCACCCTGCTGGAGGCGGGACCACGCGTCCTGCCGGCCTTGCCCGACCGACTGGCCGACGCCGCGCGCGAGGAACTGGAGGTGCTGGGTGTCAAGGTGCGCGCTGGCGTCGCCGTCACCGCCTCCACGCCTGAGGGGATGGAGACGAAGGATGGTGGCTTCGTCCCCGCCGATCTTCAGGTCTGGGCCGCCGGGGTCAAGGCGGCGGCGATCCGCGATGGCCTGGATGGGCTGGAACTGTCCCGCGCCGGCCAGGTGATCGTGCGGCCGACGCTACAGAGCCTGGCCGACGACCGCGTCTTCGCGATGGGCGATTGCGCCTCCTACACGCCACAGGGCGCCGATCGGCCGATCCCGCCGCGCGCGCAGGCCGCGCATCAGATGGCGGACACGGTGTTCGCCAATCTCGGCCGACTGATGGCCGACCGCCCGCTCAAGAGCTTCGTCTACAAGGATCATGGCTCGCTGGTGTCGCTCAGCCGCTATTCGACGGTCGGATCATTGATGGGCAAGCTGGTCGGCGGGCGCATGGCGGTGGAAGGGCGGCTCGCCCGCTTCGTCTATATGTCGCTCTATCGCATGCATCTGCTCGCCGTTCACGGCAACATACGCGGTCCCGCGCTGATCCTGGTCAGCCATATCAACCGCTTCGTACGCCCGCGCCTCAAGCTGCATTGAGGCGCCGGGCGGCTGCGGCGGCAAGCGACAGGGGCATCGCCACAGAATTGCTGCGATCAAGTTGAGACGAGCGGCTGCCTGCGGCCTGGTCTGTCGCCTGAATGCGCCCCTAAGAGCCATTTTCGATGTCTTGGAAATGGTAGCGGAGGAGGGACTTGAACCCCCGACACGCGGATTATGATTCCGCTGCTCTAACCAGCTGAGCTACTCCGCCCCATGGGCTTCGCAGGGGGTGTTTCCCTGCGGTGAGGCGGCGCTATACGCAGGGGATGGACGGTGGTCAACGGGGCGATTGCAAAAATCTGCATTCTTTTTTGAACGCCCTGCCAGAGGCCCCATCGCGCGCTCGTTTGCGCGCGTAGAAACGATCGGCACGACCTATTTCCGCAATCCCGACATGGCCGACGGAACGCTTTTTCCGCTCCGCCATTTTTGTCTTGCAATCGCAACGATGCGGCGCACTATTGTTGCAATGCACAACCGGCCGAGGGCCGAGGGAGGAACGACAACTTGCCCTTCCATGAAATGTTTGAGCCTGATGGTTCGCTGCGCCCCTGTTACGACGAAGTGCAGAAATGGGTGGAGCGGACAGGCATAGCCGGGCTCAATCGTCGCATGGATGAGGCGGAAGCGATCTTCCGGCGCATCGGCATCACCTTCGCCGTCTATGGCGAGGGTGGCGACCCGGAACGACTGATCCCCTTCGACCTGCTGCCGCGCATCTTCACCGCGAACGAATGGCGCATCCTCGACAAGGGCATCCGCCAGCGCGCCCGCGCCCTCAACGCCTTCCTGCACGACGTCTATCATCGCGGCGAGATCGTGAAGGCGGGCATCATGCCGGCCGACATCATCTATCGCAACAGCGCCTATCTCGCCGAAATGGCCGACTTCACCCCGCCGGGGAAGGTCTATAGCCATATCGTCGGCATCGATATCGTGCGCACCGGGCCGGGCAGTTTCGAGGTGCTGGAGGATAATTGCCGCACCCCCTCGGGCGTGTCCTACATGCTCGAAAATCGCGAGATCATGACGCGCATGTTCCCCGAGCTGTTCGCACAGGGCATGGTCGCGCCGGTCGACGATTATCCCGCCGAACTGCTCAAGAGCCTGAAGGAAGTCGCGCCGCCCGCCTGCAAGGGCGATCCGGTGGTGGTGGTGCTGACGCCCGGCTCGCTCAACAGCGCTTATTATGAGCATAGCTTCCTCGCCGACCTGATGGGCGTGGAACTGGTCGAGCCGGCCGATCTGTTCGTCGACAATGACCGGGTCTGGATGAAGACGACGCTCGGGCCCAAGGCGGTCGACGTCATCTATCGCCGTATCGACGACGAATATATCGACCCGCTGGTCTTCCGCCCCGACAGCCTGCTGGGCGTGCCGGGCATCTTCAGCGTCTATCGCAATGGCGGCGTGACGCTGGCGTCGGCGCCCGGATCGGGCATCGCCGACGACAAGGCGGTCTATATCTATGTGCCCGAGATGATCCGCTTCTATCTGGGCGAGGAGCCGATCCTCGACAATATCCAGACCTGGCAATGCTCCAAGCCCGACGAAATGGCCTATGTGCTGGAGCATCTGCACGAACTGGTGGCCAAGGAAGTCCATGGCTCGGGCGGCTATGGCATGTTGATCGGACCCAAGGCGAGCAAGGCGGAGGTCGAGGCCTATGCCGAGCGGATCAAGGCCAATCCCGGCGAGTTCATCGCCCAGCCGACGCTGGACCTGTCGACCGTGCCGACGCTCGGTCCGGCCAGCGTGGTCGGCCGCCATGCCGATTTCCGCCCCTATTGCCTGGTCGGCAAGCAGTTGCGGCTGGTCCCCGGTGGCCTGACCCGCGTGGCGCTGACCGAAGGGTCGCTGGTGGTCAATTCCAGCCAGGGCGGCGGGGTCAAGGATACCTGGGTGTTGCAGGATTGATGGGCGCAGCCGCTTCTCTCCTTTCGATTACCCCTGATGATGCAGGGCCGGGCGCAACGACGTCGGCCCCCACGGTGAAAAGAGCCAAGACATGCTGAGCCGGACCGCCGAAAATCTCTTCTGGATGGCGCGCTATATGGAGCGCGCCGAAGCCACCGCACGGCTGCTGTCGATGGGGCAGCGCATGGCGATCCTGCCGGGTGCGCATCATCGCGACGAATGGCGATCGGTCGTGCGCGCGACTGGGGCCGGGCATCAGTTCCCGGACGGCGTGCCGGTGACGGAAAGCGATGTCGTGTCCTTCCTGATGCTGGACGCCGACAATCCCAGCTCGATCCGCTCCTGCCTGCTCAAGGCCCGCGCCAATGCCAAGTCGGCGCGCACCATGCTGACCCAGGACATGTGGGAGGCGCTCAACGACGGCTGGCGCAAGCTCGACAGCTATGACGTGGCCGAGGCCAAGGCGCAGCTGCCGGCGCTGATCGACTGGGTGAAGACCCGTGTCATGACCTTCCGCGGCGCGGCCCATTCGGGCCAGCTGCGCAATGAAGGCCATGACTTCCTGCGCTGCGGCTCTGCGCTCGAACGGGCGCAGATGACGCTGCGGCTGCTCGACGTGAAATATTATGTGCTGCTGCCCGAAACCGAAGTCATCGGCGGCAATCGCGATCATTATCAATGGACGTCGGTGCTTTATGCGCTGTCGGGCGCGCGCGCCTATCATCATGTCTATGGCGGCACCTACACGCCCTGGCAGATCACCGATTTCCTGATGCTCAACCGGCTGTTCCCGCGCAGCGTCGCCTATTGCTGCGATCAGCTCGCCTATCGGCTCAACCGGCTGGCCGGTTGGCACAATGCGCGCGGCACCTGTCATGACACGGTCAAGCAGTTGGTGAGCGAGTTGGAGGAACTGGACGCCGGCGAGATTTTCCGCCGCGGCCTGCATGAAACGGTGCAGTACAGCCTGATGATGAGCAACCGGCTCGGCGTCGAAATCGCCGAAACCTATCATTTCGGCTGAAGGGGGAGGGGAAGCGCGCCATGAAATTGCTCGTCCGTCACCAGACCGTCTATGGCTATCCCGCCTCCGCCGGCCGCGTCGCGATGCGGCTGAAGCTGGTGCCGGTCGATACGCCGGGCCAGAAGGTCCATGACTGGCAGGTCAGCATCAATGGCGAGGCGCTGACCAATTTCCGTCCCAACAGCTATGGCGAGATGGAGGCGGTCTGGGTCCGCCATGATAGCCTCAGCGAGGCGGTGATCGTTGCCGAGGGGTTGGTCGAGACGCGCGAGACCCATGGTATTGGTGGCCTGCCGCAATGCCGGGTCGATGCCCGCTATTTCCTGCGCGACACGGCGCTGACCAGGGCGTCCGATGCGATCCGCGCCATGGTTGCCGCCCTGCCGGAAGGAGACGGGCCGCTGGCGCAACTCCATGCCCTGTCGGCCGCGATCAGCGATGCCGTTCAATATCGGCCGGGCGTGACCGGCGCCGACACGACCGCGGCGCAGGCTTTTGCTTTGGGTGCTGGCGTGTGCCAGGATCATGCCCAGATCTTCCTTGCCGGTGCGCGCCTGCTGGGGGTGCCGGCCCGCTATGTCTCGGGCTACCTGCTCGCGGCCGAGGGCGATCTGCTGCACGAAACCCATGGCTGGGCCGAAGCGCTGGTGCCGGGGCTGGGCTGGGTCGGCTTCGATCCGTCCAACCGCGTCTGCGTCACCGAACGCTATCTGCGCCTGGCCAGTGGCCTGGATGCCGATGAAGCTGCTCCGATACGGGGCTCCGTGACGGTCGCGGGCGATATCAGCATTGACGCCGATGTCCGGATCGCGCAGGCGGAAGACGGAGTCGAGGAACGGCAATTGCAACGCCAGCAACAGCAGAGCACGCCCACGCCCCGCTCCTAGGGTAGAGATAAGCAGGACTTCGGGGCGATGACCTATTGTGTGGCGGTACGCGTGGACCAGGGGCTGGTCATGCTGTCGGACACCCGGACCAATGCGGGCATGGACAATATCGCCCGCTTCCGGAAAAGCTTCACCTATCATGTCGAGGGTGAGCGGGCGATCACCTTGCTCTGTTCGGGCAATCTGTCGATCACCCAGGGGGTGAAGACGATGCTGTCGCGCGCGATCCGCGAGGCTGAGAGCGATCCCGCGGTGGAGACCATCCTCAATTGCGACACGATGCACCGCGCGGCGCAGCTGGTGGGCGATGCGATGCGCACCATGCAGGGCCGCTACCGCGAGAGCATTGCGATGGACGGATCGGCCGCCAGCGCCTCGATCATGATCGCGGGCCAGCGCAAGGGCGGCAAGCCGCGCCTCTATCTCATCTATTCGGCCGGCAATTTCATCGAGGCGACCGAGGACACGCCCTTCTTCCAGATCGGCGAGCATAAATATGGCAAGCCGATCCTCGACCGCATCATCCAGCGCGAGACGAGCCTGGAGGACGCGACCAAGGCGGTGCTGGTGTCGATGGATTCGACCCTGCGCTCCAACCTGTCGGTCGGCATGCCGCTCGACCTCACCGTGATCGAGACCGACACGTTCGACTTCCGCGTCCGCACCCGGATCGAGGCGGATAATGAGGAATTTGCGATGATCTCGCAGGGCTGGTCCGCCGCCCTGCGCAAGGGGTTCGAGGATCTGCCCAACGTCCTAGATTAAGGGGAGGGGGCTAACCCGCCACCTCCAGCAACATGGTCGCGACCGCTTCCGGCTCGGTGATCATCAGGTCATGGCCGGTATCGATCTCGAAATTGCGATGGCCTTCCAGCTGGCGGGCGCGGGCCTCCTCCGGGCTGTTCTGCAACGCATGGGTGCAATTGATATTGGTGCGCGGCAGGCGAAACGCCGCATCGCCATTTTCCAGACGTAGCGGCTGGCCGAAGCATTTCCACGGATGCGGCGTCAGCCGCGCCTCGGTCCAGGCGACATCGGCCGGATCGGTGATGCCGAAGAAGCCCGCCATGCCGGGGAAGGGCCACATCACCAGTTCGATCCCGTCGACGGTGCGGCCCATGGCGCGGGTCGGTTCCATCTGGGCCGGCGCCACTATTTCCAGCGATTCCCCGTCCCTGGGATGGGCGGCATCCAGATAGACCAACTCGCGGATGCGCTCGGCCGCGCGATCGGCGACGCCGGTAATCACCATCCCGCCATAGCTGTGCCCGACCAGGATGACATCCTCCAGCCCCTCGAACGTCATCAGCGCCACCACATCCTGGATATGCATGTCGAGATCGATGTCGGCGTGGAGAAGATGGGCGCGCTCGCCAAGGCCTGTCAGCGTCGGGCAATGGACCTCATGCCCCGCCGCGCGCAGCCGCCGGGCGACCTGCTGATAGCACCAGCCGCCATGTCCCCCGCCATGCACCAGCACGAATGTCGCCATGCTCCGTCTCTCCCAATGACTATCGATCCGCCATTTGTGATACATAATGGATCATAGGGCAACGCGACTTGTGCAACGCCTCGGCGATGCTGCGGTTCAAGCTTTGGCCGTCCCAAGCAAATCTCCTGCCCAACTCCTGCTTGCGCGGGGGCTGGCAGGGCCTATCTCTGGCGGCCACACGAATCGCAGCTGGAATTATCGATGACCGCCACCCACTCCACCCGCATGCTCATTCTCGGTTCCGGCCCGGCCGGCCTGTCCGCCGCCATCTATGGCGCGCGCGCGGGCCTGGCGCCGATCGTGGTGCAGGGTATGCAGCCGGGCGGCCAGCTGACCATCACCACCGACGTCGAAAATTATCCGGGCTTCAAGGATGTGATCCAGGGCCCCTGGCTGATGGAACAGATGCAGGCCCAGGCCGAACATGTCGGCGCGCAGATGATGTATGACCAGATCGTCGACGTCGACCTCAGCGAACGCCCCTTCAAGCTGAAGGGCGACAGCGGCACCCTCTATGTCGCCGACACGCTGGTCATCTGCACCGGCGCCCAGGCCAAGTGGCTGGGCGTCGAGGGCGAGGAGCATCTGCAGGGCAAGGGTGTCAGCGCCTGCGCCACTTGCGACGGCTTCTTCTATCGCGGCAAGAAGGTCGTGGTCATCGGCGGCGGCAACACCGCGGTCGAGGAGGCGCTCTACCTCACCAACCACAGCCATGACGTGACCCTGATCCACCGCCGCGACTCGCTGCGCGCAGAAAAGATCCTGCAGCAGCGCCTGCACGCCCATCCCAACATCAAGGTGCTGTGGAACAAGGCGGTCGACAAGTTCGTCGGCGGCGGCACGCCCGAAGGTCTGGTCGGCGTCGATCTGATCGACACCGTTACCGGCGAGAAGTCGCATGTGCCGACCGATGGCGGCTTCGTCGCGATCGGCCATCACCCCGCGACCGAATTGTTCGACGGCAAGCTGCCGCTCGACGAAGGCTATATCGTGGTGGAGAAGGGCACGACCCACACCGCCATTCCGGGCGTCTTCGCGGCCGGTGACGTGACCGACAAGATCTATCGCCAGGCGGTGACCGCAGCCGGCATGGGCTGCATGGCCGCCCTCGACGTCGAACGCTTCCTCGCCGAAGCCGACTTCGAGCAGCTGGTCGAAGCGTAAGAGCCTGTTTGAAAAATCGCGAAAGGGCGATTTTTCAATACGGTACCAGCCCGCTCCCCCGCCCAACAGGATGACACTGGATCGGGCGGTTGGGCGTGGGAGCTGGCTGGAACCGGCTTCCTCGAACGGACTCCAAGAAAAAGGGCTGGGCCGGAAACGGCTCAGCCCGAACTTCTTTGGGAAAGGGCGGCTTTCAGCCCAGCTTGGCGCGCAGGAAGGCGACCAGCGTGCCGAAGGTCTCGAACGTGTCGCCGTCGATATCCTCATCCTCGATCAGGATGTCGAAGCGATCTTCCATTTCGGTGAGCAGGCCGGCAACAGCCATCGAGTCCAGCTCGGGCAGGGCGCCGAACAGCGGCGTGTCGGCCTCGAACGCATCGGCCCGCTCCTGCGACAGGCTCAGCACGTCGCGCAGAAGCGCCCGCACCAGGGTTTCGATATCGTCTGTCCGGTCGACCGGCTGAGTGGATTGCGCCCGCATGATGGCGGCTATCTAATGGCTCGCCGCCTATCCGACAAGCGCGGAAATGCAGGTGCGCGCGGCGGGAATCCAGCTGGATGCGCGGCGCGGATTGAACAGGTCGATCTGGTAGAGGGGAATGCGCTCGTCCATCCATTCGCGCTTATAGTCATTGTCACCGGTGCCATAATCGATCGTTGCGACCCGATCCTGGTCGATGGCATGGGCGAACATCGCATGGCTCAGCAAGGTGCCGGGCGACCCTTCGTCCTGGGTTCTGTCATGGGCCAGCTTGTGGATCAGCGCCGTGCCATGTTCCACCGTCCATAATTGGGTCGCCACGGCGCGGCCGTCCAGTCGGGCAAAGCCCAGCCGCAAGGTGCCGGCATCGCTTTCCCGCTGCGCCAGGACGCGCAGGAAGTTGAGGCCAGGCTCGGGTGCCTTCCAGCTATGCGCCTGCACATCGACATAATCCTGCCACAGCGTATCGGTCAGCTTGTTGTGGATGCTGAGGTCGTAACGCTCCTGCCGGGCCTTGCGCCGCACCTGGTTGCGCAACCGGCCGGGGCGCTGCGCCCAATAGCTAGAGAAATCCCGGCCATCGACATGCAGCAGATATCGGCCGCCCATCGGCCGCTGCACCGCGAACCAGCCGGCGCGGCGAAAGGCGCCGATCAGCGAGCCGGGCAGGGCAAGGGGATAGAGGTTGATCTGTGCCTGTTCGCGCAGCAGATGGCGGGCGATATTTTCCAGCAGCCGGGCCTGTTGACGCGCGTCCGGCGCCCCCAGGAAAATCGGGCTCCAGGCGAAACTATACCAATTGGCAAGGGCAGTTAGGCGACGAGCCGAGGGCGCGAGAAGGAACAACCAGGCCTCGCAGGCGTCCTCTGTCTGTTGGAACACCCTGAGCGGGGTGTCGCCAAGGCAAAGGGGGTGCAATGTTTCAAACCAGTCCAGCCGGTCGAACAGGCTGTCGATATGGGCGCGGTCCATCCGGCCGCCGATCGCCGACCGCACTTCCGACAGCGTCCGATATTCCCTTGGGACCAGCAACCTATTATCTCCCGGCACCTTAGCTGCCCTTAGGACCTAATTCTGGACATGACGTTAAGCGACCCCCTGTTGGCTTCCAAGGCGCCAATCGACGATGCCGATGTGCAGCCGATAGACCATCTGCTGCTGCGTGGCGATCCGGAACGGCCGGCGCTCGCGGGGCGGTCGGGCGCGCAGGACTATGCCGAACTGGAACAGGCGCTTGGTCGTCTCGCCGGATGGCTGGCGGGCTTTGGCCTTGCGCCCGGCGCGCGGGTGGCGAGCTGGGTGGCCAAGGGGCCGGTCGCGGCGCTGATGCCGCTCGCCGCGCCGCGCGCGGGGCTTGTCCATGTCCCCATCAATCCGCTGCTCAAACATGCGCAGGTCGCCCATATCCTGGCCGATAGCGGCGCGGCGCTGCTGATCGGCACGGCCAGCCGCCTGTCGACGCTGGCACCCGGCGATATTCCGGCTGGCTGTCATCTCCATCGTGAGGATGATGCGGCCGCGGGGATGAGCGGCGGCGCGGCATTGCCGCCGTCCGATGCCGCGCCCGATGCTCTGGCCGCCATCCTCTATACCAGCGGATCGACCGGCCGGCCCAAGGGGGTGATGCTCAGCCACGCCAATCTCTGGCTCGGCGCGGTGTCGGTGGCCCATTATCTGGGGCTGGCGCCGGAGGACCGGACGCTGTGCGTGCTGCCCTTCAGCTTCGACTATGGCCAGAACCAGCTGCTTTCCACCTGGTATGCGGGCGGTTGCGCCTATCCGCTCGATTATCTGACCCCGCGCGACGTGGTGAAGGCGGTCGATCGCTGGGACATCACCACCCTGGCCGGGGTGCCGCCGCTCTGGGTACAACTCACCGAACTGGACTGGCCGGCGGAGATCGCGGCCAGGCTCCGTCGCCTGACCAATAGCGGCGGGGCGCTGACCCGGCCGCTGGTGGCACGGTTGCGCGCGCTGTTCCCGCAGGCCGATCTCTATCCCATGTATGGCCTGACGGAAGCCTTCCGCTCCACCTATCTGTCGCCCGCGCTGGTTGACAGTCACCCGGATTCGATGGGGTCGGCCATTCCCTTTGCCGAGATATTGGTGGTCCGTCCCGATGGCTCGCTGGCCGAGGATGACGAGCCGGGCGAACTGGTCCATGCCGGCCCGCTGGTGGCGCAGGGCTATTGGCAGGATGCAGCGCGCACCGCCGAGCGCTTCAAGCCGGCGCCATCCGCCTCGCGCCATGGCGGCACGGCCGTATGGTCCGGCGACACCGTCCGCCGCGACGCGGATGGGCTGCTCTATTTCGTCGGCCGCGACGACGCGATGATCAAGTCGGCCGGCAATCGCATCAGCCCGACCGAGATCGAGGAGGCGGCCGTTGCCGTCGCCGGCGTGGCGGAGGCTGTCGCCCTCGGTGTCAAGGATGAGCGGCTGGGACAGGCAGTGCTGCTGCTGCTGCGCGCCGCCGACCCCGATATATCCGCGGCTGTTGCCGCCCATCTGAAGGCCGAACTGCCCAATTTCATGCAGCCGCGCGAGACGCTAGTGCTTGCACAGTTCCCGCGTAACCCCAATGGCAAGATCGATCGAGTCGCGCTGGCCAAGGAGTATGCGTCATGAAGCCCATGGGCCCCATTCCCGCCTGGTTCGCCGAGGAAGAAGGCATGTTGCTGATCGGCGGCTGCGGTGCGGCGAGCCTGGTCGACGAAGCGGGCGACACGCCGCTGTTTGTCTATGACATGGGGATCATCGAGGCGCAGGTCCGCCGCTTCCGCGAGGCGATCCCCAAGCGGATCGACCTTCATTATGCGATCAAGGCCAATCCCTATGCGCCGCTGCTGGCGCGCATGGCGGGGTTGGTCGACGGTTTCGACATCGCATCGGGTGGGGAACTGGCGATGGCGCTGGAGGCCGGCATGGACCCGGCACGGATCAGCTTTGCCGGACCGGGCAAGCGCAATGACGAACTGGAAGCCGCCATCCATGCCGGCATCACCATCAACCTGGAGTCCGAGGGGGAGGGCGCGCGCGCCCTGACCGTGGCGGAGCGTCTGGGCAAGGTGCCGCGCCTCGCCGTGCGGGTGAACCCGGATTTCGATCTCAAGGGCTCGGGTATGCGCATGGGCGGCGGTGCCAAGCCCTTCGGCGTAGATGCCGATCGCGCGGCCGCGCTGGCGCGTGCGATGATCGATGGCGGCGCGGACTGGCGCGGCTGGCATATCTTCGCCGGCAGCCAGGCGCTCGACCCGATGGCGATCATCGAGACCCAGGCGGCGACCATCGATCTGGCGGCGCGCCTGTCCGATGCCGTCGGCGCCGCGCCGCCTCTGGTCAATCTGGGCGGCGGTTTCGGCATTCCCTATTTTCCCGGTGACGAGCGGCTGGACATCCGGCCGATCGGCGTCGCGCTCGACACCGCGCTCAATGCGCTGCCCGATATCCTGACCGACAGCGCATTCGCGATCGAGCTGGGCCGCTGGCTGGTGGGGGAGGCTGGCATCTATCTGACCCGTGTGGTCGATGTGAAGCAGAGCCAGGGTGAAACCTTCGTCGTCGTGGACGGTGGTCTGCACCATCAACTGGCGGCCAGTGGCAATTTCGGCACGGTCGTGCGGCGCAACTATCCGATCGCGGTGGCCAACCGTTTCGGGCGCGAGCCGACCACCCAGCCGGTCAATGTCGTCGGCTGCCTATGCACGCCGATCGACCGGCTGGGCGAAAAGGTCGCGCTGCCGCCAGTCGATGTCGGCGATTTCATCGCGATCTTCCTTGCCGGTGCCTATGGCGCGTCGGCAAGTCCCGCGGCCTTTCTTGGCCACCCAAGTCCTCGTGAACTATTACTTGGCTAATCCATGTCCGACAGCAGGCCTAACCCTATCTTTACCCTTTTCCGGCATGACGAGGATGAAGCCATGGGCCTGCACGCGATCATTTTTTCCGATCGCGCGTCGGCTATGATGGTATGAAGGGGTGAATTTTATGCGTTTTCAGCGGATTTCTAGGCTCCTGATCGGTGCATCGCTGCCTGCGGTGGCCCTGTCGGGCTGCGCTTCGACCAGCTCCGCGCCGCAGCTTCCCCCCGCATCCTTCGTCGCGACCCAGGAAGGGCCGGGCGAGGAATATATCATCGGCCCGCTCGATAACCTGACCATCTTCGTCTGGCGCAACCCGGAACTGGGCGCCAAGGTGCAGGTGCGTCCCGATGGCCGCATCACCACGCCGCTGATCACCGACATGCCGGCCGTCGGCAAGACGCCCAAGATGCTGTCGGACGATATCAAGCTGGCGCTGACCCAATATATCGAAAATCCGCTGGTATCGGTGATCGTCGACAATTTCTCCGGCACCTACAGCCAGCAGGTGCGGATCGTCGGCGCGACCGAAAAGCCGGCCTCCATCCCTTATCGCGCGAACATGACCCTGCTTGACGCCATGATCTCGGTCGGCGGCCTCAGCGAATATGCGTCCGGCAATCGCGCCCGCCTGGTCCGCTTCGACAAGGCCAGCGGCAAGCAGAAGGAATATCAGGTCCGCATCGGCGACCTGCTCAAGAAGGGCGACACCAAGGCCAATGTCATGCTGGTGCCCGGCGACGTCATCATCATTCCGGAAAGCATGTTCTGATCATGGCGGGTCTGTACGACGAGCTGCTGGTCCTCCTCCACGGCATATGGAGCCGGCGCTGGATCGCGCTGGCCGTGGCCTGGGGCGTGTGCATGCTGGGCTGGCTGGGCGTGTCGCTCATCCCCAATGGCTATGAATCCAAGGCGCGGGTCTATGTGAACACCCAGTCGCTGCTGGAGGACAAGATCGGCATCACCCAGGTCCAGTCCCAGCAGGATCTCGACCGGGTGCGCCAGACGCTGCTGAGCGCGGAAAATCTGGAAAAGGTCGTGCGCGGCACCGACCTTGCCCAGACCATTTCCGGACCGCGCGACGTGGCGGGCAAGATCACCACCCTGCGTGAGCATATCACCGTGCTGGCCCAAGCGGACCCCAGCATGATCGACATCAGCGCGACCTCGGCCGACAGTGGCCTGTCGGATGGCGCCAATGCCCGCATCGCCCAGCAGGTGGTGCAGAAGCTGATCGACATCTTCCAGGAAGAAAATCTGACCGGCGGCCGCACCGAAACCCGTCAGAGCCTGGCCTTCCTCGACCAGCAGATCGCCGGTCGCGGCAAGCAGCTCGAAGCGGCCGACAAGCGGCGCGTCGAATTTGCCCAGCGCTATGCCGGCGTGCTGCCGGGCGCCGGCACGATCAGCCAGCGCATGGATGCGGCCCGTCTGGAAATCAACAATATCGATGCCCAGCTGGTGCAGGCGCAGAGCGCGCTCAGCGCAATGAACGGCCAATTGGCTGGCACCCCGGCGACCCTGCCGGGCGTGGCGGTCGGCGGCGGTGCATCCCCGCTGGCCCAGGCCCAGGCCGAACTCGCCGGCATGCGCGCGCGCGGCTGGACCGCCAGCCATCCCGACGTGATCGCCGCCCAGCGGCAGGTCGACAATCTGCGTCGCCAGGGCGGCGCCAGTGGCGCGGCCGCTGCCGGCACGCCCAATCCCGCCTATCTGTCGATAAAGTCGATGCAGGCCGAACGGGCCGCCACCGTGCAGGCGCTGTCGACTCGCAAGGCGCAGCTTCAGGCCGATCTCAACACCATGACCGCGCATCAGATCGATGAGCCGGGCGTGGCGTCCGAACAGGAAAAGCTGGATCGCGACTATGCCGCGCTCCAGACCCAATATGACAAGCTGCTCGCCGACCGCGAGGAGATCCGCCTGCGTGGCGACGTGAAGACCGAAACCGGTGCGGTGCAGTTCAGCGTGCTTCAGCCCGCCAGCCTGCCGACGGCGCCCGCTGCACCCAACCGGCCGCTGCTGCTGCTGGGCGTACTGATCCTCGGCATCGGCGCCGGCATTGGCGTCGCTTTCGCGATCGGCCAGCTCAAGGGCACCTTCCCGACGGCCGCCCGTCTGGAACGGGCCGTGGGCATTCCGGTCGCCGGGTCGATCACCCAGGTCGCCAGCACGGCCCAGGTCACTCTCGACAAGCAGCGGATGAAATGGTTTGCGGGCGCCAGCGGCGGCCTGGCTGCCCTGTGCCTGTTGTTGATCGTCGTCGAATTCATCCAGCGCGGTACGGCGTGAAGGAGCCTGATCCCATGAACCAGCATAGCCCCATCAAGGGCCGCGGCTCGCTGATCGAACGCGCCACCGAGATTTTCGATTTCCAGGCGGCCCTGCGTGGTCGTGCGGCGCCGGCCGTCGATGTGCCGGCCGATGCGCCGCCACCGCCGCCGATGTTCGATCCCGCGCCGCCGGCGCCGGCTCCGGTCGCGTCCGATGAAGCGCCGATCTTCCGTGCCCAGGCCTGGACCAGCCCGGCCCAGCCGGTCGATCGCGACCGACTGACCGAAGCCGGCTTCCTGGTGCCCGGCGCGCCGGTCACCGCGATGAGCGAGGAGTTCCGCCTGCTCAAGCGCGGGCTGCTGACCCATCTTCAGGACAATCCGCGCGGCAACCGCATCCTCCTCTGTTCGCCCCATAGCGGCGAAGGGAAGACCTTCTGCGCGATCAATCTGGCGCTCAGTCTGGCGGCGGAGCAGGATCGCGAGATTTTGCTGGTCGATGCCGATTTTGGCAATCCGGGCATCCCCGAAACGCTGGGCCTGCAGGCCGGGCCGGGGCTGATGGATGCGCTCGCCGATCCGCTGGTCGCGATCGAGGATTGCGTGCTGCGCACCGACATTCCCTCGCTGTCCGTCCTGCCGGCAGGCCAGCGCAGCCATGCCGACACCGAATATCTCGCCTCGGCGCGGACCGAAATGCTGCTGCAACGGCTGACCGAGGGGCGGCCCGACCGCATCATCGTGTTCGATTCCCCGCCCTTGCTCGCGGCCTCGCCCGCTGCCGTGCTGGCCAGCCATGTCGCGGTCGCGCTGCTGGTGGTGCGCGCCGACAAGACGTCGGAAAGCGCGCTGCGGGAGGCGGCTGCACTGCTGAAGGGCGGGGCGCAGGTCCAGTTGCTGCTCAACGCCGTCCGCTATACCGGCGGGGCTCGTCGCTTCGGTTCCTATTATGGCAAGGGCGAGGCGGGATGACCGCGCGTGACCTGATCGCCGGCACCTCGCTGCTGGTGCTTGCCAGTGTCAGCGCCCCGGCGCTGGCACAAGGCACGCCTGCGTCCACCAGGAAGGTCGACGTGACGCCTTATCTGGGCATCGATCAGGTGGTGATGGTGCCGCTCAAGGGCGACGGCGACGTCGTGACCTATACCAATCTCACCGCCGGCGTGACGGTGGAGGTCCAGACCCGCCGGCTCAACGCCGCAGCGGACGTCCAGTATATGCACAGTTTCGGCTGGGGCCACGCGACCGATTCCGACGTGCTGAGTGGGATCGCCAATGCCGGCTACAAGCTGACCCCCGAACTCACCCTGCAGGCCGGCGGCATCGCCTCGCGCGTGCGCACCGACGGCTATTCGGGCGCTGCGGCGATCGACAATCGCTACACCAGCCAGATCTGGGGCGGCTATATCGGCCCCAGTTACGCCACGAAGGTCGGCGATCTCGACATCAAGGCTTCCTATCGGCTGGGCTATGCCCGCGTCGACGACGATGTCGATGTGAATGCCCCGGACGCCGCGATTGCCAATGGCTCGTTCGCGCAAAGCTGGACGCATGACCTGAATGGCTCGATCGGCTTCTCGCCGGGCACGATATTGCCGGTCGGCCTCACCGCCAGCGCGGGCTATAGCCGCGAGGATGCCAGCCAGCTCGACCAGCGGTTCGAGGATGTCTGGGGCCGGGTCGATGCGATCATGCCGGTTTCGCCCACGGTCGCGCTGCTCGGCGGCATCGGCTATGAGGATATCGAAATCAGCCAGCGCGCGCCCTTGCTGGACGAGGATGGGGTGCCGATCATCCGCAACGGCCGCTATGTCACCGACAAGAGTTCGCCACGCGAACTTTATTATGATTTCGGCGACCTGATCTGGGATGTCGGCGTGCTGTGGCGGCCCAATCGCCGTACTTCGCTCAAGGCGACGGTGGGCGAACGCTATGGCGGCATGTCCTATCAGGGCCAGTTCACCTGGCAGGGGCGCAACAGCAGCGTTGGCATCGCCGTGTTCGACGGCATTGAAAGCTTCGGCCGGATGATCACGGCGGATGCGGCCGCCTTCACCGGCACCAACCTGATCGTGCCGCGCAATCCCTTCACCGGCGATCTCACCGGCTGCGCCTTCTCGCCGACCGGCGGGGGCGAATGCTTCAACGATGCGCTGGCCGGCATCACCGGCGCCAATTTCCGCTATCGTGGCGTCGCCGGGCAATATTCCACCCGGCGCGGCCCCTGGGGCTTTGGCCTGGGCGGCGGCTATTCCAACCGCAAGTTCATCACGCCGACGACCCAGAGCGTGCTGATCAGCGGTACCCACGACCAGAATTGGTATGGCAATGGCACCGTCACCTATGCGTTCAACGACCGCGATTCCCTGGATACGGCGGTCTACATCAATTATTTCGATGCCAGCGGCGCCCGCGCCGATGTCTTGAACTATGGTGCCTTCACAAGCTATTTCAGAGGCTTGACTAGGAAACTTACGGCATCGGCTTCGCTCGGCGTCGATGCGGCGAAGGCGGATGATTTTGACACGCTGATCAACGCGATGGGCCAGGTCGGCCTGCGTTACAGCTTTTAAGGGAATTCCGGTTATAAGGGCGTCTATGCGACGCCGGCATGCCGGATGGAGACGACAGATGTACGATCAGTTCTATGGATTGCAGGGCCGCCCGTTCCAGCTGACGCCGGACCCGCATTTCTATTTCGAGAGCACGACGCATCGCAAGGCACTGTCCTATCTGGGCTATGGTCTGGCGCAGGGCGAGGGCTTCATCGTCATCACCGGCGACATCGGCGCCGGCAAGACGACGCTGGTCGGCCATCTGATGAGCACGATCGATCCGGCGCGCCTGACCGCGACCAAGATCGTGTCGACCCAGGTCGAGGGCGACGACATGCTGCGCCTTGCCGCGCAGAGCTTCGGCCTGGCCACCGACGGCGTCGCCAAGGCGCAGATATTGCGCCAGATCGAGGCCTATTTGCAGGGCCAGGCCCGCGCCGGCCGCCGTTCGCTGCTGATCGTGGACGAAGCGCAGAACCTGCCGGTCTCGGCGATCGAGGAACTGCGCATGCTGTCCAACTTCCAGTTGGGCGGCCAGTCGCTGCTGCAGATATTCCTGCTCGGCCAGCCCGAATTTCGCGACCTTGTCCGGTCGCCCGAGCTGGAGCAGCTGCGCCAGCGCGTGATCGCGACCCATCATCTCGACCCGATGCTGCCGCAGGAAGTCGAACCCTATATCAGCCATCGCCTGACGCTCGTCGGCTGGACCGGCAATCCCTATTTCACCGACGATGCGCTTGACGCCATCTATGCCGCCACCGGCGGCGTGCCGCGCCGCATCAACGCGCTGGTCAGCCGCGTGCTGCTGCTGGGCGCGCTGGAGCAACTGACCGAGATTGACGGTCAGGCGGTCCAAGCGGTGATCGAGGATATGGGCGTGGACGAGGATGTCAGCGCCGAACCGATCGCCCCGTCCGTGCTGGATACCGCTGGCGAAACCGCGCCGGAACCGATCGCACCGGCCGAACCGGTCGCCGCTGCCCCCGCACCGCAGGCGGTCGCCTGGCAGGCCCCGGCGCAGCCCGATCTCGTGTCGCCCGCCGTGCATGAGGAGATCGAGGCGCTGCGTGCCGAAATCGCCGCCCTGCGCGCGATGCAGAACCATGCCTCCTATGCCGCGCCGACGGTCGATCCCGAAGCGCTCAAGGGCTGTTTTGCCCTGATCGAGGAGCGCCTGTCGGGCCTCGAATTCCGCGTCGAGGAACAGGATGCGGCGCTGCGCCGCGTGCTGACCCTGCTGGTCGACTGGGTCGAGCGCGACGAACGCGCCGCCGATCCGGAGCGTAACGCCGCCTGATCGCGCCCGCGCGGCAACACCGGGACAAGATCATGATGCACAATGCCCTGTCCGTCGATGTCGAGGACTGGTTCCAGGTCGGCGCCTTCGAGCGGACGATCGACCGTTCCGATTGGGAGGGGCTGACGCATCGCGTCGAGCGCAACACCGATGCGGTGCTGGACCTGTTCGCGCAGGCCGGCGTCACCGCGACCTTCTTCACGCTGGGCTGGGTCGCCGAACGCTATCCCGCTTTGATGCGCCGCATTGCCGAAGCCGGGCATGAAGTCGCCAGCCATGGCTATGACCATGCCCGCGTCTTCACCTTCACGCCCGAACAGTTTCGCGCCGACCTGCGCAAGTCCCGCGCAATCCTGGAGGATGCCAGCGGGCAGAAGGTGTCGGGCTATCGCGCGCCCAGCTTCTCGATCGATCCGCGCACGCCCTGGGCGCATCCGATCCTGGCGGAAGAAGGCTATGCCTATTCCAGCAGTGTCGCGCCGATCCGGCACGACCATTATGGCTGGCCCGACTCGCCCCGCTTCGCCTGGAAGCCGGTGGCGGGATCGGAGCTGCTCGAACTGCCGGTCACCACGGCAAAGCTGGGCCAGCGCACGCTGGCGGCCGGCGGCGGGGGCTTTTTCCGCCTGCTGCCCTATGGCTTTTCACGCTGGGCGATCCGCCAGGTGAACGGCCAGGCGCAGCGGCCCGCCATCATCTATTTCCACCCCTGGGAAATCGACCCGGATCAGCCGCGCGTCGCCGGCGCGCCACTGCGCTCGCGGGTGCGCCACTATACCAATCTGTCCGTCATGGCCGCCAAGCTGCGCCGCCTGACCCAGGATTTCGCCTGGACCCGCGTCGACGCGCTGGTTGCGCAGGAAGCGGCGCGCGCCACATGATCGCGGGCAACCGGGCCGATCTGGCGATCACCACGCTGGACCTCAAGGATCCGGCGCAGGCGCAGGCGGCCGATGCCTATGTGCTGGCTCATGGCGCCAGCACGCCCTTCCATCGTCCGGCCTGGCTGATCGCGATCGAGCGGGCGACCGCGAACCGGGCGCTGATGCTCGCGGCGGCTGCGCCATCGGGCCAGATTTGCGGCCTGCTGCCGCTCCAGCATGTGCGCAGCCGCCTGTTCGGCCAGGCGCTGGTGTCCGCCGCCTTCGCCGTCGACGGCGGTATATTGGCCGATGATCCGGCCGTGATCGCCGCCCTGGCTGCTGCCGCCCGGAATGAAGCGCGGGCGCGGGGCGACGTGCCGGTCGAACTGCGCGGCGGTGTCGCACCGGGGGAGGGGTGGCGCGTCTGCGAGGGCGAGCATGTCGCCTTCGTCCGCCCGCTTGCCGCCGATGACGAGGCGGAACTGCTCGCCATACCGCGCAAGCACCGCGCCGAACTGCGCAAGGCGCTCGCCAATCCGGCGCTGACCGTCGATCATGGCCGCTCGACGGCACATCTGCGCGACCATTATCGCATCTATGCCGAATGCGTTCGTAACCTCGGTACCCCCGGTCTTCCCCGCGCGCCTCTTCCGCGAGGTAATTGCCGCCTTTGGCGCGGATGCCGACATTAGCATCGTGCGCGATGGCGATCGCGATCGCCCGGTCTCGGCCGTGCTGACCCTCTATCATGGCGACCGGGTCATGCCCTTCTGGGGCGGCGGCGGCGCCGATGCCCGCCGGCTGCGTTCCAACGAACTCATGTATTATCGCCTGATGGGCCATGGCCGCGCCCGCGGCGCCCGCCGGTTCGACTTTGGCCGGTCCAAGGTCGGCAGCGGCCAGGCCGCCTGGAAAAAGAGCTTTGGCTTCGATCCGCAGCCGCTCGTCTATTATGACTGGTCGCCCACCGGCCAGTTGCGCGACGTCAGCCCGACCAGCGCAAAATATCAGCGGCGGATCGAACTGTGGAAGAAATTGCCGCTGCCGGTCGCCAATCTGCTGGGGCCGATGATCAGTCGGGGCCTCGGCTGATTACCATATATTCAGTCCTTTGGGCCTATGCCGGTGCCAGGGTACTGAGGGAATGAGCAGATGAATGCGATTGTCGATCTGAGCGTCATCGTCGGAGAGGCGCGTCTGTCCGACCCGGCTGTCGTGGCGGAAATCGATGCCTGGGTCTGCGCCCAGCCGGGCTCGACGCCCTTTCATCGACCGGCCTGGATCATGGGTGTGGAGGCCGGCACCGGCCAGAAGGCGATCATGCTGGTCGCCCGCACGCCCTCGGGCGAGATCAACGGCGTGCTGCCGCTCACCCATATCCGTTCGGCCCTGTTCGGCAAGGCGCTGGTCGGCAGCGGATTCGCGGTCGATGGCGGCATTCTCGCTTCCCATCGCAAGGCGATCGCCAAACTGGCCGACGCGGCCTGGTATCAGGCGGAAAAGCTCGGCTGCGACACGCTGGAACTGCGCGGCGGCGAAGCGCCCGGCGGCGCCTCATGGCAGAACAAGGCCGACGCCTATCTCGGTTTCTCGCGCGCGCTTGCCGCCGATGACGAAGCGGAACTGAAAGCCGTGCCCAAGCGCCACCGCGCGGAAATCCGCAAGGGGTTGGGCAACGACCTCCAGTTCGAGACCGGGCGCGACCAGCGGCTGCGCGACATCCATTATCGCCTCTATTGCCAGAGCGTCCATAATCTGGGCACGCCGGTCTTCCCGCGCGCGCTGTTCGATGCCATCCTCGACCGGTTCGGGGCGGATGCGGACATCGCTATGGTATCGAAGGACGGCAAGCCCCTGTCGGCGGTCATCAGCCTCTATCATGGCGGCGCCTGCATGCCCTATTGGCATGGCGCCGGGCTGGAGGCGCGGGCGATGCGCTCCAACGAAGTCCTCTATTTCACCCTGATGCGCCAGGCCCGCGAGCGCGGCCTCACCCATTTCGACTTTGGCCGGTCGAAAGTCGGCACCGGCCCCGCCGCCTGGAAGAAGACATGGGGTTTCGAGGGCGATCCCCTCGGCTATCATCTGCGCACCGCGCCGGGCAAGGAGACGCGTGACGTCAATCCGCTCTCGCCGCAATATCGGCGCAAGGTGGAATTGTGGAAGAAACTGCCGCTGCCCGTCGCCAACCTCATCGGCCCGCATATCGCGCGGGGCCTTGGATGACGGGTGAGCTTCTTTTCCTCTGCCATCGTATCCCGTTCCCGCCCGACCGGGGCGACAAGATCCGGTCCTATCATCTGCTTCAGCGGCTCGCGCAGATGGCACCGGTCCATGTCGGCTGCTTTGCCGATGATGATCGCGACATGGGTTTCGCCCCGGACATGGCGCGACTGACGGCCAGCCAGTGCGTGTTGATGCGCGACCGTTCGCGCATCGTCGCCGGCCTCTCGGGCCTGGCGCGCGGCCAGTCGCTGCTGGTGTCGCTGTTCGATCATCCGGACCTGCATCGCTGGGTCGCCCAGGTCATGGCCGAACGGCCGATCCGCGCCGTCATTGCCTATTCGGCGCAGATGGCGCATTTCGTGCCCATGCTGCCGGCGGGGGTGCGGTTCCTGATGGATTTCGTCGATTTCGATTCGGCCAAATATGCCGCCTATGGCGCGCAGGAATCTGGCCCGATGGGCTGGATCAATCGGCGCGAGGGCCGCGTGCTGCTCGATTTCGAGCGCAAGGTTTCGGCCCGCGCCGATATCTGCAGCTTCGTCAGCGAGGCCGAAGCGGCCTTGTTTCGCGATGCCTGTGGCCTTGGCCCGGACCGGATCGTCGCGCTCGAAAATGGCGTGGCGCTCGACTATTTCGACCCCGCCGCCGATTTCCCGGCGGTCGATAAGGGGGCATGGCCGCTGATCGTCTTCACCGGCCAGATGGACTATCGCCCCAATGTCGAGGCGGTCGAGAGTTTCGCGCGCCAGACGCTGCCCGCCATCCAGTCCGCACGCCCTGACGCGCGCTTCGCCATTGTCGGCCGCAATCCGTCGAAGCCGGTGCAGGCACTTGCCGATCTCCCCGGCGTCATCGTCACCGGCGGCGTGCCTGATGTGCGTGGCTGGCTGGCCGCTGCCGATCTGGTGGTGGCCCCGCTGCGCATCGCGCGCGGCATCCAGAACAAGGTGCTCGAAGCCATGGCGATGGCCCGTCCGGTCGTCGCTTCGCCCCAGGCCGCCGAAGGCATTGATGCGGTCGATGGCCGCGATTTCCTGGTCGCGGATGACCCGGTGGCCGAAGCCCAGGCGGTCCTGTCGCTGCTCGCCGATCCAGCGCGAGGAACGCAGCTCGGCCTCGCCGCCCGCCGCCGTGTCGAGGACCGCTATCGCTGGTCGGCGACGCTGGGCGGTCTGCCCGACCTGCTGCTCGGCGCGCCGGGCAGGGCCGATCCGCAGGCCGCATGACCGATCGCGCCCGTTCCCTTGCCGATATGCCGCGCATCGGTCTTGCCGGCTGGCGTGGCCATCTGACCGCGCTCGGCGTGGTCGCGGCTGCCATATTGACGCTCTTCTTCGACGATCTCTATTCGATGGTCTCGATCTGGTGGAACGCGTCCACCTTCGGCCATTGTCTCTTCATCCCGATCCTCATCGCCTGGCTGGTGCAGCAGCGTCTGCCCGGCCTGCGCCAACTGGAGCCGGTCGCCTGGCCGCCGGGCCTGATCTGGCTGGGCCTTGGCGCCTTTGCCTGGCTGCTCGGCGCGGCGGCGGGCGTCGCGATGGTCCGCCATGGCGCGCTGGTCCTGATGCTTCAGGGTGCGGTGATCGCGCTGCTCGGGCCGATGGTGGCGCGCGCCTTGCTCTTCCCGCTCTTCTACGCCTTCTTCATGGTCCCCTTCGGTGAGGAGATCGTGCCGCATCTTCAGTTGGTGACGGCGCATCTGTCGATGATGTTCCTGACGCTGGCCGGCGTGCCCGCCCATATGGAGGGCATCTTCATCACCACCCCGACCGGCTATTTCGAGGTGGCGGAGGCCTGTTCGGGCGCCAAGTTCCTGATCGCCATGACCGCCTATGGCGCGCTGGTCTGCAATGTCTGCTTCCAGACCTGGCCGCGCCGCATCCTGTTCATGGCCGGGGCGCTCACTTTGTCGGTGCTGGCCAATGGCGTGCGCGCCTTCGCCACCATATTGGTCGCCCATCTGACCACGGTCGACGCGGCCGTCGGTTTCGACCATGTCGTCTATGGCTGGGTCTTTTTCGCGATCATTATGATCATCGTGATGGCGACCGCCTGGCCATTCTTCGATCGTAAGCCCGGCGATCCCTGGTTCGATCCCGCGCCGCTGCAGCGCCCCGTCCGGCGGCAGGCGCCGGCCGGCATGATGGCGGCCATCGCACTCGGCATCATCGTTGCCGCGCCGCTCTGGCTGGCGGCCACTGCGGCCACCGCCCGTCCGCTGCCATCGCGCATCGATCTGCCGGCGGTGCCGGGCTGGACCCGCACCAGTGCCGCCCAGACCTATCCCTGGAAACCGCGCTTCGATGGCGCCGATCATTTCATCTCGGGCCGCTATGCCAATGCGCACGGACAGGTCGTGGACCTCGTCGTCGCCGCCTTTGACCGGCAGGAGGACAAGCGCGAACTGGTCGGTTTCGGGCAGGGCGCGGTCGATCCCGACAAGGAATGGACCTGGTCTTCGCCCGCGCCGGCGCCCGCCGACGCACGCGGCGAGCAGATCACCGGTCCCGGCCCGCTCGTCCGCCATGTCGTCAGCTTCTATGTGGTGGGGCAGGGCGCACCGACCGGCAGCAAGCCGGAAGTGAAGATCCAGACCATGCTGGCCCGGCTGCTCGGCCGCGATCCGCGCTCGGTCGCGATCCTCGTTTCCGCTGAAGAGCATCCGGGCCATCCCTCCGACGCGGCGATCGCCGCCTTCCTGCGCGATCTGGGCAATGTGAAGGAATTGGCTGACCGCAGCGCGGGCATAGGCTAGGACCGTAACAATGTGCGGAATTGCGGGCATCTTCCATCTCGAAACGGCCAAGCCGGTCGATCCGGCGCGGGGTGCGCGCCATGCTGGACGTGATGCCGCATCGCGGCCCGGACGGCAGTGGCATCTGGACCGCGCCGGGCGTGGGCCTCGGCCATCTGCGCCTGTCGATCATCGATCTTGGCGGCGGCGCCCAGCCGATGCTGACCGAGGATGAAAGCCTGGTCGTCACCTTCAACGGCGAAATCTACAATTTCGCCGAGGTCCGCGCCGAACTGGAGGCGAAGGGCCATGTCTTCCGCACCGACAGCGATACCGAGGTCATCCTGCACGGCTATCGCCAATGGGGCGAGGAGTGCGTCAGCCGCTTCAACGGCATGTTCGCCTTCGCCCTGTTCGATGCGCGCGCCCAGTCGCTCTGGCTGGTGCGCGACCGGCTGGGGGTGAAGCCGCTCCATTATGCCCTGTTGTCGGATGGCAGCCTGATCTTCGGATCGGAACTGAAGAGCCTGCTCGCGCACCCCCTGCTCCGCCGTGCGCCGGACCTGAGCGCGGTCGAGGATTATCTGGCCTATGGCTATGTCCCCGACGATGCCTGCATGGTCGCGGGCGTGCGCAAGCTCGGGGCGGGTGAGACGCTGCGCCTGGTGCGCGGCCGTCCGCTGCCCCATCCCCAGCGTTATTGGGACATCAGCTTTGCCGATCGCAGCAAGGCCAGGCCCGAGGCGCTGGAGGAGGAGCTCGTCGCCCTGATGCGTCAGGCGGTGCGCTCGCGCATGGTGTCCGACGTGCCGCTCGGCGCCTTCCTGTCCGGCGGCGTCGACAGCAGCAGCGTCGTCGCGCTGATGGCAGAGGCGTCGAACCAGGCGGTCAAGACCTGCACCATCGGCTTCGACGTCGCCAGCCTGGACGAGACCGCCTATGCCGACCGGATCGCGCGGCGCTTCGCCACCGACCATCGCACCCGTATCGTATCACCCGATGATTATGGATTGGCCGACACGCTGGCCTTCCATTTCGACGAACCCTTTGCCGATGCCTCCGCGCTGCCGACCTACCGGGTCTGCGAACTGGCGCGCGAACAGGTGACGGTGGCCCTGTCCGGCGATGGCGCGGACGAGGCGTTTGCCGGCTATCGCCGCCACCGTTTCCAGATGCAGGGGGAAAGGCTGCGTGGCCTGATCCCCGCGTCGGTGCGCGAACCCTTGTTCGGCACGCTCGGCCGCTATTATCCCAAGGCCGACTGGGCGCCGCGCCCGCTGCGCGCCAAATCGACCTTCCTCGAACTGGCTGGCGACGGCGGCGAAGCTTATGCCGCCTCGGTCGGGGTCACGCCCCATGCCCTGCGCCAGCGTCTCTTCAGCCAGGACATGAAGAGCCGGCTGGGCGCCTATCGCGCCGAGGATCGCTATATCAAGGCGATGGCCAATGCCCCGGCGCGCGACCCGCTTGATCGCGCCCAATATGCCGATATCCGCATCTGGCTGCCCGGCGACATCCTGACCAAGAGCGACCGGATGAGCATGGCCGTCAGCCTGGAAGCGCGCGAGCCGCTGCTCGACCATCGGCTGGTCGAATTTGCCGCCCGCCTGCCGGTTGCCCAGCGCATTCGCGGCAATAGCGGCAAATATCTCATGAAGAAGGCGATGGAGCCGTTCCTGCCACAGGATATTCTCTATCGCCCTAAAATGGGCTTCGTGACGCCGATCAGCGCCTGGTTCCGCGGCGCGCTGGCGGGCGAGGCGACGGCGGTCGCCGGCGGCTCGGCCCTCGCCCGCACCGGCTGGTTCGACACGAAGATGCTGGCGAAAATCGCGGCCGACCATAAGGCCGGCATATCCGACCATGGTCGCCTGCTCTGGCAAATGGTGATGCTCGACAAGGCGCTCGGCCGGCTGTTCGGCGCGTGATCCCCTTGCAACCGGCCCCGCCCGGTGCCAACGGGACAGCATAATGAATATGCAGGGCGCCTCATTGACTGTCTCGAAGGAAATTGTGCGGCTGCGCCTCTATGCGCTGTGCCTGGCCGGCGACATGGCGGGGCTGTTCATCGCCTTCCTCCTCGCCAACTGGCTGGTCGTCGGCGCCTTCCTGGGCGAACCGGGCAAGCCGCATGGCCTGGTGATGTTCTCGATGGTCGCGCCACTCTATGCGATCCTCGCGGTGCAGGGTGGTGCCTATGGCATCAACACGCTGGATCGGGTGCGGCGCGGCATCTTCCGCGCACTGCTGGCGCTGGCGCAGGCGGCGCTGTTGATGCTGCTGATCGTCTATCTGGGCAAGATCGCCGAACAGCTGTCCCGTCTGACCTTCCTCACCGGCCTGCTGCTCGGCGCGGCGACGCTGGCGCTGGTGCGTCTGGCCGTCGCGCGCCTCGCCGTCCGGCTGCTGGGCGATGTCCCACATCTCACCGCCGTCATCATGGACGGGGTCGCGATCGAGACCGGCGCCCATATGGAGGTGATCCAGGCGGACGCCGCCAATCTCCACCCCGAACGCCATGACGCCGACATGGCCGCACGCCTGGCCGCCGCCGTCGGCATGGCGGAGCGCGTGATCGTCGCCTGTCCGCTCGAACGGATGGACGACTGGTCGGCCGCGCTCAAGTCGCTGTCGGCGCGGGGCGAGATCGTCGTCCCCGAACTGCTGCGCTTTGCCCCCGCGCGCGTCGATGAGTTTGACGGCCAGCCGACGATCATCGTCGCCGGCGGCCCGCTGCAATTCCGTGATCGCCTGATCAAGCGGCTGTTCGACATCCTCGTCGCCACCATTGCCACCATCGCGCTGTCGCCCGTCCTGTTCGGCGCTGCCCTGGCGGTGAAGCTGACCAGCCCCGGCCCGATCCTCTTCCGCCAGCCGCGCATCGGCAAGGATGGGCGGCCCTTCTCCATCTACAAGTTCCGCTCGATGCGGACCGAGGCGAGCGACCACAAGGCTGCCACGCTGACGAAGCGCGATGATGATCGCGTGACCCGCGTCGGCGCCTTCCTGCGCAAGACCAGCATCGATGAACTGCCCCAGCTCTTCAACGTGCTGAACGGCGACATGAGCGTCGTCGGACCGCGCCCCCATGCCGCCGCCGCCAAGGCGGGCGACAGCCTCTATTGGGAGGTCGACGCCCGCTATTGGGAACGGCATTGCATCAAGCCGGGCATGACCGGCCTTGCCCAGGTGCGCGGCCATCGCGGCGCGACCGACCATCATCAGGATCTGATCGACCGGCTCCAGTCGGATCTGGAATATGTCAGCGACTGGTCGATCTGGCGCGACCTGCGCATCATCGTCGCGACGCTGGGTGTTCTGGTGCATCACAAGGCCTATTGATCATGATCGACCTTCTGCTTGTCCTTGTCCTGCTGCTTTCGCTTGTCGCGGTCGCCTGGCCTTTCTTCTTCTATCCGCTGATCCTGCGCCTGTTGCCGACCCGTGCGGAAGCGCCGGCCGATGGCCCGCTGCCCAGCGCCTCGCTGCTTTTCTGCGCCTATAATGAGGCTGCCTCGATGCCGGACAAGCTCGCCAATCTGGCGATGCTGAAGGATCGGCATCCTACCCTCGAAATCCTGGCCTTCGATGATGGATCGTCAGACGGCACCGCCGGGTTGATCGCTGCGCAGGGGGGCGGCGGATTTATCACCCTGTTGCAGGGCCCCGGACGCAGCGGCAAGGCGCATGGCATGAAATTGCTTGCTGCCCGTGCGCGCGGCGATGTGCTGATCTTCACCGACGCCAATGTGCTGCTGGATGCCGACGCGATCGACAATCTGCTCGCTCGCTATGCCGATCCCGATATTGGTGGCGTGCTCGGATCGCTCCATTATCTGGGCGAGGGCGACAGCGCGACCGCGGCCGTCGGCTCGCTCTACTGGCGGATCGAGGAGAGGCTGAAGGACGAGGAGTCGCGCACCGGCAATGTGCTGGGCGCCGACGGTTCGATCTTCTCGATCCGTCGCTCACTCTATCCGGAATTTCCCGATAGCGTGCTCGACGACCTCACCGTCTCCATGGCGGTGGTCTTTGCCGGCAAGCGGCTGGTGAAAGCGAAGGATGTGATCGCGCGCGAGCGGCTGGTGACCGGGCGCGGGGACGAGTATCGGCGCAAGGTGCGGATCGCCGCCCGCGCCTGGCACACGCACAGCCATTTGCGCCCGCAACTGCGCCGCATGGCGGCGATCGACCGGTTCAAATATGCCTCGCGCAAGATCGTCCGCTGGTTCGGCGGCCTGTTCATTCTGATCGGCGCGCTCGCTGTGCTGGTGCTGGCGTTGCGCTTGTCGATCCTGCTCGCCATGCTGGGGGTGATCGCGGTGACGGCCCTTTTCCGCATCGGCGGACGGGCCCGCAGCGGCCCGCTGGCAACATTGATGGATATATTGATTGCCTATGCCGCAACCCTGAAGGGCGTGGTCAAGGCCATGCGCGGCCGCACCGTCACGATCTGGAATCCGGCCCAGTCGCGATAATCTTTCGCGCTGATCCCCCTCGCCAAAGCCGCGCCATATTGTATAGGCCGGAAGCTGATACCGAGCGGAGAATGGCGTGATTACTGTCCAGCGGGTGGCCAAGGCCGCCGGCAAGCATCTGACCAAATTGGGTCTCGACCTGCGCAAGGCGTTGGGTGCCTCCGCCAATCGCGGCTGCCCGGCCTGCGGCATGACGGTCATCGGCTTCTTCCGCTATGGCGACAATGGCGAATGGGGCTGCCCCAATTGCAACGCCTCGCCGCGTGAGCGGCTGATGAACTATCTCATCATGAAGGGCGTGTTGACCGTGCCGACCGACGGCGCGATCCTGCACATGGCCCCCAATGAGGGGAGCCTGGTGAAGCGCTTTTCTGAAGCGGCCGACTATGTCCCGGCCGATCTTGATCCCGCGCGCTATACCGTGCCCGGCATGCACAAGGTCGACCTGATGGCGCTGTCCGACAGCGATCGCTACGACCTGTTCTATGCCAGCCATGTGATGGAGCATGTGCCCGACGACATGGCCGTGCTGCGCAATATCCTTCGCGCGCTCAAGCCGGGCGGCGAAGCCTGGCTGATCGTGCCGCTGTGGGACAAGCCGACCGAGGATGGCAGCTTCGACATCCCACCGCGCGAGCGGGAACGGCGCTTTGGCCAGTGGGACCATGTCCGCCAATATGGCCTCGACTTCGCCGATCGCATCCGCGCCGCCGGCTTCGAGCTGGAGGAAATCGATGCGCGCGACATCGACGCCGACACGCGCCATTTCTATGCGCTTGATGATCGGCTGTTCCGCGCGCGCAAGCCGCTGGGAACTGCGACGCAGTGAGCATGCTCGCGCGGATGGAGGCATCCGCCCGCATCCTCGCACTGGTCAAGCTCGCCAATGTCGGGCTGGTGATGATCTGGGGTTTCGCCGTCACCTTCGTCTTCGTGCGGGTGCTGCCGCTGGCGGAGTTCCAGGCCTTCCTGCTGCTCGTCGCCTTCGGCAATTTCACCATTTCGGCGGAATTCGGCCTTACCAGCATCATCTATGCGCGCCTGCGCCGCTTCTGGCTGGGCAGCGATGAGGCGGCGGCCGATGGCGGGTTCCGGCTGGAGGAAATGGGTGTCCTCTTCCTCTTCCTGGGCCTGCTGATCGCCGGCGCGGTCGTCATCCTGCTCGGCGCGCTGGCGCTGGGCGGGTTGCATACGGCCATGCCGGCGCTGTTCCTGCTCTTCTTCCTCACCGCCTGTCTCAACCTGTCGGCTTTGCTCGCCAAGCGGGCGCTGGCAGCGATCGACGGCAATTTCCTGTGGGAAGGGCTGGATTGCGCCCGCCGCCTGGTGACGATCGGCCTGCTGGCGGCGATCCTGTTCGGGCTCGATCCGCGTCTGTCGGTCGCGTTGCAACTGGCGGTCAGCGTTCTGGTGATCGGCTATGCCATCGTCCATGTCCATCGCCGCCTCGGCATGCGCCGCAGCCACTGGTTCGCCTTCCGCGTTGGTGGTGGGCATGTGCGCCGCCATTATCTGCGCGATATCGGCGCGTCGGCGGCCTTCACCGTGTCGGACATCGTCGCCTATAACGCGCCCTATTTCACCATCGCCATGGCCACCAGCGATGCCCGGCCGATGCTGCTGTTCGACTTTTTCTTCAAGATGTCGCGCTCGCTCTCGATGCTGGTGCGCGCCATGGTGGAGGCGGCCCTGCCGCGCATCACCCGCGCCTATCATGCCGGCGAAAGCGCGCGGGTGCGCCAGCTCCTGACCCGTGCGCTCGGCGCCGCGCTCTTCTTCGCGCTCGCCGGTTCGGCGTTTCTGATGCTGATCGGCGGCTGGCTGTTCGACAAGCTCTTCGACAGCCGCGCCGCGATCGACCAGGCCGACTTGGGCCTCACCGCGCTGGCACTGGTCGCGCTCTCGGTCATCTGCGTCTCGGTCTATGTCCAGGCCGCGCTCGGCCGCTTTGCCCATCTGCTCCAGCGCTCGCTGCCTTTCCTTGCCGGTTCGCTGCTCAGCGTTCCGCTCGCCGGCGCGCTTTGGCCCGATCGCTTCGATCTCGGCTTCCTCGGCCTCTATGCCCTGACCCTGATGCTGGCCGCCGGCCTGCATCTCGTCTCGCTGCGCCGACTGGTGCGCGCATGAAGATTGCCATGCTCGATCCGTCGCTCTTCACCGGGCGCTATGATGACGGGCTGTGCGCCGGCCTGGCGCAGGCGGGCGCTAACGTGACCCTGCTCGGCCGGCCGATGCGCGCTACCGATGCGATCGTGCCGCAGGGCTATAGCTACGCGCCGCGCTTCTTCCGCCACAGCGAGGCCCTGCGCGATCGGCTGGGGGAGGGGCGGGCCTTCCGTCTCGCCAAGGCGGCCGAATATGGCCTGACCTGCGCGCTCGGCAATCTCGATGCGATGACCGGCGCGGACGTCACCCATGTCCAGTGGCTGCCGCTGGCGCCGGCCGACCGGCTGATGCTCGATCGGCTCAAGGGCCGCACCGCGCTCGTCCACACCGTCCATAATGCCGATGCCTATCATGCCGACAGCGGCCTGCAGGGGCGCGGCTATCGCGCGCTGCTCGATCGGTTCGATGCGTTGATCGTCCATGGCGACACGACGCGCGCGGCGCTGGTCGGGCAGGGCGTCGATCCCACCCGCATCCATGTGACGCCGCACCCGCCGATGCGGCTCGCGCCCGCCACCCCGGCGGACCTTGCGGCCATTCCCGATCCCGCCGCGCCCCGCATCCTCTTCTTCGGCACGATCCGCCCATACAAGGGCGTCGACCTGCTGGTGGAGGCCTGCCTGTCGCTCTGGCGCGCGGGTCACCCCTTCGAACTGGTGCTGGCCGGCAAGCCCTTCATGGATGTCACCCCGATCCTCGATCCGGTTCATGCCGCCGGCTTCGGCGACCGCCTCATCACCGATTTCGGCTTCCTCACCGAACCCCGGCTGGACGCGCATATGGCAAAAGCCGACCTCATGGTCTTTCCCTATCGCCATATCGATTCGAGCGGCGCTTTCCTGTCGGCGCTGCACCATGGCAAGGCGATGGTCACCTCCGACGCGGGTATGTTCGGCGCCTTGCCGGACGGCGTCACCACGCGGGTTCCGGCCGGAAATGCGGTGGCGCTTGGCCAAGCCCTCTTGCCGCTGATCGAAAGCGCGGCCATCAGGCAGGCAGTGGGGGCGCGGGCGCGCGCCTATGGAGATATTATGGGCAATTGGAAGGACATGGCCTTGGCGACGATGGATATTTACCGCCAGGTGCTGCGCGCATGAGCCGCTATGTCCGCGAATTGTCCGACCGAGCATTGGCCCTGCGCCTGGCGCTGGCCGGCCGCGTCCACCAATATCCCGAAATCCAGGCGCTCAAGCGCTTCCTGTCCGCCTTCGCCATCGACTGCCTGTTCGACGTCGGCGCCAATCGTGGCCAATATGCGACCATGGCACGCAAGGATGCGGGCTTTGCCGGCACCATCCTCTCCTTCGAGCCGAACCCGGACGTCTTTGCCGAACTGAGCAAGGCCGCTGCGTCGGACTGCAAATGGCATGTCTTCAACATGGCCCTGTCCGATTTCGACGGCACCGCCAGCTTCAACATCATGGCCGCGGACCAGTTCAGCTCCCTGAAGGCGCCGTCGGGCGCACAGGACGCGATCTTCGCCGATCGGAACAAGGTGACGAAGACGGTCGAGATGCAGTGCCGCCGGCTCGACAGCCTGCTGCCCGAACTGCGCGCCGCCCATGGCTTTGCCCGGCCCTTCCTCAAGATGGACACGCAAGGGCATGACCTGTCGGTCTGCGAAGGGGCGGGGAGCGTCATCGCCGACATGGCCGGCATCCAGACGGAACTGGGCGTGCGTCCCATCTATGAAGGCGGCACCGGCTATCGCGCGATGATCGACTGGCTGGAGGCACGCGCCTTCGTCCCCTCCGCCTTCTTCGCCAATAACAAGGGCCATTTCCCGCTGCTGGTCGAAATGGACGGCATCTTCGTCAACAAGGCGCTGCTGGACAGCTGATGCCGGGGGGAATGCCCTTCGTCAGCGCGCGGCGCCTGTTCCTTGCCGGGGCGATCGGCCTCGCTTTGTGGCTGGGCGCGACCTTCCTGTGGCATGTGACCTGGCGTCAGGGTGTCAGCCTCGCCGTCATCCTGTTCCTGGACCAGGATTTTCCGGCGCTGATGATCGGTCTGTTCCTGCTGGCGCTGGCCGCGCCCTTTGCGGAGGGGATGGGCTTTCGCCTGCCGCAACCGCGCGCGCGCATCATCGTGCCGATCATCGTGCTGCTGGGGCTGGCCGCCTGGGCCGGTCATTATGCCCTGTTCCAGGATTATTCGGTTTCCCGCGATGAAGAGGTCGCGCGCTTTGCCGCCGCCTATATGCGCGAAGGCCTGTTCGCCCGGCCGATCCCGGTTGAATGGGAACCCTATCGCCGGGCGATCATGCCCGAATTTTTCTCACCCTTCGGCGCCGCCGACTATTGGACCGCTGCCTATCTGCCGGTGAACAGCGCGATCCAGGCCCTGTTCTGGCAGATGGGCGACCCCAATCTCGCCGGCCCGGTCTTGCTGGTGCTCGGCCTCTTCTCGCTGTGGCGGGTGGCGCTCCATCTCTTCCCCGACCGGCCCGATGCCGTCTGGGTAACGATGCTGCTCGGCCTTTCCTCGGCCCAGCTCTGGGTCACGGCGATGACCCCCTATGCGATGACCGGCCATTTCGCATTGAACATGGTCTGGCTGGCGCTGGTGCTGCGCGGCGGCATTGCCGGCCACCTCTCGGCCGGCGTGGTCGCGCTGATCGCGGCGGGGCTGCATCAATGGCATTTCCCGCCCATCTTCATCGCCCCCTTCATCCTCTGGATGCTGTTGGCGCGGCGCTGGACCGTGGCCGCCTTCCACGCGCTGACCCTGGTCGCGATCGTCATCGTCTGGGCCAAGATCTGGCCCGGTTTCCTGCTCCATGCGCTGGGCGCGCCGACCGATGTGCGCCCGTCTGCCGGCGTCGCCGACAAGGTCGGCAGCCTGTTCCAGCGCCTGGGCGACCGCTGGCAGCCGCTGGTCAATCTCAGCCGCTATGCCGCCTGGAACAATATATTGATGGTGCCGCTCGCGGGCCTGGGCGTGCTGGCGATGCGCTGGCGCGATGCGATCCGCGGGCGTGAGATCGCCCTGCCGCTGGCGCTGGGCTGCCTTGCCGGGTGCCTGCTGGCGCTGGCGCAGGGCTATGGCTGGGGCTTCCGCTATGCCCATGGCTTCATCGGCCCCTTCTGCCTGCTGGGCGGTCTTGGCTGGGCGCGCTTCCGGCCACAGGGGGCGATGCGGCCGATCTTCATCGGCTTCGTGGTGACGCTGCTGACCGCCGGCTTCCTGGTCTGGCGCACCCATGTCTTCGTCGAACCCTATGCCGCCAGCCACCGCATGATCGACGCCTCGCGCGCCGACGTCGTTCTGGTCGATCCGCGCGGCGGCCTCTACGTCACCGATCTGGTGCGTGGTCGTAATGGCGTGCCGGGCAAGCCGATGGTCATGAACCTCGGCATGCTGACGCTCGATCAGGTGGACGAGCTGTGCAAGACCTATGTGGTCGAGCTGTTCGACCGCGCCGAATTCCGCCCGCTCGGCGTGCCGTTGGCGCGCTGGAATCTCGGGCGCATGGACACGCTGCGCGCCCATATGAAGCTGGCCGGTTGCGATCGCCCGGTCCAGCCGCCGCTGCCCGAGACGATCGACGACGCCATGAACGCCGCCGATAACGCCTTCTAGATACCATGGCCGTCATCGCGAGCGAAGCGTGGCGATCCATGGATTGCTTCGCTTAGCTCGCAATGACGCAATGCGTTAGCTTGAAGGGCAAGTGAGGGGCATCACTGCCCCTTCACATAGACCCGCTTGCCGTTGATCCAGGTTTCCAGCACCTGCGTACCGCGAATGTCGGTCGGGCTGGCCGTCTCGATATTGCGGTCGATCAGCAGGAAGTCCGCCCGCTGCCCCGGCACCAGGCTGCCGAATTTCTTCTCGGCAAAGCCGGCAAAGGCCGCCTGCCGGGTAAAGCCGTCCAGCGCCGCCTCGAAGCTCACCTTCTGCTCGGGCATCCAGCCACCGGCCGGCTCGCCCCTGGCGTCCTGTCGCGACATGGCGGCGGCAATGCCGGGGAAGGGATTGGGGCTTTCGACCGGCACGTCCGAACCGAATGCCAGCGGCACCTTATTGTCCAGCATCGCCTTCCAGGCATAGGCGCCCTTCAGCCGGGCCTCGCCCAGCCGCGCCGTCGCCATGCGCCAGTCCGACGTTTCATGCACCGGCTGCATCGACGCGATCGTGCCATAGCGGGCAAAGCGCGGCAGGTCGGCCGGATCGATGATCTGGGCATGTTCGACGCGCCAGCGCCGGTCGCCGCTATAGGTGTCCGACATTTCCTGGATCGCGTCGAGTATCTCGCCATTGGCGGCGTCGCCGATCGCGTGGACCGCAACCTGGAAATTGTCCATCGCCGCCCGGCTCATGATGTTGCGCAGCTGCGTCGACGGGATCATCGGCAGGCCGCGCTGGCCCGGCGCATCGCTATAGCCCGCCTTCAGCCAGGCGCCGCGTGACCCCAATGCGCCGTCCAGCAGCAGCTTGATCCCGCCCATGCGCAGATGATCGTCATACAGCCAGGGCGTGGGTTCCGGCCCGGCGATCAGCACCATATTGTCGAGGCCATAGGCATAGGACATGATCCGCACGCGCAGCGCGCCGCGATCGGCCGACCGGCGGAAGGCCTGCCAATCCTCGATGCTGGTGCCCATGTCGGCAATGCCGGTGATCCCCACCGCCAGCAGCGCGCGCTGCGCCTTTTCCAGCGCATTGTCGCGATCCTTGGGGGCAGGGGCGGGCACGACCTTCTGGATCAGGTCCATCGCCTTGTCGACGAACACGCCCGCCGGCTTGCCCGCTGCCATCTCGATCCGGCCACCAGCCGGCGCCTTGGTCGCGGCGCTGACGCCGGCCGCGCGGATCGCGGCGCTGTTGGCCCAGCCGGCATGGCCGTCGATCCGCTCCAGCCAGACCGGAATATCGCCCACGGCCGCGTCCAGTTCGGCTGCGGTCGGGAACCGGCCCAGCCCCCATGTCTCCTGGTTCCAGCCGGTGCCGATGATCCATTTGCGGCCGGTATTCTCCTGCGCATAGGCGCGGATCTTCGCCTGTGCCTCGGCCAGCGATTTCGTGTCGGACAGGTCCAGCGTGATCAGCGAAAGGCCAAGCCCCATGACATGGCCATGCGCGTCGATCAGGCCGGGGATCAGCGTCTTGCCGCCTGCGTCCAGCTTGAAGCTCGGGCCTTTCGGCCGCTCGGGCCAGGGCTGGCCGCGCTTGGGCTTCTTGGGCTTGTACTCGGGCTCCTGATAGCGGCCCTGGATCAGCTTCTCGACCTTGCCCTCATCGTCGATCATCAGCGCGCCGAAATGGACGATCTTGCCATCCGGTCCGATGGCGATGCCGTTCACATTGTCGATCACGCCCGATGCATAAGCGGGCATGGGCAAAGCAAGCGCGGCAATCGCCGCCAGCATTATCTTCCTCATGCGCGGGTGATCCGCCGCACCAGCGCGCTGGTATCCTGCCGATGGCCGCCCATCGCCTGCACGTCGGCGTAATATTGATCGACCATCGCCGTCACCGGCAGGGTCGCGCCATTGGCCCGCGCTTCCTCCAGCGCCAGCCCCAGATCCTTGCGCATCCAGTCCACCGCAAATCCGAAATCGAAACTGTCCTGCGCCATCGTCTTCCATCTATTATCCATCTGCCAGCTTTGCGCTGCGCCCCCCGAAATCGCCTCGAACACCTTGTCCAGGTCGAGTTCCGCCGCCTGGGCAAAGCGCATCGCTTCGGCCAGGCCCTGCAGAACGCCGCCGATGCAGATCTGGTTCACCATCTTCGTCGTCTGGCCCGCGCCGGCCTTGCCGACATGGACGATGCGCGCGGCATAGGCCTGCATCACGATCGTCGCGGCCGCCACTGCCGGGGCGGACCCGCCGCACATGATCGACAGCCGGCCATTTTCGGCGCCCGCCTGACCGCCCGACACCGGCGCATCGACGCAGTGCAGGCCCAGGCTCTCGCCCTCGACGGACAATTGCCGGGCAATGCGCGCTGAAACGGTCGTATGGTCGATGAACAGGCCGCCCGGCTTCATCGTGCGGAACGCGCCTTCGCGCCCCAGCGTGATCTGGCTCAGGTCATCGTCGGTGCCGACGCAACTGATGACGATGTCGGCCTCCTCGGCGGCCTTGGCCGGACTGATCGCGACTTCGCCGCCATAGGCCTCGGCCCAGCTCTTGGCCTTGCCGATCGATCGATTGTAGACGGTCAGATGATGCCCCGCCTTGGCCAGATGCCCCGCGATCGGGCCGCCCATGACCCCCAGGCCGATAAACGCGATATTAGCCATAAGCCTCGTACATTTCGTGCGTGCAACCAAGCCATAGGGCCAGTTTTCGGCAAGTGCCAGTTTCTTCACCGGCAATTTTGCGTTAGGGCGCTGCGCCATGAACACGCTGAGCAAGATAGAGGGCGCCCTGCCGCTGCCCGTCACCGTCGATGACATCCTTGCGGCCCGGACACGCATTTCCGGGTCGATCGTCAAGACGCCGACGCTCATTAGCCAGACCTTCTCGCAAATGCTTGGCTGCAACGTCTATCTGAAGTTCGAAAATCTCCAGTTCACTGCCGCCTACAAGGAACGCGGCGCGCTCAATCGTCTGCTGCAACTCGATGAAGCGGCCAAGGCCAAGGGCGTGATCGGCGCCTCTGCCGGCAACCATGCGCAGGGTCTTGCCTATCATGGCAAGCGCCTTGGCGTGCCCGTCACCATCGTCATGCCGACCACCACGCCGATCGTGAAGGTCACCCAGACCCAGGGCCATGGCGCCACCGTCGTCCAATATGGCGAGAAGTTCGACGACGCCTATGCCCATGCCCGCAAGCTGGAGGTGGAGCAGGGCCTGACCTTCATCCATCCGTTCGACGAGCCCGACATCATCGCCGGCCAGGGCACGGTCGGTCTGGAAATGCTGGAGGATGCGCCGCAGATCGACACGCTGATCATACCGATCGGCGGCGGCGGCCTCTTCTCGGGCATCGCCACCGCGGCGCGCGCGATGAAGCCGGACATCCGCCTGATCGGCGTGCAGGCGGAACTCTATCCGTCGATGTATGACTTCATAAAGGGCGCGGACCTCGCCTGCGACGGCGACACGCTGGCCGAGGGTATTGCGGTGAAGCAGCCGGGCGAGCTCACCCGTCGCTTCGTCGAGCGTCTGGCCGACGATGTGCTGCTGGTCACCGAACGCCGGCTGGAGGAGGCGGTCAGCCTGCTGCTCCAGATCGAGAAGACGGTGGTGGAGGGGGCCGGCGCGGCCGGCCTCGCCGCACTGCTCAGCTATCGCGAGCAGTTTGCCGGTCGCAATGTCGGCCTGATCCTGACCGGCGGCAATATCGACACCCGCCTGCTCGCCAATGTGCTGCTGCGCGATCTCGCCCGTTCGGGACGTCTCGCCCGCCTGCGTATCATCCTACAGGATCGGCCCGGCGCGCTGTTCCATGTCGCCCGCATCTTCGACCAGGAAGCGGTCAACATCCTGGAACTGTCGCACCAGCGCATCTTCACCAATCTGCCGGCCAAGGGGCTCAGCCTCGACGTCGAGTGCGAAACCCGCGATGGCGCTCACCTCCAGCGGCTGATCGCGGCGCTGGGCGCGGCGGGTTATGAGGTCGCGCCGATCGAGGTTGCCTGATTTTGGGACATGCTTAACCATCGGTAAAAATTTCGTGGTAAATGACCTTTTCATGGTTGGGCCGGGACGGCATAGTCCGACCATGAAAAGGCAAATTCGCATGACTGAATCGGGGGGAGAGGCATGAGCGCACCATTCCGCTTTCCGCGTTTCTTCGTGACGAACCCCAGCCCTTGCCCCTATCTGCCGGGCAAGAGCGAGCGGAAGGTCTTCACCGAACTCAATGGCGACAATGCCTCGGAACTCAATGATGCGCTCGGCCGTATCGGCTTTCGCCGCAGCCAGAATGTCGCCTATCGTCCCAGCTGCGCCGATTGCTCGGCCTGCGTGTCGGTGCGCGTCGTCGCGCAGGAATTCAAGCCCAACGCGACCCAGCGCAAGCTGATCCGCCGCAACAGCGACCTCGTCGTCACCGCCTGCAAGCCCTGGTCGACCGAGGAGCAGTTCGAATTGCTCCAGCGCTATCTGCGCGCGCGGCATCCCGGCGGCGGCATGACCGAAATGGACGAGATGGACTTTGCCGACATGGTCGAACAGACCCCGGTCGAAAGCCATGTCGTCGAATATCGCCTGCCCGGCGAGGATGGCCGCCCCGGCAAGCTGGTCGGCGCCTGCCTGACCGATCGCCAGGGCGACGGCCTGTCGATGATCTACAGCTTCTTCGACACCGAACTGGAAGATCGTCCGGGCCTCGGCAACTTCATCATCATGGATCATATCCAGCGCGCCGCCCGCGCGGGCCTGGCCTATGTGTATCTGGGCTATTGGGTCGATGGCTCGCAGCGGATGCAGTACAAGATCCGCTACCGCCCGCTCGAAAAGCTCAGCCGCGCCGGCTGGGTCCGCTTCGATCCGGAGGAGCAGGCGCAGGCGATCCGTGTCGTCATGCCGCGGGACGAGCCGCCGCTGCCGGTCGAACTGGCCGCCATCTTGCGCCGCTGACGGCGCAGTTTCTGTAAATTACAGATTCTCGATCATTCCGGTTACGTGCAGGCTTGTTTAAGCTTTTCCTGCATCATCGCTGCCATGACGAACAGGGCGGCACGGCAATCGGGGATGGGCGATGGATCGCTTCGCTGATCGGCGCTTTGCCGATGGCGCCCGCGAACTTGGCGGGCCAGCGGCCCATATGCCGTCCGGCGCTAACATCGCGCACAGGACATTATCAGCCAAGATCAAGTATGTACGCCCACCCGTCATTCACTGGTTCGCGGATTATCGCGGTCGGCTGCTGACCTACTGGGTCGAGGGCGAGGTGCGGGGCGGGGGGCTTCGCATGGGGCTGATGCGCCATGGCTGGCGCAAGGGCTTTGATTCGGTCGATATCGGGATCATCATACGGGCCGCTGCCGCGTCGTCGCAGCCGGAACCGCTGGTCGTTCGCCTGCGTTGCGCAGATGGCGCAAGCCGCTGGTGCCTGCTCCGCATGACGCGGCAGGCAATGCCCGCAGGGGCATGGCGCTGGTATGGAACGGTCGAGGATATGCATGATCGTCGCGACAAACAGGCTGAATTGCTGGAAACCGCACTGGCGGAAAGTCGCGAACATCATCGCTGGTCGGTAGAACTCAGCCCCCAGGTTCCCTGGACCGCCACGCCCGATGGCGCGATCGAGGAGGTCGGGCCGCGCTGGCGCGATCTGACCGGCAGCTCGCCCGAACAGGCGATGGGCGCCGGCTGGATCAACGCCCTGCATCCCGACGACATGGACCGGACCCTGACGTTGTGGCGCGAACGGCTCCAGTCGGGCGATCCGGTCGATGTCGATTATCGCCTGCGCCTGCGCGACGGCAGCTATCGCTGGATGCGCGCCCGCGCGGCCGCCCGGCGCGATGGCAAGGGCGCGATCATCCGCTGGTATGGCACGCTGGAGGATATCCATAATCAGAAGCTGGCGCAGCAGGCGGTGGCCGAGAGCGAGGAGCATTTCCGCCTCGCGGTGCAATCGGCGCGGCTCGGCATCTGGGACTATGACGCCCGTTCGGGCCAGCGCAGCTGGTCGGCGGAATTCCGGGCGATGCTGGGCCTGACGGCGGATGCGCCGGCGACCACGGAACTGGCCCTGTCGCTCGTCCATCCCGATGATCGCCACAAGCTCAAAGCGATGATGGACGGCGTCGCCGCCAATGTCCTGCCGCCGCATTTCGAGGCGACCCTGCGCGTCCATCGCGCCGACAATGGCGCGCTGCGCTGGATCCGCAGCACCGGCTGGGCGACGCGCACGGAAGTCGGCCAGTTGCGGCGGATCATCGTCACCTTCCTTGACGTCACCGAACAGCGCGATGCGGAAGAACGTATCCGCTGGGCCGCCACCCATGATCCGATGACGCGGCTGCCCAACCGGACATTGTGGCAGGGCGTGCTGGAGGAACTGGCGGATCAGGCGCGCCCGACCGGCGCGGGCTTCGGCCTGATGCTGTTCGACATCGATGACCTCAAGCGGATCAACGATTCGCTCGGCCATGACGCGGGCGATGCGCTGCTCTGCGGCTTTGCCGAGCGGCTGGCCGCGGCGGCGCCGGTCGATGCGGTGGTCGGTCGCCTGGGTGGGGACGAGTTCGGCCTGATCGCCGCCTCGCTGGTGGATAGTGCGACCGTGCAGGCCTGCAGCCAGGCGATATTGGACAAGATGCGGGTGCCCTTCGCCTATCAGGGGCAATTGCTCGAAGCCGGGGTCAGCGTCGGTGGCGCCGTGTTCGGCGAGCATGGTGACGATGCGCATGAACTGTTCAAGGCGGCCGACCTGGCGCTCTATGCATCGAAGGCGAGCGGCCGCAGCCGGCTCACCATGTTCCATTCCCAGTTGCGCGCCGACGCGCAGCAGCGCAGTTCGATGATCCACATGGCGCGCCAGGTGATCGCCGAGCGGCTGGTCGAACCCTATTATCAGCCCAAGGTCGACATGCGCAGCGGGCAGGTGCTGGGTTATGAGGCGTTGCTGCGCTGGCAGCATCCCCGGCTCGGGGTGCAGGCGCCCGCTACCATCGCCGCCGCCTTCGAGCATGGCGAACTGGCCATCCGCCTGACCGACCTCATGCTCGACGCGGTGCTGCACGACATGGCGGCCTGGCTCCGGATGGGCTTCGATCCCGGCCGGGTGGCCGTCAACGCCTCGGCGGCGGATCTGCTTCAGGCCGATTTTGCCGATCATGTCCTCGCTCGACTGGATCAGCATGGCGTGCCGGCACAGAATTTCGAGATCGAAGTGACCGAGTCGGTCTTCCTTGGTCGCGGCGCCGATCAGGTCGCGCGCGCGCTTGATCGGTTCGCGCGGGGCGGGGTGCGTATCGCCCTCGACGATTTTGGCACCGGCTTCGCCTCGCTCAGCCACCTCAAGCAATATCCGGTCAATGTGCTGAAGATCGACCGCAGCTTCGTCAGCCATGTCGACAGCGATGCGGGCGACGCCGCCATCGTCGACGCCGTCATCAAGCTGGGCAGCAGCTTCCGCATGGAGGTGGTGGCCGAGGGCGTGGAGACCGCCGAACAGGCCGCTTTGCTGCTCCAGCATGGCTGCCATATCGCGCAGGGCTATCATTATGGCCGGCCACAGCCCGCCGCATCGGTCCTGGCTGCGCGCGGCGCGGCGCCTATCGCGCCGAAAAAGTGACCGCCTCTATCTTGTTGCCATCGGGATCGCGCACGAAGGCGCCATAATAATGATCGTCATATTGCGGCCGCACGCCCGGCGGCCCGGCATCGCTGCCGCCCAGCTCCAGCGCCAGTCGATGAAATCCGTCGACCGCGCCGCGATCGGCCGCGACGAAGCAGATATGGATGCCGTTGCCGGCGCTCGCGGGCGCGCCATCGACCGGTGTCTCGACGCTGAACACCACGTCGGTCACGCCATAGTCGAGCGAATGGGGATGGTCGCGCAGGCTGCGATAGCCCAGCAGCGCCATCAGCGGGTCGTAGAAGGCCCGCGCCCGCGCCACATCATTGGTGCCCACCGATACATGATGCAGCATAACGCCCCTCCCGTCGCCTGATCCCGCCCGTCAACGCACCAACCCATGGTCGCGGTTCCGGACGGTTCAGCGCGGCGTCGCCTCGGTCGCATAGCGGGTGGTCGCCTGGGTCGTGCCGTCGGGATTGATGATGATGGTCGTCACCAGCGGCGGTGGATAATAGAAGCCGCCCGAAATATAGCCGCCCGGCGGCAGGCCGGGCACCGGCGGAGCGGCCGACACGACGGTCGTGGTCGCCGGCTGGTTCGACCAGTGCGTGCCGCTCGTCGCCGCCACCGATGCTGGCGGAGGCGTCGGAGCCGCCGCAACAGTCGTCACCGTCGACGCGCTCGGGCTGACGGCGCTGCTGGCATAGGCGGGCGCATCATAGTCCACGCCGGGGCGGCTGGACGGTGCGGGCTGTGGTGCGGGCTGTGGCGCGGGGCTATAGGTCACCATGTCGTCGGGCGCGCTATAGCCGGCCTCGCCACCGGAACTGGCGATGACGGCCGGCTGCGGCGCTCCCTCTTCATAGCCGCCTTCATAACGCGACCAGTCGATGCCGCTGCGCACGTCGCGCACCCGGCCATATTGGTCGGTCATCACCGCATCGTCATAATAGCGCGACCAGCCATAGCCGGTGGTCGGCGCCGGCAGGCCATAGGCGCCATAATTGGCGATGAAGAAGCGCGGATGGACCCAGTAGGCGGGCAGGGCAAAGCCCACGCGTGGCCGCTGATAGCTTTGCCAGCCGCCCGGCGCGGCCCAGCCGGCATACCAGCGCCCGTCATAGCGCGGCCCCCAGCGATGGGCAGTGGCGGTCGTTGTCGTCGCCGTGGTGGTGGTACGGACCACGCTCGTGCCGGATGCGACCGGTGCCTGCGCGGCAACCGGCCCTGCAAGGCTGGCGATCAGCGCCATGGCGCTGCTGGCGAAGAATAAGCGCGCGGCCATCATCATGCTCCCTGTTCCTGCAGGGGCGTCGGGCCGCCCGCACGGTCATCATGCTAACGCGGAAATTAGCATGACGATCCGTGCAACGCCATGTTCGGCTTATGAAATCCTGTCCCGGAACGGGGCAGGGCGGCGATCAGCCGATGCGGCCGGCGACCCGCGCGACCAGCGCTTCCAGCCCCTGCTGGTCGGCACTGTCGAACCGGGCGGGGCGGGGGCTGTCCAGGTCCAGCACGCCTATCAGCCGGCCGTCATGCACCACCGGCACGACGATCTCGGACGCACTCGCCGCGTCGCAGGCGATATGGCCGGGGAAGGCATGGACATCGGCCACCAACTGCGTCTCGCGCGTCTGCGCGGCGGTGCCGCACACGCCGCGGCCCAGCGGGATGCGGATGCAGGCCGCCTTGCCCTGAAAAGGCCCCAGCACCAGCTCATCCTCGACCATGCGATAGAAGCCCGCCCAGTTGAGGTCGGGCAGGAACTGCCAGATCAGCGCCGACAGGTTCGCCATATTGGCGACAGCATCGGGTTCGTCGCGGGTTAGCGCGTCGGCAGCGGACAGAAGATCGGCGTAAAGCGTCGCCTTGTTGGCGTCGGCAGCGGGGGCGAAATCATACATGGGCACGCATATAGGATGGCCCGCACCGCTCGGCCAGAGGCTAGGATGTCGGGAGGGGTTTATCGATCAATCGCCGCTTGAGAGGGGCCGGCAACAGCAGATCTGCATAGGATATGCCCGTGTAGCAGCGTATCTGGACGACAAGGCCGGCAAGCAGGGCGATCGGTGCAATGAGGTTCCACGCCATCACCAGCAAGGGCGCGGCAAAGGCCATCCACAGGATGATCCGCTCTTTGCGATGAAGCGCGTGCCATTGGCCATAAAGCAGGATCGCGAAGCCAAGGCAGCAAACCGTCAGGTCATAGTTGAAGATATAGGGGGTGATCAGGGCCGTCGCGGTGGCCGTGATGAAGGCCAGTTGATGGACGGTGCAGTGACGCGCGCGCCAGACCATGTAGAGCGCGCTGCCCGCAAACAGGGTCTGGGCCAGCAGCGGCAGCCAATAAGGCCCCGCGCGCAGCGCGACATAGGCCGATGTCATCATGAAGAAATAGAATTTCTCGCCTTCGGCGGTCATGATCCGGGTTTGGAGGGCAGAGGTATCCGTCAGCCAGGTGGGCCAGAGATCGAAGCCGAACGCCAAGCCGCTCAGCCCGATCAGCCCCAGGGTGACGGCGAGTGCCGCGCCTATCGCCCGGAAGGCCCTGCGATGGACCAGCGTCAGGGCAATCAGCAGGCCCAGATGGGGCTTGAGCGTCAGCAGCCCGGCGACAAGGCCGGCGCGGACCGGCGCATGGCGCAACTGGGCGAAGAACAGCAGCCACAGGCCGCCAATGACGAACCCATAATGGCCGACCCAGATATTGACGATCGCCGCCGGCGTCAGCAGCGCAAGCCAGGAGGACAGGCCGGCCGGTATGTAGGGACGGGCCGCCCAGGCAAAGAAGATGGCGCCAAGGCCCGTCCACAGGGCGAGCGCAACCGGATAGGGAAACAGCGCAAAGGGTATCGCCAGGAACAGGCTATGCGGAGGATAGGAGTAGTTCAGCATCTCCAGCGGGCCGAAAAGCCCGGCCTGCCAGTCCATATAGGACTGAAAATCATAGAGACGCTCAAGCTGGTCGGTCAGTGCGAGCGTTCCGCCGGACCAGACATTGAGGAAATCGCGGCCGATCAGAAGTCGGGCTTCGGGCAGGTGCAGGCCGTCAAGTTGGCGCAAATCCGAGAGGATCAGGAAGGCGCCCAAGAAGGTGGCGGCAACCCACATGAACCAGTTCCAGGGGCGCGGTGGCAGAAGAATAGGGCGTTCGGCCGGCATGGCATCCTCGGGAAGCTGGGAACGCAGTCCTGCGCTCAGCCCTTCCTAGCAAGGCAATGATGGTTAATTCGTAAATGGCCGCTAGATTCAGTCCATCCTGACCCGGCCGCGTCCCTGTTTCACGGCGGCGCGCTTGACCTTGCCGTCGACGCGGCGCTTCTGCGATGCCTTGGTCGGCTTGGTCGGGCGCCGCTTCTTGGGCACGATCGTCGCCTCGCGGATCAGCGCGAACAGCCGCTCGCGCACCTCCTGCCGGTTGAGCAGCTGCGATCGCGCGCCCTCGCTGCGCAGGATCAGCACGCCCTCGCGGGTCATGCGCGATCCGGCCAGGTCCGCCAGCCGCTGCTTCACTACATCGGGCAGCCCTGGCGAGGCGGCGACGTCGAAGCGCAGCATCACCGCGCTGTCGGTGGTGTTCACATGCTGGCCGCCCGGCCCCGACGCGCGCGCGAAGCTCTCGACAATCTCGTCGCTGTCGATCGCGATGGAGCGGGTGACCGGGATGGCGACCATGGCGCAGGGCCGGGGCTTACAGCCCGGCCTCCTCCAATATCTCGGGGCCGAAACCTGCATCGACGAAGCTCTGCGGCAGCGGCGCGGTCGCCTGCGCCGGCGGCTTGTTGTCGCCGCGCGGCACGCTCAGGAAGCGGCTGTGCAGCAGCATCGCGCCCTTTCCGTCGCCATAGACCGGGTCGCCGACGATGCCGAAGCCCAGCCCATGCTGGGCATGGACGCGGATCTGGTGGGTGCGGCCGGTCTCGGGCGTGAAGGCGATCAGCGCGCGGCCGTCCTTCACCGCCAGCTTGCGCCAATGGGTGACGGCGGGCTTGCCCGCCTTCGCCGCGATCATGCGCCAGCCCTGGCTCGGCGTGCTCACCTTCTTGAGCGACAGGGCGATCGTGCCTTCGTCCGCCTCGGGCACGCCCTCCAGCACCGCGACATAGCGCTTCTCGACCGTGCCGGCCTCGAACGCGGCGGCAAAGCGCTTGTGCGCCTTGGGGTTGCGCGCGAGCAGCAGGCAGCCGCTGGTGTCGCGGTCCAGCCGGTGGACCGCCAGCGGCCAGCGCTGAAAGCCGAAGGTCAGCGAGGCGAGGTGGTTTTCAAGGCTGATCGATCCGTCGCGCGGCGCGTCGACCGGCAGGCCGGCGGGCTTGTCGAGGATGATGGCCTCGCCATCGATGAACAGCACTTTGTCGCTAAGCAGGGTCAAATATCAATCCGATCGGGAAATCTGGCGTCCGGGTAATCTGGCTGGGCGATTGACGCCCACGCCGCATCCTATAGGGCGTGGAACCGATGGAGAATAGGGGCCTTGCCTATCAACATGCGCCGCAGCGGCTCGACTGGGTCGATGTCGCGCGCGGCATCGGCATCATCGCCGTGGTGTTCGGCCATGTCTGGACGCGTGGGCCCTTGCGCGACGCCATGTACAGCTTCCACATGCCGCTCTTCTTCCTGCTGTCGGGGATGCTCTCGCGCCCGCATCCGGTCGGCGCCTTCACCCGGCGCCAGTTGCTCGGCCAGATGCGCCCCTATGCCATCTTCCTCGCGCTGCTGATCCTGGCGGATCATATCATCGAACCGGCCAAGGGCAATCTGCCGATCTTCCACCAATGGCCGCGCGATCTGCTGCTGATCCTGCTCGGCGGCTATTGGCTGCGCGGCCCCTATACCATCTTCTGGTTCGTGCCCTGCCTGATGCTGGCGCGCATCCTGTTCAACCTCGCGCTCAACCGCTGGCCCGATCCGCGCGACCGGCGCTGGCTGATCCTGATGCCGGGACTGCTGGTGCTGGCGGAGGGGCTGGGCTGGATGACGCCGGCCTCGCCGCTCGGCCTGCTGAGCGTGCCGATGGCGATGATCCTGCTCTGGGTCGGCGCGCTCTGGCCCCGATTGCACTGGCGCAATCTCTGGATCGCGCCGCTCGGCCTGCTCGCGCTGGCAGGGCTGGCCGGCTGGCTGCCGACCCTCAACATGAAGGCGGCCGACTATGGCTGGCCGCTGCTCTCGATCGCGTCCGGCATCGCGACGTCGCTGCTGCTCTTCCGCCTCTCGGCGCGGCTCGCGCCAGTCTCCGCCCCGCTCGCCGCGCTTGGCCGGGCGTCACTGGTCATCATGTATCTGCACGTCGCGATCATCCATTATGGCACGCCCTATCTGGCCAGGCCCTGGCTGCTCGCGCTCGCGCTGCTGGCGCCCCTTGCCCTGTGGCACTTCATCCGCCTGTTCCCGCGCCTCAGCCGCTGGATGCTCTAGGGCAAGGACGGCGCCGACGCTGGCCAGGATCGCCAGCCCGCCAGGAAGAAGGCGATGGCCGCCATGGCGCGCGCATGCGTTCGGTCTGAAACGCCAGCCGGCTCGATCCCTTGCGCCGCCCGGTCCAGCGCTTCGCCGGCGACCAGCCGCACGAACATGTCCGCGCCCATCCTGACCGTCTCTGCCGGCCGGGCGCCATCCTCGGCCAGGATGGCCGCGATCGCCGTGCTGGCGCGCTGGAACGGGCCATCGACGCTGAGCGCCAGCCCCGGCTGACGCGCAGCCTCGGCCACGATCATGCGATACAGCGCGATCGCATGGGGATTGAGCAGCCAGCCGAGCAAAATCTCGCCCGCCGCCTGTAAACGCTGTTCCAGCGGGCCGGCCTCGACCCGCGCCAGATTGGGCATGCCCGACTGGCGGGCTAGGCGCTCGACCACCTCGACGAACAGGTCCGACTTGGTCCGCGCGCGGCGATAGAGGGTGCGCTTGGTCACGCCGGCGCGGCGGGCGATGGCTTCCATGCTGGCCCCCTGGAAACCGGCCTCGATGAAGGTCGCCAATGCCGCATCCAGCATCGTCGCTTCAATCTGTTCGGCCGCCTCGCGCGATGGCCGGCCGGTCGGCCGCGCCGATCCGTCGCTCCCTGATCCGTCAGCCCGCTGGCTGGTGTCGGCGGCCATCCCTGCTTTCCTTCCATTCGGCTCCGGCATAAAAGGATACGGAACCGGATACTTTGAGTCGAGTTTATTTCCCATCGGTCATGCCGTCGCCCGGCGGCGATAATCAAGGAGCAGTTGGAATGGCGTTGTTTCAGGATCGGGTCGCGATCGTCACCGGCGGTGCATCGGGCATCGGCGAAGCGGTGGTGAAGGATTTGCTGGCGGAAGGCGCGAAGGTCGTCATCGCCGATTTCGACGAAGCGGGGGCGCAGCGTCTCGCGCAATCCTGTGGCGAGGATCGGGCGCGCGCCTTCAAGGTCGATGTCAGCGATGCACAGGCGGTCAGCGCCAGTGTCGACTTCGCCGTCGAAACCTTCGGCGGACTGCATCTGGCGGTCAACAATGCCGGGATCGGCGCGCCGTCCACGCCGCTGGCCGACATCGCCATCGATGACTGGCACCGGGTTGTCGGCGTCGATCTGCACAGCGTCTTCTACGGCATGAAATATCAGATCCCGGCGATGCTGAAATCCGGTGGCGGCGCGATCGTCAACATGGCCTCGATCCTGGGCGCGGTCGGCTGGGCCGGTTCCGCCGCCTATGTGACGTCCAAGCATGCGGTCGTCGGCATGACCAAGACCGCCGCGCTCGACTATGCCGCCCAGGGTATCAGGGTGAATGCGGTCGGGCCGGGCTTTGTCGAAACCCCGGCACTCGGCAAGACCATGACCGATGCGGAACGGGCGGTCCTCGCCGGCCTGCATGCGTTCGACAGGCTGGCGCGCCCGGAGGAGATCGCTGCCATGACCAGCTTCCTCCTGTCCGATCGCGCTTCCTTCATGACCGGAACCTATTATCCGGTCGATGGCGGCTATCTGGCGCGCTGACGGCGCGGGGCGTCAGCCCTGCTGGATCAGCGACAGCCGATGATCCTCGCCGGCGCGGGCGACCAGGGCGTAGGCGGCCTGGGCGATCACCTGCGCCTGGCTCAGCGCGGCGGCATCCTCCTGCTGGGCGGGAGCGACCGGGTCGGCGACGGCCGATGCCGCTGGCGACGCATAATAGCCCGCGTCGGACAATTGCGTGTCCAGCGTGGTTTCCGGTGCCGCGACGGCCTGCGATCGCGGCGCTGGCGTGGGCGCGCTATAGGTCAGGGGTGACAGCGAAGCTGACAGGGCAACGCTATCGCTGACGACGGCGGCGGATTCGCTTGCGATCGCCGGCGCCGGCGCGGTCGCTGCGGCAGTTGGTGTCGTTTCGACCGCCGGCTGGACGCTGGCGACCGGCTCGCTGGCCGCAACCGGCGTGGTGGCCGCCGGTGTGCTCGCCTCTGTCACTTTCGCTGTCGTGCTGCCGCTATTCTGGTTCGCCTGCCGAACCTTTTCGGCAAATTCTTCCATCGCCTTCTTGAACTGGCCCCAGCCATTGCTCGAGCCGCCGATCGCACCAACCATCTCTGTTTCGCTCCCGGTCCCCGATCCTGCCATGGCGCGGCGGGGGCTGCGAATTTGACAAGGAACGGGCTTATCCGGCGATTAAGCATTCAGTGCAGATGGCGCAGCTTGTCCGGGTTGCGCATGATGTAGATGGCGGTCACCTGGCCATCCTCTATGTCCAGTGCGGTGGTCTGCAACTCGCCATCGGCCTCGCGCGTGACGAAGCCGGGCAGGCCGTTGACCATGCAGGTGCGCAGCAGGGTCGATCCATATTTGCCGAACAGCACTGCCAGCGCCTTGTGGACCTGCATCACCTGGCCATGGCCGATCGCCGGGCGGATCGCGGCCGGGCGCTTGCCGCCGCCATCGCTGTGGAAGCTGACATCCTGCGCCAGCAGTGCACCCAATGTGCTCATGTCGCCGCTGCGCGACGCGGCGAAGAAGGCGCCGGCAATCTCCAGCCCGCGCTGTTTCTCGATCTGGAAACGGGGGCGGGCGTCGCGGACATGATCGCGCGCGCGGGCGGCGAGCTGACGACAGGCGGCAGCATCGCGCCGGATGGTCCTCGCCACCTCGTCAAAGGCGAGGCCGAACACATCATGCAACAGGAAGGCTGCCCGCTCCAGCGGCGACAGCCGCTCCAATGCCAGCATCAGCGGTAGGGTGACATCCTCTTCCTCGTCCGCTTCCTCGACAACCGGCTCGGGCAGCCAGGGGCCGACATAGGTTTCGCGCTGCGCCCGCGCCGACTTCATCTGGTCGAGGCAGAGCCGGGTGACGATGCGGCGGAGAAAGGCTTCGGGCTCGCGCACCGCGCCATGGTCGGTGCCCATCCAGCGAATGAAGGCATCCTGCACCACATCCTCGGCATCGGCGACCGATCCCAGCATGCGATAGGCGACCCGGATCAGGCGGGGACGCAGCGGGTCGAAGCGCGCTGCCGCGTCCATCTGCGTCCCCCGCGCCATCAGGCTGCTGCCTTCATCGGCATGTCGTACCAGAGGTTGAAGCCGACGGCGATGCGGTTCCAGCCATTGATGATGTTGATCATCAGGGTCAGCTTCACCTGTTCCTCCTCGGTGAACTCCCAGTTCAGCGCTTCCTTGGCCGCTTCATGGGTGTGGCCCTTGGCGATTTCGGTCAGCGCCTCGGTCCAGCCCAGCGCAGCGCGCTCGCGGTCGGTATAGCAGGGCGCCTCGCGCCAGGCGGTCAGCAGGTAGATGCGCTGCTCGATCTCGCCCTTCTCGCGCGCTTCATAGGTGTGCATGTTGATGCAGTTCGCGCAGCCGTTGATCTGCGACGAACGGATCTTCACCAGTTCGATCAGGCTCGGCTCCAGGCTGTCGGCGACAGCGGTGGACAGCGCGGTCCAGCTCTTCATCAGCTGCGGCGCGGCGGCATAGGGATTGATCTTGTCGGTCATGATACAGCTCCTTTGCTTGCTATTGCTGACATGACGAGACGGCCGCGCCCGATGTGACATGGGCAGCAACTTTTTTCGTCGGGCTTGAAAATATTTTGCCGATTCCGGCTCTGGACAGGGGGCGGGGGCAGGCGCTAGCGGCCGCGCCCTATGTCTATCATTGCCACCATCATGAACACGGCCACCGGCCAGCCCATCCAGAAGATGAAGTTCGAGCGCATGCCCAAGCCCTGGGTCTCGCTGAACCTTGAAAATGGCGAACTGGTCACCGCCGACCGCGTCGTCGTCGGCAAGCCCGCACCGGGCAAGTTCATCACCCCGGTCGAAGTCTGGGTCACGCCCAAGACGCTGGGATGACATCCACAAGGTTCGGTCACGCCAACATTGCCGGATCGTAAAATTCCATTGAGCTCCTAAAAAAGGCCCTTATATCGGCGGTTTGCTGAGTGGGGACTCAGGGGGCTTGGGGGATTTTATCAGATTCGCGGCGCGTCTTGTCGCGTCGGTGCTGTGCGTGCCGACGTCGGTTGCCAGTGCGCAGCATGTCGATGCGGAACGCGCATCGACACCTGCCATCCTGTCGGCCGGACAGATTTTCGACGTTGCCGAATCCGCGCGACAGGCACGCGATTTCGAAACCGCCCAGGCGGCCTATCGCGCCCTGTTCGCCGATGCCGATCCCGAGTTGCGGATCGAAGCGCGCTTCCGGCTGGGGCTGATGCTGGCCGACGACCTGCAACGCTACAGCGATGCGGCGGTCGAGTTCCGGCATATCCTTGATGTAAAACCCCATGCCGCCCGCGTGCGCTTGGAACTGGCCAGGGTGCTGGCTGCCAGCGGTGACGTGCGGGCTGCCGGCCGCGAAATGCGCGCGGCACAGGCTGCCGGCTTGCCGCCACAGGTCGAGCAGATGGTGCGCTTCTATGCCAATGCCTTGAGCGCACGGAAGACGCTCGGCGGTTCGATCGAACTCGCCCTTGCGCCCGACAGCAATGTCAATCGCGCGACCCGTTCCGATCGGCTTGGAACGGTGATCGGCGATTTCCTGCTCGACAAGGATGCCCAGGAAAAATCGGGTGTCGGGCTCAGTCTGCGCGGCCAGGGCTATTGGCGCCACGGCATCGAACCGGGCGCGGATCTGCTGGTGCGCGCGTCGGTCGGCGCCTCGCTCTATCGCGATGCCTCTTTCAACGACATCAGTGCGGCGTTGCAGGTCGGCCCCCAATATCTGTCGGGGTCGGATCGTATTACCGTGGCGGCCGGGCCAAGCTGGCGCTGGTATGGCGACCGTCTCTATTCGACCGGCTATGGTGGCAGCGCGAATCTGCTGCACCCGGTGGGAAAACGTAGCCAACTTCAGCTTGAAGGTGGCGTTACCCATGTCCGCAACCAGCGCAACGCCTTGCAGACAGCGGATGATTTCACCCTGGCCGGGGCATTTGATCATGCCTTCAGCGCGCGGGGCGGCGGCGGCGTTCAGATGTTTGCCCTGCGCGAAGCAGCGCGCGATCGCGGTTATAGCTTCGTCAGTGGTGGGGGCAGCGTCTATGGCTTCCGCGAAATGGGGCGCACGACCTTCGTCGCGACAATGGGATACAGCCATTTGGAGGCTGATGCCCGGCTGCTTCTTTATCCACGCCGGCGCATCGAAAATCGACTGAGCGCGAGCATCGGGGCGACGTTACGCGCCTTGCAGGTCGGTCCGTTCGCGCCACTGGCGCGGCTCAAATGGGAACGCAATCGCTCGACCATCGAAATCTATCAATATCGCCGAATTTCTGCCGAGTTCGGCATCGGTTCGGTTTTCTGACGGGGGAATGAAGATGACGAAACAGGCTCTTCGCGGCGCGAGCGCGATCGCCTTCATGCTGGCGCTTTCTGCATGTGGCGGGGGTGGTGGCGTGAACAGTACGCCCACTCCCACGCCAGCACCTACTCCGACTCCGACGCCCACACCCACACCCACACCGAGCGCCAATGCGGATCTGGTCGCACCGCTTGTTTCGGAAACTTTCGTCAATAATGCGGTGGCTGGTACAGCCAGCTTCCCGGCAAATGGAGCAGGTACGGCGACTGCCGCCAAATCTGCACTGACGTTCCGTTATGATGCGTCGAGCAATCGCTATTCGGTGTCGGCCGCCGACCGTTCGCAGAATTTTGCTGTATCGAGCAGGGATGCTGCGCTCAGCAATGCGGACCTCGACGTTTATGTCGACAAATCGGGTAACCGCACCGACACGTTGGCCGTTCGTAAGAACGCAGCCGAGAAGGGGACGCCTGACAGCCCGCAATTCCAATATGCCGGCGCTGCCGTGTGGCAACGCACCACAGCAAATAACAGCGCAGTGAGCGCCACTGCGGATGCCTTTACCTATGGCGTGGAAACAAAGGCTTCGGCCATGCCGCTCGGCGGCACCGCAACTTTTGTGGCATCGCTGAACGGCATTGCCACCTATGCCGACACGGCGCTGGGCCTCAAGGGTGCGGGCACGCTGAACATTGATTTCGCCTCTGGCGGCCTGACCGGCAATGGTGATTTTTCCACCTATGGAACGGATGGCGGAAAGGTGGACACCAGCAACTGGTATGCCAGCGCCAGGATCGCGTCCGGATCCAATGCCTTCAGCGGCAGTTTCACGATCGGTGCGCCCAGCAACCCGGCCGGGTCGTTCGATGGACGCTTTTATGGCCCCAACCATGAGGAACTTGGCGCGGCCTGGAGCTGGAACACGCCGACAGGAGGGCGCGCCTATTTGGGCACGCTGCTGGGGCGCGACCTGGCAACATTGCCGGCCAATGGCGGGCTGGATGCGCTGCGCGTCAATGAGGCGTTCGAAACCACGGGCATGCAGGCGCAATATATCCTGACCTCGCCCACCAACAGCTATATGCAGCGCATCACCAGCCTGACGACACCGCCCGTCACCATGCGCTATTCGGAAGATAGCGACAGTCTGGTGGTCAATCAGTTTGCGGTGGTCAGCGATGTCGCCTTGACCGACGCGATCAGGGATGCTGCGGCCAGCAATGCGTCCTTCGACGTCTATCGGACCACGAAGACGGAAACATTTGGTGGGGTCGCCAGCGAACATCCGATCGAGATCCGTGTCCTGAAACCGGGCGCCGGAAACCCGACGATTGCGCTGACCTATACCAGCTTTGCAACCTGGTCGGTTGGTCCCGTTCCCAGTCTGTATCAGTCCGACGTCAACGAAACTGTGCTGGCCTATGGCCGCAAGACGCCGGATGGCGCGATGCCGCGGTCTGGTTCGGCCAGCTATGCGGCGATCATCCAGGGGATCACGACTGTGCCCGTAAGTGCCAGTGCAACGCAGCGGCCCTATGTCATCACGGGCGATGCAAGCCTCTCCTATGATTTCGCCGCGGCCCGAATGTCGGGCGTGATGCGCCCCGTGGCAACCGATCGCGATAGCGGGCAGCGCTACGAACTGGGGGCGCAGAATTTTGCCGGAAGTTCCATTGTCGGCTCATCCAGCTTTTCGGGACAGTTCGAAAAGGAAATGACCATTCGTGGCATTGGCACCACTAATGGCAGCATCAACGGCCAGTTTACCGGCCCGCAGGCGCAGGAATTCTTTGCGCTCTGGAATTATGGGATGATCGATCCGGTCAATGGCGGCACGCTCAACATGGGCGGCGTCATGGTCGGCAAGCAGACGCAGTAGAACGGCCCCCAGTTCGAAAGAAAAAGGAGCTGGCGCGCAGTCCCGGCGTGCCAGCTCCCTACAACCTGGTGGCGCACCCATGCGACCGAAGAACGCAGCCAGGCTGCGTTCCCCAGACGGCGCGGGTTGCGATTAACCGTGCAATTTGATCGCGGTTTCGGCGATCCGGCGGCCCTGATAGCGGGCGCCGTCCAGTTCTTCCTCGCTCGGCTGACGGCTGCCGTCGCCGTCGGCCATGGTGGTCGCACCATAGGGCGAACCGCCACGCACCTTGTCGACGCCCATCTGACCGGCAAAGCCATAGTCCAGGCCGACGATCGTCATGCCGAAATGCAGCAGGTTGGTGATGATCGAGAAGAGGGTGACTTCCTGGCCGCCATGCTGCGACGCGGTCGAGGTGAAGGCGCCGCCGACCTTGCCGTTGAGCGCGCCGCGCGCCCACAGGCCGCCGGCCTGATCCAGGAACGAAGCCATCTGGCTCGACATGCGGCCAAAACGGGTGCCGGTGCCGATGATGATCGCGTCATAATCCGCCAGTTCGGCGACGGTCGCGACCGGGGCTTCCTGGTCCAGCTTGAAATGGGCAGCCTTAGCGACTTCCAGCGGCGCGGTTTCGGGCACGCGCTTGATGTCGACCTGCGCGCCGGCGGCGGCAGCGCCTTCGGCCATGGCCTTGGCCATCGTTTCGATATGCCCGTAGGACGAATAATAGAGAACCAGAACCTTAGCCATTGTCACGTCTCCTTGCCTGAACTGAAAGGTTGAAAAGGGTGGTCGCCCGCACAAGGGAGGGAGCATGCGGGCGACCCGGACCGGTTCGTTGGGGAGGGGGAGTAACGAACCGGCGCGTAAGCTTCATGCCTATTCGCTGTCGACCAGGACGATTTCGCTGTCCTCGATCGCAGTGATGGTGATGGGCGCGCCGCCGATGATGGCGGCGCCGTCCCGTGCCTCGAAGGTTTGGCCATCGATCTCGATCCGACCCGTCGCCGGGACCAGATAGAGGTGGCGGCCTTCGGCACTCTCATAGGTCACGCTGTCGCCGGCCTTGATCGTGCCGCCCAGCAGCCGGGCGTCGGCCCGGATGCGCAGCGCTTCCTTGTCCTCGTCATGGCCGCTGGCCAGCACCACCAGCTTGCCGGAGCGATCGCCCTTCGGGAAGGGCTTGGCGCCCCAGCTGGGCGATCCGCCGACCGAACGGGGAATGACCCAGATCTGGAACAGGGTGGTAGTCTCGTCCTCCAGATTATATTCGGCGTGGCGGATGCCGGTGCCGGCCGACATCACCTGGACGTCGCCCGCCTCGGTGCGGCCCTTGTTGCCCAGGCTGTCCTGGTGGGTGATCGCGCCGGTGCGGACATAGGTGATGATCTCCATGTCGCTGTGCGGATGGGGCGGGAAGCCCGAGCGCGGACCGATCTCGTCGTCGTTCCATACCCGGATCGCGCCCCAGCCCATGCGGGCGGGATCATAGTAATTGGCGAAGGAAAAATGGTGCCGTGCGTTCAGCCAGCCATGGTCGGCATGGCCGAGCGACGCGAACGGGCGGCGCTCGATGCGGCTCGCGGTTGTCGTGCTCATAGGGTCTGCCTTTCGATTGCGATGCCGGATGCTTCCGGCTTGCTTTCCGACAATCTAGCGATCAGGTTCGTTTCTTGAATAAGCAGTGTTGAAACGGATTGTTTCCCTATGCGCCTACCTGATTTCGAGGCCTGGGCGATGTTCGCCGCCGTGGTCGAACATCGCAGCTTTACCGACGCGGCCAAGGCGCTCAGCGTCTCCAAGGCCACCGTGTCCAAGGCGGTGACCCGCCTGGAGCAGCATCTCGACACCAGCCTGTTCAGCCGCACCAGCCGCCGCCTGGCGCTGACCGAGAGCGGCCGGCGCCTTGCCGATCATGCCCAGCGTATCCTGGCCGAAGGGCAGGCGGCGGAGGAGGCTGCGCGCGACGAGACCGCCGAACTCTCCGGCACGGTGCGGCTGGGTGCGCCGATGAATTTCGGCCTGCTGCGGATCGCGCCGCTGATCGCGCAGTTCACCAAGGAAAATCCGCTGGTCGATGTCGACCTGCATCTGTCCGATGCGAAGATCGACATTGTCGAACTCGGCCTCGACGCCACCATCCGCATCGCCGACATGCCCGACAGTTCGCTGCGCGCGCGCCGGCTGGCGGACGTCCATATGCATGTCGTCGCCTCGCCCGCCTATCTGGCCGAGCGCGGCCGCCCGACCCATCCGTCCGACCTCGGCAGCCATGACTGCCTCTGCTATTCCAACGTCACCGCGCCCGATGTCTGGCGCTTCACCGGGCCGGGGCAGCAGAATGTGACGGTGCAGGTCCGCCCGCGCATCACCGTCAACAGTGGCGAGGCGATGATGCCCGCGCTGCGGCTTGGCGTCGGCATCGCCCGCCTGCCCGATTTCATCGTCGGCGATGCGATCCGCTCGGGTGAGCTGGAGGAGATTTTGCTCGATTGGCGGCCGCCGCCCTTCGGCCTGCATCTGGTGACGCCGCCCTCGCGCCTGCGCCCGGCGCGGGTGGAGGCGCTGCTCGACTTCCTGACCCGTCACCATGGTTGCTGAGGCTGGTTTACGAAGTGCAAATTTCCGCCTTGTGATCGCCGCGGATCGCCCCTGCGAAAGGCGGAACCATGGCAGGACTTTGCTCGTTTCATCCCGTAATCCAGCTTGACTCGGCGGGCTTCGTTACGGGGTCAACGCTTTGTAAATAGATTCGTTTTTATACGACTCGCGGATTCCTGCGGGTTAGCGAAAAATTAACCTTTGTCCTTCAGAAGTTTTTTGGTTAATGATTGCGAGCAGAAACCGTTCTGGTGGGGTGAACGGACCTGCGACACGAAGGGGCTTCCAATGCGCGTGCTGCTGATTGAGGACGAACCGACCACCGCCAAGGCGATCGAGCTTATGCTCACGACCGAGGGCTTCAATGTCTACACCACCGATCTCGGGGAAGAGGGCCTCGATCTCGGCAAGCTGTACGACTATGACATCATCTGTCTCGACCTGAACCTGCCCGACATGCACGGCTATGACGTGCTGAAAAAGCTGCGGGCGGCACGGGTGCAGACCCCGGTGCTGATCCTGTCAGGCGTCGCCGAAATGGACAGCAAGGTCCGCTCTTTCGGCTTCGGCGCTGACGATTATGTCACCAAGCCGTTCCATCGCGAGGAACTGATTGCGCGCATCCACGCCGTGGTCCGCCGCTCGAAGGGCCATTCGCAGTCGGTCATCCGCACCGGCAAGCTGGCGGTGAACCTCGACGCGAAGACCGTGGAAGTGGACGGCAACCGCGTCCATCTGACCGGCAAGGAATATGCGATGCTGGAGCTGCTCTCGCTCCGCAAGGGCACGACCCTCACCAAGGAGATGTTCCTCAACCATCTCTATGGCGGCATGGACGAGCCCGAACTCAAGATCATCGACGTCTTCATCTGCAAGCTGCGCAAGAAGCTGGCGCTGGCCTGCGGTGGCGACAATTATATCGAAACCGTATGGGGCCGCGGCTATGTGCTGCGTGATCCCGATGAGGTCGAGGCGCTCGAAGCGCGGGTTGCCTGATCGACCGCTGATTGCATGTCAGGGGGTGGAAAGGCCGGCGGTCCGATGGGATCGCCGGCCTTTTCCATGTCCGCCATATTGTTACAAATTATGTAATTTCCATAGAATTAAGCTGCCATTTACCATCGATGCCTAGGCCGGGGGTGAAGGAGTTTTATGTTCATGGGCCAGGCCATTCACCCCCACAGCCGCGATGCCGTCTGGGACGCCATCTGCCGTTCGCAGGCGGTGATCGAATTTGCGCCGGACGGCACGATCCTCTGGGCCAATGACCTGTTCCTGGCGACCATGGGCTATGCGCTGGGGGAGATTGTCGGCCGCCATCACCGCATCTTCTGCGATGAAGGCCAGGCGCGCTCGGCCGCCTATGCAGCCCTGTGGGACAAGCTGGCGCAGGGCGATTTCGATGCCGGCGAATATCGGCGCCTCGACAAGCATGGCCGCGACATCTGGCTGCAGGCCACCTATAATCCGGTCTTCAATGCCGAAGGCCGAGTCGAGCGCATCCTCAAGATCGCGACCGACACCACCCCGTCCAAGATATTGCGCGCGGAACTCAAGAGCACGGTCGACGGGCTGGTCGACATTGTCGAGACGATCAGCGGCATCGCCAACCAGACCAATCTCCTCGCCCTCAACGCCACGATCGAGGCGGCGCGGGCGGGCGAGGCCGGGCGGGGCTTTGCGGTGGTCGCGGCCGAAGTCAAGAAACTGGCGGGGGACACGCGCGCGGCGACCGATCGCGCCCGCGCCATGGTGGTCGCCTCCAGCTGATCCCGTCGCCCGATTGCGGACATGATGCGGCCGGCGATCCGATGGGGATCGCCGGCCGTTTCCGTCAGGCGACGGCTACGGGGTTATGGGGTCAATCCGTGGCCTGATCGGAAGAGGAAGGGGTAGCGGCCTCGCTCTGCGGCTGGCTGGTGCTGCCATGGGTCTCGCCGCTGCCCGAAACCTGCCCGCTCGCGTCGATCGAGGCAGCGCTGCCGACGGCATTGGTCGCGTTGCCCGCGACATTGCCCGCCGCCGACCGTGCGCCGCTGGCCGTCGAGCCCGCCCGATCGCGGGCGGAGGCGACCGTGCTGCCTGCCCGATCACGCGCCGATGCCACGGTGCTGCTGGCCCGATCGCGCGCCGTCGCGACGCCGCTTTCCGTCCGGTCCCGTGCGGCGCCGACCGTGTCGCTCGCCCGGCTGCGCGCCGTATCGGCCGCGCCGGTCACATCGCTGGTGCCCAGCGTATCTACCGCCAGATTGCCGCTGGCCGATCCCGATCCGCTGGCCGAGCGGCTCTTGCCACGACGGGTTGCCGATCCTTCGGCGCGGCCATTGCCGTTGCCGCTGGCGCCGACCCGGCCATTGTCGAGGTCGATGCTGCGATCCAGACTCCCCGATCCGCCGAACGAACCACCCAGCGCGCCGCCCAGGCCGCCGGTCATGCCGCCCAGTCCGCCACCACCCAATGCGCCGCCACCGCCCAGCAACTGGGCCGATGCGGGGGCCGTGGTGAGCGCCGCGAGGCAGGCGGTTGCGATGATAATCTGCGTCTTCATGGACCGTCTCCTTGGTCATCTTGATCCGATGACAGGACAACGGCGGGGCGTTTCGCTTTAATCCCGAACGTCTAAATTTTTCTCGCAAGGCATGGAAATTCAATCCCTATTTCTGCAGGTGCCGCACAATATGCCGGCGCCATAGCCCTTGCCGCGGGCGGGTTTCGCCTCCCGCCGCAATGCCTCGACCGATCCGCCAGCCATCAGCCGCCCGGCCACCAACGGCGCCGCAAAGGATGTGCCGCGCACCTTGTCCCGGCCGCCGTGCATGTCGGCGGCCATCATGTCCGCACCGGGCGCGGCGAAATCGACATGGGCCGCGCGCCCGGCCTCGGGCAGCAACCGGTCCCGCCCGTCGACGCCGGTTACGGCGATCACCTGCGGATAGGATGCGGGGTAGGCGGGCGGGGCGGCCGGGCCGTCATTGCCGACTGCCGCGACCAGCATCACCCCCTTGTCGCGCACCAGCCGGATGGCCCCGGCCAGCAAGGGATTGTCCGGCCCGACCAGGCTGATCGTCACCACCCTCGCGCCGCGCGCCGCCATCCAGCCCAGCGCGCGGACGATGGCAAAGCTGCTGCCGCCGGCCGGATCGTCGCCATAGACGTCGGCGACCAGCAGCGGCGTGCCCGGCGCGGCGCCCTTCACGCTGCCATATCCGCCGATCAAGGACGCGACCGCCGTGCCATGGGCGCTGGCCCTTGGCGCGCCGGCCACGAAGCCGCGCTGCTCGATCGGGCCGGCCAGCGCCGGATGCGCGGCCACGCCGCCGTCGATCAGGCCCGCCGCGCCGCGCCCGACCGACCCATGGCTTGCCAGTGCAGCCGATCGCTCTGCCGCAGCCGCGCCGCTCGGGAAATAGAGATTGTCGGCGCTCGCCTGCGCCTGCGGGGCGATCTTGCGCACATTGCGCAGCGCGCGCGCCAGGCTCTGGCCATCCGGCACGGTCAGACGGGTGATCGCCATGTCGATCCCCTCCGCCTCGATCCGTTCCACGCCATAGCCGGCCGCCCGTAGTGTCTCGATCGCGGCCGCGTCCGCCCCGGTCAGCAGGATGATGCCGCGCCGCGCCGGCTCTCGCCGGTCGTCCAGTTCGACCGCGTCGCCATGCTGGCGCAGCAGCACGTCGATCCGCGCCGTGCGCGCCGCTGCCAGCCGATCGGCCAGCCGTGCCGGCGACAGCCGATCCAGTCCGCTCTGGTCGACGATGCCGCCCAGCCGGTCGAGCGTATCGGGCAAAACCTGGCCGACCCCGCCCAGCGCACCGCCCCCCAACGCACTGGCGGCTGGCGCCGGCAGCAATTGCGCCTGCGCACCCGGTGTCGCCAGCCACAATCCCGCGATCAGCAACGGGCGCGTCCATCTCATCTCTGTCTCTTCCCGCCGGTCATCGCCGGCCTTTTCAGCGTCAAAATCGTCCATCGTCAAAAAAATCCGGTTGCTGGACTTTCTGAAGGATGAAACGGCCGGGCAGGGACGTTTCATCCCTGAAAGCAATTTGGAGAAACCATGTCGTTCGAGCGCGACCTGCTGGCGATCCTGCCCCGGCTGCGGCGTTTTGCCGCCAGCCTGTCGCATGATCGCGCCGATGGCGACGATCTGTGCCAGGCGGCACTGGAAAAGGGGCTGCGCGCCCGCGACCAGTGGCAACCGGGCACGCGGCTCGACAGCTGGATGTATCGGATCATGCGCAATCTTTGGATCGATGAGGGCCGCGCTCGTCAGCGGGCCGCCAGAACCTTCGCCCCGGAAGAGGCGGGGGCCGATGTCGGCTATGCCGGCGACAAGGCGGTGGAGCAGGCCATGACCCTGTCCGACGTCGATCGGGCGATGCAGGCATTGCCGCCCGAACAGCGCGAGGCGATCGCGCTCGTGCTGGTGGAGGGGCTGTCCTACAAGGAGGCGGCTGCGATATTGAACATACCCATGGGCACGCTGACCTCGCGACTGGTGCGCGGTCGCGGCGCGCTCATTGAACTATTGGGGGAAGCGGCATGACCGACATTGATGAAGCCATGCTGATCGCCTGGGTGGATGGCGAATTGGACGAGGTGACGCGGCGGCGCGTCGACCGCGCGGCGGCGGAAGACCCGGCGCTGGCCGCCCGACTGGAGCAGCATCGGCGGTTGCGCGCGCGGCTGGCCGGCCATTTCGCGCCGATCGCGCAAGAGGATGTGCCTGCGTCGATGCAGGCCATGCTGGTGCCGCCGACGGTGGTGCCGATCGCGCGTCCCTCGCGGCGCTGGAGTTGGGTTACGGGCGGCGCGATCGCCGCCAGCCTGCTGCTGGGCCTTGGCATCGGCCATATGTCGGGCGGGCCGGTAGGGCCGATTGCGGTAAAGGACGGCGCGATGCTGGCACAGGGACCGCTCGCCACCGCGCTCGACAGCCAATTGGCCTCGGCCGGGGAGGATGGCCCGGTCCGTATCGGCCTTAGTTTCCGGCGCAAGGGCGGCGGCTGGTGCCGCAGCTTCGACGGCGCGGCCATGGCCGGTGTCGCCTGCCGCACCGATGCCGGCTGGCAATTGCTGCAGGCGGTGCCCGGCAAGGGCGAGACGAGCGAATATCGCCAGGCCGCCTCGGCCGATCCGCGCCTTCTCGCCACCATCGACGGCCTGATCGACGGCGCTCCTGCCGATGCGCAGGGCGAACGGGCGGCGCAGGCGGCGGGCTGGCGCTAACTGCCGCTTCGCTGTCGCCTGACTGTCGCTTCACCGTCGCGTCACTGTCGCTTCGGTGGCGCGTCAGGGACGCGTGGCAGGCGCGCCAGACCGCAAAAACGGCTGGTTTCACGTCGCACGACACTGTGAACTTTCAACTGTCGCGTCAGAATTCCAGGTTCAGCCGGCCATAATAGAAACCGCCGCTGATCCCATAGGGGGCATAGGCATTGTAAAGGCTGCCGGCCGTCCGGTTCACGGGCTTCAATTTGTTGGGATAGGTGTTGAGCAGATTATTGGCGCCGAACGATAGCTTGACGCCCTTGGTCAGCCGGTAGCCCAGTTCGAGGTCGAGGATCGTCTTGGGGCTCAGCTTCTCGTCGACATAGCCCAGGGTGCAGCCGGCACTGCCGGCGGTGCAGGCGGCAAAATCCTCGGTATGATAGACGGCGGCGCTCGCCCGCTGATAGATTTTGCCATAGCGGGTGGCGCGCAGGTTCAGGTTGAAATCGCCCTTTTCCCACAGGATGTTGCCGATCAGCTTGTCGCGCGGCGTGCCTTCGGAAAGGTCGCCTTGCTTGGCCCGGCCGATCAGCACCAGCCCGGATGCGGCGATCTCGTCGGGGACCGGGTCGATATGGGTGAAGATCGTCTTGTTGAAATTGGCCGACAGGCTGATCGTCGCGGTGCCAAGGTCGCCCAGCCCCGCCCGATAGGTGCTGACGATGTCGAGGCCGCGGGTGCGCGTATCAGCCGCGTTGGAGAAGATGAGGCCGCCGGCAATGCCCTGGATGCCCGCTGCCGCCAGCGCATCCATGACCACCGGGCCGCTCAGCGTTTCGGACAGCAGGATGCGGTCCCTGACCTTGATCTGATAGGCATCGACCGTGACGTTGAAATTGGGGGCCGGGGTCAGGACGATGCCGGCGGAAAAGTTGGTCGACTTTTCCGGTTTCAGCGGCTGCGCCCCTAGCGCCCGCGCGGCAACCCCGTCGACCGGCAGCGCCTGCACCGGCAGCAACTGGTTCACGCCGTTGACGGTGACGTTGATCGTGGAGGAGGAGGCATAATGTTGCTGCTGCAGCGTCGGCGCGCGAAAGCCGGTGCTGGCGGTGCCGCGAATGGCAAAGCCGCGAAACGGCTCGATGCGCAGCGACGCCTTGCCGGTATCGGTGGTGCCGAAGTCGGAATAATCCTCATGCCGTCCGGCAAGGCCGAACTCCAGCCCCTCGACGATCTGGCCTTCCAGATTAATATAGGCGCTCCAGTTGTCGCGGCTCCAGCTACCCGATCCTTCGGGCAGGAAGCCGGTGACGCCCTGCGACCCGACCCCGGTCCGCGTCGCCCCCGCGAGCCAGCTGCCGGCCGGCGAGACATAGCCGCCATCGATATAGGATTCCGGGTCGCCCGGACCGATCAGGAACTTGTTCTTCTTATATTCGGCGCCGACCGCGACCGACAGCGGCCCGGCGAGGCCGATATCGAGCTCCTTGCTGAAGTCGAGATTGCTGGTCCATTCGTCGAAGCGGATCTTGCCGAGATAGAAATGGGTCGGGCTGGCCGGTCCCATGGAGGGGTTGAGCGAGGTGGTCTGCGCATATTTGACCTCGTCCTGCGCATAGCTGGTCGACAGGTCGACATGGATGCCGCCGCCAATCTCGCCGCGCAGGCCGCCGGCGACCTGAAAATCCTCGTCATAGACGTGGATGCGCGGGATATAGCCCTCGGGGTAGATTTCCAGGATATTGTTGAGCGCCGCTGGGTTGCGATAGGTCAGCCAACCGGCTGCATGCCGCTTGGAATAGGTGCCGAAGCTGTACAGCTCCATGTCGCCGCCAACCGGCATCATCGCGTCATAGCTGGCATTGCCGCCGATCACCTGCGGCTGGCCATATCTGGCGCGAATGCGGTCCGGATCGGCATTGCGCGCGTCGCCGGTGGGGTAGAAGGGATTGCTGGTGATCGGACTGCTGTTCACCACCGTATTGTCCTGCAGCACGCCTTCGCCCGACAGGTGGATATAGCCGCCGTCCGGCCCGATCGCGAAACCCTTGTCGATCTGCCAGCGGCCCTGCCAGCCGCCATTGTCGGCGGTGCTGCCCATGGTCAGCGCCGCGCCGCCCTGCGTGTCGTTCTTCAGGATGATGTTGACGACGCCGGCGATCGCATCCGACCCATATTGCGCCGACGCGCCGTCGCGTAGCACTTCGATCCGCTGGATCGCATTGCCGGGGATCAGGTCCAGGTCCGGCGGCGACTGGCCATTCTGGACCGACCCGTTGATGAACAGGGTGGCGGTATTGTGGCGCCGCTTGCCGTTGACCAGGACCAGCAACTGGTCGCCGCCCAGGCCGCGCAGCGACAAAGTGCGCACCGCCCAGCTGGCGCCCGCGCCGTTGTTCGACACATTGATCGACGGCACCAGCGTGCCGAGCAGGTCGCGCACCGACTGCTTGCCGCTGGCTTCCAGATCCTTTTCCCCCAGCACGTCGATCGGCGCCAGGCTTTCGGCGACGGTGCGGGTCGTCTGGCGGGTGCCGGTGACGATGATGGGCGCGGATTCCGCTGCCGGCTCCGGCGCAGGCGCCATGGCGAGGCCATCAAGCGTAGCCGTGCCGCTCGCCTGCGCGAACTGGATCGCCAGCGGTCGGCGACGCACCGCGCTGCGGTTGGGCGGGGTGACGAGGGCGATGACGCCGGCGCCGGCCGGGGATCGGCGCAATTCGGTGCCGGCCAGCAACTGGCTGAGCGCATCGTCGGTGCTCAGCCATCCTTCGACCCGGCGGCTGCGGATATTGGCGACTTCATCATAGGGGAACAGGATGCGAATGCCGGCCTGCGCCGACAGCGCCCGCAGCGCGCCGCTCAGGGGCTGCGACGGGATGGAGAATTTGTGCCGCTGCGACAGGCTGGTGTCCGGCGCAGGGGCGGCAAGCAGTTGGGTCGGCGCAACAAGGCATGTGGCGAGCGAAAGCCCCGCCAGAACATGGCGTTTCTGCATGATATGTCCCCTGCTGATCGGCATTTTTTGCCGTTGGTCATGGGAACGAAATATGGTGGGCGATCCGCCATGGACCGGCAACAAAAGCGTCAGGCTGTGGTCGCGGCTGGGGAAGGGCTCAGGTTTCGCCGGTCTGAAGGAACCATCGGTCCGCGCCCTCCAGGCCGATGGCAGTCAGCCGGCCGGAATAATAGGCGCCGGTATCGATGCCGATGCGATTGGCCAGATTTTCGACCTCGGGCGTGATGCTGTGGCCATGGACCACCATCTTGTCATGCCGCCCGCCATGGTTGAGGAAATCGCCGCGTATCCAGCGCAGATCGGACGGTCGCTGCTCGGCGATCGGCACCCTGGGGCGGATGCCGGCGTGGACGAACAGATAGTCGCCGACCGTCAGATGATCGACGAAGCTGTCGAGGAAATCGACATCCGCGCGGGGAATATAGTTCAGCATCCAGTGGGCGATCGCCCCATCATCCATGTTGGCGCTCAGCGAAAGCGGCAGGCCGTAGCTGGCGAGCGTTTCCATGCCGCCGATGCGCCGGAAGAAGCCGACCGCGCCCTGATCGCCGCGCGCAGCCATGACGAAAATCTCTTCATGATTGCCCTTGAGCAGCCGGATGTCGCTGCCCGATCCATGCAGCGCCCGGACCCGCTCGATCACCTGCGCCGAATGCGGCCCACGATCGATCAGATCACCGAGCAGGATGAGGCCCCGGCGCTTTCCAGGCCGCAGCGCATCGTCGGCCGAAAGCATGCCGAGCAACTGGTCGAGCAGGTCGAGCCGGCCATGAATGTCGCCGATCGCATAGATGCGCCAGTCATCCCCCACGCTGGGAGGCGTCCCGTCCCGGTCATCGGATCGGCGCAGGAATTTCAGCATCGGGAGGGCCATGTGCGCTTCATGGCCCGCGATGCTGCCACAGCGTCACAGGCGCGGCAATGTCACGCCCTGCTGTCCCATATATTTTCCGGCCCGGTCGGCATAGCTGACCTCGCAAGGCTCGTTGCCCTGCAGGAACAGGAACTGGCAGGCGCCTTCATTGGCGTAGATCTTGGCGGGCAGCGGCGTAGTATTGGAAAATTCCAGCGTCACATGGCCTTCCCAGCCCGGTTCCAGCGGCGTGACGTTCACGATGATGCCGCAGCGGGCATAGGTGGATTTGCCAAGGCAGATCACCAGCACGTCGCGCGGGACGCGAAAATATTCGACCGTGCGGGCAAGCGCGAAGCTGTTGGGCGGGATGATGCAGACGTCGGTCTTGCGGTCGACGAAGCTGTTGGAGGCGAAATCCTTGGGATCGACCACGGCGCTGTCGACATTGGTAAAGATCTTGAACTCGTCGGCGACGCGCGCGTCATAGCCATAGGAGGACAGGCCATAGCTGATGCAGCCGTCGCGGCGCTGATTCTCGACGAACGGCTCAATCATGCGGTTCGACTGGGCCTGCTTGCGGATCCAGCGGTCGGAAAGGATGGACATGGGTCTGTCAGCTCTTCTGTGCAGGGGTGATGCCAAGGTCGGCCGGGCCGAAGGCGTGGGGCAACAGGTCGGCAACGCGATGTTCGACCAGGCCGTCACCTTCGGGCGCGACGCAATAGATGGCCAGGGTGCGGCCGGCCATCTGTTCGGCCTCGTTGATGACCTGGCGGCATCGGCCACAGGGGCTGACGATCGCCTCGCCGCCGACGCTGCCGTCCGCCGCCATGCCGCCGCCGACGACCGCGATCTCGGTGACATCGGCCAGACGGCCCTGCGCGTTGACGGTCGCCAGCGCGACGGTTTCGGCACAGAGCGACAGGCCATAGCTCGCATTTTCGAAATTGCTGCCGGTGACGATGCTGCCATCGGTCAGGCGCACGGCGGCGCCCACGGCAAAGCGGCTGTAGGGCGCATGGGCATGGGCCAGCGCGCCGCGTGCTGCCGCGACCAGCGCGGCGATATTCTTGTCTTCTGCACTCATGGTGCCACCACATCCCATCTGATCGGTCCGTCGACGCCGTCGATATGCCGCATGTCGCTGGCTGTCCACATCACCCAGGGACGTTTGGCATAATCGGGCGCGAAGAAATTGCCGTCGACCCACAAGGTCCGGTTGATGCCGCTGGCAATGTCATATTGGGCGTCGAAATCGGCGCTGATGTTGAGCAGGGCGGGCTTGCCGGCATGGCTTTCGACCAGATTGACCAGCGTGTTGAGTTCCGACAGCACCTGATCGCGGCCGGGGCGCGTGGCGCAGGATGGATCGAACCCCAGTCGGATGACCGGGGGCAGGGCGGCATTGTCGCGCGGTACGGTGGTCATGAACTGGGTCGCCTGATCGACGGCCTTGGCGCACAGGCTATAGTCCAGCGCCGCGCCATAGCGCATGCCCGCGCCACGCGCGCCGCGCCAGTTGGCGGCGAACAGCGGGTCGCGCAGGCTGGCGCCCCTGGCCGCGCGAATATAGGCGAAATCCGCCCCCTGCGCCGCCAGCGTGCCCCATTCGACCAGGCCGGTGTCGGATGTCACCGATACGCCCTGGGTCGGATATTCGTCACGGTTCGGAGCCCATCCGCGTGCATAGATCCACAGTGCCGAACCCAGCACCATGATGATTGCCAGAACCGCCCCCAAGCGGACCAGCAAGCCCCCCAAAGTCAAACGCCCGATGATATTACCCCTTGATGTGCAGGACGCAGATAAGTGTGAACAGGCGGCGCGCGGTGTCGAAATCGACCGCGATCTTCCCCTCCAGCCGCTCTTTCAGCATGTCCGCTGCGTCGTTGTGAATGCCCCGCCTGGCCATGTCGACGGTTTCGATCTGCGCTGGCGAGGCATTGCTGATCGCCTGATAGTAACTGTCGCAGATCGCGAAATATTCGCGGATCGGCCGGCGGAAACGGCCCAGGCCCAGGATGATCGCCTCCAGCGGGCTGTCGTCCGCGCGGTTGATCTCGATGACCAGGCGCCCTTCCTCGACCCGCAGCACCACCTTGTAGGGGCCGGCATAGCCGTCGGCATGGACGCGCTCCGGCGCGAAATGATTGTCCTCCAGCAGGTCGAAAATGGCGATGCGCCGTTCCTGCTCGACATCCGCGTTGCGCCACAAGATGGTGCGCTCGTCGAGCTTGATGTCTATGATGCGCGGATCGGCCATGGCGGGTCTGCTGTCAGTGCGGCGACGGGCCACGAAAAGCAAGCGGGACTTGTGGCGGGGGAGATGCGGTTGTTTCAACCTTCGCCCTTGCGCGACCCGCGTCGTGGCGCGATGAGGGCCCATGGTCGAACTCGTGAAACTCAATGCCGCTCCCGAAGAGGGCGGGCTGGAACTGCCGCGCAACGTCGAAGCGGAAGCTGCGCTGCTCGGCGCGCTGATGATTGACAACCGCATCGCGGAGGATGTGCAGCTCAAGCTGAAGCCCGAACATTTCTTCGAGCCACTGCATGGCCGTATCTATGAGGCGGTGATGCGCCTGATCGAGCGCGACATGATCGCCAATCCGGTGACGCTCAAGCCGATGCTGGAACAGGATCCGGCGCTCAAGGAGCTGGGCGGCGCTGCCTATCTGGCGCAGCTCACCGGTAGCGGTGCCGCGCTGCTGGGTGCGCGCGACTTCGCAACCCAGATCTATGACCTTGCCCTACTTCGCCAGCTTGTGAACGTCGGTCGAGAACTGGTTGATAATGCTTTAGATACCAGTGAGGATGTCAATCCGCGCGAGCAGATCGAGCTGGCCGAAGTTGCGCTTTACAAAGTGTCGGAAGGCGAGGGCGAGAGCGGGTCGGTCAAGAGCTTCCTCTCCGCCTCCACCATGGCGGTACAGGTGGCTGAACGTGCGCTCAACAGCGGCGGCCATGTGTCGGGTATCACCACCGGCATCAACAGCCTCAACGAGAAGATCGGTGGTCTGCACAATTCCGACTTGATGATCCTGGCCGGTCGTCCGGGCATGGGCAAGACGTCGCTGGCGACCAATATCGCCTATAATGCGGCGTCGCGCTGGCTGCGCGACCATAGCGACGGCATTCCGCCGGAAAAGAATATGGGCGCCAAGACCGCCTTCTTCAGCCTCGAAATGTCGGCCGACCAGCTCGCGACCCGCGTTCTGGCCGAACAGTCGGGCATCAGCGGCGAAGCGCTGCGTATGGGCAAGATCAGCCGGGCGGACTTCCAGAACCTGTCGCGCGCCGCGCGCGACCTTCAGGAACTGCCGCTGTTCATCGACGATACGCCGGGCCTGACGATCGCGGCGCTGCGGACCCGCGCTCGTCGCCTCAAGCGCCGTCATGATGTCGGTTTCATCGTCGTCGACTATCTCCAGTTGCTGCAGGGCAGCGGCAAGGTGGGCGATAGCCGCGTCAATGAAATTTCGGAAATTTCCCGTGGTTTGAAGACGTTGGCGAAGGAACTTCATGTGCCGGTGCTGGCGCTGTCGCAGCTCAGCCGTGCGGTGGAACAGCGCGAGGACAAGCGTCCGCAGCTGTCCGACCTTCGCGAATCGGGCTCGATCGAGCAGGACGCGGACATGGTCTGGTTCGTGTTCCGCGAGGATTATTATGTCGCCGCCAAGGAACCGGGCAACAAGGAAGGCCCCGAGCATCAGGAATGGGTGCAGGAGATGGAGCGCATCTACGGCCTGGCCGAAGTGATCGTCGCCAAGCAGCGTCACGGTTCGACCGGCCGTATCCGCATGAAGTTCGACGCCAAGATCACGCGCTTCTCGGATCTGGCCGAAGGCAGTTCCTACCTCGAAGACCTCGAATAAGAAGGCATGGCGGCGGATATATCCGCCGCCACCCGGTTCAGCCGGCGACGAACGCCTTGAAGACGATGCACAGGCCGATCATGCTGGCGAGATAGGCGAGCGAGCGGACCACCGGCACGCCCAGGCCATAGAGCGGCAGGTAGAGCGCGCGCGACACCAGCCACAGCCAGCCGCCGATCGCCGTCCATTCGCTGGTGCGGCCGGCCACCACCACGCCGAACAGGACGATGATCGCGATCGGGAAGGTTTCCAGGAAATTGGCCTGGGCGCGGACCAGCCGGCCGCCGACGGGATCGAGCGGGGGCAGGTTTTCGTCCCGCGCCCCGGTATTCCATTTCAGGCCATATTGCTTCGTCTTGAGATGCGCCGCCGCGAAGATATGGACCAGCAGCAGGACACAGGCCCAGGCCAGGATCTTCAGTTCAACCGCCATCATGCCCTCCCTTGATCGCGGCGGCGCCATGCCATCCGCTTATTTGACGATCGGCAACCATATCGCGCTGGCGCCCGCCGCGCCATATTGCACGCTCTGAGTCGCCGGCTTGTAGTCGCCCGGCTTCGCGTCGAAGATCGAAGGTACATAGGTCTGCGGGTTGCGGTCATAGACCGGGAACAGGCTGGACTGGATCTGCACCATGATGCGGTGGCCCGGCTTGAACACATGGTTCACGTTCGGAAGGCCGAATTTGTAATTTTCCGCCTTGCCCGGCGTCAGCGCCTGCGGCTTGTCGAAGCCATGGGCGTAGCGGCCCCGGAAAATGTCGATGCCGATCGGCAGTTCATAGCCGGCCATCACCGGATTGGCGGTGTTCTCTTCCGGATAGACGTCGATCAGCTTCACCACCCAGTCGCTGTCGGTGCCACTGGTGGCGGCGAACAGGTCGACCATTGGCTGGCCGGCGATATGGACCTCCTTGTCCAGCACCGGCGTCACATAGGTCAGCACGTCGGGCCGACCATCGACGAAACGCTGGTCCTTCACCAGCCAGGTGCGCCAAGCCTCATTCTGGTCCTGATGGATCGGCCGGGGCAGATAGGGGACCGGCTTGGCCGGATCGGACACATAGGAGTCGCTGCCGGCTGCCGCCGGCTTGGCCCAGGACAGGCTGTAGCTGGCACCCAGATAGAGCGGCGTCGGCGTGCCGCCCGGCCATTTGGCGCGGGTTTCCCACTTGTCGATGCCGGTCGCGTAGCTGAGCGATCCGGGCATGGTGTAGCCGGCGGGCGGATTGTCCTTGAGATAATGGTCGAGGAAGGGCTTCATCGTGCCGACGCGGAACTGGCGGCCGGTATCGCCCTCGAACTGGAGATCGCCGAGGCTCCGGCCCTCATAATTGACGCCGCTATGGCGCCAGGGGCCGATTACCAGGCTGACCATGTCATTCTTCTTGTCCTGCGGTTCCAGCGCCTTGTAGACCGCCGGGGCGCCATAGCTGTCCTCCTGGTCCCACTGGCCCACGACCAGCATCGTCGGCACGGTCAGGGTGCGCTTGGCCAGCAGTTTGTCGACCGCCTGTTCCTGCCAATAGGCGTCATAGGCCGGATGTTCGAGCAGCTTGCGGACCGAGGGGAAGGCGTCGAGGCCATAGGCGCGGGCGAAGTCGCCGGCCGATCCGGCGTTCAGCATCGTCGTATATTCGTCGCCATTGCCCATCGGGATGGCGCCGCCGCCCTTCTTGGCGGTCTGCGACAGGCTGTAACCGAAGCCGAAATTGCGGAAGGCGCCATTGTGGAACCAGTCGTCGCCCATCCAGCCGTCGACCATCGGGCTCTGCGGCACGGCGGCCTTCAGCGCAGGGTGCGGATCGATCAACGCCATCAGCGAGGTGAAGCCGGGATAGGAGGAGCCGGTGATGGCGACCTTGCCGTTGGTTTCCGGCACATTCTTCACCAGCCAGTCGATCGTGTCATAGGCGTCGGTGCTGTTGTCGACGTCGGTTTTGTTGAGCGGGCCACGCAGCGGACGGGTCATGACATAGTCGCCCTCCGACCCGTGCAGGCCGCGCACGTCCTGATAGACGCGGATATAGCCGTCATTGACGAAATCCGCGTCCATGACCGGCAGGATTTCCTCGATCCTCTGACTGCGGTTGCGGCTGGTCGCCTTGCCGGCATCATAGGGGGTGCGGGTCAGCAGGATGGGGCCGTGGCTGGTGCCCTTGCGCATAACGATGATGGTGAACAGCTTCACCCCGTCGCGCATCGGGATCATCACTTCCTTGCGCACATAGTCCGCCTGCGGCCGGGCCGGATCATAGACATCGACCTTGTCCGGGGTCATCGGATCGGTCTGGGCGGCGATCGGCGCGGCGAGCGCAGCGATCATCAGGGCGGCAGCGGAAATCTGTGCGGTACGAAGCATGGCGATACCCCTTTGTTCTTTTGTGATCATGCAACGGGTCCGGCCTTGAGGAAAGGCCGGACCCGCTTGTCCTTTGTCAGGCCTGCGCGAGGGCGCGAGCGCGATCCTCGATCCGCTTCTCCAAGATCGACAGCGGCATCGCACCTTCCTCAAGAACGGCGTGGAACTGCTTGATATCGAACTTGTCGCCCAGCAGCGCCTGCGCCTTTTCGCGGGCCTTGGTCCAGCTGCCATGGCCGACCTTGTAGCTGGTCGCCTGGCCCGGCTGGGTGCAGTAGCGCTCGACCTCGCGCTGGCAGCGGGGGCGGGCAAAACCGGTCTTCTCGACCATGTAATCGGTCGCCTGCTTGACGCTCCACTGCTTGGAATGGATGCCGGTGTCGACCACCAGGCGGGCGGCGCGGAACAGGAAGGACTGGAGGTAACCGGCGCGATCGATCGGCGTCGCATAGCCGCCCAGTTCATCGGCCAGCTGCTCGGCATAGAGCGCCCAGCCTTCGCTATAGGCGCTCATGAAGGCGGTCTTGCGCAGCATCGGCACATCGCCGGCAGTCTGCGCGGTCGAGATTTGGAGGTGATGGCCGGGCACGCCTTCATGATAGGTGAGGGCAGGCAGGCCATATTTCGGCCAGTCGCCGACGTCCTTCAAGTTGATGAAATAGATGGCCGGGCGCGAACCGTCGAGCGCGGCGCGGTTATAATAGCCGTTGGAGGCGCCATCCTGGATCTCGACCGGCACCGCGCGGATTTCGAGCGGCGTATTGGGGATGGTCGTGAACGCCTGGGGCAGCTTCGCCTTCATGGCGTCGAGGTCGCGGTTGAGCTGGGCGAGCAGGGCGGCGCGGCCGTCCGGGCTGTCGGCATAGAGCTGGGCCGGGTCGACATTGAGCGCGGCGAGCTTTTCTCCGACGCTGCCCTTGGTAAAGCCGGCGCCGTTCAGGATCACGTCCAGCTTGGCGCTGATGTCGGCGACCTGCTCCAGCCCCATGGCGTGGATCTGATCGGCGCTAAGGTCGGTGGTGGTCGCCTGCTTGAGGGCGGCGGCATAGATTTCATCGCCGCGCGGGGTGCGCCATACGCCGTCACCGGCGGCGGTCTTGGGCTTCAACGCCTCGATCGCGGCGATCTGTTCTTCGAGCGCGGGATAGATCGACTTTTCGACGATCGCGGCGGCCTGCGTCTGCCAGTCGCCGGTCACGCCCTTGGCCGCGGCGCGCTTCGCCAGCGACTGGACCAGGCTGCTGGTCGCGGCGGGCTGGCCGCGCAGCTTCTTCATCTGGCCGAGCGTCAGGTCGAGCGACCAGCCGGGGGCGAGATAGCCGCGCGCGGCCTCGTCCCGCTGCAGCGCGGTATCGGTCCGCAGGTTGCGGGCAAAGGCATCGAGCCGGGCGACATAGGCCTCGCAATCACCGACCGTGTTGATGGTGTGCGCGGTGTTGAGGAAATCAGGCGTCTGGAAATAGCTGCCGCCCTGCTGGAAGATGCGATAGGGGCGCTGGACGCTGTTGAGGCCGAACTTGGCGGGGGCGACCGTCTGCTGGTCGAGCGAATAGAGGATGACCTCCAGGTTCAGGCGCTGCGCATCCGACAGGGCGGCGCCCTCATATCCCTTGAATTCCTTGATCGCCGCCTGGGTGGCGGCCAGCTTCTTCATCGTGCCCGACTTGCTGTTGTCGTCGAGCTGGCTCTTGGCGGCGGAGCGGGCGCCCTTGTCGAGGCCGAGGCTGGTGACCATGGCGGGCGACAGGTCGAGCTGGCGCTCGAAGGCGGTGGCGAAGGCGGCCGACAGGCGGGCATCATCGGCGCCGGCCGCCTGGGCCAGGGCGCGTGGCGCCGCAGTGGCGAGCGCGACCGCGCCCGAGGAAAGCAGGAATTGACGACGATCCATGGGGCGACTCCCTTAAGTCCCGTTGGAAAGGGGGGAGTGTATTGCGCCGCTGACACGACAGGTCCAGCGCGCGCCCACGCTTGTTACGCAATGTTACAATAAGATAAGGGACGGGCGCCCCGCAGGGCGCCCGGTGCAATCAGAAGGCGGGCAGGTTTGCCGGGTCTTCCGGATCGATGACGGGGATCGGCGTCACCGGCGAATGGATACCGCACTCCACCTTGTCCCAGCCGCGCCAGCGACCGGCGCGCGGGTCTTCGCCCGGCAGCACCTTGGACGTGCAGGGTTCGCAGCCGATCGACAGATAGCCCTGTGACTCCAGCGGGTGACGCGGCAGTTGTTCGGCCTCGAAATAGGCTTCCAGATCGGTCTTGGTCCAGTCGCCCAGCGGATTGATCTTTAGCCGGCCGTCCTCGACCTCGAAGCGCGGCAAATTCTGGCGCGTGACTGACTGGAATGCCTTGCGGCCCGAAATCCAGCCGTCCAGGCTCGCCTTGGCACGCTTCATCGGCTCGACCTTGCGGATTTCGCAGCAGCCGTCGGGGTCATAGGACCAGCGCAGGCCGGTTTCGTCCTTCTTGGCCAGCACGGCGGCGTCGGGCGCGACCACGCTGCTGTTGGTGAAGCCCAGCCGTGCGACCAGCGTGTCGCGATAGTTGAGCGTTTCGGCGAACATCTTCTGCGTGTCGACGAAGATCACCGGGATAGCCTTGTCGGCCTTGGCCACCAGATCGAGCAGCACCGCGCTTTCCGTGCCGAAGGAAGAGACGACGCCGACATTGCCGGCGAGCCCTTCCGCGAACACGGTCTTGAGCATGGTCAGCGTATCGACGCCCTCGAAGCGCGCGTTGAGCGCATCGGCATCCCCCTGGGTAAAGACGGGGCGGGCATCGATCACATCTACTAGCCGCTCTGGGATCTGGCGGGCAGGTTCAGCCATCAATTTTCTCCGGATGCCGTTTCGCCCAGACGGGCTGACGGCCATCGATCGTCTTCTGATAGACGTCGACATAGCGGGTGAGCGCGCGCTCCACGGCGGCGTCATCCAGGGCTTTGGCGGGGTGGAAACTGTCGAAGCCGCAGCGGCGCATGGCGTTGATCTGGTCGACCAGCACGTCGCCCACGGCGCGCAATTCGCCCTGATAGCCCGATTCCCGCAGGATACGTGCGGCGGAATAGCCGCGCCCGTCGCCATAGGCCGGGAAGTTCACCTCGACCAGCGAGAGGCGATCGAGATGGGGCAGCAGTTCGCGCGCATCCTCGCCCGGTTCGATGCGGACGGCGGTGGCGTTGGACTGGCCGGTGAAGGATTCGACCGTGACGGCCGGCTCCTGCGCGGCTTCACCGTCGCGGAAGGAGAGGAACTCAACCATAGATCGCCTCCTTGAAGGGCTTCATGCCGATGCGGCGATAGGTGTCGAGGAAGCGCTCCCCGTCGGTGCGCTCGGCGAGGTAGATGTCGGTGACCTTCTCGATCGCGTCGACCACGCCGTCTTCGGAGAAACCGGGGCCGGTGATCTGGCCGAGCGACGCATCCTCCGCGCCCGATCCGCCGAGCAGCAGCTGGAAATTCTCCACGCCCTTCCGGTCCACGCCCAAAATGCCGATATGGCCGGCATGATGGTGGCCGCAGGCATTGATGCAGCCCGAAATTTTGAGCTTCAGCTCGCCAAGTTCGGCCTGACGCGCATTGTTGGCGAAGCGCTGCGCGATCTTCTGTGCCAGCGGGATCGAGCGGGCATTGGCGAGCGCGCAATAATCAAGGCCAGGGCAGGCGATGATATCGGTGATGAGGTCGAGATTGGCCTCGGCCAGTCCCGCTTCGTCCAGCTTCTGCCAGATGGCGTAGAGATCGGCCTTCTTCACATGCGGCAGGACGAGATTCTGCGCATGGGTGACGCGCAGTTCGTCGAGCGAATATTGCTCGGCCAGCGACGCGACCAGTTCGATCTGCTCGGCCGACGCGTCGCCGGGAATGCCGGTTAGCGGCTTCAGGCTGATATTGACGATCGCATAGCCGGGCTGCTTGTGGGCCGCGACCTGACGGTCGACCCACAGGGCGAAGGCCGGATCGGCACGGTCGATCTCTTCGCTCAGGCCCGTTTCATAGGCCGGGTTGGCAAAGAAGGCGCGGATGCGGTCCAGTTCCTCAGTCGGCGGGTTGAGGCCAAGCTCGCGCATATGGGCGAACTCTTCCTCGACCTGCCGCTTATATTCCTCGACGCCGATCTCATGAACCAGGATCTTGATCCGGGCCTTGTACTTGTTGTCGCGGCGGCCGTAGCGATTATAGACGCGCAGGCAGGCCTCCAGATAGGAGACGATCTCCTCTTCGGCGACGAAATCGCGGATCTGCGGCGCGACCATCGGGGTGCGGCCCATGCCGCCGCCGGCATAGACTTCGGCGCCGATCACGCCATCCTTCGACACCAGCTTCAGGCCGATATCGTGCAGGCGCATCGCCGCGCGATCGTCGTCGCTGGCAATCACGCAAATCTTGAACTTGCGCGGCAGATAGGTGAATTCCGGGTGGAAGCTCGACCATTGACGCAGCAGTTCGGCCCAGGGGCGGGGGTCCGCCACCTCGTCGGCACTGACGCCGGCATATTGGTCGGAACTGATGTTGCGGATGCAATTGCCGCTGGTCTGGATGGCGTGCATCTCCACCGTCGCCAGTTCGGCGAGGATGTCGGGCGCATCGGCCAGCTTGATCCAGTTATACTGCAGGTTCTGGCGCGTGGTGAAGTGGCCATAGCCCTTGTCGTACTTGGCCGCGATCTCGCCCAGCTTGCGCATCTGCTTGCCCGACAGCGTGCCATAGGGGATGGCGACGCGCAGCATATAGGCGTGAAGCTGCAGATAGAGGCCGTTCATCAGCCGCAGCGGCTTGAACTGATCCTCGGTCAGCGCGCCGGTCAGGCGGCGCTGCACCTGATCGCGAAATTCATCGACGCGGGCGTCGACGATGGACTGGTCATAGCTGTCGTAGCGATACATGTCAGATCACCCAGTTGCCGGCGTCGGCGTCATTCGGTTTCAAATTGAGGTCGGGGCGCACCGTGGGGCCAAGGGCGCGGATGCGGTCCTTGATATGGGCCGGGCGCACGCCCTCGTCGGTGACGGTCGCGTCGATCACATAGGCGCCGACGACACGCAGCGCCGCTTCCTCGGTGCGGGCGAGGTCGTCGCCCTGTTCGCCGACATCGGCGCTGTCGCCGACCTGGCGCGACCAGCCATCGCCGGCCCACCAGATGACATCACCGGTCACCAGATCATTGCCCGTCAGGATCTTCACGAACGCATCTCCGAAATACTCTCCCCTTTTGCCGCCCAGTCCGCCAGCACATCGCGTGCCAGGGCATGGGCTGCCACGTCGCCGACCACGATCAGGGCCGGGCTTTTGACTTCTTCACGCGCCACCATGTCGCCCAGATCGGCGAGCAGGGTGCGCAGGCTGCGCATATCGGCGCGCGTGCCATTTTCCAGCACCGCGACCGGGATCGCCGGCGACACGCCGTCGGCCATCAGCTTGTCGGCGATGTCGGCGGCGGTCGCGACGCCCATATAGATGACGAGCGTACGGCCTTTTCCCGCAAGGCCCGACCAATCCTGATCGGTAAGCCCCTTGCACTGGCCGGCGACGAAACTGACCGCGCTCGACGCCTCGCGATGGGTCAGCGGCAGTTGCGCCTGGGCGGCGGCGCCGATCGCGGCGCTGATGCCCGGCACGACCTCGACCGGTACGCCGGCGGCGCGGCAGGCATCTACTTCCTCGCCACCACGGCCGAAGATGAAGGGATCGCCGCCCTTCAGGCGGACGACCGGCTCGCCAGCCAGGGCGAAGCGGACCAGCAGGGCGTTGATCGCCTCCTGCGGCATGGAATGGCGGCTGCGCTGCTTGGCGACCGAGACCAGTTCCGTCTGCGGCCCGGCCAGCGCCAATATGTCGTCGGACACCAGCCCGTCATGCACGATCAGGCGCGCGTCGCGGATCAGGCGCACGGCCTTGATGGTCAGCAGTTCCGGGTCGCCCGGTCCCGCGCCCACCAGGTGGACGGTAGCAGGTGCAATGTCAGCCATGCTCGCCACATGGCGAAAGGGCGACGGAGTTTCAATTCAGAATGGATATGGAGGGGCTTAGGAAAAGTTTTGTCCAGTAGCCGGGTTGTCAATCGCCCATGGCGCTGACGTCGATGTCCTTGAGGCCGATGCCGATGGTGGCGCGGGGCTGTTCGATCTCGGCCGAGGCGACCGGATAGGCGCAATAATCGGCGGCATAATAGGCGCTGGGGCGGTGGTTGCCGGATACGCCGACGCCGCCGAACGGGGCGGTGCCCGATGCGCCATTGGTGGGCCGGTTCCAGTTGATCACGCCGGCGCGGACATTGTCCCAGAATTGTGCATATTGTTCGGGACTGCCGCCGACGAGCGAGGCGGACAGGCCATAACGGCTGCTATTGGCCTCGGCGATGGCGGTTTCGAAATCGGGCACGCGCACGATCTGGAGCAGCGGGCCGAACAGTTCGACATCGGGCCGTTCCTGCATCGCGGTCACGTCGATGATCGCGGGCGTCAGGAAGGGCAGGCCCTTTTGCGGCCGGACCATATGCTTGATCGGCCGGCCGCCATGGCTCATCAGATAGAGGAAGCTTTCGGTCAGGCCATCGGCGGTCGGATTGTCGATGACCGGTCCCATATAGGGCTGCGGATCGGCATGGGGGTGATCGACGATCAGCCGGTCGGCGAGCTTCTTGACCTCGGCGATCAGGGCGTCGGCCATCGCGTCGCGCACGATCAGCCGGCTGGCGGCGGTGCAGCGCTGGCCGCTCGACAGGAAGGCGGACTGGATCACCAGCGCGGCGGCGGCGCCGATTTCCGGCGTGTCCCAGACGACCAGCGGATTGTTGCCGCCCATCTCGAGCGCCAGGATCTTGCCCGGCTGGGTGGCGAACTGGCGGTTGATGGCGATGCCGGTCTGGGCCGATCCGGTGAACAATATGCCCGCGACATCGGCATGGGCGGCCAGCGCCTTGCCTTCCTCCGCGCCGCCGAGCAGCAACTGGACGGCATCGGTGGGGACGCCCGCTTCATGATAGAAGCGCACCAGCATCTCGCCGACCGCCGGGGTCTTTTCCGACGGCTTGAAGATGACGGCATTGCCCGCCAGCAGCGCCGGGATGATGTGGCCATTGGGCAGATGGGCCGGGAAATTATAGGGGCCAAGCACCGCCATCACGCCATGGGGCTTGTGCCGCACCGACTGGCGGGCGCCCAGATTGGCCTCCAGCCGGCGCTGGCCGGTGCGTTCGGAATAGGCGGCGACCGATGTGTCGATCTTGGCCATGACCGCCGTCACCTCGGTCCGGGCGTCCCATAGCGGCTTTCCGGTTTCGCGGGCGATCAGGTCGGCCAGTTCCTCCTCATGGGCGCGCACGACATTGACGAAGCGGCGCAGCGTTTCGATGCGGAAGGCGACCGGCTGTGCGGCCCAGCGCGGCCAGCCGGTGCGGGCGCGGGCGACGATATCGTCCACGTCGCCGCTTTCGCCCTGCCATAGCAGGGCGCCGGTCGCGGGTTCATGGGACGTCAGCGAGGCGGACATGGTGCAGGATATGACCGAAAATGGTTAACGAAGGAAGAGCGGGGCATGGAGGGCGCTCTTCTACGTTCGGCCAATAGGAAATGTTCCGCTTAACTTCCCATATTTCCCGCATATTTGGACATTTAAGAACCGAAGTTGGAAATTTTATGATGCTGGGTCGATCCGGCCAGGGCGGGCGCCGATGCCGGATCGATCCTGTATCATCCTGCCGTCGAATAGGACAGCGCGGCCGCCTGTGAGCGGCGATCAGAAGCCGTAGCGGATCGACATTTCGGCGCTGCGCCGGGCTTCTTCGTTGCGAACCGCGGCAAGATCGGCCGGCGCTGTCCGATCGGTCAGGCGGTGGAGCAGGAACTGGCCGAAGCTCCATTCGCCCAGGTCCGACGCGGCGTTGATATGGCCGCTTTCGCCCGCGTCGGCGAACTGGCTGCCCCAGAATTGGGCGAGCCGCCGGGCGCTGGCAAAGTCGATATAGGGATCGTTGCGACTGGCGACGACGATCGAGGGGAAGGGGAGCAGCCCCTTGGGCGTGGGGCCGAAGCCGACGAGGCGGCGGTCGACCGCGCCGCTGTCCACTTCCGGCGGCGCCACCAGCAGGGCGCCGGCCACCTTGTCCCGCAACTGTCCGGTTTCGAACGCTGCCCACCAGGCGACCGCATGGCAGCCAAGGCTGTGCGCGGCCAGGATCACCGGCCCGTCAACCTGGGCGATGGCATGGCCCAGATTGGTGATCCAGGCATTGCGATGGGGCGCGTCCCAGCTGCCCAGTTCGACCCGATGGCAGTCGGGAAGCGCCTTTTCCCAAAGGCTTTGCCAATGGCCCGGACCGCTGTTCATCAGGCCGGGCACGGTCAGGATGGTGGGGGTCTGGTCATCCGACAGGGTGTGAATCGTCATCTGCACCTCCAAATCTATGGCGCGATTTTATCACTACTGATTTGATTGACAATAAAGCTTTGCTGATGCGTGGCGAAGTTGGGATGGATCGTCGTTCGCGGAAAATGCCAAATATAAAAATATATCGCCGACTGTTGGTGTAATTTTCGTGCGGCAAATGTGATTTGCGCGGACTTAGGCCCGATTTTCCGGGCTTTCGGTAAATTGGCACGGCCCCTGCAATGCTCCTGGCACGACCCGATCGGGGTCGCGGAACGAGATTTCAGGGAAGGAATTTGCTCATGAAGACCATCGCCATCATCGCCGCTGTCGCCGCCATGACCGTTGCTGCCGCGCCCGCCTTCGCCCAGCCGGAAGGCAAGTTCGGCAACGCCAAGGTCCGCTATGAAGAAAAGACCGACCGCTACTGCTTCCGCGAAGTGCAGCCCAGCACGCTGGTGCCGCGCGTCGATTGCCGCAGCAAGCAGGACTGGGCCGACGCGGGCCTGACCATCAGCCGCAAGCCGGCCGTCCAGCTGGCCCAGCGCTGAACGCCGGCTCCACCGATCCATCAAAATCAGGGAAGGAATTTGCTCATGAAGACCATCGCCATCATCGCCGCTGCCGCTGCCATGACCGCTGCCGCCACGCCCGCCTTCGCTCAGCCCGAAGGCAAGTTCGGCAATGCCAAGGTTAGCTATGAAGAAAAGGCCGACCGCTATTGCTTCCGCGAAGTGCAGCCGAGCACGCTGGTGCCGCGCGTCGATTGCCGCAGCAGGCAGGATTGGGCCGACGCTGGCCTGACCATCAGCCGCAAGTCGGCCGTCCAGCTTGCCCGGCGCTGAGGCGCAGTGCCTCCCGGCGAGAGGAAGCCGGGAGGCTGCCCAGATGGGGCGGATTTTGCGGCAGGTCGCGCCAGACCCGCGATCAACGCCGGAACGGCGTCGCCCCGATGTCGTTGGTTCGACGGACGCGGCCCGCGCATGGTTATCACGGGGCGGCCTGCGACCGATGGAGCGTCCCGTCCCGCCTTCCGGGGCAAAGGCGGGACGCTTTTTCCGTGTTACGCTGCTGCGAGCTGCGGTAATTGGCCGGACCGATCCGGATTCTTTCTGAAAATTGATGGCGGGTCTCGACCGGAAATCGACGCGACAGTCGAAGTTCACAGTGTCGTGAGGCTGATTTCGGGGAAAAGCACCGGTGATGCTCCTGCGACGCGCCGACGGCGCGCCTGTGAAGCGACACGCGCATCGAAATCGGGTCATCACCACGCCTCGGTGACGCGACAGTGGGGCGACAGTGAAGCGACGCCCGTGCGCCAGCAGGCGGTTGCGGAGCGACCGCGAGATGGCGTGAAGATCGTGTGATTGATTCATTTCCAAGGGTAGATCAGAGAAAGGCGGAGTAGGACAGGGTGGGAATGGCCATTTTTAGCCAATCCGATGCGGGATGTGCTTTCCGCAAAGTTGCCGTAAGCGGCTCCATTGCCCTGCAAGTATCGACCGGCCTGAGCGGCGGACTGCGCTGCTCTTGCTCATGTCTACCGCGCCTGACACGATGACTGCATGAGGATATGCAGCCTGCCGCTGATCGTGATTGCATTGGAAGCCTGCACACCGGCCGTAAGTGAACCGGCAGGACCATGCACAGAGAATTTCTGCCTCCCCGATGGGGCTAAGATCACCCGCACCCAAGAAGGGCCAGATTTTAACGTCCATGATGTCTCATGGATGAGCCAGAGGTTCGGCATCTACGAGGGCAATCATCCCCAAAAGGGGGATCAGGGCAGCCGCGCAGCCGTCAAGCTCCGCATTGACTCCAAGGCTCACATTGGCGTCGCGGAGGGGCGTGGCAGGATCATCGTCGCCACCGGGAAAGGCTGGCCCGCCTTTTTGGACGTAATGGGGCCGTGCAGGTCGGATAAGGACTGCATGCTCGTGAAGTTTGCCGAGGGACTGAGGGGGCGGTGAAGTCTGAATGGGCCAGAAAGACCGGACGGTCGCGCATCGACCATTTTTCGACGTTCGCATGGTTCCCCACTGATCTCAATTGCAGACGTTCTGGCAAAGCTGCAAACAGGCTCGATGGAACAGCCCATTCATGAGCCTAGATGCAACACATGCGGTCGCATTCTTGGCATAGATGCCGATCCCCTTTCCACGAACTGTGGCGGTGATTGTTGGGGATGCGTTGGCGAACTAGAGGCGGATGGATGGCCAGCGTCTGCGGAAAAGGTATCTGCTGAGGTAGCTTCTGGGCTTCGCGACCCTGATGGCTCAGTGAAGCCCTCGCAACGATAGGCCAAGATCGACCAGAAGCGGGCGTTTCCTACTCCCCTCCCTTCCAGGGAGGGGCCGGGGGTGGGTGCGCCGCGTAGCGGCGGTCTACGGTCGATAGGGCAGAAGCTCGCTACGCTCGCAACCCACCCCAACCCCTCCCTGGAAGGGAGGGGCTATGTCTTGTTCCCACCCCATTCCGCCACGCGATCAGGTGTGGTGACACTTGCTTTGCCGGGTCTGGGCCTTTCTTACGGCAGTGCGGGCGCTGCCCCATGCGCCTCGCCCATGCGGCGGATGGCGGCGACCTTGGCGTGGAGCGGGGACCAGTCGTCGGACTGGTCGATCGCGCTCCAGATCGCTTCCACCTCGTCGATATGCATGGAGCAGGGGGCTTCGTCCGACCAATAGGCGTGGTCGCGGGCGCCAGGGATGGGCGGGTGGTCGGCCAGCGTGTCGCGCAGTTCGGCCCAGATCGGTTCGCTGTAACGCGCCGGATTGCGGGGCGTGCCGCCGCGCCAGTCGTGGAAGAAGATATCGATCGGCGTCGCGGTGGTCATCATCGCGCGCACGGCGGTTTCGGTCATGGCGGCGCTGTCCGTGCTTGGCTGGACGCCGAGGCGCCAGCAGAAGCGGCGCTGCATCGCCTGGGCATAGAGGGTGGGGAAGCGTTCGAGCTGTTCGATCAGCGGCGGCGCTTCGCTGAGCGGACGCAGCGAGACGGCGAGCTGGGCGACATCCCAGTGGATCGCCTCGGCCTGGCGGGCGAAGGCGTAGAGGCCGGCATGGTCGAAATAGGCGGCGATGAAATTAGCGTCCCAGAGCGGCGTGAAGCGCCAGGGGCCATAGTCGAAGCTTTCGCCGGTGACATTGATATTGTCGCTGTTGAGCACGCCATGGACGAAGCCGGCGACCATGTAGCTGGCGGCAAGGTCGGCGGTGCGATCGACCACGCGGCCGAGCAGTTGGGCGGGCGGGTTGTCGCCGGGCTGCTCCCCATAGAGGCGGGTGAGGGCATAGTCTGTCAGTTTTTCGAGCAGCGCATTATCCTCGATATAGGCGGCGCGCTGGAAGCTGCCGATGCGGATGTGCGAATGGCTGAGGCGGACCATCGCCGCGCCGCGCGTGGGGGATGGCTCGTCATTGCGCTCCAGCGCCTCGCCGGTCTCGATGATCGAGAAGGTCTTCGACGTGTTGACGCCCAGCGCCTCCAGCATCTCGGTCGCCAAAATCTCGCGCACGCCGCCCTTGAGCGTCAGGCGCCCGTCGCCAAAGCGGCTATAGGGGGTCTGGCCCGATCCCTTAGTGCCAAGGTCGAGCAGGCGGCCGTCCGCGTCGCGCATCTGGGCGAAGAGGAAGCCGCGGCCGTCGCCGATATCGGGATTATAATGGCGGAACTGATGGCCATGGTAACGCAGGGCGAGCGGCTGGGGGAGGTTGTCGGGCAGGGGCGCGAAGCGGCCGAAATGGGCTATCCATTCGGCGTCGCTCAGATGATCGAGGCCGATGGTGGCGGCGGCGCGATCATTGCGGAACCGCAACAGGGTCTGTGGAAAGTCCGCAGCATGCACCGGATCGGCGATGTCGGGCATCAGCGCGGTGATTTCCGTGGCGGGGCTGTAATTGGCGGCTTGCGGCTTGTTGTCCATGCGGCGATATGGGGGAGCATGGGCGGAAGGATCAAGCTTGACCGGCTATAGTGACGCATATTGGTGGTCCCCGGACGGACTGCGGCTGCATTATCGCGACTATGCGGGCGGCGAGGACGGGCGGCCGCCCGTGCTGTGCCTGCCGGGGCTGACCCGCAATGCGCGCGATTTCGAGCCGCTGGCGCAGCGGCTGGCGGGCGAGTGGCGGGTGATCTGCCCGGATATGCGGGGGCGCGCGGAAAGCGCCTATGCCAAGGATCCGATGAGCTATGTGCCGCTCACCTATTTGCAGGATATCGGCCGGTTGCTGGCGGACCTGGCGATCACCCGCTTCGTGGCGGTCGGCACGTCGCTGGGCGGGATCATCACCATGCTCATCGCCGCGACCCATCGCGAATGGCTGGCCGGCGCGGTGCTGAATGATGTCGGCCCGACGCTGGACGAGGCGGGGCTGGACCGGATTCGCGGCTATGTCGGCGTGGGTCAGTCGCACCCCAGCTGGGTCCATGCGGCCCGCGCGCTGGAGGAAGCGAATGGCGATGTCTATCCGGCCTATGGGCTGGAGCAGTGGCTGGCGATGGCCAAGCGCCTCTATCGGCTGAACAGCGGCGGGCGGATCGTGCTCGACTATGACATGCGCATCGCCGAGCCGCTGCGCGCGCCGGGCGGCGAAGCGGGTGTCGACATGTGGCCGGTGATGGCGGCGTTTCAGGGCATTCCGACCCTGTTGCTGCGTGGCGGCCGATCGGACCTGTTGAGCGCGCCGACGGCGGAGCGGATGGCGCGCGAGGTGGGGGCAAGCGCGGAACTGGTGACGGTGCCTGATGTCGGCCATGCGCCGGCACTGGACGAGCCGGAGGCGGCGGCCGGGATCGACCGCCTGCTGGAACGCGTGCTGCGTGGTTGATGGCGGCGGCGTGAGGCGGGGCGAGCCGCCGCGCATCCTGCATATCCATGGCAGCTTTACTTTGGGCGGCAAGGAAGCCCGCGCGATCCGGCTGATGAACATCTGGGGCGACAAGGCGCGGCACAGCATCGTCAGCGCTGCGCCCGAGGCGCTGGGTGCCCGCAGCGCGATCGCGCCACAGGTGCCGGTCGATTTTCCCGCTGCGCCGCCCTTTGCCGGGCGGCCGGGGCTGGCACGGTTTCGTGCGATCGCGCAGTTCCTGTCCGGCTATGACCTGGTGCTGGGCTATAATTGGGGGGCGATGGACGGGGTGATGGCGCAGCGGCTGTTCGCCCGGTCGATGCGCCTGCCGCCGCTGATCCATCATGAGGATGGCTTCAACGCCGATGAGGCGGCGGGGCTGAAGCCGCAGCGCAATCTCTATCGGCGCATGGCGCTGGGCCGGGCGCAGGCGCTGGTGGTGCCGTCGGCCCGGCTGGAGCGGATCGCGCATCAGGCGTGGAAGCAGCCGGCGGGCAAGGTGCATCTGATCCGCAACGGCATCGATGTGGCGCGCTATGCGCAGGCACCGACACCGGATGCGATACCGGGTCTGGTGCGCACGCCGGGCAAGCTGCTGGTCGGCACGCTGGCAGGGCTGCGCGCGGTCAAGAATATTCCCCGGCTGGTGCGCGCGGTGGCCGCCCATCGCGAACGGCTGCAACTGGTGGTGGTGGGCGAGGGGCCGGAGCGCGACGCGATCCTGGCCGAGGCGGCGGCGCAGGGGCTGGACGATATCTGTCTGGCCGGGTTCATGACCGACCCCTGGCGCTTCATCGGCCTGTTCGACATTTTTGCCCTGTCGTCGGACAGCGAGCAGTTCCCGATCTCGCTGGTTGAGGCGATGGCGGCCGGACTGCCGGTGGCGTCGACCGATGTCGGCGACGTCGCCAATATGGTCGCGCCGGCCAACCGCCCCTTCGTCGCGGCGGACGAGCAGGGGCTGGCCGACGCGCTCGGGACGCTGGCCGCCGACCCGCAATTGCGCGCCGCATTGGGGGCGGCAAACCGGGCGCGGGCGCAGCGCGATTATGACGAAAAGACCATGGTTGACGCCTATGCCGCATTATATGGCGAGGCTCTGGCCAGCCCCCACATTTTGCGCTAGGGCGCCCTACAGTTCGTCATCCCTGACAAAAACTGTTATAGGACGACATTTCAACCGGTCTGGGGAGGCCGGTTCATTTCGCGGGAGAAGTCGTTGTTCAAGGGTTTGAAACCCATCGTCTATGGTGGCCGTGAAGTCTGGCCGCTGGTCGAAGGTGGCAAGGGTGTTGCTGTTTCCAACCATGCCAGTTCGGGCGCCTGGGCGGCTGCCGGGGGCATCGGCACGGTATCGGCGGTCAATGCCGACAGCTATGACTCCATGGGCAATATCATCCCGCAAATCTATCATGGCCGCACCCGCCGCGACCGCCATGAGGAACTGATCGCCTATGCCATCGACGGTGCCGTCGAGCAGGTGAAGCGCGCCTATGAGATTGCCGGCGGCAAGGGCGCGATCAACATCAACGTGCTGTGGGAAATGGGCGGTGCGCAGCGCGTGCTGCACGGCGTGCTGGAAAAGACCAAGGGCATGGTCGCCGGCGTCACCTGTGGCGCGGGCATGCCCTACAAGCTCAGCGAAATCGCTGCCTCCTACAATGTCAGCTATCTGCCGATCGTGTCGTCGGGCCGGGCCTTCCGCGCGCTGTGGAAGCGCGCTTATTCCAAGGCATCGGAATGGCTGGGCGCGGTGGTCTATGAAGATCCCTGGCTGGCCGGCGGCCACAACGGCCTGTCGAATGCGGAAGATCCGCGTGCGCCGCAGGACCCCTATCCGCGCGTGCGCGACCTGCGCGCCACGATGCGCGAAGGCGGCATTTCCGACGACGTGCCGATCGTCATGGCCGGCGGCGTCTGGGCGCTCAAGGACTGGAACGACTGGATCGACAATCCCGAACTGGGTGCGATCATGTTCCAGTTCGGCACCCGTCCGCTGCTGACCCAGGAAAGCCCGATCCCGCAGGATTGGAAGGACCGGCTGATGCAGCTGGAACCGGGCGACGTGCTGCTGCACAAATTCTCGCCCACCGGCTTCTACAGCTCGGCGATCCGCAATCCCTTCCTGCGCTCGCTCGAAGCGCGGTCGGACCGCCAGATCCCGTTCAGCACCGAGCAGGCAGGCGACCATACCCACCAGCTCGACGCGGGCGTGAAGGGCAAGAATTTCTGGGTGACGGTCGGCGACCTGCTGCGCGCGCGCGAATGGGTGGGTCAGGGCTTCACCTCCGCGCTCAAGACGCCGGACAACACGCTCGTCTTCGTGACCGAGGAAGAGAAGGCGGAAATCCGCAAGGACCAGACCGACTGCATGGGCTGCCTGTCGCAGTGCAGCTTCTCCAGCTGGATGGACAGCGAGACCAACTCGACCGGTCGCCTGGCTGATCCGCGCAGCTTCTGCATCCAGAAGTCGCTGCAGGAATCGGTCCATGGCGGCGACCTGGACAAGAATCTGCTGTTCGCCGGCCATGCTGCCTATCGCTTCAAGCAGGACCCCTTCTATTCGAACGGGTTCGTGCCGACCGTGAAGCAGCTGGTCGACCGCATCCTGACCGGCGACTGATGGCAGCGGATATTCAGGGGCTGGCGGTGCTGCAATATGACACGCCGCATTTCGACGTGGTACGGCCGGGGCAGTTCGTGCTCTGCGCCGTATCGGGCGCGCGAATCGACCTCGACGACCTGAAATATTGGAGCGCGGAGTTTCAGGAAGCCTATCGCGGGCCGGAGGAGGCGACTGCCTCCTTCCTGCGCCACCGCGGTGCAGCATTTCGCTGAACCGCGGTAAGTACCTGCCACTATTCGGCTTTTTGGCATCGTTCTATTAGTTGAATGATCGCTGTGCGCTGCAGCGAAAATTTCAAGATGTTGTGATTTCCATTCATCGCCCCGGCGGCACGTTTTGTCGTGAGATTGCTGTTCCCACGTCCATTTATCTGATGTATTCTTCCTCAACAGGCGGCGCAGATCGTCTTTTGGGTGAAGGATGTGTCAGATGTCTCGAATTGATGTCTTCGGCGATCGTATCTGTCTGGTGAGCAGCCTGCTGATCCTGGGCTGGTTCATTTACAACGTGTCCTTCTAAACAGGACGCGACCGGGAAAGGCAGGGCGATCCATTTGGCGATGCAAGTCGCTGGATGCGCTTTGTTTTTTTCGGATCCTGCTGGATTTTCCTCTCCTTTTGACAGCGGTATCGGCTGGCAATTGCTGCCGGAACCGATATGAACGACGGGAATGCTTTTAACAGGGCGTCCTCGGGGCGCCCGTTCACGCCAGTCATGGGAGTTGCCCGCCGTGAAAACCCGCGCCGCCGTCGCCTTCGAAGCGAAGAAGCCCCTCGAAATCGTCGAAGTCGATCTGGAAGGCCCCAAGGCGGGCGAAGTCCTGGTCGAGATCATGGCGACCGGCATCTGCCATACCGATGCCTATACGCTGGACGGGTTCGACAGCGAGGGCATCTTCCCTTCGATCCTGGGCCATGAGGGCGCGGGCATCGTCCGCGAAGTGGGGGCTGGCGTCACCAGCCTGGTGCCGGGCGACCATGTCATCCCGCTCTACACCCCCGAATGCCGCCAGTGTAAGTCGTGCCTGAGCGGCAAGACGAACCTCTGCACCGCGATCCGCGCGACCCAGGGCAAGGGGCTGATGCCCGACGGCACGACCCGCTTTTCCTACAAGGGCCAGCCGATCTTTCATTATATGGGTTGTTCGACCTTCTCCAACTTCACCGTCCTGCCCGAGATCGCGCTGGCCAAGATCCGCGAGGACGCGCCGTTCCAGAGCAGCTGCTATATCGGCTGCGGGGTGACCACGGGCGTGGGCGCGGTGATCAACACCGCCAAGGTGCAGGTGGGCGACAATGTCGTGATCTTCGGCCTGGGCGGCATCGGCCTCAACGTCATCCAGGGCGCGCGCCTGGCCGGTGCGAACAAGATCATCGGCGTCGACATCAATCCCGATCGTGAGGAATGGGGCCGCAGGTTCGGCATGACCGAATTCCTCAACTCCAGGGGCATGAGCCGCGAGGAGGTGGTCGCCGCGATCGTCGCGATGACCGATGGTGGCGCGGACTACACGTTCGACGCCACTGGCAACACCGAAGTGATGCGCGTGGCGCTGGAAGCCTGCCATCGCGGCTGGGGCACCAGCATCATCATCGGCGTGGCCGAGGCCGGCAAGGAAATCAGTACCCGCCCGTTCCAGCTGGTCACGGGCCGCAACTGGCGCGGCACGGCCTTTGGCGGGGCCAAGGGCCGCACCGACGTGCCCAAGATCGTCGACATGTACATGACCGGCAAGATCGAGATCGACCCGATGATCACCCATGTCATGGGGCTGGAGGACATCAACAAGGGGTTCGACCTGATGCATGCGGGCGAGAGCATCCGCAGCGTCGTCGTCTTCTGACCCGATAACCCAACAGGAGAGTGACCATGTTCAGCCATGTGATGGTGGGATCGAATGATCTCGACGCTTCGCGCGCCTTTTATGACGCGCTGTTCGGTGCGGTCGGCGGCAAGCCGGCGATGCAGGACGACAAGGGGCGGCTGATCTACATGCATGACGGCGCGCTGTTCATGGTGACAAAGCCGATCGACGGGGAGCCGGCCTGCCATGCCAATGGCGGCACGATCGGTTTCCGCATGACATCGGCCGAGCAGGCCGATGCCTGGCATGCGGCCGGGGTCGCGGCGGGTGGCACGGCTTGCGAAGATCCGCCGGGCGTGCGCGAGGGCGGTTTCGGCAAGCTCTATCTCGCCTATCTGCGCGATCCCGCCGGCAACAAGCTGTGCGGCCTGCATCGGATCGGCTGAGGAAGGGAGAGCCAAGTGGAGACGGTTTCGACCAATCAGGCCTTTGGCGGCATCCAGGGCGTCTATCGCCATGCCTCGCGCGAGACGGGGACGGAGATGACCTTCTCCGTTTTCGTGCCGCCGCATGCGCCCGGCACGAAGCTGCCGGTGGTCTGGTATCTGTCCGGCCTTACCTGCACCCATGCCAATGTGACCGAGAAGGGCGAGTTCCGCCGGGCCTGCGCGGAACTGGGCCTGATCTTCGTCGCGCCCGATACCTCGCCGCGCGGCGAGGGCGTGGCCGACGATCCGGACGGCGCCTGGGACTTTGGCCTGGGCGCAGGCTTCTATGTCGATGCGACGCAGGCGCCCTATGCCGCCCATTATCGCATGTGGTCCTATGTGACGCAGGAATTGCCGGCGTTGATCGCCGAGCAGTTCCCCGCCGACATGGATCGCCAGTCGATCATGGGGCACAGCATGGGCGGCCATGGTGCGCTGACCGTCGGGCTGACCTATCCCGATCGTTATCGTGCCGTGTCGGCCTTTGCGCCGATCGTGGCGCCGGGGCAGGTGCCTTGGGGCGAGAAGGCGCTGGGCGGCTATCTGGGCGCGGACCGGGCGGCGTGGCGCAAGCATGACGCGGTCGCGCTGATCGAGGATGGAGCGCGGATCGATGCGCTGCTGGTGGATCAGGGCGCTGGGGACAGCTTCCTGGAGGGGCAGTTGCGCCCCGAATTGCTGCGCACGGCTTGCGACGCGGCGGGCATCGACCTGACGCTCAATCTGCGCGAAGGCTATGACCATAGCTATTATTTCATTTCCAGCTTCATGGACGATCATCTGCGCTGGCAGGCGGCGCGGCTTGGCTGAGCAATTGGGCTGATCGCGGGCCGTCCGGGCAAAGCCCGGATGGTCGCGGCACAAGATAAGCTATTTTGCCTTTCTCAACTGGATCGGTAGATAGAGTGCTGAGCGTTTCGCTCCGCGGCTTTTGAAGGATGTCAGCTTGCTCCGCGTCACCAACGGCTAAAGCGCACGGTACCCAAGCGACAACGCCCGGTTTCGTGTTCCTCCCGCAAAAGGAGAAGACGATGACCCATAAGCAAGCTCGTGTCCGCCAGCAGCGGCAGGACCAGACCCCGCAAATCCACATTCCCCATAGCAGCTGGTCGCGCGTCGAGCGCAATCGCAGTGCTGAGGCCGTGCTGGCGCCGGGCGATTTCTGGGCGCGGCTGGGACTTTAACGGCCGTTGGCTTCGCGCTTGTCGAGAAGGCGCGTAATAGGGTTCTCGACAGGCTCGAACCGAACGGATGTCGGGCCGCTTAGCCGTCCTAGCGAAACACAACCGTCTTGCCGCCATTGCGCAGCACGCGTCGGTCGGCGAGCCAGCCGACGGCGCGGGCCAGCACCTGGGCCTCGATATCGCGGCCGATGCGGATCATGTCGTCGGCGGTGGCACGATGGTCGACGCGCTCGACCGCCTGTTCGATGATCGGCCCTTCGTCGAGATCGGCGGTGACGAAATGGGCGGTCGCGCCGATCAGCTTGACGCCGCGCTCATGGGCGCGGTGATAGGGGCGGGCGCCCTTGAAGCCGGGCAGGAAGCTGTGATGGATGTTGACGCAGCGGCCCGCCAGCCGATCGACCAGATTTTCCGACAGCACCTGCATATAGCGGGCGAGGATCAGATATTCCGACCGGCTGCGATCGAACAGGTCGAGCAGGGCGGCCTCCTGCGCGGCCTTGTCGCCATTAAGCGGCAGCTCATGATAGGGGATGCCGTGCCATTCGGTGATGCGGCGCATGTCGGGATGGTTGGACACCACCCCCATGATGTCGACCGCCAACGTGCCGGTCTGCCAGCGGTGCAGCAGGTCGGCGAGGCAGTGCGACCCCTTCGACACGGCGATCAGCATGCGCGGGCGTTCTGCCGCTTCAGTGAGGCGCCAGTCCATGGCGAAGCGGGTGCCGATGTCGGCAAATTCGTCGCGCAGACCGGCTGTGTCGAAGCGCATGCCGGTGTCGGTCGCCTCGAACGCGACGCGCATGAAGAAGAGGCCGGCCTCGCGATCGGCATATTGCTGGCTGTCGGTGATGAAGCCGCCCCGTTCGGCGAGGAACTGGCTGACCGCCGCGACGATGCCGACGCGATCGGCACAGACCAGGGTCAATATCCAGGACGGGATGGTCTTGTCGTTCACTCTGCGGCTCCCAGCAATTCTGCCGAGGCGTTGCCCCAAGCCGGGGCTGCGATCAAGCCTTGGCGCTGGTCATGGCGAAGATGCCGGTGGCGTTGCCGGTGTCGAAGGCCAGGTCCAGCCGGCCGGTATCCGGGTCGATATCGCGGCTGATGAATTCGTAGAAGGAGCCGGGAACAGTGCGCAGGTCGCGATCTGCGAAGAGGCGTTCGACACTGTCTGCGCGGAAAGCGGTCTGGCGGACGCGGCCGGTGGCGGAGATTTCCAGCTTGGGCTTCATCGGCCGGTCTTCCGCCTTGAGGCGATCTGCCAGCGCGGCGACATCGGGCACGCGATCGGTCGCATGGTTGAAGGCATTGCCCTCGGTCGCGATCCAGGCGGCTTCGTTGGAGCGGGAGAGCAGCAGCTCATAATCGGCAAAGGCCGGCGGTTCATGCTGGCGGTCGAAGGCGGAGACGATGACAGGCAGGGCGGTGGCGGCGTCATCGAAGCCGACCGGTTCGCCGGCGGCATAGCGGTCGAGCAGGGCGATGGTCGGGGCATCGAGCGGATCGCGCGAGGTGCCGAAGATGCGGGTCGCCGCTTCGCCAAATTCTGGATCGAACCGGTCGACATGCAGTTCGGACAGGAAGAATTGCGGGATCGCCTCGGGCGCGTCGACATGGACATAGGCGCGGCCGGTCATCTTGAGGCGATCGAGCGGATAGAGGGCGGCCATGCGGTAGCCCAAGGGCAGGAAGATGCGGGTGAAGGCATCCTCGCCAGCGGGCAGGGCGCCGGTCGGCCCATCGGCAAAACGGATGGTGCGCAGCGCGCCATGGTCGAACATCACCCGGCCGCCGCGCGCCAGCGTGTCGGCGACATAGGCCGCGCCACTCGGCACCCGTTCGAGCAGGTCGTGGAACAGGATGACGTTCATCGCCATGGCAAAGGCGGCGCGACTGACGGTCGGGCCGCTTTGCGCCAGCAGCGCGGGATCGATCGCCAGCGCGTCCAGTGCGGCCTTGCCGGCGTCTTCGCCCAGCACCGACTGAACCAGGGCGACGATGCTTCCTTCATTCTGCGACGACATAAGAACGCTCCACGATGACAGCGCCCTTATCGCAGGATAGGGTGGGTCGCGCAAATAGGGAGCTGTCATCACTTGATGCGGAACGGGAATGGATAGGGCGCGCAAATGGCTGCCGCCGATGAGCGCGCTCAACAGTTTCGATGCGGCCGCGACCCATGGCAGCTTCTCGCGCGCCGGGGTGGAGGTGGGGCTGACCCAGAGCGCGGTCAGCCGCCAGATCGCGCTGCTGGAGGATTGGTTGCAGACGCCTCTGTTCGACCGGGTCGGGCGACGGGTGCAACTGAACGAGGCGGGGCAGGCCTATGCCGAGGAGATCCGTCCGGCGCTCGACCGCATCCGGCGGGCGACCCGGCGGGTGGCGGCGCGGCGGGCGCAGGGGGCGCTGCGGATCGCGACCCTGCCCAGTTTCGGCATGCGCTGGCTGGCGCCGCGCCTGCCGGGCCTCAGCGCGCTGCATCCTGATCTGGTGGTGGATTTCGCGTCGCGATCCGACCCGTTCGATTTCGCGCAGGAGGAATTTGACGCGGCGATCCATTATGGCCTGCCGGAGGAATGGCCCGGCGTGGCGCAGGATTATCTGTTTCGCGAACAGATGGTGCCGGTCTGCGCGCCGGACTGGCTGGCGGCCAATGTGCTGCGGTCGCCGGCCGATCTGCTGGGCAAGCCGCTGCTGAGCCAGAGTTCGCGACGGGACGCCTGGGCGCGCTGGTTCGCGGCAGCGGGCGTCGAGGCGGGGCCGTTGCCGCCGGGGCCGGCGTTCGAGCATTTCCTGATGCTGGCGCAGGCGGTTGTGGCGGGGGCGGGCGTGGCGCTGATCCCCAGCTTCCTGATCCGGCCGGAGCTGGAATCGGGCAGCCTGGTTATCCCGTTCGATCGCCCCTTGTCGAGCGAGCAGGCCTATTATCTGGTCTATCCCACGGGGCTTGGTGGCCATCCGGGACTGGCACGGTTTCGCGCCTGGATGCTGGCGAGCGCGGGCGCGGATTAGGCGCCCGCGCTCGGGTGCCTAGTTCTTCTTCGGCATGCAGTCCGCGCCGGCGGCCTTGATGCTGCTGCACAGGCGCGAGGCGTCGGCGCTGGTGGCGATCGGTCCGGCCTGAAGGCGGGTGATGCTGCCGGCCTTGACCAGATAGGGTTGATAGCCGGAGAGGCCGCTGACCTTGCGGGTCAACTGGCTCCACAACGCACGGGCGCGGCCTTCGTCGCCGAACGCGCCAAGCTGGACGCGCCAGTCGCCGCCGGCAGCCGGTGCCGGCATCCTGGACGGCGCGGGCTTGGGTGGCGTGGGCTTGGAGGGCGCCGGTTTGGCTGCCTCCGGTGCCGGCTTGGGCGCGACCGGCTGCGGCTTGGCAACCGCGACCTGGGTCATGGGTGCGGGAGCTGGCTTTGCTGGTGCCGGGGCGGGAGAAGCCGGGCGGGGCTGTGCCGCTGTCGCCGGCAGGGTCAGGCTGGCGCTGGCCAGGCTCTTTTCCTGCGCCTCCATCGACGAGGCCAGGGCAAGGCCCTGCTTGCGCTGGTCGGCGGGGATATATTTGTCCATCTGCTGCAGGCTGGTGGTCGCCTGTGGCAGGCCGGAGGCGGAGGCGCGGGTCATCATCGCATAGGCGCGGACCCAGTCCTTGCCGACCATGTCGCCGTTGAACAGGGCGGTGCCGACAATATATTGCGCGCGGGTTTCGCCGCGGGCGGCGGCATGCTGGAGATAGGGCATGGCCCCGGCGCGATCGCCCTGCTGGAACATCAGCAGGCCCAGATTATCCTCGGCGCGGGCATGGCCCTGCGCCGTCGCCTTGCGATACCAGTCGACCGCGCTGTTGAGGTCGGCCGGAACGCCGCGGCCAAGCTTGTAGGCCTGGCCCAGATTGAACTGCGCATCGGGATCGCCGGCATTGGCGAGCGGGCGCCATTCGGTGATCGCTTTGGCATAATCGCCCTGCTGCCAGGCATCGACGCCGGCCTTCACATCGGCAAGCGCCGGCAAGGCGGCCGTCAACAGCGTGCCGAACGCAATGGCTCCCCAGATAGGCTTCATATCCATGCTCCAGACCGGAATATTCGTCCGGCACTATCGTCAAACAAGGTTAACGTCTTCTTAGCATTGCCGGATCCATGATGTGAAACCGGGGATAGGTGATCCTCAACAAGGTTGCCAGACCAGTTAACCGAATTTTAGGCGGCGCCATGCCAAATCGTTTCGGAACTGGATTTACCTGGGGGAAGGCGCGTGCGCATATTGGCATTGGCATCGCAAAAAGGCGGATCGGGCAAGACGACCCTGTCCGGTCATCTGGCCGTACAGGCCCAGTTGGCCGGGGCCGGTCCGGTCGTGCTGATCGACATCGATCCCCAGGGTTCGCTGGCCGACTGGTGGAACGAGCGCGAGGCCGAATATCCCGCCTTTGCCCAGACCACGGTTGCGCGGCTGGCCGCCGATCTCGAAATTCTGCGCCAGCAGGGGTTCAAGCTGGCCGTGATCGATACGCCGCCGGCGATTACCATGGCGATCCAGAGCGTGATTTCGGTTGCCGAACTGATCGTCGTGCCGACCCGCCCGAGCCCGCATGACCTGCGCGCCGTCGGTGCCACGGTCGACCTGTGCGAGCGCGCCGGCAAGCCGCTGATCTTCGTCGTCAATGCCGCGACGCCCAAGGCGCGCATCACCTCCGAAGCCGCTGTCGCTTTGTCGCAGCATGGCACGGTGGCGCCGGTGACGCTGCACCATCGCACCGATTTCGCCGCCTCGATGATCGACGGCCGCACGGTGATGGAGGTCGATCCCAAGGGCAAGTCGGCCGCCGAAGTGACCGGGCTGTGGAGCTATATCTCCGATCGCCTCGAGAAGAATTTCCGCCGCACGGTCTTTTCCGTGCCCCAGAACAGCGTCGGCACCGCCGCCGCTTCGCGTCCCGCCGGTGGTGGCTTCGGCCGCCGCGTCGTGCAGTAAGAAAAGGGGGCTATCATGGCTGAAGCCAAACCGATCGCTTCCCTGACGTCCGGCCTGCTGGCGCGCAAGGGCGCGGCCACGCCGGCGATGCGCCGCCCGATGCTGGGCTTTGGTCGCCCGAGCAATGCCGGCATGGTGTCCGATGATCTGGGCTGGAACGACATGGGTTTCGACGTGCCGATGCACGATGACGAGCCTGCCGCGCCGACCGCGCCCGTTGCCACCGGCCTGACGCCGATGACCACGGTGCTCGCGCCGGTTCCGGTGCCGGCGGTCGTGACCGAACGCGAGGAACTGGCCGAGCGCGTGGCACAGGTCGTTCTGCCCGAGACGGTGGAAGCCGAGCCGGAACCGGCCGAACTGGTGATGGCTGCCAAGCCGATGCGGGCAAAGCCGGCGTCGGTGCGCGCCGCGCCGCCCAAGGCGATGGCGGTCGACAACGCACGCAAGGCGGCCTTCACGCTGCGGCTGGACGCGAGCCGTCATCTCAAGCTGCGTCTGGCGGCGGCGGTGACCGGCCGGTCGGCGCAACAAGTTGTTACCGAAGCACTGGATGCTTTCCTCGAAGGGCTGCCCGAGATTGATCGGCTTGCCCAGCAATTGCCGCACTGACGCGGCGATCTTTGATTATAGGTGGGTAAGGTCATGAAACGAACGGCATTTGGCAAGGCGGCCGTTTCCTCCTTGATGGTGGCGACGACGATGGTCGGCTGCACCGGCGCGGCATTCCATCCGCGTTCGGCGGCGGTCAAGCACGCCAATCCCGGCAAGCCGGCCGAGGCTGCGGAAAAGGCGCTGGCCGATCGTGACGGCGCAAAAGCGGTGCAGGCAGCGGAAGCGGCCGTGCAGGCGGCGCCCGACAATGCGCAATATCGCCAGTTGCTGGGCCGTGCCTATGTGCTGGATGGCCGCTTCGTTTCGGCCGAGACGGCCTTCACCGACGCGATGACCCTGGGCAACCGCGATTCGCGCACCATCGTCAGCCTGGCGCTGGTCGAGGTGGCGCTGGGCAAGAATGACGCCGCGCGCGATCTGCTGGCCGCCAATACCGACAATGTGCCGGCGGGCGATTATGGCCTGGCGCTGGCGATGGCCGGTGATCCGACAGAAGGCGTCCGCATCCTGTCCGCCGCGATCCAGGATCCGTCGGCCAATGCCCGCACCCGCCAGAACCTAGCCTATGCCTATGCGCTGGCCGGTCGCTGGAAGGATGCGCGCCTGGTGGCCGGGCTTGATCTGGCGCCGCTTGCCGCCAATCAGCGTATTGCCCAATGGGCCGGCATGGCCGACCCGGCACTGGCGCCGCAGCGCGTCGCCGCGCTGATGGGCGTTACCGTCAACGGCGCCGATCAGGGCCAGCCGGCGGTGCTGGCGCTGGCGCCCGCTGCGCCGGATGCCGCGCCGGCGGCGCTGGCCGCTGCGTCGACTGAGCCGGCCCCGGTGCTGGACCTGCCGAGCGGTTCGCCGATCGAGATGGCGGCGGCCGAGCCCGCCCCTGCCGCGCCCGCGCTCAACACCCGGATCATCGAAACTGCCGTGCCGGCGTCCACGCCCGCACCTGCGGCCAAGGCTGCGCCCAAGCCGGCGCCGGTGCGCGTCGCCGCCAAGCGCGACTTCGTCGTCGAAGGCCCGGCGGCCAAGGCCAAGCCGGCCAAGGGCAAGGCTGCCCCGCTCGCCAGCCCGGCAGCGCGGATGCAGCAGGTCGCCTATATCAAGCCGGTGACCACGGGGGCGAGCGCCTGGGTCGTTCAGCTTGGTGCTTTCGATTCGCCGGCCGTGGCCAAGGAAAAATGGACCAGCATGGCGCGCGTCAATGGACGCATCGCCGCCTTCCCGGTGCTGACCAGCCAGGCGACCGTCAACGGTCGGACCTTCCACCGGATCGCGATCAGCGGCTTTGGCAGTCGTGCCGACGCGCAGACGCTGTGTCAGTCGATCAAGGCACAGCGCGGCCAGTGCTTCGTGCGGGAAGGCGCACCGAACGCGACGCCGCAGCGCTGGGCCGTGGCATCGACGCGCGGTCGCCAATTCGCATCGCGCTGATCGCACGGCGCCTTCGGGCGTGACCATGACTTCATGCGGGCCGGGCCGAAAGGTTCCGGCCCGCAATGCATTTGCGCGCCGCGAGTGCTGCAATCGTGCGATGCGCTGAATTTCGGATTGTCTGGAGCCAGTCCGGCCTTGCCAAGGGCTGAAATAGTGGCTCCCCGAGTAGGATTCGAACCTACGGCCATTCGATTAACAGTCGAATGCTCTACCGCTGAGCTATCGGGGAGCAGCCCTGCTTGCGCCGGGCAGGCCGCGCATATGCAGCGGCTTGTCCCAAATGGCAAGCGTGAAATTGCAGAAAATTACGCGATGAATTGTTCGGCCGCGATCCGGTCGTCCAGCGTATGTTCGGGGTCGAACAACAAAGTCAGCGGCGTGGCGCGGTCGATCTTGACCTCCACCTGGGCGACGTCACGGACTTCGCGCTGGTCGGCGACGGCACTGACCGGACGCTTGACCGGATCGAGCACGGTAAAGCGAATCGCGGTATTTTCCGGCAGGATGGCGCCACGCCAGCGGCGCGGCCGGAACGGGCTGATCGGGGTCAGGGCGACGAGCGCCGACCCCAGTGGCAGGATCGGGCCATGGGCGGACAGATTATAGGCGGTGGACCCGGCGGGCGTTGCGACCAGCACGCCGTCGCACACCAGTTCGGGCAGCACGGGGCGATCGTTGACCTGCACTTCCAGCTTGGCGGTCTGGCGGGTTTCGCGCAGCAGCGAGACTTCGTTGATCGCCGGGATGGAGAAACGCTCGCCATCGACGGTGTCGACTACCATGCGCAGCGGATTGACCTTGAAGCTCTTGGCTTTTTCCAGCCGCTGTTCCAGCCGTTCAAGCCGCCATTCGTTCATCAGGAAGCCGACCGTGCCGAGGTTCATGCCGAAGACCGGCAATATGCGGCGGGATTCCAGCATGGCGTGCAGCGTCTGCAGCATGAAGCCGTCGCCGCCCAGCGCGATGACCGTGTCCGCCTGTTCCAGCGGCACGAAATCATAGGCGGCGCGCAACCGCTCTTCCGCTGCCCGTGCAGCCTGGGTCGGGGACGCGACGAGGGCGCGCCGGGGTTCGCTCTTCATCCGCCGGTGACGCTCATATGTCGCTGGACCGCCGCAGTCGGAGCGCCGGCACCGATCCGGAAATCATGGGCGGCAGGCTTGCGCCGCAGTGCGCGATCGACCAGCGGCTCGACCGCGGCGAGGCCGCCGCTGCGCAGCGCGGCCTTGAAATCGACATGGTCGTCATGGCCCAGGCACATGTAGATCTTGCCCTCGCAGGTCATGCGCATCCGGTTGCAGTCGGCGCAGAAATTGCGGGTGAGCGGGGTGATGAGCCCAAGCCGTATGCCCAGCCCCTCAACATCATGATAGCGCGCCGGGCCACCCGTGCGCGCCGCGATCGGGGTGAGGGCATGATGGGCGTCAATCTCCTGCGCGACATGCGACAGCGGTAGATAATGGTCGGTGCGATCCTCGCCGGTTTCCCCCAGCGGCATGGTCTCGATCAGGGTCAGGTCGAAGCCCTGGCTGTCGCACCAGCGGAGCATCGGCAGGATCTCGTCGGCATTGATATCCTTGAGCGCGACCATGTTGATCTTGACCGCGAGCCCAGCCGCGCGCGCGGCATCCAGTCCGCGCCGCACGGCCGACAGGTCGCCGCCACGGGTGATATGGGCGAAGCGATCGGCCTGCAGGCTGTCGAGGCTGACATTGATACGGCGGACGCCGGCGTCGTGCAGCGCCTCTGCATGATCGGCCAGACGCGTGCCGTTGGTGGTCAGCGTCAGTTCCTGAAGGCCGGCATCCAGATGGCGACCGATTCGACGGATCAGGTCGATGATGTCGCGGCGCACCAGCGGTTCGCCGCCAGTCAGACGGATGCGGCGCACGCCGCGCGCAATGAAGAGATCGGCGAGCAGCGCGATTTCCTCCAGCGTCAGAACCTGATTTTTCGGCAGGAACTGCATTCGCTCCGCCATGCAGTAGCGGCAGCGCAGGTCGCATCGATCCGTAACGGAAATCCGCAGATAATCGATCCGGCGGCCAAGGCCGTCGGTCATGGAAGTTGCGGCAGGATCGACCATGGCCATGTCCCTAGCTAGGCCATGGGCATGGCGGGCGCAAGCTGGCCGGTTGCGGGGCGGTGAAGAGGTCGGTAACCGGTTGCTGTTACAAGAGCGGCATGCGCCTTGTCAGGGAGTCGATAAAAGAGTGAGCGGGCAGGCCGCCCCGGACGGGCAGCGCAGCATCTTCATCCTGTCGCCCGGCGACCGCGACCCCCTGTGCCGTGCCGCGCAGGAGGCGGGCTGGCGCGCGATCGGTGCGCGGCGTGCCACCGATGCGCCGCAACGTTTCCTGCGCAGCGACGCCCAGATCGCGCTGGTCGACATGCGCGGTGGGACGGCGGCCAAGCTGATCGCGCCCTTGGTGCCGGCGGTGGATGCGGGCGGCTGCGCGCTGGTGGTGCTGGTCGATGCGGCGGCGGTCGCGACCCTGCCGCAATTGTTCGATGCCGGCGCGACCCATTTTCTGGTGGCGCCGGTAACGCAACCCCTGTTGCAGGCGACGCTGGCATCGGCGCAGCGACTGGTCGAGCGGCTGGGCGGTGGCGCGATGCAGAGCCAGCGGGCGCAGCGCATCCGCCGGGGCGACGCGCTCTATTGGGAGATGGATCGTGACGGCGCCGGGCTGCGGCTGAGCGAGAGCCTGGCCCGCAATCTGGGGATAGAGGCGTGGCAGCCGACGCCGTCGACCTTGATCCACCGGCTGGCGCGCAATGAACGCAAGGCGGTGCTGAACGCGCTGGAGGGGATGATGCAGTCGGGGCGTCCGGCGGCATTCGCCCATGCCGTGCCGGATCGGCCGGGCAATCGGCTGGTGCATCATCTGCGCTTCGTCGATGGCACGGTGGCGGCGGATGTGGAGTGGCTGTCCGACGCGCAGGACCAGGATGTGGCGAGCCGCGACAATCTGACCGGGCTGCGTTCGCGCCAGGCGGCGCTGGACTGGCTGGATCGCCGGTCGGGGCTGCCGACGACGGTGGTGCTGCTGTCGATCAGCCAGTTTGATCGCATGAATGCGGCCTATGGCCAGGTGGTGGGCGATGCGCTGCTGGGGCGGATTGCGCGGCGGATCGAACAGATTGTCGATAGCGTGGCGGGCCATGCGATGGTCGCGCGTATCGCCGGCACGGAATTTCTGGTCGGCCTGACCGGCGAGCCGGCGGCGGCGGAGCGGGCGACCTATCTGGCGCGGCAGTTGATCGAGGCGATCAGCCGGCCGTTCAGTGCGGGCGACCATCTGATCCGCTTGATTGCGCGATGCGGTATCGCGCAGGCGCGGGCGGAGGATGATGCGACCCAGTTGCTGCGGCGGGCAGGGGCTGCACTGGCCGATGCGCGACAGGGCGGGGGCGAAGGCATTCGCATCTTTTCCGCCGAGAAGCGCAGCCGCCAGCTCGACGCCGACCAACTGGAAACCGACCTGCGGCTGGCGCTGCACCGGGGCGAGATCGGCATCGTGTTCCAGCCGCAATATCCGGTCTATGACCATCGCATCAGCGGGGTCGAGGCTTTGGCGCGGTGGAACCACCCGATCTATGGCCCGCTGGGGGCCGGCATATTGTTCGGCACGGCTGAACGGTCCGACTATATGCTGCCGCTGTCGGCGCATATCCAGGCCGAGGCATTGCGGCAGGCGGCGGCCTGGCCGAGCGCGCTGTCGAATCTGCGCCTGTCGATCAACGTCACGGCGGCGGATATTTCGCAGCCGGGGTTCATGGCCGATTTCCTGGGCCAGGTAGACCGCAGCGGCTTTCCCCGGTCGCGGCTGACGGTGGAGATTACCGAAAGCGGGCTGATCCATGATGTCGACGCGGCGGCGGCGCTGCTGACGGCATTGCGGTCCGAAGGACTGGCGGTGGCGATCGACGATTTCGGCACCGGCTATTCGAGCCTGGCTTATCTCAAGGGCCTGCCGCTCGATTATCTGAAGATCGACTCCAGCCTGGCCCAGGATATCGCCGGGTCGGCGCGCGACCGGATCATCGTGCGCGGGGTGATCCATATGGCGAAGTCGCTGGGCCTCAACGTCATCGCCGAAGGGGTGGAGACGGAGCAGCAGCTCGACCTGCTGGCACGGGAAGGCTGCGATTATTATCAGGGCTTCCTGCGCTCGGCGGGCGTCTCAACGCCCGAACTCATATCGCTGGTGCTACAGGGTTAGGCCGACCTTTCCGATGAGGGCCGAGCCGGCGTGGCGCGCGTCGCGGCTATCGATGTCGGTGTCGCTGTAGCGCAACTCCGCCGACCAGCGGCCGCGATACCAGGCGATCGCCGCGCCATAATCCCAATAATCGCCGCCCGGCCGCAGCCGTTGCGATGCGATCGGATCGCGATCCGACCCGGAACTATGGCCGACCCGCGCCGAGGCGGTGAGCGGCGTCCCCGGAATGGCGAAGGAGGCGGCGGAGGACAGATAGAGATTGTCGCCGCCGATCGCCGACTGGCGCGGCGCATATTGGGCGCCGATGTCGATGCTGGCGGGACCGATCAGAAAGCCGGCGCCGGCGCCAAATTCGCCATAGCCCTGATGATCGGCGCCGGGGAAGAGATGGTAGCGCGCGTCGAGCGACAGGCGCCAGCCGCCCAGTTGATGGACATAGGAAGGGCCAAGGTCGATCACGGCGTCGGCGCCGCCATGGCGATCGCTGCCCCAGAGGCTGGTGGCGGCACCATCGAGCGACAGGCCCTGCGCGACCGGCACGGAGAGGCTGCCGCGCAGCACCGGATCGCCGTCGCTCCAACTGAGGCCCCGGCGACGCTCGTCGCTGGCGACCTCGACCGTGGCGCTCGGGCCGCTGGCATATTGGGCGGCGGCCGGTACGGCATGGAGGGCGAGGCCAAGCCCGCCCAGCCATGCCAGGCCGATGGTCCGATCAGTTCGACGCAAGATTGCGCACCGAGTCCAGTTCGGCCAGCAGCGGCGCGCGATCGGCTTCTGCCACGGCGATCAGATGGGCTTCGATCTTGTCCTGATACTGGGCCATGTTGCGTTCGCCCGACTGACGGCCGGTCGTGCAGGCGCCAGCCTCGCTACCCGAAAAGCGCTTGTCGCTCGACACGGTACGCGCCAGCGCCGGGCCGTGGTCGAGCTTGCGGTCGACGACGATCGTCGCGGTCCACTGGCAGCGCTGGCCGTCCATGCGGTTGGGCGTCTTTGCACCGATGGTCTTTGTGCGGATGTCGGCACGGGCGGTGTAGGTGGCACCGACCTGATTACCATGATGCTCGACCGACACATTGTGGGTCGCGGCGGCGGCAAGCGCCATAAGGATCAAACTCATTTCATTCTCCTGCTGTGACGCCGCGCTTTGTTGCCCGGTCGTCACGAAGGCATGTAGGTTTCGACTGTTGCTGCTTCTTTTCCGGTTGATGATGAATGGCGACATGAGGGTCGGATATGCAGGGTGCTGGGTCATGACAGGGTCATCGTGACGCGTCAGCCGCAAAGTTCACACCGTTCTTGCCCCGTATTTCTGGCCGATTTTGCGAAAAAAAGGTCATGGCAACGCGCCACGCAAGCGACAGTGACGCGTCAATTGGGTGCCGGTGACGCGACGGTCGGGTCATGGGGACGCGTCATCCGGGTCATCAGGACGCGACAGTCGGGGCATGATTTCATGCGGTGGTCGAGGCGCGGAGACAGGCGGCATCATCCGGCAGGATAGAGCAGAGAAAGTTCAAATAGGAAAGAAGTGGTTGCTGAACGTTTCTGCTGGCCATTGCGACTTGCAAGCCTGCGTCGATCCGCCACTATGAACTTGAGGAATGCAGGAGGGATATCATCATGTTCGCCCTTTTTCTTCTGTTGCAGGCAGCCGCGCCCGATATTGTCGTGACGGGCGAGAGGCTGGTCGAAGAGCAGGCGAAATGCGCGCGCGGCGAATGCACGCCACTGCGCGATGCGCAGGCGACGATCGCCCTGGCCGAGCAGCAGTTCCGCAATGGCGAATATGTGCATGCCAAGGGGCTGCTGGCCGCGGCGATCAGCCGCAACAAGGACAGAGGCGCGGAGGCGCCGCGAGCGGTTGCCGCCATCTATGAAGCGATGGCGACGGTGTCGCTGCATGAGGGCGATCAGGATGATTATCGCCACGCGGTGGCGGGGCAGGTGAAGACGCTGCGCGACAATCTGCCAGCGGATGATGTGGCGGTGCAGGCATCGGCCACGGCGCTGGGCGACATGTGGATCAAGCTGGGCCGCTATCGGCAGGCGGAATCGACCTTCCGTGGAATAGAGGAGCAGGCGCTGGCCGAAGGGCGCGCCTATCCGGCGATGATGGCCGGGATGAAGCGGGTGTGGCTGGCTGGCGCGCTGGGCAAGATGCGCGATGCGCGTATGATGCTGGACGCGCTGGAGCGGCGCCCGATCGCGCAGGAGCCAGGCTTTCGCACTGCCCTGCGCGTGGTGCGACTGCGACTGGCGGTGCGGGCCGGCGACGATGCGGAAATCACCCGGCTGGCCGAAACGATCGGCACGGACCAGGGTGGCCCGCCGGTGCTGATCTGGCAACCATCCTATCCCGGTAGTGCGGCGGTCGAGGCGAATAATAGTGCCCGGACCTTTGATCTCGTGGATGCGGTTCCGATCAATTCGTCCGACCTAGCCAGCATCCAGTGGGTGGATGTGGGCTTCTGGATCCGGCCGGATGGGCATACCGAGGAAGCGGAGATATTGCGGGGGTCGCGCGCGCCTGCCTGGGCGCCGGCAATCCTGAAGCAGGTAGCGGGGCGACGCTATGCTGCGAGTGCGAAAGCGGGAGAGGGGGATGCATCCGGCAGCTATCGGATCGAGCGTGTCACGCCCAAATATCAATATGTGGTTCCCAAAGGATCGGTGATCCGGCGTCGGGTTCCGGCAGCCGGCTTCGAGATACTGGACCTGACCGCATCGGAAGCGGCGATGCCGCCGCCCGGCGAATAAGGCCGGGTATGGGCATAGCGGTTCATGTGACAGGGTAGCTGACAGAAAGGAAGGAAATCATCATGTTCGCCCTTTTGCTTCTGGTGCAGGCGGCCTCGCCCGATATCGTCGTGACGGGCCAGCGGCTGGTCGAGGAGCAGGCAAAATGCGTGCGCGGCGAATGCACGCCGCTGCGCGATGCGCAGGCGACGATCGCGCTGGCCGAGCAACGGTTCCGCAATGGCGAATATATGCAGGCTAAGGGGCTGCTGGCCGCAGCGATCAGCCGCAACAAGAACAAGGGGGCGGAGGCGCCGCGAGCGGTTGCCGCCATCTATGAAGCGATGGCGACGGTGTCGCTGCATGAGGGCGATCAGGATGATTATCGCCGCGCGGTGGCAGGGCAGGTCAAGACGCTGCGCGACAATCTGCCGGCGGACGATGTGGCGGTGCAGGCATCGGCCACGGCGTTGGGCGACATGTGGATCAAGCTCGGAAAATTTCGCCAGGCGGACGCCAGCTTTCACGCGATCGAGGATCAGGCGCTGGCCGAAGGGCGCGCCTATCCGGCGATGATGGCCGGGATGAAGCGGGTGTGGTTGGCCGGCGCGCTGGGGAAGGCGCGCGAGGCGAGCATTATGCTGGATGCATTGGAGCAGCGGCCGATTGCGCAGGAACCGGGATTTCGCACCGCCCTGCGCGTGGTGCGCCTGCGCCTGGCGGTGCGGGCCGGCGACGATGCGGAGATCACCCGCCTGGCCGGAACCATCGCTGCGGACCAGGGCGGGCCGCCGGTCCTGGTTTGGCAACCGCCCTATCCGGGGGATGCGATGGCCGAGGCCAGCAATAATGTTCGGGCCTTTGGCGGCGTCGATGTGACGTCGGTCCGATCCACCGATGTGGCCAGCATCCAGTGGGTGGATGTGGGCTTCTGGGTTCGACCAGATGGGCATACCGAGGAAGCGGAAATCTTGCGCGGGTCGCGCGCGCCTGCCTGGGCGCCGGCGATCCTGAAACAGGTTGCGGGACGGCGCTATGCGGCGAACGCCAAGGTTGGCGAGGAAGATGGGCCTGGTAGCTATCGGATCGAGCGGGTGACCCGCAAGAACCTATATGCGACCCCGGTCGGGTCGAATATCCGGCGCCGGGTGGCTGCACCGGGCTTCGAGATATTGGACCTGACCGCATCGGAGGCCGCCATGTCCCCGCCGGGCGAATGAGGCAGGGGCAGCAGCGCAAAGTGCTTTCCACCCCGGAGGGCAGGCTCTAAAGGCCCGCGCTCATCATTTTTCGAGACGGGAAGCCAGCGATGATTCAACCGGGTGCGACGTTCAAGGACAATCTCCAGCTGCTGCCGCCGATCGACGGCATTGCCCGCATCGACCTGAAGGATGCGACCGGCACGGTCGTGGCCAGCATCGAGAACCAGCCGGGCAAGCAGGGATCGTTGGCGGTCTATGCCTATTTGCAGAAGGTGTTCGGCACGCTGGACGCGGCGGCGGCCGAGCATGGGCTGACGGTGTTTGCCGAACATACGGCGGACGCTCGCAATCGGCCGGGCGCGCACCCCAATGTCGATCGGTTGATCGCGATCGTGGACGGCGGCGATGCGCTGGCGATCGGGGTGGTTGCGGGCTGAACGAGCCGGGTAAATTATTGCCTCGACGCGCCATTTCTTTTGCCGCTGTCGGGGCATGACGCAGGGCCTGCCAGGTCGGGCGGGCGAAATCGGATGAGGGCAGGTTGCTTCGAAAGGCCCTCACCCTCCCACGCCTGCGGCGCGGCCGCCTTCCTCTCCCGTTCACGGGAGAGGGGAATTGGCAATGGCCGGGATGGGTGTGAACAAGACATTCCTCCCCGGCACGGGGAGGGGGACCGCTCGCGTAGCGAGTGGTGGAGGGGCACAGGCCGGATAGCTCAGCGCTAAGAGGCTCCTGCCCCTCCGTCAGCGCTTCGCGCTGCCACCTCCCCGTGCCGGGGAGGAATGTCAGCTTCTGGTCGTTTTCTCCCCGCGCGGCGGTGAGGAACAGAGCGCAGGCTTACCCCGCCGCCTTGGCCAGCCCCTTCGACAGTTGCAGCGCGCCGTTGAGGCGGGCGGCGGGGTCGGGCCAGGCGCGGGTGACGACGACCTTGCTGTCCGGGCGGAGGCGGGCGACGCCGTCGAGGCGCTGGACATAGGCGACGAGGCCCGCGGGGTTGGGGAAGCGATCCTCGAAGAAGCTGACCAGCGCGCCTTTTGGCCCGACATCGATCTTGGCGATATTGGCCATGAGGCAATTCTGCTTGATCTCGATGATCTTGAGCAGGTTCTGGGTCGGGGCGGGCAGCTTGCCGAAGCGGTCGATCAGTTCGGCGGCGAAGGCCTCCAGACCCTGGCGGTCCTCCAGCTCGTTGATGCGGCGATAGAGGCCCATGCGCAGGTCGAGATCCGGCACGAATTCTTCCGGGATCATGATCGGCGCGTCGACGCTGATCTGTGGCGAGAAGCTGTCGCGGCGTGCTTCGAGGCCGGCGCCGCCGGCCTTGGCGTCCATGATCGCGTCCTCCAGCATCGACTGGTACAGCTCGAAGCCGACCTCCTTGATATGACCCGACTGTTCGTCGCCGACGAGATTGCCGGCGCCGCGAATGTCGAGATCGTGGGAAGCAAGCTGGAAGCCGGCGCCGAGCGTATCGAGATCGGACAGCACCTTGAGCCGCTTTTCCGCGGTTTCGGTGATGATGCGGTTGGCGGGCGTGGTGAAATAGGCATAGGCGCGCGTCTTCGACCGGCCGACGCGGCCGCGCAGCTGGTAGAGCTGGGCAAGGCCGAAGCGGTCGGCGCGGTGGATGATGAGCGTGTTGGCGCTGGGGATGTCGAGGCCGGATTCGACGATGGTGGTGGAAAGCAGCACGTCATAGCGCTTGTCGTAGAAGGCGGACATGCGCTCCTCGACATCGGTGGCGCTCATCTGGCCATGGGCGACGATCGGCTTCACCTCGGGCACTTCGGTGCGCAGGAACTCCTCGACCTCGGTCAGGTCGGAGATGCGCGGCACGACGAAGAAGCTCTGGCCGCCGCGATAATGTTCGCGCAGCAGCGCCTCGCGGATGACGACGCCGTCCCAGGGCATGATGTAGGTGCGCACCGCCAGGCGATCGACCGGCGGGGTCTGGATGACCGAGAGTTCGCGCAGGCCCGACATGGCCATCTGCAAGGTGCGGGGGATGGGCGTGGCGGTCAGGGTGAGGACATGGACGTCGGTCTTCAGGGACTTCAAGCGTTCCTTGTGGGTGACGCCGAAGCGCTGTTCCTCATCGACGATGACGAGGCCGAGGCGCTTGAACTCCAGCCCCTTGGCGAGCAGGGCGTGGGTGCCCACGACAATGTCGATCGTGCCGTCGGCGAGGCCCGCCTTGGTCGCCTTTGCCTCCTTGTCGGGGACGAGGCGGGAAAGACGGGCGATTTCCAGCGGGAAGCCGCGGAAGCGCTCGATGAAATTCATGTGATGCTGGCGCGCGAGCAGGGTGGTGGGGCAGATCACCACCACCTGCATCCCGGCCATAGCGGCGACGAAGGCGGCGCGCAGCGCGACCTCGGTCTTGCCGAAGCCGACATCGCCGCAGACGAGCCGGTCCATCGGGCGGCCGGCGCCCAGATCCTCGATGACATCACCGATCGCGCGGTCCTGGTCGTCGGTTTCCTGATAGGGGAAGCGGTCGACGAAGGCGGGATAGCCGGCGGCGTCCGGCTCGGCGATTTCGGCCGGGCGCAGGGCGCGTTCGGCGGCGGTCTTGAGCAGTTCGCCCGCAATCTCGCGGATCCGCTCCTTCATCCGCGCCTTGCGCCGCTGCCAGGCCTCGCCGCCCAGCTTGTCGAGGCTCACGCCCTCGCTGTCGGAGCCGTAGCGCGAGAGGACTTCGAGATTTTCGACCGGCACATAGAGCTTGTCGCCGCCGGCATAGGAGAGGGCGACGCAGTCATGCGCGGTCTTGCTGACCGGGATCTGGGTCAGCCCCTCATAGCGGCCGATGCCATGGTCCATATGGACGACGAGGTCGCCGGGCGAGAGGGTGGCGAGTTCGGCGAGGAAGGCGTCGGCGCTCTTCTTGCGCTTGGCGCGGCGGACGAGGCGATCGCCCAGCATATCCTGTTCGGTGAGGACGGCGACGTCGGGCGCGGTGAAGCCATGGTCGAGGCCGAGCACGGTGAGGACGGCGCTGCCACCGGCCGCTGTGCCAAGCGCCTCCTGCCAGCTGTCGGCGGCGGCGAGGCGGGCGACGCCATGATCGGCGAGCAGGCCCGACAGACGCTCGCGCGCGCCGGCCGAATAGCTGGCGATCACCACCTTCTTCTTGGTGCGGCGCAGGGCGTCGATATGCTTGCCGACCGCCTCATAGACATTGACGTTCTGCGCGCGTTCGGGCGCGAAATCGCGCGGGCCGTCGACGGCGAAGTCGAGGACGGTGGCGCTTTCGGGCTCGTGGAAGGGGGTGGTGGCGTGCATAGGCCAGCTGGCGGCGGCGGCATCCCACTCGGCGGCGTCGAGATAGAGGGCGTGCGGCGCGAGCGGGCGATAGGCGCCTGGATCGGCCGATTTCGCGGCGATGCGGTTGGCATGATAGTCGCGGATCGCCTCGAACCGGGAGTCAGCTGCGCCGACCACGCCATGGTCGCGGACGATGATCGCGTCATCGCCCAGATGCTCGGTCAGCGGAACCAGCTTTTCCTCGAACAAAGGCAGCCAATGTTCCATGCCGGCGAGGCGCCGGCCTTCGCTCACCGCCTGATAGAGCGGGTCGCCGGTCGCGGTCGCGCCGAAGGTTTCGCGATAGCGGCCACGGAAGCGCTTGATCGTGTCTTCGTCGAGCAGCGCTTCGGATGCAGGGAGCAGGGTGAAGCCGTCGACGCTGCCGGTGGTGCGCTGGTCGGTCGGGTCGAAGCGGCGCACCGTCTCGATCTCGTCGCCGAAGAAGTCGAGGCGCAGCGGCTGGTCCTCGCCGCCGGGGAACAGGTCGACGATGCCGCCGCGAATGGCGAACTCGCCGCGATCATGGACGGTGTCGGTGCGGACATAGCCGTTGGATTGCAGCATGTCGGCGAGGCGCGTGATCGCGATCCGCTCCTTGGGCGCGAGGCGCGCGACCAACTGGCGGACGCGGAACGGGGTGAGGGTGCGCTGGGTCAGGGCGTTGAGGGTGGTGAGGACCAGCTGCGGCCCTTTTGGTTTTGCCTGGAGCGCATGAAGGCCGGCAAGACGCGCCGACGCAGTGCGGAGCGAGGGGCTGGCCCGGTCATAGGGCAGGCAGTCCCAGGCGGGAATTTCGATGAGCTCGATCTCTGGCGCGAAATAATGGGCGGTCTCGGCGACCGCGCGCATCAGTTGCTCGTCCGAGGCGACGAAGACGGCACGCGTCGCATCCGAACCATGGGCCGCGCGGGCAATGTCCGCCAGCAGCCAGGGCTGGAAGCCGGCCGGCACGCCGGACAAGGTGAGCGGCGCCTTCGCCTTCAGGATTTTCTGGAGATCGGTCATGTTTCTACTTCCTTCCTCCCCCTTGGGGGGAGGGGGACCGGCGAAGCCGGTGGAGGGGTGTTACGCTCTCGAGAGGTTGACACCCCTCCGTCTGGCCTGCGGCCAGCCACCTCCCCTGCCAGGGGAGGATGGCTTCAGTTCTCGATCTTGACGAAATCGAGCTTCAGGAACTGGTCCATCATCGGGCCCTTCCATTCTTCGGGCACGGGGATGGTGCCGAGCGCCCAGCCGATGATGTCGGCATCCTGTTCGTCCATGAAACGCTCGAACCAGGCGATCTGCTCTTCGTTCCAGGTCGCATGGTAGCGTTCGAAGAAGCCGCCGACCGTGTAATCCGCCTCGCGCGTGCCCCGGTGCCAGGCGCGGAATTTCAGGCGACGCATCAGCGGGTTGTCGTTCACAATTTGTTCCTTTAACGGACGTGCCGAAACAGCCGATCGGATATTTGAATGACCGTCCCGGCTGCGTTAGAGAAGCCTCAGATAGCCATGCGACCCGATATTCTCAATCCGCTCTTTGCCGAAATCTCCGCGCTCAAGGGCATTGGCCCGGCGCTGGCCCGTCCGCTCGAACGGCTGGGGCTGGCGCGGGCAGTCGATGTCGCCTTTCACCTGCCGGTCAATTATGTCGATCGGAAACTGATCGACGAACTGGACATGGCGGACGCCGGCAAGGTGATCGGCATCATGCTGACCCCGGTCGATTATCGCGCCAGTGGCAATGCGCGCGCGCCGTTCCGGGTGCAGGCGCTGGACGCCCATGGCAATGCCGTCTCCCTCGTCTATTTCGGCCGCAACAGCGCCTGGCCGCGCAAGCTGTTGCCGCTCAACGAAGCGAAATTCGTGTCGGGCAAGCTGGAAGCCTATGGCGACAATCTGCAGATGGTCCATCCCGACTATGTGTTGCCGCCCGAGGAGGCCGACACCGTGCCGGCGCGCGAAAGCGTCTATGGCCTGTCGGAAGGGCTGACCAACAACCGGATGCGCGACCTAGTGGGGCAGGCGCTGGCCCGTGCGCCCGAACTGCCCGAATGGATCGAGCCGAGCCTGCTGGCGAGCAAGGGCTGGCCGGCCTGGCGCGCGGCGCTGGAGCGTTTCCATGCCGACCCGACCGACGCGCAGGCGCGCGAGCGGCTGGCCTATGACGAGATTTTTGCCGGGCAGCTGGCGCTGATGCTGGTGCGGCAATCGTCGCGGCGGCGGCGCGGCGTGCCGATCAGCGGCGACGGGCGCCTGCGGGCGATGCTGAAGCTGCCTTTCGCCCCAACCGGTGCCCAGCGCCGCGCGATCGGCGAGATCGAGGGCGACATGGCGCAGGCGACGCCGATGCTGCGGCTGCTGCAGGGCGATGTCGGATCGGGCAAGACGCTGGTGGCGCTGATGGCGCTGCTGAACGCGGTCGAGGCCGGGATGCAGGGCGCGATGCTGGCACCGACCGAAATATTGGCGCGGCAACATCATGAGACGCTGCGCAAGATGGCGTCGGGTCTTCCGATCGAGATCGCGATCCTGACCGGGCGCGAGAAGGGGAAGGTGCGCGAGGCGACGCTGATGGGGCTGGCCGATGGCAGCATCCACATCCTGGTCGGCACCCACGCGATCTTTCAGGAGAAGGTGCAGTATAAGGCGCTGGGCCTGGCCGTGATCGACGAGCAGCATCGCTTCGGCGTGGCGCAGCGGATGATGCTGGCCAGCAAGGCCGAGCGATCGCCGCATCTGCTGGTGATGACGGCGACGCCGATCCCGCGCACGCTGACCCTGACCTATTATGGCGAGATGGACGTGTCGCGGCTGGACGAGATGCCGCCGGGCCGCCAGCCGATCCAGACTTTGGTGATGTCCGCCAACCGGCTGGACGAGGTGGTCGAGGGGCTAGCCCGCCATGTCGAGGGCGGCGGGCAGGCCTATTGGGTGTGCCCGCTGGTCGAGGAGAGCGAGACAAGTGACCAGGCGGCGGCCGAGATGCGCGCCGAGACGCTGCGCCAGCGCTTCGGCGACCGGGTGGGGCTGGTCCATGGCAAGATGAAGGGGCCGGACAAGGATGCGGCGATGGAGGCCTTTGCCGGCAATCGCACCCAGATATTGGTGGCGACCACGGTGATCGAGGTCGGCGTCGACGTGCCCAATTCGAGCCTGATCATCATCGAGGGGGCGGAGCGTTTTGGGCTGGCGCAGCTGCATCAGCTGCGCGGCCGGGTGGGGCGCGGCGACAAGCCGTCGGTCTGCCTGCTGCTGCGCGGCAATGCGCTGGGCGAGACGTCGCGGGCGCGGCTGGCGCTGATGCGCGAGACCAATGACGGCTTCCGGATCGCCGAGGAGGATCTGAAGCTGCGCGGTGCGGGCGAGGTGCTGGGCACGCGCCAGTCGGGTGAGGCGGAGCTGAAGATCGCGACGCCCGAACATGTGTCGGCATTGGTGGACGCCGCGCGCGACGACGCCCATCTGCTGATCGACCGCGACGGTGGGCTGGACAGCGAGCGGGGACAGGCGGCGCGCACCTGTCTCTATCTGTTCGAAAAGGATGCCGCGGTGGGGTTGCTGCGGGGGGGGTGAGCGGCGCGGCCGTTCCCTTGACAGTATTGCTCGCATAGGACACCCCGTGGCGATGACGCCAGAACCGATCCAAAAGCTGAGCCGACGCGGCATTGCGGTCGAGATCGTGGCCTTTGTCGGCTTCGCGCTGCTGGCCAAATATGGGTTGAGCCTGCTCTTCTGGCGCTATGCCGGCCCGGTGTCGCTGCTGCTGACGCTGTATATGCGTTTTTGCGGCCTGAGCTGGTCGGCGATGGGATTGATCCCGCTGCCGGGATGGAGGGCCAAACTGATGGTCCTGCCCAAGGCGGGGTTGACGCTGCTGGCCTTTGCCATCGTCGTTGCACTGGTGACAATCGTCGGGCCGGCGATTGGACTGGCGTTCCTGGCGAAGGAATCCGCTGGCGTAGCCGATCGCTGGGGCGCGGTGGCGGGGAGCCTGCCGCATTTTCTGTTGTGGATCGGCATCGTGTGGAGCGCGGCGGCCTTTGGTGAGGAGATGTTCTTTCGCGGCTATCTGATCACTCGGTTGCAGGCGCTGTTCCCGGCCGGCCGCGTGGGTGCAGCGATGGCCGTACTCCTGTCCGCGCTGATCTTTGGCTATGGCCATTTCTATTATCAGGGGTGGCGCGGGGCGATCATGACTGGTGGGATCGGTCTGGCGTTCGGGGCGATGTTCCTGTTGTTCCGGCGCAATCTGTGGCCGTTGATCCTGTTGCACGGCGTCATCGACACGCTGACCTTCACCGCCATATTCATGCGATGGAAGTAGCGATCGGCCAAGGCTTCATCCTGTAAGGCGTGATCACAATCTCTGCTGCATCTGCGAAACAAAATGCGGGGCGGTCGCGTTGCCCCTGGCATGACCGACATCAGCCTGACCCATATCACGCCGATGGCCGCGCTTTCGATCGCGCTGTCGGTGGTCGTCGCCTTCGCCGTTCACGGCGCGCTTTACTGGATTGCGGTGCGGCTGGTGAAGCGCGCGCGGATCGAGCCGCTGCTGTTGCCGGCCATCTTCCAGCCGACGCGCTGGCTGGTGGTGCTGCTGGCTCTGGGCGCGGGGCTCAAGTCGATCGAGATGGGGCCGCGGATCGAGGATATCTGGTCGATCGGGGCACGGATGATATTCGCGCTGCTGGTCGGCTGGCTGGTGTTTCGCGCCATGCGGGCGGGCAAGGCGATGCTGGAGGCACGCGCCGACATCAGCGTCGAGGATAATCTGAAGGCGCGGCGGCAGCGCACCAAGATCAGCATCCTCTATCGCATCTGTCAGTGCATTGTCGGCTTCTTCGTGATCGCGATGATGCTGATCGCCATTCCGGGCGTGCGCACGATCGGCGTGTCGCTGATGGCGTCGGCGGGCCTTGCTGCGCTGGCGGTGGGCGCAGCGGCGCAACCGGCGCTCAAGAATTTGATCGCGGGCATCCAGATGGCCTTTTCCGAGCCGATCCGGCTGGACGATGTCGTCATCATCGAAGGGGAATGGGGGCGGATCGAGGAGATCAGGCTGACCTATGTGATCGTGCGCATCTGGGACGACCGGCGCATGGTGGTGCCAGTATCCTATTTCCTGGAGAAGCCGTTCCAGAACTGGACCACCAGCACGTCGGACCTGCTGGGCACGGTTTTCCTCTATGTCGATCCGACCGCGGATATCGAGCGGATCCGCGCGCGCTTCGTCGAGGCGGTGAAGGCGAACGGGCGCTGGGACGGGCGGGTGGCGATCTTGCAGGTGACCGACCATCGCGCCGATGCGCTGGAACTGCGTGGGCTGCTGTCGGCGCGCAATGCTGGGATCGCCTTTGACCTGCGCTGCGAGGTGCGCGAGGCGATGCTGACCTTCCTGCGGACCGACATGCCCGAGGCGCTGGTGCGCGGGCGTCAGACGCTGGAGAGGGATGAAGCCTTTACCAGGCGGTCCGGCGTGGCGGGATGAGCGCCATCATGGCGTCATAGCCTGCGGTCGGGATCGGCTCGACAAATTCGAGGCCGATCCGGCCTTCCTCGCTCCAGCGGACGAGAGCGCGACGATCCTTGAGCACCGGTAGCCAGATCAGCACCCGGCCGCTCAGCGCGAGCAACTCTTCCGTGCGGCACATCAGGCCGAGTGGCGAGATGTTGATGATCCGTACGCCATGGGTGCGGCCGTCCGCTGTGATATGGCTGACCATGTCGACCAGGTCGCGCGCCACCCGCCGCTGATCGACGGAAGGGTCGCGCGACCGCATGACATGGCCAAGATTGGCGAAAACCGAGGAGGACATGGGTTTCAGCCTAGCGGGCGGAAAGTGGAGGCTTTCCTACCTGGTAGCGTTAACTCGACTGAAACCCTGTTTGTCCTCAGGCGGTGACCAGGCCGTGCTTCTTGGCGCCGAAGCTCAGCTTGTCGCCGACCTTGAGCGTGACGGCGGGGTCGGTGACGACTTCACCATTCACCTTGATCGCGCCCTCGGCCAGCTTGCGGCGGACTTCCTTGTTGGAGGTCGCAAAGCCAAGGCCGGTGGTCGCCTGGATGACGGTCAGCCCCTCGGCGCCGAGCGCAACGGTCGGCAGATTGGCGTCCGACGCGCCTTCCTCGAAGGTCTTGCGCGCGGTTTCGGCGGCGAGAGCGGCGGCTTCGGCGCCACGGCAGAGCGCGGTTGCCTCGTTCGCCAGGATCTTCTTGGCCTCATTGATCTCCGCGCCCTGCAGCGCGGCGAGACGGTTGACCTCATCCATCGGCAGATCGGTGAACAGGCGCAGCCGGTTGAACACGTCGGCGTCGGCGGTGTTGCGCCAGAACTGCCAATAATCATAGTCGGACAGCTGGTCCTGGTTCAGCCAGACGGCGCCGCCCACGGTCTTGCCCATCTTGGTCCCGTCGGCATTGGTCAGCAGCGGCGTGGTGAGGCCGAACACCTGGGTGCCATCGACGCGGCGGGCCAGTTCGACGCCGTTGACGATATTGCCCCACTGGTCCGATCCGCCCATCTGCAGGCGGCAATCGCTGCGGCGCGACAGCTCCAGGAAGTCATAGGCCTGGAGGATCATGTAGTTGAATTCGAGGAAGCTGAGCGACTGCTCACGGTCGAGGCGCAGCTTGACGCTGTCGAAGCTCAGCATCCGGTTGACCGAGAAATGCTGGCCGATGTCGCGCAGGAACGGGATATATTCGAGCTTGTCGAGCCAGTCGGCATTGTCGACCATGATCGCGTCGGTCGGGCCGTCGCCAAAGGTCAGGAAGCGTTCGAACACGCGCTTGATGCTGGCGACATTTTCCTGGATCAGGTCGACGGTCAGCAGCTTGCGCGCTTCATCCTTGAAGCTGGGATCGCCGATCTTGCCGGTGCCACCGCCCATCAGGACGATCGGCTTGTGACCCGCCTTCTGCAGCTGGCGCAGCATCATGATCGACACGAGATGGCCGACATGGAGCGACGGCGCGGTCGGGTCGAAGCCGATATAGCCCGGCACCACCTGTTTGGCGGCCATGGCATCAAGCCCTTCCGCGTCGGTCAGCTGGTGGATGTAGCCGCGTGCTTCGAGCAGGCGGAGGAGATCGGACTGATAGTTGCTCATGACGCGCGCCTGTAGCATTGGGGCAGCAACTGGAAAAGAGGCGGAGTTTTCGATCATGTTGGCAATCGGTCTGATGTCCGGCACCTCGCGCGACGGGATCGACGCCGCGCTGATCGAGACGGACGGCGAGGGGCAGGCCGAGGCAATCATTTTCCACGCCCAGCCCTACAGCGATGATTTCCGCGAACGGCTGGCCGCTGCCTGCGCGCGGGCAATGGCGATGGACGCGCCGGGCGAGGACCCGCTGATCCGGGCGGTGGAGATGGACCTTACCAATTTCCATATCGATGCGATCGCCGACATGCTGGGCCGCAGCGGGCATGTGGCGGAGGATATCGGGGTGATCGGCTTTCATGGCCATACCGTTGCCCACCGGCCTGAGCGGCGCTGGACCTGGCAGATTGGTGACGGCGCGGTGCTGGCCGGCGCGTTCGGCATTCCCGTGGTCGCCGACCTGCGCAGCGCCGATGTGCGCGCGGGCGGGCAGGGCGCGCCGCTGATGCCGGTCTATCATCGGGCATTGTCCGATGGTCTGGCAAAGCCGGTCGGCATCCTCAATCTGGGCGGGGTGGCGAACATCACCGCGGTTGGATCGGACGGCAGCCTGGTTGCCTTCGACACCGGGATGGCGAGCGGCCTGATCGACAACTGGATGCAGGCGCATGGCGACGCGGCCTATGATGCGGGCGGCGCGACCGCCGCGCGGGGCCAGGTGGACGAGGCGCGGCTGGCGGCGATGATGGCCGATCCCTGGTTCGCCGCGCCGCCGCCCAAGAGCATCGACCGCGAGGCCTTCACCATCGCGCCGGTCGAGGGACTGTCGCTGGCGGATGGGGCGGCGACGCTGACCGCCTTTTCCGCGCAGGCGGTGGCGCGCGGTGTCGACCATCTGCCCGAGCGGCCGGCGCGCATCTATGTGGCGGGCGGCGGGCGTCATAATGCCACGCTGATGGCGATGCTGGCGGCGCGGACCGGCGCCGATGTCCGCTCGGTCGACGAACTGGGCTGGGATGGCGACGCGCTGGAGGCGCAGGGCTTTGCCTATATGGCCGTGCGCCACCTCAATGGCCTGCCGATCAGCTTTCCCGGCACCACCGGCGCGCCTGAACCGATGACCGGCGGCGTGTTGTTCCAGCCCTGAAAAAGGGGGATGGGGCGACCGGGCGCCGCCCCTGATCCTTATTGCCGCAGGCGCTCGATCGCCTGGGCAAGGGCGACATAGAGCTTGCCCATGTCGGACGAGAGGATGGCGACGCCCAGGGCATTGCCGTCGCGCGCCGACAGGATGATCCGCAGCATCGCCTCGAAATCGTGGATGTAGCGGTTCACATGCTCGCGGAAATCGGCGTCATTGTCATAATGGAGCGCGATTTCGCGGGACTCGCCGGCGTCGAGCAGCTTGACCGCCCGGCGGGTGAAGACGCCGCGATCGCCCTTGAGATAGGCCGACCAGTTGGTGTCGGTCACATCGTTGGACAGGATCTTGGCGACGTCGATCGCGGTGCTGTTGAGCGATTCGATCAGCAGGGCGGAGCGGCGGGAGAAATGGTCGCGATCGCGTTCCTCGGCCGCGCGGCCGGCTTCCTCGATCCTCTGTTCCAGCCCGGCGCTGGTATCGGCGATCGTCATCAACTGGCGGGTCAGCCGGTCCGAAGCATTGTGCGCGGCGCGCACGGCCTCTTCCGCGACATCGGCCAGCTTCTCGATCTGGGCCGAAACCTGATCGCCGACGGCCTGCTGCATCGCTTGCTCGCTGGCTTCGGCCAGGTTCTGCACCGCGTCGGGGATGGCGCGGCCGAGCGCCTGACGGGCGCGCTCGGCGGCCTGTTCGGCGGTGTCCTTGACGCGGAGCAGGGCGGTGATGAGCAGCGGGCCGGCACCTTCGGTGATGCGGGTCGTGTCCTCATGCGCGGCGTCGAGCGCGGTGCGCAGCTTTTCCACCAGCTCGCGGTTGGATTCGATGCCGCTTTGCGTGCTCTCCAGCCATTCGGAGAGACGGCGACCCTGGCCGCGCAGCATCTCTTCGGCTTCCTGGGTGCGGCCGACCAGCGCTTCCGAAATGGCTTCGAGCCGTTCCAGTTCGGGCGTTGCGGCGCCCAGCATGGCGCGGCTGGTTTCCAGCCGTGCGTCGAAGCGGGCGAGCGCGCCGGGATAGGTTTCATCCAGTTCGCGAACGCTCGAATCGAGCGCCACCATCAGCGTTTCGGCATTGCCGATCAGCTTTTCGGCGGTGGTGCCGCCGTCATGCAGCGCCGTGTCGATCCGGCGGGTTTCCTCGGTCAGGCGGGTCAGCGCGTCGGTCAGCTTCTGGCTGCGGGCGAGGGCATTATCCTCCAGGGCGGCAAAGCGGGCCTCGGCCTGGTCGATCGTCTGGTTGAGCGTGCCGTGCAGCCCGGCCATCAGGCTGCGCTGTCCTTCGACCAGATCGTTGATCTGGTGCAGGCGGCTTTCGACCTCGCCAATATCGTCGGCAAGGCCGGCGACGGTATCGGTGCCGATCGCGGCGATGCTGTCGCGCGAACGGGTGATTAGGCTGTCCAGTGCGCCGGCCTGATCGCGCAGCCCGGCATCGGTCAGGGCGAGCGTTTCGCGGGCCTGGAGCAGGGTGGCGTCGAGCCGCTGGCGCAGATCGTCCTCGATCGAGCCAAGATCCTGGCCCAGCGCGGCGAGCGCATTCTGGCTGGTGGCGGTGATGCTGGCCTGGGCACGGGCGACCAGCGCTTCCAGCGTGGCACGCTGGGTCGAAAGCCCTTCCTGCGCGCGCTCCATCGTGTCGCGCACCTGATCCATCGAGGTTTCGAGGCGACCGCGCAGCGATGCCTCGACCAGATCGAGATCCTGGGTGAGGGCGCGAACCGCACCATCGCTGGTTTCGCCGAGCGACAGGGCAACGCGATTGACCAGCACGTCCAGTGCGGCCGACTGGGCATCGATGTCCTGCCGGGTCTGGTCCATGGCGGCGCGCGCGCTCTGCGCCGATGTCTCGATCCGCCCGGCGGCGATGTCGGCCAGGCCGTTGACCTCGTCGGTGGCGCTGCGGGTCGTCTCCTGCAACTGGCCTAGCTGGCTCGACAGGCTCTTGGTCGCGGACAGGGTGCGGGTGCGGGTGTCGTCGGACAGTTCGCCCAGCGCGTGGAGGCGCGCTTCGAGCGTGTCGATCCGTTCGGCCAGCGCATGACCATTGTCCATGATCTGCGCGGCCATGCGCACGGCCCGTTCTTCGAGTTGAGGCATGGCGGCGATCAGCGCGTCCATCCGCGCGACCAGAGCGGTGCCAGCACGCTCGGCGCTTTCGGCGCGATCGGCGGTGGTCTGGGCGCGGCCGGCGATCAGTTCGGCCGATGCCTCCATATTGCTGCTGGCGGCGGCGCCATAGCTGTCGAGCAGTTCGGCCTGATCCTGCATCGTCTGGCGTGCGGATTCGAGCCGGTCGGCGATCCGGCCGAGGCGCAGTTCGAGCAGTTCTGCCTCGGTCCGCAGCGCATGGGCGGTATCGAGATAGCGGCGCGATTCGGCGCGGCTGTTACGCACGATCAGCAGATAGGCGATGCCGAGCAGGCTGATCGGCACCAGCAGCGTGGCGACGAGCGCGGGCCAGGCGGCCGGGCCGGCGCGCCACTGATCCGATACGATCGTTGCCCAGAGCGCGAAGCCGAGCCAGAGCGCGGCCAGCAGGCCGAGCCCGATCCGGGCGTTGCGCACCAGCTTTTCGCCTTCCCCCTGCGCGTCGTCAGGGGCATCATCAATGTCCAGTACGGCCTGCTTCAATAGCAGGATGTCATCCGCGGCCGGCGCGTTGCCGGTCGCGTTTCCCTCGTCTCGCCAGAATTCGACGATTGTGCTGCCCCCATTCATGGGTGTGATCCTATCATCTTTTCCGTCTGCGCAAATGCCTTGTTACCAAAACTTAACGCAATTTCGATAGCTTCCGTCCCCATGTCCTATGATCCTGGCGCTCTTAATGCGGCATTGGCCGCCGCCGTCGGCGAAGACGCGGTGCTGATCGCCGATCTGCGCGTGGCTTTCCTTGAAAGCGCGGAGCGCCATCTCGACCTGATGAGCCGGGCGCGCTGCGACGCCAATTGGGAATTGGCGGCCTGGCGCTTGAAAGGCCTGGCGGCGAGTTTCGGCCTGACCAGCCTGATGGCGCTGGCGGACGAGGCGGTCGAGGCCGCGCCGGGCGATCCGCGCGCCTTGCAGCGCTTGCGCAGCACGATCGCGCTGCTTCAGCAGGGCTGAAACCGGTGATTTGAAAGCGCCTGCTTGCGCTGCGTCGTTCGGCTTGCAAGAAGATCGTCGCAATCAAAACGGGTCGGTTTCCAGACAATATGACATTCGCGGCCATTCTCAGTGCCAGCCGGGCTTCAGGTGATTCGCCTGCAGCGCTTCGCGCCACCCTGCATTTCGCCGGCCAGACGCTGGTCGAATATCAGGCGCGACAGGCGGTCCGGGCCGGTGCGGACCGGATCATGATCCTGGTCAGCGTCATCACGCCGGCCATTTCGCAGGCGGTCGACCGGCTGAGCGCGGACGGCATTGCCGTCGCCCTGATCCGCGACATGGTGTCGATGGTGCGCGATGCGCCGCGCGACGCGGATGTGCTGCTGGTGGCTGATGGCGCGGTGGTGGCGCAGGGCCATTATGATGCGCTGGCGGGGCAGGCGGGCAATGCTTTGCTGGTCACTGACGACAGCCGCGCCAGTGCGCCGTTCGAGCGGATCGATGCGGGGCAGCGCTGGGCCGGGCTGGCGCGGATCAATCCGGCGCTGCTGTTCGGCACGCTGGACATGATCGGTGACTGGGATCTGGCGCTGACGCTGGTGCGATCGGCGGTGCAGGGCGGTGCGGTGCGAATCACCGTGCCGCAGGATGATCTGCTGGAAGGCCGAGTCGCGCTGGTCGACGGGCAGGAACAGGCGGACCTCGCCGCGCAGGCGGTGATGTCGACCGGCACGCGATCGGGATCGTCCAGCCGCGGCGGGATCGAACATTATTTGTTCGGGCCGCTCGCCCGGCTGCTCGGCCCTGCATTGATGCGGAGCCAGGTGCCGGCGATGCAGGTGCGGATCGGTTCGATCGCGCTGGCCGGCATTGCGTTGATGCCGCTGGAACTGGGCTGGCCGGGCACCGGGCTCAGCCTGTTGCTGCTGGCGCTGCTGCTGGCGGAACTGGCCGATCGACTGGATGAAATGGCGCTGCGCCGGCCGCCGAGCGGCTGGATCGCCTTTCTAGCGCCGGGGCTGGCGCTGATCGGCGTGATGCTGTCGGGCAGCGGGATGGTGCCCAACTATCTGGCGTTGCTGCTGGGCATCATCACGCTTGCCGATCGCTGGCGCCGGACCGGGGCGGCGCGCGCCTGGATGATCTTCACGCCCGGCACCGCGTTGCTGGTGCTGCTGCTAGCTCTGCTGACGGGGGCGGAGGCGCTTGGTTTCGACGTTGCCATGCTGGCGGCGATCGGATCGATTGGGGCGATCATCCTGTCGCGTCGGGGCGGATGATTTTTGTCGCATCGAGAGCGTTGATTTTGCTGTCAGGGTTTAGTGCATTTTAACGACGTGGGGTTATGCTGCCTTGCATGAGCGCCCACACGTCCCTTGCCGGATCCATCATGGCGGACAGCTGGCCCATGGCACATGTCATGGCCGGCATGTCGGCCGTGCCCGTCGGCCATGCGATTGATCTCGCCTTTTTCTTTCCGGTCGAGGACCGCGCGCGCCATGATGCGCTGATCGCGGAGACGCGCCGTCATCTGGGCGGATGCCTGACTGCGATCGAGACTGCGCTGAGGCTGAGCCTGGCGGGTGATCCTGCAATTGCGGCAGCGCTGGGACGTTGGCCCGATGGGCTATGCTGGCCGACCATCTGTGCGCAGCCGACCCTGCTGGGGCCGGCCTTGCTTGCCCATATGCAGATGCGTGCGGGGGTCAGCCTGTTGCTGCGGCAGATCGGGCGCCCCGATGGCGAGCAGCCGGAACAGCCCGAGGCCGAATCGATCCTGTCGTCGGACGATCCCGAAATTGGTGACGCGATCGTCGCGCTGGCGCTGGCCGAGGGGCAGTGGCAGGCGATGGGGGGCGAGGATCAGCCGATGCGGCCCGATCTGCCGGCCGAACATTTTGCCGAACTGGTATGGACTGCAGCGGCCTGTCTGGCGGCGGTGGTGCAGCGCACCGCGCTGGAGCCGGACAATCAATTGCTGGGCGCGTTCGAGCGGGCGGGCTGGGCGCTGCTTGCCAGCCATGACGAAAGCAATGGCCCGATCGCGGCGGCCGACCAGCTGGTGCGCCGGTTGGGGCCGCAGGCCGATGCGCCCGACCTTCTGGGCGCGGCGCTGGGGCAGCGGCGTTTCCTGCTGTTTGCGGCGCTGGCCGGGCGACGGCTGCGCCTAGGCACCGCGCAGGTGACGGACATATTGATCATGGGGCCGGTGATGCAGGTGGCGACACTGTGCCGGGCGCTGGGCGGAACCGGGGCGGATTATCGCCATCTGCTGCTGGCGCTACGGCCGGTGCGGCCGGGTCTGTCGGACGCGGTGATCGTGGCCGAGGCCGACCAATATCAATTGCTGAGCGACGTGAAGGCGGAAGCCGTGGTGGGCGCCCTGCGCGCGCCGGCCGCCTTCCGCGCGAAGCTCGATCATTTGCGGCGCGTCACCGGATGAACATGACGCTCCACCCCTCCATCGTCCGGGCAACGGCATCGGCGGACGGCACGCTATTGAGTGCCGATGCCCCGCTGCTCGCCTTGCAGCGGGAGGCGGGGAGCGATCTGCTGGGGCCGCTCGCCATTCCGCAACTGGCGGCTGTGGTGCGGTTGGCGGCGCGATTGGGCGTCACGGTGTCGCGGCCGGTGGTCGCGGCGGCGGAGCGCGGCGATATCGACATGTGGGTACGGGCGCGCAGCGACGAAGGGCCGGACGGGCGCATCGTGTCGCTGGCGGTGGTCGACTGGAGCGAGCGGCCGCCGCTTGCCAATACCGGCGATCATAGCCGGCGCGAGGCCGATCTGGCGGCGCTGGCCGATGGCTGGACCTGGCAGATCGACACCCAGTTGCAGTTCCAGATGGCAATTGCCGGGACCGACCGGCAGGGCGCATTGCCGACGCAGCCGCCCATGCCGGGTAGCCGTTTCTCCAGCTATTTCGAGTTGCAGAGCGATGGTGAGGGCGACATGGCGATCCTGCGCGGCTTCACCCAGCGCCGCGCCTTCCGCGATCAGGTCGCGACATTGGTGCATGATCCCGAACAGCATGTGCGGCTGGCGGGCTTTCCGCTGTTCGATCTGGCCGGCCATCTGGTCGGCTATCGCGGCAAGGCCTGTCCGATCGAGCGACCGCCGGCGCTGGCGCGGGCGGATACGACGCAATTGTCGCTCTATCCCGGCGAGTTCGGCAAGCGGCTCGACCGGTCTCTGCGCCAGCCGCTGGGGCGGATCATCGCCAATGCGGACACGATCGGCGCGCAACTGGAAGGGCCGTTGCGGCCCGATTATGCCGATTATGCCAATGATATTGCGACTGCCGGCCGTCACCTGATGGCGCTGGTCGACGATCTGGCGGATCTGCAGGCGATCGACCGGCCCGATTTCGGCGTGATCATCGAGGATGTCGACCTCGCCGACCTGGGCCGGCGAGCCGGCGGCCTGCTGACGGTCAAGGCGCTGGATAGGCACATCAAGATCCATTGCCCGGATGCCGACCAGATATTGATGGCGAGGGGCGAGTTCCGCCGCGTGCTGCAGATACTGGTCAATCTGGTCGGCAATGCGGTGCGCTATTCGCCCGAGGGATCGCAAGTGCGCATCGTCGTGGAGCGGGAGCATCGGCAGGCACGGGTGCTGGTGATCGACCAGGGGGCGGGCGTGGCGCTGGAGGATCGCGAGAAGATTTTCGACAAGTTCGAGCGGCTGGGACGTGACGATCCCGGCGGTAGCGGGCTGGGCCTCTATATCTCGCGCAAGCTGGCGCGGGCGATGGGCGGCGACATCAGCGTTGGCGGCACGCCGGGCGAGGGCGCGCGCTTCATCCTGACGCTGCCGGTGCTCGACTGACGGGCGCGCGATCGCGCTTATATGAGATAAAGAGCGCTTGTTTGTCCGGCCGATGCTGCCCCGATAGGGTGGTGGCATGGACAGATCGCATTGCCTGGCCACCTATGGCACGCTGGCGCCCGGACGGGCCAATCATCATCAACTGGCGGAACTGCAGGGCAGTTGGCAGGCAGGGCATGTGACCGGCCATCTGGTCGCGCATGGCTGGGCCGCGTCGATGGGCTTTCCCGCCTTCATTCCCGACGAGGGCGGTGCGGCGGTGCCGGTTCAGCTGTTCCGGTCGTCCGACCTGCCGGCGCACTGGGCGCGGCTCGATGCGTTCGAGGGGGCGGATTATCGCCGTGTCGCGATCGATGTGGTTACCGATCAGGGGCGCGTGCCGGCCTGGATCTATGTCCATGCAGGGGTAGGCGGCTGAGCCCTAAACGAAAAACGGCGCCCGATGGGGCGCCGTTCCTCTTGTCTCTTGTGACCGCGTCTTAGCGCTTGTCGACGGCGACATAGTCGCGCTGCGTCGGGCCGGTGTAGAGCTGACGCGGACGGCCGATCTTCTGCGCTGGGTCCGAAATCATTTCGTTCCACTGCGCGACCCAGCCGACGGTGCGGGCGAGGGCGAAGAGCACGGTGAACATTTCGGTCGGGAAGCCGATCGCCGAGAGGATCACGCCCGAATAGAAGTCGACATTCGGGTAGAGCTTCTTCTCGATGAAGTAGGGATCGTTGAGGGCGATCTGCTCCAGTTCCTTGGCGACGTCGAAGATCGGGTCGTTGACGCCCAGCTTCTCCAGCACGTCCTTCGCGGTCTTCTGCATCACGGTCGCGCGCGGATCGTAATTCTTGTAGACGCGATGGCCAAAGCCCATCAGGCGGAACGGATCGTCCTTGTTCTTGGCGCGGGCGATATATTCCGGGATGCGATCGACGGTGCCGATTTCGCGCAGCATGTTGAGCGCGGCTTCGTTCGCGCCGCCATGCGCCGGGCCCCACAGGCAAGCGATGCCGGCCGCGATGCAGGCGAACGGGTTGGCGCCCGACGAACCGGCAAGACGCACGGTCGAGGTCGACGCGTTCTGCTCATGGTCGGCATGCAGGGTGAAGATCTTGTCCATCGCGTCGACGACGATCGGATCGATCTTATACTCTTCCGCCGGGACCGAGAAGGTCATGTTCAGGAAGTTGGCGGTGTAGCTGAGGTCGTTGCGCGGATAGACGAAGGGCTGACCCACCGAATATTTGTACGCCATCGCAGCGATCGTCGGCATCTTGGCGATCAGGCGGTGGCTCGCAATGCGGCGCTGTTCCGGATCGTTGATGTCGGTCGAGTCATGATAGAAGGCCGACAGGGCGCCGACGACGCCGACCATGATCGCCATCGGGTGGGCGTCACGACGGAAGCCGCGGAAGAAGGCGGTCAGCTGTTCATGCACCATGGTGTGGCGCGTGATGGTGTTGGTGAACTCGGCCAGTTCCTTGGCCGAAGGCAGTTCGCCGTTCAGCAGCAGATAGCAGACTTCCATGAAGCTGGACTGTTCGGCGAGCTGGCCGATCGGATAGCCACGGTGCAGCAGCACGCCGGCGTCGCCATCGATATAGGTCAGGCCCGACTCGCAGCTGGCGGTCGAGGTGAAGCCCGGATCGTAGGTGAACATGCCGGTGTTGGCGTAGAGCTTGCGAACGTCGATGACCTGGGGACCGACGGTACCATCCATGATGGCATAGTCCTTGGCCTCTCCGCCAACGGTCAAACTGGCATTATTATCCGACATGTTTTTCTCCTTAACTGCCGTCAACCGGCCACCACGTGCCCCGCAGCGGTCAGTCGCTTCAAGCTTTCCTCTTTCCCCAGAAGGAAGAGGACATCAAAAATACCCGGCGAGACCGTGCGCCCGGTGAGCGCCGCACGAAGCGGCTGTGCCACCTTGCCCAGGCCAAGCCCCGCATCCTCTGCCACGCGGCGTATCACTTCATCGATCGCTTCAACCGTCCAGGACTGGACGGGCTGGAGAGCGTCGGCTGTCTTTTTCAGCAGCTCACGCGCGGGTTCATCTAGCAGAGCAGACGCCTTCTCGTCAAAATCGAGCGGGCAAGATTTGAACAGAAACTCCGCGCCTTCTGCAATTTCGTTAAGTGTCTTGGCCCGCGGCTTGAGCGAAACCATCGCCTGGGTCAAAATATCGCGCTGGGCGTCATTCAGTTGCGTATCAAGACGCGACTCAACGCGCGGGGCGACCAGAGCGGCCAGGCGCGCCTCATCGGCCTCGCGCAGATAATGGCCGTTCAGATTTTCCAGCTTCTTGATGTCGAAGCGCGAGGGCGAACGGCCGACGCCGTCGATATCGAACAGTTCGATGGCGCGCTCGATCGAGATGATCTCCTCGTCGCCATGGCCCCAGCCCAGGCGCAGCAGATAGTTGAGTACCGCTTCGGGCAGCATCCCCATCTCGTCGCGATAGGCGTCGACGCCGAGCGCACCGTGGCGCTTCGACAGCTTTGCGCCGTCCGACCCGTGGATCAGCGGGATATGGCCATAGACCGGCTCTTCCCAGCCCATCGCCTTGATAATGGCCAGCTGACGGAAGGCGTTGTTGAGATGGTCGTCGCCGCGGATGACATGGGTGACGCCCATGTCATGGTCGTCGACCACGACGGCCAGCATATAGGTGGGGGTGCCGTCCGACCGGAGCAGGATCATGTCGTCCAGCTCGGCATTCTGCACCACGACGCGGCCCTGGACCGCATCCTCGATGACCGTTTCACCGGTCCGAGGGGCCTTGATACGGATGACGAAGGGGGCGCCTTCGGGCGCTTCCTCCGGCGAACGGTCGCGCCAGCGGCCATCATAGCGCATCGGCTGCTTGGCGGCGCGCTGCTGTTCACGCAGCTCGGCCAGCTCTTCCTGCGTCGCATAGCAGCGATAGGCATGGCCATTGGCGAGCAGCTGGTTGGCGACCTCGGCATGGCGCGGGGTACGCTCGAACTGGAACACGGCCGGCTCATCGCCGCCCAGGTTCAGCCATTCCAGACCGTCGAAGATGGCTGCCACGGCTTCCTCGGTGGAGCGGGCGCGATCGGTATCCTCGATGCGGAGCAGGAACTTGCCGCCATGATGGCGCGCGAACAGCCAGTTGAACAGCGCGGTGCGGGCGCCGCCAATATGCAGGAAGCCCGTTGGCGACGGGGCGAAACGGGTCACCACCTGCTTGTTCAATCCCGTTGCACTTGCCGTCATATTCGCTGACATTCTTCCTGCCTGATCCATGGATGCGACGCCCCCTAGCATGGCTTTTGAGCCACGACAAACGTCCGTTGGGCGCAGGACGGTGCGTATTGCGCACAATGGATTTGCGCGGATCGAACAATGGCTGGAGGTGGAGCGCGAACAGCTCGCCTTGTGGGTGCCGGTGGCGCTGGGCGCGGGCATTGCCGGCTGGTTCGTACTGCCGGGACCGGCACACTGGCTGGCCAGTTGCTGCGCGGCGCTGGGGCTGGCCTGTCTGGCGCTGTTGCTGCCGGTGGGCGCGCGATTGCGGCATATGCTGGTGGCGGGCGGCTTGCTGGCTTGTGTTGGTTGCCTGCTGGTCTGGGGCAAGGCGACATGGCTGGGTCAGCCGCCGCTGGCCCGTCCCATATTCGTACAGGTGACGGGGACGGTGACGGCGGTGGCCAAGCTGCCGGCGCAACAGATGGTGCGCGTGGGGCTGCGGCCGATCGAGGCGCCAGCGCTGCCCGCGGCGATCCGAGTGAATATCGCGGAGGCGGATGTGCCCGAAGGACTGGGTAAGGGGGCGGTGCTGCGCTTTCGCGTGCGCCTGATGCCGCCCGCGCCGCCGAGCGTGCCGGGGGGCGTTCGATTTCGCGCGGCGTGCTTATTTCCAGGGGATCGGGGCGACCGGGCGGGCGCTGGCGCCGGTCGAAATGGTGGAGCAGGCGCGCGAGGGGCCGACGCTGCGGGCGCGACTGTTCGATCATATCGGCGGGCAGGTGGCGGGCGCACCGGCGGGGATTGCGGTGGCGCTGGCGACCGGCGATCAGGGCGCGATTGCCGAAGCGGATGCCGAGGCGATGCGGCGCAGTGGCCTTGCCCATCTTCTGTCGATCAGCGGGCTGCATGTGACGGCGCTGATCGGGGCGGTGATATTCCTGCTGTTGCGCCTGCTGGCGCTGATCCCGCGCGCGGCGCTGGACTGGCCGCTGATGCTGATCGCGGCGGCCGGGGGCGCGCTGGCGGGGATCGGCTATACGCTGCTGACGGGCGCGGAGGTGCCGACGGTGCGATCCTGCATCGCGGCGCTGCTGGTGCTGGGCGGGCTGGCGCTGGGGCGCGAGGCGATCACCTTGCGGCTGGTGGCGACCGGGGCGCTGGTGGTGCTGGTCTTCTGGCCGGAGGCGCTGATCGGGCCGAGCTTCCAGATGAGCTTTGCTGCCGTGGTCGCGCTGGTGGCGCTGGGCGAGCATCGGTGGTTCAAGGCGTTCGCGATGGCGCGGGACGAGCCTTGGTTGCGCAAGGCCGGGCGGACGGTGGCGGCGATGCTGATGACGGGCCTTGCCATCGAACTGGTGCTGGCGCCGATCGCCCTTTTCCATTTTCACAAGGCAGGTTTGCTGGGTGCGGTGGCCAACCTGATCGCGATCCCGCTCACCACCTTCGTCATCATGCCGCTGGAGGCGCTGGCGCTGGGCTTCGATCTGGTCGGGCTGGGCGCGCCCTTCTGGTGGCTCACGACCAAGGCGATCGCGCTGTTGCTGGCGGTGGCGCATGGCGTGGCGGCCAGCCCGATGGCGGTGATGCTGGCGCCGGCGGTGCCGGGCTGGATTTTCGGGATCATTGTCGTTGGTGGTCTGTGGTGCTTGCTGTGGCGCAGTCACTGGCGCTGGCTGGGGTTGGGGCCAATCGCAATCGGCCTGATCGGCATCGCGCTGCTGGCGCCGCCCGACATCGTTGTAACCGGCGACGGACAACATGTCGCGGTGCGAACACCGACGGGGACGATGGCGCTGCTGCGCGAGGGCGTGGGCGATTATGTCCGCGACGTGCTGAGCGAGAGCGCGGGCTATGACGGGACGCTGGAGGCGATCGCGAAGATGCCGCAGGCGCGCTGTTCGACCGATCTGTGCGCGGTGACATTGCCACGGGACGGGCGCGACTGGCATTTGCTGGTGACGCGCAATGCGATGCTGGTCGACCGGCCGATATTGGAGCGGGATTGCGCGGCGGCCGATATCGTCATCAGCGACCGGGGCCTGCCCTGGTGGTGCCGGCCGCGCTGGATGAAGATCGACCGCCGGCTGCTGTCACGCTCCGGCGGCCTGTCGATTGGCCTTGAAAGCGGCAAAGTTCACACCGTCCATCGGCCCGGAGACGCGCATCCGTGGATCGTGCGCCGCCGGCCCCGAACGGCCGGTCAGTTGTAGCGGCGCAGCAGGCCGGCGAGCTTGCCCTGGATGCGGACCTGGCGCGGATCGTAGATTTGCGGTTCATAGGCGGCATTGGCGGGATCGAGCCGGACCCGGCTGCCTTCGCGGCGGAAATATTTGAGCGTCGCTTCGGCGTCGTCGATCAGGGCGACGACGATCTGGCCTTCGCGCGCGACTTCGGTGCGCTGGATCAGCGCGAAGTCGCCGTCGAGAATGCCGGCCTCCATCATCGAGTCCCCCGACACTTCGAGCGCATAATGATCGCCCGAGCCGAGCAAGGCGGCGGGGACGGAGAGCATGGTATGGCTTTCCATCGCCTCGATCGGGACGCCGGCAGCGATGCGGCCGTGCAGCGGGATTTCGATCACGTCATTGGCGGCGGTCGGCAGCAGCACGGCCGGAGCCGACACCTTGGGCGTCGGAATGGCCGGCGCGGGCGCGCGGTGCATCGCGTCGGGCAGCTTGAGCACTTCGAGCGCGCGGGCACGGTTGGGCAGGCGGCGGATGAAGCCGCGTTCCTCCAGCGCATTGATCAGCCGGTGGATGCCGGACTTGGAGCGCAGGTCGAGCGCGTCCTTCATCTCCTCGAACGAAGGGGACACGCCGCCTTCTTCCAGCCGGGTCTGAATGAAGCTCAGCAATTCCTGCTGCTTGGGCGTCAACATCGGCGGTCCTCCATGGAACGAATGAAGAACGCATAGGAAACGGAAAGGGGCAAGTCAAGCGCGTTAAGCCATGCGCCGCTTTTGCCGGTCAGGCGGTCAGATAGTCAGGCGGTCAGGGGGATGATGTCGACCATGTCGCCGGCAATGGCGGGGGCTGAACCGGCCGGGCGGCGGATCAGACAGTCGGCCAGCGCCATGGCGGCTGTAGCGGCGCTGTCCTGCGCGGTGACCGAGACGATGCCGTCGGCGCCGCGATAGGCGCGCAGATAATCGTCGCGTTCCGCCGTCGCGCCGAGTGGGGCGGCAAGGCGGGCCTGCACGACCGGCGGCAGCGGCGCGCGCGATCCGGCGAGATGGCGGACCAGCGGGCAGAGGAAGAGGGTGCCGGTGACGAAAGCGGAGACCGGATTGCCCGGCAGGCCGAGGAAGGTGGCGTTCCCCAGGCGCCCGGCCATCAGCGGTTTGCCCGGCCGCATCGCGATCTTGTAGAAATCGAGCGTGCCGCCGGCGGCCGCAAAGGCGGGGCGGACATAGTCATGGTCGCCGACCGAGGCGCCGCCGGTCGAGACGATGATGTCGGCCTGTGCCGCCTGTTCCAGCGCCTGCGTCATGGCGCCAAGATCGTCAGGCACGATGCCGAGGTCGATCACGTCGCAGGGCAGGGCGGCGAGCAGGGCGGCCAACATCGGCGCGTTGGACGAGGGGAGATATCCCGGCGGCGTCGGCGCGCCGGGGGGGACAAGCTCATTGCCGGTCGAGAGCAGGGCGATGCGCGGCCGAGCACCGACGGGCAGACTGCCATGGCCGCCCAGCACCGCAAGCGCGATCCGGCCCGGCGTGAGGCGGCTGCCGGCGCTGACCAGCGGCGTGCCGGCGCGGAAGTCTGAGCCGAGCAGGCGGACATGCCTGCCGGACGTCAATATGCCGTCATGCGCGGTCAGTGTGTCGCCATCGCGCGTGGCATTTTCCTGGATCAATATGGCGTCGGCGCCGGCCGGCAAGGGCGCGCCGGTGAAGATGCGGCAGGCCTGGCCCGGTTGCAGGGCCGGGATATTGGTGTCGCCCGCGCTGCTGGTGGCGACCAGTTGCCACGGCCCGGCGCCTTCGGATGCGCGCACGGCATAGCCGTCCATCGCGGAAAGATCGGCCCAGGGCTGGTTACGGAGTGCGCTGATGTCGGTGGCGAGCCAGCGACCGGCACAGGCGGCGACGGGCACATATTCGGCTGGCAACGGATCGGCGAGGGCAAGGAGCCGCGCCTGCGCGTCCGCGACCGGCATCAGGCTCATCGGTCGCTGCTCTCCGGCGCGGTCCAGTCGCCCGACTTGCCGCCGCGCTTGGCGAGCAGGCGAACATCGCCGATTATCATGCCCTTATCGAGCGCCTTGGCCATGTCATAGACGGTGAGCAAGGCGGCGGTCGCGGCGGTCAGCGCCTCCATCTCCACCCCGGTCTGGCCAGCGGTGCGCGCGGTTGCGGTGACGGTGACGCCGTCATCGTGGAGAGTAAAGTCGATGGTGACGGCGCTCAGCGGGATCGGATGGCAGAGCGGGATCAGTTCGGCGGTGCGCTTGGCCGCCATGATGCCGGCGACGCGGGCCACGGCCAGCACATCCCCCTTCTTGACGAGGCCGGCGGCGATCGCCTGCGCAGCGTCGGCCGCCATGGTGATGCGGCCGGCGGCCACCGCCTCGCGCGCGCTCACGGCCTTGGCCGAGACATCGACCATGCGGGCGGCGCCATCCTCGTCGAGATGGGTGAGGCCGGTCATGCGCCTGTCAGCAGGTTGCGGGTCGCCGCCTCGACATCGGCCTGGCGCATGAGGGTTTCGCCGACCAGGAAGCAGCGCACGCCATGATCGGCCATGGCGGTGAGGTCGGCATGCGAGCCAAGGCCGCTTTCGGCAACGAAGGTGCAGCCATCGGGCGCCTTGCCGACCAGTTCATAAGTGCGCGCGAAATCGACGCTGAAATCGCGCAGGTCGCGGTTGTTGACGCCGATCAGGCGCGAGCGGAGCTTGAGCGCGCGTTCCAGTTCGGCCTCGTCATGCACCTCGATCAGGGCATCCATGCCAAGGCCAAGCGCGGCGTCCTCTATCTCCTGCATCTGGGCGTCGTCCAGCGCGGCAACGATGATCAGGATCGCGTCGGCGCCGAGCGCGCGGCTTTCGAGGATCTGCCAGGGGTCGACGATGAAATCCTTGCGCAGCACCGGCAGCGCGCAGGCCGATCGGGCGGCCATGAGATAATCGTCATGGCCCTGGAAATAGGGCTCGTCGGTCAGCACCGAAAGGCAGGCAGCGCCACCGGCGGCATAGGCCACCGCATGGGCCGGCGGATCGAAATCGGCGCGGATCAGCCCCTTCGACGGGCTGGCCTTCTTCACCTCGGCGATCAGGCCGAAGCCCGAACGGGCGGCATCGTCCAGCGCCCTGCGGAAGCCGCGCGGCGGGGTCTGCTCGCTGGCGCGGGCGTGGAGCGATGCGATCGTGGTCGCGGCCTTGCGGCGGGCGACATCCTCGCGCTTGAAATCGCAGATTTCGATGAGCTTGTTGGTCATTGATAGGCAATCCAGCAATTGAGGAGCGCGTTGGCAAGGCCGTTGTCGATCGCTTCGGCGGCCTGTTCGACGCCTTCCTGGAAATCATGGGCAGCGTCAGCCACCACCAAAGCGGCGGCGGCGTTGAGCAGCACGGCGTCGCGGTAGGCACCGGCCTCGCCCTGGAGCAGGGCGCGGAGCGCCGCGGCATTATGGGCCGGGTCGCCGCCGCGAATGGCGGTGACGGGTTGGGTCGAGAGGCCGAGGTCCGCGGCGGTCAGGCGGCGCATCGCGACCACGCCGTCGGCCGTCACCTCGGCAATGTCATTGCCGCCGGCGAGCGAGAGTTCGTCGAGGCCCTCGTCGCCCGACACGATCATCGCATGGGTCGCGCCAAGCTGGCCGAGCGCATCGGCATAGATGGGGACATAGGCGGGGCGGGCGATGCCGACGAGCTGGCGACGGACATTGGCGGGATTGGCGAGCGGCCCCATCAGGTTGAAGATGGTGCGTTCGCCGATCGACCGGCGGACCGGGCCGAGGCGTTTGAGCGCAGGATGGTAATTTTGTGCGAACAGGAAGCAGATGCCCAGATCCTTGAGCGTCGCTTCCGCCGTGGCGGCGGCGCGATCGAGATCAAGGCCCAGCGCTTCGAGCGTGTCGGCGGCGCCCGCCTTGGACGAGGCGGCGCGATTGCCATGCTTGGCGACCGGCACGCCGGCGGCGGCCACCACCAGGCTGACGGCGGTCGAGACATTGAGCGTATGATGGCCGTCGCCGCCGGTGCCGCAGACGTCGATCGTGCCGTCGGGCGCGTCGACCGGGATCATCCGGGCGCGCATCGCACGGGCGGCGGCGGCGATTTCCGTCGCGGTCTCGCCGCGCCGCGCCATTGTGACGAGGAAGCCGGCGATCGCCTCGTCCGACAGGTCGGCGTCGAACAGCAGGTCGAAGGCGCGGGCGGCTTCGTCGGCGGCCAGGGGCGCGCTGGGATCGGGCAACAGGGTCATGGGCCAAGCCTTTAGTCCCGGCCGCGCGCGAAAGTCGAGGGCGACATGCTATTTGCCCGCCAATTGGAATTTTGTTGCGTGGCCCGGCAATTGGCTTGACGTGCAGGCCAAAGGGGCGTTGTCGGAGAAACCATGCACCGTTCCTGGTCGACCCTGTTCTGGAGCCTTGCCATCCGCCAGCGCCGCCGGTTGCGCGAGAGCGAGGCGGCCTTCATCCTGCTCGCCATATTGGCGGGCGTGGCGGCGGGGCTGATCACCAACCTGTTGCAGCTGATGGCGCACGGCATTCAGGAACTGCTCTATGGCGTCAGCATCAACCGGCTGAGCGCGTTGGGCGAGATCCGCCATCCCTGGCGGCTGCTGGGTCTGCCGCTGGGCGGGCTGGCGCTGGTGCTGCTGGCACGGCTGCTGCGCCGGCGGCAACGGCCGCAACGGCCGCTGATCGACGTGGTGGAGGCCAATGCGCTGCATGGCGGGCGCATCCCGATGGCCGACAATCTGGTGATCGCGGGGCAGACGATCTTGTCGAACGGGGCGGGTGCTTCGGTCGGGCTGGAGGCGGCCTATGCGCAGATGGGCGGCGGCGTCGCGTCGCTGCTGGGGCAATGGCTGAAGCTGCGGCGCAATGATCTGCGCACTTTGGTCGGCGCGGGCGCAGGGGCGGGCGTGGGCGCGGCCTTCGGCGCGCCGCTGGCCGGCGCCTTCTATGCGTTCGAGATCGTGATTGGCCATTATACGCCGGCCGCGATCGCGCCGGTTGTGGCGGCGGCCCTGAGCGCTGCCTTCGTGACGCGCGCGCTCGGCGTCGAACCCTGGCTGATCGCGACCACGGCGGACCGGATATTGGGGACGGCGGACTATCTTCTCTATGCGCTGCTGGGCCTGATCTGCGCGGGGCTGGGCATCCTCATCATGCGGATGGTGACCTTTGCCGAGATGCGGGTGCAGGGCTGGACCTGGCCGGGGCGGTGGAAGCCGGTGATCGGCGGCCTGCTGCTGATGCCGCTCGCCTGGTTGACGCCGCAGACCTTGTCGGCGGGCCATGGCGCGCTGCACCTCAACCTCATCCTGCTGCCCGACTGGACGGTGCTGCTGATGATCCTGTGCCTCAAGATCGCGGCGTCGGTGATTTCCCTGAGCTTCGGCTTTCGCGGCGGGCTGTTCTTTGCGTCGCTGTTCCTGGGATCGCTCGCGGGACAGATTTTCGCGCAGATCGTCGACATTGTCGGGATCGGCTGGTCGCTCGACCCCAATGATGCGGCGCTGGTGGGGATGGCGGCACTGAGCGTCGCGATCGTCGGCGGGCCGATGACGCTGGGCTTGCTGATGCTGGAGACGACCCATGATTTCCAGCTGATGGGCGTGGTGCTGACCGCGTCGCTGCTGTCGAGCGCGGTGACGCGGGAAATGTTCGGCTACTCCTTCTCCACCTGGCGGCTGCATCTGCGCGGATCGACCATCCGCAGCCCGCGCGACATTGGCTGGGTGATGAACCTGACCGCCGGGCGGATGATGCGGCGCGACTGGGTGTCGGTGCCCGATACGATGAGCGTCGGCCAGTTTCGTGCGCTCGTGCCGCTGGGGTCGGCGAGCAAGGCGATCATGATCGACGGTGCGGGCGGCTATCGCGGCATCGTGCCGACGGCGGCGGCCTATCGCCCCGAACTGGCGGAAGATGCGCCGATCGCGCCGCTGGCAACGATGGCCGATATCTCGCTGCGGGCTGACGCGGATATTCGCGCGATCCTGCCTTTGTTCGACAAGGCGGCGGCGGACGAGCTGGCGGTGGTGGACGAAAGCGGGCTGGTGCTGGGCGTGCTGACCGAGAAACATGCGCGGCGGCGCTATTTCGAGGAGATTGAGAGTTCGCAGCGGGCGCTGTTCGGCGAGGGATAGGGCTTTCTTGGAAAATGCGCGGAAGGGCGCATTTTCGGTGCCGCACCGGCCCGCGCCCCCACCCGGCCTCCCACAGTATATCGCCGTAGGGCGTCCGGGCGGGGGCGCGGGCCGGGGTTGCATTGGCGGGGCAGGGCTGTAGAAGGCGGCCATTCGCATGGACCCGGTGAAATTCCGGGTGGCTATTCCGGCCGCCGATCCGCCGGACAACATCACACATGATTATCGAGAACGCGCCCGCGTTGGCGCCATGTGACCTGATGTGGATTTTCGACATGACCCAATTTTTCAGCCGCTATCGCCGCCAATGGTTCAGCGACGCCCGGACGGCGCGCCATGACATCATGGCCGGCATCGTCGTCGCACTCGCCCTGATCCCCGAAGCCATCGGCTTTTCCATCATCGCCGGGGTCGACCCGCGCGTCGGCCTCTATGCCTCGGTCGCGATCGCCATCACCATCGCGCTGATCGGCGGGCGGCCGGGGATGATCTCGGCCGCGACCGCTGCTGTTGCCGTGCTGGTCGGGCCGCTGGTGCGCGAGCATGGCGTGGAATATCTGTTCGCCGCGACGATCCTGATGGGCGTGGTGCAGATCATTGCCGGGCTGCTGCGGCTCGACCTGCTGATGCAGTTCGTGTCGCGATCGGTCATCACCGGCTTCGTCAATGCGCTGGCGATCCTCATCTTCGTGGCGCAACTGCCGCAGCTCACCAACGTTGGCTGGCAGACCTATGCGATGGTGCTGGCTGGCCTCGCCATCATCTATCTTTTTCCCCGGATCACCAAGGCGGTGCCGGCGCCGCTGGTCGCGATTTTGCTGCTGAGCGCGCTGTCGATCGGCCTGGGCCTGCCGGTCCATACGGTCGGCGACATGGGGCGGCTGCCCGAAGGACTGCCGAGCCTTGCCCTGCCGCAGGTGCCGCTGACCTGGGACACGCTGCGCATCATCCTGCCCTATTCGGTGACGATGGCGGCGGTCGGCCTGCTCGAATCGCTGCTGACCGCGCAGATCGTCGACGACATGACCGACACCGATAGCGACAAGCAGCGCGAATGCATGGGGCAGGGCGGGGCGAATATCGTCGCGTCCCTGTTCGGCGGCATGGGCGGCTGCGCGATGATCGGCCAGTCGGTGATCAACGTCACGTCCGGCGGACGCGGGCGGCTGTCGACCTTCGTCGCTGGCGCCTTCCTGCTGTTCCTGCTGGCGGTGCTGGGGCCGTGGGTCGGGCGTATCCCGATGCCGGCGCTGGTCGCGGTGATGGTGATGGTGTCGATCGGCACCTTCAGTTGGGCCTCGATCGCCAATCTGCGGAGGCACCCGCCGACCTCCTCGGCCGTCATGCTGGCGACGGTGGTGGTCGTGGTGGCGACCCGCGACCTGTCGCTGGGCGTGCTGACCGGCGTGCTGCTGTCGGGCATCTTCTTCGCCGCCAAGGTGCAGCGCATGTTCGCGGTGGAGCGCAGCGAGGCCGATGGCCGGGCGACCTATCGCGTCACTGGCCAGATCTTCTTCGCCTCGGTCGATCGCTTCACCCGCGCTTTCACCGGCGAGGAAAGCGCGACCCATGTGCTGATCGACGTGTCGGGCGCGCATTTCTGGGATATTTCGGGCGTCGGCGCGCTCGACAAGATCATCGCCCGGCTGCGGCGCGAAGGGCGCATGGTCGAGGTGGTCGGCTATAACCGGGCGAGCGCCGACATCGTCGACCGCTTGGCCCTGCACGACAAGACCGGGGTGGAGACGGGGGCGGTGCCGCACTGACATGCGGCCTGCCCCGCCGTCATCCTGACAGACGTCGGGATGATGGAGAAGAGTGAAGCGGCGGAGGCGGGCTTACGCCGCCTCGCGCTCGCGGACCGGGATGCCGGCGATCTTCATGAAATTGGCCAGCATGTCATGGCCATGTTCGGTCGCGATGCTTTCCGGGTGGAACTGGACCGAATGGATCGGCAGGGTCGCGTGGCGGAAGCCCATGACCGATCCGTCCTCGCTGGTCGCGTTGACCACCAGGTCGGCCGGAATATCCTCGACGATCAGCGAGTGATAGCGGGTCGCGGTGAAGGGCGAGGGGAGGCCGGCGAACAGGCCGGTGCCGTCATGGCGCACCGGCGAGGTCTTGCCGTGCATCAGCCCGCCGCGCACCACCTTGCCGCCGAAATGCTGGCCGATCGCCTGATGGCCGAGGCACACGCCCAGCAGCGGCGCGCCGGCATCGGCGCAGGCCGCGACCAGATCCAGGCTGACACCCGCCTCATTGGGGGTGCAGGGACCGGGCGACAGCAGAAAGGCCTTGGCCCCGCTCGACAGGGCCTGGCCCGCCGAGATGGCGTCGTTGCGCACGACCTCTACCTTGGCCCCCAGCTCCATCAGATAATGGACCAGGTTCCAGGTGAAGCTGTCATAATTGTCGATGACGAGGATCATGGGACACAGCCTATAGGCGCGGATGACGATGGGGGGAAGGGGATGGTCGAGAGAAGCACTGATTGCTGGCAACAAATTGCTTGAGAGCATCGACGCAAGTTGTAACGACACCGGTCTATGCTATTTCAATCGCTCCATCTCGTCTCTGCGGCATTCCTGGCGGTCGTCCCCGGTGCTGGTTCGAGTGCATTTCCGGAAATGGTGAAGCCAGAGGTGGCGCTCCAGCAAGTCGTCGCATGTGGCTTTGAAACTGCGCAGGTCAAGTCTGACGACATGCTGCAGGAAGATGTCATCGACATTCCCAGCGTAGCGACCATCGGCGACGGGCAATTGGAATGTGTGGCGCGTGCCTCAATCCGCACAAGCTATTACGTTATTTTTCCTGCCCCGTCGAAGGACGCATATCAGGCAATCTACTGGCGGCTGTCGCGCGAACAGGCCAAGGTCGATGCGCGGGCCTGGTTGGCCCAGCGCGGCTTGCTGGATCATTTGCCGGTTTATGATCCGCGGAAATCGGACATCGCGGCATTTGCGCGAACGCTCGAAAATCTGTGCGGAGAGAAAGCTGCACACGCGCTCAAGCCGATGGGCGGAATGGCCACATTTGACGAGGATGTTTTGCTGGCGGGAAGCATGGATCAGGACAGTTTTTGGTGCCTGACGAATGCTGCAACGGTGTCCGGCTATCCTTTGGGTTTCATAGGCCATGAAACCGGTCCAGGCGATAAATGATCGCTTGATGATGTCGTCATCCCAGCGAAGGCTGGGATCTCTCTTCTTCTCTTGGGCCTGAAGAAAAGTGAGATGCCAGCGTTCGCTGGCATGACGATGTAAGTGGCGCCAGCGCTCCGCCGCTCATCCCTTAGCGTTTCTTGTGCTTGCCCCGGCTGCTGCCGATGTGGCGGATGTTGGTGGGGCGGCCGCGGTGGATTTTCGGGCGGGTGCGGTCGCGTTTCAGCGGGCTGCCGCGCGGGGCCGGATTGTCGGGCAGTTCGAAGCGCAGCGCGCCGTTGATCGGGTCGGCTTCGGCAAGGCGCAGTTCCAGCCGCTGGCCGACCGTATAGCGGTCGCCGCTTTCGACGCCCTGCAGCGCCTTGCCCGCTTCGTCGAAGAAGAAATGTTCGGCGCCCAGCGTCGATACGGGCACGAGGCCGTCGCCGCCCAGCCCCTCGACCGTGGCGAAGAAGCCGAAATTCTGGACGCCGGTGATCCGCGCCTTCACCACTTCGCCGACATGGGCCGACAGGAAGGCGGCGACATAGCGGTCGATCGTCTCGCGCTCCGCCTCCATCGCGCGGCGCTCATGGCCCGAGATCATCTCGCCGACCCGGCCCATATTCTCATAATCCTCCTGGCTGAGGGAGGAGCGGTCGGGGATCGCCCTGTCCTTGGGCGCGGGCAGTTCGAGATCATAGGCGCCGACCAGCGCGCGATGGACCAGAAGGTCGGCATAGCGGCGGATGGGTGAGGTGAAATGGGCGTAGCTGCCCAGCGCCAGCCCGAAATGGCCCATATTCTGCGGCGCATAATAGGCCTGGGTCTGGGAGCGCAGGATCTGGGTCATGATCTGCTCCTTCTCCTCCGACTCGCCGACCTTCTTGATCAGCTGGTTGAAGGTGGACGGGCGGATCACCTGGCCAAGTGCGAAGTCGATGTCGAAGGTGGCGAGATATTCCTTGAGCGCGACCAGCTTGTCGCGGCCCGGCGTTTCATGGACGCGGTACATGACCGGCGCCTTCTTCGCCTCCAGCGCCTTGGCGGCGGCGACATTGGCGGCGATCATATAATCCTCGATCAGCATATGGGCGTCGAGCCGTTCGCGCACCGCGACGCTGACGATCTTGCCCCATTCGTCGAGGACGACGCGCCGTTCGGGCAGGTCGAGCGCAAGCGGATCGCGCTTTTCGCGGGCCTTGCGCAGCAGCGCCCAGCAGGCCCAGAGCGGTTTCAGGGCATGTTCCACCAGATCCACTCCGTTCGGGCTGAGCGAAGTCGAAGCCGCTTGCTGAGCCGCAGGCGAAGCAACCTCGCCTTCGGCTCGGCCCTGCCCTTCGACAGGCTCAGGGCGAACGGAAGAAAGAGCATCGATCGCCGCCTGCGCATTTTCATAGGCAAGGACGGCGGCGACGCGGATGATGGCGCGGGAGAAGCGGAAGCTCTTCACCTTGCCCTGCGCATCGATCACCAGATGGCAGGCCATGGCGGCGCGGTCCTGCCCGGCGCGCAGCGAGCACATGTCGGACGAGAGCTGGTGCGGCAGCATTGGCACGACGAGGTCGGGGAAATAGACGCTGTTGCCGCGCTTGCGCGCTTCGCGGTCGAGCGCGCTGCCGGGGCGGACATAGTAGCTGACATCGGCGATCGCGACGATCGCCTTGTAGCCGCCTTCATTGGCGGGGTCTTCGTCCGGCGCGGCCCAGACGGCATCGTCATGGTCGCGGGCATCGACCGGGTCGATCGCGACGATCGGCAGATGGCGCAGATCCTCGCGCTTGTCCTCATGCAGCGGCAGCTTCGATGCGGTGACCGCTTCCTCCTCCACCGCTTCGGGGAAGACATGCGGGATGCCATGCTTGTGGATCGCGATCAGGCTGAAGCTGCGCGGGGCGAAGGGATCGCCCAGAATGTCGGTGACGCGCGCGCTGATCCGCGGCGGGCGGCCGGTCGGCTCGGCCAGGACCAGATCGCCCTTCTTCGCGGTGCCGATGTCGCTGATCGGCGTATCCTTGCGGATGCGCTTGTCGACCGGGCGCAGCCACAGCTTGCCGTCGGCCATTTCCTCGACCACGCCGAGCAGCATCTCGGTCGCCTTGGCGAGCTTCTTCATGGGATGGGCGAGCCAGCCCTTGCCCGCTTCCTCGGTGCGGGCGAGGATGCGGTCGCCGATCGTCAGGGCGCCGCGTTTGCCCCGTTCGACCACGCGGATGCGGGGCGCGGGCTGGCCTTCGGCCTCCCAGCGTTCGGGGGTAGCGATCAGGGTGGTGTCGTCGACATCGACGATGCGCAGCACCGTCACCTTGGGCACGCCGCCCATCTTGTGGAAGGCGCGGGCCGGGCCGATGTCGAGCAGGCCCTCGTCCGCCATGTCCTTGAGCAGCGCCTTGAGCGCGATTTTTTCCTGCCCCTTGAGGCCGAACGCCTTGGCGATTTCGCGCTTGCCGGCCGGGGTGTCGGACTCGGTGATGAAGTCCATCACCTGCTGCCGGGTGGGGAACCCGGCGGGACGGACTTTCGCGCGGGCCGGGGCCGCTTTCTTCTGCTTCTGGGTCGATGCCATGGCTCCGCTATAGGGGGCAGGGGGCAAGGGCGCCAGTGGCATGGCGGGATGGGGGTGGCGGATCGTTGGAACGGGCATGACGATATTGCTTCTCCCCCTGTTGCTGGCTGCCGCGCCTGATGCCCCGATCACGCCGATGGATAAGGCCAATGCCGAACATTATGTCTGGGGCGGCAGCAATGATGGCTGGCATCTGGTGAAGCGCGACGAGATGTCGGTGATCCAGGAACGGATCGTGCCGGGCGGGGCGGAGATGCGCCATTATCATCAGCGCGCGCGGCAATTTTTCTATGTCCTGTCGGGCGAGCTGACTCTGGAGGCGGGCGGGGTGACCCATGTGCTGAAGGCTGGCCAGGGGCTGGAAGTGCCGCCGGGCGTGCCGCACCGGGCGCAGAACAGGAGCGGCGCGCCGGTCGATTTCCTGGTCAATTCGACGCCCAAAAGCCATGGCGACCGGGTCGAGGCACCGACGGAAAAATAGGAAATTCCCCGCTTAACTTCGCATATTTCCTGCACATTCTGATATTTTGGAACAATTGTTGGAAATCTTGTTGCGGGGTCGGGGAGGAGGCTGTTCGTGTCGCGGACGCAGGACATGGCGACATTCTAGCCCGTCGGGCTGGCTGTAGGACAGGCTTGCCGGTAGAGGGGCGGTATGCAGCTTCTTATCGATGGTGAGCTGGTCGATGGCGCGCGCGCGATCGACCTTGTCAATCCGGCGGACGGGCAGGTCTTTGCCGCCGCGCCCTGTGCCGATGCGGCGCAGGTGGAGCGGGCGGTCGCGGCCGGGCAGCGGGCCTTCGCCGGCTGGCGCGCGCTGGACTTCGCCGAACGTGGCGCGCGGATTGCGGCGCTGGCCGATGCGCTGGAGGGCCGGGCCGAGGATTTCGCCGCATGTCTGACGCAGGAACAGGGCAAGCCGCTGGCCGAGGCGCGGGGCGAGATAGAGGGAGCGGTGGCGGCGCTGCGCTATCATGCCGGGCTGCGGCTGGAGCCGGTGGTGCTGAAGGATAGCGCGACCGAGCGCGTGGTCGAGCAGCGCCATCCGCTGGGCGTGGTGGCGGCGATCGTGCCGTGGAACTATCCGTTGCTGCTGCTGGCGCTCAAGCTCGCGCCGGCGCTGATCGCGGGCAATGTCGTGATCGCCAAGCCCGCGCCGACGACTCCGCTGACGACATTGATGCTGGGCGCGCTGGCGGCCGACATTTTCCCCGCCGGGGTGGTGCAGATGCTGGGCGATGCCGGCGATGTCGGGCCGATGCTGACCGCGCATCGGGGAATCGCCCATGTCAGCTTCACCGGATCGACCGCGACCGGGCGGCGGGTGATGGCGGCGGCGGCCAACACGGTGAAGCGCTTCACGCTGGAACTGGGTGGCAATGATCCGGCGATCCTGCTGGACGATGCCGATGTCGCGACGGTGGCGCCGATCCTGTTCGACGGGGCGATGGGCAATGCCGGGCAGGTCTGTCTGGGCGTCAAGCGCATCTATGCGCCGCGCGCGCTGATGCCGGCGCTGGGCGCGGCGCTGGTTGCCTGCGCGCAGCGGGCGGTGATCGGCGACGGTCGGGCGGCCGGCACGACCATCGGCCCGGTGCAGAATGCGGCGCAATATGCGCGGCTGATCGACCTGCTGGCGGAGGTGCGGGCGCAGGGGCGGGTGCTGCATGGCGGTGCTCCCATGGAGGGAGCCGGCTATTATATTGCGCCGACCATCGTTACCGACCTGCCCGACGCGGCGCGGCTGGTGCAGGAGGAGCAGTTCGGGCCGATCATCCCGCTGCTCGCCTATGATGATGAGGAGGAACTGGTCCGCCGGGTGAATGACGGTCCCTATGGGCTGGGCGCGTCGGTATGGACCGCCGATGCGGCGCGCGGGCAGGCGATGGCGGCGCGGATCGACAGCGGGCTGGTCTGGGTCAACCGGCTGTTCGACCTGCCCTTCGACGTGCCGATCGGCGGCGCCAAGCAATCGGGCATCGGCCGGCACCAGGGGCTGGCCGGGGTGGAGGAATTCACCCAGATCCGCATCGTCAACGCGGCTCTGGGCTGAGCGGAAGGAGCGCGCAGATGACCGAGATATTGCTATTTTCCTATGGCACGCTGCGGCTGGCGGAGGTGCAGATGGCGCTGTTCGGTCGGCTGGTGCAAGGGGAGCCGGATGCGATGTCGGGCTATCGCCAGCGCATGATCGAGATCAGCGACCCCGACGTGATTGCCAAGAGCGGCACGCGCTGGCACCCGATGGTCGAGCCGAGCGATAGTCCCGAGGACGCGGTGGAGGGAATACTGTTCCGCCTGACGGAAGCAGATGTCGCCAGCGCCGACGCCTATGAGGTCGACTATGTCCGGCGCGAAGTGCTGCTGCGGTCGGGACGGCGGGCCTTTGTCTATGGGGACAAGGGGGCTTAGGCTGGCAGCGCCAAGGCACATATATGGAATGGCGGGGATGGGTGGTTAGGGGACTGGCGGCTTTGGGCGAGGTCAAGCCGTTAACGGCCCTTCTTTCAATAATATCGCCAACGCTTAAAAGTCTGAAACAGACCGCCCGAAATAAGAAGAATAGCCAATAGTAGGGTGCCGCTGAATGCAGAAGCCACCCCCATCACAACGATGTTTCTGATCGATATATCGGACTCGCTGTTATCAGGCGTCGGTATCAACATCATTGCTATGAATATCAATGGTGCAATACAGAAAAAGGCCACCCCCATCCATATTCGCCGATTTAGCTCAGCCAATCGCATCCGGCTATTAACTAAGGAAATAGCGACGAGTATCGGTATCAAGAATGACAGAAGAGCGTAATCTTTCGGAGCCATGCGATACTCTATCGAGCAGGCTCATCGTCCGCTAGTAGGAAGGTTCGCCCACAGCTAAACGCTCCAAAATGGTCGCTTCTAGGCCGGCAGAACATATCCTCGCTGCTAGGCCGCCGGCCAATGGAACACGATGCGGCTGTTGCCAGTGACCTCGCCCCGCGCGTCAAAGCGGCGTTCCAGCGCCAGGCCGGTGCCGTCCGGGGCGATGGCGACGACGCTGCTGCAGCGTGTGCCATAGACGGGGTTGCGGATGAAGATGGGGGAGAGGGGCGGCTCCAGCGGGGCGTCGGACGGCGTGGCCGGGGCGATGCCGGTGGCGGGCAGGGTCTCGCGGCGCAGGGCGTCGAACAGGCTTTCCGGATCGGTCGCGCCGGCGACCAGCCATTGCAGCATCGCTTCCTTGAGCGCGAGCGTCTTGGGCCAGGGCTGGTCGAGCGGACCGTTGGAAAGGCCGTAGAGGCCGGGTGCGAGCAGGCTGCGCTGGGGTTCGGGGCGATTGGTGAGGAAGAGGAGCCGGTCGCGGTCGGTGAGCAGCAGGTTGAACGGGTTGAAATCGTCGAGTGCCGCAGTGTTAGGATCGGCATAGGTGCCGCTGCCGGTCAGCAGGTCGGTGACCAGTGCGCCGCGTGAGGCGCGGTCGGGCAGGGGATCGCCGAAACCGCGCAAATTGGTGATGACGGCGACGCGGCCATCCTCGTCCGCGCCGAGCCAGGTGCCGCCCGATTGCAGGTCGCGCCCGGCGATCAGCCCCGGCCGATCGTCCCAGCGCGCCATCGCGGCGGCGGGGCGGGCATGATATTCGTCGCGATTGCCGATCAGGACAAGCTGCCAGCGCGGGTGCGCCCGCCAGGCCAGTGCTACGATACACATAATGCCGCCTCCATCCTGCAACACCGGCTTGATAAATCGCGCGGCCGCCGCCATATAGGGGGTGCCGGGCTCGCCCGGCTATGGTGATAAATCGTGTCGTATAATAGACGCAGCGGACCCGGGGGCAGTACCCGGCGGTTCCACCACATGTCCCGGAAGGCCTTTGGTCTGGCGGGGTGTCTGATGGGGCCGAACTAGGATCGACGTGTGTTCAAAGGCGATGCTTTTACCCGGCCCGTGTAAGCCGTTAAACTGTGCAAAACTCACAAGTGCCAACGATAACGAAGCACTCGCCATTGCAGCGTAATTGAGGGCCTCACGGCCTGACATTACTCTAAAATAGCGCGGTTGAACCCACCGGGCAACAGAAGGGAATTCAGCGGCCCCCGGAGGCGCCGGGCAACAGAAGCCTCCGGACCCAATCCATCAGCGATGTTTTTTTCAGGCCACGCCGCTTGCGGCGCATGGCCTTTTTGCGGGTCCATGATGCGATTCGAATCGAACAAAATTTGCATGCCGCATTCGATTTCACTTTTATGACACTGATGTGAAAAACGCATAAGGCAATGAAATTGCGTCTATATAAAATGGAATCGACGCCCATGCCTGATCTTGTGCCGATGTCATCAAGATGAAATAATTCCGGCTATGTTGGAAAGTTTTTTTCGGAGAAAATCGATGTTCAAGGCGGCGGCAGTTGCGGGCTTTCTTCTGGCTTCGGCAGTGCCGGCCATGGCGTCGGCGGCGGATGACGTGATCGTCAGCGTCGTGCCGGATGCGGGTCTGGCCGCGTCGGCGCTGCTCGCCCATGATTTCGACAAGGCCGCCCGCAAGCTGCAGGCGGTCTGGCCCGACACCATCAACGATCCGGCGCGCCTGATCAACCTGGGCAATGCCTATGCGGGGATGGGGCGCACTAGCGATGCGCGTGAGGCCTATGCTGCGGTTGCGCGCGTGCCCGACATGACGCTGGTGCTGGCCGACGGCAGCGAGGAATCCTCGCGCTCGATTGCGCAGCGCGCTTCGGCCCGCCTGAATACGAGCTATGCGATGCGCTGAACGCCCTGTTTCAGTGGCTCGCGCAGGGGCGTCGTCCGGTGGACGGCGCCCCTTTCTGTTGGCTGTGGCGGTTGGGCCACTGTCTTTGAACTGTAATTTTATCGACCCCGATATGTCATAAAAGGAAAATGAGGCTGTCATTTACCGCGCCTACCTGCCGCTTCCGAGGGCGACAGGGGGCGTTGTCCGATTCGCTTTTCCCCCTTGCGCTCCGCATCGCAACAAACCCGGCAGAAGCCGGAGCGGAGACGACATGGCCAAGATCAACCGTATCCATAATATCCTGATGGCGGGCTGCGCCTGCGCGGCGCTGGCTGCCTGCGGCGCGGACGACATCGCTTCGCCCGGCACCGGTGGCGACGTCATCATCAACCCGACGCCGACCCCCACGCCGACGCCGACCCCCACGCCGACCCCGACCGGCGTTACCCCGGCTGCCGGCTGCCCGACGATCGCCGACCCCAAGGGCCTGACCGACGAAGGCACCATCTCCAGCTCGAACGGTGATGCCTGGCGCGTCTGCACGCTGCCTTCGATCATCGCCAAGAGCATCACCCTGCCCAAGATCGCCGGCCTGGTCTATCAGATGAAGGGCCGCGTCGACGTCGGCTGCGACAGCGGCTTTGCTGCGCCCACCGCCTCGGCGCCCGTCACCAGCTCGACCGTGGGCTGCACCACCGCCAACGGCTTCACGCTGGTCGGTGGCCAACTGACCGCCGACACCAACGTCACCCTGACCATCGAGCCGGGCGTCATCGTCTATGGCGGCACCGGCACGAGCTGGCTGGCCGTCAACCGCGGCAACAAGATCAACGCCGTCGGCACCGCCAGCGCGCCGATCATCTTCACCAGCCGCGACAATATCAACGGCAACTCGACTGAAAACTCGATGGGCCAGTGGGGCGGCGTCGTGCTGATGGGCCGTGCGCGCGTCACCGACTGCAACAGCGGCGGTTCCGTTGGCGCAGACACTTGCGAGCGCCAGACCGAAGGTTCGGCCGATCCGGCCGTCTATGGTGGTCGTGACGACACCTATAATGCGGGCACGATGAAATATGTGCAGATCCGCTATTCGGGCTATGTTCTGGGTTCCAACTCGGAGCTGCAGGCGCTGACGACCGAAGGCACCGGCAGCGCCACCACGCTGGACTATATCCAGAGCTTCAACAGCTCGGACGACGGCGCGGAATTCTTCGGCGGCACGGTCCACATGAAGCATTATATCGCCACCGGCGCGGATGACGACAGCCTCGACGCCGACACCGGCATCCAGGGCCGCTTCCAATATGTGCTGATCGTGCAGCGTCCGGGCCAGGGCGACGCGCTGATGGAAGTCGACAGCAATGGTCTGGAAAGCGATACCCCGCGCCAGAACACCATCGTCGCCAACTTCACCGCGATCCAGTCGCAGGTCAGCAGCAACAACGAAGCCAATGACCAGGCATCGATCCTGAACCGCGGCAACAGCGACCTGTCGCTGGTGAACGGCATCGTCGTGTCGCCCAACAACGAGTGCGTCCGCCTGCATGGTACCGGCACTGCCGCGACCCGCGCCACGCTGACCGCCCGTTCGGTGCTGATGCAGTGCAACGCGACCAAATATATCGGTTCGGGTAGCGGTTCGACCGCCTACACCGCCGCCGATGTCGCCGCGATCTTCAGCGGCAACAACAACAATGATGCCTACACGGCCTCGCTGAGCGCGGTGTTCATCAACGGTGCGGCCGAAACCGCCGCCACCGCGATCGACGCCAAGACGCTGGACAGCTTCTTCGACACGACGACCTATGTCGGCGCGGTCAAGGACGCCAACGACACCTGGTTCGCCGGCTGGACCTGCAACTCGGCCTACGCGCCGTTTGACAGCACCAGCACCGCGCGCCGCGCCTGCACCTCGATCCCGCTCTAAGACGGGACGGACCTGATGCGGGGCGGGACGCGGCCATGATCGGCCGCATCCCGCCCCGAAACGTGCAATGACCTTATCTAGGGGATATTCGATGGCGACGCCGCTCAAGTTCGCGGGCCTGCTGCTGCTTTCCACTGCGCTGGTCGCGCCGGCCGCGCTGGCCCAGGAAGTGCCCGCGCCCGCCGATGCCACCACGTCCGACCCGCAGGCGGCCGATCCTGCTGCCGCTGCCGGTCGTTCGACCGCTGAGGATCCGGAGGCGGCGCCCGACATTTCGGTCCCCGGTTCCGACATCATCGTCACCGGCCGCCGCAGTGCCAACGTCCAGAAGAATATTCCGGCGGTGGTTTCGGTCCTGTCTTCCGCCGATATCGCCCGGACGGGCGACGGCAACATTGCCGGCGCGCTGGGCCGCGTCACCGGCCTGTCGGTGGTCGGCAACGGCTATGTCTACGTCCGAGGCCTGGGCGATCGCTATTCGCTCGCGCTGCTGAACGGTTCGCCGCTGCCCAGCCCCGAGCCGCTCAAGCGCGTCGTGCCGCTGGACCTGTTCCCGACGAACATCGTCTCGTCCTCGATGGTGCAGAAGAGCTATTCGGCCAATTATCCCGGCGAATTCGGCGGCGGCGTCATCAACCTGACGACCAATGCGGTGCCGGCGGAAAGCTTCCTGACGATCAGCGGCGGTATTGGTGCCAACACCGAAACCACCTATCAGATGGGCTATAGCTATTATGGCAGCAAGAGCGACTGGACCGGCTTCGACAATGGCAGCCGCGACATTCCGCCGGCGCTCGCCGCCTTCTTCGCCAGCGGCGAACGGATCAGCTCGGGCAATGTCGATACCACCGCGATCGCGGCGGAAATGGTGCGCTTCAGCAAGGGTACCGTCCAGCGCATCAAGGATATCGACCCCAATTATTCGGCGACCATTTCGGGCGGCACCTCGTTCGACCTGGGCGGTTCGACCCTGGGGCTGATCGCCACTGCGGGCTACAGCAACAAGTGGACTACGCGCGACCAGCGCCAGCAAAATTCGATCACGCCCGACCTGTCGGCACTCAATTCGGATTTCCAGCGCGTCACCACCGACAATCGCATCGTCGTGAACGGCCTGCTGGGCCTGGGCCTGGAGTTTGGCGACAACAAGATCCGCTGGACCAACCTCTATATCCGCGACACGCTCAAGCACACCCGCATGGGCCTGGGCAACACCCAGACCCAGCCGACGTCGGACATCATGGAGCAGGATACCGCCTGGTATGAGCGCCAGCTGATCGACACGCAGGTGGTGGGCGAGTTCAAGCTGAGCCCGGCGTTCAGCCTGGATGTGCGCGGCGGCTTCGCCAATTCGCAGCGCGAAGCCCCCTATGAACTGTCGTTCGAATATATCCGCACCAATGCAGCGGCCGACCCCTATGGCAATCTGTTCGTCAACCGTCTGAATGGCAATACCGGCCAGACCGCGACGGTCAGCTTCTCCGACCTCAACGAGGATCTGTGGTCGGGCGGCGCGGACCTGACCTGGAAGCCGTCGGCCGACATGGCGCTGACCGCCGGCTATGCCTATGTCGACACCAACCGCACCAGCTCGCGCCGCGACTTCCAGTTCCGCGCGTCGAGCGACATGCCCGAGGGCGTGGGCGTGCTGCGCCCCGACCTGCTGCTGGCGCCGGGCATCGTCAACGCTTATGACATTGCCCTGATCGAGACCAACGAAGGCAATCCCGCCTTCCGCGCGACGCTCAAGAACCATGCCGGCTATGGCAAGCTGAACTGGCAGATCCTGGACGACCTGTCGCTCGACGCGGGCGTGCGTTATGAAACGGCCAAGCTCAACGTGTCGCCGCTGCAGGTGTTCAGCACGCCGGGCGCCGGCACGGCTTCGACCCAGCTCGACAACAATTACTGGCTGCCCAGCGGCACGCTGACCTGGCAGATGCGCGACGACATGCAGGTGCGCCTGAACGCGTCGAAGACCATTGCCCGGCCGCAGTTCCGCGAGCTGATCTATCAATTCTACTTCGATCCGGACACCAACCGTCGCTATCAGGGCAACCCCTATCTGCAGGACAGCAAGCTGTTCAACGCGGAAGCGCGCTATGAATGGTATTTCGCGCGGGATCAGCGCTTTACGCTGTCGAGCTTCTACAAGACGATCGACAATCCGATCGAAACCTTCATCTCGCTCAACAGCGATGCGTTCATCACCAGCTTCGCCAACGCGCCCAAGGCCGACCTCTATGGCGGCGAAGTCGAGCTGCAGAAATATTTCGACCTGTCGTCCATGTCTGACAGCGCGTTCTTCTCGACCCGCCGTCTGGTGACGATCGCCAACTATACCTACACCAAGTCGAAGCTGAAGGTGAAGGAGGGCGATACGACCGCCGTGTTCGGCGCGTCGTCGACGCTGGCGACCGACTATTTCCGCAACGGTTCGCCGCTGACGGGCCAGTCGGACCATCTGGTCAACTTCCAGTTCGGCCTGGAAGACCAGGACAAGTTGTCGCAGCAGACGCTGATCCTGTCCTATGCCAGCAAACGCGTGACCAGCCGTGGCCTGGCCAACCAGGACCAGCCGGACGTCTATGAACATCCCGGCATCAACCTGGACTTCGTGGCGCGCCAGGGCGTCTATGTCGCGGGGCGCCAGTTTGACGCCAAGTTCGAGGTGCGCAACATCCTGGGCAACGACTATGAGGAAAGCCAGTCGAACGGCACCAACAAGGTCATCTACAACGCCTATAATTATGGCACGACCTTCAACTTCTCGCTGTCGACCACCTTCTGACGTCAGGCACAGCCGAAACGGAAAGGGCGCCCGATCGGGCGCCCTTTTGCGTTGGGGGATCGGCGGTGCGGGCTCATTTCTCCATCAGCAGCTTCACGATCCGGCGCTTGCCGAAGCGCAGCGGGTCGGCGAACCAGGTTATCTCCACTTTCTGCCCCTCGCGCAGATAGGGCGGACCGCCGGCAAAGCCGCAGAAGGTCGCCACCGGACAGCGGCTGCCCTCGTGCCAGGAAAAACTCTCCCCGCCGATGTCGAAGCCATGGGTTATATTGGTCTGATGTTTCTGGAAGGAGAGGGGGTCGGTATTCCGGCTGCGCGTGCGGATGTCCCATAATTTGCTGATCCGGCCCTTGGTCACGCTCATCTGGTCCATGTCCATGGCGCCGACCCTCAACTGGTCGAACAGCGGCAGGACGCCGAACCACAGACCGGCAAGCAGGATCGCGGCCGGCATATAGCGCGGCATCCGTCGCCCGGATCGCTTCCACCAGCGGGCGCCCAGGAACAATAGGGCAAAGAAGATCAGATAGAGGATCGCGGCCCAGTCGAACGGCGCCATGCTCCTGTCATAGGCTGTAATCACGCGAGCCCCCCCCCAGCGCATTTCTTCCATCATGCCATGACGGGTGCGAAAGGAAAGAGGCTGGCGGTGCGTGCGACCGGGCAGGGGGGGGCATGGCCGCGCATTCGGAGCGGGCAGGCATGTTGTCCGTGCATCATCGCGGACGCTTCACAGGGTTTTCCCCGATAGCCGGCTGGTCAGGCAGGATGCAGACAAAGGCGACCCAATTCCTGTTCATGCGAAGGGAAAGCACCATGGCCGACAAGAAACCCAATATCCTCGTCATCTGGGGCGACGATATCGGGATATCGAACCTCAGTTGCTACACCGACGGGGTGATGGGCTATCGCACGCCCAATATTGACCGGATCGCCAGGGAGGGGATGAAGTTCACCGACAGCTATGGCGAGCAGAGCTGCACCGCCGGCCGTTCTTCCTTCATCACCGGACAGAGCGTGCTGCGCACCGGCCTGTCCAAGGTCGGCATTCCCGGCGCGCCGGTGGGCATGAGCGACAAGATCATCACCTTCGCCGCGCTGCTGAAGGAGCAGGGCTATGCCACCGGCCAGTTCGGCAAGAACCATCTGGGCGACCTGAACCATATGCTGCCGACCAACCATGGCTTCGACGAATTTCTCGGCAATCTCTATCACCTGAACGCCGAAGAAGAGCCGGAGATGGAAAATTATCCGCTCAACGAACCGGACATGCCGCATTTCAAGGAACGCTTTGGCCCGCGCGGGGTGATCCATTCCTTCGCGACCGATGTCGACGACGTCACCGAAATGCCGCGCTGGGGCAAGGTCGGCAAGCAGAAGATCGAGGATACCGGCCCGCTGACGGCCAAGCGTATGGAAACCTGCGACGATGAATTCGTCGAACGCGCGTCAAAGTTCATCAAGCAGGCGGAGGCCGATGGAAAGCCGTGGTTCGTATGGGTGAACACCACGCATATGCACATGTTCACGCACCCCAAGCCGGGCAGCAAGGGCCAGGCCGGCCGCTGGCAGTCCGACTATCACGACACCATGATCGATCATGACAAGAATGTCGGCCAGCTGCTCGACCTGCTGGACGAACTGGGCATCGCCGAGGACACGCTGGTCCAATATTCGACCGACAATGGCCCGCATCGCAACAGCTGGCCCGATTGCGGCACGACGCCGTTCCGCAGCGAAAAGAACACCAATTGGGAAGGCGCCTTCCGCATTCCGATGATGGTGCGCTGGCCGGGCAAGGTGCCGGCCGGATCGGTCTCCAACGGCATCGTCCAGCATCATGACTGGCTACCGACCTTCCTGGAAATGGCGGGCGAGCCCGACATCGTCGAGAAGGTGAAGAAGGGCTACAAGGCGATCGGCCGGACCTACAAGAACCATATCGACGGCGTCAGCCTGGTCGGACACATCACCGGCAAGGAGGAGAAGAGCCCGCGCAACGCCTTCTTCTACATCAGCGACGATGGCGACATCCTGGCCATGCGCTACGACAATTGGAAATGCGTGTTCCTGGAACAGCGCTGCGCCGGCACGATGAAGGTCTGGGGCGAGCCGTTCACCCGGCTGCGCATTCCCAAGCTCTTCAACCTGCGGATCGATCCCTATGAGTTCGCCGACATCACATCCAACACCTATTATGACTGGGTGTTGAAGAACACCTTCTTGCTCTATGGCGCGCAGGCGGGGGCGGCCCAATTTGCCGACACCTTCAAGGAATTCCCGCCGATCCAGAAGCCCAACACCTTCACCATTGACGACGCGATCAACGCGATGGGCGATGCGGCGGGCGGCGCGAGCTGAACCATGAAAAAAAGCGGCGCGGGATACTGTCCCGCGCCGCTTCTGATCATCGCTGTCCTGATGCCGCCGCCCGATCCTGCGATCGGGCGGCGGTCTTGATCAGGCCGCCTTGGGCGGAGCGAACTTGGTGAGGTCTATGCCGACCACCGCCTTCTTATATTCGTCCATATTGGGCGTGCGGCCCAGGATGGTCGAAAGCACCACCAGCGGGGTCGAGGCGAGGAGGGATTCACCCTTCTTCTCGGCCGTGTCTTCCACCACGCGGCCCTGGAACAGGCGGGTCGAGGTGGCGAGGACGGTGTCGCCCTTCGCGGCCTTTTCCTGGTTGCCCATGCACAGGTTGCAGCCCGGACGCTCCAGATAGAGGGTGTTCTCATATTCGGTGCGGGCGGCGTTCTTGGGGTGGCTGTCGTCGAATTCGAAGCCGGCATACTTCTTGAGCACGTCCCAGTCGCCTTCGGCCTTCAGCTCGTCGACGATGTTGTAGGTCGGCGGGGCGACGACCAGCGGCGCCTTGAATTCGACCTTGCCCTCGGCGGCTTCGATGTTCTTCAGCATCTGGGCCAGAATCTTCATGTCGCCCTTGTGCACCATGCACGATCCGATGAAGCCCAGATCCACCTTCTTGGTGCCGCCATAATAGGAAACCGGGCGGATGGTGTCGTGGGTGTAGCGCTTCGACACGTCGGCATTGTTGACGTCCGGGTCCGCGATCATCGGTTCGTCGATCTGATCGAGGTCGACGACGACTTCGGCATAATATTTGGCGTTGGCGTCGGGCGACAGGGCCGGCTTCTCGCCCGAGCGGATCTCGGCGATGCGCTTGTCGGCCAGAGCGATCAGGCCACGGAGCGTGCCGGCGGCATTTTCCATGCCCTTGTCGATCATGATCTGGATGCGCGACTTGGCGATTTCCAGCGACTCGATCAGCGTTTCGTCCTGCGAGATGCAGATCGACGCCTTCGCCTTCATTTCGGCGGTCCAGTCGGTGAAGGTGAAGGCCTGGTCGGCCAGCAGCGTGCCGATATGGACTTCGATGATGCGGCCCTGGAAGACATTCTCGCCAGCGAACTGGTGGAGCATCTGCGCCTGGGTGGCGTGAACGACGTCGCGGAAGTCCATATAGGGCGCCATCTGACCCTTGAAGGTGACCTTGACCGACTGCGGGATCGGCATGGTGGCTTCACCGGTGGCCAGCGCCAGCGCAACCGTGCCCGAGTCCGCGCCGAAGGCGACGCCCTTCGACATGCGGGTGTGGCTGTCGCCGCCGATGATGATCGCCCAGTCGTCCACGGTGATGTCGTTCAGCACCTTGTGAATGACGTCGGTCATCGCGTGATAGACGCCCTTGGGGTCGCGCGCGGTGATCAGGCCGAAATTGTTCATGAAGCTCATGAGCTTGGGAATGTTGGCCTGGGCCTTCTTGTCCCACACCGACGCGGTGTGGCAGCCCGACTGATAGGCGCCGTCGACCAGCGGCGAGATGACGGTGGCGGCCATCGCCTCCAGTTCCTGCGCGGTCATCAGGCCGGTGGTGTCCTGCGACCCGACGATGTTGACCTTCACGCGCACGTCCGAACCGGCATGCAGCACCTTGCCCGGCGTCACGCCCACGGCGTTGCGGTTGAAGATCTTTTCCACGGCGGTCAGGCCCTGGTCGTCGACCGTGATTTCCTTGTTCGGCGCGAACACCTTGGGTGCTTCGATGCCCAGCGTTTCGGCAGCGAAGGTCTGCAGCTTCTTGCCGAAGACGATGGCGTAGCTGCTGCCCGCCTTCATGAATTCCATCTTCTGGGGCGTGAAGGCGGCGGCGACGTCGACCAGTTCCTTGCCGGCCTCGTCGGTCAGCTTCTTGTTCTTGACGTCGATCTTCAGCACCGTGCCAGTCGCGACCGAGAAGGCCTCCTCCAGCACCGGATTGCCGTCATTGTTGATGATCGCCTTGCCCTCGCCATCGGTCTTCTTGACCCAGTTCTTGAGGTTGAGACCGATGCCGCCGGTGACGTCCACAGTGGTCGCGAAGATCGGCGAGATGCCGTTGGTGCCCGCGACGACCGGCGCATAGTTGACGAAGGGGACATAGGGGCTCTGCTGCTTGCCGGCCCACAGCGCCACATTGTTGACGCCCGACATGCGCGACGAGCCAACGCCCATCGTGCCCTTTTCGGCGATCAGCATGACGCGCGCGTCGGGATGCTGGGCCTTCAGGGCGACGATTTCCTGCTGCGCCTCGGGCGAGATCATGCACAGGCCGTGCAGTTCGCGGTCCGAACGCGAGTGGGCCTGGTTGCCCGGCGAGAGAAGATCGGTCGAGATATCGCCTTCGCCGGCGATGAAGGTCACGACCTTGATCTCGTCCTCGACCTCGGGAAGCTTGGTGAAGAATTCGGCCTTGGCATAGCTTTCCAGCACGTCCCTGGCGACGGCATTGCCGGCCGCGAAGGCGTCGCGCAGGCGGAACATGTCGGCGTCGTAGAGGAAGACCTGGGTCTTGAGCACGTCGCCCGCCTGCACGGCCAGCGCCGCGTCATCGCCGAGCGCAATGTCGAGCAGCACGGCGATCGAGGGGCCGCCCTTCATGTGGCTGAGCAGTTCCAGCGCGAAGGCGGGGGTGATTTCCGCGACGGTGACGTCGCCCAGCACGACCTTCTTGAGGAAGTCGGCCTTCACGCCGGCGGCGCTGGTGGTGCCGGGCAGGGTGTTGTAGATGAAGAATTTCAGCGCATCGGCGCGATGTTCGCTGCCCGCGTCCTGGATCAGGGTGATGAGTTCGGCGACGAGGGCGCCGTCGTCGATCGGCTTGGGTGCGAGCCCCTGGACTTTCCTGCTGTCGATTTCGGCCAGATAATCCAGGTAGATGCTCATTATAAATCCAATGCCATAAAGTGTATGAATCCGGGCGTGGCACCACCGGACGGCTTTATGGACCGACCTGGGGCGGTGACGGGTCGCGCGTAGGCCAAGATCGCCCGGCTTGCAAGCTGCCCGATAGGCCCGGATGCACCGATCCGGATCGCCCCGGCGCTCGCTGCGCGGGGAGCGGCGGCGATCCGTAGCGGCGGACGAGTGTCAAGGCGGATATTGGGTGCCACCATGATGTCTGCAACCCTTCTTATGTTGCCCAGGCGGCTCCAACATGTCCCGCAAAGAAGAGGCGTGCACTCCGCCGGTGTCGCGATTGTGAGAAATTGTTGCGCAGGCGGCTGGGCATATCATCATTGATTGACCGCTACCTTCTTCCTCCACATCAGACCGTGAAATTCTAATGCGACTAAGTCGCACTATTATTTCAATGGGGGTCTGAAATGCCATTTCCTGCAATATTCTCGACGCGTGCCCATCTGCTGGGGGGCGCTGCCCTGATCGGTGCGCTCGCACTGCCCGTCGCCGCCCAGGCGCAGGCGCCCGATGCCGATGCCGATGCGCAGTCGAGCGCGATCGTCGTCACCGCGGCCGGCTATGAACAGAATATCATCGAGGCACCGGCCAGCATCACCGTGCTGGGCCGCGAGGAATTGCAGGAGAAGCGGTTCGGCAGCCTGGCCGAAGCGCTGCAGGATGTGCAGGGCGTCGATGTCGGCGGCGAAGCGGGCAAGACCGGCGGCCTCAACATCTCGATCCGCGGCATGCCCAGCGACTATACGCTGGTGCTGATCGACGGCCGGCGCCAGAATGCGCCCGGCGGCGTCACGCCCAACGGCTTTGGCGAAACTTCCACCAGCTTCCTGCCGCCCTTCTCCGCGATCGACCGGATCGAGGTGGTGCGGGGCCCGATGTCCACCCTTTACGGCTCGGACGCGATGGGCGGCGTCGTCAACATCATCACCCGCAAGGTCGGCGATCGCTGGGTCGGCACCGCCAGCGCCGAAAGCACGATCCAGGGCGATGATCGCTTCGGCAATATCCAGTCGGTCAACGGCTTTGCCCAGGGGCCGATCATCAAGGGGCTGGCCGGCCTGACCCTGCGCGGCAGTGTTTTCCACCGCGCCGGCTCCGATATCGAGATCCCCGGCGATCCGGCGCTGACCTTGGGCCGCAACCCGGTGGAATCCGACATCTATAATTATGGCGGCCGGCTGACGCTGACGCCCCATACCGATCATGACCTGTGGTTCGAATATGATCGCAACGAACAAAGCTATGACAATAGCCGGGGCCAGCTCGGCACGCTGGGATCTGGCGGCTATGCCCCCGAACAGCGGTTCAACCGCAGCAATTATGTGATCGCGCACAGCTGGCGCATGGGTTTCGGCCAGCTCGACACCACCCTGACCCGCAACGAGACCGAGACGATCGGCCGCCTGATCCCCAATGGCACGCCGGGCGCTGTGCCGGGCAGCCCGCGCACGCTGGAGGCGCGCAACGACATCATCGATTCCCGCTTTGCCGGCAAGGCGGGCGCGCTGGCCTTCACCGTTGGCGGCCAATATTGGAAGGCGCGGATGGTCGAGGGCGTCGCCCCCGAACCGTTCAAGTTCACCCAATGGGCGGGCTTTGCCGAAGCGACGCTGACCGTCGTCGATGGCTTCAATATCACCGGCGGCGCGCGCTATGACAATCACTCGACCTTTGGCGACAAATGGTCGCCGCGCGCCTATGCGGTGTGGAACATCAATGATGTGCTGACCCTGAAGGGCGGCGTCAGCCGCGGTTTCAAGACGCCGCGCGTCGAACAGATTGCCGAGGGCATCATCGGCTTTGGCGGGCAGGGGCGCATCCCGCTGCTCGGCACGCCGGGGCTGAAGCCGGAAACCAGCACCAGCTATGAAGCGGGCCTCTATTATGACGGCGACGGCTTCTTCAGCGGCAATGTCACCCTGTTCAACAATGACTTCACCGACAAGATCGCAAGCGGTCCGGGCATCCCCAATTGCCAGTTTTCGGGCAATCCCAATCGCCCCGGCTGTCTGGATGTCGGCCCGTTCCCGACCGTGGACCTGTTCAGCCAGTCGATCAACATCGACAAGGCCCGCACCCGCGGCGTCGAGGTGGCAACCCGTTTTGCCCTGACCTCCACCCTGTCGCTGACGGCCAACTATACCTATACCGAGACCGAGCAACTGAGCGGCGCGGAAGAGGGGCTGCCGCTGATCGGCATGCCCAAGCATATGCTGAACGGCAATCTGCGCTGGAAGCTGGGCGACAAGGCCAGCGTCTGGACCCGCGCCGAAATCCGTTCCAGCCGCTATCGCGGCGCCAATGCGCAGCAGACGTCCGTGGGCGACTTCCGCAGCTATGAAGTCTTCCACCTGGGTGGTTCCTACCAGGTCGCACCGGCCTTCCGCCTGTCGGCGACGCTCTACAACATCCTCGACACCGACTATGCGGTCTATGTGCCCTATCAGACCGGCACGACGACCGCCTGGACCCCGGCCTATTCGATCAACCAGGAAGGGCGCCGCCTCTGGCTCTCGGCCACGGTCGACTTCTGACGGGAGAAGGGCCCCGCCCTGCGCGCCAGGCGCGGGGCGGTGTCATGGGCTCCCTGAAGGGAGAGGTGGTCTGAAAGGCGATCAATTTTAGTTGGTCGGTGCTAGGGTCAGGATCCATTGATATGGGCGTTGCGATCTGATTCATGCTCCGTGAGGAGACTGGAATTGAGTGACCTGTATTGGCTGACGGACGACCAGATGGCGCGGCTTGAGCCGTATTTCCCCAAGAGCCATGGCAAGCCCCGGGTTGATGATCGACGGGTGTTGAGCGGGATCATCTTTGTGAACCGTAACGGGCTGCGCTGGCGGGATGCACCGAAGGATTATGGTCCGCACAAGACGCTCTACAATCGCTGGAAGCGGTGGAGCGATAAGGGCGTGTTCCTGCGGATGATGGAAGGTTTGGCTGCGCCTCAGTCTTCCGAACGCAAGACGGTGATGATCGACGCGACCTATCTTAAGGCGCACCGCACGGCATCAAGCCTGCGGGTAAAAAAGGGGATGCTGGCCGCCTGATCGGACGCACGAAAGGCGGCATGAACACCAAGCTTCATGCCGTGACGGATACCAATGGTCGCCCGATCTGCTTCTTCATGACTGCGGGCCAGGTCAGCGATTATATCGGTGCTGCTGCTCTTCTCGACGAGCTTCCCAAAGCCCAGTGGCTGCTGGCCGACCGGGGCTATGATGCCGACTGGTTTCGTGACGCCTTGCAGGAAAAGGGTATCAAACCGTGCATCCCGGGCCGGAAATCCCGGAGCAAACCCGCCAAATACAACAAGTGTCGCTACAAACGGCGTGAGTAGCCCCTAGATTTCTGGACGCCTTCTATCCTAATTTTGAGGACAGGAGACGACGATGGGGAAGCCCAATTTCAGCGATGAGTTCAAGCGTGATGCGGTGGCGCAGATCACCGAGCGAGGGTATCCGGTAGCGGAGGTATCTGAGCGGCTCGGCGTCAGTCAGCATTCGCTGTATGCTTGGAAGCGACAACTGGCGAGGTGGTGTCTGGCGATGCCAGCAAGGATGCCGAGATCCGCCAGCTGAAGCGCGAGCTGGCCCGGGTGACCGAGGAGCGCGACATCCTAAAAAAAGCCACCGCGTATTTCGCCAGGGATGCAAAGTGAGATACGCATTTGTCGCCGAGCATCGTGACCAGTTCGGGGTTCGATCGATGTGTCGGTGTCTGCGCATCCAGCCCAGCGGTTTCTATGCTTGGCAGAAGAGCCCACTGAGCACGCGGGCCCAGGAAGATGCTCGGCAGACAGAGTTGATCCGGCAAGCCTGGAACGACAGCGGCAAGGTCTATGGCTACCGCAAGCTGCACGACGACCTGCTGGATCAGGGCGAGACCTGCTGCCCGAACCGCGTTGCCCGGCTGACCAGGCTGGCGGGTATCAAGGCGCAGGTCGGCTACAAGCGCCGACCGGGGAGCTATGGCGGCAAGCCGTCCCTGGCGGTCGACAACACTCTGGATCGCCAGTTCGACGTGGCCGCACCCGACAGGGCCTGGGTGACAGACATCACCTACATCCGGACCCTGGAGGGCTTTGCCTATCTGGCCGTCGTGATTGATCTCTATTCCCGCCGCGTGGTGGGTTGGTCGATGCAGAGCAGGCAGACCACCGATGCGGTGCTGCAGGCGCTGCACATGGCGGTATGGCGGCGCAAACCGAAGCAACGGGTGCTGATCCACTCGGATCAGGGCTCGCAGTTCACCAGCATGGACTGGGCGGCCTTCATCCGGGCTCACAATCTTGAGCATTCGATGAGCCGGCGCGGCAACTGCCATGACAACGCCGTCGCCGAGAGCTTCTTCTCCTCGCTCAAGCGTGAGCGCATTCGGCGCCGTACCTACAAAACACGCGATGAAGCCCGGCAGGATGTGTTCGATTACATCGAGATGTTCTACAACCCGGTGCGCAAGCAGATCAGGAACGGGATGCTGTCACCCAACCAGTTCGAACGGCAGCAGATTCTGAAAGCAGAAGGCGTCTAGAAAACTAGGGGCTACTCAGCGCAACCGCATCGAGATCATGTTCGGACGCCTCAAGGATTGGCGCCGGGTTGCTACCCGCTACGATCGATGCCCGACAGCCTTCTTCTCCGCCATCGCCCCCGCTGCCACCGTCATCTTTTGGCTTTGATCAACGAGTCCTGACCCAAGAGGATGGTTCAAAATTTTCTGTGGTGATTTTATGGTCTTGCGATGCTGCATGCGAAAAGTTGGATCGAGGCGATGAAGAGCCATGCGGTAGCCGATGTGATGTCTGTTCAAAATCCTCGGCGAGGCGATGATTGCGGTGCAGCCGGGCGAGGGTTCCCTCGACGACTCAGCGTCGCGGGAGAATGGCAAACCCTTTGCGGCACTCGACCGTTTGACGATCTCGGTGGTCCATTTGCCGATCCGGCCCAGCGCGTCCCTGAGTTTGTCACCGGCATAGCCACCATCGGCGAAGACATAGCGCAGCCACGGGACACGCCTTGATCATCTCGGCCAGCACCAGCGGAGCGTCGTCACGGCTTTGGATGTCGGCGGCGTGGAATACGGCATGGACGAGATTGCCGTCGGTATCCGTCAAGATATGGCGCTTGCGTCCCTTGGTCTTCTTGTCCGCGTCATAACCCCGTGACCCGCCGCTTTCCGTGGCTTTGACGCTCTGGCTGTCGATCAGGCCAGCGCTGGGTGAGCCCTGGCGGCCTGCAGTTTCGCGTCCGATCAGCAGCAGGGTATGGCTCGACGACAACCATATTCTGTTGTCCCACCAAAGATAGAACCAACGCCGCGCCGTCGAGACCGGCGGCAAACACGGCGGAAGCATCCGCCACGAGCTGCCGCCACGCAACAGATGCAGGATTGCCTCGACAATCCGCCTGAACGACCACTTGTGCAGCCGCCCCACATGCGAGGGCGGCGGAAAGAATGGCTCGAGCAGCCCCCTTCGGCATCGATCAAATCGCTTGGCAGCCAAGTCTGCACGCACATACTGCGTTTCAGTGGTATCGGCCCACATCGTTGATTTCATTTGGTTTGTCGCAAAGCCGCTGAATCAACGACAGGATGCACCGTCAATATAACCCACTGATACGAATCAACTTGATTTCGGAGCAGGCTCTCAGGAGTTAGAGCCTCCGGCGATCTCGGTGTGGTTCAGGCATAATGTCCCATGGTGATCCCCCCGTTCCCGACATAGGAGGGGGCGTTCGATTGCCGTCGCGGCAATCCTGATGAACATGGTTTCTTGTTGGCCGGGATGTGTTCAAGATCATGGACTGGTTTCCTGTTGTTTTCATCCTGTTCAAGATCGTCGTGCTGGGGGGCGGCATGTTCTTTGCCGTCCGATGGCATTATGAACAGGACAGGAAGGCGCAGAAGGGGGCGGTGCTGAGCGCGGTCGGCAAGATCAGCCTGGCCCTGCTGCTGGCGCTGATGGGCCTCCTGTCCCTCACCTTCATGCTGGCGCGGATTCTGGGCATGGATATGGCCCTGTGATTTTGGCGCTGTGATTGTGGCCCGCGTCGTGCGTGGCGCGTTCGGATCATCGTTGCGCTGACGGGCGGCCTGTGCCGGAAGGGCGTCAGCCGCGCAGGCGGTCGAGGCGGTGCTTCAGCTTCCTCTGCAGCAATTCCCAGTTGGTCACGCCCTGGATCACGCCGCCATTGGCGACGATCATCTGTTGCAGCCGATAGGTGTCGACATCCTGGATATCGACCCGGTCGCGGTCGATCACGGCTAGGGCGGCGGCGGTGCCGGCCGCTTCGCCCAGCGCCATCGAGGTCGGCTCCATGCGGATGGTGGAAAAGGCCTGGTGGGTCGCCGCGACGCAGAAGGGCACCATGAGGTTGGTGCACTGGTCGCGATGCGGCACCATCAGTTCGAAGGGCAGCGGCGAGCGTTGATATTTGCCGCCGGCGGGCAGCATGAAATGGCCTTCATTGACGATGCCCCATTGCCCCCGTTCGTCCCGGACCGCGATGCGGCTGGCGGCGTGGCTGTCCTGCCAGTAGGAGGCCATGGCGACGATCGAGGGGAGGCGCGGGGGCACGCCATCGATATCCGACACGTCCCGGCCCGACCAGGCAAGGCCATTGTCCAGCCGGCGCGCCTCGCGCACATAGAGCTGGGGCGACCAGCCGGGCGTGTCGGCGGGATGGCAATCGGTGTGGCGGCCGCGCACCAGGCCCCAGTTGCGCACATCGCGTTGCAGCCCGGCGGGAATGCGGGGATCGCGGCCATGGGCCATGGCGTGGAACCAGCCGCGAATATAATTTTCATGCGCCTTCCATATGCGTTCGCGCGCATCATAGTCGGCCGCCGGATAGGCGCGGTTGAGGCCGACCGCGTCGAGCGACATGGTGCCGCGATTGTTGATGTCGTAGATGCCCGGCGCGACCTCGTCCGCCTTCACCAGATCGCGGGCGAAATGCCAGTCCCGGCCATAGAGCTGGCCGGCGCGCCGGCGTCGGTCGAAATCGCGAAACAGCAGTTCATAGTCGGCCTCGCGATAGCCATCGGGCGCGGTGGCGGGCAGGTCGAGCCGCAGTTCGGGCCGATCGGTCATGGTCAGGCGGAAGCAATAGGCCTGCACGCCATCGTCGGCGGCGCCGACCGGTCGGTTCGGCGCGGGATCGACCCCGGCGATCAGGCGGCCCGACGGCTGGTCGACGAAAGGGTTGATCGGCAGGATATTGTCCTTCTGCGGCGGATCGGTCCGGGTCAGCAGCTCATAGCGTGACCCGCGATAGCCATTATAGGGATTGGCCCGGTCGGCGGATTCGCGCCCGACCCTGGTGCTGATGCCGGCGCGGGCCATCAGGTCGCCTTCATAGGAGGCGTCGATGAAGATGCGGCCATGGGCGCGAACGCCCGAGCGGGTGATGATCTCGCGGATGGCGCGATCGGTCCGGTCGACGGTCTCGACCCCGTCCGACCAGAGGACCGGCACCCCGGCGGCATCGAGCAGGTCGCGGAAATAGGGGGCAGCAACGGCCGGGTCGAAGGCGTAGCGATTGCCCGGCATGCCGCCCGCCGCCGCCAGCGCGGCCATGGTGGTGCGGGCATAGCCGCCGACCGCATCGATATCGCGTATGTCGGTCCAGCTGAGCCCGCCGGCCAGCATGCCGCCGGGCTGGATTTCGCGCCAGCCGCCGATCAGCACCGCCGACGCGCCCAGATTGGCGGCGCTGACCGCGGCGATGACGCCGGCGGGGGTGGCGCCATAGACGACGACATCGGCATCGGCCCAGGCTTCCCCGGCGAGCGCGGTGCGGCGCGGATGGATGAGGGCGGCCGGCTTGCCGCTGGCCTGATGGCAGCTGACCAGGCCGGCCGCACCCGCTGCGCCCGCCATCGTCGCCAGAAACGCGCGTCTGTCCATGACCGCCCCCATCCCGGATTGCCCCTGCAAAGGCTTTCCGATTTGCGGGGGCGTGGAAATTCCGGTCGAACACCTAATGGATTGCGCGGTCAGGGCCGGGCAGGACGGGACTGGACCGTTGCAATATGCGACTGGTCTGGCAGGATCGGCGCTCCACCACCAGAAAAGCAGGAGTGGGTGCATGATCATCTATGGCGCGCGGCCGTCGCCCTTTGTGCGCAAGGTCATTGTCTTTGCAGCGGAAAAGGGGATTGCGGTCGAGGTGCGGCCGGCCGGGTTCGGCAAGGGCGGCGAGGCGTTCGAGCGGGCGTCCCCCTTCGGCAAGATTCCGGCACTGGTCGATGGCGATTTCGCGATCAGCGATTCGACCGCGATCATAACCTATATGGATGCGCTGCATCCCGAGCCGAACCTGATCCCGACCGAACCCAAGGCGCGGGCGCGGACGATATGGTATGAGGAATTTGCCGACACCATCGCCCAGCCGGTGGGTGTCGACATCTTCTTCAACCGGGTGGTCGGCAAGCTGCTCGACATGCCGCATGATCCGGCCCGCGCCGACTGGGCTGAGGCAGAGAAGATGCCGGGCATCTATGATTATCTGGAGGCGGTTCTGCCAGACAGCGGCTGGCTGGTGGAGGATCGCTTCACTTTGGCCGACATTGCCGTCGCCTGTCCGCTGATCAATGTCTGCTATTGCAGCAGCGGGTTGAAGGATGGCCGATGGCCCAGGGTGAAGGCCTGGCTCGACGGGCTGCAGGCGCGGCCGAGCTTTGCCGGGGCGATGGCGCTGGAGGCGCGGATGCTGGGCAAGGCTGCGGTTCGCGGGGGTATGACGCGGGCAAGAAGACCAAGGGGCGCAAGCGCCATATCTTGACGGATACCGACGGCAATCTCGTCCATGCCGTATTCCACGCCGCCGACATCCAAGGCCGTGACGACGCTCCGCTGGTGCTGGCCGAGATGATCAAGGCGTGTCCCGTGGCTGCGCTATGTCTTCGCCGATGGTGGCTATGCCGGTGACAAACTCAGGGACGCGCTGGGCCGGATCGGCAAATGGACCACCGAGATCGTCAAACGGTCGGGTGCCGCAAAGGGTTTGCCATTCTCCCGCGACGCTGAGTCGTCGAGGGAACCCTCGCCCGGCTGCACCGCAATCATCGCCTCGCCGAGGAATTTGAACAGGCCATCACATCGGCTACCGCATGGCATTTTGCATCGCCAACCGTGGACGATAGCGATCGCTTATCGATCTTTTTTTGGTAAGGCAAAAAGCGGCGCTATTGCTTCCACAAATGGGCAGTCCGCAATCCACGGTGGGTTCAACGGGTGGCGGCAACACATGCTTGGAAACGCTCTGCGGGCGTTTGATATTCGAGCGTTTTCCTTGGCCGTTCGTTGAGTTGCCGTGCAACGGCACTCAGCTTGGCCTGGCTGTATAGCGACAGATCGGTTCCTCTGGGGAAATACTGTCGCAGCAGGCGATTGGTGTTTTCGTTGGAGCCGCGCTGCCAGGGCGATTGCGGGTCGCAGCAATAGACTTCGACATCGGTAGTCAGTGAGAGACGCGGATGATCGGCCAGTTCCTTGCCGCGATCCCAGGTGAGCGACTTGTAGAGTTCGCGCGGCAGGCGCTGCGTCTGCCTGATCAGCGCCGACACGACGCTCCTGGTGTCCTTGTTGGTGACCTTGACCAGTATCGCGTAGCGCGAATGCCGTTCGACCAGCGTCGCGATGTGGCTGTTCTTCGTGCCTCCGATCAGATCGCCTTCCCAGTGGCCGGGAATGGCGCGGTCCTCGACCGAGGCGGGGCGTTCGCTGATCGACACGGCACCCTTGATCTGGCCGAGGCCATTGCGCTTGAGGCTGGCGTGCCGCGACCGGCGGATGGTGCGCCGGGCGCGCAGATGCTCCAGCAGTTCCTTCTTCAGAACTCCCCGCGCCTGTATGTACAGGCTTCTGTAGATGGTCTCGTACGACACCTGCCTGTGCGGCTCCTGCGGAAAGCTGTGCCTGAGCCACCTCGCAATACCATTTGCGGCGCAGCTTGACCGATACCGCCTGTGCCAGTGACGGCGAGCAAGCCAGTTTGCAGGGCTTGGGCCGCAAGGCACGGTCCCATGCCGCCTGATCGGACGCCGTCGCCCGATACCGTGCAACACCGCCATTACGCCTGACTTCGCGACTGATCGTCGAGGGCGAGCGACCCAGTCGCCGTGCTATCGCACGCAAGGGTTCTCTGACGCTCAGGCCCCGCGATATCTCCTCCCGCTCGGCAAGGCTCAGCGCACGACTGCAACGCTTGCGAGCGGCGGGCCGGATGCCGCCGGTCGGCGAAATCACCGAAAATACCGACGAAGACTCTCGATCAAACCTTCGCCCGATCGAACTCATCGATTCCCCGCGCTGCCAGCAATCCCATATCCCCGCTCGCTGGCTGGCCGTGTAATAGATCCGACGACGCTGCTTCATCGCGACACTCCATCTTCCTCAAAAGATTAAAGTGTTGCCGCCACCCGTTGAACCCACCGCCGATTTCAACCATTTGACGAGCGCCCGATTTGCCCACGCCGTCTACTCCCCCAATTGCCTGGCTACCAATGGTGCGACCTTGGTGGTGATGCGTTGGACACCTTGCGGATTGGGGTGGATGCCGTCGGGCAGCAGCAGGCTCCGCTGGCCAATCACGCCGTCGAGGAAGAAGGGGTAGAGCGGTACGCCATGCTTCTTCGCCAGGTCCGGGTAGATCGGGTTGAAGGCGGCGGCATAGTCCGGTCCCATATTGGGCGAGGCCATCATGCCAGTCAGCATTGCCGGAATGCCGCGCTTGGCAAGTTCGGTTAGGATGGCGTCGATATTGGTCCGGGTCGCCTGCGGGCTGAGGCCGCGCAGCATGTCGTTGCCGCCCAGGCCCACGAGGACCAGGTCTGGCTTGCGCGGCAGGCCGTCGAGACCGAAAGCGAGGCGGGCGAGGCCGTCGGCGCTGGTGTCGCCTGACACGCCGGCATTGACGACATGGGCCTTGACCCCCTGTTTTGACAGGGCTTGTTCAAGGATGGGTGCAAAGCCCTGATCCTGCTGAAGATTATAGCCGGCATAGAGGCTGTCGCCGAACACGACGACCAGCTTGTCATCAGCGATTGGCTGTGTCGCCTTCGCTGTCATGTTCGCTGCATTATTGTCTGCGGGGGCAAGTGCCTGCTCCTTCGTTGGGGAACAGGCGGCGAGCAGTTGGACAAGCAGCAGCGAGAACCCATATAGCCGGAAACCGTTCGCCAAGGAGCCTTCCTTCTTCATGCATGCGACCATCGATGCCCCCCATATCGCGATCCAGGCGCGCAATGTCACCCTCTCGCTCGGCAACACGCAGATATTGAAGGGCATCGACCTGGATATTCGTCGCGGCGAGAGCCTGGCGATCTTGGGCGCGTCGGGATCGGGCAAGTCATCGCTGATGGCGATCCTGTCGGGGCTGGAGCAGGCGAGCGGCGGCACGGTCAGCGTCGCAGGCGTCAATTATCGCTCGCTCGACGAGGATGGGCTGGCGCGGGCGCGGCGCGGGCGGATCGGCATCATCCTGCAATCCTTCCATCTGTTGCCGACGATGACGGCACTGGAAAATGTCGCCGTGCCGCTGGAACTGGCGGGTCTGGCCGATCCGTTCGAGCGGGCGGCGCGGGAATTGACGGCGGTGGGCTTGAGCCATCGCCTGTCCCATTATCCCGCCCAGCTATCGGGCGGCGAGCAGCAGCGCGTGGCGATCGCGCGGGCCATGGCGCCCGATCCGGCGATATTGTTCGCCGATGAACCCACCGGCAATCTGGACCAGTCGACCGGCATGGCGATCATCGACCTGCTGTTCGCCCGGCAGCAGGCGAGCGGCGCGACCCTGCTGATCATCACCCATGATCCGGCGTTGGCGGCGCGGTGCGACCGAACCGTCGAGATGCGGGACGGCCAACTGAGCGGCGAGGTCGCCGCGTGACGACATTGGGGTGGGGGGCAAGCTGGCGGATCGCGCGGCGCGACCTGCATGCCGGGTTCCGCGGCTTGCGGCTGCTGTTTGTCTGCCTGTTCCTGGGCGTGATGACGCTGGCGGCGATCGGCAGCCTGACCAGCGCGATCACCGGCGAGATTTCCGCGCGGGGACAGATGATTTTGGGCGGCGATGTCGAGATCGCCATGACCCAGCGGGTGATGGACGCGCGCGACCAGCAGGCGATCGCGCGGCTGGGCCGGATGAGCGAGACGGTGCGGCTGCGCGCGATGGTCCACAAGGGCGGTGGGCGCGCGGCGCCGCCGCTGCTGACCGAGTTGAAAGGCGTGGACGATGCCTATCCGCTCTATGGCACGCTGGCGTTGCAGCATGGCCGCTATGCGCCGCTGGCCGCCGACCACATCCTGATCAGCCCGGCCCTGGCGGAGCGGATGGCGATCGGCGTCGGTGACGTGCTACGCTATGGCACGGCCGATTTCACTGTGGCGGCGATCATCGCCGACGAGCCGGACCGGGTGGGCGAGGGCTTTACCCTGGGGCCGGTGGCGATCGTGTCGATGGACGGGCTGGACCGCACCGGGCTGATCCAGCCGGGCAGCCTCTACCGCGCCAAATATCGGCTGCGCCTGCCCGCTGGAGCGGATGCGCAGGCACTGCGCGAGCGGCTGGAGAAGCGCTATGTCGAGCAGGGCTGGGAATTTAAGGACCGCGAGCGGGCAGCGCCGGGCATCAACCGCTTCATCGAGAATATGGGCCAGTTCCTGTCGCTGATCGGCCTGGCTGCACTGGTGATCGCCGGCATCGGGGTCAGCAATGGCGTCGCGTCCTATCTGGCGATCAAGCGCGGCGCGCTGGCCACTTTCAAGGTGCTGGGGGCGACGTCGGCCGATATCCAGCGCATCTATCTGCTCCAGATCGGGGTGGTCGCAGGGCTGGCGATATTGGCCGGGCTGGTGGCGGGGGCGCTGTCGCCGCCCCTGCTGGTCTGGGCGGCGGGCGACATGCTGCCGGTGGCGCCGGGCTTCCATCTCTATCCGCTGCCGCTGGCGACGAGCGCTGCCTATGGCCTGCTGATCGCGCTGATCTTCACCCTGCCGCCGCTGGCCCGTGCGCGGACCGAGCCGGTGGCGGCGATCCTGCGCACCCTGGTCGACGGGCGACGGCGGATCGACCGGCGGACGCTGGCGCTGGTCGGCGGGGCGATCGCGCTGCTGGTCGCGGTCGTGCTGCTGACGGCGCGCACGCCGATGTTCGCCGCGGCCATGCTGGGCGCGATCATAGCGACCCTGTTGCTGCTGCTGGCGATGGGGCAGGGGATAAAGTGGCTGGCGCGGCGCATGCCCCATGCGCGGCGGCCGCTGCTGCGGCTGGCGCTCGCCAACCTCCATCGGCCCGGCGCGCAGACCGCCGCGCTGACCGTGGCACTGGGGCTGGCGCTGACCCTGTTCGTCACGCTGGCTGCGATCCAGACCAGCATCCAGGCGGAGATCGGCCGGACCGTGCCGAAACAGGCGCCCAACCTGTTCATACTCGACATGCCGGCCGGGGCGGAGGCGCAGTTTCGCGCTTTGATGGCCAGGCGCGTGCCGGCGGCGAAGCTGAACGTCGTGCCGATCCTGCGTGGCACGGTGACCGGCTATTCGGGCAAGCGCGTCGCTGACCTGAAGGAAAAGCCGGAAGGGGCGTGGATCCTGCGCGGCGAGCGCGGCGTCACCTATAGCGCGACCCTGCCGGAGGGGAGCGAGATCGTGGAGGGACGCTGGTGGCCGCGCGATTATGTCGGGCCGCCGCTGGTGTCGCTCGATGCCGACCAGGCCAAGGCGCTGGACATCTGGGTCGGCGACCGCATTACCGTGTCGATCCTGGGCCGCGAGATCGAGGCGCGTGTCGCGTCGCTGCGCAAGATCAACTGGGACACGATGGGCTTCAACTATGTGATGGTCTTTTCGCCCAGCACGCTGGCGTCGGCGCCGCACAGCCTGACCGCGACGATCAGCCTGCCCGACAAGCGCCAAGAGCAGGCGGTGACCAGAGCGCTGCTGGCGACCTTCCCTGGCGCGTCGGTGATCGAGGTGGGGCAGGTGATCAGCCAGGTGTCGGGCCTGCTGGATCAGATGTCCGGCGCGATCCTGGCGGCGGCATCGGTGACGGTGCTGGCGGGGGTCGCGGTGCTGATCGGCGCGATCGCGGCCGGGCGGCAGAGCCGCAGCTATGACAGCGTGGTGCTGAAGCTGCTGGGGGCGACGCGCGGCCAGATATTGGGGGCGCAGGCGCTGGAATATGGCGTGCTGGCCGGGCTTCTGGCGCTGGTGGCGCTGCTGCTGGGTGGGGCCGCCGCCTGGTATGTGGTGGTGCAGCTGTTCAGCTTTGGCTGGGCGCCTGACTGGGGCGTGGTGCTGGCGACGCTGGCGGGCGGGGCGGTGCTGACGCTGGGGATTGGCCTCGCCGGATCGATCCCGCTGATGTCGGTGCGGCCGACTCGGGCGCTGCGGCAGCTATAGAGAGGATGCCCCGGCGCTATTGCGGGGGCATCTTCATGTAGAGCGGCAGGGTGAGGCTGAGGAAGAAGGCCTCGCCCTTCAGCCGGTTGGTGGCGTCGAGTTCCTTGAAGGCGCGCAGGCGGAAGGTCGCGGGCGAGCGGCCCATGGTGACATTGAGTGCGGCGGTGCCGCCGACGCCGACCACTTCGCCCCGGAAGGCGCCGAGCAGGGCGCCGCTGCTCTTGTCATCGCTGATCTGCTTGAGCCAATAGCCCTGGGCACCGATGGAGAATTTCTTCGACAGCGCCTTTTCCACCGATCCTTCGAGGTGAAACTCGTTGCCGCTGTCATATTCCGTGTAATCATTCTTGCCGTTGAAGGTGACGCCGGCCTTGCCGGTCAGATCCCAGCCGCTCTCATCATCATGGAGGCTGAGCGCCAGCGAGGTGTCTACCGCCCAGCGATGCAGCGCCAGATTGGCCAACTGGTCCTCGCGATAATGGCCGACCGGGATGTTGACCATGCTACTGGCCTGGATGTGGAGCTTGCCCGCCTTCCAGCCGAGCATGGTGTTGAACACCGGATCGCCGACCACCAGCGCGGAATCATGGACGTTGAGGCTGCGCAGATTGCCGAACGGGCCGGTGACGACGGCATTGGCATCAATCATCGGCGCACCGACCGGCACGGTCACGCCCATGGACAGGGTGCCGCCCAGGATGTTGGTGGAGGGAACGACCAGCGTCGTCAGGAAATCGGCGACGATCGTTGCATCGAGGCCGGCGACGACATTGCCGCCGACGACGAATTCCTTGCTGGCGCTCGCGCTGCCATTGTAGATGTAGATGGTGTCGTCGAAATAGACGCCCTCCAGCGGCGGCATCACGGCGGTCGCGGGGCCGCCGGTGCCGGGAACATAGAGGCTGGCCGCGCCCTCGACGGCCTGGGCCGGGGTGCTGATCGCACCCGCCAGCGGCAGGATAACGCCCAGCAGGCAGGTCTTCACATTGCGCATCATCTGTCCCCATTTTCCCTGAAGGCCATGAAGCCCGGTGCCATCATCCATCGGCGCGGCGGGTGGGGCCATCGGGATAATCCCCGACCCGGTTGGGGGACGCTCGCATCGCAGAAAACCCTGTGATCGATGCTAAGATCAGGAAAATGCACGATAACCATGCTTTCCTCTCGCCAAGCAAAGTGGGACATGGCAGATTTTCCGCTGCCAGGCCCCGCGTGGACCATGACGGAAAGGCCGATATTGGCGGCTTTGCGCGCTGTCGGGGCAATATCGGCCGATGCGGGGGAAAACCCCCATTGTTTCAAGCGGGCGGGCCGCAAAGATAGGCAGGCTCATCATGGGCGCCATCGGGAGTGGACAGGGGTAAGGGATGAGCAAGCCATTGACGCGGATATTGATTGCCGACGATCATCAGGCCTTGCGCCAGGGGGTTCGGACTTTCCTCGAAACCCAGGATCGCTGGCAGATCGTCGCCGAGGCATCGGACGGGCATGACGCGCTGAAGGCGGCGCGCGATACCCAGCCGGACATCGCCATCCTGGATTATTCCCTGCCGCTGATGAACGGGCTGGAACTGACCCGCGCGCTCAAGCAGGAATTCCCGCGGATCGAGATCTTGATCTACACCATGCATGATCGAGAGGATCTGCTGGTCGAGGTGCTGCGCGCGGGCGCGCGTGGCTATGTGCTCAAGTCGGACAGCGGCCAGCATCTTCAGTCGGCGGTCGAGGCGCTGTCGCTGCGCAAGCCCTATTTCTCGGCGGCGATCTCCGAAACATTGCTCGACCATTATGTGAAAAGCAGCGTGGCCGGCAGCAATGTCGCGACGCTGACCCCGCGCGAGCGCGAGATCGTCCAGTTGATCGCGGAAGGGAAGATCAACAAGCAGATTGCCCATCTGCTCGATATCAGCGTGAAGACGGTCGAGACCCATCGCGCGGCGGCGATGCACAAGCTGAAGCTGGGAACGACGGCGGAACTGGTGCGCTATGCGGTGCGCAACAATATCGTTGAACCCTGATCGGTCGCTGATCCGCACGCGGGCCTGATCTCGCCCCGTCGATCAGGCGAGGTCAGTCGGTCTGGCGGCGGCGCGGTATGGTCGCGGTGACGAGCGTGCCGGCGCCGGTCAGGCGGACTTCCAACTGGCCGGCGAGGGCCATGACCCGCTCCCGCATGCCCGACAGGCCGACGCCGACGATGTCCCGGCCCTGGCCGTTGAGGATATGTTCGGGCACGCCCCGGCCATCATCCTCTATCTCCAGCGCGAAGCCAGTCTGGGTCCGCCGCAACCGGACGACCGCATGACTGGCATTGGCATGTTTGTAGACATTGGCCAGTGCTTCCTGCGCGACGCGATAGAAGGCGATCTCCATGTCCGGGTCGCGCTTGATCGGTCCCGAAAGGCAGCGAAATTCGACCTGGAGCCCGGACCGGCGGGCGAAGCCGCGGGTGAAATGGGCGAGGGCCGCCTCGATACCATCCTCCGCCAGTTCGGGCGGATGGAGCAGATAGCTGAGCGTCCGCACCTGGTCCTGGATCGCCTTGAGCGAGATTTCCATGGCCTGATAGGCGTCGTTGGCCTGGGGGCTCATGTCGCTGTTGCGCAGCGTCATGAGGTTAAACTGCATCAGGGCCAGTTGCTGGGCCGTTTCGTCATGCAGTTCGCGGGCGATCCGCTTGCGCTCCTCTTCCTCCGCCTGCAGCATCGAGAGGTGGTAGCGACGGGGATTGGCGGTTTCGCTTTCCGGATCTTCATCGTCGAGATGGCTGAGGATGAACAGATCCTCAGCGCCCGGCAGGCGTTCGCCATGGACGACCATGCGGATGTCCTGCCCGGCGAGCGGGAAGCTGAGGGTCTGGCTGAAGGGCGTGTTGTGCTGACAGAGGGCGGCGACATGTTCGCTTACGCTGCGGGCATCCTGCGGCGGCGCGGCGAAACGCGCCTTGACGGCATAGTAGCTCTGGCCTGCCACGAGATGCAGGTCGAGGCCAACGGCGCGGAGATAGGGCTGGCAGGCGCCATTGATGGCCACGATGCAGGCATCGCGATCCACCACCACGATCTTGACCGGAATGCTGTTGATCAGGCGCTGCAGCTCTGCACGGGATGTTGTATGGGACGGACTCGGCGGAACCAGATAGATCGGCACGGGAACTGTGGCACTGCCACGTTCGTCACCGAAAAACTCCGGATAATAGGGTGCCCCCGCTTGATGTAGTTCGAGCATGACGTCTCCCTCACCAGCTAAAAATGCCCTGTATCATTCGACCGGGGCGAAAGTCCCGGCGCGTAAAGATTATCTGCGCGGCAAATGCCGCGTGAAAATGGACTAACTAACGAGCGACCCTGTTATCGGTAAGTATACCGGTGGTGATTCTATGTAGCAATGGTCAAGCCTGTGTAAAAAGCAGAGTTTTTCATGGCCTTTCGACGCTTTCTGCATTGATGGATGTTTGGCCGGTTGCTGCCACGAAACCTATGTGAAATGGGCGTTTAACAGCGTTAATGGACCAAAGTATGACATTGTATACTTTGAAGAAATGTGGGTTTTATGTATAATTTTAGGTCTAAGGAAATATACCTAGCGTGGCGCGCCGAAGTTGGTCGGCGGCCTCCTCGCCGCTCCTGAGTCGCGCATGCCGGATGGATGGTTGAGAGGCCCGATCTGATGACCGGGTATTTACCCGGAGAGGGGGGATCGGCCTGCACGACATTTTCCGGCCGCATTACAGGCCAATGGTGATGACGGCATCGGGTTTACCCCGGCAACATTCTCCGCGCTCCTAGGCAATGACCCCGATGCCCAAGCTCTACGCAAGGGTGCACAAGGGGGCAGGCGGCATGGTCACCGTATCTAGGCCGTAAACTCATAAAAGCCTTGAGGATTGGCGATTGACGTGATTCAGAGGCCTCGAGAGTTGGAGGGCTTGATGGCACGGCGGCGGTACGAACTGACAGATCGGGAATGGGCGATTATCGAGCCGTTGCTGCCCAACAAACCACGGGGCGTGGCGCGGGTGGATGATCGCCGGGTTCTCAACGGGATTATGTGGCGCTTTCGCTCAGGAGCGACGTGGGCCGAAGTGCCCGAGCGCTACGGCCCCTCGACGACCTGCTACAACCGGTTTGTCCGCTGGCGCAAAGCCGGGGTCTGGGACCGGCTTCTGGCAGCGGTTTCCGCCGGATATAATGGTGAACTGGTGATGATCGATTCCACCTGCATGCGCGTCCACCAGAATGGTGCGACGGGCAAAAAGGGGGAAGCTGCGATCGTGGCATGGGACGTTCCCGGGGCGGTCTCACCAGCAAACTCCATGCTCTTGTCGATGCTGACGGACGCCCTGTCGGCCTGAGACTGACCGGCGGGCAAGTCCATGATGCCTGTGAAGCCGAAGCGCTGATTGAGGCCATTCCCGAGGGCGCAACCCTGCTGGGGGACAAAGGATATGACAGCAACGCCATCCGTCAGGCCGCTGCTGCCAGAAACGTTTGGGCCAACATTCCCAATCGATCCAACCGCAAGCAACCCTTCGCCTTCTCGCCGTGGCTCTACAAACAGCGAAACCTCGTCGAACGATTCTTCAACCGCATCAAGCAGTTCCGGGGCATCGCCACCCGCTATGACAAAGACCCTGCCAACTTCCTCGCAGCCATCAAGCTCATCTGCGTGCGCATCTGGTGCAGTGCGTAATGAGTCTACGCGCTAATGAGCGGCCGCCGGCCGAAGGGAGGACGAAATGGCGCGTCACAGCATCAGGCTTGGCGGCATTTGTGTCGTGATGATGGGCACGGTTGCAGCGCCCGCGCATGCGCAATCGCTCGACGACAAATATTGGGTCGAGGTGGGGGCCTATTGGCCATCGGTGAGTTCCCATGTCCGGGTCGCGCCAGCCTCCAACCCGGATGGTGGCACGAATATCGATCTGGAATCCGACCTCGATCTCGACAAGCGCAAGGTGCTGCCGCAGGTCGCGGCGGGGATAAGATTGGGCGGTAACTGGTCGGTGATGGGCGAATATTATTCGCTGAGCCGCAATGGGTCCAGGACGGTGGCGCGCGATATCACATTTGACGATGTCACCTATCCGGCCGGGGTGCGGGTGGAGAGCGGCTTCGATAGCGACGTCTACCGGCTTACCTTCGGCTATGCGTTCGTGAGCACCCCTGATACCCGCGTCGGCGCGGCGCTGGGGCTGCATGCGACCGATTTCACCCTGACGCTCAAGGGGGATGCCCGATTGGGGGAAACGCAGGTGAGTGGGACGCAGCGCCGCCGCAAGGCGCTGGCGCCGCTGCCGACGGTGGGGCTATTTGCGTCGCAGCGGATCGCCACCGACCTGACGCTGAGCGCGCGGGCGGATTATCTGTCGCTCAAGATCGACGATTATAAGGGGCGGCTGCTCAATGCCGAAGCCGCCATGACCTGGCGCTTTGCCAAGAATGTGGGGATCGGTGCGATGTGGCGCTACGTCAATTATCGGGTCGATGTCGACAAGGACAATTGGGCCGGGCGGATGAAATATCGGTTCAGCGGCCCGGCGGTCTTCATGCAGGTCGGGTTCTGACAGGAAAGGGGCGTCGTGCGGATCGGCGCGACGCCCCTTTCTGTCTGTCAGGCCGCGCGGATCACGCAGCGAAAGCCGATATGGCTGGTCGAGGAGTCGATCGCCTGGGCATGGCGCGCGGCTGGGCGATAGCGCCGGCAATAGCTGGGCGCGCAGAGGTGCGAGCCCCCTTTAAGGACACGGCGCGGGATGAGGATGTGTGGCTGCTGCGGGTCATAGCTGGCTTCGCGCGCCTGGTTGAGCGGGTTGCGCGGCGCGCAGCAGGGGCGCGAGGGATCGGCCTGGTGCCGGGCGGCGTAGAAATCCTCGGTCCATTCCCAGACATTGCCGATCATGTCGGACAGGCCATAGCCATTGGCGGGGAAGCTGCCGACCGGCGAGGTGCGTTCATAGCCGTCGATCAGCAGATTTTCGGACGGGAAATTGCCCTGCCAGAAATTCGCCATCGCCTTGCCGTCGGGCAACAGTTCGTCGCCCCAGGCAAATTCCTGGCCATCGACGCCGCCGCGCGCGGCAAATTCCCATTCCGCTTCCGTGGGCAGCGCCTTGCCGGCCCAGGCGGCATAGGCAGCCGCGTCGTCATAGGTGACATGGACCACCGGATGATCGTCGAGGTCATCGATCGAGGAGTCCGGGCCGAGCGGATGGCGCCAGTCGGCGTCGAAGACATAGCGCCACCACTGGCTCCAGTCATGCAGCGGCACCGGACGTTCGGTCGGCGTGAAGACCAGCGAGGCGGGGCGCAGCATGTCCGGCTGGGCGCCGGGATAATCGTCCGGATTGGGGGCGATCTCCGCCGTGGTGCGGTGGCCGGTCGCCTCGACGAAGCGGCGGAAGTCGCGATTGGTGACGGGGGTGGCATCGATCCAGAAGGCGTCGACCTCGACCGGATGGGCCGGCGCTTCCTCGGGATAATGATGGTCCGACCCCATGATGAAGCGGCCGCCGGGAATATGGATCATGTTGTCCGGCGCAGTGGCCGCAGGGGCGAGGGGGGATGGCACGGTCAACCGATACTCCTTGTCTGTCGATCCTGTTGATGCGCCTATACGGCGCGCGTCGCAATGGCCGCGAACAGGGCAATGCCGGCCACGCACATGATCAGCGCCATGACCAGCACCGGCCGGCCCAGATGAAACTGGTTGGTCTGCTTGAGGTCGGACAGCGTCATCCAGTAACCCCATGTGCCAAGCAGAATGGCCAGCGTCCCCATGCCGGCGAGGAACAGGCCGATATGCTGCGGGCTCTGGGAATCGCCATGGCCCGTCTTCTCCGTGGCGGCGTCGAGAAATTTGTAGATGGTGAAGCCGAAGCTGAGCATCGAGAGCGAGGTGCGAATCCAGGCCATCAAGGTGCGATCGGCGGCCATGACGGTGCGTTTTGCACCCAGATCGGCTGGCAGATTGGGAATGTCTTCCGTCATGATCGCCGCTCCATCAGCGAGAAATCTTGCGGTGATCCTAGGCGTGCCGTCGGGGATTGGCGATCATGATAAACCCTGGGACGGCACGGTAACGATCTGTTGCCGGTGCGCGGGCGCAAAGGGGCGCGGAGCGTTGGATAGCAGCATGTTATGGTCGCGCCGGATGACGGGCGTCGGCGCAAAAGGCCGATCAGGGCAAATCCCGACTTGGCCGGCCCCGGCGGCGCTCTAGCTTGATAGCGACAGGACAAGGCCGGGACGGTGCGCAAATGACCACCCGGCAGCAGGGATCGGCCGGGACTACCGGCCCATGAAATGACTGCCACCCATCCCCCTGGGTGTGGTCATGCATCAGGCGGGAAGAAGGACTGCACTTTCCGCCTGATGCTCCGTCAGCCTCAGGCCCTGCTCGGAAAGAAATGCGGCCAAATCGGCAATTATCCCGATGGGCCGTATCGGCGGAACAGCGATAGTCGGCTGCAGCAAGGGAGATGGCGTCCGATGGCTGCATCGCGCATCTCGCCGCGCGTCCGATCCGGGCAGAAGGAGCTTGTGATGAGGTCTAGGATAAAATGTCTCTGTGTGCCGCTGGCGCTGCTTTCCGCATCCACTGCCCATGCGCAGACTGCCGCACCGGCGGCGGGCGTGGTCGAGCCGGCGGCAATGGACGCGATGGACAAGATGAGCGCCAAGCTGATCGCGCTGCCCGGATTCGCGCTGAAGGCCGATGTCACGACCGAAGTGGTGCTGGATACCGGCCAGAAACTGCAATTCACCGGTGCGCTGGACATTCAGGTCCACAAGCCCGACGCGTTCAAGATCGTCGCCACATCCGACATTCAGAACCGCGAATATTATTTTGGCGGCGGCAAGTTCACGGTGCTGGCGCCGCGCCTGAACTATTATGCCAGCGTGCCGGTGACCGGTTCGATCGGCCAGTCGCTCGACAGCCTGCGCACCACCTATGGTGTCGAACTGCCGCTGGCCGACCTGTTCACCTGGGGCACGGACCAGATGCTGCGCAGCCGCATAAAGTCGGGCTATGTCATCCGCCCCGAGACGATCGATGGCCGTACCTGCACCCATTATGCCTTCCGCCAGGAAAAGGTCGACTGGCAGATATGGATCGAGGACAGCAGCCAGTTGCCCTGCAAGATGGTGATCACCGACACGAATGATCCGTCGATGCCGCAATATAGCGCGCTGATGCGCTGGGACGGCAGCGCGCGACCGTCGGCGGCTGACCTCGCCTTCACCGCGCCAGCCGGCGCCAATCCGATCCACATGGTGGACCTGAGCAAGGGAGAGGCGAAATGAGCATGGAGGCAAAACGCGGCCTGGCCATCATCGCGTCGCTTGCCCTGATGGCCGAACCGGTCGTCATCGGTCGGGTCATGCTGTCATCGGCGGCGCTGGTGCTGGGCATGGCCGCATCGACGGCGGAGGCGGCGCCGCCCCGGAACCGTGGCAATCGCGGTGGCGGCGGGCGCGCACGACCGGCGCGGCCCTCGGGCGGCGGCCATGCGGCACGGCCGGGCAATTCCCATCCCGGCGGGCGGCCGGGCGTTCGCGGCGGATCGGTCAACAATGTCAATCACAACCGGCATCACAACACGGTCAACAATGTCCATGTGAATGTTGATCATGGCGGTGGACATCATGGTGGCGGTCCGGACCGCTACGACCATTATGATCATCATCGCCATGACCGGTGGGATGATGATTGGGACGATCACTGGCATCCGGTGGCGACCGCGGCCGCGGTGACGCTGACGGCGGCGGCGATCGGATCGATCGTGCGCAGCATTCCGCCGGATTGTTCGACCGTGGTGGTCAATGGCATCAGCTATTCGCAGTGCGGCAACAGCTGGTATCAGCCGCAATATGTCGGATCGTCGGTGCAATATGTGGTGGTCAATCCGCCACGCTGAGGCGCCGGTCGATCAAAGGAAAAAGCGGCCGTCCGAAAGGGCGGCCGCTTTTTTTGTGGTGCAGGTGCCGGACAGGCGAGGAGGCCCGTCCGGCAATATGATCAGAACTTGACCGAGGCGTTCACGAAGAAGGCGCGGCCGTATACGTCGTAGGTCGACGGATAGGTGTTCGACTGCTGCTGGTTGTCGCCCATGATCGGCGGCTTCTTGTTGAACATGTTGTTCATGCCCAGCGACCAGCCGAAGGTTTCCGTCGCCTGCACCTGAAGGCCGAGGTCGAACAGGTTGTAGGCCTTGATCTTCTCGACGCTATAGGTGGTCGTATCGTCGTCGTCGCGGACGCTCGACAGATAGCGATGGGTCAGGCCCAGGGTGATCGGACCGCTGCTCCAGGTGATGCGGTTGTTGAGCCGCAGCTTGGAATAGGGATCGCCGCAATAGACGCCGAAGCGGCCGGCGCAGCTCTGGTTCAGTTCCGGGATCGCCGCGACCGGGTTCAGGTCGTAACGGATCAGGCGGGTGCCTGCGACGCGGAAGCTGAGCTTGCCGGTCTTGGCGCCGAACACGCCGAAGTTGAGCGGCAGGCTGTAGTTCATCTCGAAGTCCACGCCCTCGGTCTTGAGACCACCGGTGTTGGACAGGAGATTTTCCGCGCCCTCGATCGCATAGCTGTTCTCGTTGCGCGGCAGCAGCGAGCAATAGCTGCTGTCATAGGGCGTCCAGCCATTGGACTGATCGCCATAGCAGGCCTTGATGATGTTCGCGGTGCCCGGCGTCGAGATATAATTGTCGATCTTGATATGGTAATAATCGACCGTCAGGCTGAAGCGCGGCAGGAAGCTGGGCTGGAGCACGACGCCCGCGGTCCAGGTGTCCGACTTTTCCTCACGCAGGTTCGGGTTGCCGCCGGTGATCGAATCGATCTGCGAGCTGCCACCGTTGATGTCGGTGCCGAGCGCGCTCGACGGAACGCCGGTCGCGACGCAGCTGGCCGCCAGGCTGGCATTGGTGGTCGCGTCCTCGGTCGAGCAGGGATCGTTCGCAGTCGGGAAGTCCTGCGACTGGCCCGAATAGAGATCCGCGACGGTCGGCGCACGCACCGCCCGGCTGTACTGGCCGCGGAAGGTGACGTCCTTGATCGGCGCGTAGATGAGGCCGGCCGAGAAGGTGCCGACATTCTTGGCTGCGGTCGAGTAATGCGAGAAGCGATAGGCGCCGTTGAAGTCGAGCTTGTGGACCAGCGGCAGGTCGGCGAGCAGCGGCACGTCGATTTCGGCGAACAACTCCTTCACATTATAGCCGCCCGACAGGCCTTCACCGGCGTTGAAGCCGACGACGTCGCCCGAGGACAGGGCATAGTCCGGATCATAGCTGCCATGTTCGGAGCGATATTCCGCACCGAAGGCGATACCGGCCGGGCCGGCGCCCAGGTCGAACAGATTGCCGTTGGTGACGGCGAAGCTGGCGACCTGTTCGGTCACGGTGCTGACATTCTTGACCGGGATCGAGATGAAGGCGGCGGCTTCGCTGCTGATATTGCCTTCGCCGAAGATGTTCAGCGGGACGCAGCCATTGCTGGTGTCCGAACAGACCAGGTTGCCGTCGCTGTCATAGGTGGTCTTGAGCGCCTGCTCCACGCGGCTGCGCGATACGTTGCCGGTCTGGGTCTCGACCTGCTTGGTGCGCGAATAGCTGTAATAGCCGTCATAGTTCCAGTCGCCGGCAATCTGGCCCTTGGCACCGATCAGGGTGCGATAGGCGGTGTTGTCGACATTGGAGATGCGGGCGCCGACCTCGTTGAGGCGGCGATAGATGGCGGCGGTGGCATAGCCATCGCCATCGGTGTCCGCTGCCGACAGCAGCGCCTGGGATTCCGGCGAAAGCAAGGAGGAGTCGACGTCGAGCGAGACCGAGCCGGTGAACGGCGTGGACGCCAGGCGGTTCTTCACCCGGTTGTTGATGAACTGACCCTCGGCATAGACGATCAGGTGATCGTTGACGTCATAATGGGTCTGGGCGCTCAGCAGAATGCGCTTCTGGGGCACCTGCAGATAATTGTCCGGCGCATAATTATAGGCGTCGGTGGACGAGTCATAGGCCGAATAGCTGCCGTCCTGATTGAACTTATACTGGGTGCCGGACAGGGCGAAGCGGGTGCCGGGGATCGAGCCCGAGCCGCCGGCGGCCAGGCCGCCATCGCCGTCATCGGTATAGGCCTGCTTGGTGTAGCTGCGGGCCGACTGCTGCACGGCGTCGCGCTTTGTGTAATCGATATAGAAGGTGGCGTTGCCGCGACCGTCGGCGAAATTGCCACCCATCAGCAGGTTGGTGTTGAAAGTGCCGCCGTCGCCGGCCTGGTTGATGCGATAATTGGCGTTTGCTTCCACGCCAGAAAAGTCGCGCTTGGTCACGAAGTTGATGACGCCGGCGATCGCGTCCGAACCATAGACGGCGGAACGGCCGCCCGACACGACCTCGACATGGTCGATCAAGCCCGCCGGAACGGTGTTGAGATCGACGATCTGGTTGGAGTCATAGGAGACGTAGCGACGCCCATCGACCAGCACCAGGGTGCGGTTGGCACCCAGGCCGCGCAGGTCGGCCGTCGACACGCCGCCGCCCGGATTATTGGATGCCGCCGTCGTGCTGGGGATCAGCTGGGGCAGGTCATTGATGATCGATTCGACGTTGACCTTGCCGCTGAGCTTCAACTCCTGCGCGCTGACGATCGCGATCGGCGATGCCTGCTGCAGGTCGGGGCGGGCGATGCGCGAGCCGGTGACGACGATGGTGTCGCTGGTCGCGCCATCATCCGCCGCGCTGGTCTGCGCGAAGGCCGGGGTCGCCAGGCCGAGCAGGATGGTCGACGCCGAAAGGCGCCGCATGATGTGAGACGGCATGAAAATAATCTCCCTTGGGATATTCTATCCCGGTCCGCGCCCTGTTGGTTTTGTCCTTGGGGTGACGCGAGCCGATGGAGAGATTTGTATGCGTGCGACGAAGTGCGTCAACGCGATTTGCCGTGTTTCACAAAGGTTTAACAAAGCTGTTGCCAATAAAAAACAGATATGACGATATTTTTTATTATGTTGTGAAATGTTGCGTATGTTTCACGGAATTTCATGATTTATGAAATGTTGTAATTATATTTGATTTGTGACGAAAAAATCCCCGCATATTTTCATATGCGGGGTAATGGATCTGATTTTTATTATGATTAGTTGGCGGCGTTGCCAGCCGTGACGGGGTGGACGAAGATATAGCCTTCGTTGCGCACGGTGCGGATCGTCTGTCCCTTGAGGCCGCCAGCCGACAATTTGCGACGCAGACGGCACAGCTGGACATCGATGGCGCGGTCATAATGGTCGCTCGACGCGCCATAGACCTGATCGAGCAACTGGTGGCGGTTGAGCACCTGGCGCGCATTGGCCACGAAGACGCGCAGCAACTGATATTCGCCCTCCGACAGCGAGATGGTGCCGCCGCTCGGATCGAACAACTGGCGGGTGGTAAGGTCGAAGCGCCAGCCCTGGAAGGCGACCCAGCTATTGTCGCGCGGTGCCGTAGCCATGGTGCCGGCATCGGCCTGGCGGCGACGGGCGCGCAGGGCCGCATTGGCGCGGGCGAGCAGTTCGCGGGCGTTGCAGGGCTTTGTCAGATAATCTTCCGCGCCCATTTCCAGGCCCAGGATGCGATCAATGTCGCTGCTGGCGCGGCTGTGGATGATGACCGGAATGCGCCGCTCGAACGCGAATTCGCGCAGCAGGCCGGCTGTATGCTGACCCGGCATCATCGGTTCGGCGATCAACAGGTCATAATGACCCACTTCCGAAAGGCGGCGCATGTCGGCGAGATTGGCGGCGGTGTCGACGTCGAAGCCATAGCGGCCGAAATAGTCCGACAGCGACGTCAGCAGTGCTGCGTCATCGTCGGCAAGGAGGATGTGGCTGTTCTGCATGATCGAGCATAGGACGGCGCCGTTGCGGCCATCCCGTCGCGTGATTTCGCGTCGCGGCATGTCTGTTGTTCCAGTCGGTCGGCAATGGCAGCCTCGCCATGCCGGTAATAGTCGTTGAAATGGGCGATGGCGCCTTCGTCCAATATGTCGCGCATGCGCAGCGGGCGACCGAAGCGGCCCGAGGCATTGGCGCGGCGGAGCAGCTTGCGGCTGAACCCATACCAGCCGGGCAGATGGAGCAGGCAGTCCTTGTCCGCGACGGCGCGCCGGGTGAAGAGATTGGCTGCGCGAAAGGCCCAGAGCAGCAGCCGGCCGGGGGAGGGGTTGCGTGTGCCCCAGTCCAGCCGGTCGAGGGTGATATCCAGCCCGAAACGGGCGGCATAGGTGGCGGCGAAACCGCGTGGATCGGCGCGAAAATCCTCATAGCGGAAGACATGGACATTGTCCGCGCCGAACAGCCGGTCATAATGAGCGATCAGCCGGGCATAGTCGAAATGCTCGCGGCGGAAGCCGGGCGCCTCGTCCCGCTCCGGCGCCACCGGGCCGAGCCGGTCGCGGCCGAACAGGTAGCGATGGATGCCGAAAGTGCCGCCGCCCTTCACATATTGGAGATAGGCGGACGCGATGGCCGAGCAGGGATCGCGCACGAAGATGACGATCTGCGCGCCGGGCAGCGTATCGTGGATGCGGCCGGCGACATCCTTGGAAAGATTGCCGGCCAGCCCGCCATTATGCAGCCCGCCGCTCAGATTTTCCTCGCACAGGATGATGTCGTCGCGGTCCTGGCCCAGTCTGTGGCGGGCATGGTCAGGCTCGAAATGCAGCGCGCCGGCTTCCAGAAAGGCGGCCCGCGCGACAGCGCGGGGCAGGTAGCGACGATTGCGGACGGCGGGATAGAAAATATCCTGGAACCAGGTGGTGCCGGTCTTGTGATAGCCGATATGGACGATGGGGCCCCTGTAGTTGCGCATCCTATCCTCCTTCGGTCAGTGCGGGCGTGCTGCGAGACGGGGCGGGCCGACGGGGCGGCAGTTCATGCAGGATCAGGCGGCAATGCCGTTCCCACGACAGGTTGTTCGCGGCCCAGATCCGCGCCTGATCGCCCAGCCGGCGGCAGAGCGCGGGATCGCGCGCCAGCAGCGCGAGCGCCGCGCGCAATGCGCTGGGGGAATTGCCGTCGACGACCAGGCCGGTGACGCCGTCGCGGACCAGTTCGGCCGGGCCGCCATCCGCGCCGACGATGCAGGCCAGCCCCTGTGCCATGGCATCGGCGACGCTGAGGCCGAAGCCTTCCACCTCGGCGCCATCCTCCAGCGCGATCTGGGGGTGGAGGAAGATGTCAGCATCGCGATATTGCTCGGCCAGTTCCGCGTCGGAGACATAGCCGGCCAGGCGGACATGATCCTCCAACTGGTGGCGGCGCACGGTCTGTTGGATGCGGATGCCGTCCACCCCGCGGCCGACGATGGTGTAGCGCAGTGAGGCCTCCTCGCGCAGGCAGGCGGCTGCGGCGTCGATCGCGGCCGGAATATTCTTGCGCGCGACGAGGCGGCAGACGGTCAGTATCTGAGCCGGCGCGTCGCCATTTTGGAACTCGGTGGTGGGGCGGTCGGCCGGCATGCGCACCCCGTTCCAGGCGACGATGGTGCGCGCGGCGAGATCGGGCAGGCGCTGCACCAGCAGGTCGCGGGTGACGGCGCTGACCGCGACGATGCGCCGGGCGCGGCGCAGCACCAGCCGCAGCAGGGCGAAGGCGCCGCCGGCCGGGCGACCGACTTCCCGGCCATGGATCGTCACGATGAGGGGGCGGGGAAAGGCGAGGGCAGGCAGGGCCGCACGCCAGGTGCAGGCATGGATCGCTTGTGGGCGCTCGCCGCGCAGCCAGGCGCCGGCCATGGCGCGGAACAGCCGGCCATAGACCCGCAGGCGCGAGGCCGGGCCGACATCGATCAGTTCGACGCCGTCGCTGCTGACCCGGCGCGGGCCAGCCGAGGATTTGGCGAACAGGGTGACGCGCCAGCCCAGCGCGGCATAGGCGCGGGCGGTTTCGGCCACATAGGTCTGGACCCCGCCTTCATCAGGCGCATGGACGCGGGCGACGAGCCAGAGGCGGCGATCGGCATCAGCCATGGCGCAGCGCCTCCCGCAGCGGATAGGGTGTCGGAACGGGTCTCGCTGCTGGTGCGCCGCGCGTCAGATAATCCGCGACCGCCCTTGCCGCGCGCGCCGAGGCGGGCGCGCCGCCGCTGGTGAAGGTATCGGACAGGCCGCGTCGTTGGGCGGCGTCATACATGCCGTGGGCGGCTATGGCGGCGGCGACCTTGTCCGGGATGCGATCGGCGGATTCATGGACTGGGCCATAATGCCAATGGGCATAGTTGGGATCCTCGCGCCACTGTGCGCGATGGCCGTTGAGGAACAGGCAGGGGCGCGGCGTGGCGATGAATTCGTAGATCTGGCTCGACACGTCGCCGATATAGGCGGCGGCAAGCTGGACATAGCTCATGTCGACGCTTGCCCGGCTGCCGAGGTCGACATGGATATGCGGCAGGGCGGCAAATTCAGCCAGCATGCGCTCAGCCGCAGCGCGCTTGCGGCGATTGTCGAACAGGCGGACATGGGGCGCGACGATCAGATTAAAGCGATCATCGGCCGCGAACTGGCGCAGCACATCCATGCCCATCGCCTGCCAGGAGGAGAGGCGCGGCGAGAAATGCGGGTTGTAGAGGATGATCGGGCGACTGTCGGTAAAGGGGCTGGCCGGGCGCTGACCCTGGGTCAGGTCGAACTTGCCATAGCCGGCAATGGCGTAATGATCCTCGCGGATCAGGCCCTGTGCCAGCATCCGGCGGCGCTGCTTCTCGCCCGCCAGCAGGACGAAGTCGAACAGCGCGATGCGCGGATCATAGCCGACCGCGCGGTCGCCTGCGCCATGACAGGTGTGGATGAAGCGGCTGTCCGCCAGCCCGAGACGGCGCAGCAGCAGCGAGGTGCGTTCGGGCACGACGATCGCGTCATAGCGGGCGAGACGGCGGCGTGCAGCGAGCAGGGTGGCGAGCTTGGGCGGGCTGGCATGGCCCGACAGATGGGACAGGCTGCGCAGCCAGATATTGTCGAGATGGATGAAGTTCAGCCGGCCGCCGCCATGACGGGCCGCCAGGTCGCGGGCCAGCGCAATATGATCGGCGCCGGCCGCGATGATATCGACGCGAAAGCGCGGATCATGCGACAATTCCAGTGCCAGCGGCATGGCGTGCAGAAGATGATGGATCTGCGCGTTGAAGAAGAAGCAGATCGACTGCGTCTTCCTGTCTGCCTTTTCGGTCCGGGCCGGGAAATTGATCGGCTGTTGTATCACGCTGCACTCCGCGTCTGACGCTGGTCAGGCGAAGTGTCTGCGTGTGATTTTGCCCGGCGATTTCAGATTGCGGCGATGTCTGTAACATTGTGCGCCGGGTTCGGCATTTCCATGTCAGCCCTGCCCGGCGGCGAACTGCCCTATTTCCGGACGACGGCGGCGTTGAGGAACGGATCATTGCCGATGAACATCGGCGTGCTGTCGAACAGCGAGATGCGCCATTCGCCGTCCGCATCCCGGCGGAATTCCATGCGGCAATCGGCGACGATGGTCGGGCCGACCAGGTTCAGGATCGGCGCCTTGCCCTCACCCGAATAATTGACCAGCATGAACTGCGCGCTGCCATGGTCGGCGGCCGGGAATTGAATGCGCATGTTGGTGATGGTGTGCCGCTGGGTGCGGACGCCATCCTTTTGCTGGGTGGCGACGCGCTCGTTGCGGGCGGTGTAGAAGGCGGTGATGGGGCCATGGCCCTGATGCAGCGTGCCGCCGACCAGATAATGGCAATCGTCGGTGCAGAGCGGCGCGACGTTCATGCCGCCGTTGAGGTCGAGATCATAGCCCCAGTCGATCACCAGTTGCTCGATCTCCAGCGCGGCAATGGCGGTTTCGGCGGTGAAGCGGGGCATTATCCTCATCCTTTCCTGTGGCATGCTGCTCTTTCCGACAGCTTGTGCGCATGGGGATGGGTGCCCGCAAGCATAGAGGGCTCCGCCGTGGCGATGCTTGATGGGTGGTCAGGGCTGGGGCGCGACCGCGTCCATGATCGTGAGTTTCTCGCCGGTCGAGGCGCCGACGCTGGAGTCGGTGACTAGGATGGTGGTGCCCGGCTTCAACTGGCTGCGGATCTTGTCGTAGAAGCCGCGCGGCAGGCGCACCCGGTTCAGCACCGCTTCGTCCACGACATTCTCGACATCATTTTCATGGCCCGGCAGGCCGACATAGAGCCAGTGGGTCTTCCCATCCTTCCCCATGGTGAGGGTGATGACATGGGAGCCGGGATCGCCCTCCTTGATCTCGGCGACGCTGCGGCCGATTTCCGTGCCGTTGCGCAGCACGACGATCCGCTGCTCCTTCTTCGAGACGATGATGGTCAGCGGGCCGCTGGTCGCCAGTTCGGGTTGCCAGCGATATTCCTCGCCCTTGAGCGGGCGATATTCGACCTGCTCGCCCTTGTCGTTGATCGGTGACAAGAGGCTCGCCTGGCTGGTGCGCATATGGGTGGCAGCATTGCCCTGAACCACCACGGTCGCACCCAGGCTGGTGATGGCGAAGAGTTCCTGCGAGAATTTATAGGGCAGGTGGATGCAGCCATGGCTTTCGGGATAGCCCGGCAGGCCGCCGGCATGGAGCGCGACGCCGTCCCAGGTCAGGCGCTGCTGATAAGGCATGGGCGCGTTATTATAGGTGCTGGACCGATGGTCCTTGTCCTTCTGCAGGATGGTGAAGACGCCGGTGGGCGTTGCATGGCCTTCCTTGCCCGAGGAGATGGTGGACACGGCGATGCGCACGCCATTGCGATAGACGGTCGCGATCTGGCGCGAGAGATCGACATAGACGAGCAGCGGCCCGGTCGGCGATACCTGTGGCGCCCAGACCCATTGGCCCGGCTTCAGATTGTCGGCACGGCGAGCAAATTCGGGAGGGGATGTGGCGCGATCGCCCTGGGCGAGAGCGGGATAGGGGAGCAGCAGCAAGGCGCAAAACAGGCGACCGTGGCGAACCATATTGCGGTAGTCGATCGGCACGTCATGTCCCCCTGGTTATCGTTGCGCGGTGATATCCGTGATCCTTGTGCATTTCCATCGGGGGCGACCCTGAGGCGTCATGATGAAGGGGGGGGAGGTCCATGAGATAATCGTTTCTGTTGCGCCCGAAACGGACCTTGTGCGTCAGTCCTGCTGATTGACCGGCGCATGGGGTTCTGCGCATCCTTTTCGGCCGCAGCGATGATCGAGGGGAATGCTTTGGACCGTTGGCAAGCCATGAAGATATTCGTTCGCGTGGCGGAAACAGGCGGTTTTGCCGAAGCCGCGCGGCAATTGCATCTGAGCCCGCCGGCGGTCACGCGGGCGATTTCCGCGCTGGAGGATGAGATCGGCGTGCGCCTTCTAACGCGGACCACGCGATCGGTGAAGTTGACCGAGGCAGGACGCGGCTATCTGGACGATTGCCGGCGGATATTGGCCGACATGGCGGATGCGGACGCGGCGGCGGCGGGCGCCCATGGCAATCCCACCGGCACGCTGATCGTCACGGGATCGGTAATCTTCGGCCAGATGTATGTGCTGCCGATCCTGCTCGACTATCTGGATCGCTTTCCGGCGGTGACCGGGCGCAGCCTGTTCGTCGACCGGCTGGTCAATATCGTCGAGGAAGGCATCGATGTCGCCATCCGGATCGGGCATCTGCCGGATTCGGGCCTCAGCGCCATTCGGGTCGGGACGGTGCGGCGGGTCATCTGTGGCGCGCCGGCTTATTTCGAGCAGCATGTCATGCCCCGGACCCCGGCCGACCTTGTCCATCATCGCATCATCGGCCCGACCGAGGCATGGGCCTCCCCCGAATGGCATTTCGGGCCGGAGGGCCGGAGCAGCGTCACCGTCCACCCCCAACTTTTCTGCAATACCAATGAAGCGGCGATCGCCGCTGCCGAGCAGGGCTGGGGGCTGACCCGCGTGCTGTCCTATCAGGTCGAGCCGGCACTGGCGGCCGGGCGGCTGGTCACGGTTCTGGACGAGCAGATGGAAAAGCCGCTGCCGATCCATGTCATCCACGCCGAAGGGCGGCGGGCGGCGGCCAAGGTGCGCAGCTTCGTCGATCTGGCGGTCGATCGGCTGCGGGCCAATCCTCTGTTCCAGCAGACATGACCATTATTCCATCATAAGGAATAATGACTTCCAGCTTTCCCAAATTATCAGGAATGACGACAAGGATTATCTCTGTCTCCAGAAGCTGAAGCCCTTGCTCAGCGACCCCAACAGGGTGGTGGACATGATGAAGAAACTGGTCATTTCGATGCTGCTGGCGACCGCCGGCATCGCTGCCTCGGCCGAGGCGATCGCCGCGCCCGCGAGCGCCGTCGCCACGCAGGCCGCGGCCGCCACGGTCCATTATCGCAGCGCCACGATCGATGGCGTCAAGATGTTCTATCGCGAAGCCGGCCCCGCCGACGGCCCGGTGGTGCTGCTGCTCCACGGCTTCCCGACATCGTCGCACATGTTCCGCAACCTGATCCCGCTCCTCGCCGACCGCTATCATGTGATCGCGCCGGACTATCCGGGCTTTGGCCAGAGCGACGCGCCCGACCATCGCCAGTTCACCTACAGCTTCGCCCATTATGCCGACATGGTCGACACGCTGATGGGCAAGATCGGCGCCCGGCGCTACGCCATGTATGTCATGGATTATGGCGCCCCGGTCGGCTACCGCCTCGCCCTCAAGAATCCCGAGCGGGTCAGCGGCCTCATCGTCCAGAATGGCAATGCCTATGAGGAAGGGCTGGGCGCCTTCTGGGATCCGATCAGGACCTATTGGCAGAGCGGATCGGCCAAGGATCGCGAGGCGCAGGCCTGGCTCGTCGGCCTCGACGCCACCAAGTTCCAATATACCGATGGCGTGCGCGACCTGTCGCGGATCAGCCCCGACAATTGGGTGCAGGACCAGGCCTTGCTCGACCGGCCGGGCAACAAGGATATCCAGCTCGACCTGTTCTACGATTATCGCACCAATGTGCCGCTCTACCCGGCATTCCAGGCCTTCTTCCGCGAACGCAAGCCGCCTACGCTGATTGTCTGGGGCAAGAACGACAAGATCTTCCCCGAACCCGGCGCGCATCCCTACAAGCGTGACCTGCCCGACGCGGAGATGCATATTCTCGATACCGGCCATTTCGCCCTGGAAGACAAGCTGGATGAAATGGCGCCGCTGATCCGCGACTTCCTCGATCGCAAGGTCGCGGCGCGCTGAACCCCCGGCGGGGCCATGGTGATGCATGGCCCCGCAACGGACGGATGATGGGAGACGGACCATGTCCTACGGTTTTCTGGATATCGCCACGACGCCGAGCGTCCGCGCGGCGCAGGCGGAGATGGGCGCGGACGCCCATTGGGCGGCGTTCAGCGGCAATCGCGCTTTTGACCGCTTCACCGACAATGAAGCCCATTTCCTGGCGGCCCGCGACAGTTTCTACATGGCCACCGTGTCGGAGGATGGCTGGCCCTATGTCCAGCATCGCGGTGGCCCGGCCGGCTTCCTCAAGCTGATCGACGACCGGACGCTGGCCTTTGCCGACTATCGCGGCAACCGCCAATATATCAGCACCGGCAACCTGGCCGCAAACGACCGGGCTTGCCTGATCCTGATGGACTATCCCCGCCGCGCCCGGCTGAAAATCTATGTCCATGTCGAGAAGCTGGCGCTCGATGCCGATCCGGCGCTCACCGACCTCGTCATGGACAAGGATTACAAGGCGCGGGCAGAACGTATCTTCCGGCTGCGGCTGGAGGCGTTCGACTGGAATTGCCCGCAGCATATCACGCCGCGCTTCACCGAGCGCGAGATCGAACAGGCGGTCCGGCCGCTGCATGAGCGGCTGGCGCAACTGGAAGCTGAAAATAGGGCGTTGCAGAATCGCCTTGCAAAGATGGGAGACGCATGATGGACAATGTGAGACCGCCGCTGCCACCCTTCACCCTGGAGAGCGCGACACAGAAGGTGCGCCTGGCCGAGGATGGTTGGAACAGCCGCGATCCGGCCAGGGTGGCCATGGCCTATACGCCGCTCAGCCAGTGGCGGAACCGGGCGGAGTTCGTCAATGGCCGCTCCGCGATCATCGCCTTCCTGACGCGCAAATGGCAGCGCGAACTGGATTATCGGCTGATCAAGGAATTATGGGCCTTTGCCGACAACCGCATCGCGGTGCGCTTCGCCTATGAATGGCATGACGACAGCGGCAACTGGTTCCGTTCCTATGGCAACGAGAATTGGGAGTTTGACGCGAGCGGCCTGATGCAGCGGCGGTTCGCCTGCATCAATGATGCACCGATCAGCGCGGCCGACCGGAAATTCCACTGGACGCAGGGGCGCCGGCCTGACGATCATCCGGGGTTGAGCGAGCTAGGGATGTAGGGCGGCTGCCCGCAGAGAAATGCGATCGCCAGTGCGTCGGCATATCTGTTGTTCGTCAGATATGATCGAATCTGGTGACCCCTACGGGAATCGAACCCGTGTTTCAGCCGTGAGAGGGCCGCGTCCTAACCGCTAGACGAAGGGGCCGTATGTCGCATGGGCGACAGGCAGGGGCGTGCCTTTAGGCAGGGCTGGCGATGGCGTCAAGCGAAAGCAGCGAAAATTTCCGGCGACCTACGCTGACTGCAGCCCATAAAAAACCACCCCATGCGATGCACGGGGTGGCCAGGTTCAGGGAGGAGACGCCTCCAAGGGGGAGGCGCCCTATACGACGCGCCCGAAAGGGGGGCAGGCGCATCGCATGCAATAGAAATAGGGCAGGGCGCGGCTGCTTTCAAGAGCAAGCCCCGCCCTGTCCCGATATATTTGCGATTAACGGAGTTAATCGGACTTTAGGCGTCTGCTGGCACCGGTGCGGCCGGTACAGCGATCGGGCCCTTGCCCTGGCTGACCTGGCCTTCAAAGATCTCGCGCATCAGCTGCAGCGAGAAGAGATGGGCGTGAATCAGCGGCAGCAGGCCGTTCTGGTTGATCTTGCGCAGCTGGTCACCGCGCAGGTCGCGCAGCTTTTCCTCGTTCACCATGCGGAAGCCGCGATAGACGAAGGGCTGTTCGTTGTTCGGGGTCTGGATCGCGACTTCGCCGTCCATCAGCAGGTCCATCTCGGCCAGATCCTTCATGAACTGGCCGGTGCGGGCGGCGGCCTGCTCGAAATCCTCGCAGAACTTCAGGATGCCCTTGGTCACGTCGGTCGGCTGGCCATTTTCGAACAGGACCGGGCCGTCGCCTTCGGTGCCGATCGCCTTGCTGGTCGGATCAAAGCAGAGCGAGAGTTCGTCGCTGTCGGGACGCAGCTTGGCCAGCATCCAGGGGTAACGGCGGACATAGGCCGGGATATAGGCCGGGCCGCGCAGCTTGCCTTCGTCATCGACGAAGACGTTCACGCCTTCGTTGAGGCCCATCAGCGCGAGCGGCACCGAATCCTGGCCCGCCGAGAAGATGATGGGCACGAAACGCTGGGCCGAGACGAATTCGTCGATGGTCAGCGGCACGGCGTGCTGGGTTACCAGGAACGGAGCGGCATCGACCGGCTGGGTGCGATAATCGGCATGATCGACGGTGCTGAGTGGGATCAGGTCGTTGTAGAAGATGGGAAGGCTGTTCGCGGGCGCGCTGGCCATGATGTTGTTCCGTCCTGTTAGAAAGCGCGCAAGGCTTGCGTCGCTGATCCGAATATGGGTGTGACGGGATAATCGGAGCTATCCCGCTAGGCAATCGCTTTGTGGATATGCTGCGCTCAACCCTCGTCGGGGCGAGGGATGAGCTTGTCGGGGTTCATGATGCCGCCCGGATCGAAGGCTGTCTTTATCGCGCGCAGGGCATGGATGCGGGCCGGGCTGGCGAGGCGTCCGAGTTCGGCGCGCTTCATCTGGCCAATGCCATGCTCGGCCGAGATGGAACCGCCCGCGGCGACCACCGCGTCATGGACGAAGGCGTTGATCGCCTGGCCCTGCGCCGCGATCCAGGCCGGACCGTCGCTGGTGCCCCTGGGCGCGCGGACATGGAAATGGACATTGCCATCGCCCAGATGACCGAAGGAAGAGGCGGTCGTGCCGGGGAAGGCTGCTTCGGCGGCGGCGGCAGCCTCCAGCATGAAGGCCGGCATGCGCGGCACCGGCACGCTGATGTCATATTGCAGCGCGGGCCCCTGCGCCTTTTCGGATTCCGACAGGGATTCGCGGATGCGCCAGAAGGCCTCTGCCTGGGATTCGCTGGCGGCAATGGCGGCGTCGATCGCGATGCCGCGTTCCAGCGCCAGGCCGAGCGCGCCTTCCAGCCGCTCGGTCGGGCCGGGCTCGCGCATGTCGCCATGGTCGACCTCGATCAGCACATGCCAGGGCGTGCGGGTCTCGATCGGGCAGCGCGTGCCGGGAATATGGGACAGGACATGGCCAAGGCCATCGTCGGCAATCACCTCGAACCCCTCGACGCTGTCACCCAGTTCGCCTTCGACCAGGCGCAGCAGGGCGAGGGCATCGGCGGGTGTCTGCACGCCGACCCAGCCAACCGCGCGGGCGGCGATGGCGGGCACCAGCCGCAGGGCGGCCGCGGTGATGACGCCCAGCGTGCCTTCCGCGCCAATCAGCAACTGCTTGATGTCATAGCCGCGATTATCCTTCTTGAGCGCGTCCAGCCCGTCGAAGATGCTGCCATCAGGCAGCACAGCCTCGATCCCCTCGACCAGCGCGCGCATCGTGCCGTGGCGCAGCACCTGGGTGCCGCCGGCATTGGTCGAGACGAGGCCGCCGATCGTGGCTGATCCCTTGGCGCCCAGGCTGAGCGGAAAGCGACGGCCGGCCGCTTCGGCGGCGTCGTGCAGGTTGGAAAGGATGACCCCGGCCTCGCACACCGCCAGATTGTCGTCGGCCGACAGGTTGCGGATCTGGTTCATGCGGCGCAGCGACAGGATCAGCGCCGATCCGTCGGCCGGCGGTGTCGCGCCGCCGACCATCGACGTGTTGCCGCCCTGGGGGACGAGGGCGATGCCAAGTTCCGCTGCCAGCGCCACGCAGTCGGCCACTTCGCGCGTCGAGGCAGGGGACAGGATCGCGCGGGCCTTTCCATGATAGCGGCCGCGCCAGTCGCTGACCCAGGGGGCGATATCGTCGGCATCGGTAATGACGCCCTTGGGGCCGAGCAGGGCGACGAAGCGATCGATGGCATCCTGTGCGATTATGGCTTGTTCTGTCATGGGACATGCTATGCCCCGGAATTCATCGACGGTTCAACCGTTGGCCGATAGCTTGCCACTCCCAAAAGGGGTTCCGCTTGGTTCATACCATCCTGATGCTGCTTGCAGCGCCTGCTGCCGACCCGGTGCAATGGGCGCAACTGACGATTGAGCAGCGCGTGATCATTCGTGTTCCGATGGCCAAGGGGCGGGCGCCGACGCGAGTCGTGCCCAAGAGTGACGAGCGCTGGGAAGAGAAGAAGGGGCCGCGCTGTGTGGCGCTGCGATCGATTCGCGGGGCCAGCATCGTGGTGTCCAACGGGGTCGACCTGATCCTGGCGGACAAGCATCGCTACCGCGCGCGGCTGGAGCGGGGATGTGATTCCGCCAGCTTCTATTCGGGCTTCTATGTCGAGCCGGACGAGGATGGATCGCTCTGTTCGGGGCGGGACGAGTTGCAGGCCCGCAGTGGCGCGAGTTGCGGGATCGACAGCTTCAGGCGGCTTGTGGAAGCGGACGCCGAGGATTGATCGGCAGAAAAACGGCTGGTTTGGCCAGCATATTGCGCGATTTCCTTGACAAGATGGCGATATTTTCGCAAGTCGCGCGCGATTTCCGTCGTGCGGACGCGCAGGACGGCCAACCTCCTGTCCCGGACATTTGAATGACTTTTGCCGATCTCGGCCTCTCCGACGAATTGCTCAAGGCCGTAACCGAGGCGGGTTACGACACGCCCACGCCGATCCAGGCGCAGGCGATCCCGCCGGTGCTGATGATGAAGGACATCATCGGCATCGCGCAGACGGGCACGGGCAAGACCGCCAGCTTCGTGCTGCCGATGATCGACATCCTGGCGCATGGCCGCGCCCGTGCGCTGATGCCACGCAGTCTGATCCTGGAGCCGACCCGCGAACTCGCCGCCCAGGTGGCCGAGAATTTCGAGAAGTACGGCAAATATCACAAGCTCTCCATGGCGCTGCTGATTGGCGGCGTGCAGATGGGCGACCAGATCAAGGCGCTGGAAAAGGGCGTCGACGTCCTGATCGCGACGCCGGGCCGCCTGATGGACCTGTTCCAGCGCGGCAAGATCCTGCTCAACGGCTGCAACATGCTGGTGATCGACGAAGCCGACCGCATGCTCGACATGGGCTTCATCCCGGATATCGAGGAAATCTGCACCAAGCTGCCGGCGCAGCGCCAGACACTTCTCTTCTCTGCCACCATGCCGCCGGTCATCAAGAAGCTGGCCGATCGTTTCCTGGACAATCCCAAGTCGATCGAGGTGGCGCGCCCGGCAACGGCATCGACCAACATCACCCAGCGGCTGGTGAAGGTTGATTCGCGCAAGAAGCGTGAAGCGCTGCGCGCGATGCTGGAAGCAGAAGAGGTGCAGAGCGCGGTGATCTTCTGCAACCGCAAGACCACGGTGCGCGAACTGAACAAGAGCCTGCAGCGTCACGGCTTCAAGTCGGGCGAGATTCATGGTGATATCGACCAGGCATCGCGTATCGCCGAACTGGAGCGGTTCCGCGATGGCAGCGTGAACATCCTGGTGGCGTCGGACGTCGCGGCCCGCGGCCTCGACATCAAGGGCGTCAGCCACGTCTTCAATTTCGACGCGCCCTGGCATCCCGATGACTATGTCCACCGCATCGGCCGTACCGGTCGCGCGGGGGCCAAGGGCGTTGCCTATACCTTCGTCGCGGCCGAGGATGCCGAGGCGATCGACAATATCCAGAAGCTGATCGGCACCAAGATCGACTATGTCGAAACGCCGGTCGCGGCTGCGCCTGCGCCGCGCGCGAAGGAAGAGCCGCGCAAGGCCGATCGCGAGGAGCGCCACAATGAGCGGCCCGGCGGCCGCGACGCGCGTCGCAAGCCCGAGCGCAAGGATGACCGGCGCAACGACAAGCGGGATGATCGTCGTGACGACCGCCGCGATGCGCCGGCTGCACGCCCAGCGCCGCATAGCCGCCGTCAGGAACCCGATGATGGTCCGGACGATGGCTGGAACGGTCCGGTGCCCGAATTCCTGAATTTCGGTTTTGGCGGCTGAACGGCGCCACTTAGATTGAAAAGGCCCCCGTCACGCGCAGGCATGGCGGGGGCCTTTTTGTTATGTGATCGGGACGGGGCAAGGGGAGAGATTGGCCATGACGGCAATTCCAGGTGTTGGCGCTTTTGCGATCGTGCCCAGCAATGACGTCGCCATTGCCCTGGCCTTCTGGGAAAGGCTGGGCTTCGTGCGGATCGGCGGCGATCACCATTATCATATCATGGAGGGATGGGGGTGCGAGGTGCATCTGACCCAGGCGGGCGCGCCGCCCTGGGATGTGCCGGCGCATAATCCCTTTGGCGTCTATCTGCGCACGCCCGATGTGGCGGCGATCGCGGCGCTGGTCGATGATCTGGTCATCCGGCCAGGCGGCATTTTGCGCCATCGCGAATGGGGGCTGTATGAGGTCGGGATCAACGGTCCGGATGGACTGCTGGTGCGCATCGGCTGGCCGTCCGAACTGATCGAGGGCGCCTGACGCTATAATAGTCCCTGCGCGCGCAGGCTGCTATGCCCCTGCGCACCGATGATGATATGGTCGTGGACGCTGATCCCCAGCCGCTTGCCGGCCTCGACAATCTGGCGGGTGATCTCGATATCCTGCTTGCTGGGGGATGGATCGCCCGATGGATGATTGTGCACCAGGATCAGGGCTGCTGATCCCAGTTCCATGGCCCGCTTGATAACCTCGCGCGTATATATGGCCGCCTGGTCGATCGATCCGTCACCCATATTCTCGTCGCGGATCAGCATGTTGCGGCTGTTGAGATGCAGCACCCGCACGCGTTCGACATGGAGATAGGCCATGTCCGCGCGCAGATAGTCGAGCAGTGCCTGCCAACTGCCCAGCACCGGTCGTTCCGCCACATCGTTGCGCAGCATTCGCAGTGCGGTGGCCTGGACGATCTTGATCGCGGCGACGCTGGTATCGCCCATGCCGGGCACCCGTGCGATCGCCTGCCAGTCGGCCGCCATCAATCCGCCGATCCCGCCAAATTCGCGCAGCAGCAGCCGAGCCAGCGGCTTGGTGTCGCGGCGGGGGATGGCAAGGGCGAGCAGATATTCGATCAGTTCATGGTCGAGCAGCCCGTCGCCGCCTTCGGCCAGGCGCTGGCGCAGGCGGGCGCGATGACCGGCACCATCCTGGCTCGCGCGTTCGTCCTTTTCGGTCATGCTGGCGATCCCCCATTCCCCGGCGAATGAAGGCTAGGCTTTGCGGATTTCGTGGGCAAGGCTATTTCTGGGGTGGATATTTCCAATGGGTCGGACGTTATGGATGCGTTACGGACCTGAAGTGCGAGCGAAAGTCGGGGTTGGCCAGGCAGATGGAAGACGAGAACGGCGAAGCCGAAATTCGCCGGGGCTGGCTGCGCTGGCTGGGTGTCGGGACGGGTTCGCTCGGCCTGGTGCTGGTCGCGCTGTGGACGCAGCGCGCGCCGATCGCCGAGAATTTCGTCAACCGCGAACTGAACCGGCGCGGGGTCCAGGCCAATTATGACCTGACGCAGGTGGGCCTGCGCACCCAGCGGATCGAGAATGTCGTGCTGGGCGATCCGGCGCGGCCGGACCTGACCGCTCGTTGGGTGGAGGTCGACATCGCCTTTTCCGGCGTGACGCCGCAGGTGGCAGCGGTTCGCGCCGGTGGCGTGCGGATGCGCGGCGCCTATCGCGACGGGCGTGCTGACGCTGGGCGAACTGGACAAGTTTCGCGATCCCGATTCGACTGCGCCCTTTGCCATGCCTGACCTGCTGCTTCATCTGCGCGACGCGCGGTTGCGGCTGGATACCGACGCGGGGGCAGTCGGCCTGCAGATCGATGGCAATGGCAATCTGAAATCGGGTTTCCGCGGCAAGCTGGCCGCCGCCATGCCCAGGGCACGGATGGCCGGCTGTGGCGTGGCCAAGGCGAGCGCCTGGCTGGACGTGGCGATGGTGGACGGCCGGCCGCATCTGCGCGGGCCGATCAAGGGCGATGCGCTCGCCTGCGCGGACATGGCGATGGCTGCGCCGACGGCCGACATCGATCTGTGGCTGGGCCAGAGGCTCGACCGCTGGAACGGATCGGCCAAGCTGGCGGGCGAGGCGCTCAAGGCGCAGGGCATGCTGCTGGCGGCCCCGGTCGGTCGGATCGAGTTCGACGGTACGGCCAAGGCCATGGCCGGGCGTGCGCGGATCGGCGCACGCGCCTTTTCCGGTGCCGGGGTGCTGGCGGGGCCAACCGAACTGGCCGGTGACTGGACGCTGCGCGGCGGTGATGCGACCTTCAGCGGCGATCTGACCGCGCGGAACGGGCGGATGGCCGGGCGCGATCCGCTGGCGGCTTTGCGCACGTCGACGGCCGGCACGCCGGTGGCGCCGCTGGCCCTGCGATTGGCGGATGCGGCACGGCGGGCCGGCGCGGATAATCTGCTGCGGGCGCGGGTGGCGCTGGCGCAGAAGGGCGATGCAGGCAGTCTGGTGCTGACCGATACCGAATTTGCAGCGCGCAGCGGCGCGCAGGTGGCTGTGGCGCGGGACGGCCGGGTGACGCTGGCCTGGCCGGGCAAGGGCGGCGCGGCGATCGATTGGGCGCTGGACGGCGCGATCACGTCGCAGGGCGGCGGCTTGCCCAAGGCGGCGCTCCGACTGGCCCGCCGCGCCGGCGGCGGTTTTGGCGGGCAGCTATTCATCGATCCCTATACGGCCGACGGCGCCCGGCTGGCGTTCGAGCCTGTCCGATTCGTTGCCGGGCCGAAGGGCGACACGCGCTTCACGACCGCGTTGCGGCTGGATGGGCCGCTGCCCGATGGGGCTGTTCGCGGTCTTGGCCTGCCGATCGATGGCCGGCTGGCGTCTAATGGCGCGATCGCGATCAACGAACATTGCGCGCCACTGACCTTGCTGGAAGCGCGCTATGGCAGCTTCGCGCTGGGGCAGACCCGGCAGACGCTCTGCCCACTACCCAATTCGGCGCTTTTCGCCATGGGGCCGGGCGGCATGAAGGGCGGTGCGGAGCTTCGCAATGTCGCGCTGAACGGGCGAAGCGGCGACAGCCCGATGGGCCTAAAGGCGGACAATGCCCGGCTGATATTGGGCCAGACCGGCTTCACCCTGGGCAATGCAGACTTTGCCATCGGCCCGGAGGATGCGCCGGTGCGCCTGTCTGCGACGAGCGTCACCGGTGCGGCGACGAAGGAAGGCTTTGCCGGCGACATCAAGGGCGCGGGTGGACGGATCGGCACCGTGCCGCTGATTGTCGAGCAGGGGGCGGGCGACTGGGCCTTTGCTAAGGGGGCGCTGTCGCTCAAGGCGGCGATGCAGGTGCGCGATGCGCAGCCTTCGGTCCGCTTCAACCCGCTGTTCGTGCCTGACTTTGCCCTGGCGATGAAGGATGGCCGAATCACCGCGACCGGCACGCTGCAGGTGCCGGGCAAGGGTGCCACGGTGGCGCGCGCCGATATTGCGCACGACCTGGGCAGCGGGAAGGGGCATGCCGACCTGACCGTGCCGGACCTGGGCTTCGGGCCGGGATTGCAGCCGGAGGAACTGACGCCGTTGACGCTCGGCGTGATCGCCAATGTCGCCGGCCGCGTGACTGGCGAGGGGCATATCCGCTGGACCGGGTCCGATGTCAGCAGCGATGGCGTCTTCCGGACCGAACGGCTGGATCTGGCGGCGGCATTCGGCCCGGTCGAGGGGCTGTCGGGCGAGATCCATTTTTCCGACTTGCTCAATATGGTGACGCCGACCGGGCAGGAGGCGCGAATCGCGCTGGTCAATCCGGGCGTCGAGGCGCGCAATGGCACGGTGCGCTATCGCTTGGGTGCCGGCCAGAAGTTGCATATCGAGGGCGGTGGTTTCCCCTTTTCGGGCGGTGAACTGGTGCTTCTGTCCACGACCATGGACTTTGGTGCCGATGTCGATCGCTATCTGACCTTCCGGGTCATCGGCCTCGACGCTGGTGCCTTCATCCAGGCGATGGACCTGAAAAATGTGTCGGCGACCGGCACGTTCGACGGCATCATGCCGCTGATCTTCAATGCGCAGGGCGGGCGGGTTGCCGGCGGCGTGCTGGTCGCGCGGCAGCAGGGCATGGCACCGCTGATCATGCCCGAGGGCGTGCTGCCTAGCATCCCCTGCGACCCAACGCGCCAGTCAGGCGTGCTGTCCTATGTGGGGCCGGTGTCGAACGAGCAAGTCGGAGTTATGGGCAAGGTCGCCTTCGATGCGCTGAAGGATCTGCAATATAAATGCCTCACCATCCTGATGGATGGCGCGCTGGATGGCGAGATGGTCACCAATGTGGTGTTCAACGGCGTCAACCGAGGTCAATTGGGCGGTGCGCCGCAGGGGATAGCGAAAAGCTTCGTCGGCCTGCCCTTCATCTTCAACGTGCGGATTTCCGCGCCCTTCCGCGGCCTGATGAAATCCGCCCAATCCTATGTCGACCCGTCGCAGGTGATCCGCGACCAGATTGGCGAGGATGCCCAGCAGAAGATGCGCGCACAAAGCGCGGCCGATCTGCAATCTGGTCTTGCGGTTCAGCCTGCGGCAAGCGAGACTGTGTCAAATACGGAGCCGAAATGAAGATAGCAGCAATCATGATGGCCGGTCTGGCAGCTTCGGCCCTTGGAGGATGCATCCAGGTCAAGGCCCCGGACAAGCCGATCGAGATCAATCTGAACGTGAAGGTCCAGCAGGAGGTCGTCGTCCGTCTGGAGAAGGACGCCAAGGATCTGATCAACAATAACCCGGAGTTGTTCCCGCAATGACACGCAAGTTCATGCTGGCCGCCGCTGTGCTGGGCGGCCTGGTTCTGGCCGGCACCGCGCAGGCCCAGGGTGGTGCGGCCGCCGCGATCGCTGCCGGCACGGTGGGCGAGCAGGCCGATGGCTATCTGGGTATCGCCGGCACGGTGGGCGCGGATGTGCGGGCCGAGGTCGAATCGATCAACATCAAGCGTCGCGCCGTCTATACCGATCTGGCCGGCAAGCGCGGCGTGACGGTGCAGGATGTGGCGGCCGCAACCGGTTGCCAGACGCTCAGCAGCCGGGTGAAGCCGGGGCAGGTCTATCGCGTCGGCGGTGGTGCCTGGCAGACCAAGGGCGCCGGGGCGATCTCTTTGCCGGCCTATTGCGCCACCGCAGGCCAGTAAAATGCGCGTGGCTGGCGGACTTTGACCGCCAGTTCGTCTGGGCAGGATAATCTCCTGCCCAAGTATAGTTGACTATCCGTCATCCCCTTTCTAAACGGGCCGCGCCTTGACGGGTGCAGCCGCAAGCGCCATGCCGCCTGCCATTGGGTTTCAGCCTGATGGAAGGATTGGCAATGGTTGCGGGTGAATCCGGGCAGGACCCGGCGGGGGAAGATGCGCGGATCGCTTCACTGGAAGCGAGAATTGCGCAGGCGGAACATGCCGAGCAGGTCAGACAGGGGACGAAGGTGCAGCAGGCGGACGATGGTTCGCGTCTGGGCAACAGGGTTCTCGCAGAGCTGATCGGTGGTCTTGTCGGTGGTGCGTTGATCGGCTGGGTTCTCGACCGGCTGCTCGGCACATCCCCATGGCTCCTGCTTGTCTTCCTCGGTCTCGGGATCGTGGCGGCGTTCAGGAACATCATCAGATTGACGACGACGAAGCGTTCCGATCAATAGGGGCGCTTTTGTCTTAGTCCGAATATTAGACGGTACAGGGGTCCAAGTGGCAGAATCCGGCAAAATCGATCCGATGCATCAGTTTGCGATCGAACCGCTGTTCGGTACCGATCACCTGTCCATCGGCGGCTTCAACATCGCCTTCACCAACAGCGCGCTCTATATGGTCGCCGCTGCGGTGGTGCTGTGGATCTTCGTGATCGGCGGCATGAAGCGCGAACTGGTGCCCGGTCGTTGGCAGATGGCGGTCGAATATTTCACCGGCTTCATCAAGAACCTGCTGATCTCGAACGTGGGTGAAGGCGGCAAGAAGTACATTCCCTATGTCTTCTCGCTCTTCATGTTCATCCTGATGGCCAACCTTCTGGGTCTGTTGCCGCTGGGTCTGGTCGGGGTCCACCCCTTCACCTTCACCAGCCATTTCACCGCCACCGGCGTGTTGGCGATCATGAGCTTCTCGATCGTGCTGATCGTTGGCTTCTGGAAGCATGGGCTGCACTTCTTCTCCCTGTTCGTGCCGCACGGCACGCCCCTGCCGATGATCCCGGTCATTTTCCCGATCGAGCTGATCTCGTTCATGGTGCGTCCGTTCAGCCTGGGCCTGCGACTGTTCGTGGCGATGACCGCCGGACACGTGCTGCTCAAGGTGCTGGCCGGCTTCGTCATCAACAGCTCGAATGCTGGCCCCGGTTTCGGTCTGACCGTCGGTGCCGCCAGCTTCGTGCTGATGGTCGGTATCAGCGCGCTCGAAGTGCTGGTCGCCGTGATCCAGGCCTATGTGTTTGCGCTGCTGACCTCGGTCTACATCAACGACGCCGAAAACCTGCACTGAGTTTTCGTACATTCTTCAACGTTTAATTGGTTAAGAAAAAGGAGTTTAGAACATGGACGCAGAAGCCGCAAAGCTGCTCGGTGCTGGCCTGGCCGCGATCGGTGCGGGCATTGCCGCCCTCGGTGTGGGCAACGTCTTCAGCTCGTTCCTCGAAGGCGCGCTGCGCAATCCGGGTGCCGCTGACGGCCAGCAGGGTCGCCTGTTCATCGGCTTCGCCGCCGCCGAACTTCTGGGTCTGCTGGCGTTCGTTATCGCCATGATCCTGGTCTTCGTGGCCTAAAGATCGACGGGGCGGGCAGCCTGGCTGCCTGCCCCTTGACGACCGCCCCCTTTTCGGACGGATAAAAATGCCTCAAATCGCGCAAATCGCCGATACCTATGCTTCCCAGATCTTCTGGCTGCTGCTGACGTTCGGCTTCGTCTTCTTCGTCATCGGCCGCGGCATGGTGCCCAAGGTGCAGGCGACGGCCGACGCGCGCGACGCGAAGATTTCGGGTGATCTCGATGCTGCCAAGGCAGCCTTCGCCCGCGCCGACGAAGCGGAAGCGGACTATCGCGTCCGTGATGCCGAAAGCCGCACCGCCGCCCAGGCGACGCTGGCCAAGGCGAAGGCGGATGCCGCCAAGGCTTCAGAAGCGAAGCTGGCCGCCGCCGATGCGGAGATCCAGGACAAGATCGGCGCTGCCGAAGCCCGGATCAAGACCGCCACGGATGCCGCCATGGCACAGATTGAAACCGTCGCCGCCGATGCGGCGCGCGACATGGTCGTCCGGATTTCCGGCGTGGAAGCGTCGGACGAAGCGGCCCGCAACGCAGTAAAGGCGGCACTGGCTCATGGCTGAGGCAGCAGTAGAGCATAGCGAGGCGCAGGCCCCGCACCTCAATCAGGCAATCCACGCCGAAGGCATGGAGCCGGTTGGCACCGTGGCGCATGAAGGCGTCGCGCCGCATACCGATCCCAAGGCGGTCGGCATGGACGCGACCGCCTGGGTCAGCCTGGCGATGGCGGTGTTCATCGTCATCCTGCTGATCAAGAAGGTGCCCAGCCTGATCGGCGGTGTGCTGGATGGCCGGATCGCCCAGATCAAGGAACAGCTGGCCGAAGCATCGAAGCTTCGTGCCGAAGCCGAAGCGCTCAAGGGCGAATATGAAGCCAAGCTGGCCGCTGCGGCTGGTGAAGCCGACGCCATGCGCAAGTCGGCCGAGCATGAAGCCGAAACGCTTCTGTCCGATGCCAAGGTGCAGGCTGCCGATCTGGTCGCCCGTCGCCAGAAGATGGCGGAAGACAAGATCGGTGCGGCTGAGCGCAGCGCTCTCGCAGACATTCGTGCCAAGGCGGTGAAGGCCGCTACCGGCGCTGCAGCCGCCCTGATTGCCGAAGGCCATGATGCCAAGGCGGACAAGGCGCTGGTCGATGATGCGATCAAGGGTCTCGGCCCGGTCGCCTGATCGAAAACAGGCAGAATTAGCAAAAGGGTCGGCACCGAAAGGCGCCGGCCCTTTTTGTTTGGGTTCAGGCTGGCGTGCTGTGCGTCCATTCGGATCGCAGCATTCGCATGATCGCGGTATCCCATCGCGCATCGCCAACCCGAACGGAGGACAGGCGGACGCCTTCGGTCACGAAGCCGAGCCGTTCATAGCTGCGGATGGCGGGCCGGTTCCAGGCATAGACATTGAGCTCCAGCCGCTCGACGGCGTCGAAGGCAAAGGCGCTGGCGAGCGCAAGGCGCAGCATCGGCACCGCCAGACCCCGGCCTCGCGCATCGGGCGCGATCGCGACCCGGCCCAGCGTGGCATTGCCGTTGCGCCAGTCGAAGGCGATCTGGACATGGCCGACAAGCTGACCGTCGTCCTGGGCCATCCAGCACAAGCGCGCGGGCGGATCGCTGCGTCCTTCATCCAGCATTGCCGTCATCTGCTCACCGGACAGCGGGAAATGGACAAAAGGCCCACCCCACTGAACGACATCCGCGTCGCTGCCAAACCAGCCCGACAGGGTGGAGAAATGATCGGGGGTGAAGGGAAGGAGATGGACCATAAGGCGGTCATAGGCGCGCCAGCGTGCGGAGTGCCACGGCCGGTTGTTCCAAGGTGGCGCGGTCGGCGGATCAGACGAAGATGCTGTTCCAGTCCTGCTTCATGCTGACCAGGGTCAGGCCATAATCCGGGGCCTTGTCCAGCGCCTCGGCCAGGGGGCTCAGGAAGAAATCCCGATCATAGGCAAATTCCCGAGCGGCATCGTCATGATGCAGCAGCAGCGCCAGCCGTGGCCCTGATCCGGTCTTCACATAGCGGAGCATGGCGAGGTCGCCGTCCGAATTGCCGAAGGCCAGGATCGGGCGACGGCCGATATGAAGGGCGATATTCTGCGCCTTCGCCTCGCGGTCGTCGAAACAGTGGAGTTCGGGCAGCTTGACAAGTTGCGCGACGCCATCACCGTCGATTTCGAACCGGGTGCGAAGGCTGGAGCCGATCACCTGTTCGGGCGGAATGCCATAGACGTCTTCGGCGAAGGCGCGCATCAGGTCGAGCCCGCCGCCCGAGACGATATAGGTCTTGAAATCATGGGCGCGCAGGAAATCCAGCAATTCGATCTGCGGGCGATAGACGCACCGGGTGAAGGGCCGGTCGAGCAGGGGATGATGTGCGGTGGCGAGCCAGTCGCGTGCGATCCTGTCAAATTCCTCTTCGGTCGCACCCGCATGTTCACGGGCGGCAACCTCCAGCAGCCCTAGCTTCCCCAGCGCCTTCATGGCCGGCATGTCCTGCTCGACATAGGCCTTGAAAGGCTGTTGCTGCGCGAGTTCCGGTTCCTGTTCGATCAGCTTTGCGCGCAGCATGCGGCCGAACAGGAACTGGGTCTGAAGTGGCTGTTCCGCCCAGAGCGTGCCGTCATTGTCGAAGGTGGCGATGCGCTGCGGGGCGGGGATATGCTCCGGTCCCGAGCCTGTCACGCGGGCGACGAAATCCAGGATTGCGGCCTTGGCAGGTCCGTCATTCCAGGACGATAGGGGATCGGACATGGCTGGCTCCTCGGCGCTTGAACGTCCGGTGATTGGACCGCGACGGCAAAGCGGGAGCAATCGGGGTTTCCCCCGGAAAGGGGCGGGCATGGCCCGCAGTCGGGGCGAATGGCGCCTGGCCATTCGCCCCTTTGCCTGGCGATCAGGCGGCCAGCGTGGCGTTGTCGATCACGAAACGATATTTGACGTCGCTCTTCTGCATGCGGGCATAGGCGTCTTCGATATCCTGGATGCGGATCATCTCGATATCGGCAGTGATGCCCTTTTCGGCGCAGAAATCGAGCATTTCCTGGGTCTCGGCGATACCGCCGATCAGCGAGCCGGCGATCGAACGCCGCTTGAAGATCAGCGCGCCGACATTGGGCGAGGGGTGAGCATGCTCGGGCACCCCGACCAGCGTCATCGTCCCGTCGCGCTTCAGCAGGGTGGTGAAGGCGTCGAGGCTATGGCTGGCCGCGACCGTGTTCAGGATGAAGTCGAAGCTGTTGGCATGGGCCTGCATTTCCTCGGCATTGCGCGAGACGACGACTTCGTCCGCGCCCAGGTCCAGCGCGTCCTGGCGCTTGGATTCCGAGGTGGTGAAGGCGACCACCTTGGCGCCCATGGCATGGGCCAGCTTGATGCCCATATGGCCCAGGCCGCCAATGCCGACGATGCCGACCTTCTGGCCGGGGCCGACCTTCCAGTGGCGCAGCGGCGAATAGGTGGTGATGCCCGCGCACAGCAGCGGCGCCACGGCAGCGAGCTGATCGGCCGGGTGGCTGATCTTCAGGACGAACTTGTCCTTCACCACGATATTCTGCGAATAGCCGCCCAGCGTGTGGCCCGGCGCATCATCGGTCTTGCCATTATAGGTGCCGACAAAGCCGTTCTCGCAATATTGCTCCAGCCCTTCGTCGCAGGAGGCGCAGCCCTGACAGCTGTCGACCATGCAGCCGACGCCGACCGTGTCGCCGACCTTGAATGCGCTGACATGATCACCAACGGCCGTCACATGCCCGACGATCTCATGGCCGGGAACGCAGGGATAGAGGGTACCGTCCCATTCGGACCGGACCTGGTGCAGGTCCGAATGGCAGACGCCGCAATAGGCGATATCGATCGCGACATCATGCGGACCGACGGCGCGGCGTTCGATGTCGAGGGCTTCGAGCGGCTTGTCGGCGGCGTTGGCGCCATAGGCTTTAGTGGCCATGGGGATGTCCCTTTGCTTGAGGTTCGCGGTGTGCAGGGCATATGCCCCTCCGCTGCTATTCTTGGATGGGCGCGGGCCGTGGGACGGCCTGTGCCTGTCCCATGTAGGAAGTCGACAGGCTGTTGATTAGGCCGGCTTTCGGCAACACAGCCATGAATGGCAATCATGAATGCCGGTGTTGGCCGCCCTTTGTTCCACACCGCCATTGCGATCCGCGCCGGTGCCGCTATCTCTGCGGCCATGTCGCAGCCGCAATCCCCCGACCGTTTCAACGAAGACAAGGCGACCTATACCGTCACCGGCAGCCAGCCCGATATCGATGCGGGCGTGGAGGCGATCCGCACGACGCTGAAGACCTTGCCGACCCGGCCCGGCGTTTACCGGATGCAGGATGCGCGTGGCGATGTCCTCTATGTCGGCAAGGCGCGGGCGCTGAAGAACCGGGTCGCCAATTATACCCAGGTCGACCGGCTGCCCAACCGGCTGCGGCGCATGGTGGCGCAGACGCGCAGCATGACCATCGTCACTACCAACAGTGAAGCGGAAGCGCTGCTGCTGGAGGCGCAGCTCATCAAGCGCTACCGCCCGCCCTATAATGTCCTGCTGCGCGACGACAAAAGCTTCCCCTTCATCCTGTTGCGCGAGGATCATGATTTTCCCCGCGTGCAGAAGCATCGCGGCGCGCGCAAATATAAGGGGCGCTATTATGGCCCCTTCGCCAGCGCCGGATCGGTGACGCGGACGATCAACGCACTGCAAAAGCTGTTCCTGCTGCGGTCCTGCACCGACAGCTTCTTCGCCAATCGCTCGCGGCCCTGCCTGCTGTATCAGATCAAGCGCTGCTCGGCGCCCTGCGTCGATCGCATCGACACGGCCGGCTATGCCGAACTGGTGCAGGATGCGCAGGATTTCCTGGGCGGCAAGTCGACCGCCGTGCAGCAGAAGCTGGGCGCGGCGATGGAGGCAGCGGCCGAGGCGCTGGATTTCGAACAGGCGGCGATGATCCGCGACCGGCTGAAGGCGCTGACCTTCATCCAGGGATCGCAGGCGATCAACGCCGAAGGGCTGGGCGACGCCGACATCTTCGCATTGGCGGAGAAGGGCGGATCGATGTGCATCCAGGCCTTCTTCATCCGCGGCGGCCAGAATTGGGGGCATCGCAGCTTCTTCCCGGTCCACACCAATGATGTGGCGACCGAAGAGGTGCTGGAAAGCTTCATGGCGCAATTCTACGAGGAAGTGCCGCCGCCCAAGCTGATCCTGACTGACCGTGAACCGGCCGAGTGCGAGCTGATGGCGCTGGCGCTGAGCGAAAGGCTGGGCAGCAAGGTTCGGATCGAGGTGCCCCAGCGCGGCGAGCGCACGCGGCTGATCAAGCAGGCGCAGCGCAACGCGGTGGAGGCGCTCGACCGGCGTCTGGCCGAGACCACGACCCAGGCCAAGATATTGGACGAGATGGTCGAGGCTTTCGGGTTGGACGGCGTGCCCGATCGGATCGAGATCTACGACAACAGCCATATCCAGGGCGCCCATGCGCTGGGGGCGATGGTGGTCGCCGGGCCGGAGGGCTTCCGCAAGAACGCCTATCGCAAGTTCAACATGAAGAACCCGGACATATCGAACGACGATTTCGCGATGATGCGCGAAATGTTCGAGCGGCGCTTTGGCCGGGCGGCGCGCGAAGACCCTGATCGCGACGGTGGCGAATGGCCGGACCTTGTGCTGATCGACGGCGGCAAGGGGCAATTGTCGGCGGCGCGGGCGATGCTGGAGGATATGGGCATCGAGGATGTCTGCATGATCGGCATCGCCAAGGGGCCACATCATGGCCGCGACGGGCGCGAGGTTTTCCACCTGATGGATGGGCAGGAGGTGAGTTTCCCGATCAATCATCCGCTGCTCTTCTACATGCAGCGCCTGCGCGATGAAGCGCATCGCTTTGCCATCGGCGCGCATCGGGCGAAGCGCAGCAAGGCGATCACCGTGTCGTCGCTCGACGAGGTGCCCGGCATCGGCCCGGCCCGGAAAAAGGCGCTTCTGATGCATTTCGGGACGGCGCGGGCGGTGCGCGATGCGGCGCTGGAGGATCTGCAACGGGCACCCGGCGTGTCGAAGGCGGTGGCGCAGCAGGTCTATGATTATTTCCACGGCTGAAAAAATGTGACGATGACGCAATGATTTTTGCTGGCTCATAAGTATCGCGTTAACAATTGTTGGTGATGTTTCCCCAGCCGATCGGCGGGGGAGACAAGAGTGGGGAACAGGTGGGGGCTTGCGGCTGCGCAATTGGCGACAGTCGCTTTTCTGATGATGGCGGGTGTTCTGGCGCCGCCGGCGCGTGGCGACATGCTCGCCATTCCCCTGACAACGGCGAGCGGCCATGGATTGGCGGCGGGGTTGATTGCAGTCGGCGCGATCCCGGTCGGCCAGGGGCAGATCGATGGGGCATTGGTGGTGCGGGGCGATCGCGATCGGCTGGGCTGGCCGATGCTGGCGCGCGGCGTGTTGCTGCTGGCGGCGCCCGATTTTCTCTGCGCCAGCAAGGGAGGGCGGGCATGAACGTCGAACGCCCGATGGAAAGCATCCGCTTGGCCGGTGCGCGCATGCTGATGTGGCTATTCTGGCTGAATGTGCCGGCACTGATGCTGATCGGCTGGTGGCTGAAGGCACCCGATGCGGAAGTCGGCGCGCTGGCGGCTGCGCTGCTGGCGCTGCTTCCGACCATCATGGTGCGGCGGCGCGACATTGCGGCGCCGGCGCGCATGACGCTGGCGGTGACATCGGTGGCGATCCCGGCGCTCTATGTCTTCCTGCTGCGCGGCCATGGCTGGCAGATGGACATGCATATGGGCTTCTTTGCGGCGCTGGCAGCGCAGACCGTTCTGCTTGATCGGCGGGCGTTGCTGTTCGCGGCCGGCGTGACGGCGCTCCATCATCTGGCCCTCAACTATAGCTATCCCGCCTGGGTGTTCGCCAGCGAGGGCGATCTGCCGCGGGTGCTGGTGCATGCGCTGATCGTGGTGATCCAGACCCTGATGCTGTGGTGGATCGTGTCGCTGCTGACCCAGACCATCCGCCTGCAGACCGAGGAGCGGCAGCGGAGCGAAGGGCTGCGCAAGGAAGCCGATGCGGCGAAGGAGCGGGCCGAGGTCGCGCTGGCCGAACTGGAACGGGCGCAGACGATTGCGACCCGGCAGCGCGCGATCGAGGAGGCGGCGCGGCGGGCCGAAGAGGCAAGCGAGCGGCGTCGGCTGGTGGCCGATGCGCTGGAGGCGCGGCTGGGCGCGGTGGTCGGCGACCTCGGCCAACTGGCGGGGCAATTGTCGGCCAGCAAGCAATGGCTGTTCGATCTGCTCGATCGCACCACCCAGCGCTCGGCCGAATTGCGCAAGGCCCATGCCCGCGCCGATGGCGATGTCCGCGCGGTGGCGCAGGACACGGAAAAGCTGGCCATTTCGATCAATGGCGTGGGCGGCAGTGCCAGCCACACCCGCGACAATGCGCTGCGCGGCGCCATGGCGACCCGTGCGCTGACGCCGGAGGTCGACATGCTGTCGGCGACGGTCGATTCTGCCAGTTCGATCGTCGCGCTGATTTCGCAGATCGCGGCGCAGAGCCGGACTCTGTCGCTTAACGCCGGGATCGAGGCGGCGCGTAGCGGCAGCGAGGTGCGCGGTTTTGCCGTCGTGGCGTCGGAGATGAAGAGCCTGGCCGCGCAGACGGCCGAGGCGACCCGCCAGATCGACATCTATCTGCAGGATATTCGGCGCGCGGCCGACAGCGTGTCGGGCGCGATCGATGTCGCGACCCAATCGGCCGACACGATCGACCGGTCGACCGCCGGCATCGTCGATGATGTGGCGGAACAGATACGCGCCACCGGCGAGATCGCCGCGGCAACCGAGGAGATGGCCCGCCATATCGCAGAAGCGGCGTCCCAGGCCGAAGCGCTGAGCCTGGCGCTGGCGGAGGCGCAATCGGCCATGGGCGAAACCGACGCGGCGGCGACGGCCTTGTCCAGTCGTTCGCAGGAATTGCAGGAAACGGTGCGTAACGTGCTGGAGGAACTGCGCGCCGCTTAGCGCTGGGGCGGGTCGCCGGGGAAATTCGCCTTCAGGAAATCGAGCACCAGCCTGGCGCGGGCGGGTAGGCGTTTCAGCGCGGGATGCACCGCCAAAATGTCGATCGGGTCGATCTGGCTGGCGGGGAGGACGCGCATGAGGCGCCCCGCCTCCAGATCGTCTGCCACCCGCACGGCGGGCAGCATCGCGATGCCGAGGCCGGCAAGCGCGGCGCGATGCACCGCCTCGCTATTGTCGCTGCGGAACGGGCCGCTGATCAACTGGTCGCGGCCGTCCACGGTCCATTTGGCCGGCAGGTCGCCATAGCCATAGGCGATGCAGCGATGGCTCGGCAGATCGTCCGCGCTGGCGGGCAGGCCATGGCGCGCGACATAGTCGGGATGGGCGACCAACATGCGGGGCAGGGCACCGAGCCGATGCACGACCAGCATATCGTCCCCGACCTGGCCGACGCGCAGCGCCAGATCGAGCCGGTCCTGGACCAGATCGCGTTGCCAGTCGGTCATCGCCATGTCGATCCGCAGGCCGGGATGCTGATCGCTCAACAGGCTCAGCAGGCCCAGATAATAGAGGCCCAGCGCGGTGGTGACGCCGATCCGCACCGTGCCGCTGACATCGCCCTGGACCGGGCGCAATTCCTGTTCGGCCACTTCCAGCGCGTCGACCAGAGTGCGGGCATGGACCAGCAACTGGTCGGCTTCCGGCGTCGGGACCAGCCGGCGCGTGGTGCGATGGAACAGCACGGTACCAAAATGGGCTTCCACCTGATCGAGCCGGCGGGCTATGGTGGTGTGGCTCGCATGCATCTCGGCAGCGACGCGCGTGAAACTGGGCTTTTCGCATAGCCGTATGAAGGTGCGGATCGAAAGAAGCAGGTCGCTCATTTGAACATGTCCTGCACAGATATTGTGCCGGGAATCCCTATTGTGCGGAGAACGGAAAAGCCAGACCTAAGCGCCGGCGCAGGGACGCCAGTCAGACATTTAATGGAGACGAGAGGATGGCATCGGATCGTATCGGTCATGCAGGGTTTGCGGCAAAAAGACGCAGCGCGCAGGACGCAGCTGCCCTGATTACCGACGGCATGACCGTGGGCATGAGCGGCTTCACCGGTTCGGGTTATCCCAAGGCCGTCCCTCTGGCGCTGGCCGATCGAATCACCGCCGCCCATTCCGCTGGTGATCCGTTCCGGGTGAAGGTGTGGACCGGCGCGTCGACCGGGCCGGAACTGGACGGTGCGCTCGCCAAGGCCGACGGCGTCGAATTTCGTCTTCCCTATAATAGCGATCCGATCGCCCGCGAGCGGATCAACCGCGGCGAGATGCAATATTTCGACATGCATTTGAGCCAGGTCGCCCCGATGGCGTGGCAGGGCTTTTTGGGCGAACTGGATGTCGCCGTGGTCGAAGTGACCGGCATCACTCCCGACGGCCTGCTGATCCCGTCCGCCTCGGTCGGCAACAACAAGACCTGGCTCGATCGCGCCAAGGGGGTGATCCTGGAGGTCAATAGCTGGCAGAATGCCGCGCTCGAAGGGATGCACGACATTTATTACGGCACGGCGTTGCCGCCGAGCCGCGTGCCGATCCCGCTGACCCGCGCCGACGATCGCATCGGCGAACCCTATTGCCGGGTCGATCCCGCCAAGGTGCTGGCGGTGGTCGAAACCGACTCGCCCGATCGCAACGCGCCCTTCACCCCGCCCGATGACAGTGCGCGGGCGATTGCCGGCCATCTGCTCGAATTCCTCGGCCATGAAGTGAAGATGGGTCGCATCCCGGCGTCGCTGCTGCCGCTCCAGTCGGGCGTCGGCAATATCGCCAATGCCGTGCTGACCGGCCTGATCGACGCTCCGTTCGACAATATGGTCTCCTATACGGAGGTCATTCAGGACGGCATGCTCGACCTGCTGGAATCCGGCAAGCTGCGCATGGCGAGCGCCACCGCCTTCTCGCTCAGCCCCGAGGCGGCGGCGCGGCTCAATGCCGACATGGCCCGCTTCCGCAACAAGATGATCCTGCGCCCGCAGGAAATCAGCAACCATCCCGAACTGGTTCGCCGCCTGGGCTGCATCGCCATGAACGGCCTCATCGAGGCGGATATCTACGGCAATGTGAACTCCACCCACGTCATGGGATCGCGCATCCAGAACGGCATCGGTGGATCGGGCGACTTTGCCCGCAACGCCTATCTGTCGATCTTCATGACGCCCTCGACCGCCAAGCAGGGCAAGATTTCGGCGATCGTGCCGCATGCCAGCCATGTCGACCATATCAACCAGGATGTGCAGGTGATCGTCACTGAGCAGGGGTTGGCCGACCTGCGCGGGTTGGCGCCGCGCCAGCGGGCCGAACTGATCATCAACAATTGCACCCATCCCGATTATCGTCCGATGCTGAAGGATTATTTCAGGCGGGCGATGCAGGGCAGCTATGGCCTGCAGTCGCCGATGCTGCCGGCCGAGGCCTTTGCCTGGCACCAGCGCTTCATCGATACCGGCACGATGATGCCGGGCTGATCATCAATGGCCCGGTGCAGCCTGACCTGCGCCGGGCCACTGATCATTGCTGTTCGATTGCCGCTTTCCGACATATTCCCGCTGAGGGAACCGGGAGCCATGCCGTCCGCTTGACCTGCATATTCGCAGCACGGACCTATCATGGATTTCCTGACGACCGACTTTCTCGACAAGCCCATCTGGATGTGGGCGCTCTTCCTGACGATCATCCTCGCATTGCTGGCGCTGGATCTGGGCGTGCTGCATCGCAAGCAGCGCGAGATCGGCGTGCGCGAGAGCGTGAAGCTGGCCGGCTTCTACATCGCCATTGGCCTCGCCTTTGGCGGTTGGATCGCCTGGCAGATGGGGCAGGAGGCAGCGGTCGCCTATCTGACCGGCTTCGTCGTCGAAAAATCGCTCGCGCTCGACAATGTCTTCGTCATCGCGATGATCTTCTCCTTCTTCCATGTGCCGCGCCGCTATCAGCATGAGGTGCTGTTCTGGGGCATCATCGGCGTGATCGTCCTGCGCGCGATCATGATCGGACTGGGCGCGGCGCTGGTCCAGAATGTCTCCTGGGCGCTCTATTTCTTCGCGGCGATCCTGATCTTCACCGGCATCCGCATGTTGTGGACGGTCGGCAAGGAACAGACGATGGAGGGGAACCGGCTGCTCGGCTTCCTGCGCCGTCACATGCGCGTGACCGACCGGGTGGAGGGCGATCATTTCTTCGTGCGCCAGCCGGCTGAACCGGGCGGCAAGCCGCTGCTCCATGCGACGCCGCTGTTTCTGGCGCTGGTGATGATCGAGATTGCCGACGTCATCTTCGCGGTGGATTCCGTGCCGGCGATCTTCGCCATCACCACCGATCCCTATCTGGTCTATACCTCCAACATCTTCGCGATCCTGGGGCTGCGTGCGCTCTATTTCGCGCTGGCGGCGGCGGTTCACCGCTTCCATTATCTCAAATATGCGCTGTCGGTGGTGCTGATCTTCATCGGCGCCAAGATCTTCCTGGCCGATGCGCTGGGGCTGGAGAAGATCCCGCCGGCCTTTTCCCTGCTGGTGACGGCCGGGGTATTGGGTGCAGGCATCGGCCTGTCGCTGTGGCGCACCCGTGGCGAGGCGCAGCCGCAACATTAGATTTGGCACGGATGCCGGATCGTCGATAGGAAGGCGCCATGCCCGTCCTCATCACATCCGGCATCGTCTGCGCGCTGCGCGCCCATGGCGAACATGGCGCGGTCGCGCGGCTGTTGACGCCCGATCATGGGCTGGTCGCGGGCTATGTGCGCGGCGGGCGGTCGCGGGCGCTACGCCCGGTGCTGCTGCCGGGCAATGCGGTGAAGGCCGAGTTCCGCGCCCGTACCGAAGATCAGCTCGCGAGCCTGACCGTCGAATTGGAGCATAGCCGCGCGCCCTTGCTGGGCGAGCCATTGCCGGCGGCAGCGATCGACTGGGCCTGCGCGCTGACGGCGGCGGCCCTGCCGGAAGGAACGCCCTATCCGACGCTTTATGAAGCGCTCGACGGCGTGCTTGGCGCGGTCGAGGCGGCGCCGGCGGCGCGGGGCTGGGCGGCGGCTTTGGTCCGCTACGAATTGCTGTTGCTGGCGGAACTGGGCTTCGGCCTTGATCTGAGCCGCTGCGCCGCGACCGGCACCGCCGACGACCTGGCCTTTGTCAGCCCGCGCAGCGCGGCGGCGGTCAGCCGGGCGGGGGCGGAGGGCTATGAGGCGCGCCTGCTGCCGCTGCCGCCTTTCCTGTTGCAAGGCGGGGCTGGCCACTGGCCGCAGATCATGGATGGATTGCGCCTGACCGGCTTCTTCCTGGAGCGGTCCGTGCTGACCGAAAGGCGGGCCGATGTGCTGGCCGCGCGCGAAAGACTGGTCGATCGGCTGAAAAGAGCGGTTGCGTAACGCGCGCAGTTTTTGCAAGGGCGGGCGCGCCGTTTCCGCATTCTCCGTTCGCCCGTCGGGCAGCGGCGGCCATTTTCTTTCGCGGAACCGTGGCGGCAGAGATTTAGAAAGAGGTTTCCCATGTTGATCGCCCTGTTCCCTGGAGATGGTATCGGCCCCGAGATCGTCGCGCAGGCGAAGCGCGTGCTTGATGCGCTGGCGATCGACGGACTCACCTATGAAGAGGGTCTGGTCGGCGGTTCGGCCTATAAGGCGGTCGGCCATCCGCTGCCGCCCGAGACGCTGGACATTGCCAAGCGCGCCGACGCGATCCTGTTCGGCGCGGTCGGTGATCCCGACTGCGACTCGCTGGAGCGTCATCTGCGTCCGGAACAGGCGATCCTGGGCCTGCGCAAGGAGCTGGGCCTCTTCTCCAACCTGCGCCCGGCCAAGGTCTTCCCCGAACTGGCGCATGAAAGCGCGCTGAAGCCCGAAGTGGCCGGCTCGATCGACCTGCTGATCGTGCGCGAAACCAATGGCGACGTCTATTTCGGCGAGAAGGGCATGCGCACCACCGCCGATGGCCTGCGCGAAGGTTATGACATCATGTCGTACAATGAAGCCGAGGTGCGCCGCATCGCCCATGCCGGTTTCCAGGCGGCGCGTGCGCGTCGTGGCAAGCTCTGCTCGGTCGACAAGGCCAATGTGCTGGAAACCAGCCAGTTGTGGCGCGACGTGGTGATCGAGGTGTCGGCCGAATATCCCGACGTCGCCCTGACCCACATGTATGTCGACAATGCCGCGATGCAGCTGGTCCGCAACCCCGGCCAGTTCGACGTCATCGTCACCGGCAACATGTTCGGCGATATCCTGTCGGACCAGGCGAGCATGTGCGTGGGCTCGATCGGCATGCTGGCGTCGGCGACGCTCAACGGCAGCGGCCAGGGCCTCTATGAACCGATCCATGGGTCTGCGCCCGACATTGCCGGCCAGGGCAAGGCCAATCCGCTGGCGACCATCCTGTCGGCGGCGATGATGCTGCGTTACTCGCTGAACCTGCCCGAGCCGGCCGACCGGATCGAGGCGGCGGTGGCCAAGGCGCTGGCCGACGGCGCCCGTTCGCCGGATCTGGGCGGCACGATGAACACGGTGGAGATGGGCGACGCGGTCCTCGCTGCGCTTTAATTCCGCTTCGGTTCGTCGCATTTGCATGACGCGAACGTAAAGTTTCTTCGTTTCCGGTCGATATGAGCGGTGAATGGGGACGCAAATGCCGACTGAACTGATTGAAGACCATCATGTCCTGCGGGGCATGATGCGGGATTTTGCCAGCATGATGGACGATGACGTCCGCGACATGGCACTTCTGACCCGCTGGCGCATCCGCTTCGCCCAGTTGTTCCGCGACCATATGGGGCGTGAGGACATGCTGGCGCGGGGCTTGCGCCAGGGGCCGCTGGCGATGGAGGCCGAGCCGATCGTGCATCAGCATGGCCGTACCATGGTGGCCCTGTTCCTGCGTTACAGCGACCATATCAAGCAATGGACCCCGGCCCAGATCGCGGCCGACTGGGGCAATTACAAGCGGGCGACGCTGGCGCTGCAGGATTCCCTCTATGACCATATGGAGTGGGAAGAGGCGCATCTGCATCCACTGATCGAGGGCAGGGTGCGAAGGGCCGCCTAGACCTTGATCGCTTCAGGCTGAATCTGCCTGAAGCGTGAATCAAGGTCTAGCATCCAAGAATAGAGCCTGATTCACGCTATCGGTGGAAGCGCAAGGCGCTTCCGCCTCAAACGATCAGGCTCTAGGGGGCCAATTCGCGCATATCGGTCCTGTCGGCTCTTCCACGCGCCAGCTAGGCAGCGGCATGGACGACTTTTCCCTGCCCAGCCTTCGTGCCGCCGCCGCCATGGTCCATGACCAGGTGCCGCCGACCCCGCAATATGCCTGGCCGTTGCTGGCCGGGCGGATCGGCGTCGAAACCTGGGTCAAGCATGAGAACCACACGCCGACCGGCGCCTTCAAGGTGCGTGGGGCCATCACCTATATCGACTGGTTGCGCCGCACCCATCCCGAGGTGACGGGCATCATCACCGCGACCCGCGGCAATCATGGCCAGGCGCAGGTGCGCGCGGCCCGCGCCGCCGGCCTCCAGGCGACGATCGTTGTCCCCCATGGCAATGCGCTGGAGAAGAATGCCGCAATGCGGGCATTCGGTGCCACCCTGATCGAACATGGCCATGATTTCGACAGTGCCAAGGCGGAGGCGGTGCGCCTGGCCGCCGAGCAGGGGCTGTTCATGGTCCCGGCCTATCATGCGGAACTGGTGCGCGGTGTCGCCAGCTATGGGCTGGAACTGTTCGATGCTGTGCCGGACCTGGACACCGTCTATGTTCCCGTCGGTTGCGGATCGGGCCTGTGCGCCACGATTGCGGCAAGGGATGCGCTGGGCCTCAAGACCAAGGTCGTCGGCGTCGTGTCCGCCCATGTCGATGCCGCCAAGCGCTCGTTCGAGGCGGGCAAGCTATTGACCAGTCCGACCGCCTATACCTTTGCCGATGGCGTTGCTGTCTGCACCCCGGTCCAGGCCGCGCTCGACTATTTCGGGCCGCGCGCCGACCGCTTCGTCGGCGTCACCGATGACGAGGTGGCGGATGCCATCCGTATCTACTGGCAGGACACCCATAATCTGGCCGAGGGCGCCGGTGCGGTGGCGCTGGCCGCGCTGATCCAGGAAAAGGAGCAGATGCGCGGCAAGAAGGTTGCGGTTATCCTCTCGGGCGGTAATGGCGACATGAGCCAGATGGCACAGATATTGGGCGGCGAAACGCCGCGCGTCACGACGGATATGCGGAAGGCGATATGAAGCGGAAGAGCGGTCAGAACCCTGAGATCACCAAGAACTGGAAGCCGGCGACGCTGGCCATCCGGGGCGGCACCGCGCGCACCGAATATGGCGAGACGTCCGAGGCCTTGTTCCTGTCCAGCGGCTATTGCTATGACCGGGCCGAGGATGCCGCCGCGCGCTTCGCCGGTGAACAGCAGGGCATGACCTATAGCCGGCTGCAGAACCCGACCGTCGAGATGCTGGAGCAGCGCATCGCCCTGCTGGAAGGCGCCGAAGCCTGCCGCGCGACCGCGACCGGCATGGCGGCGATGACCGCTGCCCTGCTGTGCCAGCTGTCGGCCGGCGACCATGTCGTCGCGGCCAAGGCGGCCTTTGGTTCCTGCCGCTGGCTGGTCGACACGCTGCTGCCCAAGTTCGGCATCGTGACGACGACGATCGACGGCAGCGACGTTGCCGCCTGGGAAGCGGCGGCACGGCCCAATACCAAGGTCTTCTTCTTCGAGACGCCGGCCAACCCGACCATGGACGTGGTCGACATCGCCGCCGTCTGCGCGATCGCCAAGGCACGCGGCATCACCACCGTTGTCGACAATGCCTTCGCCTCGCCCGCGCTGCAGCGGCCGATGGAGTTCGGCGCCGATGTCGTCGCCTATAGCGCGACCAAGATGATGGACGGGCAGGGCCGTGTGCTGGCCGGCGCTATTTGCGGCAGCCGCGACTGGATCGACAATGTGCTGCTGCCCTTCCACCGCAACACCGGCCCGACGCTCAGCGCGTTCAATGCCTGGGTGGTGCTGAAGGGGCTGGAGACGCTGGACCTGCGCATTCGCCGCCAGAGCGAGAATGCGCTCAAGGTAGCCCAGTTCCTGGAAACCCGCCTGCCCAAGGTCAATTATCCGGGACTGGAAAGCCATCCCCAGCACGCGCTGGCGATGCGGCAGATGGAAGCGGCCGGGCCGATCTTTTCCATCTACACCGGTGGTGGCCGGGCTGAGGCGCATGGCCTGCTCAACGCGCTGGAACTGGTCGACATCAGCAACAATATCGGCGATTCGCGTTCGCTGATGACCCATCCGGCATCGACCACCCATTTCGGCATGGCCGAAGAGGCGCGGCTGGAAGTCGGCATCACCGAGGATATGCTGCGGCTGAACGTCGGCCTGGAAGATCCCGACGATGTGATCGCGGACTTCGACCAGGCGCTCAAGACGATAGGGCGTTGACGGAACCGGGCAGGGAGGCGCATGCGGGAGATATGAACGCATTGTTCCCCCTGCACGCGACGACGCGGGACATCATCGTCCATGTCGCCGTGACTTTCCTGCCCGAACAGTCGGAGCCGGACCGGGGGCGCTGGTTCTGGGCCTATCATATCCGGATCGAAAATCAGGGCGAACAGCCGGTGCAACTGCTGAGCCGTCACTGGATCATCACCGATGGGCGGGGCATTCAGCAGGAATTGGAGGGTGAAGGCGTGATCGGGGAACAGCCGGTGGTGCAACCGGGCAAAAGCTATGACTATGTGTCGGGCTGCCCGCTCAACACGGCGACGGGGTCGATGCGCGGCGCCTATACGATGATCGGTTCCGATGGCGAGACGTTCGAGGTGACCATTCCCCATTTCGCGCTGATCGCGCCGGCGGTGGCCGAATGAAGCGGACCCATTTGCCGCTCAACGGCCTGCGCGTGCTGGATGCCGCCGCGCGTCACCTGTCCTTCACCCGCGCGGCGGACGAACTGGCGGTGACGCCGGCGGCCGTCGGTCAGCAGATCCGCGCGCTGGAGGATATGCTGGGCGTGGTGCTGTTCCGCCGCACGCCCAAGGGGCTGGAACTGACGCCCGAGACCGAGGCGGGGCTAGAAGCGCTACGCGCCGGTTTCCTGGAGTTCGAGGAAGCGGTGCGGGCGATGCAGGCGGGCCAGTCCAGTTCGTCGCTGACGATCGCGGCGCCGCGCGACATCACCGCCAAATGGCTGCAGCCGCGCCTGGCCGCCTATGCCGCGAGCCAGCCCGGCCTGACCTTCTCATTGGTCGCCGCCGACGAGGCGCTGGACTTTACCGAGGCCAATCTGGACCTGGCGCTGCGCCTGACCGATGGCGCGGGCGAGCATGAGGGCATCAAGATCGGCGAAACCGCCTTCGTTACCGTGGAAGCGGCGGCGGGTGGGCCGGAGCAGCGGATCGAGTGGCCCGGTTGTCCCTCGGGCGACCTGCCGGCCGCGATCCGGGTCGCGGATGCGGGCCTGGCGATCGAGGCGGCGGCGAACGGCTTTGGCCGGGCGAGCGTGCCGCTGCTGCTGGCACAGGCGGATATCGAGAATGGACGGGTGCGCAAGGTGGGGGATGCCCTGCCGACGATGCTCAGCTACTGGCTGATCGCGCCGTTGCCGCAATGGCGCCAGAAGAAGGTCAAGGCGCTGGTCGAGGCGCTCACGACCTGACCCGGCGGGGCCGGGAAAATAGGATTTCGTCCGCTTAACTTCGCATATTTCCCGCACATTTCGACATTAAATGTCCAACTGGTGATGGATTGTTACGCGCTCCTTTCATGTCCTATCGGGCATGTATAGAGGATCGGCCGCGTGTAGGACAGGCGCCGGGCCGGGGATCAGTCGGCGAGCAGGTTGAGCGCGCGCGTCATCAGCATGACGAAGCGGCCTTCGTCGACGCGGGCGACCGGATCATTCCAGGCGCCGCTGACTGCGTAATATTGGCCGTCCTGCGCCTGCACCAGGAAGTTCATCGCAATGACGCCGGGTTCGCTGCCGCCCTTATAGCCGAAATAGCGCCAGCGTTTCGCGTTGGCGGGGGCGATGCCCGGATTGACCGCCATGATCGACAGGGCATCGCCACCGGTGCGGCGCAGCCAGTCGAGCTGGGCGATTTCCTCCTGCGGGCTGGCGAACCATTCGAGCGTGTCGATCGCCACCGGATTTTCCGACACGGTGCCGACATCGACATGAGCGGCGGTCAGCCGGGTGGCGGCATCCCGCAACAGGGCGCGGCGATCGGCGATGGTCCCGGCCTCATAGCGGTGGCGCAATTCGGCATTGGCCGGCATCTTGAGGGCAAAGGCCTCGGCCGTGGTCAGCATCGGCAGGCTGCGGGGATCGGTGATGCCGAAGCGCTGGCGCATGGCGTCGACCTTGTCGCGGCCCAGGCCCAGCAGCAACGTGTCCGACGCGCTATTGTCACTTTCGGCGATCATCGCGGTCGCCAGGCTGTGCAGCGTCATCGGCGCGTGATCGGGCCATGCCATCAGCCGACCGGAAAAGCTTTTCGGGCCGAGCGGGATGACATCGCTCCAGCGCCGCTCGCCGGCCTGCACCGCACGCGCCAGTTCGGCCAGCACGGTCAGCTTGAAGGAGGAGCCGGTCGCCAGCGGCTGGTCGGGATGGTGCGACTGGAGCAGGACGGGACCGGCATCGGTTAGCCGGGCGATGGCGAAGCTGCTGCGACCCGGCAGGGCAGCAATGTCGCGCAGCACCGCGGCCATGCTGTCATCGGCCTGGCGGCTGCCGATGATGCGCAGGCCGACGACGCGGTTGGGCGGGTCGGGGGCGATCACCAGCGTGATGGCGACGATCGCCCGTTCGTAGCGGACCTCCATCTGCCCGGCGGTTGCGCTTTGCTGGGTGAGCGCGCCAAGCGCGATCGGACGGCCATGCTGCCGGCGCAGGTCGGCGGCGAGCGCGCGCCAGCGGTCGACCGGGATCGCGTCGATGAAGACGGGGGAGAAGAAGTCGGCTTCGTTGCCGGGGCCAGCGAGGATGGTCACCAGTTGCGTGGCGCGCGCGCGAAAAGCGGGGGCAGGATCAGCCATGGCGCGGCCCGGCAGCAGCGCCATCCCGATAAGGACAAGCGCGGCCGCCAGCAGCCTCATGCGTCAATCGCTTCCTCATCGACCGCCGCCGCATTTTCCTGGATGAAGGCGAAGCGATGGGCCGGATTGGTGCCCATCAGCCGTTCTACCAGATCGCGTACCTGCTGCCGGTCCTCGATATCGTCGGGCAGGGTGATGCGGATCAGGCTGCGGGTCTTGGGGTCCATGGTGGTTTCGCGCAGCTGCATCGGGTTCATTTCGCCCAGCCCCTTGAAGCGGCTGATCTCGACCTTCTTGCCCTTGAACTCCTTGGCCAGCATCGCCTCGCGCTGGGCATCGTCCATCGCATAGAGGCTCTTGCCGCCGGCGGTCAGGCGATAGAGTGGCGGCTGCGCCAGATAGAGATGACCGCGCCGCACCAGTTCGGGCATTTCCTGGAAGAAGAAGGTCATCAGCAGGGTGGCGATATGGGCGCCGTCGACATCGGCGTCGGTCATGATGACGATGCGTTCGTAGCGCAGATTATCCGGGTTGCAATCCTTGCGCGTGCCGCAGCCCAGCGCCAGGATCATGTCAGCAATTTCCTGGTTTGCCAATATCTTGGCGGTGTTTGCTGAGGCGACGTTGAGGATCTTGCCGCGCAGGGGCAGGATCGCCTGCGTCTTGCGGTCGCGGGCCTGCTTGGCCGATCCGCCGGCCGAGTCGCCTTCGACCAGAAAGATTTCAGCACCTTCCGGGTCATCGTTCGAACAATCCGTGAGCTTGCCGGGCAGGCGCAGCTTGCGCGCGCTGGTGGCGGTCTTGCGCTTGACCTCCTTTTCCTGCTTGCGCTTCAGCCGCTCGTCCATGCGGTCGATGACATAGGCGAGCAGCGCCTTGCCCCGGTCCATATGGTCGGTCAGGAAATGGTCGAAATGGTCGCGCACGGCATTTTCGACCAGGCGCGCGGCGTCCGGGCTGGTCAGGCGATCCTTGGTCTGGCTCTGGAACTGGGGATCGCGGATGAAGACCGACAGCATGATTTCCGATGACGTCATGATGTCGTCGGCGGTGATGTCCTTCGCCTTCTTCTGCCCCACCAGTTCGCCAAAGGCGCGGATGCCCTTCACCAGCGCGGCGCGCAGGCCGTTTTCATGGGTGCCGCCATCGGGGGTCGGGATGGTGTTGCAATACCAGCTATAGCTGCCGTCGGACCAGAGCGGCCAGGCGACCGCCCATTCGACCCGGCCGGCTTCGCCCGGAAAATCCTGATTGCCCGAGAAGAATTGGGTGGTGGCGCATTCGCGGTCGCCCAGTTGCTCCTTCAGATGGTCGGCCAGGCCGCCGGGGAACTGGAATACCGCTTCGGGCGGGGTGTCGTCACCGATCAGTTCGGGCGCGCATTTCCAGCGTATCTCGACCCCGGCGAACAGATAGGCCTTCGACCGGGCGAGGCGATAGAGCTTGGCCGGCTTGAACTTCTGCTCGCCGAAAATCTCGCTGTCGGGGATGAAGCTGACCGCCGTGCCGCGCCGGTTGGGGGCGGCGCCGACCTTTTCCAGGCCGCTGGTGGGCAGGCCCTGGCTGAAGCTCTGGCGGAACAGTTCCTTGTTGCGCGCGACCTCGACCACCGTCCTGATCGACAGGGCGTTGACGACGCTGATGCCCACGCCGTGCAGGCCGCCCGAGGTGGCATAGGCCTTGCCCTCGAACTTGCCGCCCGAATGGAGCGTGGTGAGGATGACTTCCAGCGCCGACTTGCCGGGAAATTTCGGGTGGTCATCCACCGGAATGCCGCGACCATTGTCGGTGATGGTCAGCTTGTTGCCCGGTTCCAGGCTGATCTCGATCCGGGTGGCATGACCGGCAACGGCTTCGTCCATGCTGTTGTCGAGCACTTCGGAGGCGAGATGGTGGAAGGCGCGCTCGTCGATGCCGCCAATATACATGCCCGGACGGCGCCGGACCGGCTCCAGCCCTTCGAGCACTTCGATGGTGGAGGCGTCATAGCCCGGCGAGGTGGTGGACTGGGCGGAGGCGAACAGGTCTTCGGACATGCCGCCAAGCTATAGGCAGCCGGGCGTCGGGCGCAAGCGCTGCGCGCACGCGATCGCTAGCAATCAATTGTTACAAGGCGCTTTGCAACAAATTGGCCGACAGAGCCGTTGCCTCCATCAGGGTATATTCCCAAGGTCAGGCTGGAGAAATTCATGACATTCAAGCATTTTGCGCCGATCGGCGCCACGCTGGCGCTCGCCCTGGCGACCCCCGCGCTGGCGCAGCAGGACAGCGGTAAGGTCGACTGGACCGGCCCCTATGTCGGCGGCTCCTTCGGCTATAACTGGTCGAAGGGTGACGGCGGCGAGCATCTGCGCTTCGACACGGACGGGGACGGCAATTATGACAATGTCGTCACCACGGCGGCCGGGGCCAATGCCTTTTCGCCCGGCACCTGCGGCGGTTCGGCACGGGGCGCGACGTCGGCCAGCGGCTGCAATGGCGACAAGGATGCGATCGGCTGGATGGGCCATGTCGGCTATGACCGGCAGTTCGGCAATATCGTGGCGGGCATCGTGGGCGAAGCGGGCAAGGCCTATGTCAGCGACAGCGTGACCGAATATTCGACCACGCCCGCCAGCTATACCATGACCCGGCGGATCGGCTGGAACGCCAATCTGCGCGCGCGGCTGGGCTACACCACCGATGGCGGGGTCATGCCCTATATCACCGGCGGTCTGGCCTATGCCAAGGTGAAGAATCATTTCGACACCAGCAACACCGCCAACAGCTTCACCGAATATGATCGCAAGGAAGATGCCTGGGGCTACACCATGGGCGGCGGTGTCGAGGCCAAGGTCGCGCAGAATTTCTCGATCGGCGCGCGCTATCTTTGGACCCGTTATAACACGGGCGACTATCGCGTCGATGTGGGGCAGGGCAGCGCGCCCGCGACCAACCCCTTCATCATCACGCCATCCGGCGGCACCAGCATCAACCGTGGCGACAAGTTCGACAATCAGAGCCTGATGGCGACCGCCAGCTTCCGCTTCTGATCCGCCGCAATGAAAGGGCCGGGGCGATGCTCCGGCCCTTTCCTCTTGTGATCTTTACCTGATCCCGCGCCCGACATAGCTTCCCGCCGACAGGATTTGGCGGGAGGTCGAGAAAATGCCGGCAGGTTTCAACCCCGATGCGGCGACCGCCGCCTATCTCGCGACGCTGTCGCCGGCCCAGCATGAACGGGCGATCGCCTATACCCAGGGCGGGCATTGGCTGCTGCTTTGGGGCATGCTGGTGACACTGGTCGCCATGGCGCTGATCTGGCGCAGCGGCCTGCTGGTGCGGCTGGGGCGGCGGGTGCATGTGCGGCGCCCCAATCTGGCGGTGTTCCTGTCCGCCTTGCTCTTCTTCCTGCTCGACTGGCTGATCGAACTGCCCTGGTCCGTCTATGCCAATTGGGGACGCGAGCGCAGCTATGGGCTGACCAGCCAGGGTTTCGGCGGCTGGCTGGGCGAGGATATATTGTCGAGCGCGATCAGCATTCCGTTGGTGGCGCTGCTGGCGGTCGCCATCTATGCGCTGATGCGCCGCACGCCGCGCTGGTGGTGGGCCTGGTCGGGGCTGGTGGTCGTGCTGGGCATCATCCTGATGGTCGTCATCGCACCGGTGGCGATCGAACCGCTGTTCAACAAATATACCCCCGCGCCAGCCGGGCCGACCCGCGATGCGGTGGTCGAACTGGCCCATCGTGCCGGCGTGCCGGGCGACAAAATTTATATTTATGACGGGTCGAAGCAGTCGGAACGCTATACCGCCAATGTCTCCGGCCTGTTCGGCACGGCGCGAGTGGCGATGAGCGACACCATGTTCAAGCGCGGCGCCGACCTGGCCGAGGTGCGGGGCGTGGTGGGCCATGAAATGGGCCATTATGCCGAACATCATGTGCTGTGGCTGGCCGGCGGCATGAGCCTGCTGGCGATGCTGCTCTTCTTCCTGGTCGACCGGCTCTATCCGGTCGCGGCGCGCTGGTTCGGCGCGGGCAGCGCGATCAGCGATCCGGCGCATATGCCGGTCGCCTGGGCGGTCGCAGCGGTGGTCGGGGTATTCCTGGTGCCGCTGATGAACAGCATCAGCCGCTATGACGAGAATGCCGCCGACCGTTTCTCGCTCAAGGTCGCGCATGAACCCGATGGCCTTGCCAAGGCGCTGGTCAAGACGATCGAATATCGCGCCTCATCGCCCTCGCGGCTGGAGGAAATCCTGTTCTACGACCATCCCAGTGTCGAACGGCGCATCCATGCGGCGATGGTCTGGAAGGCGGAAAATCCGCAACTGGTCGGCAAATAGGAGCAAAAGAAAAGGCCGCCCGGTGGGGCGGCCTTCCTTGTCTCGTTTGTTCAGCGAACCCGCGGGCCGCCAAAGGGCAGCGGCGGGGGCGGGCGGCGCGTGCCGCGCGGCAGCTGTGCCTGATAGGCGCGGCCGCAATGTTCCACGCAATAGGGGAAGCCGGGGTTCACTGCTTCGCCGCAGAAATGGAAGTCCGGCTCGCCCGGATGGCCCATCGGCCACTTGCAGATCCGCTCGGTCAGGTCGAGCAGGCTGGTCTTGCCGGCAATTTCGGCGCTCGGCTTGGCGGGCACCAGACGGCGCGGCGGTGCCGGCGGGATCGGTGCCTGCTGGTCACCGGGGCCCTGGCGCAGGAAGCCGCCGGGGCCGACCGACACGATGCGCGGCTGCGGCGCGGCGGGCGCGTCGCTGGGGGCAGCGGCGGCAGCCGGTGCGGCAGGCGCAGTCGGTGCGGCGACCGGGGCCGGACGCGGCGGCGGCGGCGGGGCGGCCACGGGCGCGGCGGCGCGGGGCGCTTCGGCTTCCGGGGCAGGGGCTGCCGGCTTGCGGGCGGGCGCGGCCTTCTTGGGCGCCTCGTTGGCCTTCACCGGGGACGGGCGCGACTGCAGGCCAAGGCGATGCGCCTTGCCGATTACCGCGTTACGGCTGACGCCGCCCAGTTCGTCCGCGATCTGGCTCGCGGTCAGGCCCTTTTCCCACATCGCCTTGAGCTGGTCGATACGTTCGTCGGTCCAGGACAATGAAAACTCCTCACAATCTGTGCTATGCGCCCTATATGGGGCATGCAGGCGCGACTTCCAACCGCGCAGAACGCCCTTGCGGCATAACGGACCAGCCGATAGTCGATCCCATCATGAACGACCAGCCCAAAATTGCAGCCGCCCATCCCGCACCCGTTCCCTTCCATGAACCGGGGGAGTTGGTGATCCGCAACGTCAACTGGGCCGGCATGCGCGCGCTCTACCGCAAGGAAGTGCGGCGCTTCATGAAGGTGCAGCTCCAGACGATCTGGGCGCCGGCCGTTACCACGCTGATGTTCCTGGTGATTTTCACCATCGCGCTGGGCGGGGCGAACCGCCAGGTGCTGGGCGTGCCCTTTGCCGATTTCATCGCGCCGGGCCTGATGATGATGGGCATGATGAACAATGCCTTTGCCAACAGCAGCTTCTCGCTGCTGGCGGGCAAGATGCAGGGGACGCTGATCGACTATCTGATGCCGCCGCTGTCGGTGGGCGAATTGCTGCTGGCGCTGGTCGGCGCGGCAGTGACGCGCGCGGTTGCGGTCGGTCTGGCGCTGTGGGGGGCGATGGCGCTGTGGCCGGGCGTGCATGTGACGCCGACGCATCTGTGGGCGGTGATCTGGTTCGGCCTGATGGGCGCCAGCCTGACCGCGTTCATCGGCGTGATGACGTCGATCTGGGCAGAAAAATTCGATCATGCCGCCGCCATCACCAATTTCGTGATCGGGCCGATGACCCTGTTGTCGGGCACCTTTTATTCGATCGACCGCCTGTCGCCGCTCTTTCGCGCGATCAGCCACGCCAACCCCTTCTTCTACGCCATTTCCGGTTTCCGCTATGGCTTCGTCGCGGCGGCGGACGGCAATGTGCTGGTCGGCAGCGTCGTGCTGCTGGCGCTCAATGCCGGGCTGGCGGTGCTCTGCTATGTGCTGCTGCGCAAGGGCTGGAAGCTCAAGGCCTGACGGCGTCAGGTCAGGGCCGCAAAGATCGGCACGGCCAGCATCGCGCCCAGGATCAGCATGGCTGCCAGCAGCCAGTGGCGCAGTCGGGGGAGGGCGCTGACGCCCTCCTCTTCCCATGGCCACATCAGGCGGCGCTGCCCTTTCCACCCACGCGGGTGACGGTGAAGCCCGCGGCTTCCGCTTCCGCGACCGGATAGATGTTGCGCAGGTCGACCAGCACCGGTGCGCTCATCGAGCTGGCCAGGCGCTTGAGATCCAGTGCGCGGAAGGCGTCCCATTCGGTCACCAGCACCAGCGCGTCGGCGCCGGAAGCGGCCTCATAGGCCGAACCGGCCATGGTGACGCCGGGCATCATCGGCGCGGCGACGTCCATGCCCTCGGGATCATAGGCGACGACCTTCGCGCCGGCATCCTCCAGTGCCTGCACGATCGCCAGGCTGGGCGCGTCGCGCATGTCGTCGGTATTGGGCTTGAAGGTGACGCCCAGCAGGGCGACGGTCTTGCCGCGCGCTTCACCGCCCAGCGCCTTCACGATCTTGCGGCCCATGGCGCGCTTGCGCAGGTCGTTCACCTGCACCACCGTTTCGACGATGCGGATCGGCGCGTCATAATCCTGCCCGGTCTTGACCAGGGCCAGCGTATCCTTGGGGAAGCAGGAGCCGCCATAGCCCGGACCGGCATGCAGGAACTTGCTGCCGATCCGCTTGTCGAGGCCGATGCCGCGCGACACGTCCTGCACTTCGGCGCCGACCGCCTCGCACAGGTCCGCCATCTCGTTGATGAAGGTGATCTTGGTCGCCAGGAAGGCGTTGGCGGCATATTTGATCAGTTCGGCCGTGCGACGGCCGGTGAACATCAGCGGCGCCTGGTTGAGGTTCAGCGGGCGATAGACCTGGCTCATCACCGAAATGGCGCGTTCCGATCCGGTGGTGCCCACGACGACGCGGTCGGGGCGCTTGAAGTCGCCGATCGCGGCGCCTTCGCGCAGGAATTCGGGGTTCGACACGACCTGGATGTCGAGGTCCGGGCGCAGTTCGCGCGCGATCCGCTCGACCTCGTCGCCGGTGCCTACGGGCACGGTCGACTTGGTGACGATGACCGCCGGGCCATCGAGGGATTCGACGATTTCCTTGGCGGCGGCATAGACATAGCTGAGGTCGGCATGGCCATCGCCCCGCCGCGAGGGCGTGCCGACGGCGATGAAGATCGCGTCGGCGCCCTTCACGCCTTCGGGCAGGTCGGTGGTGAAGGTCAGGCGACCGGCGGCGGCGTTGGTGCCGACCAGCTGGTCAAGGCCGGGTTCGTAGATCGGCATGGTGCCGGCCTCGATCGCGGCGATCTTGCCCGCATCCTTGTCGACGCAGACGACATCATGGCCGAAATCCGCAAAGCAGGCCCCGGAGACGAGGCCGACATAGCCGGTGCCGATCATGGTGATTTTCATGAGTTGGTGGAACTCCAAACGGGAAGTGATTGGTTTGAGGCTCTAGCATAGTCATAACGCAATACAATTCGCGCCTTTGCGTAATTACCATGCTACCGTTTAGCGGCTGGTTACCCTTTTTTGCCAGGGAAGGCGCATCCGAACGAAAGGGCACAGAGTGAAAGTAGCGCTGGTATTTGGGACACGGCCGGAAGCGATCAAGCTGTTTCCGGTGATCCACGCGCTCAAGGCGCGTGCCGATATCGACACCCGCGTGATCGTGACGGCGCAGCATCGCGGCCTGCTGGACCAGGTGCTGGAGATTGCCGGTATCGTGCCCGACATCGATCTGGACGTCATGACGCCCAACCAGACGCTGGACGGGCTGACCGCCAAGTTGATCGTCGCGCTGGGCGAGGCGTTCGACGCGGAGAAGCCCGACCGGGTGGTGGTGCATGGCGACACGCTGACGACGATGGTGGCGAGCCTGGCGGCCTATTATCGCAAGATCCCGGTCGCCCATGTCGAGGCCGGCCTGCGCAGCGGCGACATCCATCATCCCTGGCCCGAGGAGGTCAATCGCCGCGTTGTGGCGTGCATTGCCGACATGAATTTCGCGCCGACCCAGGCGGCGGCCGACGCACTGCTGCGGGAAAATCGCGATGCGGCCGGCATTCATGTCACGGGGAATACCGTGATCGACGCGCTGCTGGCGACGGTCGATCGGGTCCATGGCGAACCAGCGCTGGCCAGCGGCCTTGATGATCTGGCGGCGCGTTTCGCGGGCAAGCGGATCGTTGCCGTCACCAGTCACCGGCGCGAAAATTTCGGCGGCGGCATGGAGGCGATCGCCCGTTCCATCGCGGACATTGCCGCGCGGCCCGATGTCGCGGTGATCTTCCCCGTCCATCCCAATCCCAATGTCCGTCCGGTCATGGATGCGGTGTTGGGCGAGCTGCCCAATGTCGCGATGATCGAACCGCTCGACTATCCCCATTTCGTCCGCCTGCTCGACCTGTGTCATCTGGTGCTGACCGACAGCGGCGGCGTGCAGGAAGAGGCGCCTTCGCTCGGCAAGCCGGTGCTGGTGATGCGCGAGACCACCGAACGGCCCGAAGGGGTGCAGGCGGGCACGGCGAAGCTGGTCGGGGCGGACCGGGACCGGATCGTGCGCGAGGTGCTGGCGCTGCTCGACGATGATGCCGCCTATCAGGCGATGGCCCGTGCCCATAACCCGTTCGGCGACGGCAAGGCGGCCGAGCGGATTGCCGATATCATTGCAGGAAAGGCCGGCGCGGCGCATCTTGCCGCCTGACATTACCCAAATCTTCAACATTTCCGGGCAATGTCGCTCCGAATTTTGGTGAATGAAGGATTATCTCCCCCATGCCCGTCGACAGCAAGCAGAAGGTTTCCGTCATTGGCCTGGGCTATATCGGCCTGCCGACTGCGGCGCTGATCGCGCGCGGCGGCGCGCAGGTCGTCGGTGTCGATGTCAGCGCCCATGTGGTCGAGACGGTCAATTCGGGTCGGGTCCATATCGAGGAAGTCGATCTGGACGGCCTGGTGCAGGGCGTGGTGGCACGCGGCAATCTGCGTGCGTCGCTCAGCGTAGAGGCCAGTGACGTCTTCATCATCGCGGTGCCGACCCCGGTGGCCGAGGACCGCGCACCCGACATCTCCTATGTGCTGCAGGCCGCCCGGACCGTCGCCCCGGTGCTGAAAAACGGCGATACGGTGATCCTGGAATCGACCTCGCCGGTCGGCACGACCGAGGCGATGCGCGACCTGATCGCCGAGCTGCGCCCCGACCTCAGGATGCCGGCGCCCGGCGTGGCGGGCGACATCGCCATCGCCTATTGCCCCGAGCGGGTGCTGCCCGGCCGCATCCTGGTCGAGCTGATCGACAATGATCGCTGCATCGGCGGCATCACGCCGCGCTGCGCGCGCAAGGCGCTGGGCTTCTATCGCCAGTTCGTGCGCGGCGCCTGCATCACCACCACGGCGCGCGCGGCCGAGATGGTGAAGCTGGTGGAAAACAGCTTCCGCGATGTCAACATCGCCTTCGCCAATGAATTGTCGGTGATCGCCGACCGCATGGACATCGACGTGTGGGAGGTGATCCGCCTGGCCAACCGCCATCCACGCGTCAACATATTGCAGCCGGGGCCGGGCGTCGGCGGCCATTGCATCGCCGTCGATCCCTGGTTCATCGTCCATGGCGACCCGGAAAATGCCCGCATCATCCGCACCGCGCGCGAAGTGAATGACGGCAAGACCGATTATGTCGTGGCCAAGTCTTCGGACATGATCGACGCCTTTGCCGGCGAGGATGTCGCCTGCCTCGGCCTCGCCTTCAAGCCGAACATCGACGATTTCCGCGAAAGCCCGGCGGTCAAGGTCGCCAGCCGGCTCGCCCGTCGTTACGGCAAGCGGGTCAAGCTGGTCGAACCCTATGCGCAGGATCTGCCGATGGAGTTTGCCGGCACCGGCGCCGAACTGATCGATCTCGATACGGCTCTGGAACAATGCGGCGTGTTCATCATTCTTGTCGATCATGACATGTTCAAATCCGTTCCCGTCGACGAACGTGCCGGCAAGGCCGTCTATGATACGCGCGGCATCTGGCCCGACCAGCCGCGTCGTCAGCCCGAGCCGGCCGCGCAGCGCATCGCGGTCTGATCGTCGGCCGGGCGGTTCGTCCTGCCCCCCGCGCGGTTGCCATGACGGTGCCGCGTCGCTAACCCCCGAGCCGAGCGGCCCTTTTGCGGGCCGCACCCGGTTCGCAATGGGGTGTTGATGCGCATGAAGCGCCAGATTTTGGGGCACTATGGCAAGGGCATGAAGGGCGGCGCCGTCGCGGCAGCGGCGATGCTGCTTGCCGGCTGCTCGACCGTGGAGGATGCCCCGCGCGGCGAGGCCGCCTATGCGCTGATGCCCGCGCCCGCCGCGGTGGGCCGCGACTATGTCATCAGTCCCGACGATGTGCTGCGCATCCAGGTCTATCATGAGCCCGACCTGTCGCTGGAGGATGCGCGGGTCAGCGCGGCTGGCATGGTCCGCATGCCGCTGGTCGGCGATGTGTCGATCGGCGGGCTGACCGCCGGCGAGGCGTCGGACGTGATCGCCGGCCGGCTGGGCGAGCGCTATCTCGTGTCTCCGCAGGTCACGGTGTTCGTGAAGCAGGCAGTCGGCCGCCGCATCACCGTCGATGGCGAGGTGCGTGAGCCCGGCCTGTTCCCGATCGAGGGACGGATCGGCCTCATCCAGGCGGTGGCGCTGGCCCATGGCCCGACCCGGCTGGCTAGCCTGGGGCAGGTGGTGGTGGTCCGCACCGTCGAGGGGCAGCGCCAGGCCGCGACCTTCGACCTGGGCGCCATCCGCAAGGGGGAAGCGCCCGATCCTGAAATATTGCCGGGCGATCTGGTGATCGTCGGCCTGTCCCGCGCCAAGGCTATCCTTGGCGGCGCGCTGATCGCCATTCCTGCTGTCGCGACCGGCTTCATCGCCATAGACGGAGGCAATTGATGGTGTCCCGGATTATCGAACTGGAACAGCGTCAGGCCGGGGAGGAGGATCGCACCACCCGCTTTGTCGAGAGCGCGCGCGGCACATGGACCGTGGTGCGGCGGCACCGCGTCATCCTGTTCGTCACCATGGCGCTCTGCGTGCTGGCGGGCGTCATCTATATCCTGCTGTCGACGCCGGACTATCGCGCGACCGCCTCGGTCGAGGTGGAGGATGTGCCGGCAGGGGCCGCCGGCGCTGGCGCGATGCAGAAGCCGGTCAGCGCCGCCGACACCGAAAGCATGATGCAGACCGAGCTGGAAGTGCTGCGCAGCCGGGCACTGGCCGAGGATGTCGCGCGCGATCTGGCGCTGGTCGGCAGCCCGGTCTTCTTCCAGGGCATGGATGCGCGCCGCCCGGCACAGGGGCAGGGCAGCCTGACCCAGCGCCAGGTCGAGCATGAGCAGGTCATCAAGTTGTTGCGCGACAATCTGCAGGTCGAATTGCCGGGCAAGTCGCGGGTGCTGCGCATCAGCTTCGTCAGTGCCGATCCGGCTTTGTCGGCCAGAGTGGCGAACAGCTATGCCGACAGCCTGATCCGGGCGGACCTGAAGCGCGGCTTTGAGTCCGGCGTGCAGGCGCGTCGTTTCCTGCTGGGTGAGCTGGATGGCGCGCGCAAGGATCTGGAACGGGCCGAGCGGGATCTGGCGGTCTATGCCTCGCGCACCGGCGCAGTGCCGGCCGAGCCGGCCACGGACGAGGACAAGAAGAGCGACGGCAAGGATGCAAAGCCGGACGCCGCACCGGTGCCGGAAGGATCGACCGCGGCGCGTCTGGCGCAGCTCAACGCCTTCCGCGCGCAGGCGGTCGCGGACCGTATTGCCGCGCAGAAGCGCTGGGAAAGCGCGAAGGCGGCGAGCGCCGAGACGCTGCCCGAGGTGCTGGGCAATGGCGCCATGCAGCAGTTGATGGCGGAACGGGCGCAGGCGCGCGCGGCACTGGTCGAGGAACGGCAGTTCCGCAAGGATGCCCACCCAGAAATGCGCGAGGCGCGGGCGCGGCTGGCGGCGCTTGACGACCAGGCCGAGAGCATGGCGAACACCATCCGCGCGTCGCTGCGCCAGGAATATGAGGTGGCGGCGCATGGCGAGAAGCAGATAGCTTCGGAAATCGCCGCGCTGGAAGGCGATGCGCGGGTCGAGCGCGGCCGCGATATGCAGATGAGCATGATGAGCCGGTCGGTCGAAACCTATCGCCTGCTGCATGACAGCCTGTTGCAGCGTTATCGCGACATGGCGTCGCAGGCGGGCTTCCAGGCCGGCCGCATCCAGCCGCTCGACCGGGCGGCGGTGCCGACCACGCCCTTTGCCCCCCATGTCGGCCAGATCATGCTGGTCGCGCTGCTCGGCGGCATGCTGCTGGGCCTGCTGCTGATCGCGGCGCGGCACATGTTCGACGATGCGGTGACGTCGGCCGATACGCTGGCGGAGCGGGTCGACCTGCCGCTGCTGGGCGCAGTACCGACCACCGGCGATCAGCCGAGCGCGCCGGACATCTTCGCGCCGATCGCGGCGTCGCTGCAACTGGCATCGGTTGCCGGCCTGCCGCGCTCCATCCTGGTCACCAGCGCGCAGGAGGAGGAAGGCAAGTCGCTGACCGTCAACGCGCTGGCCCGCGCGCTGGCGCGGCTGGACAAGAAGGTGCTGGTGATCGACGCCGACATGCGCCGGCCGGTGCAGCACAGCCTGTTCCGGGTAACCGCGACGCGCGGCATCAGCGAGGTGCTGACGGGCCAGGGCAAGGTCGAGGATCTGATCCTCGACAGCGGTGTCGCCGGCGTGTCGCTGCTGCCCTGCGGCGCGGTGCCGCCCAATCCGGCGGAATTGCTCTCCACCCCGGCGCTCGATGCGCTGCTGGGCGCGGTGCGCGACCGCTATGACACGGTGCTGATCGATGCGCCGCCGATCCTGGGCATGTCCGACGCGCAACTGCTTGCCGCCAAGGTGCAGGTCACGCTGCTGGTGGTCGAATGGGGGCGCAACCATCATGGCGGCCTGCGGGTTGCCGTGGAACGACTGCGCCGGGCCGGCGGCTCGATCGTCGGCGCCGTGCTGACCAAGGCACATGGCCGGGCCTATGATTATGACTATCACCGGGGCGGCTAGAGCCTGATCGTTTAGCGCGCCTTGGCGCGCGCGCATGCAACCTTGTGGAGGCTGTAGCTGGCGAAGGACTTTTCGACATTTGCCTTGCCCCGCGCGACGATGCTCCATGTCAGTTGCGCGCCTTTGATGCGCCAACGGTTGACGAAGGTCGCGTCGGGATAGGCATAGCCGATGTCGAAGCCATCGGGCTGGCTTTCGCCTTCGCCAAGGGCCGTGAAGGCGCCGCCGAAACTGTCGGCCCAGAAACCGATGATCGGATGGGATTTTTTGGTGCCGCCGAAGATCAGATGCGCGGCGTAGCGATCCTTGGGATCGGCCAGGGCGCTGCTTTCCACATCGAGTGCGAGCATGGCATCGAGCGCTATGGGCTGACTGCGGATGGACACGCTGACCGGCTTGCCCATCACGCTGCCTTCACCTTCCCAGCAGCCATTTAGCGCAAGGACCGCTTCGGGAACGGCGATGGTGCCGGGTTCGGCGGCTTGAGCGGCCGTCGGCAATAGCAGCAAGGCTATCAGCTGCACGCGCGATTTGCTGATCATCGATCCCCCTTGGTCATTGTCCATCTCGTGTAGAACAAAGGGGGAATGATGCAAGTCAGGACCGATGCCGGCATCGCCGCAGCCGGAAGTTAAAAAAAAAGCCCGCCGCGCTGATGCGTGGCGGGCTTTTGCAATTTCGATCCGGTGATCAGGCGCGGGCGAGCAGGCCCTCGACCAGGCCGGCGAACAGGCGCTGGCCGTCGGTGTTGCCATGGGCCGGTTCGATCACGCGCTCGGGGTGGGGCATCATGCCCAGTACATTGCCGGCTTCGTTGAGGACGCCGGCGATGTTGCGGGCCGAACCGTTGATGTTCTGGGCGTAGCGCAGCGCGACGCGGCCTTCACCTTCCAGCCGATCGAGCGTGGCGTCGTCGGCAAAATAATTGCCGTCATGATGGGCGACCGGGAAGCTGATCGCTTCGCCGGCGGCATAGCGGCTGGTGAAGGCGCTCTGGGCGTTCTCGACGGTCAGGGCGACGTCGCGGCAGACGAAATGGCCGCCGGCGTTGCGCAGCAGCGCGCCGGGCAGCAGACCGCTTTCGGTCAGCACCTGGAAGCCGTTGCAGATGCCCAGGACGAAGGCGCCCCGGTCGGCGGCGCGGGCGACAGCCTGCATCACCGGCGAGCGGGCGGCCATCGCGCCGGAGCGCAGATAGTCGCCATAGGAAAAGCCGCCGGGCACGCCGATCAGGTCGATGTCGTCGGGCAGTTCGGTATCGCGATGCCACACCATGGTGGGATTGGAACCGGTCGCAGCCTCGAACGCCACCGCCAGGTCGCGGTCGCAATTGCTGCCCGGAAAGACGATGACGGCGCTCTTCATGGCTCAGGCCACCTTTTCGATGCGGTAGTTTTCGATGACCGTGTTGGCCAGCAGCTTGCGGCACATGGCGTCGATATCCTCGTCGCTGGTGCCATCGGCCAGGTCCAGCTCGATGAGCTTGCCGGCGCGCACGTCGTTGACGCCGCCAAAGCCCAGGCCTTCGAGCGCGTGATGGATCGCACGGCCCTGCGGATCGAGGACGCCGCCCTTGAGAGTGACGAAGATGCGGGCTTTCATGAGGTGCAAACTCCTTGGCATGCCGCCCGCCGATGCGGGGGGATGAACTTTGCCGCTCCCCCTAGGCGCGGCGCGGCGCGCAGGCAAGAGATTATGACTTTCTTAGGAAGCTGAGAATAATCTGAGGGCGGAGTTTTTACAGGGATATGGGGCATGTCCGGTCTGGCACTGGCAATGTTTGTGGGGCTTTTTGCCTGGGGGCAGCAGATTGTGGGCTATGATGACCCGCATGGGCGGGTTCAGCTCGCTTTGTTTGCAACCTTCTGCTTCGGTCTGCTCGTCGGTTATCGCGCCAAGTCCGCCTGAGGATCAGGGGCGATAGCGGCTGGGCGAGACACCCAGCGCCCGCTTGAACATGGTCGAGAAATTGGCCGGCCCGTCATAGCCCAGGTCCAGCGCGATCGTCGTGATCGCTTCGCCCGCCGCCAGCCGGGGCAGGGCCGCCGACAGGCAGGCCTGTTGCCGCCATTGCGCGAAGCTCATGCCCGTTTCCTGGCGGAACAGCCGGGTGAAGCGACGCCGGTTCATCGCCAGCGCGTCTGCCCATTGGTCGATCGTCACATGGGCCTGCGGCTGTTCGACAAAGGCGTGGCAGCGCGCCGCAAGCGCGGCATGGCGCGGGAAGGGCACAGCAAGCGGGATCAGAGGCGCCCGCTCGATCTCCGCCACCAGCAACCGCATGACCAGGCCATCGCGCGCCGCTTCCGCATATTCGACCGGAACATGGGCGGCCTCCACCAGCAACTGGCGCAGCAGCGGCGACACGCCGAGCACCCGGCAGGACCGGGCCAGGCCGGGATAGACGGCCTGGTCGACCAGCACGCTGCGCGTCTGCACCGCGCCGACCATCCGCACCGCATGGGGCGTGCCGCCCGGAATCCAGACGGCCCGTTCGGGTGGGGCGACCCAGGCGCCCTGCGGCGTGCTGACCGCGACCACGCCGGACGCGGCATAAAGCAATTGCCCGCGGCGATGCTGATGCTCGGCCAGTTCGAAGGAGGGCGGATAATCATTGCCGATGCCGACCACCGGCCGGGGCACATGCTCATGATCGTCCGGGTGCCGCTGGTCCATGATTGTCCTGATCGCAAAAGAGATTGACCCATATGCGGAAGCGGGACGAGAAGGGAAGCGCTAATCGGTCCGGCCTCAGAAAGGAACCGACAATGAAAGAGATAAGGATAGAAAAGGCAGGCGCACAATTGGCAGCGGGCGGCACGGCGTTCGGCGTGATCGTGGCGATCAGCTTCTGCCATCTGCTCAACGACATGATGCAGTCGCTGCTTCCCGCCATCTATCCGGGTCTCAAGAGCGAGCTACATCTGAGCTTCGGCCAGATCGGCATGGTGACCCTGGTCTATCAGATTACCGCATCGATCCTGCAGCCGATGATCGGCCTTTATGCCGACAAGCGACCGACGCCGATGGCACTGCCGGGTGGCACGCTCTTCTCGCTGGCGGGCCTGACCGTGCTGTCGATCGCGCACAGCTACGGCCTCGTGCTGGTCGGCGCGGCGCTCCTGGGCGTCGGTTCATCGGTCTTCCACCCCGAATCCTCGCGGGTGGCGCGGATGGCAGCCGGCGGTCGCCATGGTTTGGCCCAGTCGTTGTTCCAGGTCGGTGGCAATGCGGGGCAGGCGCTGGGGCCGCTGGCCGCGGCGCTGGTCGTGGTGCGCTGGGGCCAGTCGAGCCTGGCCTTCTTTGCGCTGCTGGCGCTGCTGTCGGGCGCGGTGCTGTGGAACGTCGCCAACTGGTATCGCCATCATGGCCTCAGCCGGTTGCAGGTCGGCTGCGCCGGCGCGCTGCATATCGAACTGCCGCGCGGGCAGGCGGCGCGGGGCATCGCCATCCTGCTGGCGCTGATCTTCTCCAAATATGTCTATCTCGCCAGCCTGACGAGCTATTACACCTTCTACCTGATCCAGCGGTTCGACCTGTCGGTGCAGAATGCGCAGCTCCATCTGTTCGCCTTCCTGGCGGCGGTGGCGGTCGGCACGGTCGCGGGCGGGCCGCTGGGCGACCGGTTCGGGCGCAAATATGTGATCTGGTTCTCGATCCTGGGGGCGCTGCCCTTCTCCCTGGCGCTGCCCTATGCCGGGCTGTTCTGGAGCGGGCCGCTGACCGTCATCATCGGCCTGATCCTTGCCTCCGCCTTCCCCGCGATCGTCGTGTTTGCGCAGGAACTGGTGCCGGGCAAGGTCGGCATGATCTCGGGCCTGTTCTTCGGCTTCTCCTTCGGCATGGGCGGGCTGGGCGCGGCCGGACTGGGCTGGCTGGCGGACCATAGCAGCATCGAGATGGTGTTCCGGGTCTGTGCCTTCCTGCCGGCGATCGGCCTGCTCACCGCCTTCCTGCCCAATCTGGGACGCGAGCGGAACTGAATGTCACGGGCGGGGTGGCCCAGGTCGCCCCGCTTATTCTCTTTGCCGGCAACTGCTTATAAGGCTGGGGCATGAGTCCCGACCTTCTCTATCTCGCCTGTGCCATCATCGCCGTCATCATATCGGGGCTTGCCAAGGGCGGCTTTGCCGGTGTCGGGGCGCTGGCCATGCCGATCATGGCGCTGGGCGTCGATCCGGTGCGCGGCGCGGCGATCCTGCTGCCGATCCTGATCCTGCAGGATGCCGTCAGCGTCTGGGCCTTCCGCCGCAGCTGGGATGGCCGCATTCTGGCGGTGATGCTGCCCGGCATGGCGATCGGTGTCGGGTTGGGCTACTGGTTCGCGGCGCAAGTCTCCGAAACGGCGGTGCTGGGCGCGCTCGGCGCCATTTCCACCTTGTTCGGGTTACAGCGGCTCTGGGTCGAGCGGGGCGGGGCGATCGTCCTGCCCTCGACCTCGCCAGGCTGGGTCGGCACTTTGTTCGGCGTCGCGAGCGGCTTCACCAGCCAGATCGCCCATGCCGGATCGCCGCCCTTCCAGATGTGGGTGCTGCCCAAGAAGCTGCCGCGCGACATGCTGGTCGGCACCACGGCTGTCGCCTTCGCTGTCATGAACTGGATGAAGGTGCCGGCCTATGCCGCGCTGGGCCAATTCACGCACGCCAATCTGATGGCGACGGCGCTGCTGGTGCCGGTGGCGGTGGGGTCGACCTTCGCCGGCGTCTGGCTGGTGCGGCGGGTGGACGCTGCGCGCTTCTACACGCTCATCTATGTGCTGATGGTGCTGCTGGGGCTCAAGCTGATGGCGGATGCCATCCTCGCCTGAGACCTAAAAGAAAAAGGCCGGCGTTGCGGCCGGCCTTTTCGTAGATCAGTCCTTCTCGCGCTTCTTGCGATGCGTGTCGAGGTCGAGGACGGTGGTGTCCAGCCCTTCGGGCAGCAGGCCCAGGCGGCGCGCCACTTCCTGATAGGCTTCGACTTCGCCGCCGAGGTCGCGACGGAAGCGATCCTTGTCCAGCTTCTCGTTGGTTGCCATGTCCCACAGGCGGCAGCCATCGGGGCTGATTTCATCGGCCAGGATGATGCGGCTGTAATCGCCGTCATAGAGGCGGCCGAATTCCAGCTTGAAGTCGATCAGGCGAATGCCGATGCCGGCGAACAGGCCGCACATGAAGTCGTTGATGCGGATCGCCATGTCGGCGATGTCGTGCATCTCTTCCTGCGTGGCCCAGCCGAAGCAGGCGATATGCTCTTCGGAGATCAGCGGGTCGCCCAGCGCATCATCCTTGTAGCAATATTCGATCAGCGTGCGGGGCAGCTGGGTGCCTTCCTCGATGCCAAGCTTCTTCGACAGCGAACCGGCGGCGACGTTGCGCACCACGACCTCGATCGGCACGATCTCGACCTGGCGGACGAGCTGTTCGCGCATGTTGAGGCGGCGGATGAAGTGGGTCGGCACGCCGATCTGGCCGAGCAGGGTGAAGATATGCTCGGAAATCCGGTTGTTGAGCACGCCCTTGCCCGAAATCGTGCCCTTCTTCTGGGCATTGAAGGCGGTCGCATCATCCTTGAAATATTGGATGATCGTGCCGGGCTCGGGGCCTTCGTAAAGGATCTTTGCCTTGCCTTCGTAGATCTGGCGGCGACGGGCCATGCGCGTTCCTGTCTTTTTCTTACAAAAGATTTTGCCCCGGCAAACGCGAATCGGAAAGGATCAGCGGGTGCCGGGGCTGCTTGGGGTGGCCCATAGAGCAATATAGGCGGGGGTGCAATTGTGGCGGCTATGCCCCCTTCATCTTCCGAAATTCGTCGAACAGGCCAAGGAAGCGGTCGATGTCCGCCCTGCTCAGGAAATAGGGGGTGGCGAGGCGCAGCTTGCTGGGGTTGCCGCCGCGAATGCGCACCTTGTGATTTTTCCAGAGCCAGTCCTGCAATTCCATCCGCTGCACCGGCGGCACGTTGACGGTCGCGATCGCGCAGCGCAGCGCCGGATCGGGCGAGGTCCAGTCCTCCGCGCCGCGCTTCACCATCTCGGCATGGATATAGTCGGCGAGCATGCGGTTGCGCGCCTCGATCCGCTCCATGCCGATGCTGTCGGCGAAGCTGATCGCGGCATTGAGGCCCATCAAGGTCGGGATGCAGGAGGAGCCGATCTGCATATAGCGGTCCGCCATGCGGGTCGGGTCGTCATAACCGCCGGTCGCGATCGTGTTCCAGACCCGGTCCATCACGCTCCTGTCGCGCAGATAGAGGAAGCCGGTGCCCTTGGTCGCGAACAGCCATTTGTGCATCGACCCGGTATAGAGGTCGCAGCCGATATCGTTGAGGTCGACCTTCATCATGCCCGGCGCATGGGCGCCGTCGAAGGCGGAGATGATCCCCTTCGACCGGGCGAGCGCGGCGATCTCCTTGGCCGGCAGCACCACGCCGGTCGAGGTGCTGATATGGCTGACGAAGATGATCCGCGTCTTCGGCGTGATTGCGTCACTGATGCGGTTGAGGATTTCGGCTGCGTTCTTCGCCGGCTTTGGCATGGCGAATTTCTTGACCACCACGCCATAGCGGCGCGACCGCAGCATCCAGGGCATTTCGCCCGATCCATGTTCCTCGTCGGATATCAGCACTTCGTCGCCCGGCTTCATGTCGAAGCCATTGGCGATGTAGCTGTTCGCCTCGGTACAGTTGCGCAGGATCGCCATCTGCTCGACCTTGGCGCCCATGAAGTCGGCAAAGGGCTTGCGATACTGGTCCCAGGCGCCATAGCCCCAGATCGGATAATCCTCCGACCCTTCCTGGGTCATCTGCTCGGTCGTCTCGAACCCGTCAAAGATCGCCTTCAATACCGGGCGCGGCGAGGAGCCGACGGTGCCGACATTGAGGTTCACGACATCGGCCGGGATCAGGAACTGTTTGCGCAGCGCCGCCCAATAGGCATCTTCATTCTTCGCATGGAGATCGGCGGCCGGCAGCGGCACGCTGGTCAGCGCTTCCGCCCCGATCGGCGCGGCGAGCGAGGCGGCAGCGGCGCTGCCGAGGAAGGAACGGCGATCGAGCATGGACATCCCCCATTTGGCGCTCCCGAAGCCGGAGCGGCATCATGTCTGCCGCTGGTTTAACGAGGCGCAAGGGGAAATCCGCAGGGGACGCGCTACAGCACGTCGCCGAACATGAACCAGATCAGCGCCAGCCAGGCGATCAGGCCGACGCTACCAATGATCACGCCGGATTTGGCGCTGATGGCGGCCCACAGGCCGCGCGGTTCGTCATCATCTTCGCTATGCATGGCACCGGCCTAGCGGGACCGGTGCCTGATCTCAATCATTCGGTCGCCGGTTCCGGTTCGGCCTCCGGCTCTTCCTGGCGAGTGGCCGCCAGCCGATCGGTGAAGGCGCTGCGCCACCAACTGATATCCTGCTGCTCGACGCTGTCCATCATCGCCCGCCAGCGCCGCTTGCGCTCGTCGAGCGGCATGGCCAGCGCCCGGTCGATCGCGTCGGACATCTCTTCGGGGCTATAGGGGTTGATGAGCAGCGCGTCCTTGAGCTGCATCGCCGCGCCGGCGAAGCGGGACAGGATCAGGACGCCGGGATCGTCCGGGTTCTGGGCCGCGACATATTCCTTGGCGACCAGGTTCATGCCGTCGCGCAGCGGCGTCACCAGCCCGATCCGGGCGGAGCGATAGATGCCGGCCAGCTTGTCGCGCGGATAGCCCTGGTTGACGTATCGGATCGGGGTCCAGTCGACATCGCTATATTCGCCGTTGATGCGGCCGGCGAGCGAGTCCAGCGTGGCGCGGATCTGCTGATAGCTTTCCACCTCGCCGCGCGAGGGCGGTGCGATTTGCGCCAGCACGACCCGGCGATGATGTTCGGCATGATCCTTCAGGAAGCGGGCATAGCCGTTGAACCGTTCTTCCAGGCCCTTGCTATAGTCGAGCCGGTCGACGCCGACGATCAGTGAGCGATCCTGCAGCGAGGCGCGGACCTGGCGGTGCATCTCCACCGCCGCGTCGCTGGCGGCGGCCTGCTTGAACTCTTCGGCATTGATGCCGATCGGGCAGGCGACGGCCTGGATGGTGCGACCGCCGACGGTGACGAAATCGCCATCCACGGTGCCGCCCATCTCGCGCTCGACATAATGGCGGAAGGATTCCAGCCATTCCTCGGTATGGAAGCCGATCACGTCATAGGCGAAGAGGGTGCTGACCAGCTTGGTATGGTGGGGCAGGGATACCAGCAGGCGGGTCGGCGGCCAGGGGATGTGCAGGAAGAAGCCCATCCGGTTCTGATGCCCCCGGTCGCGCAGCATCTGGCCCAGCGGGATCATGTGATAATCCTGCACCCAGATAATGTCTTCCGGTTCGATCAGCGGGCTGGCGGTGTCGGCGAAGCGCTGGTTGACGCGGTTGTATCCGCCCTCGAAATCGCGGGCATATTCGGCCAAGTCGATGCGATAATGGAACAGCGGCCACAGCGTCTTGTTGGCATAGCCATTATAATATTCGTCGACATCCTGCTCTTCCAGGTCGATCGTCGCGGTCTTCACCCCGTCATCATCGGCAAAGCCGATATGGCCGGTGAAATTGTCCGTCGTGCCGCCCGACCAGCCAACCCAGATGCCCCGGCTTTCACGCAGCGCCTGCGCCAGTGCGACGGCCAGCCCGCCCTGATTGGCGGCGCCATTGGGGCGACTGACCCGGTTGGAAATGACTATCAGACGGCTCATCGCATCACGCTCCACGGTTTGCTCAGCAAGACGGCGCAGTTGATGATGCCGACCAACGAATAGGTTTGCGGGTAATTTCCCCAGAGTTCCCCATTATGGGGATCGATATCTTCGGACAGCAGGCCGGCGGCGGTGCGGCGGGACAGCATCTCCTCGAACAGTTCGCGCGCCTCCTCGGTCCGGCCGGTGCGATGCAGCGCTTCGATCAGCCAGAAGGTGCAGACATTGAAGGCGGTGACCGGCTCGCCGAAATCGTCCGGCGCGCTGTAGCGCAGCATGTCGTTGCCGCGGCGCAGATCCTTTTCCAGCGCTTCGAGCGTGCCGGTGAACATCGGATCGTCGGCGGTCAGGAAGCGCAGGTCGAGCAGTTGCAGCAGCGATGCGTCGCGCGCGTCATCCTCGAAATTGGCGGAGATCGCCTTGCTGTCGGCGCGCCAGGCGGATTCGATGATGCGGGCGCGCATGGTTTCGGCGCGGTTTTCCCAATGGGCGGCGCGCAGCGGCAGGTCGAGCGCGGTGGCGGCATGGGCCAGACGATCGCAGGCGGCCCAACACATTACCGCGCTGTAGCTGTGGACATGGGCGCGGGTGCGCAATTCCCACAGGCCTGCGTCCGGCTGGTCATAAACCTGCCAGGCGCGTTCGCCCACCGCCTCCAGCGCCTCGAAATCGGCATGGCCGGCCATGCGCAACAAGCGCCGGTCGATGAAGCCCTGGACCGAGGACAGGACGATCTGGCCATAGGCGTCATGCTGGATCTGTTCATAAGCGGCATTGCCGACCCGCACTGGCCCCATGCCGCGATAGCCGGGCAGGTACGCGGCCTCCCATTCATGCAGCGTCGCATTGCCGCGCACATCGTAGAGCGGCTGGATATGGCCGCCCTTGGCACCGTCGACGATGTTGCGCAGGTAGACGAGATAGGTTTCCAGCACGTCCAGCGCGCCGAGCCGGTTCAGCGCCTCGACCGTATAATAGGCGTCGCGCACCCAGCAGTAGCGATAGTCCCAGTTGCGGCCACTGTCGGCATGTTCGGGGATGGAGGTGGTGAGCGCGGCGACGATCGCGCCGGTTTCCTCATGCTGGCAGAGCTTGAGGGTGATGGCGGAACGGATCACCGCCTCCTGCCATTCGGGCGGGATGGCGAGGCCGCGCACCCAGAGCTGCCATTCCAGGATGGTGTCGTCCAGCATCCGCTCGATCGCCGGGCGCAGCGCGTCGGAAAACCCCTCGTCCGGCCCCATGAAGAAATGCATGTCCGATTCCAGCCGGAACCAGCTTTCCTGGGAAATGAGGCCGATCGGCGCGTTGGTCGATATCCGCATCGCCATGTAGGACAGGACCATGCGGATATGGTTGGAGCCGTAGGTGACCGGGACATTTTCCTTGCCCCAGCTGGTCGTGGGGCGCAGGCGGACGCGGATGCGCGGGCTGCCGGCGGCGGGGCGCACGATGCGCGCGAAGGCGACCGGGCGATACATGCGGCCCTTATGCTTGTGGCGCGGGCAGAAATCGAAAATCTCGATCGCATTGCCCTGGCCGTCGCTCTGGCGGGTGACCAGGATCGGCGTGTTGCGGATATAATGCTGCTCGACCGCGACGCAATTTTCCAGCTCGATTGCCCAGAAGCCACGCGCTTCCTTGCTGTCCCAATGCTTGTTGTCGAGCAGGGCTGAGAAGACGGGGTCGCCGTCGACCCGCGGCACGCAGGCCCAGACCATGCGCCCGGCGCGGTCGATCAGGGCGGATGCCTGGCAGTTTCCGATCGGCCAGAGGTCGAGATCGCGCTCGTTTCCGGCCAGGATATGGTCGCTGGTATCGATGATGTTCGGCCCCCTTCGTTCATGCGAATGGTGGCCGCCGGTCAGATGATCGCGGCGACCCCCTGCGCCAGATAATGCCTGACGGCGGCAACCTGTTCCAAGCCGAAGGCCGCGTGCGTGTGCCGCGCGGGCCCGACCAATATGCCATGGCCGCCCAATTGCGCGGCGGCGGCGAAACCTTCCTCGTCCGTGACATCGTCGCCGATGAAGATCGGCGTGCCGCCAGCCATCGGCGCCTGCTGCATCAGGCGGGTGAGCGCGCTGCCCTTGTCGGCGCCGCCGGGGCGCAGTTCGAACAGCATCTTGCCGGCCTGCACGGCCAGGCTATGTTCCTCTGCAAGCTGATGGGCAAGCAGGCCGGCGGCCTCGCCACAATCGGGCGCGCCGCGGAAATGGAGGCCGACGCTGATCGACTTGCGTTCGACCAGCACGCCGGGACGGGTGTCGGCAAAGATATGGAAGGCCCGTTCGACCGCGTCTATGGCGGGCAGGCGGGGCGGCGCATCCGGCGCTGCGCCGGGCGCGGCAAATTCAAGGCCGTGGGTGCCGGCGAGCAGGAAATCCTGAAAGCCGAAATCGCGCAGCGTGGCGATCGACCGGCCGCTGACGATGGCGAGGCGCCCGTCCAGCTTGCGTCGTAGCGCCGCCAGCAGGGCGAGCAGATCGTCATCGACATGCACCCCGTCGGGCGTGTCCGCAATCGGCGCCAATGTCCCGTCGAAATCGAGGAACAGGGCGGCGCCGGTCAGCAGCGCGGGCGGGGGAGCGGGAAGATCGGGCAGAGGGGGAAGAGCGGTTTCGGGCACGGCCTAAAGGTGGCGCCTGTACCGGAAACCGCAACCCCTGTTTTGCCCCTTGCCGGGATTTTCACGATTGGCAGGGACGCTTGCATTGGCGTTCATCGGCCCAGGGCGCGCTCCATTCGATGCGGTGAAGCACCCGAAATGCCTGCATCACGCGATGCAGGAAATGGTCGGCACTTTTGCTGATTTCTTCATGGCTGTCGTTCCACAGCCGGGCGTCATATTGATCGCGCATCACTGTTCCTTCCGTCCATGATCATCGCCGGGCGCGGAGGGCCGCCGGCACCGCTGTCTCTGCCCGAACGGCACCCTTGGCGCCAACAAAAGCATGGACAGTATAGATAAGCCTGGCTTATCGAATGGCGCATGCCTCCGCTGCCGCCCCTGTCCGCCATTCGTGTGTTCGAGGCCGCCGCGCGGCTGGAGAATTTCACGGCCGCCGCGCAGGAACTGGGGATGACCCAGGCGGCGGTCAGCTATCAGGTGAAATTGTTGGAGGAGCGGCTGGGCATCAGCCTGTTTCAACGGACCGGGCGCAAGGTGGCGCTGACCGAGAAGGGCCGCGAGATCGCGCCGATCCTGACCCGCGCCTTCGACCAGATGCGGCAGGGCTTTGCCGCACTGACCCAGGATCATTCGGCGGTGCTGAGCATAAGCTGCACCAACAGTTTCGCGCATCTCTGGCTGGCGCCGCGCATCGGCGCCTTCCAGATGCGCCATCCGAACCTCGCCGTGCGGATCATGGCCGATGACGCGGTGGTCGACCTGGCGCGCGACGGCATCGATCTGGCGGTGCGCGGCGGCAAGGGAGAATGGCCGGGGCTGGAGGCGAAGCTGCTGACCCATAACCGGCTGGTGCCGATGTGCAGCCCGGCCTGGCGCGACCGGCACGGGCCGATCGCCGATGCGCAGGCGCTCCATGCCCTGCCGCGCCTGTCGCCCGACGACATGTGGTGGCATGAATGGTTCGCGGCGATGGGCGTGGAGGCCGACCCGGCCGATGGCCCGCCCGGCATCGCGCTCGACAGCCAGGTGATGGAGGGGCGCGCCGCGATCGCCGGGCAGGGGATCGCCATCCTCAACCATTTCCTCTGGAAGGCGGAGGTGGAAGCGGGGCAACTGGTGGAGGCGGTGCCCTCCTATGTCCGCGAAATCGCCAGCTACTGGCTGGTCTATCCGCCCCACGCCCGCAACACGCCCAAGATCAAGGCTTTCCGCGACTGGATCAGCGCGGAGTTTGCAAGCGCCATCGCCGCCGATCCGGACGCGCGTTTCTTGCCGCGTTGAGCGTTCATGCGTATATCTATGCGCATGCTATGTACAGGAGTGCCGGTATGACCAAGCAGGAGCGGATCGGAGCGCGCAAGGCGACCAACCTGTCGCTCGACAGTGCCTTGGTGGAGGAAGCCAAGGCTCTTGGCATCAACCTGTCGCGTGCTTGCGAAGATGCCTTGCGCCAGGAGATCGCGGCAGAACGTGGTCGGCTATGGCAGGCGGAGAATGCCGAGGGGATCGCGGCGTCGAACGCCTATGTCGAGAAATACGGACTGCCGCTCGAAAAATATCGGTTGTTCTGATGGCGCGCTTTCACGCGCACCGATTGCCCGACGGCGCCTATGTGCTGGACTGTCAGGCAGAATTATTATCGCATCTTACCACCCGTTTCGTCGTGCCGCTGGTGCCGATCGCGCAGGTCGGGACGCCGATGGCGCGGCTCAATCCGCGCTTCGATGTCGAGGGGCAGGAATTGGTGATGATGACGCAATTTTCCGCAGCGGTGTCGGCGCGTTTCATCGGCAAGCCGCTATTGTCGCTGGAGCAGCATCATTATGTCATCACCACCGCGCTGGACATGCTCGTAAGCGGCTATTGAGCAAATCCGTTTCCGTTTTGCCCCCATCCTGCTAAGCCACTCCCGATGACCGATTTTCGCGACCCGTTCGACGCTATCAAGGACCATCCTTTCGACGCGGCGCTCTCGCAGCGCTATCTGGTCTATGCGCTCTCCACCATCACCGCGCGTTCGCTGCCGGACCTGCGCGACGGGCTGAAGCCGGTGCATCGGCGCCTTCTCTGGGCGATGCGGCTGCTGCGGATGGAGCCGGGTGGCGCGAACCCGGACGTGCTGGTCGCCAATCCGGCGCGCAACACCACCAGCTACAAGAAATGCGCCCGCGTCGTCGGCGACGTGATCGGTAAATATCACCCGCATGGCGACGCCTCGGTCTATGACGCGATGGTCCGCCTGGCGCAGGATTTCTCGCTGCGCACGCCGCTGGTCGATGGCCAGGGCAATTTCGGCAATATCGACGGCGATAATGCCGCGGCCATGCGCTATACCGAGGCGCGACTGACCCAGGCGGCTGCCGACCTGATGGCGGGCCTTGACGAAGGCACGGTCGATTTTCGTCCGACCTATAATGGCGAGGATGAGGAGCCGGAGGTATTCCCCGGCCTCTTCCCCAATCTGCTGGCCAATGGCGCCAGCGGCATCGCGGTCGGCATGGCGACCAGCATCCCGCCGCACAATGTCGGCGAACTGCTGGATGCCGCCACCCTGCTGATCGACAGCCCGGAGGCGGACGACGCCGCGCTGATGGAGATCGTCAAGGGGCCGGACTTCCCGACCGGCGGCGTGCTGGTCGATAATCAGGCGATCATTTCCGAAGCCTATCGCACCGGGCGCGGCTCCTTCCGCACCCGTGCCCGCTTCTCCACCGGCCGCAACGAGGATGGCAGCTGGGAAGCGGAGGGGATCGAGAAGCTGGCCGGCGGCACCTGGCAGCTGGTGATTTCCGAAATCCCCTATCAGGTGCAGAAGTCGAAGCTGATCGAGCAGATTGCGGCGCTGATCAACGACAAGAAGCTGCCGATCCTGGAGGATGTGCGCGACGAGAGCGACGAGGCGATCCGCATCGTCATCGTCCCCAAGAGCCGCAACGTCCCGGTCGATATACTCAAGGACAGCCTGTTCCGGCTGACCGACCTGGAAAATCGTTTTCCGCTCAACCTCAACGTGCTCGACGCCAGCCATACGCCGCGCGTGCTGGGGCTGCGCGCGGTGCTGGTCGAATGGCTCAAGCACCAGATCGAGGTGCTGGTCCGCCGGGCGCAACACCGGCTGGAGAAGATCGCCGCGCGGCTGGAACTGCTCGACGGCTATATCATCGCCTATCTCAACCTCGACCGGGTGATCGAGATCATCCGCACCGAAGATGAGCCCAAGCAGGTGATGATGGACGAATTCAGCCTGACCGACCGTCAGGCCGAGGCGATCCTCAACATGCGGCTGCGCAGCTTGCGCAAGCTGGAGGAAATGGAGCTGCGCCGCGAACATGCCGAGCTGGTCAAGGAACAGGCGGAGCTGGAAAAGCTAATCGAAAGCCCGGCCAAGCAGCGTACCCGCCTGAAGCGCGACATTGCCGACCTGCGCAAGCGCTATGGCCCCGATACGGTGATCGGCCGGCGCCGCACGCTGGTCGAGGAAGCCGGGCCGGCGCGCGAGATCCCGCTGGAGGCGATGATCGAGCGCGAGCCGGTGACGGTGATCCTGTCCGAACGCGGCTGGATTCGCGCGATGAGCGGGCATCGCGACCTGGCCGCGGCCGATACGCTGAAGTTCAAGGAAGGCGACGGGCCGCAATTCGCCTTCCACGCCTATACCACCGACAAGCTGCTGATGGCGACGTCGAGCGGGCGCATCTATACGCTGGGGGCGGACAAGCTGCCGGGCGGGCGCGGCTTTGGCGATCCGGTGCGGATGATGGTCGACATGGACGATCAGGGCGGCATCGTCGCGCTGATGCCGGCCAGGACGGGTGGGCAGTTGCTGCTGGCCTCCTCCGACGGGCGCGGCTTCCTGGCTGATGTGGCGGATATCCTGGCGGAGACGCGCAAGGGCAAGCAGGTGGTCAATGTCCGCACGGGCGCGAAGCTTGCTGTGGTGCATGCGGTCGATCCGGAGGCGGACAGCATCGCCGTCATCGGCGAGAACCGGAAACTGCTGGTTTATTCCATCATCGAAATGCCCAAGATGGCGCGCGGGCAGGGTGTGCAGATGCAGCGCTATCGCGACGGGGGGCTGTCCGACGCGATCGCCTTCCGCCTGAGCGACGGGATCAGCTGGGCTATGGGCGGCGAGACCGGCCGGACCCGGACCGAGGCCGACATGACGCCATGGCGGGTAGCCCGCGGTGCCGCCGGTCGCATGCCACCGACAGGCTTCCCGCGCGACAACAAGTTCTGACGCAAATTCAGCACCATCGGCAGATGTTCGTTTCCCGAATATTTACCCTTGGCGGATAAGGCAGAGGCATGAAAGCCATGTCGGTGCGTAGCTGGCCCCCTGAACAGACCAGTGGCCTCCCCTTGCCCGGGGATGATGACACGCATCTGCCGCACATGATCGGAGCGAGCGAATGGCTCACCGCCCTGTCGCAGGCTGCGGCAATTTTATCATGTGAAAACAATGCAATAAACATTGTCGAAGCGAATGAGCCGTTCCTCAAGGCGTTCCGGGAACATCGCGAACGGACGGCCGCAACGGCCCAGGCATCGGCCGAATGGCGCGCGCGAGTCACCGGTTTTGCCAAGTCGGATCGCGATTCGGAAAGTTTCGAAATCCGCCGCGACGGCAAGCTTGGCCCTGAATATTTTCTCTGCACGCTCGGACGGCTGCGGGCCACCGGCGCGCGCGCCGAACAATTTCTCTTCACCGCGATCGATCGCACCAGCGAGCGGACGATGGAGAAGAATTTGCGGCGCGAGCTGCTTTCCGACGGCCTGACCGCGCTGCCCAACCGCACCGGCTTTGGTGAGGAAATCGATGATCGGCTGGCCAATGGCAGTTGGCCGGACAATGCCCAGTTCGGCATCATCGCGATCGACCTTAGCCGGTTCAGCCGGGTGAACGAATCGCTTGGCCCGATGGCCGGTGATGAACTGCTGATCACGGTCGCCAAGCGGCTCAAATCCTGTCTGCGTCAGGGCGATGTGCTGGCCCGCATCGGCGGCAATGACTTTGCCATTTTTGCACGCTTGAACAATGGCTTGTCTGACTGTCTTCAGATCGTTCAGAGGATCAGGGAGGCGCTGAGTTCGCCGATCCGCCTGTCTGACCTGCAGATCCGCGTCGATTGCGCGATCGGCTGCGCCCTGTCGACGCATCTGGAGGATGATCCGGACGATGTCGTCCGCAAGGCGCAGGCGGCGGTCAAGATCGCCAAGCGCACCGGCAAGGTCGAGATTTACCGCAATGGCGTACTCAAGGAAGCGCAGCGCCGCTTCTCGATCGAGAGCCGGCTGCGCGATGCGCTCGCCCATGGCGGGTTGACCCTGGCCTATCAGCCGCTGATCCATCTCCAGACCGGCGAAATTACCGGTTTCGAGGCGCTGGCGCGTTGGGATGACCCGGAACTGGGCCATGTCTCGCCGGTGGAGTTCGTGCCGGTCGCGGAAGAGAGCGGTCTCATCACCCCGCTCGGTCGCTGGGCCGCCTATGAAGCCGCGCAGGCGCTGAGCCGCTGGGACGCGAAATTCGGCCAGGCCCTGCCGGTCGGCGTCAACGTCAACCTGTCGCCGATCCAGATGGCGCGCGACGATGTCGCATCGATGTTCGAGGAAGCGCTGCGCTATTCGGGCATTGGCGGCCATCGCCTGACCGCCGAACTGACCGAAAGCGCGATCATCGCCGATCCGGACAAGGCGCGCAAATTGCTGTTCGCGCTCAAGGATTTGCAGATGCCGATCGCGATGGACGATTTCGGCACCGGCTTCTCTAACCTGGCGAGCCTGCACAGCCTGCCGATCGACATCCTAAAAATCGATCGAAGTTTCGTGTCCAACATGCTGGAAGATCACGATAAAGCCGTGATCGTCCGTACCATATTGTCACTGGCGGAATCGCTCAACCTGCGGGTTACGGCCGAGGGTATCGAAACCCAGGAACTGGCCGACATGCTGCAGAAGATGGGCTGCTGGCAGGGGCAGGGCTATTATTTTGCCCGCCCGATGAGCGAAGCCGATGCCTTCGACTATTGGCGCGTGCGCTGGAATTTCGAAACGATCTGATCGGCGATTTCGCCGACCCGGTCGGCGTCGGGGAAATCCTCCGCCACCCATGATTTCTGCACTTCCTGCAAGGCACGGGCGACGTCCGGGCCGGGCTGAAGGCCGCGCGCGATCAGCGCGCCGCCGCCGATCGGCAGGCTGGGCGGGGTCCAGCCGTCGAGCGGGGCCAGGGCCGACAAGGGGGCGGCAGGATCGAGCAGGATGCGGTCGATCGCGCCTTCCACGCCGACCCGGTGCGCCAGCGCGCGCGGCCCTTCGGGTGCGGAGGCGGTTTCGAGCGCGGTGATCAGCCGCTTGCGCGCCTTGTTGGAGAGTTTGAGCCGCGCGCCAATCTGGTCCGCCAGCGCCGCGTCGGTCGGCACCAGCGCGGCCAATCGGCGCAGCGCCGATGGTGCCATGCTCGCCTCATTCTCCCGCGCAATCAGCTTAGCCAGCCGGTCGATGCCTTCGTGCGTGATTTCGGGCAGCACCGGCAGCCAGATCCCGCCGTCCACCATCAGGCGCAGCGCCGGCACAGGATCGCGCACCACCAGCAATTTGAGCAGTTCGTCGGCGATCCGCTCGCGTGACAGCGCCATCAGGCTGTTGGCCGCGGCGACGCAGGCATCATAGGCCGACGCGTCAACTTCGTTGTCACCATAGCGGGCCAGGAAACGGAAATAGCGCAGGATGCGCAGATGATCCTCGGCGATCCGCGCGCTGGCATCGCCGATGAAGCGCAGGTGTCGGGCGTCGAGATCGGCCACGCCGCCGAAATAGTCGCTGATCGCGCCGGTCAGGGGATCGGCATAGAGGGCGTTGAAGGTGAAATCGCGCCGGGCGGCATCCTGCTGCCAGTCGTCGGTATAGGCGATGGTGGCGCGGCGGCCATCGGTGCTGACGTCGCGGCGCAGCGTGGTGATCTCGACCGGCCCGTCGGGCAGCACGGCGGTGATCGTGCCATGCTCGATCCCGGTCGGCACCGCCTTGATCCCGGCCGCCTTCAGCCGATCGACCACATCCTGCGGCATCAGGCTGGTGGCGATGTCGAGATCATTGACCGGCAGGCCAAGCAGCCCGTCGCGCACCGCGCCGCCGACATAGCGGGCACGGCCCCGGTTGGCATCGAGTGCGGCGAGAAGGCCGGAAAGGCCGGAGCGGTGGCGCCACGGGGCGTCAGGAAGAATGCGGGTCATGGCCGAGCCTGCGGGAAAGATTGGCGAGGATGGCAGCGGTCACGCCCCAGATGCGGCGGCCCTGCCAGTCGATTTCATAATATTGCCGCTCGATGCCTTCGAACATCAGGCTGCGGCGCACTCGATTGGCCGGATCGAGCGCATAGTCAAGCGGCAGTTCGAACCAGTCGGCCACTTCGCCCGGTTGGGCGCGCAGCGGCAGATCGGGCGGTATGACGCCCAGCACCGGCACGATGTCGAAGCCGGTGAAGGTATGATAGCGGTCCGACGTGCCGATGATGTCGACCCGGTCGGAGGGGAGGGCGATTTCCTCGCGGGCCTCGCGCAGCGCGCCGGCAATCTCGTCGACATCGTCGGGGTCGACCCGGCCGCCGGGAAAGGCGACTTGCCCGGCATGCTTGCGCAGCTTTTCGGAGCGCTGGGTCAGGATCAGGCCGGGATTGGCCCGATCGGTGATCGCGACCAGCACGGCGGCCGGCGCCAGTGCCATGTCGCCGACGATGCGCGGATCGCGGGTTTCGGACGGCAGCAACTGGATGTCGCGGCTATGCCCGTCGATCAGTGCGGCGCGCAGCCGCTGGGCCAGCGTCATGCCGCGCCGTCCAACGGAAAGAAGCGGCCTTCGCTCCACAGGCCGACACGCTCGCCTTCTTCATCCAGGGCCAGGTTCATCAGTTCATAATAGACGCTGCGCACGATCAGCGCGTCGAGCCCGGCACGGACGTGGAGATAGGGATGGGGACCATCATCCTTCTCGCGCAGGGTCAGCGCGTGGTCGGGGCCGACCGGCACCAGTTCGCCGGTGTTGAGCCGGAAGGCGAGCTTGCGGCTGGCGCCTTCGCCCTCGCTCTTGAGTTCGACCGCAACGAAGGGGGCATCCTCGACCGCGATGCTCAGCTTCTCGACCGGGGTGACGAGCACATAGGAGCCGTCGCCCTCACGCCGCAATATGGTGGAAAACAGCCGCACCATCGTTTCGCGCCCGATCGGCGATCCCTGATGGAACCAGGTGCCGTCGCGCGCGATCCGCATCTCGCTGTCGCCGCAATGGTCGGGATTCCATTTCTCGACCGGCGGCAGGCGCTTTTCGGCGGCTAGGCGGGCAATGTCGGCGAGCGACAGGTCGGCGAGGTCGGGCAGGGGCTCCATCGGCATGGAAAGCAGATAGGAGCGGCCGGCTCGCTTGGCAAAGGTCTTTCGGTCGGGTCAGGCGGTAACGGTGATTCGCGGCGACAGCATGCCGGTTCCGCCGACCGGGCGCCCATCGACCGACAAGGCGAGCAGGCGCCGGGGCTCGAACGGGCCGGGGCAATCCCAGCCGGCGGTGCCGTCGGCGGTGAAGCCCCAGAAGCGGCCATAATATTCCGGATCGCCGATCATCATCAGCGGTTCGCAGGCCTGTGCGCGGGCCGCGGCGACCACTGCATCCATCATCGCGCGACCATGGCCGCCCTTCTGATGCGCCGGCGCAACCGCGACCGGGCCGACCATGATCAGTGGCAATTGGCTGCCATCTTCGTGGGTTAGCGCCACCGGCCAGCTTTGCAGCGATCCGATCAACTCGCCCTTTTCGTCCAGCACCGCAAAGGACAGGGCGGGCAGCCAGGGCATGCCATCGCGGATCAGATAGGCGGTGCGGCCGTGCCGGTCAGGGCCGAAGGCGGCGTCCAGCAGGCCCTCGATCGCGTCGGCGGGCTGGCTGTCGAGGGGAAGAATTGCTGACATGTCTTGCCGATCCGCCATCAATGGCGCATGGACCGCGCCGGAAGCGGCGGGCCTATAGCGTCCATGCCGCAAAAGGAAAGATCAAACTGGACCCGCGCCCTTCGCGCGACCGGACATGGCGAGCTATGGACAGCATTTTTGACGATTATCTGACGCTGGAGGTCAACAACCTGCACGTCGACGTATTGACCGGCATCTATTCGGAAGAGACGCATCTGCCCCAGCCGCTGCGCATCTCGATCCGGGCCAAGCTGCGGATTGCGGACCATTATGATCCCGATACGCCGCTCAGCGAGTCGAAAAACTACATGGACCTCAAGCATGCCGCGTCGACCGCGCTGCCCGAGGGGCTGCACTTCACCCTGATCGAGGGCGTGGCCGACCATATCATCGAGACCATCTTCCTGCAGGACGACAAGGTCCGCCATGTCGAGGTGAAGATCGTCAAGCTGGCGCTGAGCGAGCGGGGCGAGGAAATCGGCATCACCCTGGGCCGCGGCCGGAAATAAGCGCTGCTAGCGCTGAGAATGAGAGGCCCGCCGCTGCCGGACGCAGCGGCGGGCCTTTTCTTACGCTTTCTTGATGAGGCCGATCTCGATCAGCCGCTCGGTCAGATAGTCATGCGCACTGATCGGCTCCTCGCGGCGCGGATTGTCCGGCGTCACGCATTGCGGCAGCGCATCGATCATGAAGTCCGGGCGCAGATGCAGGAAGAAGGGCATGGAATAGCGCGAATGGCCGCGGCGTTCGGGCGGCGGATTGACGACGCGGTGGCTGGTCGAGGGTAGCACATGGTTGGTCAGCCGCTGCAGCATGTCGCCGACATTGATGGCGAGCGCGCCCGGCGGCGGCACGACCGGTAGCCAGTTGCCGTCGCGATCCTTCAGTTCCAGCCCGCCTTCCTCGGCGCCCAGCAACAGAGTGATGAGGTTGATATCCTCATGCGCGCCGGCGCGGATGCCCGGTGCCTCGGGCGACACCGGCGGATAATGGAGCAGGCGCAGGATCGAGTTGCCGTCCTTGATCGGGCCGTCGAACCAGCGTTCGGGCAGGCCCAGATAGAGGGCGATCGCCGACAGCAGTTCCGCGCCGACCCGGTCGAACTCGGCATAGAGCGGCGCGAACACGTCGCGGAACGCCGGCATCTCGGTCGGCCAGACATTGGACGGCATGGTTTCGGCAAGCGGATCGCCGGGCGCCAGGTCGCGGCCGACATGCCAGAATTCCTTGAGGTCATTCTCGCTCGCGCCCTTGGCAATCTCCACGCCGAAAGCGGTGTAGCCACGCTGCCCGCCATTGAACTTGGCATCATAGGCGCGCTTCATTTCGACCGGCTGGGCGAAGAATTCGCGTGCCAGCGCCCATCCCTTGTCGACCAGCGCCTGGTCCATGCCATGGTCCTTGACCATGGCGAAGCCGAAGCGTTGGAAGGAACCACCGAAGGCGGCGGCGAAATCGCCCTTACTCATCTCTGCCATGGACAGGACGGGCACCTGGTCCAGCACGGATTGCGACACGTATATTCTCCAGATCGATTTGGCTTGCGGATGATATAGCGATCAGCCGCGCTGGTTCCCATCCTTGATCGTCCTTGGCGCCTGATGCAAGGATGCGGCATGAACTACTGGCTGATGAAATCGGAACCCGACGTCTTTTCCTATGCCGACCTGGTCAAGAAGGGGAAGGCGGAATGGGACGGGGTGCGCAACCATGCCGCCCAGTTGCACATGAAGGCGATGCGCAAGGGCGACCTGGCCTTCTTCTATCACAGCAATATCGGCGTCGAGGCGGTCGGCATCATGGAGATTGTCGAGGAAGCGGCGCCGGATAGCACCGACGAGACCGGCAAGTGGATCGCGGTACATGTTGCGCCGCACAAGAAACTGGATCGCCCGGTGACACTGAAGACGATGAAGGCGGACCCGGCATTGGCCGACATGGTGATGTTACGGCAATCGCGCCTGTCCGTCGCGCCGCTGACGCCGCAGCAGTTCGAGCATATCGTCGCCTTGTCAAAGGCTTAGAAAAACGAGACTGCCTCGATTGCGTTCCGCGCAACTGGAACGCCGTTTTTTGCGATTGTATGAGTTTTTGCGCTGCAACATATGGGTGGCAACAGAACAGAATGTCCAAGAGGTGTTTGAGGGCATTCACAAGGAGCACACCCATGCGAATGCTGTCCAAGTTTGTTGTCGCCGGCGCCCTGAGCGCTATCGTTGCCGTCGCTGCCCCCGCCAATGCGCAGGACGCCGCCAAGCAGCGCTTCACCCACGAAGGCTACACCTACGTCTATGACGTCAAGGATACCAAGACCGGCAAGGTGATCTCGGGCCGTCGTTACCCCGACGCCGTTGCCTTCAACCTGCAGGTCAAGGGTGACAAGGTTTCGGGCGTCTCGGGCGGTCAGACCGTGTCGTTCAAGGTCGATGACGCGCGCGGCGCGGCTTCGGGCGCGACCAACTAAGCCATTTGGCTTCGGCCATCAAAAAGGGCGGCTTCCCGATGGGAAGCCGCCCTTTTTCGTTGTCCTTGACGACGGGATCAGCGGCAGCGGCGCTTGCTGTCGATTTCCTTGCCGAGCAGCGCGCCGCCGGCGGCGCCCAGGATCGTGCCGGTCGCACGGTCGCCACGGGTATCGATCGCGCGGCCAACCAGGGCGCCGCCGACGCCGCCGACGATCAGGCCGGTCGTGCCATTGGACTTGCGGCAATAGGTGCGGCCATCGCGACCGCGCCATTCCTTGTAGCGATAATGTTTGCGGGCCTGTGCGCCGTCCGTGGGAACGGCCATCGACACGGGAATGGCCAGCGACAGGGCGGCCATGGCCATCAGGGCGTTACGCATAATATCTCCTCCGAATTGCGTTGTCAGCCGATTGAACCCCTGCCTATTGACCTAGGTTGCATGAACCTCTGACAACGGCATAAGTTTTTGTTTCAGTGGAAATTAAATTTGAGGTGAAGCGATGAACGCAGGCGACGGGCAGGATGCTGCCACACTGATCCGGGCGCTCGACCTCGCCCCGCATCCCGAAGGCGGCTGGTATCGCGAAACCTGGCGGGCCCAGGCGGCTGCGGGCCAGAGAGCGGCGGGCACCGCGATCATGTTCCTGCTGGAGGCGCATCAGCGATCGCACTGGCATCGGGTCGATGCCGACGAGATGTGGTTCTGGCATGCGGGGGCACCGATCATCCTGGGCATTGCTCCGCCGCAGGGGCCGGCGGTCGATCATCACCTCGGCCCGGATATCGCCGCGGGACAGATGCCGCAACGCCTGGTCCCGGCGCATCATTGGCAGGCGGCGCGGCCGGTCGGCGGATGGGCGCTCGTCAGTTGCACGGTCACGCCGGGCTTCGACTTTGCGGGCTTCACGCTCGCGCCGCCCAATTGGGCGCCCGCCTGAAGCGCGCGGATTTCCGCCGATTTTCAGACTTATCCAAAGTTATCCACAGATTTGTGGCGCGGCCTGTCTTCAAACTGTCTGAATCCGCTTTGTGCGACTCGCGGATCGTGACAGCATCCTCGTATCGGGACAGTCGGCTAGGAGCGATCCAAAGCCGGAAAATCCAAGAGAAATCAAGGATTTTTTGCCCTGATGGTCCGTTGGAAGCTGCCATGCGCGAGGATGGCAGGGACGATCGGATCCAAGCCTTTCAGGATGATGCCTGGTACGCGCGAAAGTGAACGTCGGGCTTCGGATGAAAGGTCAGCAAGGGTGAACAGACCTTCGGGCTCGTTCTCCCGCGCGAAGATGTGGCAACACATCACATCGCCGGACCGGAAGGCGCAGCCTGCAAGGGCATGTGGCCGAAAGGAATCGACGTTAGTGGGGGCCGGCAGCAATGTCGGCCCCCATTTTGTTTCCGGGATGCCGAGTGCCATCCAGTGCGCATGAACGCACTGTTCAAGAGTCCGTCGGTGCCGGCTGAGGGGATCGAACCCCCGACCTTCGGTTTACAAAACCGCTGCACTACCGCTGTGCTAAGCCGGCGCACCCGACGGGTCGGACGCCCTTACTATCAGACGACGCCGAACGTCCAGCCCTCTGTGCGCGCAATTTCGTCGGTCAGGGGCAAAGGTGTCCAAAGTACTGGATTTTTGGCCCTTTTGCGCATCCAGGCGGCGGTCAGCAAGGCATCGGCCTGATGGTCGGCGGCGATCGGACCGGCGTAAGGGGCGGTTGCAAACATGGTCAGCGCGTTATTGAGGGCGGCGAGATCGCGCATCTTGGTCCGGCCCTTGGGCCGCCCGGCGGCGCGTGCAGCGATGCTGGTATAGATTTCGACGACCAGCGATCCGGTGGCGGGCAGCGGATCGAACGGCCAGACCGGCACATGCGGGCGGATATGGTGGAGCAGGCGCATGCCGGCAAAGCTGGCCTTGGCCACCTGCGCCGCGCCGATCGCGTCATAGATGGTCGAGGGCTTGCCGCCGCCCCCGGCATTATAATGGGCTTCGCAGGCGCGGTTGTGCAAAAAGTCGGCCTTCACGCCATCGGCCTTGCCGAAATAGAAATGGCGGCGATGGGTGGTTTCCAGCAGGCTGGCAGCACCCAGATCGGGATCGTCGCAGACCGCATCGACATAGGCCCAGAAAGCGGGCCCGTTCGTGGGCGTCGGGTCACCGGGCAGATAGGCGCCGCGTGCGACGAAGGGTGGGGCGAAGCTGAAGTCGAAGCCGAACAGGGTCGGTGCCTCGCGCGCTGTTGCGATCAGCCAGTCGGCGACCGCCTGACGCGACCAGATGCCGCCGGGCGCCTCGACCAGCTCCGGCGCATCCTGACCGATGCCGCAGATGGCGACCGCTATCCCCTTGTGCCGCGCGCCCTTGGCGCCCGACCAGTCGATCGCGGCGAAGCGCGCGAACCGGGGCGTCACGCCGCGCCGCGCTCGGCGCGCAGCTTGTTCCAATAGGCAATGCGCTCGGCGATCCGCGCTTCGAATCCTCGCTCCGTCGGCGTGTAGAAGGTCTGCGGACTCATCTCCTCCGGCCAGTAATTGGCGCCGGAAAAACCGCCCTCGGCATCATGGTCATATTGGTAATTCTTGCCATAGCCGACCTGCTTCATCAGCTTGGTCGGGGCATTGACGATGTTCATCGGTGGCATCAGGGACCCGGTTTCGCGCGCGGTGCGGAAGGCCGTCTTCATCGCCATATAGCCGGCGTTCGATTTGGGCGCGGTGGCGCAATAGATGCAGGCCTGAACGATCGCCAGTTCGCCTTCGGGCGAACCGAGAAATTCATAGGCGTCCTTGGCGGCGAGGCACTGCACCACTGCCTGCGGGTCGGCCAGGCCGATATCTTCGGTGGCGAAGCGGACGAGCCGGCGCAGCACATAGAGCGGTTCCTCGCCCGCGGTCAGCATGCGGGCGAGATAATAGAGCGCCGCCTGCGGATCGGAGCCGCGCAGCGATTTGTGAAGCGCGGAGATGAGGTTGTAATGGCCCTCGCGATCCTTGTCATAGACTGCGACGCGGCGGTGGAGCAGGGCGGAGAGGCCGGCCGGGTCGAGCGGCGCGGGAATGTCGATCGAATAGAGCGTTTCGACCTGATTGAGAAGGAAGCGGCCGTCGCCGTCCGCGCTGGCCAGCAGCGCTTCACGCGCGGCCATATCCAACGGCAACGGGCGGTCCATCAGCGCTTCGGCCCGGTCCAGCAATTGTTCGAGCGCCGCGGCGTCGAGCCGGCGCAGGATCAGCACCTGCGCGCGGGACAGGAGCGCGGCGTTCAGTTCGAAGCTGGGATTTTCGGTCGTGGCGCCGACCAGCGTGACCGTGCCATCCTCGACGAAAGGCAGGAAGCTGTCCTGCTGGGCGCGGTTGAAGCGGTGGATCTCGTCCACGAAGAGCAGGGTCTTTTCGCCACGCCGGCCATGGTCCTTTGCGGCGGCAAACACCTTCTTGAGGTCGGCGACACCGGAAAAGACGGCCGAGATAGGCTCGAACCGCATGCCGACGGCGTCGGCGAGCAGCCGCGATATGGTGGTCTTGCCGGTGCCGGGCGGACCCCAGAAGAGGATAGATGACAGGCGGCCGGCCGCCACCATCCGGCCGATCGCGCCGTCGGGGCCGGTCAAATGCTCCTGGCCGACCACATCGGCCAGCACGGCCGGACGCAACCGATCGGCCAGCGGGGCATGGTCGATGCCGGCGGGAAGGACATCGTCGGAAGAGAAAAGATCAGCCATCGTCCCCGATATAGGTCGGCCGGGCCGATCAGGGAACAGGGCTGGAACGGATCTTGGCGCCTTGGGTGCGCTGGCGGATGATCCGCAAATAGGTATCGACCAGCGCCTGGTTCACCTGGTCCCAGCCGAAATGTTCGGCCTGCGCCTCGGCGGCGGCGCCTGCGCTGGCGCGGGCGGCAGCGTCAGTGCAGTAGATTTGCAGCGCATCGGCGAACTTGCCGATGGCGCCGGGGCGGATCAGCCGGCCGGTGACGCCTTCCTGCACCAGGTTTTCGCTGCCGGTGGCGCGGGCCGCGACGGTGGGCAGGCGGCAGGCCATCGCCTCCAGCGTGACATTGCCGAACGTCTCGGTGACCGACGGGTTGAACAGCATGTCCATGCTGGCGACCGCGCGGCCAAGGTCGGCCCCGCCCTGGAAGCCGGTGAAGACGGCATCGGGCAAGCGGTTCTGGAACCATTCGCGGGCCGGCCCTTCGCCGACCACCAGCACCTTGTGCGGCACCTTGCGCGCGGTCAGTTGGTCGATCGTGTCGGAAAAGACGTCCAGCCCCTTCTCCATCACCTGACGGCCGATGAAGCCGATTACCGGCACATCGTCGGCAAAGCCGAGCGACCGGCGCCAGTCGAGATCGCGGCGCTGAGGGGTGAATATCTCGCGATCGATGCCACGGGTCCAGATGCCGACATCATAGCTCATCCGCTGCTCGCGCAGCAACTGGGCCATGGATTCCGACGGGGCGACGATGGCGTCGCAGCGGCGATAGAAGCGGCGCAAAATGCCCTCGATCGCCGGCTCCAGGAAGGCGAGGCCATAATAGCGCGGATAGGTTTCGAACCGGGTGTGGACCGAAGCGACGGCGGGCAGGTCATGATCGCGCGCCCAGGTCAGTGCCCGATGGCCGAGCGGATCGGGGCTCGACAGATGGATCATGTTGGGCGCGAACGCCTTCAGATCCCGGCGCAGCGCGCGCGACAGGCGGGTGGGGATGCGATATTCCGGGCGGCCGGGCACGGGAATGGACGGAGCGCTGACCAGGTCGCCGGTCGGCGGGAAGGCGGGTGTATCGGTGGTCGGGGCATAGACGCGCACCTGTGCACCCTGACGCAGCAGATAGCCGACGAAGCGATTGAGCGCCTGGTTCGCGCCATCGCGCACATAATTATAATTGCCGCTGAACAGCGCGACACGAAGTCCGGTAACATCCATCGCGGCCCCTTAGACCAGACCGGCGAAAAACCCAAGGAACCAGAGCGGGTCTCGGGAATTTTGCTGAGGCTGACCGGGAAAGCCGGCCGGCATGATTGCCCCCGAAGGAGAGGATGTCTGCTGATGGCCGAAAGATTCCGCAAGGGAACACGGGTCAGGTGGAATTGGGGGCAGGGTGTCGGCCGGGGACGGATCGCTGAGCGGTTCGAGCGGCATGTGGAGCGGATGATCGCCGGCTCGCTGATCCGTCGCAACGGGTCGACCCGCGATCCCGCCTATCTGGTCCAGACCGACAAGGGCGACCTGGTGCTCAAGCTGGGATCGGAACTGAGCGTGGCCTGATCTTAGCGGGCCAACGGGGCAAGCTGGCCGCAACTGGCCATCGTCATCGCGCTGCAACCATGGCATGGAGCGGCATGACCCAGCCTTTCATGACCATCGATGCGCTGCTGATCGGCATGCCCCGGCCCTTTCGCGATGACGAGCATAGCGCCATCGCCAAGCAGCCGGTCGCCGGCTCGATCCGCATCCACTGGCTGGGGTTCGCGGGCGACGGGGTGGCCGATACCGTTCATCATGGCGGCTGGGACAAGGCGATCCATCTCTATCCGCAGGACCATTATGGCTGGTGGCGCGATCGCAAGCCTGATCATCCGCTGCTCGATGCGCCGGGTGCCTTTGGCGAGAATATCGCAAGCCGCGGCATGACCGAAAGCGACATCTGCCTGGGTGATCGGTTCAGCTTGGGCAGTGCGGTGGTGGAGGTGAGCCATGGCCGCCAGCCTTGTTGGAAACTCGACCATCGTTTCGGTGCCCGCGACGTGATGGCGACGATCGTCAAGACCGCGCGCTGCGGCATCTATTTCCGAGTGATCCGCGAAGGCGAGGCGGAAGCGGGCACGCGGATGGGGTTGCTGGAGCGGCCCTTGCCCGACTGGAGCATCGAGCGGGTCTTTCGCCTGCTGATCGGCGGCGGGCACAAGGCCGATCCTGATGCGGTGCGCGCGCTGGCCGAGATGCCGCAACTGGCCGAAGCCTGGCGCGAACGGGCGCGCAAGCTGGCGGCGTGACGGCTGAGGCTGACTAGCGCTCCACCGCCATCCGCACGGCGAGGCCGCCCAGCACCGTGCCCATGAACCAGCGCTGGATCGTGAGCCAGCGCGGCCGGGTGCCGAGGAAGCCGGCGATCGATCCGGCGAGGCAGGCGATGATCGCGTTGACCGACAGGCTGATGACGATCTGGGTCGCGCCCAGGATCAGCGACTGGCCAAGCACATGACCGCGCGCCGGATCGACGAACTGGGGCAGCAACGAAAGATAGATCATCGCCACCTTCGGATTGAGCAGGTTGGTGAGCAGACCCATGGCGAACAGCTTGCGTGGGCCGTCGAGGGGCAATTGCTTCAATTGAAAGGGCGAGCGGCCGCCGGGTCGCACCGCATTCCAGGCGAGCCACAGCAGATAGAGCGCGCCGCCCAGTCGCAGCACGTCATAGGCGAAGGGCACCGCCATCAGCAGCGCGGTGATGCCGAAGGCGGCAGCGACCATGTAGAAGAGGAAGCCGCAGGCGACGCCGAGCAGCGAGACCATGCCGGCGGCGCGGCCCTGGCTGATCGAGCGCGAGATCAGATAGATCATGTTCGGACCCGGCGTCAGCACCATGCCGAGCGAGATGAGGGCGAATGCGGCAAGATGCGCGGCGCTGGGCATGGCTGGGTTCCCCGGATGAGCGTTTGGCCTCGCCTAGGGGGGAATGATCCGCGCCGACAGGTCCGGGAGACTGTAATTGGCCACCCCGAATGGGGTGGCCTTATGCCGGGCGGGTGCGCCACATGGCGATCGGGCACATGGTCAGCACGGGTTCGTCTTTCTGATTGTAGAGCGTCACCTTGTTGCGGACGATGCCCATTTCCGGGCGGCTCTGCGAAATTTTCTTGTCGATCACTTCATTGGTGCCGCGCAGTGTGTCGCCGGGGCGGACCGGGCGCAGCCAGCGCAGTTCATCGACGCCCATCGCGCCCAGGCTGGCCGCCTGGCGTCCGGGTTGCTTCTGCATTTCGGCGACGAACATCTTCATGAACAGCGCTGTGGTGTGCCATCCGCTGGCCGAGATGGTGCGAAAATGGGTGGTCGCCGCTGCCTCGTCGGACAGATGGAAGGGCTGGGGATCGAACTCCGCGGCAAAAGCGATCGTTTCCTCGCGCGACAGGGTCAGCGGCCCGAACGCCACGCTGTCGCCCACCACGATATCCTCGAAATAGAGAATGTCGTCCATATCATCCGTCTCCTCGAAGCGATTTCGAGGCAGATGGCACATCTGCCGGCTCGGAAATCGCGCCATCATTCTTCAACGGATAAAAAGGTAGGTGAGCTTTCCGTTTACGTCAACTGTCAGCTAATGGTCAGCCCCGGCGTGCCGCGCGGAACGGTCATGGTCGCGCGGGTGCGGATCTGGCCGCCCGGCGCCGATACCTGATCCATCACCATCGCCCGCGTCGTCCAGGCGTCGGCCGTCACTTCGCAGGTCAGATAGCCGCGCTGGTCGTTGATGAATTTGAGCTGCGGGTTGTTCTTCAGGATGATGTCGCTGCCGGGCCGCAGGTCCGATCCGTCGCCGCCCGAGGAGATGGAGGTCGACACGAACTCGACCGCGACCGGCTTTGTGCCGTCATCCAACAGGCCGGCGAGATTCTGATGCTCGTCGCCGGTTAGAACCACGACATTGTCCAACCCCTTCATCCGGCCGAGCAGCCGCTGGCGCTGCACCTTGTAGCCGGCCCAGGTGTCCATATTGTAGATCGGCTCTGCCGCGTCCGCACTGTTGCGGCGGTCGAGCGCCATCATCATCACCTGCTGCGCCAGGCAGTTCCACTTGGCGTCGCGGCGGGCAAGGTTGCGAGCCAGCCAGCCTTCCTCCTCAGCGGAAATGACCTGTGCCTGGGTGGCGGCCATTTCGGCGCAGGCCGGCTTGAAATTGTCGCCACAGGGCTGATCGGTGCGGAACGTCCGGGTGTCGAGGAAGTCGATCGACAGCAGGTCGCCGAAGCGGGCCTGGCGATACATGGTGCCGATCATCTCGCTGCGGGGCGCCATCGCCGCGCGGACCGGCATATATTCATACCAGGCCTGCATGCCGGCGGCGCGACGCATGCGGAAGGCATCGGCCGGCGCGCCCCTGGCGTCGATGTCGCCGACCCAGTTGTTGGCGACCTCATGGTCGTCGAAGGTCGGGAACCATGTATGACGGCAACGCGCCGCCTGCAGGTCATAATCACTCAGATATTGGGCGTAGCGCAGCCGATAGTCGGCAAGGTCGTAGCAATCCTGGCCGATATGGTCGCGCACCTGCGGTCCGGGCAGGCCGTCCTTGTCATAGTCCGGGCCGCGCTGGCTATATTCATAGATGAAGTCGCCATAATGATAGACGAAGGCGAGATCGTCCTCCCGCGCCAGATGGCGGAAGGCGGTGAACAGGCCGTCCTGATAATTTTGGCAGCCGGCGACGCCGAATTTGAGCAGCTTGGGACTCGCTGATGCCAGCGGCAGGGTGCGGGCGCGGCCACGCGTCGATTGGTCATTGCCGAGCGCAAAGCGATACCAATAGGGCCGGTCGGGCTGAAGGCCGGTCACCTCGACATGGACGCTGTGGCCCAGTTCCGGCCGGGCGATCGCTTCGCCACCGGCCACGATGGTCCTGAAGCGATCATCCGCCGCGACCTCCCATTTCACCGGGATAGGCGTCATCGGCATGCCACCATGCGGCTCGAACGGGCGCGGCGCCAGCTTGGTCCAGATGACGAAGCCGTCGGGCGCCGGATCGCCCGATGTCACGCCCAGCGCGAAGGGGTAGCCGGCGAACCAGCTCTGGGCGTGGAGAATGGCGGGCGCGCCGGCGATCGGGGCGATGGCGGCGGCGGAGAGGAGCGAGCGGCGCGTGAACATGACGCGCCGCCTAGAGCCGCTTTATGACAAATGCATGTCGCCCGATCAGGGCTTGACCAGCCCCTGCAGCACCGCCGGGTTGCCGTCGCTCGCCACCGGCGTCACGCCCAGCAGGCGGGCGAGCAGCGGATAGACATCGACATTGGTGAAATCGGCCGAGGGACGGAAGCCGCCGACGAAGGCCGGGCCGTTGGCGATGAACAAAGCCTGCATTTCGGGTGCCCGATCGTCCCAGCCATGGTCGCCGCCGGTCACGGGCTTGGTCGGGGTGGTGTTCTGGAATACCCAGCCGGTTTCGGCCAGGCAGAAATAGGGCGGGATGCGGCGATGGGTGCCATAGTGGAAGCGCGCCGGGATTTCGCTCTTGCGCCAGCACTGCATATGTTCGCGCGGCTTGAACAGCGCGGCCTCCAGCGCCTTTTCGCGGCCGGGATTGGCGACCAGGCTGGCATAGGGGCCGGCCTCGACCACGCGATAGTCGGCCGGGTCGGCGATTTTGTCGATCGGCAGCACCCGATCATTGGCCTTGGCGGCCATGCCATGATCCGACACGATGACGATATTGGCCGGCTGGCCCAGCGTCTTGAGGCCGGCGAGGAGGTCACCGATATGGGCATCGACATCGGCGACCGCCTGGGTGGTTTCCGGCGCGGCCGGGCCGTTCACATGCCCAGCGGTATCGACCTCATCGAAATAGAGGGTGACGAAGCGCGGGCGGATGTCGGCCGGGCGGCGCAGCACGTCCAGCACGCCGTTGACGCGCTGGGTCGGGCTGATCGCTTCGTTGAACTGCGCCCAGTCGCTCGGGCGCGATCCGCCGCTGATCTTGTAGGGCCACTCGGCGGCCTTGTTGCCGCCCCAGGCGACGTTGGAGCCTGGCCAGAACATGGTCGCGGTGCGCACGCCCTGCTTTTCGGCGGTGATCCAGATCGGCTCGGCCTCGTTCCACCAGTATGGATCGTCGCTCGTCATGGTGAACTTGTCCTTGGGCCGGCTGGCATCTTCCATATTATTGGCGACGATGCCGCTGCGGTCCGGCCGGTCGCCGGTCACGATCGCCCAATGATTGGGAAAGGTCTTGGTCGGGAAGGACGGGCGCATCGATGCTTCGGTGCCGCCGGCCGCCAGCGCGTTGAGGTTGGGCGAGACGCCGCGGGTCAGATAATCGGGGCGGAAGCCGTCGATCGACACCAGGATCGTCACCGGCGCGCGCTGTTCGGCCGGGGCGGCAGCGACGCTGGCGGGATGCTGCTGCACCGGGGCGCAGGCGCCGAGCAGGGTGGAAACGGACAGGGCAAACGCGAGCGACAGGCGACGGGCGGACATCAGGGCCTCATGGCAAAAGGGAAGATTTGACCGCTGCTTAGCAGTCCAACCAAGTCGGTAAAGTGACGAATGGTTCATGTCGGATCGACATAGCGCGCCAATATGCTCCAGGCTTGGCGCTTGGAATCACGCGACAGGCTGGCATAGGCGCCGCTGGAGGAGGGCAGATCGATCATCACCAGATCGGACCTTTCGCCCAATTGGCGACGGCCATGCTGGGCGGCGGTCTTGCCGTTGAAGGCGATCGCGCGGAGATTGGGCAGGCGGGACAGGAAGGCGCTGAGGTCGCGCAGTTCCGCACCCCGGATGCTGCTGTCCAAGCTGCCGTCGCGATCGGCGCTCTCGATCACGTCCCACAGGCCGACGCCCCGTGCGCGCAGTCGCTTGAGCTTCATCGCATAGGGCGCGCTGCGCAGATCCTCGCCCAGAACGTCGCTCATCAATGCCCAGAAGGCATTGCCGCGATGGGCATAATATTCGCCCTGCTTGATCGAGGCGTTGCCGGGCAGGCTGCCCAGGATCAGCAGCCGCGTTTCCGCGTCCACGCTGGGCGGAAAGGCGATCTTGCGGCGGACGGGCATGATGCGGGGCGGTTGGGTCATTGCCTTCCAAGCTTTTGTTTCTAAAAGATTGCGCGTCACAAGGGGGATCTGATGAAGAAGATGTGGAGCGCCATTGGCGCCATGTTGCTGATCGGCGCCATGCCGGTAGCGGTTTTTGCCCAGTCGGACCAGCCTGCCGGTCCGGCGGCGAGCGCGGAACAGCGCGCCTATGAGGCCAAGGTGAAGGCGGTGCTGGCGAAGCAGCGCCCGCAAAATGGCGACATCACCCTGACCGAAGCCAAGGCCGTGCTGCATCTGGGCCAGGATTATTATTATCTCGACGCGGCGCAGGCGCGCGAGGTGATCGTCGACATGTGGGGCAATCCGTCGGCCCAGGCCGATGGTGTGCTGGGCCTGGTCTTTCCGGCCGGCAAGACCTTCGTCGATGACGATGCCTGGGGCGCGGTCATCACCTATGAGCAGAGCGGCTATGTGAAGGACGATGATGCCGCCTCGACCGATTATGACGCGCTGATGGCCGACATGAAGTCGGGCGAGGAGGAGCGCAACAAGGAGCGCGCCGACGCCGGATATCGCGCGATCCAGCTGGTCGGCTGGGCCGAGCGGCCCGCCTATGACAAGGCGCATCACAGCGTCATCTGGGCCCGCGACATGCGTTTTGGCAATACGCAGGAGGATACGCTGAACTATGACGTCCGCCTGCTCGGCCGTTATGGCGTGCTCAGCCTCAACATGGTGTCGACCATGTCGCAACTGCCATCGGTGAAGGCAGCAGCAGCCAAGTTCGGTGCTTCGGTCAGCTATGACGCAGGCGCGCGCTACGCCGATTATGTGCCCAATGTCGACAAGGTCGCCGAATATGGTATTGGTGGGATGATCGCGGCGGGTGCCGGCCTGCTGGCGGCCAAGAAGCTGGGCCTGATCGCGCTGATCGTGGCCTTCGGCAAGAAATTGCTGATCCCGATCATCCTGGTCTTTGGTGGCGGCTGGCGCTGGATCAAGCGCCGCCTGGGCAAGGGCGAGGAGGAGGAGGTTGCTCCGCTAGAGCCGGAGTCAGTAGCCGCTGACGCCTCGGAAGAGGAAAGCGCCCCGCGCTGAACGAACAAGGGCCGGGGGATCGCTCCTCCGGCCCTTTCCATGTCAGCGTATCTTTTGCTGTCAGACGTTGAAGCGGAACAGCATGATGTCGCCGTCCTGCGTCACATAATCCTTGCCTTCCGAACGCCACTTGCCCGCTTCCTTGGCACCGGCTTCGCCATTGAACTGGACATAGTCGGCATAGGCCATGGTTTCGGCGCGGATGAAGCCCTTTTCAAAGTCCGAGTGGATCGCGCCGGCGGCCTGCGGGGCCTTGCTGCCCTTGGCTACGGTCCAGGCGCGGGCTTCCTTGGGGCCGACGGTGAAGAAGGTGATGAGGCCCAGCAGATCATAGCCGGCACGGATGATGCGGGCGAGGCCGGCTTCGGTCAGGCCCAGCGCTTCGAGATATTCGCCGCGTTCCTCGACCGGCATGGTGATGAGTTCGGCTTCGATCGCGGCCGACACGATGACCGCGCTGGCATTTTCGGCCGCCGCCTTCTCGAACACGCGGGCGGAAAATGCATTGCCCTCGGCCGCGGCGCCTTCCTCGACATTGCAGACATAGAGGACCGGCTTGGCGGTCAGCAGTTGCGCCTGAGCGAACAGGCGGGCTTCTTCCTCGTCGCGCGGCTGGGTCAGGCGGGCGGGCTTGCCGTCGCGCAGCAGTTCCAGCGTCTGGCCCAGCACCGATGCAGCGGCCTTGGCTTCCTTGTCGCCCTGCGCGCCCTTCTTGAGCAGGTTGGGAACGCGCTTTTCGAGGCTTTCGAGGTCGGCGAGCATTAGTTCGGTTTCGACCGTCTCGGCGTCGGCGATCGGATCGACCTTGCCTTCGACATGGGTGATGTCGTCATCCTCGAAACAGCGCAGGACGTGGACGATGGCGTCGGTCTCGCGGATGTTGGCCAGGAACTGGTTGCCCAGCCCTTCGCCCTTCGACGCGCCGCGCACCAGGCCGGCAATGTCGACGAAGGCGAGCTGCGTCTCGATGATCTTGGCGCTGCCGCCGATCCTGGCGATGGTCTGCAGCCGGTCGTCGGGCACGGCGACGCGGCCCTCATTGGGCTCGATCGTGCAGAAGGGATAATTCGCCGCCTGCGCTGCCTGCGTCTCGGTCAGCGCATTGAACAGGGTGGACTTGCCCACATTGGGAAGCCCGACGATACCGCAACGAAAACCCATTATCGAAACCTTTGAAGACGCAGATTGATGCTCTGCCCGCTAGCGCCTTCCCGCCTGCAAGGCCAGCATTTCCACGATGCGGGGGCGGAAAACAATGGGTGCGGGCGCCGTTTCGGGCGTTCCTCCGGGTTGCTCCCTATTGCGCGGAGCGGGGCTTTTCCTAATATAGCTGGAAAATAAGCGGGTCGCGCTGGCAATCGGGAGACGATTATGACCATCGCGACAAGGCTTGATGCTGCTATTGGCAAGAGTATCAACAAGATATGTGAAAATAAATTTCACGATCAGGCTGCGAATCACTGTGCGCATTTCGTTTCGCATATATGCGATTTGACATTTTCCTTTAACTGCAAACAGTTCGCCGGCGGAAACAAGCCTGGCGCCAATGTTCGTGTGCATGAGGTGTTCGCCCAATGCCCGCGCGTGGGACGCTGGGCCGATGCCGATCTCGCCAAGACCCAGCTGATTTTCGTGACGCTGGCCAGCAATGTCGACCTTGCCCGCAAGGAGATGGTCAACATCCCGCAAAAGCATATCGGCGTCTATCATGGCGGGAAGGTCTATCATTACAGCAACACCGCCGATCAGGTGACGTCGGAATCGCCTGACAGCTTCTTTGCCAAGTTTCAGGCGCTCTATGCCGGTAATCAGGGGCTATTCTATGGCTGGATACCGGGCGAAAATCTGATGCTCGACGTGCAGGCCAAGCCGCAATCGGTCAGCGCCGCCAAGAAGTTCGAACTGCCCGATCCGGTCGATGGTCGCTGGAAGGCGCGACTGGTGGGCGAACCCGATTTCTTCCTGGTGGGGAAGGAGGTCAATGACGCCGTCCGCAAATATCACGGCATCTTCATGCCGGGCGCCAGCTATTGGGGCGAGATTTATCGGGCGGAGGATTATCGCCCTAGCTTGCGTACCTGGGCGACGCTGCTGGAAGTGACGGGGGCCTGCGAGAGCGAAAATCACTTCAATCTGGTCAACACCTATGATCGGGCGAAATTCACCTTCGGCTTCTTTCAGCTGGCTGCGCATACGCCGCAGGACAATCTGATCCTGATGTTCCACCGGCTGGCCCAATTGCCGGATTTCAAGGGCTATTTTCCCGAGCTGGAACTGCGGGGCGGGCGGTTGTTTCGGGTCGATTCCGATGGCGGGGCGACGGATCTGGAGCAGGAATTCACCGCCAGCAATGGCGAACGGCAGATCATGTTGTTCATGAACTATCTAAACCCCCAGCGGGTGCCGATCGACCGCCAGGAAGTCTTGCAGGCGGCGCGGCTGATCCACTGGACGCAGCATGATCCGGCTGCCCGGCTGGCCCAGGTGCGGACTACCGCCGATATTCTGCAGCGCAAGATGGCCGCGCGCTACGCCCGGAAACTGCCGCTGGATGGCAAGTCCGACATCATCTGCGCGATCGTGGCGGATATTTTCCATCAGGGGCGCTCGACCTTTGCCGCCGTCAAGCCGCTGCTCAGCAGCGCCAATCCGGTCGAGGCGCTGCTGAAGGTCAATGATGCCGCCTGGAGCGGGCGTAACAATCGGCTGCGCGCGGCAATCAAGGTCGCCAAGGACCAGGGGCGGCTGGGGCAGAAACATTATTCCGCCGCCACCAACGAATTTGTCTGACCCGGAGGATCAGTGGCGGAAGAACAGCGTCACCGATGCGACATGGTTGACGCGCTGGCGGCTGCCGCCCTGGTCGATCAGCTGGTTGAGATAGCCGACTTCCATGGTGGATGCGCCCGGCAGGCCGATCTCGACCCCGGCGAAGCTGCGGAGCTGGTCGAAGCCTTTGCGGGCGCCCCAGTCGGTATCGTTGAGGGCAAAGAAGACCTCGCCATAGGCGAGCGCATTGACCGCATCGCTGCCGGGTTTGAGTGCATGTTCCACCCGCAGCATTTCGCGCAGGCGCCAGCCCATGTCGCTGCCGTTCGAACGCCAGCGCTGCTCCAGCCGGGTGCGTGAGGAAATCTCGGCATCCTTTGGCCGCGCCAGCGTCCAGCTCAGCTGCTGGAAGCTGCGTTCCTCATTGACGTCCTTGCCACCCTCGATCGGGACGACGACATGGGCGTAACCCTGATAGAGGGTGATATTGCGCGACAATTTGACGCCCAGCGCGCCGCGGAACAGCGCCTGATCGATCCGCGACACGCCGTCGCCGACGCGCGGCTGGATTTCGGCGAAATAGACCAGCTCGTCCTTGATCGACCCCATCGACGTCAGATTGACCCAAAGCTGCTCGTCTTCGCTCGTCGCGGCCTGGGCGGGCACGGCGAGGGTGGCAAGGGACAGGACGACAGCAAGCGACGGGAAACGCATGAAACCTCTGGCGGTGGAAAGCGACATTCCCACCGCCTTTAGGTTGCTGTCATTGCTGTCCCGTTGCTGCGGGGTAAGCGATGGTGAACCGGTTCAGGTGATGACGCTGGGCTGATCCATGCCGGTATAGCCGGCAATGTCGGCCAGTTCCTGCGCGGCCGCGACCAGCGGCGCCAGCGCATCGCCGGTCGCCAGTGCCAGATCGCCGTCCGGCCCGACATAGCGTTCGATATAGACGCGCAGGGTCGCGCCCTCGGTGCCGGTGCCCGACAGGCGGAACACCACGCGCGATCCATCCTCGAACAATATGCGCACGCCCTGGTTCCGGCTCACCGACTGGTCGGTCGGATCGGTATAGGCGAAATCGTCCGCCGCCTTCACCGTGCCGCCGATGTTGCCGGTGCCGGGCAGGCTGGCGAGCGTGTCGCGCAGCGCGGCCATCAGCGCGTCGGCCTTGTCCTTGGCGATCGCTTCATAGTCATGGCGGGCATAATAGTTGCGGCCATAGGTTGCCCAATGATCGGCCATGATGTCGGCCACGCTCTGCTGGCGCGCGGCCAGGATGTTGAGCCACAGCAGCACCGCCCAGATGCCGTCCTTCTCGCGCACATGGTCGGACCCGGTGCCGGCGCTTTCCTCGCCGCAGATCGTCGCCATGCCGGCGTCGAGCAGGTTGCCGAAGAATTTCCAGCCGGTCGGCGTCTCGTAGAGCGGAATGCCCAGCTTCTGCGCCACCCGGTCGGCCGCGCCACTGGTCGGCATGGAGCGGGCAATGCCCTTGAGGCCACCGGCATAGCCGGGCGCCAGATGGGCATTGGCGGCCAGCACCGCGAGCGAGTCCGAGGGCGTCACATAGCAATGGCGGCCGATGATCAGGTTGCGATCGCCGTCGCCATCCGACGCCGCCCCGAAATCGGGGGCATCGGCGGCCATCATCCGGTCATAGAGCGCCTTGGCATGGACCAAATTGGGGTCGGGATGGTGATGGCCGAAATCGGGCAGGGGGGTGCCGTTCATCACCGTGCCGGCCGGTGCGCCCAGGCGCTTTTCGAAAATCTCGGTCGCATAGGGGCCGGTCACCGCGCTCATCGAGTCGAAGGCGAGGGTGAAGCCGCCGGCGATCATCGCCCTGATCGCGGGGAAATCGAACAGGCTTTCCATCAGCGCGGCATAGCCGGCGACTGGATCGACCACTTCGACGGTCATGGCGCCCAACTGGCTGGTCCCCAGCGTGTCGATATCGACGTCGGGGGCGTCGAGGATGCGATAGCTGTCGATCGTCAGGGTCCGCGCGTGGATCGCGTCGGTCACCTTCTCTGGGGCTGGCCCGCCGTTCGACACATTATATTTGATGCCGAAATCCTCGTCCGGCCCGCCGGGATTATGGCTGGCCGACAGCACCAGTCCGCCAAAGGCGCCGGACGATCGGATCAGATGTGACGCGGCCGGGGTCGACAATATGCCGCCCTGGCCAACCAGCACCCGGCCAAAGCCGTTCGCTGCCGCCATCCTGAGCGCGATCTGGATGACCTCCCGGTTGAGATAGCGGCCATCGCCGCCGATCACCAGGGTCTGGCCCGCAAAGCCGTCCAGGCTGTCGAACACCGACTGGATGAAATTTTCCGCATAATGGGGCTGCTGGAAGACCCGAACCTTCTTGCGCAGGCCCGATGTGCCGGGCTTCTGGTCGTCGAAAGGCGTGGTCGCGACGGTCTGGATCACCTCTGTCCCCTGCTTTGCCTAATAAGTCGTTACGCCTCTATGGCTTGTTCATGCTGCACTGCGCAATGCGCTTTGTCGCGCCGAAGGTGCGGGCGACCGTGATCGGATGCGATTACTGCGCAAGAGACGGGTTGGCCAAAGCCGTCATGCGGGTTATCACCCATGGCAACTATTCAGAAAATCGGCATTTTCAGTGACAGTATCGTGACCTTTGTAGGAGGTTCCATGTCTCGTCTGCCCGCTTTCCTGTCCGGTCTTGCGCTGCTCTCGGCGCAACTGGCTTCGGTGTCGGCCGATGCCTGCACGCGCCTGGTCTATCATGGTGCCAATGCCGATGTGATCACCGCCCGGTCGATGGACTGGAAGGTCGATGTCGGCACCAACCTCTGGATCTTTCCGCGCGGCATCGCGCGCAGTGGGGAGGCCGGCCCCAATTCGGTCAAATGGACGTCCCGCTATGGCAGCGTGATCGCCACCGGTTACGACATTTCCACCACCGACGGCATGAACGAGGCGGGGCTGACCGCCAATCTCCTGTGGCTGGTCGAATCCGAATATCCGCATTTCGACGGCAAGCAGCCGGGCATGAGCATCGCCATCTGGACCCAATATGTGCTCGACAATTTTGCCACGGTGAAGGAGGCAGTCGACGCGCTGTCCAAGGAAAGCTTTGTCGTCGTCACCGATAATATTCCCGGCGAGGAACGGCTCGGCACGCTCCACCTCGCGATTTCCGATGCGTCGGGCGACAGCGCCATCTTCGAATATATCAAGGGCAAGCTGGTGATCCATCACGGCCCGCAATATCCGGTGATGACCAATTCGCCGATCTTCGACGAGCAATTGGCGCTCAACGCCTATTGGAAGGATATTGGCGGAACGACGATGTTGCCGGGCACCAACCGCTCGGCCGATCGCTTCGCCCGCGCCTCCTTCTATGTGAATGCCATTCCCAAGAGCGAAGACCCGGTGACGGCGCTGGCCAGCGTGTTCAGCGTGATCCGCAATGTCTCGGTGCCATTCGGCATCTCGACCCCGGACCAGCCCAATATCTCCTCGACCCGCTGGCGCACGGTCGCGGATCACAAGCGCAAGCTCTATTTCTTCGAGTCCGCGTTGACGCCGAACAGCTTCTGGGTCGATCTGAAGACGATCGACTTTGCGCCTTCTGCCAAGGTGAAGAAGCTCGATCTTGGCCCGAACCAGACGAAAACCTTTTCGGGCGAGGTCAGCGGCCAGTTCAAGGATGCGCCGGCCTTCAAATTCCTGGGACTGTCCTGATCGGCTGGGGGCGCCGCCATGCGATATCTTCCTCTATGCTGCCTGCTCGCCAATGCCCTTGTCTATGCCGGACCGGCCTTGGCGCAGGAGGCGCCGGCGCACCTGTCCGATGACACGCCCGATCAGGGCTGGCATCTCACCGTCTCGCCCTATGTCTGGGCGGCATCGCTGCACGGCAATGCGGAACTGGCTGGGTTCCGCACCAGGGTCGACATGCCCTTCTCGGAGATATTCGACCATCTCGACTTCGTCACCATGGGTGAAGTCCTCCTGAGCAATGGCAAGGTCGGCGCCTATGTCGATGGCCAATATGTGAAGACCAGTCAGGACGCATCCGTCTATCACCAGCAGGTCGGACTGGGCATCAGGAAGACCCATGTGTCGGGCGGCCTGTTCTATAATATCATCGACCATCGCATGGCGGAGCGAACCGTCCATGGGGATCGGCGGCGCTTTACCTTCGCGCCGGTCGTCGGTTTGCGCTGGTCGAAACTGTCGGCCGATGTCGCGGCGCTGGGCCTGACGGCCAATCGCAAGGCCGACTGGACGGAGGTGCTGGCCGGCGTCCGCACGGCGGGCGATATCGACCGTCACTGGGTGATCGACGCGCGCCTGAATGCCGGCGGCTTTAGCGATCGGAAATCCAGCATGGATAGCGAGGGAACGATTGGCTACCGGCTGCGCCTCGCCGGCCTGCCGCTGACCGTGCGCGCTGGCTATCGCTTCGTCCATCAGCAATATCGGATGCGCGACTTTACCGGCCAGCAATTTCGCTGGAACGTATCGCAGGAAGGGCCGCTACTGGGTCTGTCGGCGCGCTTCTGATCCGCCTCAGTCGGCCAGCCGCAGCGCCACTTCGTTCATGAAGCGGGCGTCGTCATTTTTGGCCAGCCATTCCGCCTCGGCACCGATCGCGCCCAGCATGTCGGCGAGCGCGTCCATCTCGCTCTTGTGGTAATTGCCCAGCACATAGCCATGGACCTTGTCCTTGTGGCCCGGATGGCCGATGCCCAGCCGTATGCGGCGGAAATCATTGCCGATATGGGCGTCGGTCGAACGCAGGCCATTATGGCCGGCATTGCCGCCGCCGCGCTTCACCTTGACCTTCATCGGCGCAAGGTCGAGTTCGTCATGGAAGACGGTCACGTCCTGCGGCGTCAGCTTGTAGAAGCGCATCGCCTCGCCGATCGCGCGGCCGCTTTCGTTCATGAAGGTGGCGGGCTTGAGCAGGATGATCTTCTCCGGGCCGATCCGCCCTTCCTGCACCCAGCCCTGGAACTGCTTCTTGGGCGGCGAGAAGCGATACATGTCGGCGATCAGGTCCACGGCCATGAAGCCGACATTGTGCCGGTGCATCGCATATTGCTGCCCCGGATTGCCGAGGCCGGCCCAGATCTGCATCGTCTATCTCGCATGAAAAGAAAAATCCCGCCCGCCGGTTAGGCGGACGGGATCGGAATTTCCAGCCTGCAAGCAAGCTGCAAGGCGATTACTCGCCTTCGCCCTCGGCGGCTTCGCCTTCGGCGCTCTTCAGAGCCGAGGGAGCGACGATGGTGGCGATGGTGAAGTCGCGGTCTTCGATCGCAGCCTTCGCGCCCTTGGGCAGGGTCACGGCGCTGATGTGGATCGAATCGCCGACTTCGAAGCCCTTGAGGTCGACGACGACGTCATCGGGGATCTCGGCGGCATCGACGACCAGTTCGACGTCGTGACGGACGACGTTCAGCACGCCACCCTTCTTGAGGCCGGGCGAGGCGTCTTCATTCTCGAAGCGCACCGGGACAGCGACGGTCACGGTGGCATGTTCCGAAACGCGCAGGAAGTCGGCGTGCAGCGGACGATCGGTCACGGGGTGGAAGGCCACATCCTTGGCGAGGGTGCGGACGGTCTTGCCGCCGACTTCGACCATGATGACCGAATTGAAGAAGTGACCGGTGCCGAGCTGCTTGTTGAGGAGCTTTTCCTCGACGTGGATCGACAGGGGTTCTTCGTTCATACCATAGATGACGGCGGGTACGCGGCCCTCACGGCGGAGGGCGCGGGAGGCTCCCTTGCCTGCCCGATCGCGTGCCTCGGCCGACAGCGTAAGCTGCTCGCTCATTGCGTGTCTCCAAAAGCAAATTTGATACAATTTTCCCGCCACGCCTCCAGGGATGACCATCGCGGGAAGGCGGCCCTGTAGCAGAAAGCGGCGATAAAGCAAGTTTAGCGTTGGCTTATTGCACGCGCGTGACCTTGTAGCCTTTCGCCTTGAGCAGATCGACGAGATTGTCCTTGCCGGTCAGGTGGCCGGCACCCACCGCGATGAAGGGGCGGCCCTTCAACTTGTCGACCGCGCCGACCCAGTCGCGGTTGCGCGCGGTCAGGATCGCGTCCTCGACCACCGGATCGGGCTGCTCGCCATTCTGGTCCTCCTTGGCGATCGCCTCCATGTCGCCCTTGGCCCAGGCGGTCAGGATGCGATTATAGAGCGCCTTCATGTCCTTGGCTTCATGGATGGTCTGGATCAGCAGCTTGCGCTGCGCCGCTTCGGGCAGGCCGTCAAAGGCGCCGAACTGGCGCTCGACGGTTTCGAGGCCACCGATCGGCCGGCCCTTGAAGGCGGCGATCAGTACCGGCTCGACGCCATTGGCCTGGCTGACGTTCAGGCTTTCCTGCGACGCGGCGGACAGCAGCATGGCCGCCGCCCAGCTTTCATAGCCCGACAGCGCCTGCGCGCTGGTGCCGCCTTCCTTCACGATCCGGTCGAGTTCGGGGCGCTCGCCCGCCGGCACGCGCGCGTCGAGCGCGGGCAGGTTGGGGCTGCGGCCCATGCTTTCGAACAGGCCCAGCGTCTTCTGCTGGTCCTGCAGGTCGGCGGCTTCCAGCACCAGCTGGTCGGCGTCCTTCCAGGCCTGCTTGATCGTCGGCGTCTGCCAGTCGATCCCTTCGGGCAGGACATGAATGGTGCCGAAGATCCAGCCGTCCAGCCCGGCGCGTTCCACCCGCCACAGCGCTGGCCCTTGGCCGGCCTCGACCTTGGGGGCAGGGGCCTTCTGCTCGCTGTCGCAGGCGGCGATCAGGGCGAGGCCGCAGAGGGCCAGAAAACGGATCATCCAGCTTTTCATGGCCTTATTCCCCCTGCTTCACGCGCGCGCTGGCGATGCCCAGCGTCTTCAACTGATCCTGCACGCTGCCCTTGCCGGCCAGATGGCCCGCGCCGACGGCGACGAAGACGGTGCCGGGCTGATCCAGTCGCGCCTTGATCCACTTGGCCCAATTGGCGTTGCGGTTGATCAGCAGCACCTGGGCCAGTTCCGGTGTGGCCTTGAGCGAATCATTCATCTCGTCGGCCAGCTTTTCCGGCTGGCCAGTCTGCCAATGGTTGAGCAGGGCGGCGAACTCGCCTTCCATCCCGTCCATGCCCTCGACCGTGGCATTGAGGAACTGGACCTGCTGCGCCATCGGCAGGTCGGCGAAGAAATTGAGCTGCTGCTCCACCGTTTCCAGTGCGCCGACCTTCTTGCCGGCCTTTTCGGCTGCGGCCCGCAATATCTTTTCCGCGCCGATGTCGGACTGGTAGCCCAGCTTCTGCAGTGGCGCGACCGACAGGATCATGCCGGCCATCCACGGATTGAACGCCTCGAACGACTGCCAGGGCACGCCGGCCGCCACCATCGCCGCGCGATATTTCTGCGCGGCGTCGGGCGCGAGGCGGGTGGACAGGGCGACCCGGTCGGTTGCCATCGCCTTGCCCGCCATCATCTGCGCCATTTCGCCGGGATTGTCGGGTTCGATGATTTCCAGCACCAGTTCGTCCGACGCTTCGAACGCCTGCTTCACCCCGCCCTTGAACCAGTCGATCCCCGGTTTCAGCACATGGACGGTGCCGAACAGATAGATGGTCGTGTCGTCATCCTTCACCTGCCACAGGGCGGGCGCCACATTGGTGAGGACGGGTTCGCGGGCGGCGACGGGCTGGGTCTGACCCCAGGCGCCGAGCAGCAAAAGTCCCGCAGAGAGCCAGCGGGACGGGAAAGCGGTCAGTCTCATATCCCTTCCATGCGGGCGCCGGGCGCGCAGGGCAAGCGGCTTAACCCTGTTCGACGCGGCTTTTCCTTGACCCTTGGCCCGCGCTGCGCCAAGGCGCGGCCGACCATAATCTGTCATTATTGCAAGGACCACCGGTGGCCGAGGGCAAAGCGCTTTCCTTCCAGGACCTCATTCTCACCCTGCACGCCTATTGGGGCAAGCAGGGTTGTGTCATTCTTCAGCCCTACGACATGGAAGTGGGGGCGGGTACATTCCACCCGGCGACCACGCTGCGCAGCCTGGGCCCCAAGCCCTGGAACGCGGCCTATGTCCAGCCCAGCCGCCGTCCGACCGACGGCCGCTATGGCGAGAACCCGAACCGGCTGCAGCATTATTACCAGTATCAGGTGATCATGAAGCCCAGCCCTGCGAACCTGCAGGAACTGTATCTGGGCAGCCTCAGGGAAATCGGCATCGATCCGCTGGTCCATGACATCCGCTTTGTCGAGGATGACTGGGAAAGCCCGACGCTAGGCGCCTGGGGCCTGGGCTGGGAAGTCTGGTGCGACGGCATGGAAGTCACCCAGTTCACCTATTTCCAGCAGATGGGCGGCTATGACTGCAAGCCGGTCGCGGGCGAGCTGACCTATGGCCTGGAACGCCTGGCCATGTATATCCAGGGCGTGGACAGCGTCTATGACCTGAAGTTCAACGACCAGGGCGTTACTTATGGCGACGTGTTCCTGGAAAATGAGCGGCAGATGTCGAAATGGAATTTCGAGGTCGCCGACACCGAAAAACTGTTCCGCTGGTTCAAGGACTGCAAGGCCGAATATGACCAGTGCATCGCCAATGATGTGCCGCTCGCGGCCTTCGAACAGGCGATCAAGGCCAGCCACACCTTCAATCTGCTGCAGGCGCGCGGCGTGATCTCCGTGCAGGAGCGCGCCAGCTATATGGGCCAGGTCCGCGACATGGCGAAGGGTAGCTGCGAAGCGTGGATGAAGACCAACGGATGGACCGCCTGATGACCATGAATAATATCGTCATCCCAGCGAAGGCTGGGATCTCGGGCCATGTGGCGCTGCATTCGCTTGCGGCCCCAGCCTGCGCTGGGGCATCGGAGGAAATCGCATGACCGATTTCCTCCTTGAACTGCGCTGCGAGGAAATTCCCGCGCGCATGCAATTGAAGGCGTCCGACGATCTGGCGCGCCTCTTCACCGAGGAACTGGCCAAGGCCGGGCTCAAGCCCGCGTCGATCGACAGCTTCGTCACGCCGCGCCGCCTGGCGCTGATCGCTCGCGACCTGCCGCTGGAAACCGCGGCGGTCAGCGAGGAGCTCAAGGGTCCCCGCACCAGCGCCCCGGCGCAGGCGCTTGAAGGCTTCCTGCGCAAGACCGGCCTGACCCAGGATCAGCTTGAGGATCGCGACGGCGTCTGGTTCGCCGTGGTGAACAAGCCCGGCCGCGCCACCACCGACGTGCTGGCCGAAGCCGTGCCGGCAGTCATCCGTGCCTTCCCCTGGCCCAAGTCGATGCGCTGGGGCGCGGCCAGCGCCACCACCGAAAGCCTGCGCTGGGTCCGCCCGCTGCAGGGCATCATCGCGCTGCTCGGCGGCGAGATCGTGCCGTTGTCGATCGAAGGGATCGAGGCTGGTCGCGAGACGGTGGGCCATCGCTTCCATTCGACCGGCGCGATCCGCATCGACGGCGCCGACGATTATGCCGACAAGCTGCGCGCCGCCTATGTCATCGTCTCGCATCAGGAGCGTCAGGCGATCATCGAGGCGAAGGCCGGCGAGGCCGCTGCGGCCAAGGGCTATAGCGTGATCGAGGACAAGGGCCTGGTCGCGGAGAATGCCGGCCTTACCGAATGGCCGGTGCCCTTGCTGGGCGATTTCGATCCGGACTTTCTTGAGGTTCCGCCTGAAGTCATTCAGCTAACCCTGCGTATCAACCAGAAATATTTCGTTCTGCGTGATGCGGGCGGAAAGCTGGCCCCGGCCTTCATCTGCACCGCCAATATCGAGGCGAAGGATGGCGGCGTGGCGATCGTCGCTGGCAACCGCAAGGTGCTGGCCGCGCGCCTGAGCGACGCCCGCTTCTTCTGGCAGCAGGACCGCAAGACCCCGCTCGCCGAGCAGGCGAAGAAGCTCGGCCGCATCACCTTCCACGAGAAGCTGGGCACCGTCGCCGACAAGGTCGAGCGCGTCGCAAAGCTGGCCGAATGGCTGGCGAGCGAAGGTATCGTGCCGAACTGTGACCCGGCGCTGGCGCGCCAGGCAGCGGAACTGTGCAAGGCGGACCTCGTCACCGAAATGGTCGGCGAATTCCCTGAACTGCAGGGCGTTATGGGTGGCTATTACGCCCGCGCCGAAGGCCTGCCCGACGCCGTCGCCGATGCGATCCGCGACCATTACAAGCCGGTTGGGCAGGGCGACGACGTCCCCACCGCGCCGGTCACGGTGGCGGTCAGTTTGGCGGACAAGCTGGATACTTTGGTGAGCTTTTTCGCCTTCGGGATGTCGCCGACTGGATCTAAGGATCCGTTTGCCCTGCGTCGCGCCGCTCTTGCCGTTCTCGCAACCATTCAGAATAACAACATCCGTCTTCCATTGTTTGAGCTGATGAAGTCGGATTATGTTCCTGATCTGTTGCAACCATTGCTGCTAGGCAATGTGAGATCCGATATTAAACGTGATATTGAAGCATTTGAACGGGCAGGGTTTACGCCTGATCAGCTGAATATTGGCGAGTACACCGATAAAATTCGAGAATCTGTTGCTCCAACGGATCTGACCAAGCCGATTATTGCAGCGTGCTTTGAAATCATTCCCTTCTTCGCTGACCGTCTCAAGGTCCAGCAGAAGGAAGCCGGTGTTCGCCACGACCTGATCGACGCGGTGTTCGCGCTGGGCGGCGAGGACGACCTTGTCCGCCTGCTCGCTCGCGTGAAGGCGCTCCAGTCCTTCGTCGCGACGGACGACGGCGCCAATCTGCTCGCGGGCTACAAGCGCGCCGCCAATATCCTCAAGAAGGAAGGCGTGGAGCAGGCGGAGGCGATTTCGCTTTCCTATGAACCCGAAAAGGCGGAAGCTGATCTGATCGCTGCGCTCGACGCGGCGGAACCGCAGGCGGCACAGGCTGTCGCGGCCGAGGAGTTCGAGGGCGCCATGGCCGCGCTCGCGACGCTCCGCGCGCCGATCGACGCCTTCTTTGAGACCGTGACGGTGAATGATGCTGATCGGGCGAAGCGCACGACTCGCCTCGCGCTGCTGGCGCGGGTCCGTGATGCAGTGCACAATGTCGCCGACTTTTCGAAGATTACAGGATAAGGAAACGAAATTCCAAAATCTGCGGGAAATATGCGAAGTTAAGCGGGATAAGTCCTATCCCCTAATGGCTTGAGCCGCTAATTGCGGCATTATTATTGCAACGCACAACTCGGCAATCAGTGCAGGGAGAGCCGGTATATGGTTATGACGGAAGAGGCCCAGATGAGCACCACTTCGACGCGCTATGTTTATCGTTTCGGCGGTGGCGTGAACGACGGGGGCAAGGGCGACAAGAATCTGCTGGGCGGCAAGGGCGCGAACCTGGACGGCATGGCCGCGATCGGCCTGCCGGTGCCGCCGGGCTTCACCATCACCACCGAAATGTGCACCCGCTATTATACCGATGGCGGCGTCTATCCCGAAAGCCTGAAGGCGGAAGTCGCCAATGGCATCGCCCATATCGAGGCGGTCACCGGCAAGAAGTTCGGCGACGCTGCCGATCCGCTGCTGGTTTCGGTCCGCTCGGGCGCGCGCATCTCGATGCCGGGCATGATGGACACGGTCCTCAATCTCGGCCTGAATGACGAGACTGTGCTGGGCCTGGCCGCCGCATCGGGCGACGAGCGTTTCGCCTGGGACAGCTATCGCCGTTTCATCCAGATGTATTCGGACGTGGTGCTGGAACTCGATCATGGCGCATTCGAGGAAGCCCTTGAAATCGCCAAGGAAGATCAGGGCTACACGCTCGACACCGAAATGACCGCCGACGACTGGAAGGCGCTGGTTTCGGAATATAAGGCGCTGGTCGCCAAGCTCTGGAACAAGCCTTTCCCGCAGGATGTCGCCGACCAGCTCTGGGGTGCGATCTCGGCCGTGTTCGGCAGCTGGCAGGCGGACCGCGCCAAGGTCTATCGCCGCCTGAACTCGATCCCCGGCGACTGGGGCACGGCCGTCAATGTGCAGGCGATGGTGTTCGGCAATATGGGCGACACCTCGGCCACCGGCGTCGCCTTCACCCGTGACCCCGCGACCGGCGAGAATGCCTATTATGGCGAATATCTGATCAACGCTCAGGGCGAGGACGTCGTTGCCGGCATCCGCACGCCGCAGTACCTCACCAAGCAGGCGCGCGAGCGGGCAGGGGCCAAGCCGCTGTCGATGGAAGAGGCGATGCCCGAAACCTATGCCGAACTGGCACGGGTGTTCGACATCCTCGAAACCCATTATCGCGACATGCAGGACATCGAGTTCACGGTGCAGCAGGGCAAGCTCTGGATGCTCCAGACCCGGTCGGGCAAGCGCACCGCCAAGGCCGCGCTCAAGATCGCGGTCGAAATGGCCAGCGAAGGCCTGATCACCGAGGAAGAAGCCGTCGCCCGCGTCGATCCCGCGGCGCTCGACCAGCTTCTGCACCCGACCCTCGATCCCAAGGCGCCGCGCGATGTGCTGACCAAGGGCCTGCCGGCCTCGCCGGGCGCAGCCAGCGGCGCGATCGTGTTCGATGCCGACACCGCCGAGCGTCGCAACGAACTGGGCGACGCCGTCATCCTGGTCCGCGTCGAAACCAGCCCGGAAGATATTCACGGCATGCACGCAGCCAAGGGCATCCTGACCGCGCGTGGCGGCATGACCAGCCACGCCGCCGTGGTGGCGCGCGGCATGGGCCGTCCCTGCGTCTCGGGCGCGGGCAGCCTGTCGATCGACAATGCCAACAAGATCCTGCGCATCGGCAGCCGCGAGCTGAAAGAAGGCGATATCCTGACCATCGACGGTGCCACCGGCGAAGTCATGGCGGGTGAAGTGCCGACCGTGCAGCCCGAACTGGCCGGCGACTTCGGCATCCTGATGGCCTGGGCTGACAAGGTCCGTCGCCTGAAGGTCCGCGCCAATGCGGAAACCCCGCTCGACTGCCAGACCGCACGCGACTTCGGGGCCGAAGGCGTGGGCCTGTGCCGGACCGAGCATATGTTCTTCGACGCGGCCCGCATCACCGCCGTGCGCGAGATGATCCTGGCCGACAGCGAGAAGGGCCGCCGCGTCGCGCTCGACAAGCTGCTGCCTGAACAGCGCGACGATTTCGCCCAGATCTTCATGGTGATGGCCGGCCTGCCCGTGACCATCCGCCTGCTCGATCCGCCGCTCCACGAATTCCTGCCGCATGGCGAAGCGGAGTTCGAGGAAGTGGCCAAGGCGGCGGGCGTCGGTGTCGAGGCACTCAAGCGTCGTGCCGCCGAACTGCATGAGTTCAACCCGATGCTGGGCCATCGCGGTTGCCGCCTGGGCGTGACCTATCCCGAAATCTACGAGATGCAGGCCCGCGCCATCTTCGAAGCCGCGCTGATCGTGAAGGAACGGAGCGGCGAAGCGCCGATCCCCGAAGTCATGATCCCGCTCGTCGCGACGAAGAAGGAACTGGAGCTGATGAAGGCGATCGTCGACCAGGTCGCCAAGGATGTCTTTGCAGAGCAGGGCGCATCGGTCGATTATCTGGTCGGCACGATGATCGAATTGCCGCGCGCGGCGCTCAAGGCCGGTGAGATCGCCGAAGTCGGCGAATTCTTCTCCTTCGGCACCAACGACCTCACCCAGACGACGATCGGCATCAGCCGTGACGACGCCGGCCGCTTCCTGACGCAATATGTCGACAAGGGCATCTTCGCCCGCGATCCGTTCGTCAGCATCGATGTGGAGGGCGTGGGCCAGCTCATCGAACTGGCGGCCGAGCGCGGTCGGGCGACCCGCCCCGGCATCAAGCTGGGCATCTGCGGCGAACATGGCGGCGACCCGGCCTCGATCGCCTTCTGCGAGGCGACCGGCCTCGATTATGTCTCGGCCTCGCCCTATCGCGTGCCGATCGCCCGCCTCGCTGCGGCGCAGGCCGCTCTGGCGAAGAAGTAAGAGGAAAGGGCGGGAGGCAACTCCCGCCCTTCTTCGTTTCAGGCAGTCAGGCGTGGCCGGTGAGGCGGCTCAGCAGGCCCGGCTTCTCGCCCCGTTCCAGATCATGCGCCTGGCCGCGCCAGTCCTCATGCGCGATCGTGCCGGGCTTGAGGCCCAGGCGGGCTTCCAGCGTCGCTTCCTGCTCGCCATTCAGCGCCGCGATCTGGCCATAGCGATGATAGCCCGCCTCGTTGAGCGCGACCTCCTGCGTCTGGCTGATGCCGTTGATGCGGCTGAGGTCATCGCGGCCATGCACGCCGCCGGCTACGGCGGTGGCCGTGCCGGGGCCGATCGGGGCGGACTGCTGCTCCAGTTCGGCGATCCGCTCGTTGGCGGCATTCAGCCGCGCATCGCGATCCCGGATGGCATGATGGTGAGCGCTCTGCTCCTCGCGCCACAGCCGCTTATATTTGCCCCGGCCGCTCATCATCAGGCCAAGCACCAGGCCGGCCAGCAGCGCCACCAGCAGCAGCGCAATCTCATTGGGTGTGAAGCTCATGTCGGCATCCTTTCCAGCGTCGAAACGATCAGCCCGCCGGGAAGTTGCCGAAAACGCCCATGGTTGGGGCATTGTCGAAAAAAGTGAAAGAAAGTGCTTGCCAGCACCGCCGGACGCTTCTAACAGCGCCACTCCAACGCACCCGTAGCTCAGCTGGATAGAGCATCAGACTACGAATCTGAGGGTCGGACGTTCGAATCGTTCCGGGTGCACCATTTTCCTTCACCGCTGAACAATCGAACGCAACTCACTCTGGTTGCTTGAGATTTTGCCGCGTCAATCGGCATTGACGCCGGGCGCGATCTGAAGAAGCATTCCGTCATGCGCACGACATTGGGCATCTGCACCCGCAAGGCACGCTATGCCACGGAGGAGGAAGCCTGGGCGGTCGTCCATCGGGCCGATATCGTCCTGCGGCCTTATCGCTGCGCCCTGTGTCGCCAATATCATTTGACCAGCCGGACCAAGGGCATGCGGCTGCGGCCACCCTATCGGGAATGACCGATCGGAGGCCCAAGCGGCTTCCAGATTATTTTCCCTGCCGAAGTCGGCATGCTAGGATCATCGCATCGTTCGACATGCGGGGAATATCCATGGTCTGGATCGCACGCCTCCTTCTGTTCATCCCGTCACTCGTTGCTGGCTGGTTCGTGTCGCAGGAAGACCCGCGCTACTGGGTGATTGCGCTGGCGATCGGCCTCACTTTCCTGGCGCTGGGCATCGTTGCCGCCATCTATATTCCGATTCTCCATCCCTGGCCGCGCCGCAAGCGGTAAGGCGGCGACAGGCAAGTCCCGGAAATACTGGCTTTTGTCGGCGATTTTCGCATAAATTTCACATTGATGATTTTTGGGGGTTGCCAGATCAGCCGGGCCCTTATATCTGCGCCTCCACAACGCACCCGTAGCTCAGCTGGATAGAGCATCAGACTACGAATCTGAGGGTCGGACGTTCGAATCGTTCCGGGTGCACCATTCCTTCTCAGGAATAAAATGGGCCGGAAGCCGCAAGGTTTCCGGCCCATTTGGCGTTTAAGGACTGAGCGCCAAGGCGACGATCGCGTCGATGTCCAGATGCTCTTCCAGCCGGGCGGCGATCGCATCCAGCGCCATGTCGACCGACCGATCATAATCCGCCACGCCGCCATCGACGCCCAGCCGGGCAAGCAGGGCCGCACGCAGCGGGCTGCTGGCGAGCAGGCCATGGACATAGGTGCCCATCACCCGGCCGTCGGCGCTGATCGCGCCATCTGCATTGCCGCCAAGACTTGCGAAGGGCCGGTCGCTGTCGGGGCCACTCGTTTCGCCGATATGCATCTCATAGCCGCCAAAGGCAGCGCCCAGCGCCACGCCTTCGACCCGTTCCAGCCGCTTGCCCGCCGACAGTCGCGTCTCGACGTCGAGTAGCCCCAGGCCCTCGACCGTGCCCGCCGGTCCCTCGATACCGTCAGGATCGGCGATATGGCGTCCCAGCATCTGATATCCGCCGCAAATGCCCAGGATGGAGCCGCCGCGGCGATGATGCGCCAAGATATCGATGTCCCACCCCTGCGCGCGCATGGCCGCCATGTCGGCGATCGTCGCCTTGGAGCCGGGCAGGACGATCAGCGCGGCCTTGGCCGGTATCGGCTGGCCGGGCGGCACCATGCGCAATTCCACGCCAGGATCGAGCTTGAACGGGTCGAGATCGTCGAAATTGGAAATGCGCGGCAGGATGGGGCAGGCGATGATGGTGCGCTCGGTTCCGGGCTGTGCTGTCCGCTCCAGCACCACCGCATCCTCGCTGGGCAGGCGGGCGGTATCCTCCAGCCAGGGGACGACACCAAAGCCGCGCCAGCCCGACAGCGCCTCGATCTGGCGATAGCCATCCTCGAACAGTGCCGGGTCGCCCCGGAACTTGTTGATCAGGAAGCCGCGGATCATCGCGGCATCGTCCGGATCGATGACGGCCCTGGTACCGACGATCGCCGCGATGACGCCGCCCCGATCGATATCGCCGACCAGCAGCACCGGCACATCGGCGGCACGGGCAAAGCCCATGTTCGCAATGTCGCCGGCGCGCAGGTTGATCTCGGCCGGTGATCCGGCGCCTTCGACGACGACGATGTCGCATTGCGCTTTCAGCCGCTCATAGCTTTCCAGCACGGCGCCCAGCAACTGCCCGCGGGCACTGCGGAAATTACCGCTGCCCAATGTGCCGCGCACCTGACCATGGACGATCAACTGGGATGTCCGGTCGGCCTGGGGCTTCATCAGCACCGGGTTCATGTCCGTATGTGCCTCGACCCCGCAGGCGATCGCCTGCAGCGCCTGTGCGCGGCCGATCTCGCCGCCGTCCACGGTGACGGCTGCATTGTTCGACATATTCTGTGGCTTGAATGGCCGGACGCGATAACCCCGGCGGAGGAGGGCGCGGCATAGCCCCGCCACCAGCACCGATTTGCCGACGTCCGATCCGGTTCCCTGCAGCATGATTGCGCCCATGGCCTGTTCCTGCAAGCCGGCGGCAATGATGGCAAGCGCTTAGCGCATCATGCGACGAGCGTCGGCATCCCGCACCGCATCTGGTGGACCTTGACCGTCGCGGTGCCCAGCTTCACGCCAAGGATCGCGGTGAGGTTGTTCAGCAAGCCGTCGAGAATCTGCGCCGTTTCACCCAGAAGGCTCATGACGGGCGAGATCAGGGGGCTGAGCGGCAGTTGCAGGCCGGCGAGCGTCACCGTGACCTTGGTCTGGTTGGCCAGGCTGGAGGCGACGCCCTGGGTCAGATCCTGGGTGCTGACGGTCTTGCTTTGCTGCCCCGAAATATCGCTGGGCGTGAACAGCACATTCTGCTGAGTCACGCCGCCCAGCGCGACATTGGCATAGGCATGGACCTGGGTCAGCGATCCGAGGACCGACGCCAGAGTCGCGGTACGCGGATTGGCGGGCGTCGAGAAATTGGTGAGCGCGGCTTCATCGACGTCACCGATCACCGCCGTGCCGATCGACGGCTTGACCGCCAGCGTCACGCCATTGTTGATGGCCCCTTGATCGCAGACGATATTTGACAATTGCGCTTCGGCCGATGCCAGTTCGACATAGAGCGGGATGCGGATCGTCGCGATCCCGGTCAGCAAGGTTGCGACCCGGCTCTCCAGGAAGATGCGGGTCTGTGCCGTGCGCAGAATGAAATTCTTGTCGTTGGTGATGCTGATCAGGGGTGTGCTGGCCTGGCCGGTGCCGGTGATGAGCTTCAGCCGCGTGCTGGTGAGGCCCGGAACGTTCAGGGTCAGGTCCAGCGGCACGGCGGTCGAGGATGGCGGGCTCAGCACCATGCGCAGCATCGAGAAGGAGTCGAGCAGCAGGCTGGGCTGGCCGGTCGAACTGCCGGTCCCCTTCATCGGTCCCAGATCGATGACATCGCTGAGGCGGACGCTCTTGCCCGGCAGCTTGCCGCCGATATTGCGGAGCAGGGCGGCCGTGCCACTATTGTCCGCAGTGTCGGCAATGGCGCCGATAACGTCGGACAATGGAATATTGGCGCCGAACAACTCGCCATAGGCGGCATCATTGCGCCCGGTGCGCACCTTGAGCGCATCGGCGAAATGGAGCAGGTCGACGTTTAGGTTGGCCAGCCCCTGATAGTCCATGACCGACAGATTGAGTTCCGTTCCGGCGAGGGCGGACAGCAGCATGTTTGGTAGGCCGCCGCTGAGTGAGGCAAGGCCGGTGCCGATGGAGAAGGCCGCTGCATCGGAGCGCGCGGCAGTGGCATGGGCGCGCACATCGACGCCATCCTTGCCGACCAGCAGGCGGCCGAAGAATAGGGGGGTGCGGCGCTGGACCTGGACCTGGATCGCGCTGGCGCGTGGGTCGCCCGACACGAAGCGATTGCCGACCGCGACTGCGCTATTCTGGTCATAATAGCCGGTCTGGACCGCCACCAGGGACACGCCAGGCACGCCGCTCTTGGTCAGTAGCGCTTCGGCGGCCGATCGTCCGCCACTGCTGGCTGCCAGCGCAGCCGCATCGGCCACGCCCTGCAACTGGCGCTTGGCGAGATAGACCGATCCCAGGTCGACGGCGACCGTTGCGGCGCCGGCGAGCATGAATAGCGATCCCGCCAGCAGGACGCTGATGCCGCCGCGCTTGTCGGTGAGCAGGCGGGCCATGCGGTTGCGTGTCCGGGTCATGACGCGATCCGCACGACGGCGCTCCGCTGGATCTGGGTAGCGGGCATCGGGAAGATGGCAGCGGAGAAGAACGGTGCGTTGCTGAGATTATAGGTCAGGGTGACGGTATAATAGCCGCTATTGGAATTGGCGGCGACGCCGATTGTCTGCGCGCCCGGCAGCGGAAAGGATGGGCGACTGGCATTGACGCTTTCGTCGACCAGCGCCCGACGCTCGGTGGCGGTCATACCGGCCACGGCCGCGCGTGCCGCGTCATTGGCTGCCTGCTGCAGGCTATGGGCGGTCATCAACCAGCCGCCATAGAGCAGGATGCCGAGCAACAGGACGATCATTAGGGGAAGGGCGAAGGCGGCTTCGACAAGCACGCTGCCACGCTCATGACGGGACATGGCCTGGCCCAGTCGGGCGAGGCGAAGCACCGCATGGAGAGGAAGGTTCCGCATGTCACTCCAATAAAGGCGCAACATTCAAAAAGCGGTATGCGAAATTCACGCACCTTTTGTGCGAATTGCGTAAATCCGAGGCAGCATTTTTGGGGCTTTTCGGACATTTTGGGGTGATACTGAACGGTCTACACGGACAAATCCGCTACGACCGCTGGATTTTACATCATTGGGATCCGGCTTGGTCGTTTTCGCTCAAGCAGGGCGGAGTCATGACCAGCACAACGCCCTCCGTTCCGTAGGTGCCGCGCAACTGGACCAGCGCGCCTTCCATCGGGAGCAAGGCGCCACCATTGGTGAGCAGATGGGCCTGGACGCGGCGGTCGCCCTCGCCGCGCAATACCGCTTCCAGTTCCTGGCGGAAATGCGGCCGCTGTGGCAGGGCGATGAGGTCGGTCATATAGGCATTGATCAGGCGGGCTTCGGGCAGCCCGACCAGGGTGCAGATGGTGGCATCGACATATTCGATGAAACCCCGGTTGGAGAGGCGGGCATAGCCGACGCCGCCATGGATGCCCATTGCCTTGAGAATGGCCGATTTGACGTCGGCCAGGCGATGGCGTTGCACGTCCGACGTGATGTCGCGCAGCAGCAGGCCGATCCCGTCGGCGAAGGGAAAGGTTTCGACGTGGAGCCAGCTATCGTCGCGGAAGGGGGATGGAATATCCGCAGCACTGATTTCGCCAGACACCTGGCTATGCCGGGCATGCGCCTCGGTCAGCGTGCCGACCAGTTCTGGCAGCGCATCCCAAAGCATCTGTCCTTCCAGCCGCCGGTCCCAGCGACGTGCCATGGCCAGCGCGACCGGATTGATCAGGTCGATGCGAAAATCGGCGCGGCACAGGATCAGTCCCTGGGCCATGCGCACGGCCAGTTCGCGCAATCGATCCGGATTCTGGTCGAACTCGTCCTGGCTGGCCAGCGCCTTGAACCGGTCCAGCCCCATGAACACATGGGTTTCGCGGCCATGATGGGTTATCAGCAGGGGGTGTCGCGCGCCGATCTCGCGCCAATGGGCAAAGTTGCGGACCAGTTCCGCAGCGGTGACACTCCTGTCGCTTATGTCGTCCGGCATGGTTGACCCTCTCCCAAATCTGGGTGCAGGCACGAAGACCCTCACCAACGGGTGGCGGCTACGTAATATCCCTTATGTGCGGCGAACTGGTGTTGCTTTGCGAGCAATGGTGTTCAGATAGTATCAAGAGCCGTAACTGCGCTGGAGTTCCAGGGCATCAAGCATTTTTCCGCCCGCCATGAAGACAGCGCCGGAGCAGGCGAGGGCAAGCAACTGGCCGCCCACGCCGGGATATTGATGCATATAGACGACGCCGCGCTCGCTGGCGCCCAGCGCGAGCGCGTAGATCACGAGAAAAGCCTCGAACTTGGTCTTGATCGTGAAGAGGCGTTTGATCCGTTCCATCAGACTCATCCGAGGCTTCCGTCCATCTTCTAAGGCATTAAGTCGCCCGAAAGTTGCAAATGGTCAACAAGGCTTAACCATGATTGTTCGATCCGGGCAATAAGGCGCGTGTCGGACAGGTCGTCGGGCGCAATGGTTTCGGGCCAATAGTCCGAAACGATGCGGGCGATTTCATCCAGGCGCGGCTCATCGACCAGGAAACGCGGGTCGATATCCTTTGGATCCGCGACCACGCGCAGGCGCAGGCAGGCGGGACCGCCACCATTGGCCATGGACTGACGGACATCGACGGGAATGAGGCGACGGATCGGGCCATTGCCGGCAACCATCTGTTCCAGCCAGGTCCATACCGCCGGCACGGCCTGCGCCTCGCTCGGCAGGATCAGCGCCATGGTGCCATCGGGGGGGGTGACGAGTTGGGCGTTGAACAAATAGCTCTTGATCGCATCGGCCAGACTGACGGCGCTGGCGGGCACTTCGACGATCTCCACCGACGGCAACAGCGTGCGCAACGAGGCGTAGAAGGCCTGCTTGTCGGCAAAGGCCTGTTCATGGGTGAAGAGAACGCGCTCATTGGCGACGGCGACGACGTCATTGTGGAAGGCGCCGGCAGCGATCGCCTCCTGCGACTGCTGCACGAACAGGGTGCGGGCCGGATCGAGGCCGTGAATACGGGCGACGGCCTTGCTGGCCTCGACATGCTGGCGGGCGGGGAAGGGGCCACCCGACTGGCCATAGACGAAAACCTCGACGCCCGGTGCGCCATGGCTGTCGCACAGGCGCATATGATTGGCCGCGCCTTCGTCGCCAAAGGGCGCGGGGATGGGCCCATGCACCGCAAAGGCGCGGGTGTCGGAAAAGGCGAGGCGCAGTTGCGCCAGGGTCTGGGGCCATTCATGGCTGCGATGCGCCATGGTGACGAGATTGGCGACGGTCAGGTGGGTGCGCCCGTCGGCTGTGTCGGCGGCCGGCGAGACGGTCGCGGCGTTGGCGGCCCACATCGACGAGGCCGACATGGCGGCAGCGCGGATATGCGGATCGGCATTGCTGATGTCGGTGCCCAGGGTCGCGAGCCAGGCGCCGTCAGGACGCCATTGCGGCAGGAAAATACCCTGGGCGAGGCCGAGGCGCAGATTGCCGCGCATCTTCTCTATCCCCTGCAGGGCTGCGGTGCGGGGGTGCGACACCGCGCCGGCATTGCGGGACGAGGCCAGATTGCCAAGGCTGAGGCCGGCATAATTATGGCTGGGGCCGACCAGCCCGTCGAAATTGATCTCGCGCACGCTCATGCCCGCCCCGCCATGGTGAATGCCTGTCCGACGTCCAGTTGCAGCAGCGCGGCGCTGGCCGCGTCGAGCGAGATGCTGCCATCCTCGCCCTCCTGCACATAGCCATAGGTGCAGCGATAATCGGCGAGCAGGCCGGTCGACACCAGCATCTTGTCGCCGCCCTTGTCATGGGTGGCCGCCAGCGTGACGTCGCGTGCCTGGGCCACGGTGCGGAGTTGGTCGATCTGACCCACCATGGTCGGGCCGCCGTCGAAAATGTCGACATAGCCGGCGTTCGTGAAGCCCTCGGTCTCCAGCATCCGCATAGCCGCGCGACCATTGGGATGGGGCAGGCCGATGACGGCGCGGGCGCTGTCGGTCAGCATTGCGGTGTAGATCGGCGTCTTGGGCATCAGGTCGGCGATGAACTGGTTGCCGTTGACGGCGTTGAACTCGTCGGCCTCCTGGAAATTCATGCCGAAGAAGCGGCCGGCAAGGCCGTCCCAGAAGGGCGAGCCGCCCGCTTCGTCGATCACGCCGCGCAATTCGGCAATCACCCGGTCGCCGAAGCGATCGCGATGGTTGCGGATGTAGAGATAGCGGCTGCGCGCGAGCAGCAGGCCGAGCCCCTCGGCCCGTTCGCGCGGATGGAGGAAGAGGCCGCCGACTTCGGTCGATCCTTCCAGATCGGTCGTGAGCGAGAGCATCTGGGCGCGGAAGGTGCGGGCCAGTTCGCGGCTATGCTGGGTGAGGACACCCAAGCGATAGGAGTAGAAGGGCCAGCTCTGCCCTACGGTGCTGAAGATTTGGCAGGTGCCGCGCACCTGGCCGGTCTGCGCATTGACCAGAACCAGGACGATCAGATCATCCTTGATCCCGCCATCCTGCCGGCTGAGCGCCTGTTCGGTGCGCTCCAGCTTGGCGGTCAGGGCGGCGCGATCGGGCGGCAGGTTGGTGAAGCCACCCCCGGTCAGCTTCGCCATTTCATACAGGGTCTGCAGATCGTCCGCTCGCGCGGTGCGCATGTAGAAACTCAAAAGGCGGTCCTCTCTCTCAATATTGTCCTTGGGCGATCCGCAGCAGCGCCAGCGCGGACAGTTGCGCGCGCTCGGCCAGGCTGTCGCTGATCAGAAATTCGGCGTCGCTGTGGATGCTGCCGCCGCGCACGCCCATGGTGTCGACCACCGGTACGCCGCAGGCCGCGATATTATTGCCGTCGCACACGCCGCCGGTGTCGCGCCAGCCGATGTCGAGGCCGAGGTCCGCGCCGCAGCGCCTGACCAGGCCGAACAGGCGCTCGGCCTTGGCATCCATGGGCTTAGGCGGGCGACCAAAGCCGCCGTGGAGATGCAGGCTGACGCCATGGTCGCGGGCGACATCGGCCATGGCCCGATCCAGCAAGGCGCGGGCCGCGATTTCATCGTCCGGCGTGCGCGGGCGGAAATTGACCCGCAGCACGGCATGGTCGGGCACGACATTATTGGGGCTGCCGCCGTCGATCTTGGCGGGATTGCAGGAAAAGCCGCTGCCGCTGCCGGCCTTCAGCCGCAAAGCGAGGTCGGCGGCCGCGAGCAGGGCATTGCGGCCATCGTCCGGGTTGCGGCCGGCATGGGCGCTGAGGCCGGTGACGATGATCGAGAAATTGCCGCTGCCCGCCCGCGCGCCGGCAAGCGTGCCATCGGGCAGGGCCGGTTCATAGGTGAAGGCGGCGCGCTTGCCGGCTGCGGCCTGACGGAGCAGGGCGGCGGAGGAGGGGCTGCCGACTTCCTCGTCGCTGTTGATCACGACTTGATAGCCGAGCGTCCGGGGCGCCTCGCTATGCTCGATTGCCGTCAGGGCGGCGAGCATGACGGCGATGCCGCCCTTCATGTCGGCGACGCCGGGGCCGTTGAGAATGCCGGGTTCCAGCCAGCGAAGCGTTTGGAACGCATGATCGGCCGGGAAGACCGTATCCATATGCCCCGTCAGCAGCAACTGGACCGGCGCATCGGGGCGGACGGTCAGGCGAAGATGCTGGCCATGGCGGATCACCGATGTGCGGCCATCGGGCGCCACGGTCTCGACCGGATCGGGGTCGATCAGGTCGATCGCGCCCGGCAGCACCGAAAAGGCGTCGGCGAGCGTGGTGGCCATGGTGGCGAGCCCGGTCAGGTTGCGCGATCCGCTGTTGATGCTGGCCCATGCCTCGACCTGTGCCAGCATCGGCGCGGCGGCGGCCTGTTCCAGCAGGGCGGTTTCAGGGGCTGTTACGGGCGGGTGGGTGCCGTTCATCCCGGAGGTCTATCAGAGCGCGGGCGCCTGCTCCACCCCGATCAGAAATCGTAGCTGAGGGTCAGGCGGCTGAGCGTGTCGAAGTCGCGCGCGGACAGCAGGGTCTCCGACTCATACTGCACCGTATAGGACAGGCCAGCGGACAGGCGGGTGCTCACCTTGGTTTGTAACTGTGTCAGAGAATTGACTGAAAATACGTCAGTTTCTGCGTAACCTGCAGCGGTCTGCTTGAAGGTGACATTGGGCGCCAGACGCCAGGCCAGGTCCATAGATGCACGCGCGCCCAGCTTGGTTTCGCGCGGCCCGATCACATATTTGGCATGACGGACGGACGGGCCCAAGTCTAGCGACAGGTCGATCGGCTTGCTGACGATCACCTTGTAACCGATACCGGCCGAGGCGGTGTAGCGCTCGTCATAGCCGATCGAGGGATCGCGTTCGAACTGGGTCAGGCCATAGGCGAAACCGCGCGGGTCGAACTGATAGCGCGGTTCATAGCTGGCGGTGTAGCGCTCGCGCGAGGTGACGCCATTGGCGCGGCGATAATCGACCGTGGCGCTGAGCTTATGGCTCCATTCCAGCCCTTCGCGCTTGACCTGCGCCGCGGCGCTGATGCCGATTTCGCTGGTCGAACCGGTCGAGCGGAAGCCGCCGGCTTCCAGCTTGCCGGTCCATAATTCGGTGAAGCGTGCCTCGCGAATCACCGTGTCATGGGTCGCCTTGGTTCGTTCCTTCCAGCTGTTGACCATCTGCTGGATCTGGTCGGCCGATTGCGGATTGGTCTGCTTGGCGATCTTGGCGACGGTCGCAATTTCCGTCTCATTGCCATTGGCAATCGCCGCCTCCAGCATCTCGCGGACGGATGGCGGCAGCAGCGCAGGCGCATTGGCCCAAGCCTGGGTGGCAAAGAGTAGGGGCAGGATAGCCAGACAGTGACGCATGCCGCTGTCATAGCGAACCGACCGGGGATTTTAAGCCCCCATCAGATCAAGTCGTGGAATTCCTGCAATATGTCGCGGTAAAGCTTGCGCTTGAACGGCACGATCAGCTCCGGCAGCGTTTCGGGCGCAGCCCATTTCCACTCCCGGAATTCGGGATGCTTGGTCCGGATGTCGATATCGCTGTCCTTGCCCAGGAAGCGGGCGAGGAACCAGATCTGGCGCTGGCCACGATATTTGCCGCCCCACAGCTTGCCGATCAGTTCAGGCGGCAGATCATAGAAATGCTCGTCGCGGCTCTTGGCGATGATTTCGACATGTTCGGGCGTGATCCCGGTCTCTTCGCCCAGCTCACGCAGCGCTGCCGTCTTGGCGTCTTCGCCATCGTCGATCCCGCCCTGTGGCATCTGCCAGGCTTCCACCACATTATCGAGGCGCTGACCCACGAAGACCTTGCCCGCCATGTTGACCAGCATGATCCCGACGCACGGCCGGTAATTCAGTTCTGCATTATCTGGCATCGACGCCATGTCTTTCCCTGCATCGCTGCAGCCATGGCCGGTTGGCGGCGCATGGCTAGTGTATTGGGCTCCAGAATAGGCGGCGGCGATGCGCGCGTCCATTGGCCGAATCGACATTCATCGGATTTGCCGGGCATCTCCCGGAAGGGCGCGGAAAATTCATTTGGAACCGGGGTGCTAGGCAGGCATTGGGCGGTCATGCCTTCCCCCATCATCATCTGGTTCCGCCAGGATCTCCGCCTCTCGGATCAGGCGGCGCTCGCCGCCGCCGCGCAGGCCGGCCCGGTCATTCCGCTCTATATCCTTGATGATGAAAGCCCGCGCCAATGGGCGATGGGTGGTGCGTCGCGCTGGTGGCTGCATCACAGCCTTGCCAGCCTGGACGAGCGATTGAGGGCGAAGGGATCGCGGTTGATCTTGCGGCGCGGACGATGTGCCGATGTGCTGGCGCAGGTGGCCAAGGAAAGCGGCGCGCAGGTGGTGCATGCCATCCGCCATCATGAGCCCTGGTGGCGCAACGCCGAAAAGGCGGTGGCAAGGCAGATCGACCTGCGGCTTCATGACGGCGGACTGCTATTGCCAGTGGAGGCGGTGCGGACGGGTGGCGGGACGCCCTATCGCATCTACACGCCCTTTTCTCGCGCGGTGATGCTGCACATGCCACCCGCGCCACCACAGCCCGCGCCGCAGCGGATCGAGGTGCCATCGCACTGGCCGGACAGCGACAGGCTGGAAGGCTGGAACTTGTTGCCGCGCGACCCGGACTGGGCGAGCGGCTTCCCTGCCGACTGGTCGCCGGGCGAAGAGGGGGCAAAGCGCTATCTCGACAGTTTTCTGGGAGAAGTCGGAGACTATGCGGTCGCGCGCGATCTGCCGTCGCAGGAGGGAACGTCCCGCCTGTCCCCGCATCTTCATTTCGGGGAGATTTCGCCGGCCAAGGTCTGGCATCGGGTGGCGCAGGCGCCGGGCGACGCGACCATCTATCTCAAGGAACTGATCTGGCGCGATTATGCCCATAATCAGGTCTGGGCCTTGCCGACCTATGGATCGGAAAATGCCCAGCCGGCCTTCGACGCCATGCGCTGGCGCGATCTGCGCGAGGCGCGAGTCGACTGGACGGCGTGGAAACGGGGGCAAACCGGTTATCCGATCGTCGATGCCGGCATGCGCCAGCTCTGGCAGACGGGTTGGATGCACAATCGGGTGCGGATGATCGCGGCCAGTTTCCTCATCAAGCATCTGCTGATCGACTGGCGCCATGGCGCGCGCTGGTTCTGGGACACGTTGGCCGACGCGGATTATGCTAATAACAGCGTCAATTGGCAGTGGGTGGCGGGCAGCGGCGTCGATGCCAATCTCTTCACCCGGATCATGGCGCCGCTGACCCAGTCGGACAAGTTCGATGCCGCCGACTATATCCGCCAATGGGTACCGGAACTGGCGCATCTGGACGATCGCGTCATCCATGATCCGGATTTTCATGGGGTTAGGCCATCATCCTATCCCGAAAAGCGGATCGGCCATCGCGAGGGGCGCGAGCGTGCGCTGGCGGCCTATCGCCAGATGAAGGGGTGATTGCAGCGACGCGCGGCATGGGGCAGAAAGAGGCCCGATGAATGCAGTCGACCCCCGTCGCGGCAAGGCCGCATTGTCGATCCGGCGCCCGCCGGCAGACCGGACGCCGGGATGGCGGGCGCGCCTGTTCGCGCCGCTTTTCCATCGGATGCTCGATCGCGTCGACCAAGGACTGGAGCAGGGTTCGCTGGATGCGACTTTGCCGGACGGCACGCGCCGGATGCTGGGCGGACGGGCGCCGGGGTTCGACTGTGTCGTGGACCTGGTCGACTGGCGCGCCTTGGTGCGACTGGCGATGGGTGGCTCGGCGGGCTGGTATCGCGCCTGGGCGGCGGGCGAGTGGCGCAGTGCCGATCCGGTTCCGCTGTTCGCTCTGTTCATGGCCAATGCGGTATCGCTGGGGCGCGTCGCGCGACCCCATGGGCCGGCCCGTTGGGCAGGGCGATTGTTGCACTGGGCGCGGCGGAATAGTCGTAATGGCTCGCGCCGGAACATCGCTTTCCATTATGATCTGGGCAATGACTTCTACGGCCTGTGGCTGGACCTGAACATGCATTATTCCAGTGCCTTGTTCCTCAATCCTGAGGATCGAATCGAAAGCCTGGAACGGGCGCAGCAGCGCAAGGTGGACGCCCTGCTGGATCGGCTGGACCTGCGTGACGGGCAGGCGCTGCTGGAAATCGGATGCGGCTGGGGCGGCCTCGCCGAACAGGCGATGGAACGCTGCGCCATCCAATATGACGGGCTGACCCTGTCGGTCGAGCAGGCTGATTATGCGCGCGATCGGCTGGGATCGGGCGCGCAGATTCATCTGACCGATTATCGCGACGCACAGGGGCGGTATGAGGCCATCGCCAGCGTGGAAATGGTGGAGGCCGTCGGCCAACATTATTGGCCCGACTATCTGGATGCGGTCGCACGCCTGCTGAAGCCCGGTGGGCGCGCCGCGATCCAATATATTTTGATCGATGATGCGATCTTCGATCATTATGCGCGCGGCGCCGATTTCATCCAGACCTACATCTTCCCTGGCGGCATGCTGATATCCGAAAGTCGCTTTCGGGCCTTGGCGCAGGAACGCGGGCTGGAATGGTGCGACGTGCGTCGTTTTGGCGACCATTATGCCGAAACGCTGCGCCGCTGGCGCGAGCGGTTCGACCGGGCGATCGAGGAAGGGCGATTGCCGGCCAGTTTCGACCAGCATTTCGTGGGCTTGTGGCGCTATTATCTGATGTACTGCGAAGGCGGTTTCCGGGGCGGCACCATTGATGTCGCCCAGGTCACGCTGATGAAGTCGGCAGCTTAACCCTCGACGCGCAGGCGATGGCCGTTCGGGGCATCGCTCAGCACCAGATCATGGATGGCCCTGGCGACCGTTTCCGGTCCCTTGAGCGTTGCGGGGTCTTCGCCGGGGAAGGCGCGGGCGCGCATCGCGGTGCGGGTGGCGCCGGGATCGACGATATGGGTGCGGATGGCGGAGATGTTCTTCATCTCCTCGCCATAGGCGCCGACCAGCGTTTCGAGTGCGGCCTTGGACGCGCCATAGGCGCCCCAATAGGCGCGCGGGGTGGCGCCGACCGAGGATGTCAGGGCAATGACCCGCGCGTCGGCGCTGGCCCGCAGCATCGGATCAAAAGCGGCGATCAGCGCCTGGGGCGCAGCGATGTTGAGCATCAGCAGCCGGGCAAATTCCTTGGCATCGATTGCGGGAACCGATGCCAGCGATCCAAGCGTGGCGGCGTTGAGGACGAGGATGTCGAGCGCCTTCCAGCGACCCGAAATGGCCTGGGCCAGGCGGCCGATGCTTTCGCCGTCGATAAGGTCGAGCGGTGCGATGGTGGCGCTGCCGCTGGCCTGATGAATGCGATCTTCCACCTCTTCCAGTCCGCCGCTGGTGCGCGCGGTCAGGATCACATGGGCGCCGGCTGCGGCCAGCGCTTCCGCCGTGGCGGCGCCGATGCCCCGGCTGGCGCCGGTGACGAGCGCAAGTTTTCCGAACAGCGGCAAGGTATCAGACATCGGCTCTCCGTTCGCCCCGACCGATGCCGGGTGTCGTCGTGGGAAAAGGAAAGGGCGGGGTCGTGCGACCCCGCCCGGTCGGGCCTTGCCCGTGGATCAGGAGACCCGTTCTGCCAGCAGTTCGAACTGGTTTTCGACCACCGCTTCATCCTGGTCGGTGAGCTTGGTCGGATAGTCGCCGGTGAAGCAGGCGTCGCAATATTGCGGACGGATGTCGGCGCGCTTCGCCTCGCCCAGCGCCTTGTACAGGCCGTCGATCGAGATGAAGGCCAGGCTGTCGGCGTGGATGAAGTCCTGCATGCCGCCAATGTCCAGCTTGTGCGCCAGCAGCTTGGTGCGCTCGGGCGTATCGACGCCATAGAAGCAGCTATGCTTGGTCGGCGGCGATGCGATGCGCATATGCACTTCGGCCGCGCCCGCTTCGCGCATCATCTGCACGATCTTCAGCGAGGTGGTGCCGCGAACGATCGAGTCGTCGATCAGCACGATGCGCTTGCCCTGGATGAGGGCGCGGTTTGCATTATGCTTCAGCTTGACGCCCAGATGGCGGACCTTGTCGCCCGGCTGGATGAAGGTGCGGCCGATATAGTGCGACCGGATGATGCCCAGTTCGAACGGGATGCCCGATTCCTGCGCATAGCCGATGGCGGCCGGCACGCCGCTGTCGGGCACCGGGATGACATAGTCGGCCTCGACTGGATTTTCGATCGCCAGCTGCGCGCCGATCGCCTTGCGGACCGAATAGACGCTGGAATTGTCGATGATCGAATCGGGGCGGCTGAAATAGACATGCTCGAAGATGCAGGGACGCGGATGCACTTCGCCGAACGGGCGGATCGAGCGCATTTCGCCATCCTTGGTGACGATCACGAGTTCGCCCGGATCGATCGAGCGGACATAGTCGGCGCCGACCACGTCGAGCGCGACGGTTTCCGAAGCGAAGATAGTCGAATCGCCCAGTTTGCCCATCACCAGCGGGCGGATGCCGAGTGGATCGCGGCAGGCGATCATGCCCTCGGGGGTCATCACGATCAGCGAATAGGCGCCTTCGATCTGCTTGAGCGCATCGATGAACTTGTCGAGCAGGGTGCGATAATTGGACGTCGCGACCAGATGGATGATGACTTCGGTGTCGGAGGTCGACTGGAAGATGGAGCCGCGGCGGATCAGTTCGCGCCGGACCTTCATCGCGTTGGAGATGTTGCCGTTATGGGCAACCGCGAAACCGCCGGAATTGAGTTCGGCATAGAGCGGCTGGACGTTGCGCAGCGAGGTTTCGCCGGTGGTCGAGTAACGGACATGGCCGCAGGCCGTGTCGCCGGGAAGGCCCCGAATCACCTCGTCGCGGTCGAAATTGCCGGCGACATGGCCCATGGCACGATGGGTATGGAAATCATGCCCGTCCCAGCTGGTGATGCCTGCCGCTTCCTGGCCGCGATGCTGCAGGGCGTGAAGGCCGAGCGCTACCATCGCGGACGCGGTTTCTGCGCCGGATACGCCAAAAATGCCGCATTCTTCGCGCAACTTGTCGTCGTCGAAAGGATTCGTCGTAATCATGGGTGTGAGCGGGTCCATTGCCGTTCCTGACCACCCCTCTGGGGCGACCTTTCGCGCGCATATAGTCCCTCCCGCTCGATTTGTCGCCTGCCTGTAACAAAAAAGCGTGGCCAATCGTGGCAACGCTGCGTTTTGCTGGCTTTTCCATGGGCTAAACGGCCACTGGCGTTGACGTTCGGGTGTCGCTAAGAAACCTGTACTCATGCACCGTTTTGCCAATCCCGCCCGCTTCCTGAAGATCGCCCGTCCGATGACGGGCTGGCTGTTCTGGCCCGGCCTCGTGCTGCTGCTGGCCGGCTGCGCTTCGGGTCTGTTCCTGACGCCGGCGGATTATCTGCAGGGCGATACGGTGCGCATACTCTATATTCATGTGCCGGCCGCGTGGCTGGGCATGGCGGGCTGGACCGGCATCGCCGTGTCCGGCCTGATGCAACTGGTGTGGCGCCATCCGCTGGCTTCCGTAGCCGGCCGCGCGATCGCGGCGCCGGGCGCGCTGTTCACCGCCATCTGCCTGATGACCGGTTCGATCTGGGGCCGGCCGACCTGGGGCACCTGGTGGGAATGGGACGGGCGCATGACATCGATGCTGGTGCTGCTCTTCCTCTATCTGGGCTATATCGCCCTGGCCAATGCATCGGCGCGGCAGGGACAGGGCGGGGTCAGCCCGGTGACCGCGATCTTCGGCCTGGTCGGCGCGATCAACATCCCGATCATCAACCGTTCGGTGGTCTGGTGGAACAGCCTGCACCAGGGGCCGAGCATCACGATGCGCGGATCGAGCATCGACGGATCGTTGCTCTGGCCGCTGGGCCTGACGCTGTTCGGCTTCACCTTGTTGTTCGCCGCGATCGTGCTGATGCGGATGCGGGCAATTTTGGCACAAAATAAGGTCGAGGCGCGGATGCAGCGCCTGACGAGAGGGTAGAGATGAACCAATGGGCTTTCGTGATCGCCGCCTATGCCGTGACGGCGGTGGGTACGGCGATCGTCACCATCGTTAGCTGGCGCGCGATGCGATCGGCCGAACGTCAGGCCGAGCGGCTGTCTGACCGGACATGAAGGCCAAGCATCAACGGCTGATCCTGGCGCTCGCGGCGCTGGTGGCGATCATCGGCGCCGGGCTGCTCGCCGTATCAGCGCTGAAGGACGAAGCGGCCTATTTCTACGCGCCCAACGACGTGAAGACCAAGGGCGTGGATCCCGGCAAGGCGATCCGTCTGGGCGGCATGGTGGTGAAGGGCAGCCTCAAGCGCGCGGCCGATGGCGTGACGATCGATTTCGACGTGACCGACGGCAAGGCGACCGTGCCGGCGACCTTCAGCGGCATCGCGCCCGACCTGTTCAAGGAAGGCAGCGGCGTGGTCGCGGAGGGCGCTTTTGACCGGCAGGGGCGGTTCGTCGCCACCAATTTGCTGGCCAAGCATGACGAGCGCTACATGCCCCGCGAACTGGACGGCATGACCTATAATGAAACCACGCATGAGATGAAGGCCGCACCATGATCGCCGAAGCCGGTCTCGCTGCCCTGTGGTTTGCCGCGGTCCTCGCGCTGCTTCAGCTGTTTCTGGTCGGCATGGGGCTGGCGGGCGGCAAGGGCGAGGTGCTGGGCGCCGTCCGACCTGTCGCTGTTTTGCAGGGTGTGCTGACGGCAGCCGCCTTTGTCGCTTTGATCAGCCTGTTCCTGCGGTCCGACATGTCGGTGCTGCTGGTGGCGACCAACAGCCATTCGGCCAAGCCCTGGCTCTACAAGTTCGCCGGAACCTGGGGCAACCATGAAGGGTCGATGCTGCTCTGGGTCACGGTGATGGCCGTCGCCGGCGCGGCGGTGGCGCTGTTCGAGCGCGCGTTGAAGCGCGACGCGCATATGGCGACGCTGGGGGCGCAGGCGGCAATCAGCCTGGGCTTCTACGCTTTCCTGCTCTTCTCCTCCAATCCCTTCGCCCGCATTTCCCCGGCACCGGCGGACGGGCAGGGGCTCAATCCGCTGCTGCAGGATCCTGGCCTCGCCTTCCATCCGCCGACGCTCTATCTCGGCTATGTTGGCCTGTCGGTCGCCTTTTCCTTCGCGGTCGGGGCCTTGCTGACGCGGCAGGTGGATGCGGCCTTTGCTCGCGCCATGCGCCCCTGGGTGCTGGCCGCCTGGGTCATGCTGACGCTTGGCATCACCGCGGGCAGCTATTGGGCCTATTATGAACTGGGCTGGGGCGGCTGGTGGTTCTGGGATCCGGTCGAAAATGCATCGCTGATGCCCTGGCTGGCGGCGACCGCGCTGCTGCACAGCGTGACCGTGCTGGCGACCCGCGACGCGCTGCGCGCCTGGACGGTGATGCTGGCCGTCGTCGCCTTCTCCATGTCGATGGTCGGCACTTTCCTGGTCCGCTCGGGCATATTGACCAGCGTCCATGCCTTCGCCGTCGATCCGGAGCGGGGCAGCTTCATCCTGGCATTGCTGGCACTCTATATCGGCGGCGCTTTGGCCTTGTTCGGCTGGCGGATCGGCACGGTGCGCGAGGGCGCGCCGTTCGAACTGGTCAGCCGCGAAACCTTCCTGGTGGTCAACAACCTGTTGCTTTCGGTGATCCTCGGGCTGGTGCTGATCGGCACGCTTTACCCGCTGATGACCGAAGCATTCGGACACAAGGTGTCGGTTGGCGCGCCCTATTTCGATCGCATTGCCGGACCAATCGCGCTCATCCTGCTGATCGTCATGGCGGCAGGGCCGCTCACCCGCTGGCGCCGGGATCAGGCGCGCGCTGTGGCCGGGCGCATGCTCGTTCCGGCGGCGGTCGCACTGGCGGCCGTGGTGCTGGTTGGTGCCCTCGCCTGGGGCCGGATCGGGCTGTTGCCCTATTGCGGGCTGGTGGTGGCGCTGGCCGTCGGCGTGGGATCGCTCGCGCCGCTGTGGAAGCGTAATCTGCGCCGCACCCCGCTCTTCACCTATGGCATGGTGATCGCGCATCTGGGCTGTGCCGTCAGCCTGGCGGGCATGGCCTGCGATTCGGCGTTCACGGTTGAGAAGCTTGTGGCAGTCCGGCCGGGCAACAGCATCGAGACGGCCGGCTGGACGCTGCGCTTCCAGCGTATCCTGCCGCTTGCTGGCGACAATTGGACGGCGTTGCAGGCGGACGTCATTGCGGAACGGAGCGGCCGCGCGGTCGTGATCCATCCGCAATCGCGCTTCTTCGCCTCGCCGCCGACGACCACGACCGAGGCAGCTCTGCTGACCCGGTGGAATGGCCAGCTCTATGTCGTGCTGGGGCAGGAAGCCGATGCTGGCCGCTGGCAGATGCGGATCTGGTGGAAGCCGTTCGTGACGCTGATCTGGCTGGGTGGCATCATGATCGCGCTGGGCGGCCTGCTGGCGCTGGTCGGGCGAGAGCGGCGCGGCTGGCTGATGAAATGGCGTGCGCGGAGGGCAATGGCATGAGGAAGCTGCTGATCTGGCTACCGCTTGTCCTGTTCCTCGGCTTCTTCGCGCTGTTCGCCACCGGCCTGTTCAAGCCGGATGACCGTGTCATCACCTCCAAGCTGATCGGCCAGGCTTTGCCGGCCTTCACCCTGCCGGCTGCTGCCAGCGATCGGCCGGCGCTTGCCAGCACACAATTGGCGGATGGCAAGCCGCGCCTGCTCAACATCTTTGCCAGCTGGTGCATTCCCTGCGCGGCGGAGGCGCCGCAACTGATGGCGCTCAAGCAGGCTGGGGTAGCGATAGACGCGATCGCGATCCGCGATGCCCGGCCCGATGTCGACGCCTTCCTGGCGCGCAACGGCAATCCCTATAGCCGGATCGGCCTGGATGCGCGCAGTGGCGTGCAGATCGCACTGGGCTCGTCAGGCGTGCCGGAAACCTTCGTGATCGATGGCAAGGGCAGGATCGCCTATCAGCATATTGGTGACATCCGCGCCGATGACGTGCCGATGCTGCTGCAACGGCTGAAGGACGCGCAATGATGAGGGGGCTGCTTTCTCTTCTCCTGCTGATGCTGGCGGCGCCGGTTCAGGCGCAGACCGCCCTGCCGCCGGCGCCCTATGCCGACCGGCAGCTTGATGACCCGGCGCTGGAGCGCAAGGCGAAGGCGCTGATGGAAACCATCCGCTGCCTCACCTGCCAGAGCCAGTCGATCGCCGATTCGAACGCCAGCATGGCCGGCGACATGCGCTCCGAGATACGCGAGCGGATCAGGGCGGGAGAGGAGCCTGAGCATATCAGGCGCTGGCTGATCGAGCGCTATGGCGATTGGGTCAGCTATGAGCCGACGGCCGCGCCGATCCTCTGGCCGCTCTGGGCGGCGCCGATCGTCCTGCTCGCATTGGGGCTGTTGTTGATGCGCGGACGGATCAAGCGGAGGCCGCGGGCATGACGGGCTGGATCATCGCTTTCGGCATCGCCATCCTCGCCATGGCGGCGCTCTGCTTCATCGGGCGCATCCCGCGCGTGACGCGGGAGATCGTTGCAGCGGCTTTGCTGGTCGGCCTCGCGGGCTATGCCTGGCAGGGGCATCCCGGCCTTGCCGGCGCGCCGCGACAGGTCGCAGCCGAGAAGGAAGCGCAGTTCGACGAGAAGCTGGCGGAGCGACGCCGCAGCCTGGCGGAGCGCTATGGCCCGGCCGGCCAATGGCTGATCATGTCGGATTCCTACGGGCGGCGCGGCCTGACCAAGGAGGCAGCCAATGTCCTGCTCTCCGGCCTCAAGCAGGCGCCGGAAGACGCCAATCTGTGGCTGGGCATGGGCAATGCGCTGGTCGCGCATGCCGATGGCGTGGTCGCGCCGGCGGCGGACTATGCCTATCGCCAGGCGTTGCGGCTTGACCCGGAGGGGCCGGCGCCGCGCTATTTCTATGGCCTTGCCCTCGCCCAGGCTGGCCAGTTGGATGCCGCGCGCAAACAATGGTTGCCGCTGGCGCAATCGGCGCCCGAAGGCAGCAAGATCAAGGCGGAACTGCAGGCCAATATCGCGCGTATCGACGCCATGCTGGCAATGGATGCGGCTTCGCGATGATCCGCATCGGGGCGATCATTGCGTGAACCCTGTGCCCATGGTAGGGGCCGGCGGTTTGCTGGGCTCCGTCCTTGGAATGAGAATTGCCCTGGCAAGGGTTGCGACATGATATTGATGATCGAGCATTTCCTTCATGGCTGATGACAGCGCGGTCGCCGTCCCCGAAGACGGCGAGCAGGATGGGCATGGCCATGCCCGCCAGAAAGCCACGGCCAAGCTGGTCGTCGGCGCGATCGGTATCGTCTTCGGCGATATCGGCACCAGCCCGCTCTACGCCTTCCGCGAAACTTTTGCGGGGCACCATCATCTCGACCTCGATCCCGACCATATATTGGGCGTCATCAGCCTGATGTTCTGGTCGATGATGCTGGTTGTGACGCTCAAATATGTCAGCATCATCATGCGCGCCGACAATAAGGGCGAGGGCGGTAGCCTGGCGCTGCTGGCGCTGATCAACGGCCAGACCAAGACGCAGCGCTGGTCGCGCGGGATCGTGCTGCTGGGTGTGTTCGCGACGTCGCTCTTCTACGGCGATTCGATGATCACGCCGGCGGTTTCCGTGCTGTCGGCGGTGGAAGGCCTGGCGGTCTATAATGCCAATCTGGCGCCGGCGATCCTGCCGGTCGCGGTGCTGATCCTGCTCGGCCTGTTCTGGATCCAGGGTCTGGGGACCAACAAGGTCGCGACCCTGTTCGGGCCGATCATGCTGATCTATTTCGTGACGATCGCATCGCTCGGCCTGCTCAGCATCGTCAAGACGCCGGGCATTCTCTACGCCTTCAATCCCTATTGGGCGGTGATGTTCTTTGCCACCGATCCGCTGCCCGCCTTCCTGGCGCTGGGCTCGGTCGTGCTGGCGGTGACGGGCGCCGAAGCGCTCTATGCCGATATGGGCCATTTCGGCCGCAGCCCGATCCGCGTGTCCTGGCTGATCTTCGTCCTGCCAGCGCTGATGCTCAACTATATGGGGCAGGGCGCGCTGCTCTTCCGTGAGGGCGCCGCGGCGCTGCACAGTCCCTTCTACAATCTCGCGCCGCAATGGATGCAGTTGCCGCTGATCGGCCTTGCCACGCTGGCGGCGATCATCGCGTCGCAGGCGGTCATATCCGGCGCTTTCTCGGTCACGCAGCAGGCGATCCAGCTCGGCTTCATGCCGCGTCTGCGGATCGAGCATACCAGCGCCTCGACGGCCGGCCAGATCTACATTCCCCTGATCAACTGGGGGTTGATGGTCATGGTCATCCTGCTGGTGCTGGTCTTCAAGACCTCGTCCAACCTGACCGCGGCTTATGGCATTGCCGTCACCGGTGCGATGTTCATCGACAATGTGCTGCTGACCGTGGTGCTCTATCGGCTGTGGCACTGGAAATGGTATTATGCCGCGCCGTTGCTTGCCGTCTTCTACCTGGTCGATGGCGCCTATCTGGCGGCCAATCTGACCAAGGTGCCCGACGGCGGCTGGTTCCCGCTGCTGATCGGCTTCGTCGTCTTCACCTTGCTGACCACCTGGTCGCGCGGGCGCCGGCTGGTGCAGGAACGGCTGCGCGAGGCAGCGATGCCGATCCCGGTATTCGTGGCTTCGGCCGCCAACAGCGCCGTGCGCGTGCCGGGCACCGCTGTTTTCATGACTTCGACGCCCGATGGCGTGCCGCATGCGCTGCTGCATAATCTCAAGCACAACAAGGTGCTGCACGAGCGGGTGATCCTGTTGACGGTCAAGATCAAGGATGTGCCCGTGGTCGAGGATGACGGCCGGTGCAAGCTGGAGGATCTGGGCCGCGGCTTCTTCCGTCTGGTGCTGCAATATGGCTTCATGCAGGAGCCGGATGTTCCGGCCGCGCTCAAGAATGTTACCGGCTGCGGCCAGGCGTTCAAGATGATGGACACCAGCTTCTTCCTGGCGCGCCAGACGCTGCTGCCTTCGGCCAATCCCGGCATGCCGCTGTGGCGCGAGAAGATTTTTGCCTGGATGCTCCGCAACGCGGAAAGCGCGATGGAGTTCTTCCGCCTGCCGACCAATCGCGTGGTCGAACTGGGTAGCCAGGTCGAGATTTGACCGGCCTTTAGAAAAGCCGCATCTGCGCGCCTTCGGGCGGCCGGAACAGGTCGGTGCGGACGCTGATCCGCGCCTGCCCCAGATTGGCCTTGCGCCGTGCCTTGATGAAGCGGGTGCGGGTCAGGTCGGCCCAGACGCCCTGGCCGCGCATCCGGCTGCCGAAATCGGGATCATTGTCGCGCCCGCCGCGAATGTCCCGGATCATCGCCATCACCTTGGCGGCGCGATCGGGATAATGGGTTTCCAGCCAAGCGCGAAACAGTGGCGCGACCTCATGCGGCAGGCGGACCAGGATGTAGTTGACGTCCTGCGCGCCGGCCATGGCGAGCCGCGCCACCACCTGTTCGATCTCATGATCGTTGATCGCCGGGATGATCGGCGACATGTTTGCCGATACCGGCACGCCAGCTTCGGCCAGTCGGGCGATGGTGGCGATCCGTCGCTCGGGATGGGGCGCGCGCGGCTCCAGTGTGCGCGCGACCTTGGGATCGAGCGAGGTGACCGAAATCATCACCGCGACCAGATTGTCGCGCGCCAGATCGGCAAGCAGGTCGATGTCGCGCAGGATGCGGTCGGACTTGGTGGTGATGAAGACCGGATGGCGGCATTCCACCATCACCTCCAGCAATTGGCGGGTGATCCCCCAATCCTTCTCGATCGGCTGATAGGGATCGGTATTCGTGCCCATGGCGATCGGCGAGACGCTGTAGTTCCGGTGCGACAATTCCTTGCGCAGCAATGTCGCTGCATCCGGCTTGGCGAACAGGCGCGTCTCGAAGTCGAGCCCCGGCGACAGATCATGATAGGCGTGGGTCGGGCGGGCAAAGCAATAGATGCAGCCATGCTCGCAGCCGGCATAGGCGTTGATCGACTGGGAGAAGGCGATGTCGGGCGACGCGTTGCGCGAGATGATCGTGCGCGGCGTAATCAGCGAAACGCTGGTGCGCAGTTTCTGGGCCGGTCCGTCGATCGCTTCCACGGCGTCGAGCCAGTCGCCGTCCGCCTCGCGCGCGGCCAGGTTGAACCGGCTGCTGGCCTGGTTGTGCGTTGCGCCGCGTCCGGGGATAATTACCATTTTGAAATAAGAACATATCAGGAACTTATTGACAAGGTCGCTTCCGACGCGTCATGGCTGGCCCCTTGAAAGCAGGGGGAAATATCATGCGTGCTTGGTGGCTTGTTCCGGCTCTGATGTTGATGGCAGGCGCGGCCGATGCCGCGACGCCGACGACGGATTGTGCCGCAAATATGGTCTGCGCCAGCCGGCCCCAGTCGGTGGTCGATGCGTTGCAGGCGGCAGGTTACAAGGCGGCGCTGACCAAGAGCAAGTCGACCGGTAACCCGATGATCGAGAGCGCTGCCAGCGGTTATAACTTCACCATCTATTTCTATGGCTGCGAAGAGATGAAGGACTGCAACTCGTTGCAGTTCGGTATCAATTTCGCAGATGATGGCGGCAACACGGTCGAACTGGCGAACAAGTGGAACCAGTCCAAGCGCTTCATCCAGATGTCGCTGGCCGACGACAAGACGCTGGACGTGTCCTATGACGTCAGCACGATCGGCGGTCTCAACCAGGAGAATTTCGCCGACGTGGTCGACTGGTGGTCAGTTATGCTCGGCGAACTCAGCAAATTCTTCAAGGAGAACCCGGCGCCCACGCTCAAGAAGTAAGGGCGCGTAGAGACTGTTTGAGAAAGCCCGTTCCGCCCCGCTCCCCCGCCCAACCACCCGATCCAGTGTCATCCTGTCGGGTGGTTGGGCGGGGGAGCGGGCTGGAACCGTAACGAAAAATCGCCCTTTCGCGATTTTTCAAACAGCCGCTCAGCGCTCGGTGAGGCGTGGCATCAGCTCGACGAAATTGCAGGGACGGAACCGGCTGTCGAGCTGGCTGGCGAGAATGCCGTCCCAGGCATCCCGCACCGCGCCAGTCGAACCGGGCAGCGCGAAGATATAGGTGCCGCGCGCGACGCAGGCGGTGGCGCGCGACTGGATGGTCGAGGTGCCGATCGACTGATAGCTGAGCCACCGAAACAGCTCGCCGAAACCGGGAATTTCCTTGTCCTGCACCTGAGCGAGGGCTTCGGGCGTGACGTCGCGGCCGGTGACGCCGGTGCCGCCGGTGGTCAGGATCACGTCAACCTGCGGATCGTCGATCCAGGCGTGAAGGCGCGCGACGATGGCGCTGCGATCATCGGTGACGATCAACCGGTCGGCCAGGATATGGCCCGCGCCGGTCAGGCGATCGACCAGCGTATTGCCGGACCGGTCATCGGCCAGGGTGCGGGTGTCGGAAACGGTCAGGACGGCGATGCGGACGGGCAGGAAGGTCCGGCCCTCATCGATCGGCATCAGTCCGATCCGCCGGCGATCATCGCCCGGCCATCGGCCTTGCTGAGACGCACTAGCTTGACGCCCTTGGCATTGGGGAAGGTTGGCCACATGCCTTGCGCCATGCCGGTCAGGCAATCCGCCTCGCCCTTCGCCTGGATCTGGTACATCCAATAGTTGCGCATGACGATGTTCACATAGGCGCGGGTTTCATAATAGGGCAGGGATTCGATGAAGAGCAGCGGATCGCCCTTGTCCTTCACCTCGCTGTTCCAGCGTTCGACCGGCAGCGGGCCGGCATTATAGGCGGCCATCACCTTGGGCAGCAGGCCGCCGGTCGCGCTCATGTCGCGCAGCGATTCCAGATAGCGCTGGCCATATTCCATGTTGGTGGACGGCACGAACAATTGCGATGCGTTCGACAGGCCGACATCGCCGGCGGTTCCGGGGCGCACCTGCATCAGGCCGCGGGCGCCGGCGCTGGAGACGACGTCCGAACGGAAGCCGGATTCCTGCAGCGTATGGGCGTAGATCAGCGAGGGGTCGACGCGCCAGCCGCCGTCCGGCCGCCAGGCCGGCGCCGGGAAGCGGGCGAAGCTGTCGGGCTGCTTGCCGGCCGGGCCATTATGGGCGAGCCAGAGCTGGGTTGCGGGCAGATTAAGCGCGCTGGCCAGGCGCAGCAGCGCATCATATTGGGCGGTGCCACCCAGCTTCGCCTGATAGCGCAATATCTCGTCGGCGCGGCCATTCTCGCCAATATCGGCCAGCGCGATCGCGCTGCGGACATTGGGACTGTCCTTGAGCTGGCGCCAGTCATTGTCGCTGAAGCGCGCATTCATGGTCGCCCCGCCCAGTGGCATGCCCAGGCTCTCGCGGGCGAGCAGGCCATAGAAGGTCTCGTCGGATCGCGCCGCGAGCTTCAGCATATTCTCGACCTTCTCGGCCTCGCCGCAGACCATATAGGCGCGCGATGCCCAATAGGCGCCGGCCGCGCGCATGTCCGCGTCGCCCGCCAGCGCGGCGACATTGGCGAAGGCCGGGGCGGCAGCGCGGCAATCATTCTGGCGCCAGGCGGCCAGGCCCGTCGTCCAGTGAGCCTGCACAGTCCAGTCGCCGCCGGTACGGGTTTCGAGCGCGCGCGCGGCCATACGGCGCGCGTTGAGATCGTCGCTTTCGATATAATAGGCCCAGGCAACACGCTGGCGCACCTCGGTCAGGCCTTCGGGCGTCAGCCCGGCTTCGCCGGCGGCAAGCAGCCCTTCCGCGCCGGCCGGATCGTCATTCTTGATGAAGGTCAGGATCTGGGCCGACAGGCTCTGGGCCAGAACGTCCGTCTTGCTGCCGCTGACATATTGGCGGCGCGGGGCGGAGCCCAGCCATACCAGCTTCTGCACCTGCGGCAGATCGGGCAGGATGGTCGCGCCGCGCTTCTGCGCCAGGCGGGAAAGCTGGTCGGCCTTGGGCAGCCAGGCTGCCTTGTTGACGAGGTCGAGCAGGTCGAACAGCTCGACGCGCGGCGACCCCTTGGCAAGATAGAGTTCCGACAGGGCCAGCGGACGAACCGCATCCTGCGGGTCGAGTGCCAGGATCATCGCCTTGGCATCCGACCATTTCTGGTCGCGCAGGGCGGCGAAGATGGCATTGTAACGCGCCTTGTCGCCATCGGACAGCTGCAGCGGCGTGTTGACGGTGGAACTGGTCGGCAAGGTGGGGAGGGTTTCGGCCGCTTTGGCGCCGGCCGGGATCGCCAGCGCCGCGCTCATGCTGAGCAGGGCAAGGCTGGAAATGCGGGTTGCAACGCGAATCACGGGCGATCTTCCTCAATCAGGCTTTGCAGGGCGCGCCAGCATTCCGCCTTGGCCGCGGGCTGGCTGAGCAGCAGGCGCGGATGGAATGTGGCAATGGCGGGCACAGTGCCGCCATCATGGTTAAAGGGGCGTAAACCGGTGGGCCGGTCGGCGCCATCGGTCGGAAGCAGCGCACGGACCGTCCGATCGCCCAGCAGGAGCAGGCGGCGCGGCGCGGCGAGATGGACATGGAGCCTGATGCGATCGGCGACATGGGCCAGATCGCTGGCCTCCACCATGCCGCCGGCGGGGCGGACGGTGAACAGCGAGGCCAGGCAGATATCGTCACGGCGCAGGCCAATGGCCCGCATCATGGCATCGAACAGAGCGCCCGCGCGATCGGCAAACAAATGGCCCGCGCCGGCATCTGCCATGTCAGGCATGTCGGTGATGACCATCAGCGATGCTTCGGCCGGGCCGGTCGGCAGGATCGGGGTGCCGGGCCATTTGCGTTCGGGCTGGGCCGAATCACTGGCAAGCCATTCGAGATAGGCGTCGAGCGTCTTGGGTTTTTCGGGCGGCGGCGGAGCAAAGGCCTTCGCAGCCTGCTCGGCCAGCTGGGCGCGCGTCGGCTGCGGCCGCAACCAGTTGACTGGTGCTTCCGCTACGGCGCCGTCCACCCCCGCCAGCGACCACCACGCCAGATAGGCGTCAGGCGCTGCGGCTCCAAAGTCCCGCTCTAATCCCCGCATCACGATGCCCTTGGGCCAGAGGTTGACGCGAGGGTCAAGAATCTTCATCGCGTGGAATGTCAAAACGTTGGAGTAATAAGGCGACCGGATGGCCGGACATGTGCTGGCGGGCGCCTTTATGGAGGGATTATGAGCGAACGGGATTCGATGCCCTATGACATCGTCATCGTCGGTGGGGGACCGGCTGGCCTGTCTGCAGCGATCCGGCTGAAGCAATTGGCCAATGCCGCAGGGCAGGAACTGGCCGTCTGCGTGCTGGAAAAGGGGTCGGAAATCGGCGCCCATATCCTGTCGGGCGCGGTGGTCGATCCCAAGGCGCTGGATGAACTGATCCCCGACTGGAAGGAGCAGGGCTGCCCGATGGCCGATGTTCCGGTCACCGACAACCAGCATTGGGTCTTGTCCAAGGCGGGCAAGATGGCGATGCCGCACATCATGACGCCGGGCTGGATGCACAATAAGGGCACCTATACCGGATCGCTGGGCAATTTGTGCCGCTGGCTGGCCGAGCAGGCCGAGGGGCTGGGCGTCGAAATCTTCCCCGGCTTCGCCGCCGCCGAAATCCTCTACAATGAGGATGGCAGCGTGAAGGGGGTCGCGACCGGCGACATGGGCATTGCCCGTGATGGCGAGCGCAAGGCGGACTATCAGCCGGGCTTGGAGCTGCACGCCAAATATACCTTCTTTGCGGAGGGCGCGCGCGGCCACCTGACCAAGATCCTCAAGCGCCAGTTCGACCTGGAGGCCGATTGCGAGCCGCAGGTCTATGGCCTGGGGATGAAGGAATTGTGGGACATCGATCCCGCCAAGCATCAGCCGGGTCTTGTCATCCATACGCAGGGATGGCCGCTAACCGACGCATATGGCGGTGGTTTCCTCTATCATCAGGCCAATGGTCAGGTTGCGCTCGGCTTCGTCGTCGGGCTGGGCTATCGCAACCCGCACCTTTATCCGTTCGAGGAATTCCAGCGCTGGAAGCAGCATCCGGAAATCCGCAAGTTCCTGGAGGGTGGCCGCCGCGTTTCCTACGGCGCGCGCGCGATCAACGAGGGCGGCTGGCAGTCGATCCCCAAGCTGGTCTTTCCCGGTGGCGCGCTGATCGGGTGCTCGGCCGGCTTCGTCAACGTGCCGCGCATCAAGGGCAGCCATACCGCCATGAAGTCGGGCATGCTGGCCGCCGAGGCCGCGTTCGAGGCGATCCAGGACGAGCGCGCGCGCGACGTGCTGCACGATTATGAGGATCGGCTGCGTTCCAGCTGGATCGCGGACGAACTGAAGCTGGTGAAGAATGCCGAGCCGCTGCTGGCCAAGTTCGGCAACACCATCGGCACGCTGCTGGCCGGCATCGACATGTGGATGCGCACGCTCAAGATCGGTCTGCCCTTCACCATGAAGCACAAGCCCGATTGCGAGAAATTGTGGCGCAAGGACCAGTGCGAGAAGATCGCCTATCCCAAGCCCGATGGCGTGATCAGCTTCGACCGTCTGTCCTCGGTGTTCCTGTCGAACACCAATCATGAGGAGGACCAGCCGGTCCATCTGCAGTTGAAGGATCCGTCGGTCCCGATTTCCTACAATCTGCCCCTTTATGACGAGCCGGCTCAGCGTTATTGTCCTGCCGGTGTCTATGAAGTGGTCGGTCTGGATGAAGGGGAGCCTCGCTTCCAGATCAACGCGCAGAATTGCGTCCACTGCAAGACATGCGACATCAAGGACCCGACCCAGAATATTAACTGGGTCGTGCCCGAGGGCGGTGGAGGACCGAATTATCCGAACATGTAGGGGCCTGATTCAAGGACTGTTGCTGATGCTGCCGGCCGTGGCCGGCGCATCGGTCGATCCCGATATGGCCTTGCATGCCTATGCCCGCGCGCGCCTTGCCGATGGTGAAGGCGCGCTGGGCGTTGCGGTCGACAGCTATCGTGTGGCCCTCGCCGGCGATCCGACCAGCCTTGCCATTGCCCGCCGTTCCTATGTCCAGGCATTGGAAAGCGGCGACATGCCGCTGGCATTGCAATCGGCCGCGTTGCTGGATGAGGGCGGCATGCTGCCGCGCGACGGCACCTTGCTGCGGATTTGCGACGCATTGGGGCGCAAGGATTGGGCGGCGGCGCAGACCTTCACCGACCGGCTGGTGGAGGAGGGCAATTTCTCCTTCCTCGCCCCGATCGTGCAGAGCTGGATATCGCTGGGCCAGCGCCGCTATGTGGCGCCCGTCATCGATAGCAAGGACAAGTTCGGCGCGCTGGGCGCCCGCTATCTCGACGAGCATCTGGCGTTGCAGGCCATGGCGCGGGGCGACAAGGAAGAGGCGATTGGCGCGATGCGCCGTGCCTTGGCCTTGCGCGTGACGGATGACGAAGCGCTGCGCCTGACCTTCGCCGCGCAACTGGCCGGGCGCCGGGCGAAGGCGGATGCCCTGGCCCTGCTGCCCGCCGATGAAGCGAGCTTCGCCAAGGCCCGTACGGACGTTGCCCGCGGCAAGGTGCCGGGAGCGATTGCCGCACCCTTCACGCCCAGGCAGGGCTTTGCGCAATTGCTGGCCCGTCTGGCGGTCGACATCGCGTCCGACGAAACGGGCACGGCGCTGGGCATTCGTCTGGCGCGGATCGCGACCTTTGCCGATCCTGCCGCGGCCGAGCCACATCTGGTGGCGGCGAAGCTGCTGGTGGCGGGCGATCTCGCCAATTATGCGGCGGTGGAAGCGCGCAAGGTGCCGGTGACTGGCTGGTACGGCGCGCTCGCCCAGGCGGAGCTGGTCGAGGCACTGGCGGCCTCGGGGGATCGCGACGGCGCGATCGCACTGGCGCAAAGCCTGGCATCGGCTCCTAAAGCCGAGCCAGAACGCCTTGTAAGACTTGGACGATTGCTGGCGGACTCCGGCGATTTCGACGGCGCTGCATCCGCTTTCCATCGTGCGCAGGCAGGCTATTCGGCTGACAGCCTGCCTTGGGCATTACTGCTGTTCGAAGGCAGCGCGCTGGAGCAGGGCAAGCGGTGGGACGAGGCTCGTGCGGTGCTCGAAAAGGCCGCTATCATGGCCCCGAATGAACCGGTCATCCTCAATTATCTCGGCTATGCCCAGATCGAACGGCGGCAGAATGTCGATGTGGCGCTCGACCTGCTGAAAAAGGCGAGTGCGCTCAAGCCCCAGGATGCCTCGATCACGGACTCGCTTGGCTGGGCCAAGTTCGTGACCGGAGACGTCAAAGGCGCAGTCCCGGTGCTGGAACGCGCCGCAGCCGGAGCGCCCGGTGATGCCACGATCAACGAACATCTGGGCGACGCATTGTGGACCGCCGGTCGCCGCTATGAAGCGCGCTACGCCTGGCGCGCAGCAGCGGTCTTCGCGGAGGGGGATGTCGCCAATCGGCTTGACGCTAAGGCCCGTGAAGGCTTGAAACCCGAATATGCTGCGCCCTGAGATTGTATCGAAATTCTGTGAATATTTCCGAACAACTAACTGAAATTGCTTATGCAAAGGTCAATCTGGCCTTGCATGTGCGCGAGCGCCGCGCGGATGGCTATCATGCGCTGGAAAGCCTGTTCGTCTTTGCCGATGATGGGGACATTCTCCATGCCCGTCAGCGCGACGATGGCGTCATCACGCTCGCCGTGGAAGGCCCTTGTGGTGCTGGCCTGAGCGGCGACGATGACAATCTGGTCATGCGAGCGGCGCGGCGCCTTCAGGCGGCCACCGGGGTAACGGTCGGCGCCGATATTCGGCTCGACAAGCGACTGCCGGTTGCATCCGGCATTGGTGGCGGTTCGGCGGATGCGGCTGCGACGCTACGCCTGCTGCTGCGTCTCTGGAATATCACCGTGGAAGACGCTGTATTACAGCAATTATCCCTGTTGCTTGGCTCGGACGTGCCGGCCTGCTTGGCCAGTACCACGCAACTGGTGCGCGGCCGTGGCGAGCTGCTGGAGGCGCAGGCGCTGGACGACCTGTCGGGCCGGCCGATGATGCTGGTCAATCCGCGGGTCGGCGTCTCGACGGCGTCGGTCTTTGCCGGCTGGGACAGGATCGATCGCGGTGCGCTCGATGCGCTGGATATTGATGGGCTTGCGCGCGCCGGTCGCAATGATCTGGAAGCGCCGGCCCGGCTGTTGGCGCCGGTGATCGGTGATGTGCTGCAGGCGTTGCAGGCGCAAGCTCCCCGGCTGGTGCGCATGTCCGGATCGGGCGCGACCTGTTTTGCGCTGTTCGATGACGGGCAGGCCATGGTGCAGGCCGCGGCGGCCCTGCGCCGCGATCATCCGGATTGGTGGGTGATGGAAACGAGGATCAGGACATCATGAGCGAAGCCTTCACCACTGTGCGGGAGGGCGATCTCGACCTGCTGATCATCGCCGATCATGCCTCGGCCCATGTCCCCGACGATATCGACCTGGGCATCGATCCGGCGCTGCTTCGCGAACATATCGCGATCGACATAGGTGTGGCGGAGGTCAGTCAGTTGCTCGCGGCGCAACTGAACTGCTCCGCGATCCTGGCCGGCATCTCCCGCCTGGTCATCGACCTCAATCGCGAAGAGGATGCGCCCGGCCTGCTGCCGGTGATGAGTGACGGCCATGCCATTCCGGGTAATCGCGACGCCGATCTGGCCGAACGGATGCGCCGCTTCCATCATCCCTATCATCATCAGGTGGCGGCCATGCTTGACGGCATGACGTCACCCTTCATCCTGTCCATGCATAGTTTCACGCCGCGCCTGGCAAGCGATCCGGCGCAGCAGCGGCCCTGGGATATCGGCATTCTCTATAATCAGGATGATCGGGCGGCGCGGATCGCCATTCCGATGCTGGAGGCGGCGGGGCTGAATGTCGGCGACCAGCTGCCCTATTCTGGCCAATTGCTCAACGCGACCATGAACCGCCATGCGGAAGCCAATGGCATCCCCTATCTGGGGATCGAGATGCGGCAGGATCTGGTTGGCGATGCTGCCGGGCAGCGCCGCTTTGCCGATCTGCTCGGGCCGATCGTGCTGGAATGCCGTAACCGGCTGAGTTGATGGTCGGGCCTGGCGCGCCGGGCCATAGAGGATGTCGAAAGGAGATGTTCTGATGGGGCTGCGATTGTCTGGCGCACTGATGTTGGCGGGGCTGGCCCTGGCGGGATGTGACGGCAAGGGCGGCGGGAGTGGGGCGATCGCCGATGACGACAGCCTGATCGACTGCGCGATCGGCAAGGGCGCTTGGTCGCGAGAATGTGGCGTCGAACGCGAGGGCGACATGTTGACGCTGCGCCATCGGGATGGCGGGTTCCGGCGGCTGAGGATCGTGCAGGACGGGCGCGGCCTGGTTTCGGCCGATGGTGCCGAGGACGCAAAGCTCACTATCATCGACAAGGGGCTGGTCGAAGTGACGATCGGTGCCGACCGGTATCGGCTGCCCGCTACCGTGGCGGCCAAGCCGAATTGATGGTGCCCGACCCGATATTGACGGCAGCAGCCATCCGTGCGGCCGAGCAGGCGGCGTTTGATGCTGGCGTCGATCCCTATGAACTGATGGAACGAGCCGGTGCGGCGGCGGCGCAGATCATCTGGCGTGCCGGGCATCGACGGGACGCGCTGATCCTCTGTGGTCCTGGCAATAATGGCGGTGATGGCTTTGTTATTGCGCATATATTGCGCGAACTGGGTGTGCCGGTGCGGGTTGCCTCCCTGGGTGACAGTCGCACTGCATCTGCCCTGCGGGCCAGGGCATTGTGGGACGGCCCGGTAGAGTCGCTGGCCGATGCCGCGCCGGCGGCACAACTGGTCGACGCGCTGTTCGGCACGGGGCTGACGCGTGGCCTGGATGCGGCGGTAGCGGAACGCTTGGGCGCATTGGTGGCGCATGCCAATCACAGCTATGCGATAGACCTGCCGAGCGGCGTGGGGACGGATGACGGCCAGCTATTGTCGGCGGTGCCGAAGTTCGACGTGACGATCGCATTGGGCGCGTTCAAGCCCGCGCATCTGTTGCAGCCGGCGGCCAGCCTCATGGGGAAGCTGGTGAGGGCGGACATCGGCCTGACCATGCCGCAGGACATGCATGTGCTTGCACCGCCGCGGCTTCGCGCGCCTGTTGCCGCTGCGCATAAATATAGCCGAGGTCTGGTTGGCGTTGTCGGCGGTCTTATGCCGGGCGCGGCAGCGCTGGCAGCGGCTGCGGCGGCCCATTCCGGTGCCGGCATGGTGAGGCGCTATGACGCTTCGCCTTGTGAGGCCAGGCCACATGCCATCGTTCATCAGCAGATTGAGGATGAAACTGTCCTCAGCGATGCTCTTTCCGAAGCTCGGCTGGCGGCCGTGCTGGTCGGTCCGGGATTGGGCCGGGAGGATGGGGCACAGATGCGGCTTGATGCTGCGCTGGCATGCAAGCGGCCGCTGGTGCTGGACGCCGATGCGCTCACCTTGCTGGCAGCAAGGGCAGCAACCCATATCCCGGCCGGATCGATCCTGACCCCGCATCAAGGCGAATTCGTCCGGCTGTTCGGCGATCTGCCGGGCAGCAAGATCGACCGGGCGCTGGCCGGCGCCCGCATGACGAGGTCGGTTGTGGTCTATAAGGGCGCGGACAGCGTGATCGCCGCGCCGGATGGCCAAGTAGCGGTGGCGCGGGGCGCTTCGACCTGGCTGTCTACAGCCGGAACGGGCGATGTGCTGGCTGGCCTGGTCGTCGGGCGACTGGCCGTGACCGGCGATCCCTTCCGTGCGGCGTGCGAGGCGGTGTGGCTGCATGGGGACGCTGCGCGACGGGTTGGCCCGGCTTTTGTCGCGGATGATTTGCTTGCCGCGCTTCCAGCCGCTATCGGCTCGCGACTGTGACCCAAGATAATGATCTCATCCTTCGCATCGCCGCCAAGGGCGATGGCGTCACCGCCGACGGGCGGCATTTCGCACTGGTAGCACCGGGCGACCGGATCGCTGCTGACGGCAGCATCGTCGCCGGCCCGCACCATGTCGATGCGCCCTGCGTCCATTTTCCCGGTTGCGGTGGCTGCGAGCTGCAGCAGATTGACGAGCCGAGCCTCGCTGATTTCGTCAGCGCCCGCGTGACCGGTGCGCTGGCCGGGCAGGGCGTAGTGCCGCAGACGGTGCTGCCGGCCCATGTTTCGCCACCGCGCACGCGTCGCCGCGCCTCGCTGCGCGCCTCGCGGCAGGGCAAGCGGATCAACATCGGCTTTGCCGAGCAGGGCAGCCATGTGCTGGTCGATCTGACGATGTGCGAGATCCTCGATCCGCGCCTGTTCGCGCTGATCGCGCCGCTGCGGACGATGCTGCTGACCTGCCTGCCCGACAAGCGCGCCGCGCATGTGCGCATGTCGCTGACCGATCAGGGCGTCGACCTGTTGCTGGAAGGCGTGAAGGTCGAGGGGCTGGCAGCGGACGAGGCGCTGGGGGATTTTGCCCGCGAACACGCCTTGGCGCGGCTGACCATCGATCAGGGTGACGGTCCGGAGACGCGCTGGGAGCCGGAGCCGGTGACCGTCAGCTTCGGCGGCGTGGCGGTCGGCTTCCCGCCCTATTCCTTCCTGCAGGCGACGCCCGATGGCGAGGCTGCCCTGGTGAAGGCAGTGCAGGACCCGCTGCCCGCGACCGGCGCTGTCGCCGACCTTTTCTGCGGCCTTGGCACCTTTGCGCTGGCGATCGGCGCCAATCGACCGGTCTATGCGGCGGAGGGCGCGCGCGATCTGGTGCTGTCGCTCAAACTCGCCGGCCATCGCGCGCAGCGGCGCATGGTGGCCGATCATCGCGACCTGTTCCGCCGGCCGCTGACGCCCGAGGAACTGAACCGCTTTGCCGCCGTGGTGATCGATCCTCCGCGTGCGGGTGCGCGCGAACAGGCGATGCAACTGGCGCAGTCGACGGTGCCGCTGATCGCCTATGTCTCATGCAATCCGGGCAGCTTCGCCCGCGACGCCGCGCATCTGGTGGCGGGTGGCTATGTGCTCGACAGCGTCATGCCGGTCGGCCAGTTCCGCTGGTCCACCCATGTCGAACTGGTCGGGATTTTCCGGCGCCCCTGAGCGATTTCCTACGAAGTTCACACCGTCGTGGAGGGGTAAAATGCCCCAAAGAAAATCCCTCGCTGCGAGGGGGCGGCAGCGAGGGATATAGTCTTTCGTTCGATCCTCGGCCTATGCGGGCCGTTGGACGGGCATCCTCTCCTAAAGGGGAGCGGTGCCCGTCTTAACCGAGCTTGATGACAGTTGCGCGACGACGGGCCGGCAGCGTTTCGGCATAGAGGCTGGCCATCGGCTCGTCCGACACTTCGATCGTCGATTCCGAGGTGAAGCCGTTGAAGCCGGTGCGCATTGCCGCGCCATAGGCGCCGAGCATGCCGATCTCGATATAGTCGCCGACCTTCACGTCCGCCGGGAGCATGAACGGGCCGACCATATGGTCCATGTCATCGCAGGTCGGGCCATAGAAGGAGAAGCCTTCCAGCTCTTCCTCGCTCTCATCCTCGCGCAGAAGGGCGACGGGGAAGCGCCAGCCGATATGCGCGGCATCGAACAGCGCGCCATAAGCGCCGTCGTTGATGTAGAGTTCCTGGCCACGGCGGCGTTCGACGCGCACGATGATCGAGCTATATTCCGCCGACAGCGCGCGGCCGGGTTCACACCACAGTTCCGACGAGTAGCTGACCGGCAGGCTTTCGAAGCCGCGGTGGATCGCCTCGAAATAATTTTCGAGCGCGACCGGCTCCATGCCCGGATATATGGACGGGAAGCCGCCGCCGACATCGATGATGTCGACCGTGACGGCCGCATCGACGATCGCGGCGCGCACGCGCTCGATCGCATCGCTATAGGCCTGGGGGCTCATCGCCTGGCTGCCGACATGGAAGCAGATGCCCAGCGCATCGGCAGCCTGACGGGTTGCCATCAGCAGTTCGCGGGTCTCGCCCAGCTCCGCGCCGAACTTCGACGCCAGGCTGAGTTCCGAATGTTCGGACGAAACGCGCAGGCGCACGCACAGCTCCAGATCGGTCGCATCATCGGTGGCGCGCATGATCTTTTCCAGCTCGTCGATCGTGTCGAGCGAGAAGGTGCGCACGCCATGGACATGGTAAGCTTCCGCGATCGCTTCCTCGGCCTTGACCGGGTGCATGAAACAGAGCTTGGCCTTGCCTTCGAGCGTTTCGGCAACGAGACGCACTTCGGCAATCGAGGCCACGTCGAAATGCGTGATGCCCGAATCGAAAAGCTTGCGGATCAGATCAGGAGACGGATTCGCCTTGACTGCATAGAGCGAGCGACCCGGAAACTTCTCAGTGAAGAAACGGGCGGCCCGAGCTGCGGCTTCGGGACGGATCAGCGTTACCGGTGCTGCCGGTGTGAGGGCGGTCGCTACCCCCAGCGCGCTATGATGCTTGTGCAACTCAAGGGACCTCCAGTGTAGTTCAGGGCGAAAAAGCTGCCTTGCGGTGGAAGTCCCATGGGGCAGCGAGCGGCCGATATATGCGGTGGGGTCCCCCCTGTAAAGCGCATATGAAAATTTTGTTGCGCAGCCCGCTATGAAACGTGCGTCATGCTGGATGGGTTGTTGAAAAGGCAGGATATTTCGGCCGGACGAAAGATAGTTTCCACGGAATTAACGTGGAAATTCACACGCCCGGCCGGGTAGAATCGGGAGTGGAATCAGGACAGCCGGCCCTTGAAATCCGCATAGGAAAAGCTGCGGATTTCCCGGAGTTCATCGCTCTTGGAATTCCACAGCCAGATGGCGGGCAGGGGCACGCCGTTGAAGGTGTTGGTCTTCACCATCGAATAATGGGCCTGGTCCAGGAAGGCGATGCGCGCACCCGGTTCGGCGCCGCCGGGCACCCGATAATCGCCGATGATATCGCCCGCCAGGCAGGATGGACCGCCCAGGCGCGTGACCGGGCCTTCGTCCTGCTCATGCAGCATGGCGGGGCGATAGGGCGCCTCGATCACGTCGGGCATGTGGCAGGTGGCGCTGATGTCGGTGATCGCGACGGGCATGCCATTGTCGATCACGTCCAGGATCTCGCCGACCAGGATGCCGGCATCGAGCGCCATCGCTTCGCCGGGTTCGATATAGAGTTCAAGGCCCGTCTGCGCCTTGATCGCCTGAAGGAAGGCGATCAGCTCGTCGATCTGGTAGTCGGCGCGGGTGACATGGTGGCCACCGCCGAAGTTCAGCCATTTGAGGCCGGCGACATGGGGCATGACGAACGGCTCGATTGCCGCCCAGGTGCGCTGGAGCGGCAGGAAATCCTGTTCGCACAGATTGTGGACGTGGAGGCCGTCCACCCCGTCCAGATGCTCTGCGCGCAACTGATTGACCGGGAAGCCCAGGCGGCTGTGCGGCTGCGAGGGGTCATATTTGGGCACCTCGCCCTCCGGGTGGAGGGGGTTGATGCGCAGACCGATGTCGAAGATGCGGCCTTCCGCGCGGGCGGCATCGATCACCGGCTTCATGCGGGCGATCTGGCCGGGGCTGTTGAAGATCACGTGGTCGGAAATCTTGAGGATTTCGGCCAGATCGTCAGGCTTGTAGGCAGCGCAATAGGTCGCGACCTCGCCCTGATATTCCTCGCGGCCTAGGCGCGCTTCATAGATGCCCGAGGCGCAGACGCCGTCGAGATATTCGCCCAGCACGCCGCCCAGCGACCACATGGAAAAGGCCTTGAGCGCGCCCAGAACCTTGATCCCGGCGCGGTCGCCGATATCGCGCAGCACCGACAGGTTCCGTCGCACCGCCGCTTCATCGACGACGAAGGCGGGCGAGGGGACGCGGTACAGGTCGAAATGGGCGAAAGCGGCGGGATCGCCAGCCTTGGTTTCCATGAAATATTACTCCTGATCCGCCAGCGGGCGGACATCGTTGATCAGGGCCTTGAGGACCAGGCCGGGTTCCTCGACCATCGGCATATGGGCCGAATGCTCGAACCAGATGGTCTTCTTGGCGGGGGCTTTCAACCGGTCCATCCACTGCGCGGCGAGCGGCGAAGGCACGGTATAGTCGATGCGGCCGAGCAGCATGATGACCGGCAGCTTCATTTCGCGGACCTTGGCGAAGCTGACATCGGCGACGCGTGGCCACAGGGTGATGGTCGAAAATTCGCTGCCCACGCCCCAGGCTTTTCGGTCTTCGGGTGTGTAGTCGGGCGACAGGCGCGGCGTCTGGAAATAGAGCGTCGGGTCGGGCCGGTCGGCCATCAGCGAGCCATAGGGAATGGCATGGCGGCGCCAGCCATCGGCCTTATCGATCGTGAAGGGGCCGCTGTCAGGATAGGGGGCAAGCGCCTCGATCGCCTTTACGGCATCGGTGTTGCCGGCCTTCCTGGCCTGCGCGATGGTCCAGTCCATGCCCATGCGTTCGCCGGCGCGGAAGTCGATCGCCTGGCCCATGCCGACATAGGCATAGAGCAGGTCGGGCCGCTTGATCGCTACCGAGAGGCCGACGGCGGAGCCCCAGCTATGGCCGAGCAGGAAGACCTTGCGCTTGCCATAGCGGGCCTTGAGATAGTCGATCAGTTCGATCGCGTCGTCACGATAGCGATCCAGCGTCATGGTCGGCGCGATCGCCTTGGGATCGTTCAGCGCATAGCTTTTGCCCGCGCCGCGCTGGTCCCACTGGACGACGGTGAAGAAATCCTCCCATGGCCGCTGGAACGACCAGGCGAAGGGCATTTCCACCGCGCCGGGGCCGCCATGGACGTATAGGAGGATCGGGTTGGCCCGGTCGGCGCCGCGCACATTGATCGCCTGCCGCGCGCCACCCAAGGTCACGACCAGATTTTCCTGCACGCCGTTCGGCGTCACGATGCGGTTGACGTCGGCGACGATGGCCTTGGCCGGGGCGTAGGGATCGGCGGGCTGCTGCGCAGAAACCGGCGCTCCAAAAAGAGAAAGCGCCAGAATGGCGCTTGTCAGCTTTCGCATTCCATCCCCTCCATCATCCCGCTGTCACGGATCAACATGCCGCCCCGCTCCTATGAACACGAGGTCCAATGAGTGGAGCGGCATGTGATATCGCGTGTCGCTTAGAAGGCCAGCGGCGCGTCCAGTTCCTTCACCTGCCAGGGCAGGCCATGCTTGTTCAGCATATCCATGAAGGGATCGGGATCGAACTGCTCGATGTTGAACACACCTTCACCCTTCCAGGTGCCGGTCAGCATCATGGCGGCGCCGATCATCGCCGGCACGCCGGTGGTGTAGCTGACCGCCTGGTTGCCGGTTTCGGCATAGGCGTCCTCATGGTCGCAGACCTGATAGATATAGACGGTCTTTTCCTGACCATCCTTCTGGCCGGTCGCGATGTCGCCGATATTGGTCTTGCCCTTGGTGGTCGAACCCAGGCTCGACGGTTCGGGCAGAACGGCTTTCAGGAACTGGAGCGGAATGATTTCCTGGCCATTATAGATGACCGGATCGATCCGGGTCATGCCGACATTCTGCAGCACTTCGAGATGCTTGAGATAGGCGTCGCCGAAGGTCATCCAGAAGCGGATGCGCTTGATTTCGGGATAGTGGGTGGCGAGGCTTTCCAGTTCCTCATGATACATGAGGTACATGTTCTTTTCGCCGACCTGATCGAAGTCGAACACCTGCTTGTGGCTGAGCGCAGGGCCTTCGACCCATTCGCCGTTCAGCCAGTGACGCGACGGGGCGGTCACTTCGCGGATGTTGATTTCCGGATTGAAGTTGGTGGCGAAATGCTGGCCATGGTCGCCGCCATTGCAGTCGAGAATGTCGAGCGTGTCGATCGTGTCGAGCAGATGCTTCTTGATATAGCTGGCGAAGACGCTGGTGACGCCCGGATCGAAGCCCGAACCCAGCAGCGCCATGATGCCGGCTTCCTTGAAGCGTTCCTGATAGGCCCACTGCCAGCTATATTCGAACTTGGCGGTGTCGCGCGGCTCGTAATTGGCGGTGTCGAGATAGTCGGTCTTGGTCGCGAGGCACGCGTCCATGATCGCCAGATCCTGATAGGGCAGCGCCAGGTTCACGACCAGCTTGGGCTGGACCTTCTGGATGAGGGCGATGGTCTCTTCGACATTGTCGGCGTCGACCTGGGCCACGTCGATATCCACGCCGACCAGCTTCTTCACCGATTCGGCGACCTTCTCGCAGCTGATGAGGCGGCGGCTGGCCAGCGTGATGTGGCTGAAAATATCAGGGTTCATCGCCATCTTGTGGACCGCGACAGACCCGACGCCGCCTGCGCCGATGACCAGAACCTTGCTCAATTCAACTGCTCCATAACTGTGGTCGCGCCGGACGCGCGAAAGCGCCCATATAGGGGCGTCGCGTGACAGAGCAAAGTCAGAGTTAGAAGCTGGCCCCGTCGATCTTCTGGATGGTCAGTGCTTCAATATCGATCGCGGGCACGCATCGCAGGTTGATCGCGCGCATTTCACCCTGGGGCGACTTGCCGAGCGCGAAGGCTTCCGTCCCGCAGGTCTTGCAGAATTGATGCGTGATGGCGTGCTTGTAGAAGAGATAGTCGGTCAGTTGCTCGGCGCCGCTGTCGAGGCGGAACTGGTCGACCGGAACGAAGGTCAGGATGAAGCCCTTGCGGCCGCAATGCGAGCAGTTGCAGCTCATCGCCTCGCTGGGCGGATCGGCATCGACTGTGAAGGTGACGGCGCCGCAATGGCAGCTTCCGCTATAGGCCATCCTCGTTCTCCTTCTGGTCCTTATGCTTCAGCTGACCAGACGCTTCAATCCCTCGACTGTATCCGCCTCCGCTGCCGGCTTGTCCTTGCGGATGCGGGCGATGCGGGGGAAGCGCATGGCGAGGCCGGACTTGTGGCGCTTGCTGTCGTGGATGGAGTCAAACGCGACCTCCAGCACCAGCGTCTTTTCGACTTCGCGGACCGGGCCGAAGCGGTTCACTGTATTGCCCCGGACAAAGCGGTCGAGCCATTTGAGTTCCTCGTCGGTGAACCCGCTATAGGCCTTGCCCACCGGCAGCAATTCGCCATCCGCCGTCCAGCAGCCGAACGTATAGTCGGAATAGAAGGAGGAGCGTTTGCCGTGGCCGCGCTGGGCATACATCATGACACAGTCGGCGGTCAGCGGATCGCGCTTCCATTTGTACCAGAGCGCGGCCTTGCGCCCGGCGACATAGGGACTGTCACGGCGCTTGAGCATGACCCCCTCGATCGCGGCATCACGGGCGCCGGCGCGGATGTCGGCGAGCGCCTGGAAATCGGGCGCGTCGATGACGGCGGACAGGTCGAAATGGTCGGGGGATAGTTGCGCCATATAGGCTTCGAGGCGCGCGCGGCGCTGCGTCCAGGGCAGGGCGCGCAGGTCCTCGTCTCCCTCGATCAACAGGTCATAAAGGCGGACGAAGGCGGGGTAGTCGGCCATCATCTTGGCGCTCACTGCCTTGCGGCCGAGCCGTTGTTGCAGGGCGTTGAAGCTGGCCGCAGCGCCTCCATGTTCTTTGGCGCCCTGAAATTCCCCCTTCACCAGCAATTCGCCGTCCAGCACGGCGTGACCGGTGAAGGCCTGCGCGATCTCGGGGAAGCTGCCCGTGATGTCGTCGCCCGCGCGGCTGTAGAGGCGCGTCTCGCCTCCATTTTTTGGGCCGGTGCCGACGATCTGGATGCGGATGCCGTCCCATTTCCATTCGGCGGCATAGTCGGCAAGGTCGACGCTGTCGGCTTCCAGCGGATGGGCGAGCATGAAGGGGCGGAAATAGGGCGTGCCCTCCGGGTCGGGACGGGCACTGCGGCCTTCGGCCCAGTCGAACAGGGCGGCATAGGGCGGGGCGAGGGCGTGCCAGACCTGTTCGACATCGTCGACGTCGAGGCCGAAGGCCTGGGCAAAGCCGGTCTTGGCGAGGCGGGCGGAAATGCCCACCCGCAGGCCGCCAGTGGCCAGTTTCAGCAGGGCGAAGCGGCCCGATGCGTCGAGATGGTCCATCATCTGCGCCAGCGCATCCGGTGCGGCGGCGCGGCTGACATTGTGCAGCCGGTCGATGACGCCGGACAGGCTGAGCGAGCCGTCGTTCAGTTCGGTCGGTTCATTGCCGGGGCGGGGCCAGAGCAGGGCGACGGTTTCGGCCAGGTCGCCGACATAGTCGCGGCTCATCTCGAACAGGATGGGATCGGTCCGGGCGCGGATCATCTCGCCGATGGCCGATGCCTTCACCGCCTTGAGGTCGAGATTGCCGGTCAGCGCCGCCAACGCCCAGCCCCGGTCGGGATCGGGCGCTTCGCGCATATAGGCGGCGATCAGCGCCAGCTTGCCGTTGCGCGAGCGGGTATAGACGAGGCCGTCGAGCAGTTGGGAAAAGGCCCGCATCACCCTTCCTCCTCATCCTCGCGGCCCACCAGCGCGAGCGCGCGGGCGCGATATTGGTGGGTCATGCACCAGTGGAGCAGGGCTTCCTCGCGCCCATGGGTGATCCAGGTCTCGCTGGGCGCGACTTCGCGGATGGTGTCGGTCAGTTCATCCCAGTCGGCATGGTCGGAAATGACCAAAGGCAGTTCGACATTGCGTTGACGGGCGCGCTGGCGCACCCGCATCCAGCCTGACGCCATGGCGGCAATCGGGTCGGGCAGGCGGCGGCTCCAGCGATCGTTGAGCGCGGAGGGCGGCGCCAGCACGATTGCGCCGCGCATATCCTTGGCCGCCACGCCAGTCGCGCCGCGCAACTTCCCCATGTCGACGCCGAAATCCTGGTAGAGCGCGCACATGCGTTCGAGCGCGCCATGGATATAGATGGGGTCATGATGGCCGCGCGCCCGCAACTCGCAGATCACCCGCTGCGCCTTGCCCAGCGCATAGGCGCCGACCAGCACGCAGCGATCGGGATTGGCATGGAGCGTATGGAGCAGCCGGTCCATCTCGCTGCCGGTGTCGGGATGACGGAAGACGGGTAGGCCGAAGGTCGCCTCGGTCACGAAGATGTCGCAGGGCACCGGCTCGAACGGCAGGCAGGTCGGGTCGGGGCGGCGTTTATAGTCGCCGGTCACCACCACCCGCTCGCCGGCATGATCCAGGATGATCTGCGCCGATCCCAGCACATGGCCGGCGGGGACATAGCGGATGGTGACGCCGCCCAGTCTGATCTCCTCGCCATAGCCCACCGCCGTGCCGCTGGCCGTGCCATAGCGCAGTGCCATGATCGCCAGCGTTTCCCGTGTGGCCCAGACATGGCCATGGCCGCCGCGCGCATGGTCGGCATGGCCATGGGTGACAAGCGCCCGTTCCTGCGGCTGCGACGGGTCGATCCACGCATCGGCGGGGCGGACATAGATGCCGGTGGGGTGGGGTTCGATCCAGTGCGCCATCAGATGCAGAAGATGGGAAAGGCGGTCCCGGTTCCGCAAGGGCCGTCATCATGGCGTAACCCAGCGGTCATGCGCACGACACGCGCCTGCCCTATCGGCCGACCGAACGACCCGGCAGCGAGGAGTGCGCCCATGGCCGCATCGGCCCACAAGAAAGTCACCAACGCGGTGCATCGTCACCGCCATCTGTCGAAGCAGGGGCTGCTGGAACGCGCCTTCACCTTCGCCTTCCGCGGCCTGGTCTATGCCCAGATATGGGAAGACCCGGCGGTCGACATGGAAGCGCTGGCGATCACGCCCGACAGTCATGTGGTGACGATCGCGTCGGGCGGCTGCAATGTCCTCTCCTATCTGACCGCCGATCCGGCGAAGATCACGGCAGTCGACCTCAATACCGCCCATATCGCGCTCAACCGGCTGAAGCTGATGGCAGCACAGACGCTGCCGGATCATGCCGCCTTCCACCGCTTCTTCGCGCGGGCGGACGACAAGGCAAATATCGCGGTCTATCGCGAGATCGTGGCGCCGCGCCTGGATGAGGCGACCCGTCGTTATTGGGAAGGTCGCGACATGACCGGTCGCCGCCGTATCGGTGGCTTTGCGCGGGGCATCTACAGGCATGGCCTGCTTGGCCGTTTCATCGGCGCGGCGCATCTGCTCGCGCGGCTGCATGGCGTGAACCCTAAGCGGATGCTGGATGCGCAGAGCCGCGAGGAGCAACTGGCGATCTTCGAGCGCGAACTGGCGCCGATCTTCGACAAGGGCTTTGTCCGCTGGCTGACCAGCCAGCCCGCCTCGCTGTTCGGCCTCGGCATCCCGCCCGCGCAGTTCGAGGCGCTGGCCGGCGACGACCGGATGGACAATGTGCTGAAAGCGCGGCTGAAGAAACTGGCCTGCGACTTCGATCTCAAGGACAATTATTTCGCCGTGCAGGCTTTTGGGCGGGGCTATGCAGGTGGTGAGGGGCCGTTGCCGCCCTATCTGCAGGCGGCCAATCATCGTGCGGTGCGCGACCGGGCAGAGCGGGTTGATGTCCGGCATATCAACTTCACCGACTTCCTCGCCAGCCAGCCGGCGGGATCGTGCGACCGCTATATCCTGCTCGATGCGCAGGACTGGATGGATGACGAGCAGCTGAATGCGCTCTGGGCGCAGATCACGCGGACGGCCAAGCCGGGCGCCCGCGTGCTGTTCCGCACCGCGGGCGAACCGAGCATCCTGCCCGGCCGGGTCGCTGACGATGTGCTGGCCCATTGGGATTATCGGGCCGACGCCTCGCGCGACTATACCGCGCGCGACCGGTCGGCCATCTATGGCGGCGTGCATCTCTATGTGCTGAAGGGCACCGACGCATGAGTGGTCATGGGCAGCTGATGGACGGGGTCTATCGCTACCAGCGGCACATTTATGACCTGACCCGCAAATATTATCTGCTCGGCCGCGACGGGTTGATCGCCGATCTCGATCCGCCCGCCGGCGGCGCGGTGCTGGAGATTGGCTGCGGCACCGGCCGCAACCTGATTGCGGTGGGCAAGGCCTGGCCCAGGGCGCGGCTCTATGGTGTCGATATCAGCGATGCGATGCTGGACACGGCGCGCGCCTCGGTCGTCAGGGCGGGCATGGCGGACCGGGTGACATTGGCGCAGGGCGATGCCTGCGGCTTTGATCCGCAGGCGCTGTTCGGCCGGGCGAGCTTTGAGCGGGTGTTCATCAGCTATGCGCTGTCGATGATCCCCGAATGGGAAATGGCGCTGGTCCAGGCGGCGCGCTGCGTGGCGCCGGGCGGCAAGCTGGAGATCGTGGATTTCGGTCAGCAGGAGGAATTGCCAGCGCTCTGGAAACGGGCGCTGTTCGGCTGGCTGGAGCGATTCCACGTCTCGCCTCGACGCGAACTCAACGGCGCGATCAACCGACTTGCGCAGGATATGGGCGGCTTTCCCCATGTCCGGACGCTCTATCGCGGCTATGCGGTCAGGGGCGGGCTGATCCGGGTCTGATGTTGGATTTGTAGGAGAGGGCGCGCTTAACTTCGCATATTTCCCGCACATTGTGACATTTGATATCCAATGTAGGAAATCTTGTTGCGGAACGGGCGTCGGGGCGGATGGTCCCGACTTGGCGCGTCATAGCGGCTTTTGCGCGGATAGGACAGGGCGGCGCTGCGATCGGCCGCCCCGTTCCTGTCCGGTCAGGCGGCCTGGCGCTCCAGCAGTTCCAGTTCCAGCCGGTCCCAGATTTCGACCAGTGCCGACACCAGGTCGCGCATCATCTCTTCATTATGGGCCGGGCCGGGGGTGAAGCGCAGTCGCTCCGTGCCGCGCGGCACGGTGGGATAGTTGATCGGCTGCACATAGGCGCCATATTCGGCGAGAAGGATGTCGCTGATCCGCTTGGCCTTGACCGGATCGCCCACCATCAGCGGTACGATATGGGTGACCGAGTTCATCACCGGCAGGCCGGCGTCGCGCATCAACTGTTTGAGCTTGGCGGCGGATGCCTGCTGGCCTTCGCGCTCGGCGCTGGAGCCCTTCAGGTGCCGCACGCTCGCGAGCACGCCGGCGACCAGCACGGGCGAGAGCGAGGTGGTGAAGATGAAGCCAGGCGCATAGCTGCGGATTACGTCGACGATCATCTGATCGGCGGCGATATAGCCGCCCATCACGCCGAAGGCCTTGCCCAGCGTGCCTTCGATGATGGTCAGGCGATGGGCGACATCGTCGCGCTCCGAAATGCCGCCGCCGCGCGCGCCATACATGCCCACCGCATGGACTTCGTCGAGATAGGTGAGGGCGTTGAACTCGTCGGCCAGGTCGCAGATTTCCGCGATCGGCGCGACGTCGCCGTCCATCGAGTAGACGCTTTCGAAGGCGATCAGCTTGGGCGCCTCGGGATCTTCGGCGGCGAGAAGTTCGCGCAAATGATCGAGATCATTGTGACGGAAGACGCGCTTCTCGCAGCCCGAATTACGGATGCCCGCGATCATCGAGGCGTGGTTCAACTCGTCCGAAAAGATGATGCAACCCGGCAGGATCTTGGCGAGGGTTGAGAGCGTCGCTTCGTTCGAGACATAGCCCGAGGTGAAGAGCAGGGCCGCTTCCTTGCCATGCAGATCGGCGAGTTCCGCCTCCAGGTCGACATGATAATGGGTGTTGCCGCCGATATTGCGGGTGCCGCCCGATCCAGCGCCAACATCATGGAGCGCTTCCTCCATGGCGGCGACCACCTTGGGATGCTGGCCCATGGCGAGATAATCGTTCGAGCACCAGACGGTGATCGGCTTCGGGCCGTTATGGCCGTGGAAGCAGCGGGCGTTGGGGAATGCGCCCTTGTTGCGCAGGATGTCGATGAACACGCGATAGCGGCCCTCGCTGTGGAGCCGGTCGATCGCCTGCGAAAAGATATGCTTGTAATTCACTACGCCGTTCTTCCCGTTGCTCGCGCGCCGGTTCTTCTATGGTCGCGCCATCCTCTGCCTGAGGAGTGCATTTACCTGCGCGCGCCTGCCATTGCCAGCGATAACCGCTCGCAACGATACGCAGATTCCCTATCAGTGTGATCGAAACGCTTTGCCATTGGACAAATGGCCTACCCCTGGGGTCAGAGCGCGTCGATGCGATCAAGGCCATAGCCGGCAAGCGCGTCACGCAGCGCCTCGACCTGGTCATCGACGCGTGTGAAGACGGCGATGCCGGGCGAGGGCGCATCCGGCCAGGGCTGTCCTTCGGTCAGGAAGGCGATGCGCCGGGCGATTCCTTCGCCGCCATGGACGAAGCCCATCGGATGCGGCGCGGCGGCGGCAAGTTCTTGTTCCACTAGCGGAAAATGGGTGCAGGCGAGGACGACCATGTCCATCCGGTCGCCGCCCGGCTGGTCGAGAAGCCCCGCCAGCGCATCACGGGCGATAGCGGGATCGAGCGTTTCGCCGCGCAGCTTCGCCTCGGCCAGTTGCACCAGCGCGGCGCTGCCATGGCGCAGCACGGTGCAGTCGGCGCCATGTTCGGCGGCAAGTCGGTCGACATAGGGCTGGCGCACGGTGGCATTGGTGCCCAGCACGCCGAACACCCGGCTTTTGGACAATAGCGCCGCCGGCTTGATCGCCGGGACGGTGCCGACCACCGGAATGTCGAGCGCGGCGCGGACATGCAGCAGGGCGATGGTCGAGGCGGTGTTGCAGGCGATGACGGCGAGGCGCGGGCGATAGCGCTCCACCAGCCGGCCGAGCAGGGCGGGCACGCGCGCGGCGATTTCCGCCTCGCTCTTGGTGCCATAGGGGAAGCCGGCGCTGTCTGCGGCATAGACGACCGGGGCGTTCGGCAAGGCGGCGCGGGCCGGGGCTAGGATGGACAGCCCCCCCACGCCGGAATCGAAGAAAAGGATGGGAGCGTCTGGTGCGACCGTCATGCGCGCCTGTGTCGCGGCATGGGGCGGGAGTGTCAACGTCCGGTGCTTGCAAAACGGGCCGGTCGCTGCCACCTCGCGGGCCGATCGAAGGAGAACAGGATGACCCAGCCCAGCATGAAGCAGAAGATGATCGCGGGTGAGCCCTATCATGCGAGCGACCCGGAAATCATCGCGGACCAGCTGGCCGCAGCGGCGTGGATGCAGCGTTTCAACGCGACCCTGCCGCCCGAGCGCGAGGCATTGCTGCGCGAGCGGCTGGGCGCGCTGGGGGCGGGATCGACGATCCGGCCGCCGTTCCACTGCGACTATGGCTTCAACATCTTCCTGGGCGCGGGCGTGTTCCTGAACTTCAACTGCGTCATCCTGGACGTGGTGCCGGTGACCATCGGCGACGGCACCCAGATCGGCACCGGGGTGCAGATATTGACCGCCGATCATCCGCGCGATCCGGCCGAGCGCGCCACCGGCATCGAATGGGGCGTGCCGATCAATATCGGCCGCAATGTGTGGATCGGCGGCGGCGCGATCATCCTGCCCGGCGTGACGATCGGCGACGATGCGCTGATCGGTGCGGGCAGCGTGGTGACGCGCGACGTGCCGGCCGGTGCAACCGTGGTCGGCAATCCCGCGCGGGTGCGGTAAACCGATACTGCCCATTGCTCCCCGCGCCCGTCACGCTATTGTCGCGCGCAACAATCAGAACAGGCCGGCCGATTGCATCGGCTGTCCTGTTCTGGTCTTTTGATGTACCGCGTTTTCCGAGCCAGCAGTTGTTCCACCTGCTTTGAAAACGCTTTATCGGCGAATTTCATGACACCTCCCTGGCTGCTTCCCGCTTTTGTCCTGGTGCTGGGCTATCTGCTCGGCTCGATCCCCTTTGGCCTGCTGCTGACGCGCTTCACCGGCGCTGGCGACCTGCGCCAGATCGGGTCGGGGAATATCGGCGCGACCAATGTGCTGCGCACCGGGCGCAAGGGGCTGGCGGCGGCGACCCTGCTGCTCGACCTGCTCAAGGGGGCGGCGGCGGTGCTGATCGGCGCGGCGCTGGTGGATGGTGGCGGGCCGATGGCGGGCGCCATGGCGTTCATCGGCCATTGCTACCCGGTCTGGCTGCGCTTTGCCGGTGGCAAGGGCGTGGCGACGATGATGGGCGTGGTGACGGCCATGTACTGGCCGGCCGGCATCGTCTTTGCGGTCGTGTGGCTGGGCGCGCTGTTCGGCACCAAATGGTCGTCGGTCGGCGGCATGTCGGCCGCGGTCAGCGCACCGATCGCCATGTTTGCCTTTGGCCGGATCGATCTGGTGCCGGTCAGCCTGGCGCTCGCGCTGATCGTGCTTTGGCGGCACCGTGCCAATATCGCCCGGCTGATGAAGGGCGAGGAGCCCAAGGTCGGCAGTTCCAAGCAGAAAGCCGCCACCGAGTGAGCGGGCAGGAGCGGTTCGACCGTCTCCGCCTGATCCGATCCCCGCGGATCGGCCCCGTCAGCTACCGCCAGTTGCTCGCGCGCTTCGGCAGCGCGGCTGAAGCGCTGCGCGCCATTCCCATGCTTGCCGCGCGCGGTGGGGGAGAGGCGCGGGTGGCCGATGCTGCCGCGATCGAGCGGGAGATTTCCGCGACCCGCGCGATCGGCGCCCGCTATCTGCTGATGGGGGATGCCGACTATCCCGCGCTGCTGGCCGAGATGGAGGGCGCGCCGCCGGCGCTGATCGTGCGCGGCGATGCCGCGATCGCGGCGCGGCCCTGCATCGCCATGGTCGGCGCGCGCAACGCCTCGGCCGCCGCCTGCCGCTTCGCCCGGATATTGGCGCAGCAACTGGGCGATCGCGGTGCGGTGGTCGTGTCCGGCCTGGCGCGCGGCATCGATACCGAAGCGCATCGCGGGTCGATCGACAGCAGCACGATCGGCGTGATCGCCAGCGGCATCGACATCGGCTTCCCGCCCGAAAATGCGGCCTTGCAGGAGGATGTGGCGCAGCGCGGCCTGCTGGTGACCGAGCATCCGCCCGGCACCCAGCCGCTCGCCCGGCATTTCCCGGCGCGCAACCGGATCATCGCCGGCCTCGCGCTGGGCACGGTCGTGGTGGAGGCGGCGCCCAAGTCGGGGTCGCTGATCACCGCAAGGCTGGCGACCGAGGCGGGGCGCGAGGTGATGGCAGTGCCGGGATCGCCGCTCGACCCCCGCGCCCAGGGCTGCAACCTGCTGATCCGCGAGGGCGCGACATTGGTGCAGAATGCCGACGACATTCTGGAGGCGGTCGGCGGGCTTGATCCCCGCATGGTGCGGCAGGGCAGTTTCGACTTCATCGGCCTGCCGGTGTCGAGCGATGTCGCCGATGCCGATCGCGCCGCGGTGATCGCGCTGCTGGGGCCGGTCGCGGTGGCGGTGGACGAGATCATCCGCCTGTCCAGCCTGTCGCCCGCTATCGTGCAGACGGTGCTGCTGGAACTGGAGCTGGCGGGCGGGCTGGAACGGCAGGCGGGTGGACGGGTGAGCCTGTCGTGACGAAGCATCTGGCATAGCCCGCTCATCTTGCCTACATCAGCCGACGCTTGACGCCCGCCGTCTTCGCCTTCCACACTCGCGCACATACGTGAGAGACTTCCAAACCGGGGCCTGAATGCAACTTGTCATTGTCGAATCGCCGGCCAAGGCGAAGACCATCGAGAAATATCTGGGCGGGGATTTCCATGTCCTGGCCAGCTACGGCCATATCCGCGACCTGCCGCCCAAGGATGGGTCGGTCGATCCCGACAATGGCTTTGCCATGTCGTGGGAAAATTATGGCGACAAGGGCAAGCAGCTCAAGGCCATCGCCGACGAGGCGAAGAAGGCCACGCGATTGATCCTGGCGACTGACCCTGATCGCGAAGGGGAAGCGATCAGCTGGCATGTGCAGGAAGTGCTGCGCGCCAAGAAGGCGCTGCCGCAGACGGTGGACCGGGTGACGTTCAACGCCATCACCAAGGCGGCGGTACTGGACGCGATGGCCAAGCCGCGCGCGCTGGACGAGGATCTGATCGACGCCTATCGCGCGCGCCGCGCGCTCGACTATCTGGTGGGCTTCACCCTGTCGCCGGTGCTGTGGCGCAAGCTGCCCGGCGCCAAGTCGGCCGGCCGCGTCCAGTCGGTCGCGCTGCGCCTGGTGGTGGAGCGCGAGCGCGAGATCGAAAGCTTCGTGCCGCAGGAATATTGGTCGATCTCGGCCGAGATGGAGCAGGGCGGGCAGGGCTTCACCGCGCGCCTGGTCCGCTGGAAGGGCGAGAAGATCGACCGCCTGACCATCGGCAAGGAAGGCGATGCCATGGCCGCCAAGGCGGACGTGGAGGCCGGCCGCTTCACCGTCGACAAGGTCGAGACGAAGCCGCTCACCCGCAATCCGCCGCCGCCCTTCACCACATCGACCCTGCAGCAGGAAGCCGCGCGCAAGCTGGGCTTTTCCGCCAGCCACACGATGCGGATCGCGCAGCAGCTCTACGAGGACGGCGCGATCACCTATATGCGTACCGATGGCGTGCAGATGGACGGCAGCGCCATCTCGGCCGCGCGCAAGGCGATCGCGGAACGCTATGACGGCGGTTATCTGCCCGAAAAGCCGCGCCAATATCAGACCAAGGCGAAGAATGCGCAGGAAGCGCACGAAGCCATTCGTCCGACCGAATTCCATCGCGACAAGGTCGGCGGCGGCGATCATGCGCGCCTCTATGACCTGATCTTCAAGCGCGCGCTGGCGAGCCAGATGGCTTCGGCCCGGCTGGAACGCACCACCATCGACATGGTCGACGGCAGCGGCAGCCATACGCTGCGCGCCACCGGCCAGGTGGTGATCTTCCCCGGTTTCCTCGCCCTCTATGAGGAAGGTCGCGACGACGCCGAGGATGATGATAGCAAGCTGCTGCCGCGCCTGAGCGAAGGCGATGCGCCGGCCAAGAAGAAGGTGAGCGCCGAGCAGCATTTCACCCAGCCGCCGCCGCGCTATTCCGAAGCCTCGCTGGTCAAGAAATTGGAAGAGCTGGGCATCGGTCGCCCGTCGACCTATGCCTCGACCCTGCAGGTTCTGAAGGATCGCGACTATGTCCGCGTCGAGAAGAACCGCTTCTTTGCCGAGGAAAGCGGGCGTCTCGTCACGGCCTTCCTGGAGCGCTTCTTCGAGCGCTATGTCTCCTATGATTTCACCGCTGGTCTTGAGGACGAGCTGGACGAGATTTCCGGCGGCCGTGCCCAGTGGCAGGAAGTGCTCGAAGCCTTCTGGAAGGACTTCAAGCCCAAGACCGCCGAGATCATGGAGCAGAAGCCGTCGGACATCACGGCGGAGCTGGACAAGTTCCTGGAGCCGATGCTGTTCCCGCCCAAGGCGGACGGCAGCAATCCGCGCGCCTGCCCGCTCTGCGCCGATGGCCAATTGTCGCTGCGCGGTGGCCGTTTTGGTGCGTTCATTGCCTGCTCCAACTATCCCGAGTGCAAATATACCCGCAAGTTCGGCCAGCCGGGCGGCAGCGATGGCGCCGATACCGGTCCCGAAATCCTGGGTCAGCATCCCGAGACCGGGCAGGACATCGTCAAGAAGTCCGGCCGTTTCGGCCCCTATATCGAGATGGGCGAGGGCAAGGAGGCCAAGCGCGGGTCGATCCCCAAGGATCTGCCCGATGGCGAGATGACGCTCGACTGGGCGATCAAGCTGCTGAGCCTGCCGCGCGAGGTTGGTCTGCACCCGGAAACCGGACTGCCGATCGTTGCCAATATCGGCCGTTTCGGTCCCTATCTGCTGCATGACGGCAAATATGGCCGCCTGTCCTCGACCGCCGAGATTTTCGAGGTGGGCATGAACATGGCCGTCGCCAAGCTCGCCGATGCGGCGAACAAGGGCGGGCGTGGCGGTTCGTCGCGCGAGCCGCTCAAGGTGTTGGGCAAGCATCCGCGCACCGAGGCGGAGATCAAGCTGATGGCGGGCCGCTATGGCCCCTATGTCACTGACGGCACCACCAACGCGACCCTGCCCAAGACGATCGAGCAGGACGCGCTGACCTTGGAGGAAGCGGCCCAACTGATCGACGCGCGCGCGGCGGCGGCCCCGGCCAAGAAGGGCAAGAAGGCGCCGGCGAAGAAGGCGGCCGCCAAGAAGCCGGCGGCAAAGAAGGAAGCGGGGGAGAAGAAGCCCGCCGCCAAGAAGGCACCGGCCAAGAAGAAGGCGGCGGCGGAATAATACGCCATCGCCCTGGTCGCTTGCTGCGGGGTTAGCCCCAATAATGTGCGGCAGCGATCAGGGCGCCGGCGGCGAGGATGGCCGCGGCGATCCAGTCACTGCCTTGGTATGATGGGGACGGCGTGGCTTGTGTTGCGTCTGCCTCCAGCCGCCGCGTCAGCGCGCGCAACAGGCGCGGGGCGTCGTCGGCGATGCGCGAGAGTTCGAGCAGCAGCGCGACGGTCTTTTCCGGGGCATGGGCCGCCGCGACCTGGCTCATCACCAGCCGGCCGCGCGCCTTTTGCAGCGCCTGCGACAGGTCGAAGCCGGGCTGGATCGCGCCCAGCACCCCGTCCATCGTGATCAGCGCCTTGAAGATGAGGGCGAGGTCGGGCGGCAGCACCAGCCCCTCCTTGCGCAGCAGCGGAAAGAAGTCGGCGACCATGCGGGTGAGGACCAGCGGGCCGCTGCCATGGCGCGCGACCAGTTGCTCGGCGGCGTCCAGCACCCGGCCGGGATCGGGCGCGCTGGCCTTTGACCAGAGCAGCAGCGTGTCGGCCAGGGTGCGCGCGTCGCCGGAGCGGAGCGAGAGGATGAAGGAAAGAAATTCCTGCCGCCGCCGCGCACTGACATGCCCGATCAGGCCCAGGTCGAGCAAGGCGAGCCGGTCACCGGGCAGGCAGAGAAGGTTGCCGGGATGGGGATCGCCATGGAAGCGACCATGGACCAGCACCATGTCGAGCACCAGCGCAGCGCCAAGGTCGGCGATCGCGACCGGATCGATGCCGGCAGCGCGCAAGGTGTCGCCGTCGCGCGGCGGCACACCGTCGATATAGTCCATGACCAGCACGGTTTCCGCGCAATAGGTCCAGTGGATCGCCGGAATGACCACGGCCGGGTTGTCGGCCAGGTCTTCGCGCAGCCGGTCGGCATTGCGACCTTCCTGGGTGAAATCCAGTTCCTCCAGCAAGGTATCGAGCAATTGCTGCACCAGCGCCTGCGGCTGGAAACGGCGCGCCTCGCGACTGCTGGCCTCGACGATGCCGGCCAGATGGGTGATGAGGCGCAGGTCCGCCTCCATCGCCTTGCGGATGCCCGGCCGGCGGATCTTGACCACCACCTCCTGCCCGTCGGTCAGCGTGGCGCGATGGACCTGTGCCATGGAGGCGGCTGCGAGCGGGGCCGTATCGAAGCGGGCAAAGGCGGTCTCGACCGGTTCGCCCAGCACCGCTTCGAGGCGCGGGCGAAGCTGGTCGAAGGGCAATGTGGGCGCGTCGCTGTGCAGCTTGCCGAATTCGGCGATCCACGCTTCGGGCAGCAGATCCTGCCGCGTGGCGAGGATCTGGCCGAGCTTCACATAGGTCGGGCCGAGCGCCTCCATCGCCTGCCGGGTGCGGCGGGGCAGGTCGGGCGGATCGGCGGCGGCGCTGTCATCGCCTTTCGCCAGTCCCAGCCGGGCGAGCAGCATGTCGAGGCCGAAGCGGGTCGCGACGCTGGTAATCTCGGCCAGTCGTGCGCGATCCCGCGTGGCCACCATGATGGTCTTGAGCATGAAGGCTCAACGACCGGGGTGGCGATTATGTTTCGCTTGTGCAGCGAAGTGGATCAGTCGACCCAGTCGAGGCCGATGTCGCGATAGATGAAGCGGTCTTCTTCCCAGTCTTCCTTCACCTTGACGTGGAGGTAGAGATGGACCTTGACGCCCAGGAGGTTGGCCAGTTCGGCGCGCGCCTTGGACCCGATTTCCTTGAGGCGCTGGCCACCCTTGCCCAGCACGATCGCGCGCTGGCTGGAGCGGCCGACCAGGATCTGCTGGTGGATTTCGACCGAACCGTCGTCGCGTTCCTTATACTGCTCGGTATCGACCGCGGCGGCATAGGGCAGTTCGGCGTGGAGCTGGTGATAAAGCTGCTCGCGGGTGATTTCGGCCGCCAGCATGCGGTCGGTCGCATCCGACACCTGATCCTCGGGGAAATGCCAGGGGCCTTGGGGCATGGCGTTCGCAAAGGCGGTCTTGAGTTCGGGCAAGCCATCGCCGGTCGCGGCGGAAACGAAGAAGGTCTCCTCGAACTCCAGTTCCTCATAGAGGCGCTGGGTATGGACGAGCAGCTTCTCCTTGACCGCGATGTCGACCTTGTTGAGCACCAGCCATTTGCGTTCCGGCCGGGCCTTCAGCGCAGCGATGATCGGCTCCATCTTGGCGCCAAGGCCCGCTTTGCCATCGACCAGCAGGACGATCAGGTCGGCGCCCTGCGCGCCGCCCCAGGCGGCCTGCACCATCGCGCGATCGAGGCGGCGGCGCGGCGCGAAGATGCCGGGCGTGTCGACCAGCACCATCTGCGCATCGCCCTCGATCGCGACGCCCATGACGCGGGTGCGCGTGGTCTGCGCCTTGGGGCTGGTGATCGCCACCTTCTGCCCGACAAGTGCATTGACCAGCGTCGACTTGCCGGCATTGGGGGCGCCGACGATGGCGATGACGCCACAGCGCTGATTTTCAAACTCGATGGTCAATCACATGCTCCGTTCGCTCCACGCCAATGCGCGGAGACGTCTTCCTAAACCAAAATGAATGTTGGGGACAGGCTTAGCCCGCCAATTGCTCCAGCAGGGCTTTCGCCGCGGCCGTCTCGGCTTCCTGCTTGGAGCCGCCGGTGGCGCTCGCCTCGCCCGCGCCCTTGATCGAGACGGTGACGGTGAAGCGCAGCGCATGGTGCGGCCCCGACCGGTCCGTCATCACATATTCGGGTGGCTTGCGCTTGTTCGACGCGGCCCATTCCTGCAGCGCCGACTTGGGGTGGCGCGGCGCGGCGGTCTGGGTGTCGACCCGGTCGCCCCACAGGCGACGGACCAATGTGCGTGCCTCGTCCAGCCCGGCCTCCAGATAGAGGGCGCCGATCAGCGCCTCCATCACGTCGCCCAGCACATTGTCGCTGTCGGCGGCGCCATCGTCGCGCGCCTGCTTGCCCAGCACCAGATGGGTGGGCACGCCGGCGGCGCGGGCCACCTGCGCACAGGTTTCGCCCGAGACCAGCGCGTTGAAACGGCGCGACAGCTTGCCTTCCGGTTCGGTCGGGAAGCGGGCATAGAGCCATTCGGCGATCAGCAGCCCCAGGATGCGGTCGCCCAGAAATTCCAGCCGCTCGTAATTTTCCGCCTTGGCGCTGCCATGGGTCAGCGCCTGTTCGAAGGCGGCGGGGTTGATCGGCGCGCGGCCGATCAGCGCGATCAGCCAGGCTGCGGTATCAGGCCTGTGCGAAGCCACCATCAAAAGCCTTCCCCGATCCGGCTCCAGCGTGCGGCGGTGAACCAGGTCCAGGGCAGCAGCCAGTTGGCGCTGCCGTCGGTCGAGAAGACCGAAACAAGTGCCTTGCCGACCAGATTTTCCTCGGGGACGAGGCCGATGCCGCCGCCTTCGACCGCCGGGAAGCGGCTGTCGGCGCTGCGATCGCGATTGTCGCCCATCATGAAGAGATGGCCTTGCGGCACCAGCACGGTGTCACGGTCGTCGGCGGCGCCATCGGGCACCAGGTCGAGGACGTTATAGCTCTTGCCGCCCGGAAGCGTCTCACGATACTGGGGATAGCGGCACTGCTTGCCACCGCCCGGCGCGGCCTGTTCGAATTCGGGGCGATAGCAGGGGGAGGGGCTGCCTTCCTTCTGCGCGGCATCTTCCATGTTGGGCGTCACCGGAATGACGAGGTCGGCGACTTTCTGCTTCGGGATCGCCTGGCCATTCAGATAGACGGTGCCGCCGCGAACCGAGATCATGTCGCCCGGCAGGCCGATCACCCGCTTGATATAGTCGTTCTTCTGGCTCGGCGGCGCCTTGAACACCACCACGTCGCCGCGCTGCGGCGTCGAGGGGAAGATGCGGCCGGGGATCAGCGGCACCGAGAAGGGCAGCGAATAGCGCGAATAGCCATAGGGCCATTTGGCGACCAGCAGATAGTCGCCGATCAGCAGCCGCGGCTGCATCGATTCCGAAGGGATGTTGAAGGGCGAGACGATGAAGCTGCGCAGGACGAAGACGAACACCGCCAGCTTGGCGAGGAACCAGATGAAGTCCCGCGTTTCCGATTTTGCGCTCATGTCTGCCTAATGTTCCTTCAAGATCGTGCCGCGCTGCGACGTATCACTGCGGCCTGTCGCGGCTTTTGCGGGGTCGCCCGCGCCGCGTCAAGCGCGTGGACGATGCAATGCGTGCCGCTTTTGGATAAGGAGAGGAAGAATCGACCGGTACAGCGTCGATATCGACCAACGACCAAGAGGATCTCCCGCATGTCCAGTCCCGCACTGGCGGCCCTTGCCGCCCTGCCTCAAGCTGAACTCAAGACCATCTTCGAGAGTGATCCCGGCCGCCTGTCCAAGCTGGTGCTGAGCCATGGGCCGCTGCGCTTCGACTGGTCCAAGACGCATCTGACCGACGATCTGGTCGACGGCTTCCTGAAGCTGGCGCAGGAACAGGATTTCACCGGACGTCGCGAAGCACTGTTCGCCGGCGAGGCGGTGAACAATACTGAAGGACGCGCCGCCGAGCACACCGCGCAGCGCGGCGTCGGCAATGCCGACAGCGTGGCGCTGGCCAAGGCGCTGCATAATCGCACCCGCGCGCTGATCGACGCGATCGAGGCGGAAGCGCTCGGCCCGATCCGCCATATCCTGCATATCGGCATCGGCGGGTCGGCGCTCGGCCCCGACCTGATCGTCGATGCGCTGGGCGGCGACGGCATGCGCTATGATGTCGCGATCGTCTCCAATGTCGACGGCACGGCGCTCGAAAAGGCGATGGATGCGTTCGATCCCGACGCCACGCTGATCGCGATCGCGTCCAAGACCTTCACCACCAGCGAAACCATGCTGAACGCGGCGAGCGCGATCAACTGGATGGTCGAGGCGGGTGTCGAAGACCCTTATGGCAAGGTGATTGCGCTGACCGCCGCGCCAGAAAAGGCGATGGAATGGGGCGTCGACGAGACCCGCATCCTGCCCTTCCCCGAAAGCGTCGGCGGCCGCTATTCGCTCTGGTCGTCGATCGGCTTCCCCGCCGCACTGGCGCTGGGCTGGGACGCGTTCGAAAGCCTGCTGGAGGGCGCTGCGGCGATGGACCGCCATTTCCAGCTGACCGATCCGCGCGAGAATATCCCGCTGATCGCCGCCTTCGTCGATCAATATTATGCTCGTGTGCTGGGCTGCGAGACGCGCGCCCTGTTCGCCTATGACGAGCGGCTGGCGCTGCTGCCCTCCTATCTCCAGCAGTTGGAGATGGAGAGCAATGGCAAGTCGGTGAAGCTGGACGGATCGCCAGTCGATGGGCCGACCGCGCCGATCACCTGGGGCGGCGTCGGCACCGATGCGCAGCATGCGGTGTTCCAGCTGCTGCACCAGGGCACGATCCTGACCCCGGTGGAGTTCATCGCCTCGATCGAACCGGGCAATGCGCTCGACCCGGCGCATCATCGCGCACTGCTGGTCAACTGCTTCGCCCAAGGCGCGGCGCTGATGCGCGGCAAGGACAATGAAGATCCGGCCCGTGCCTATGCCGGCAACCGCCCGTCGACCACCATCCTGATGGATGATGTGAACCCAGAGGCGCTGGGCGCGCTGATCGCCTTCTACGAGCATCGCACCTTCGCCAATGCCGTGCTGATGGGGATCAACCCCTATGACCAGTTCGGTGTCGAGCTGGGCAAGGAGATCGCCAAGTCGATCGAGGCCAATGGCCCGACCGGTTTCGACCCCTCGACCATGGCGCTGATCGAGATCGCGCTGGGCGAATAAACCTCCCCGCAGGGGGAGGGGGACCGGCCGCAGGCCGGTGGAGGGGGCTATCCTTCTCCGCCGGGCTGGCGGCACACCCCCTCCATCATGCTGCGCATGGTCCCCCTCCCCACATGCGGGGAGGAAATTCCCATTTGTAACTGCGCCGTCCAGCCGCCATATCCGCCGCCAAGATAGTGCGCCGAGCGGAGACTGGCATGAGCGATTATGATTTCGACCTTTTCGTCATCGGCGCAGGATCGGGCGGGGTGCGCGCGTCGCGCGTCGCCGCCGCGCATGGCGCAAAGGTCGCGGTGGCCGAGGAATTTCGCGTCGGCGGCACCTGCGTCATCCGCGGCTGCGTGCCCAAGAAGCTGCTCATCTATGGCGCCCATTTCGCCGAGGATCTGAAGGACGCCCGCCGTTTCGGCTGGAATGTGCCGGACTGCGGCTTTGAATGGGCGACGCTGCGCGACAATGTGCTGGCCGATGTCGACCGGCTGGAAGGACTCTACACCAACACGCTCAACAGCCATAAGGTCGAGCTGATCGCCGAGCGGGTGACGGTGACCGGACCGCATAGCGTGAAGCTCGCCAGCGGACGCGAGGTGACGGCCAAGGTCATCCTGGTCGCGACCGGCGCCTGGCCGCTGATCCCCGAGGTGGAGGGCGCAGAACATGGCATCACCTCCAACGAGGTGTTCCACCTGGACGAATGCCCCAAGCGCATCGTCATCGTCGGGGGCGGCTATATCGCGAATGAATTTGCCGGCATCTTCCACCAGTTCGGCAGCCATGTGACGATGGTCAACCGGGGTGGCACGCTGCTGCGCGGCTATGACGAGCAGATCCGCGACCGGCTGCTCCAGATTTCGACGATGAAGGGGATTAATTTCCGCTTCAACGCGCAGATGGAGAAGATCGAGAAGAAGGAGGATGGCACCTTGTGCGTCCACTTCAAGAATGGCGATCCGGTCGCGGCCGATATCGTGCTGTTCGCCACCGGTCGCCAACCGCACACCGACGGTCTGGGTCTGGAGAATGCCGGCGTCGAGATCGACGACAAGGGCGCGATCAAGGTCGACGAATATAGCCGCACCAGTTGCGAGAGCATCTACGCCGTGGGCGACGTCACCGATCGGCTGCAACTGACCCCGGTGGCGATCCGCGAGGGCCATGCCTTTGCCGACACCGTGTTCGGCAACAATCCGCGCACCGTCGACTATAGCTGCGTGCCGTCGGCCGTGTTCAGCCATCCGCCGCTGGCCGGCGTCGGCCTGACCGAAGCGCAGGCCAAGAACAAATATGGCACGGTGAAGGTCTATACCTCCGACTTCCGGCCGATGAAGAATGTGCTGGCCGGGCGCGACGAGCGGGCGCTCTACAAGATGGTCGTGGATGCGACCACCAACAAGGTGGTGGGCCTGCACATGATCGGCCCGGATGCGCCGGAAATCCTGCAGGCGGCGGCCGTCGCGGTGAAGGCGGGCCTCACCAAGCAGGATTTCGATGATACGGTCGCGCTGCACCCCAGCATGGCTGAAGAGCTGGTGCTGCTGAAGTAAAGGCGGAGAACCAAAAATCCGTTCGCTTCGAGCGTGTCGAGAAGCGCAGAGCGCTGCGCTTGCCGTTTCTCGACTTCGCTCGAAACGAACGGGCTTAGTTGTTGGCTACAAAGGTAATCACCAGCGCGTCGCGCCAGGCGGGCTGGGCGGGATCGACGGCGTGGATTTCGGTTACGCCGTGGAAGATGCGGTGGTCATCGATCAGCATCGCGTCGCCCGGTTGGGCCAGGGTGAATTCGCCCATCGGCGTGCCGTCAGCGGCGCCGATGCGGGTGACGCCCTCGCGCACGTTACGGCGTTCGACCAGCATCACGAAGACCCGATCAACGCCGTCGCGGTGCATGCCCTCGGGCGTGGGGCGGCCAAGCTCCCCCGGCTTCGCCTCGATGCGGAACTGGTGCATCTCGACATGCCAGTCGCCCGATGATGCCGGATCGAAATGGCCGACGCAAAAGGCGAGCAGCGCCTGCGTCACCGGCAGCGCGATCGTAGCGTCTTCGACGGGATCGAACCAGCGCTGCACGTCGCCGTTCAGCGGATTATAGTCGCGGCTCTGATAATGGGGCTGGTGCGGCTGGCGGATGAACTGGCCGGCGGCGCAGCGAAAGGTCGCGTGGCGGCGGCGGCGATAACGGCCGCCATCAGCCATGAAGAGGTCGGGGCCAAGATCGTCCCAGCTGCGGGCAAAGGGCGCCCAGTCGGCCGCGCCGATTTCCAGCTGGTGCAGCAGGCCGGCGCCGGCCAGGCGGGCATAGCCATCCTGTTCCAGCGCCTGGTCGATGGTGGGCAGGCAGTCCGTATCGCTCATTTCCATCCTCATAGGCAGAGGAGGAAACGAGCGACAGGGCCAGTTGCCACAAGCAGGATGCTAACTCCCGTTCGCTTCGAGCGAAGTCGAGAAGCGGCAAGCGCCGTGCTGCCGTTTCCCGACAAGCTCGAAACGAACGGACGTGGGTTTTTTAGTAGATGGTGGGCACCATGCCGCCTTCGACCTTGACCGCAGCGCCGTTGGTGGCGGCGGCCAGCGGGCTGGCGAGATAGGCGGTCATCGCACCGACCTCATCGGCTTCGATCAGCCGCTTGATCAGCGAAAGCGGGCGCAGCTTGGTGAAGAATTCAGCCTCGCGTTCGGTTTCGGACGCGTCCTTGTTCTCGACCACCGAGCGGATGAACTCGACAATGCCCTCCGAGCGGGTCGGGCCGGGCAGCACCGAATTGACGGTGACGCCGGTACCGCGCGTATGTTCGGCCAGGCCGCGTGAAATGGCGAGCTGGGCCGACTTGGTCATGCCATAATGGATCATCTCGGCGGGCGGCAGCAGGCCGCTTTCGCTGGCGATGAAGAGGATGCGGCCCCAGTTCTTTTCGAGCATCTTCGGAAAATAATGGCGGGCGAGGCGGGCGCCGCTCACCACATTGACCTCGAACAGATGATGCCAGTCCGCGTCCGTGATGTCGGTGAAGTCCTTGGCCTCATAGATGCCGAGATTATTGACCAGGATGTCGATGTCCGGGACGGCGGCGATCAGCGCGTCGGCACCCGCGGCGGTCGCGGGATCGGCCAGTACCGGGCGGATGGTGCCGGCCTGCGACAATTCGGCGGCGGCAGCGTCCAGCTTGGCCTGGTTGCGGCCGGTGATGACGACCTCGACCCCTTCCTCAGCCAGGCGCTTGGCGATGGCGAAGCCGATGCCGGCAGTCGATCCGGTGACGAGGGCGGTCTTGCCCGAAAGCTGAAGATCCACGATGAATTCCTCTGAAAGTGACAGCGAAGTTGACAGCAAGATAGAGCATTTTGCATTGATGATTAGATTGCACTTTCGCATTTCAGAAGTGATTTGAAATCATGGATAACCGGTTCGGCGACATCGAAACCTTCCTGATGGTGGCGGGTGAAGGCAGTCTGGCGGCGGCGGCCAAGGCTTTGCGCCTGACGCCATCGGCGGTCAGCCGGTCGGTCGCGCGGCTGGAACAAAGGCTGGGCGTCACCCTGCTGCGGCGGACGACGCGGGCGCTGGCGCTCACGCCGGAAGGCGTCACCTATCGCGACCGTATGGCGGTGCTGCTGGGCGACATGATGGCGCTGGAGGCGGGGCTGGGCGAGGATCGCACGGCGCCGCGCGGGCTGTTGCGGATCAACGCTTCGCCCTCCTTCGGCATCGAATGCCTGATCCCGATCCTGCCCGGCTTCCGTGACCTCTATCCGGCGGTGACGGTGGACCTGACCCTGTCCGACACGATCGTCGATCTGGTCGAGGAGCGGGCCGATATCGCCATCCGTATCGGCCCGCTGCGCGACACCAGCCTGCGCGCGAAGAAGCTGGGCCATAGCGCGATGGTGCTGGTGGCCAGCCCCGCCTATCTCGCCCGGCGCGGCACGCCGCAGACGCCGGACGATCTGGACGATCATGACTGCCTGCGCTTCAGCTTCCGCCGCTCGATCGACGGCTGGCCGTTCCGCATCCGCGGAAAGCTGGTGCAGCGGCCGGTGCAGGGCAGCTTCTACGGCAATTCAGGCGAAGTGGTGCGGCAGATGGCGGTCGCTGGCGGTGGCATCGCCCGGCACGGCCATTTCCATGTCGCGAGCGACATCAGGGCGGGGCGATTGGTCGAAGTGCTGGCCGACTATAATCCCGGCGATGGCGAGGATATCCATGCGCTCTATGCGGCGGAAGATCGCACGGCGGCGCGGGTGCGTGCGTTTCTCGACTATCTGGACGGGGCGATGCCCGTGGTGGGTTGAAGGGGCGCCCGCGGGTGCCGGCGCCCCTTCGTCCGGTCAAAAGGCCACGACCATCGACCCGCTGATCGCGCGGGGCGAGCCGAGATAGGCGGTGGTGGCGGTGCTGGTGAGGCCGGTGCCCGAATAGCCGATATAGACCTTGTCGAACAGGTTGGTGACGTTGAGCTGGAAGAAGGTCTTCTTGAGGCCCCATCGCTCCAGCGAGAAGCGGGCATCGAGATCGACCAGCGTATAGCCGGGCAGTTTCACCGTGTTGATGTCGTTGACATAGCGTTCGCCGGTCCGCTTGATCTGGAGGCCGAGGTCGACCGGGCCGAGCGTGCCCTGGATGCGGCTGCCCAGCGTGTAGACCGGCGCGCCGGCCTCGCGCTTGCCGGCGGTTGCGGCATAGGTGCTGGCGCCGGTCTGGACATCGTCCTTGATCTCCGACTTGAGGTAGGAGCCGAAGACGTAGAGCATCAGATCCTTGACCGGACGCACCGCGACGCTGCCGTCGACGCCATATTTGTCGACGCGCCCGAGGTTGCGGGTCACGCTGCAATCGCAATCGGCGTCATAGGCGGTCGCCAGGCGGTTGTTGTAGCGGGTGTACCAGCCCGAGAGCTGCGCCTGAACGATGCCGGACTGATAGCGCAGGCCAAGGTCGAACGCGTCGGAGGTTTCCGGCTTGGGATTGCCCGAGCTGGAGCCTTCGTCGAAATAGAGCGCGCCATAGAGCGCGTCGGTGCCGGGTACGGACAGGTTCTTGGCATAGCTGGTGAAGACGCTGGCCTTGCTGGTGAACTTGTAGGTGACGCCAAGGTTCGGCAGCAGCTTGTTATAGTCGAACTTGCGCGACTGCGGCGCGGCATAGGCGCTGTTGGCGGCAAGCTGGGCATCGATGCCGGCTTGGGTCGCCGGGCAGTTGACGTTGCCCGATGCGTCGGTGGTGACGCAATATTGATTGAGGTCGCGGCTGAAGAAGGGCATGCGCGCGCCCAGCAGCAGGATGACCTGATCGTCGAGATAGGAACCGCGATATTCGCCCGAAATCTGGTTCAGCGTGGCATAGGATAGCCGGTTGCGCTTCTGCACGACATTGCCGTCGGCATCGACGATCGGATTGTTGATCGGGAAGACATCGACCGGATCGCCATTGGCCTCCAGATAGCCGGCCTCGCCGGTCTGGCGATGGCGGGCGCGGTCATAGGTGTAGGACAGGCGCAGGCGATTGTCGGGGTCGATATCGTAGGACAGGTTGGCGATCACGCCATAGCGTTTGGTCACGGTCTGGCTGGGTGACAGGACGCGCACGAAATCCTGCGTGTCGCCATCGCCATTCAGGTCCACGCCGCCGACATAATAATATTGGGTCGAGCTGCTGGTGGCGGTGTTGCGGCTGTCCTTGAGATAATAGCCGCCCGTGTTGCCGTCGGCACTGGCGCCTTCATAGGCATAGGATGTGCCGCCGCCATTGGCCTTGGTATATTGGAAGCTGGGATCGACCGTCAGCGTGAGGCCATTCGCCAGGGTGAAGCGCGAATTGAGCCGGACATTGCCGGTGTTGGACGGGTTGTAGCGCCGCTCGAACGCCGAACCGCAGCTATTGGCATAGTCGGTGACGCCGGTCTGCGGCGTGTCCACGGTGCAGGTCGCGGTGTCGTAGAAGCGGCCGTCGGTCGTGCCGGGGAAGGTCGCGGTGGTATAGGTCGAACCGTTGAAGGTGTTGCGGTTCTGGTTGTAATGGCCCGCCAGTGCGATGAAGTCGCCATTGCTGCCGATCGGCTGGTAGATCTTGCCATTATATTGCTGTTTATCAACGCCGCCATAATTGGTGTAGGTCGACTTGTTGGTCGCGCGCGAGGCGGAGAACCAGGCCTTGGTGCCGAACGGCGTGAACACGCCGGTCTGGAACATGCCGAAGATGCGGTGATAGGCGCGATCATCGTCATTGCCGCGGGCGACGATATTGCCATAGCTGGCGCTGATCATCGCGCCCATCTCGTCCGATGGCATCAGCGAGCGGATGTTGATCGTGCCGCCGGCGGCCGAAGCGGTCGGGCTGTCGACGTCGGTGGAGCCCAGGCTGACGGTTGCCGCCTCGATGATTTCCGGGTCGAGCTGCTGGTTGGTGTAGAGCGCGTAATTGCCCGAGTCATTGAGCGGTATGCCGTCGATCGTCTGCGACACGCGGTCGGAGCTGAATCCGCGCACGGTGAAGCTGCCGCCCAGCGATCCCCAGGGGTCCTGGTTGGAGAAGCTGACGCCGGGCACCAGGTTCAGCGTTTCGTTGATCGCCTGGCCGGGGCGCTGGCGGGCGATGATCTCCTGGTCGAGCATGACCTTGGCCTTGGGCGTTTCGGGAATCTTGACGCCGCCCACGCTCTGGTCGCCCTGCGCACCGGTGACGATGATGCTGTCCTCGAAATCCTGCGAGCCGGTCGATTGCGCGAGCGCGATCGTCGGCGCAGCCGCCACGACCAGCGCGGCGCTGCACATCAATAGCTGTTTCATTGACCCGAAATCCCTTTTTACCATGTGCGACAAGGGTGCCGATTATCTGTTCTGGCACCGAGCTGTCCGTGACAGTCCCGCCCTGCAACTGGGATTTCGCTATGACAATTTTGTTAAAAGTGACACGACATATAAGTGAATTATATTTCAATATACTGCACGATCTTCATGGTTGAAGATGAGTATTGAAATGTAAAAGTAATGTCGGATTTTATTTCGGATTTTCGTGTAATTATTACTTCGTGTCAGCCGATCCAGTAGGGCACGATCTGGCGATTGTCGGGGTCGACATGGATCGGGCGGTCGGCGGGCGGGAAGGCGCGCTGGTCGCAGCTCTGGCGCGAGCAGAGGCGGCAGGTGATGCCGATCGGCGTCGCGGCGCCTTCCTCCTGCAGATGCAGGCCGTCGGCATAGACGAAATTGGCCGCATGGGCGACCTCGCAGCCCAGCACTACGGCGAAACGGCGCGGGGTGCGCTTGTAGCTGCCGGACGGCTTCACCAGCCCCTTGGCCATCGAGACATAGCGCACGCCGTCGGGGGTCTCGCCAAGCTGCACATTGATGCGGTCGGGCACGGCCACCGCCTCATGCACGTTCCACAGCGGGCAGGCGCCGCCGAAGCGCGCGAATTGCAGCCGGGTGGCGCTGTGGCGCTTGGTGATGTTGCCGGCCATGTCGACCCGGCAGAAGAAGAAGGGGATGCCGCGCAGGCCCGGCCGCTGCAGTGTGGACAGGCGGTGGCAGGCCTGTTCGAAACTGACGCCGAAGGTGCGGGCCAGCCGGTCGATATCATGGCGCATCGTCCGTGCCGCCTCGCGGAAGGGGGCGTAGGGCATGAGCAGTGCGCCGGCGGCATAATTGCCAAGGCCGATGGCGAGCAGCCGGTCGGCGCCGGTGACCGGCAGCCCGGCCTTGCGCACCACATCGGCGATCACCGCCTGCCCCTCCAGCATCATCAGCTGGTGCGCCAGCATGAACTTGCGGCTTTCGGTCGGCAGGGCGGCGTTGATGAACAATTGCCGGTCGGCGGCGCGATAGGCGCGCAGCGCGCTGTCGGGTGTCTCGGCGATCAGCGTCTCGATGCCGTGGCGGCGGGCGAGCGCCTCGACCAGCATCCCTTCGTCCAGCACCTGGCCCTGGGCAAAGCTTTCGGCCATCTCCTCGGCCAGGCAGTCGAGGCTATGGACATAATTGCCCGCCTCGTGAAACCAGTCGCGCGCCGCTTCCCAGGGCAGGCGGGCCTGCACCTCATGATCGTTGGCGATCGCCTCCTCGATCATGTTGATCCGCTCATTGGCGCGCATATGGGCGTTGTAGAGATCGACATAGCGGGCCGCGAACTCGGGGAATTGCAAATGCAGCTTCTCGATCCGTTCCGGCTCCAGCGCCGGGCCGGGCAGTTCGGGATGGGACAGGGCAAAGGCGAAGGCGCCCAGCAATTGCTCGTCCTCGCGGCTGTCGAAACTGGCCCAGTCGGTGGGAAAGGCATTGGCGAGCGCGGCCTTGACCTTGGCGGTCAGCGGGCGATCGTCATTTTCCATTTGGCTGAGATAGGATACGGATATGCCCAGTGCCTGCGCCATGGTCGCCTGGTCCATGCGATGGTCCAGGCGCAGCTGGCGCAGGCGTGGACCTGCGAATATACGATTGCCGCGTGCCATAATCCTTACCCTAATTTGCGAAGTCGCGATTTGCAAATTGGCAAATTTACATTTGCGAACTTTGTGTGCGGCTGGGTAGGGGAAGGGCAAGGCGGCGTCGGCCAAGCTATGGACGCCACGAATTTGGAGAGAAGCCTTTCATGTCGAAGCTCGCCATCATCGAACAGCTGGAAGCCAAGCGCGAGGGCGCCCGCATGGGCGGCGGCCAGCGCCGCATCGACGCGCAGCATGGCAAGGGCAAGCTGACCGCGCGGGAGCGGATCGAAGTGCTGCTGGACGAGGACAGCTTTGAAGAGCTGGACATGTATGTCGAGCATAACTGCATCGATTTCGGCATGGACGAACAGCATATTCCGGGCGACGGCGTCGTCACCGGATCGGGCACGATCAACGGCCGGCTCGTCTATGTCTTCAGCCAGGACTTCACCGTTTATGGCGGTGCGGTGTCGGAACGGCACGCGATGAAGATCTGCAAGATCATGGATATCGCGATGAAGGTCGGGGCGCCGGTGATTGGCCTCAACGACAGCGGCGGCGCGCGCATCCAGGAGGGTGTCGCCTCGCTCGCCGGCTATGCCGAGATTTTCCAGCGCAATGTGCTGGCGTCGGGCGTGGTGCCGCAGATCAGCGTCATCATGGGGCCGTGCGCGGGCGGCGCGGTCTATTCGCCGGCGATGACCGACTTCATCTTCATGGTGAAGGACAGCAGCTTCATGTTCGTAACCGGGCCGGACGTGGTCAAGACCGTTACCAACGAGGTGGTGACCCAGGAGGAACTGGGCGGCGCGATTACCCACACGACCAAGTCGGGCGTGGCGGACGTGGCGTTCGAGAACGACATCGAAGCGTTGCTGGCGGTGCGCGATTTCGTCGACTTCCTGCCCGCGTCCAACAAGGAACCGGTGCCCGAGCGGCCGAGCGCGGACCCGTGGGACCGGCTGGAGGACAGCCTCGACACGCTGATCCCGGCCAATGCCAACCAGCCCTATGACATGCACGAACTGATCCGCAAGGTGGTGGACGAAGGCGACTTCTTCGAGGTGCAGCCGGCGCATGCGGGCAATATCCTGTGCGGTTTCGGCCGGATCGAGGGCAAGACGGTGGGCATCATCGCCAACCAGCCGATGGTGCTGGCCGGCGTGCTGGACATCAACTCGTCCAAGAAGGCCGGCCGGTTCGTGCGCTTCTGCGATGCGTTCGAGATCCCGATCGTCACCTTCGTCGACGTGCCGGGCTTCCTGCCGGGCACCGCGCAGGAGCATAGCGGCATCATCAAGCATGGCGCGAAACTGCTGTTCGCCTATGCCGAGGCGACCGTGCCGAAGATCACCGTCATCACCCGCAAGGCCTATGGCGGCGCCTATGACGTGATGAGTTCCAAGCATCTGCGCGGCGACTTGAACTATGCCTGGCCGACCGCCGAGATTGCGGTGATGGGCGCCAAGGGCGCGGTCGAGATCATCTTCCGCGGCAAGACGCCCGAAGAGATTGCCGAGAAGACCAAGGAATATGAAGACCGCTTCGCCAACCCCTTCGTGGCGGCGAGCAAGGGCTTCATCGACGAGGTGATCCAGCCCCACTCGACCCGCAAGCGGATCGCGCTGGGCCTGCGCAAGCTCAGGAACAAGAGCCTCGAAAATCCGTGGAAGAAGCACGACAATATTCCGCTCTAAATAACGACGTCATCCCCGCGAAAGCGGGGATCCATCCCCCGACATTGCTTCTTGGGGATGGGTTGGGAGATGGGTTCCCGCTTTCGCGGGAATGACGATATTGGGAATGATGTTATGAAACTCGGCCGTCTCAACCATATCGGCATCGCGACGCCTTCGCTGGCGGCGAGCCTGGCCTATTATCGCGACATCATGGGCGCGACGCTGACGCACGAACCGTTCGACCTGCCGGCGCAGGGGGTGAAGGTGTGCTTCGTCGACACGCCGGGCGAGGGCGGCACAGCGGGCACGCAGATCGAGCTGATCGAGCCGCTGGGCGAGAACAGCCCGATCCATGGCTTCATCGCCAAGAACCCGGCCGGCGGGCAGCATCATATGTGCTATGAAGTGCCCGACATCCACGAGGCCAAGGCCTGGTTCGAGGGGCTGGGCAAGAAGGTACTCGGCGAACCGCGCATCGGGGCGCATGGCACGCCGATCTTCTTCGTCCACCCCAAGGACATGAACGGGGTGCTGACCGAGATCATGGAGACGCCGAAGGACGGCGCGCACTGACATCTCCCCTCCCGCAAGCGGGAGGGGCAGCGAGACTTGGCGGCTTTGCCGCCTAGTCGCAGCGGGGTGGGCACGGGACAGCCCACTCCAACTTCGGCTAGCCAACAAGTTGGCAAGCCTGCGTATCCTCTCCCGCCTGCGGGAGAGGAATAAGGTAGGGACTAGGATGACCGAGAAGCCGACATTGGACCAGTGGGCAGCCGCTGCCGCCAAGGAAGTGAAGGGCAAGGATCTGAACTGGGATACCCCCGAAGGTATCACGGTGAAGCCGCTTTACACGGCCGATGACGTCAGCGTCGATCCCGGCCTGCCCGGCTTCGCGCCCTTCACCCGCGGCGTGCGTGCGTCCATGTATGCGGGGCGGCCCTGGACCATCCGCCAATATGCGGGCTTCTCGACCGCCGAGGAATCCAACGCCTTCTATCGCCGCAACCTGGCCGCTGGGCAGAAGGGCCTCAGCGTCGCCTTCGACCTCGCCACCCATCGCGGCTATGACAGCGACCATCCCCGCGTCGTCGGCGATGTCGGCAAGGCGGGCGTGGCGATCGACACGATCGAGGACATGAAGATCCTGTTCGACGGCATTCCGCTCGACAAGATGAGCGTATCGATGACCATGAACGGCGCGGTCATCCCGATCCTGGCCTTCTTCATCGTCGCGGGCGAGGAACAGGGGGTCGAGCGCAAATTGCTCGACGGGACCATTCAGAACGACATTCTGAAGGAGTTCATGGTCCGCAACACCTATATCTACCCGCCCGAACCCTCGATGCGGATCATCTCCGACATTTTCGGCTACACCTCGCGCGAGATGCCCAAGTTCAACAGCATCTCCATTTCCGGCTATCATATGCAGGAAGCCGGCGCGACGCAGGTGCAGGAACTGGCCTTCACCATCGCCGATGGCGCGGAATATGTGCGCTATGGCGTGGCGAGCGGCCTCGACATCGACAAGTTTGCCGGGCGCCTCAGCTTCTTCTTCGCGATCGGCATGAACTTCTTCATGGAGATCGCCAAGCTGCGCGCCGCGCGCGTGCTGTGGCATCGCGTCATGACCAAGCTCGGCGCGCAGGATGAGCGCAGCAAGATGCTGCGCACCCATTGCCAGACATCGGGCGTCTCGCTGACCGAGCAAGACCCTTATAATAACGTCATGCGCACCACGATCGAGGCGATGGCGGCGATGCTGGGCGGCACCCAGTCGCTCCACACCAATGCGCTGGACGAAGCGATTGCGCTGCCGACGGACTTTTCCGCCCGCATCGCGCGCAACACGCAGATCGTGATCCAGGAAGAGACCGGCATGTGCAATGTCGTCGATCCGCTGGGCGGCAGCTATTATATCGAGGCGCTGACCCAGCAACTGGTCGACGCCGCGCAGGAAATCATCGACCGCGTGGAAAGCGAAGGCGGCATGGCCAAGGCCGTGGGCGCAGGCTGGCCCAAGGCGATGATCGAAACAGCCGCCGCCGCCCGTCAGGCCCGCGTCGACCGGGGCGAGGACGTCATCGTCGGCGTCAACAAATATCGCCTGGCGAACGAAGACCTGCTCGAAACGCTGGAAGTCGACAACACCAAGGTCCGCGAGGCGCAGATCGCCCGCATCAACCGGGTGAAGGCGCAGCGCGACGAGGATGCCTGCCAGGCTGCGCTCCAGTCGCTGCGCGATGCCGCCGCCGCGCCGCAGTCGATCGAGACCAATCTCCTGGCCCATGCCGTCGAGTGCGCCCGCGCCCGCGCCACGCTCGGCGAAATCTCTGCCGCCATGGAGGACAGCTTCAACCGCTATGGCACGCAGCCGACGCCGGTGAAGGGTGTCTATGGCGCGCCCTACAAGGATGACAGCCGCTGGAAACAGGTTCTCGACGGGGTGCAGGCCGTCGAACGGCGCCTCGGTCGCAAGCCCAAACTCCTCGTCGCCAAGATGGGGCAGGATGGGCACGACCGGGGCGCCAACATCATCGCCTCGGCTTTCGGCGACATGGGCTTCGATGTCGTGTCCGGGCCTTTGTTCCAGACGCCGGAGGAAACGGTGGTGCTGGCGCTCGACAGCGGCGTGGACGTGGTCGGCGCGTCGTCGCTCGCCGCCGGGCACAAGACGCTGATCCCCGAACTCATCAACCGGCTGCGCGAAAAGGGACGCAGCGACATCAAGGTGATCGCCGGCGGCGTCATCCCGCCGCAGGATTATGACTATCTTCGTGACGCAGGGGTTCAGGGCATTTATGGGCCGGGTTCCAATGTCGTGGAGTGCGCCGCCGATGTGCTGCGCCTGCTCGGCCACAACATGCCCCCGGTGGGGCTAGAGGAAGCTGCGTAAATGAATACCCCCTGCACCCTGACCGCCCGCAACGACTGGACGCGGGAGGAAATCGCCGCGCTGTTCGACCTGCCGTTTGGCGACCTGATGTTCGAAGCGCAGTCGATCCACCGCGCGAACTTCCCGCGCAACGAGGTGCAGCTGTCCACCCTGTTGTCGATCAAGACCGGCGGCTGTCCGGAGGATTGCGGCTATTGCAATCAGTCGGCCTCGGCGGAAAGCGGGCTCAAAGCCGAAAAGCTGATGAGCGTGCAAGCGGTGATGCAGGCGGCGGCGCAGGCGAAGGACGCGGGCAGCTCGCGCTTCTGCATGGGTGCGGCCTGGCGCAACCCCAAGGACCGCGACATGCCCGCCATCGTCGAGATGGTGAAGGGCGTGCGCCAGATGGGCATGGAAACCTGCATGACGCTGGGGATGCTGAGCGAAAGCCAGGCGGATATGCTGGCGGAAGCCGGGCTCGATTATTACAACCATAATATCGACACCTCGCCCGAACATTATGAGAAGGTCATCACCACCCGGACCTTTGACGATCGTCTGGTGACGCTGGAAAATGTCCGCAATTCGGGCATCAATGTCTGCTCGGGCGGCATCGTCGGCATGGGCGAGGCCCGCGAGGATCGCGTCGGCTTCCTCCATGCGCTGGCCGTGCTGCCGGTCCATCCGCAGAGCGTGCCGATCAACGCCCTGGTTCCGGTCAAGGGCACGGTGCTGGGCAATATGCTGGCCGACACACCGCTCGCCAAGATTGACGAGATCGAGTTCGTGCGCACCGTCGCGGTCGCGCGGATCGTGATGCCCGAAAGCATGGTGCGCCTGTCGGCCGGCCGCGAGAGCATGTCGGATAGCTGTCAGGCGCTCTGCTTCATGGCCGGCGCGAACAGCATCTTCACCGGCGACAAGCTGCTGACCACCGCCAATGCCGGCGACAATGCCGATGCGGCGCTGTTCGCCAAGCTGGGCGTCGTGCCGATGCAGGCCGAAGTGAAGGTTGAACTGGAGGCGGCTGAGTGACGAAACCCGGCGGCCGCAAGATCATGCTCTTCGTGGTGCTCAGTATCGCATACTGGGCCATCGCGTCGATCATGATCGCGATGGCCGCCATTCGAGTGTGTGGCATAACGCCGGATGCGGCTGAAGCCTGCGATACGACGTCGATCGCCATTGTGATGGCAATCGCCTTTGCCTTGTTTGCTGGCTTGTCGATGCTTTTCTTCAAGGCGCGGTTGTCGGGAGTGGATGAATGATCGCGCGTTCGCCCACCTTCGTCACCCCGGCCTTGAGCCGGGGTCCCGCTTCTTCTTTGCCGTCGCGCGGGAAGAAAGCGGGATGCCGGATCAAGTCCGGCATGACGGGTGTGGGTGAGGTTGCGGTGACGAAATGAGCTATCAGTCGTCTACCGCTGTAAATGCCAGATGGGCTTTGACTTTTCTGCTGCTGGTTTGGGCTTTGGCAAATGGTGGTCCAGCCATTGCTGTTTTCGCCGAGCGCGCTTTTGATCCTTTGAACTGGCGCTTGAATGAGATGGAGCCTATTTTCCGCAATTCGCGCACTTGGGGAGGATACTGGGCACTGGGCTCTGTAGTTTCGACTGCCATAGTTGCCGTTCCAATCGCCTGCATCGCGCTCCTGCGCAAACCAGACGGTGAAACTAGGTCGCTTAGAATGAGCGCGTTTCTTACTCTGGCAATTTGGTTCGCCCTTTTTGGCATTCTCTATTTTTCGATGGAGTTTGGTGGGCAAATGCGGCCGATGAGCGATCCGCTTTGCCTTGGTGTGGAAACACCCGGACCGGACAATTGTGACGTGAACGGCGCCAACTTCTTCATGCTGGCTCTCCCAACGATCAACGCGATCGTTTCGGCGACGCTGCTCACTTTTACATGGTTTATATATAGGCGAGAGAGCGAAACCTAAATGGCAATCACCAAGATCCTGATCGCGAACCGTGGCGAAATTGCGTGCCGTGTCATGCGGACGGCCAAGAAGATGGGCATCAAGACCGTCGCGGTCTATTCCGATGCCGACGCCCGCGCGCCGCATGTGCTGATGGCCGATGAAGCCGTCCATATCGGCCCGCCGCCCGCCGCCCAGTCCTATCTGCTGGCCGACAAGATCATCGAAGCGTGCAAGGCGACCGGCGCCGATGCGGTGCATCCGGGCTATGGCTTCCTCTCCGAGCGCGAGAGCTTCCGCAAGGCGCTCGACGCCGAGGGCATCATCTTCGTCGGCCCGCCCGCCAATGCCATCGCCGCCATGGGCGACAAGATCGAATCCAAGAAGCTGGCGATGGAAGCGGGCGTCAATGTCGTCCCTGGCTTTGTCGGCGTGATCGACGACACCGAACATGCCGTCCGCATCTCCAACGAGATCGGCTATCCGGTGATGATGAAGGCATCGGCCGGCGGCGGCGGCAAGGGGATGCGCCTTGCCTATAGCGAACAGGATGTCCGCGAAGGCTTTGAGGCGACCAAGCGCGAGGGCCTCAACAGCTTTGGCGACGACCGCGTCTTCATCGAGAAGTTCATCGAAAGCCCGCGCCATATCGAAATTCAGGTGCTGGGCGACCAGCATGGCAATATCGTTTACCTCAACGAACGCGAATGCTCGATCCAGCGCCGCCATCAGAAGGTCGTCGAGGAAGCGCCGTCGCCCTTCGTCAGCCCCGAAATGCGCAAGAAGATGGGCGAGCAGTGCGTCGCCCTGGCCCGCGCGGTCGGATACTTCAGCGCCGGCACGGTCGAACTGATCGTCAGCGGCGAGGACAAGACCGGCGACGGCTTCTATTTCCTCGAAATGAACACGCGGCTTCAGGTCGAGCATCCCGTCACCGAGGAAATCACCGGCGTCGATCTGGTCGAACAGATGATCCGCGTCGCCAATGGCGAGAAGCTGAGCTTCACGCAGGCCGACGTGAAGATCAACGGCTGGTCGATCGAGAACCGTGTCTATGCCGAAGACCCTTATCGCGGCTTCCTGCCGTCGACCGGCCGCCTGATCCGCTACAACCCGCCCGAAACCGGCACGGATGAGAGCGGCGCGCTGATCCGCGTGGATGATGGCGTGCAGGAAGGCGGCGAGGTGTCGATCTTCTACGATCCGATGATCGCCAAGCTGATCACCTGGGCGCCCACGCGCCTCGAAGCCATCGACAAGCAGATCGAGGCGCTCGACAAGTTCGAGATCGAGGGGCCGGGCCACAATATCGATTTCGTGTCCGCGCTGATGCAGCATGAGCGCTTCCGCTCGGGCAATATCACCACCGGCTTCATCGCCGAGGAATATCCTGAAGGCTTCACCGGCGCGCCCGCGTCGGCGGAATTGCTCCAGCGCCTGTCCGCGATCGGCGCCTTCGCCGCCATGGCACAGGCCGACCGCGCCCGTCGATGCGACGGGCAGCTTGGCAAGCGCCTTAGCCCCCCGACTGGCTGGCAGGTGAAGATCGGCGACGCCATCCATGATGTCGTGATCGACGGCGACGAAGTGACGGTCGATGGCGAGAGCCTCGACATGGCGCTGGAATATACGCCGGGCGATCGCCTGATTGAGGCGGAGTTTGGCGAGGAACAACTGGCGGTGCGGATTGCGCCGGTGCGGTCGGGCTTCGTGCTGACGGCCCATGGCGCCAGCCACAAGCTGCGCATCCTGCCGGCCCACGCCGCGCCCTATGCCGCGCACATGATCGAAAAGATCCCGCCCGATCTGTCGAAATATCTGATCTGCCCGATGCCCGGCCTGCTGGTCGCGCTGAACGTCAAGCAGGGCGACAAGGTCGAGATCGGCCAGCCGCTCGCCGTGATCGAGGCGATGAAGATGGAAAATATCCTGCGCGCCGGCAAGGCGGGCACGGTCAAGAGCGTGTCCGCCGCCCAGGGCGAAAGCCTGCCGGTCGACGCGGTGATCCTGGAACTGGAATAAGGCTCGCTTCCACCGTCACCTTGGCGAAAGCTGGGATCTCACATCTCTTTTGCGATGGCGTTGAAAGAAAAGTGGGATTCCAGCTTTCGCTGGAATAACGGGAATGGTTTGATGGCGCCATGCACCTGACCCACGACCCCAGCGCCCCCGCCGCCGACCCGATCGGCTTCGACGATTTCCTGAAGGTGGACATCCGCGTCGGCACGATCGTCTCGGCCGAGCCCTATCCCGAGGCGCGCAAGCCCGCCTACAAGCTGCTGATCGATTTCGGCCCGACGATCGGCCAGAAGAAATCGAGCGCCCAGATCACCGAAAACCACGCGCTGGAAGACCTGCCCGGCCGCCAGGTCGCCGCCGTAGTCAATTTCCCGCTGCGCCAGATCGGCAAGTTCATGTCGGAAGTGCTGACCCTGGGCTTCGCCGACGCGGCCGGCGCCGTCATGCTGTTCGCGCCCGACAGGCCCGTGCCGAACGGTTCGCGACTGTTCTGAACCTGTCCTACAAGGGCCGAGCCATGTTAGGCAGTCGGCATGGCGGCTATGCGCGTGCTGTTGGAAATTTCCTTTCCCGTTGGCGCATGAAGATGTCAAAATATACGGGAAATATGCGAGGTTAAGGGGGCGGGATGACGCAGGCGGTCGGGGGCGACTATGTGATGGATGCGAAGCGGGACCGGTTGGTCATCACCGCTTCGGCACTCGGCACGGTGTTCGAATGGTATGATTTCTACATCTATGGCGTGCTGGCGCCGATCATCGGCCGTACCTTCTTTCCGACCGACAATCCGACCGTGGAACTGCTCTATTCGCTCGCCGGCTTCGCGATCGGCTTCGGCTTCCGACCGCTGGGCGCGATGCTGTTCGGCTATCTGGGCGATCGGCTGGGGCGCAAATATACGTTTCTGGCCACTATCGTCCTGATGGGGCTGGCAACGGCGGGCGTCGGGTTGACCCCGTCGGCGGCCAGCATCGGTGTCGCCGCACCGGTCATCCTGATCGCGTTGCGCATCGCGCAGGGGCTGGCGCTGGGCGGCGAATATGGCGGCGCGGCCATCTATGTCGCCGAACATGCGCCGGCCGGAAAGCGCGGCTTCTATACCAGCTTCATCCAGGCCGGGGTGATTGGCGGCTTCATCCTGTCGCTGATCGTCGTGGTCGGCACGCAATGGATCGTCAGCATGGAGGTCTGGGACGCCTGGGGATGGCGTATTCCCTTCATCTTCTCGCTGGCGCTGCTCGCCATTTCGCTGTGGATGCGGCTGATGCTGCGCGAAAGCCCGGTCTTCACGGCGATGAAGAAGGCGGGGCAACAGGCGAAGAACCCGCTAAAGGAAGCCTTTACCGCGCCGGGCAACAGGAAGCGGATGCTGGTGGCGATGATCGGCATCGCGGCGGGCTTCACCGTGATTGCCTATACGGTGATGTTCCAGGCGCTCTATTTCCTGCAGAGCGGCCTGCATGTCGCGCCGGGCATCGCGCAACTGCTGGTCGGCGGCAGCGCCTTTGCCGGCATGGCGAGCTTCATCTTCTTCGGCTGGCTCTCCGACCGGGTCGGGCGCAAGAAGCCGATCGTCATCGGCTATGCGCTGGTGCTGCTGCTGGTCATGCCGCTCTACCAGTATATGGGCGCGACCGCGAACCCGGCGCTGACGCAGGCAGCAGCACGGGCGCCGGTGGTGGTGAGCGGTCCAGATTGCCGTTTCGATCCCTTTGCCAAGATACAGCCGACCGCCTGCGGCAAGCTGCTCGATCATTTTTCCAAGCGCGGCATCCCCTATGACAAGCGCAGCGGCGTCGCCCCCGCGGTCAGCATCGGCGGCGTGGCCGTGGTGGACCTCAGCAGGGAGGGGATCGATGCCGCGCTGACGGCGCAGGGCTATGATTTCGGTGTCGTCCGCCCCGACTGGCCGCGTGCGCTGATGCTGTTCGCCGCGCTGCTGCTGCTCTGGACCCTGTCGGGTGCGACCTATGGCCCGGTCGCGGCGCTTCTGTCGGAATATTTCCCGGCCCGCATCCGCTACAGTTCGCTCTCCATCCCCTATCATATCGGCACCGGCTATTTCGGCGGTTTCCTGCCGCTGGTCAGCCAATATATCGTCGCGCGGACCGGCGATCCCTATGCCGGCCTATGGTACACGATCGTCGTGGTGGCGCTGGCGCTGGTCACCTGCCTCGTCGCCTTGCCGGAAACGAAAGGACGCCCCCTCGACGCCTGAGCCCCGGCGCGCTATCGGCTGCGGGCAATGACTGGCTATATCGCTCCGCTCCGCCTGCGCCTCGATGGCGATGCGCTGCTTTCCAACTGGCGCTGGCTGGCGCGGCAGGGCGGCGCCCCGGCCTGTGGCGCCGCGATCAAGGCCGATGGCTATGGCCTGGGTGCGGCCGGCGTCATGCAGCGACTGAAAAGCGCGGGCTGCCGCGATTTCTTCGTGTCCAACTGGGGCGAAGCGGCAGCGCTCGAAGCGCAGATGGACGGTGTGAACTTCGCCGTCCTGCACGGCGTGCGCGACGAGGATATGGCGCAGGCACTGACCTCGCGCGCGCGGCCGGTGCTGTGTACGCCGGGGCAGGTGGCGCGCTGGAAGGCGGCGGGCGGTGGCGCCTGCGACCTGATGATCGATACCGGCATGAACCGGCTGGGCCTCGACTGGCGGGCTGACCTTAGCGAACTGGTTGATGGGCTGGAGATCGTGACGCTGCTCAGCCATCTGGCGTCAGCCGACGAGGATAGCGATCTCAATCCGACCCAACTGGCCCGCTTCCGGGATGTCCGGGCCGCTGTGCCCGCACAGCGCTACAGCCTTGCCAACAGCGCGGGCATATGCATGGGCGCGGACTATGGCTTCGACCTGACCCGGCCGGGTATCGCCCTTTATGGCGGCGTGCCGCATCCCGATGCTGCGCCGCATCTCCGCCCGGTCGTGCAGGCACAGGCCCAGATATTGCAGCGTCGCGCGGTCATCGCCGGCGACACGATCGGCTATAACGCGACCCATCGGGCCGAGCGCGATCTGGAGATCGCGATTCTCAACATCGGCTATGCCGACGGCTATCTGCGCGGCTTTTCGGGGCGCGGCGCGGCGCTGGTCGATGGTATCTGCCTGCCGGTGCTGGGCCGGGTGTCGATGGACTTGCTGGCAGTGGATGTCGGCGCGCGCCCGGATGTCGCGGAGGGCGACTGGCTGACGATCAACTATGATCTGCCGCAGGCGTCGCAGGCATCGGGCCTGTCGCAATATGAGCTGCTGACGGGCCTGGGCAACCGGTTCGACCGGATTTGGGCATGAGAGTCTGTTTTAGAAAAACCAGTACCGGCCCGCTCCCCCGCCCAACCACCCGATCCAGTGTCATCCTGTCGGGCGGTTGGGCGGGGGAGCGGGCCGGTACCGTAACGAAAAATCGCTCTTTCGCGATTTTTCAAACAGGCTCTAACACGAAAAGGGCGCCGATCGCGAGACCGGCGCCCTTCGCTATTCAGTCGCTGCCGCTCAGCGCTCGATGCACATCGACACGCCCATGCCGCCGCCGACGCACAGGGTGGCAAGGCCCTTCTTCGCGTCGCGCTTCGCCATTTCATAGAGCAGCGTGGTCAGCACGCGCGCGCCCGATGCGCCGACCGGGTGGCCGATCGCGATCGCGCCGCCATTGACGTTGACCTTGGCCGGATCCCAGCCCAGTTCCTGACCGACGGCCAGCGCCTGCGCGGCAAAGGCTTCGTTCGCTTCGATGAGGTCGAGATCGGCGACCGACCAGCCGGCCTTTTCCAGTGCCTTGCGGCTGGCCGGGGCCGGGCCGATGCCCATGATCGAGGGATCGACGCCGCAGGTGGCGAAGCTGGCGATGCGGCCCAGGATGGTGGCGCCGCGCTTGGCGGCTTCGTCGGCGCTCATCACCACCAGCGCGGCGGCGCCGTCATTGATGCCGCTGGCATTGCCGGCGGTCACGGTGCCGTCCTTCTTGAAGGCGGGGCGCAGGCTCTGCATCGCTTCGATCGTGGCGCCGGCGCGGATATATTCGTCTGCGTCGACGATGGTGTCGCCCTTGCGGCCCTTGATGGTCACGGGCAGGATTTCGTCGGCGAAGCGGCCCGACGCGCGCGCGGCTTCCGCCTTGTTCTGGCTGGCGACGGCGAACTCGTCCTGCGCCTCGCGGCTGATCTGATATTTCTCGGCCAGGTTCTCGGCGGTGATGCCCATATGATAGCCCTGGAACGCGTCGGTCAGGCCGTCATGGATCATGGTGTCGACAAAGCTGACCGGGCCCATCTTGGTGCCGCCGCGCAGCATCTGGGCATGGGGAGCGAGCGACATGCTTTCCTGGCCACCGGCGACCATGATGCGGGCATCACCGGCCTTGATCGCCTGCGCGGCAAGCGCGACGGCGCGCAGCCCCGATCCGCACAGCTGGTTGAGGCCGATGGCGGTGCGCTCGACCGGGATGCCGGCGTTGACGGCGGCCTGGCGGGCGGGGTTCTGGCCCTGGCCGGCGGTGAGGATCTGGCCCAGGATCACTTCGTCCACTTCTTCGGGCGCGACGGCGGCCTGTGCCAGCGCGGCGAGGATGGCCTGGCGGCCCAGTTCATGTGCCGGAGTCGTGCCGAAGGCGCCCATGAAACTGCCCACGGCGGTACGCTTGGCGGCGGTAATGACGATGTCTGACAAAGGCTCGATCCTCACTTGTGGTAATGTTGTTTTCGCAGGCGCACATAACATCATCCGCCATGGCGGGAAAGCCAAAGGGACAGCGGATGCCACAGCATGTCGGGTGCCCGCTGGCTCAATATCATGCCGACATGGCCAAGGTTCAATATCCGGCTTTCCGTAAGGGGCGGGGCGGCCGTGGCGGGCACGATTCGATCCGTTGCCGAAGCGATCGACAAGCTGGGGCAGGGGAGCGAGGCCGGGTCTATGACGGTCCCATCGATGTGCCATTCGTTTTGCCCGCTCGCATTTGCCGCATAGAGCATCTCGAACAATTGCTGCCCGGCGGCATAGGTGAGGGGTGCGCCCTCATTGGCCCAGTCCTCGACCGCGAGGAAGGCGCGCTCCTCGTCGGAGCCGGGTGTCATGTCGGCGAAGGCTGCATATTTCTGCACGGTCCGCTGCGGATCGAGCGCCCAGAAGCCCGATTGCAGCGCCTCCATCGGCACATAGCCGAGCCGGTCGCACACCGGCTTCGCACCGCGCCACAGGGCGGCGATCTCGGCAAGGTCGGCGGGCGGGAAGCCGGCAAAGTCCCAGGGCGAAGCGATCGTCGCTAGAGCTGCGACCCGGTGCAATGCTGCGGCCGCGATGGCGATCGTGCCGCCCAGGCAATAGCCGACCAGGATCGGTGGGCGCCGCAATGCAGCGAGCATCGGGATGAGCCGGTCGGTGACATGCTTGTCCAGGCCGAGGCTGCGGTCGGCGGCCGTCGGCGCCCCCCAATCGACCAGATAGGCGTCATGACCCGCTGCGGCCATATGGCGCAGCATGGAGCGGCTTTGCGACAGGTCCAGCACCTGTGGCGGGTTGATCAGGGAGGGGATGAAGACGACCGGCGCCCGATCGCTTTCCGGTGCCAAATCAGCGTGATACCGCAGCAGCCGGGCACTGCCCGCCGTTGCGGCGATGGGGCATGGTGGTGGTGGGGACGGACGCTGCGTCTCCTGATAGCGACGCAGGCCGATGAAGGCGCGGCGACGCAAATCAGGATCATGCTCCGTTTCGCGCCATAAAATGTTGAGAAAAAGGGGTAAAGGACGCGGGCCATGTTGCGGCGCGGCATCGCCCTGTGCTAATGCGGGATGAGCAGGTGAGGGAGAGACAGGCATGGCCAAATCGAAGGCTGCTAATGAATCCGAACCGGTGGTTATCAAGAAGTACGCTAACAGGCGGCTCTATAACACCGAAACTTCAAGTTATATCACGCTGGACCTTTTGTCGCAGATGACCCGTGAGGGGCGCGAGTTCGTCGTCGTCGACGCGAAGACCGGCGAGGACATCACCCATAATGTCCTGACCCAGATCATCATGGAAGAAGAACAGCGCGGCAAGAACATGCTGCCGGTCAACTTCCTGCGTCAGCTGATCGCCATGTATGGCGATTCCATGCAGTCGATGGTGCCGCAATATCTCGAAGCGTCGATGGACGCCTTCCGCAAGAACCAGCAGCAGTTCCAGGAAGCCATGAAGGGCGCCTTTGGCGGTGGCCCGCTGGCCGAGATCGCCAAGCGCAACATGCAGATGTTCGAGGCCGCGGCGAGCGCGTTCGGCAATGGGGTTCCGGGCATGCCGGGCGCCACGCCCAGCCCGACCCCAGCCGCGACCGAAGAAAGCAAGGATGACGAGATCGCCGTCCTGAAGGCGCAACTGGCTGCGCTCAATGCGAAGATCGACAAGCTGAGCTGATCCACCATGGCCAAGGCGGATAGACTGGAGCGCCTGGATATCCGCCGGGCGGAGCTGGAAGAGGAATATCGCGCGGCGCTGATTGCGGCGCTGCGCGTGACCGCTGGCGGGCGCTGGGGCCTGTTCGACCATCAACAGGATCGCAGCGCCCGCGCGAAGACCGCGCCGGTGCTCGCGCAGCTGGACGAACTGGCGCAAGAGATTGATGCGATGCGCGACACGCTGGGGCTGGAACCGTTTGACCTCCATCCCGCCTTTCTGGCCGCGCGGGGCAAGCCGGCGGCTGATGCGGTGGGCGAACCCAAGCAGGCCAAGGCCTGGCTCGAGCGACTGGGCGCCGACGCCGGCTGAACCCCGCCCGGCGCGATGCTTGGGGGTCGACAGGGATGGCGGGTCTGGCCTATGGCGCGCCATCCACTTTTAGACAGGCGACAGACCCCGTGAAACACGCCCTTAACGTTACCCGCGAACAGGATTTCGCTGCCTGGTATCAGGCCGTCATCACCGAAGCCGACATGGCCGAGGAAAGCGGCGTGCGCGGCTGCATGGTGATCCGTCCCTGGGGCTATGGCATCTGGGAACGGATCCAGACCCTGCTCGATGCGCGCATCAAGCAGACCGGCCACGAAAATTGCTATTTCCCGCTGTTCATCCCGCTCTCCTATTTCGAGAAGGAAGCCGAGCATGTCGACGGCTTCGCCAAGGAAATGGCGGTCGTCACCCATCATCGCCTGATCCAGAAGGACGGCAAGATGGTGCCCGATCCCGAAGCGAAGCTGGAAGAGCCGCTGGTCGTTCGCCCGACATCAGAAACCGTGATTGGCGCAGCCTTCAGCCGCTGGGTGCAGAGCTGGCGCGACCTGCCCGTGCTGATCAACCAGTGGGCGAATGTCGTCCGCTGGGAAATGCGCACCCGCATGTTCCTGCGCACCAGCGAATTCCTGTGGCAGGAAGGGCATACTGCGCACTCGACCGTCGACGAAGCGATGGAAGAGACGATGAAGATGCTCGAAGTCTATCGCAGCTTCGCCGAGGAATGTGTCGGCTTGCCGGTGGTCGCGGGCGAGAAGCCGGAGAATGAGCGTTTCCCCGGCGCCGTCGCGACCTATTCGATCGAGGCGATGATGCAGGACGGCAAGGCGCTGCAGGCCGGCACCTCGCACTTCCTGGGCACGACCTTCAGCCAGGCGCAGAATATCAAGTTCCAGAATGCCGAAGGGCAGCAGGAACTGGCCCAGACCACCAGCTGGGGCATGTCGACCAGGATGATCGGTGGCCTGATCATGGTGCATGGCGACGATGACGGCCTGCGCGTGCCGCCGCGCGTCGCGCCCTATCAGGTCGTGGTCGTGCCGATGCTGCGCGATACCGAGGAAGACGCCGCGATCGTCGATTATTGCACCGACCTGGTGAACCAGCTGAACGGGCTGGACGTGTTCCGCGAGCCGGTCCGCGCATTGCTCGACAAGCGTCCGTCCAAGGCCGCGACCAAGCGCTGGGGCTGGGTCAAGAAGGGCGCGCCGATCGTGATCGAGGTTGGCGGTCGTGACGTTGCCGGTGGCAATGTCTCGGTCATCCGCCGCGATCGCCTCTATCGCGAGGATGGCAAGCTCGACAGCCAGATCGTCGCCAAGGGCGATTTCGTCGCTGGCGCAACTGCGATGCTGGAGGATATCCAGACGTCGCTGTTCGCTGATGCGAAGGCGCGTCTGGACGGCAATATCGACAAGTCGATCACCGATCTCGACGCGCTCAAGGCCTATTTCAAGGCCAGCAAGAACCCCGGCTGGGCGCTGGTCCAGTGGGCCAAGCCGACCGGCGCGGAACTGGAGAAGGTCGTGCAGTGGCTGAAGGGCGAGAAGCTCACCCTGCGCAACGTGCCGACCGATGCCGAAGCGGCGGATGGCGCCTGCATCTTCACCGGCGGCACGGCGGTGGAGCGGGTGCTAGTGGGCCGCAGCTACTGAACATTATTTCCCCTCCCTTCCAGGGAGGGGATTAAGGGGTGGGTAGCGAGCGAAGCGAGCCTTTCGCTGCCGCTACGCGGCAGACCCACCCCCGGCCCCTCCCTGGAAGGGAGGGGGGCAAGCTTTACTCCACCCCCAGTTGCTCCAGCGCAAAGGCGCTATATTCGGCCTGGTCGCGATAGCGGCGGAAGCGGCCGGACTTGCCGCCATGGCCGGCCTCCATGTTGATGCGGAAGACCAGCGGATTGCTGTCGGTCTTGGTCGCGCGCAGCTTCGCCACCCATTTGGTCGGCTCATAATATTGGACCTGGCTGTCCCATAGGCCGGTGCCGACGAACAGGCTGGGATAGGGCTTCGCCTCGACATGGTCGTAGGGCGAATAGTCCAGCATCACGTCATACCAGGACTGCTGCTCGGGATTGCCCCATTCGTCATATTCGCCGGTGGTGAGCGGGATGGTCGGGTCGAGCATGGTGGTCACGACGTCGACGAACGGCACCTGCGCGATGATGACCTTGTAATCCTGCGGCGCCATGTTCGCGACCGCGCCCATCAGCAAGCCTCCGGCACTGCCACCCATCGCGGCGACACGGCCCTTCTTCGCATAACCCTGATCCACCAGCGCGCGGGTCACGTCGATGAAGTCGGTGAAGCTGTTCATCTTGTTCTTGAGATGGCCGTCATCATACCATTGGCGACCCATTTCCTGGCCGCCACGAATATGGGCGATGGCATAGACGACGCCGCGATCGAGCAGGCTGGGGAGCAGGGGCGAGAAGGTCGGATCGGTCGAATAGCCATAGCTGCCATAGGCATATTGGTAGAGTGGGGCGCTGCCGTTCTTCTGAAAACCCTTGGCGTAGATGAGCGAGACCGGCACCTTCGTCCCGTCGCGCGCGGTCGCCCATACCCGTTCGGTCACATATTTGGCGGGATCATAGCCCTTAACCTCCTGGATCTTCAGTATCTTGCGTTCGCCCGTGTCGACATTCACCTCATAGGTGGTTTCGGGCGTGCGCAGGCTGTCATAGGTGTAGCGGACCCAGGGCGTGCCGCTTTCGGCATTGACGTCCAGCGCCATGGCATAGGCGGGCTCATCGGCATTGACGAAGCTGCTCTTGCCGGCCTTGGTCAGCAGGCGCAGGCGCTTATTGCCTTCGGAGCGTTCCTCGATCGCGAGGAAGCTGTCGAAGGGCTGGAAATTCTCGATGAAGACGCTGGCGCTGGTCGGCACGATGTCCTTCCAGGCGGCGCGGCCCTTGGCGGCATCGGCGTCCGATATGGTCATCAGCCGGTAATTGGGGGCCTGCCAGTTGGTGCGGATCGTCCATTGGCCGCCCACATTGTCGCTGCTGTAGAGGAAGTCGCGTTCGCGCGGGGCGAGCGGCGTGAAACTGACCGGATTGGCGGACGGGACGCAGCGCTCCTCATTGCTGACGGTCGATTGCAGGACGATGCAGATGAACTTGTCCGACGTCGTCTTCTTGAGGCCCATGTAGAAGGTATCGTCCTTCTCCTCATAGACCAGCCGATCGGCGCCGACGGGCGTGCCCAGCACATGCGCCTTCACCCGCTTGCCGAGCAGGGTGGTCGGATCCTTCTCGACATAGAAGATCGTCTTGCTGTCGTCGGCCCAGGCGAAATCGGGTTCGGCGTTGGGGATTTCATCGGCCAGCAGCTTGCCGTCGGCGAGTCCCTTGACCCGGATCACATATTGGCGGCGGCCGACCAGATCCTCGGCATAGGCGAGCAATTTGTCGTCGGGGCTGACGTCCTTGCCGCCGATCGCGAAATAGCCCTTGCCCGCGCCCATCTTGGGTTCGTCGAGCAATATCTGTTCGGGCGCATCCATGCTGCCCTTGCGCCGGGCGACGATTGGATAGTCGCCGCCGGTCTCGAAGCGGCTGTAATAATAATAGCCCTTCTTGCGATAGGGGACGCTGCTGTCGTCCTGCTTTATGCGGCCGGTGATCTCGCCGTAGAGCTTGTCCTGCAACGGTTTGGTCGTTGCCAGCAGCGCGTCGGCATAGGCATTTTCGGCCGCCAGATAGGCGAGCATCTCGGGGTTCTTGCGGCTGTCGTCGCGCAGCCAATAATAGGGATCCTGCCGCGTCGCGCCGAAGGGCGCCTTCACCTCATGCGGCTTCTTTGCCGCGACCGGTGGTTTGGGGACGGTCTGCGCCTCGGCAGCGGCGGACAGTGCAGCAATGCTGAGGCTCGCCAAGAGCCAGGCCGAAGTGCGGATCATATTCCCTCCCTGCGAATCGCATGGCGGAGGCTGGCATGATGGCGGGCAGGGGGGAAGATGATCCGGGCCTGCCACAAGAAACGGCAGGCCCGGACTGAAGCTATGCGCTCAGTTACAGTACATATTTGCTGAGGTCGGTGTCATGGGCGACCGCCGACAATTGCTTGTCGACATAGGCCTGATCGATCACCAGCGTCTCGCCGCGGCGGTCCTCCGCCTCGAAGCTCACATCCTCCAGCAGCTTTTCCATCACGGTCTGCAGGCGGCGGGCGCCGATATTCTCGACCTCGCTGTTCACCTCGGCCGCGATCTTGGCGACGGCGCGGATGCCTTCGGGCGTCAGGTCGATCGTCACTTCTTCTGTCGCCAGCAGCGCGCGATATTGCGCGACAAGGCTGGCCTTGGTGTCGGACAGGATCGCGACGAAATCCTCCTCGGTCAGCGCCTTCAGCTCCACGCGGATCGGCAGGCGGCCCTGAAGCTCCGGCAGCAGGTCGCTGGGCTTCGCCACATGGAAGGCGCCCGAAGCGATGAAGAGAATATGGTCCGTCTTGAGCGGGCCATATTTGGTCGAGACGGTCGTGCCCTCGATCAGCGGCAGCAGGTCGCGCTGCACGCCTTCACGGCTGACCGACCCGCCGCGCACGTCGCTGACGGCGATCTTGTCGATCTCGTCGAGGAAGACGATGCCATTCTGCTCGGCGCTGGTGATGGCGACGCGGGCGACATCATCCTGGTCGAGGCGCTTGTCCTGCTCTTCCTCGACTAGCTTGTCCCAGGCGTCGGCAACACGCATCTTGCGGCGCTTCTTCTGCTGCTGACCAAAGGCCTTGGACATCATGTCGCTGAGGTTGATCATGCCGACCTGGCCGCCCATGCCGGGAATTTCCATCGGCATCGACGGAGTGTCGGCGACTTCCACCTCCACCTCGACATCGTTCATCTGGTTGCCCTCGATCTTCTGACGGAAGGAGAGGCGGGTGGCTTCGCTGGCATCCTTGCCGGTCAGCGCATCGAGCAGGCGGGCCATGGCGGCCTCCGATGCGGCTTCGCGCACGGCTTCGCGGCGGCGGTCCTTCTCCAGCCGCACGGCTTCCTCGACCAGGTCGCGAACGATCTGCTCCACGTCGCGACCGACATAGCCGACCTCGGTGAACTTGGTGGCTTCCACCTTGACGAAGGGCGCGTCGGCCAGCTTGGCGAGGCGGCGGCTGATCTCGGTCTTGCCGCAGCCCGTCGGCCCGATCATCAGGATATTCTTGGGTGTCACCTCGTCGCGTAAATCGGCGGGCAGGTGCTGGCGGCGCCAGCGGTTGCGCAGCGCGACGGCGACGGCGCGCTTGGCATCATGCTGGCCGATGATATGCGCGTCGAGCGCGGCGACGATGGCTTTGGGGGTCAGATTATCGTTCATGGTCTTTTCTTGGGATCTCAGGCTGCGCTGTCGAGCGTTTCGATGGTGAGCTGGTCGTTGGTGTAGACGCAGATATCCGCCGCGACACCCATCGCCTTGCGGGCCAGGGTTTCGGCATCTTCCTCATATTCCACCAGCGCGCGGGCGGCGGCGAGGGCATAATTGCCGCCCGAACCGATCGCGGCCACGCCGCCGAGCGGCTCCAGAACGTCGCCATTGCCGGTCAGGATCAGCGTGACGTCTTTGTCGGCGACGATCATCATCGCTTCCAGGTTGCGGAGATATTTGTCGGTGCGCCAGTCCTTGGCGAGTTCGACGGCCGCGCGCATCAATTGGCCATTATGGCGTTCCAGCTTGGCTTCGAGCCGTTCGAACAGGGTGAAGGCGTCGGCGGTAGCGCCGGCAAAGCCGCCGATGACGCTGCCGTCATGCAGGCGGCGTACCTTGCGCGCATTGGGCTTCATCACCGTCTGGCCCATCGAAACCTGGCCATCGCCGGCAACGACGACCTTTCCATTCTTGCGGACCGACATGATGGTGGTGCCATGCCAGACCGGCATGGACGAGCGGTTATGGTCATTCATGACCGCGCATATGGGAGCGGCAGTCAAGCGCTGCAAGCGTCTATGTAGAAACACGAGGCCGCCGCCGAAACGTGCGATTTGCGGGACGATTTCTGACGGTCGGTTAAGGAACCAATGTCGATGAATTGACATTGTGCAACGCAGCAATCATTGTCGGTCGTCCCAAATGGAGGGAAGCTACTCATGACTCTCAAGGCCAGAGCACAAGAAAAGGTCGAGCGCGCGGGTATTGCCAACTATTCGTTCGACCAGGATGTTCTGGTAATGTGTGGCGTGCGCTATGCGATCGAGGCGTGCGAATGCGGCGAGCCGGATTGCGACGGTGTGCGCCTGCGCAAGAAGTCGGCCTTTCCGCGCATCCTGCAGTGATGCAGGGCGGCAGGACGCCGCCCCGTCCCCGTTATCAGTGAATGACTTCCTTGCCGGCAGTGCCGACCGATTCGATGTCGCGGCCGACGCCCTGCACCGTGTTGCAGGCGGCGAGCGCGGACAGGAGCATGGAGGCGAGGACGAGAGCGACGGTCTGACGCATGGATGATGCACTTTCTGATCTATGTTGGTCGGGCCTGTATAATGCGGCCAAACGCGCTGGACAGAGATAATTTCCAAAAAGCTGCAAGGCGGCGCTTGACAGGTCAGGCATCGGATGCGAAAGGCCGCCTCCTCCTTACAGGGGGCGCGTAGCTCAGCGGTAGAGCACACCCTTCACACGGGTGGGGTCACAGGTTCAATCCCTGTCGCGCCCACCATGATTTCAACGATTTGCGTTGAAGCATGGCTGGAGATATCCAACATCGGTAGTTGACCGTTGCAGGCACAGACCAGCACCGGCGTTTCTGCGTGCCCTCGGCAAGTCGATGGTTGCCGCCGAGGATGAAGCTAAGCGGGCAATTTCGCCCTCATCCCCGGCCATCACAGCCTCTCACATATCGTCGAAGCGCGGAGCGCCTTCGAAATCGGCCTGCCCGAACGGCTTGTCGGTGAAGAGATAGGCATAATAATAATTGCGCAGCCGGGCGTGGAAGGCGCGGATGCGGTCCTGATAAGCCAGTTGCGCCCGCATGTCGGTGTCAGCGAGGCGGGCGAGCAGCGCCTGTACGCCGACCGAGGGCAGCAGCCAGCCGACCGAACGGGCGGCGGCGTCGCGCGCCTCGATCCCGTGGCGATAGGCAGTCGCCTTGGGCGCGACGCTTTCATCGCCGACCTGGTGGAAGGCGAAATACCATTTCCAGTGGAATGCGTGGCCTAGCGGCGGGCTGTCCTTCCATTCGGGATGGCCGGCATAGAAGGCCCGCATCGTCTGTTCGCGCGGAATGTCCCAGGCACGGTTGACCGCCTCGCGCTGGGCGAGCGTCAGTTCCACGCCCTGGCCGACCGGGATGGCACGGTTGATCGCGACATGGGCGATGGTCGGCAGCAGCAGGGTAAGCAGCAGCCACAGGCCGGCGAGCGACGCGGCATTGGTGACCGAACTCCAGCGCAGCCGCCCTACCAGCAGCGTGACGCCGATCCAGAAGGCGAGATAGAGGGCGACCAGGCCCAGCACCGCCAGCAGCGGCAGGAGCGGCACATGCGACAGGGTTGCGCCGATCGCCAGCGGCACGGCGAGGGCGAGGAACAGAAGTCCGCCGCGCAGCAGCACGCGCCGCGCCCAGAGACGCCGTCCCGATCCTGCAAGCGCATCAAGCATCCGCAGTCGCCCGGCTTCCCGCTCGCCCGAGACCAGGTCGTGGAACAGGGCAATCACGAACAAAGGCGTCAGATAGACCAGCACGAAGGCGAAATCGAAACGACCGGGCAGGGCGAGTTCGGGATTGAACGCCTCGCCATCGTAAAGCTGTGCTTCCAGCCCCAGTGCGCGGACACGCAGGATGTAAGGTGCGACGTCCCGCAGGCCGAGCGCCACGAAGGCGAGCGGCGCGGGCGCATCCCAGGTGGCATGGAAGCTGTAATAGGCGGCATTGCCGGGATCCTTCGTCTTGCCGGCCCATTGCGCGACGGCCGCGATATCCTGTGCCTGTTTCGGCTGGATGCGGGCGATGACGGCGCGCTGCCGGGCTACTTCGGCCATGCCGGCAGCGACCGAGGCGATGGCGAGCAGGGCGACGAGCAGCAGCGCCAGCAGCGCCATGCGCGAGCGCAGCAGCAGGCGCAGTTCATGGGTGAGGAGGGTCATGGACGGGCTTTCTGAAGATGGCGGGCGACGGGCAGCAGCGCCAGCAGCGCGAGTACCAGCCAGGCGAGCAGCAGGCCCAGGCCGGGCAGGCTGGCCGTCACCAAGTCGCCGGCGGTCGGCGCGATGAAGCGGAATTGGGGAATCGCCTGCCAATGGTCGGCGGAGATGCGCTTGCGCTGATCGGCGCCGGCATCCTTGGCCTTGTCATCGGCATAGCTGACGGCATCGGCCTGCAACTGGTTCAGATGCTGGACCATGGCGTAGCGATAGGATTCGGCCTGGGCGAGGAAGCGGCGATGGCCCGCAAGATCGGTGCCCGCGGCTGCCATCGACAATTGCCGCAGCGAGATGGCCGGGCTGATGATGCCGAAGCCGTCGGTCAGCCGGCTCTGCGCCTGCTGGATCGCGAAGCTGCGATCGGCATAGTCGTCGAACAGACCCGACGTCAGCTTCTCGCCCTCGACCGCGAGCAGGCCGTTATAATTGACCGGCAGATCCTCCACCTTGTCGACGCCATAGCGGCGCAGCACCTTCTGCTTGAAGGCGTTGAAGAAAGGATCGTCAGGATTATGCGCGTCGCCAAGGCGATGCAAATCCTGCTGGATGGCGATGTCGGTTTCCAGGCGGGTGGGCAGGCTATGGGCCTGCGCCGCGATGTCGGGCGCCACGCGCGGCAGCAGGATGACCAGCACCGCCCAGAGCGCGAGCAGCGCGAGTAGCGCGTCGCGCCCGCGACGCACGAGCGCGGAGACGAGGATCACGATGATCGACCAGAGCGCCAGATAGGCGCCATAGCCAAGCGCGATCACCGCCATCGGCCCGGCCAGCGCGCCCGGCTGACCCGCGATCAGCAGGAAGGCGATGAGCGCGGGCAGACCGACCAGCGCGGCGACCACGGCCAGCGCCAGCAGCTTGCCCATGACCAGTGCGCGGGCGGACACGCCCTGCACCAGAATCTGGCGCAGCGTGCCGCGTTCGCGTTCGCGCGCGACCGCGCCATAGCCAAGGAAGATCAGCAGCAGTGGCGCAATCACCTGCAGCACGAAGGCCGGGGTCAGCTGGCCGAAGCGGACCAGCAGCGAGGATTGGCGGACATCGCCAAAATTGGCGCTGTTCTGGCGATGCCCTTCCAGGAAGATGCTGTTGCCGGTGAACGCATCGACGCCGGGATCGAAGGCGGCGAGCGGTGGCAGCGGGCGGAAGATGAAATTGCCGAAATGGACCATGCGATGGGGGTGGCGGTCGGGCTGCGCCTCGAACGCCCCGGCGGCCTGGGCCTGGAACCGGGCGCGGGTTTCGGCAATGCCGCTCTGGTGCGACCAACTGATGAGCGCGGCGGCGAGCGTCAGCAGGACGAGCAGCGCGAAGGCGATGACGGCGACGCGGTTGCGCCGCATCAGCCGCAATTCGTCGCGCGCGATCAGGGTGATGGCGCTCATGCGGCAACGGCCTCCCGCGCGAACTTGCGATGCAGGTCGCGCACGTCGAAGCGGTCCGTGCCCTGCGCCGATGCCTCGTCGACGATCCGGCCGGATTCGAGGAAGCCGATCCGGTCGGCAATGTCGGCGGCCGACAGCAGGTCATGGGTGACCATCAGCACGGCCGCGCCCTTGCGTGCGACATCATGGACCAGCCGGTTGAAGTCGGCGGTCGCGCGCGGGTCAAGGCCGGAAGAGGGCTCGTCGAGCAGCAATACCGGCACTTCGCGCAGCAAGGCGATGGCGATCGCCACCTTCTGCCGCATCCCCTTGGAAAAGCCGCCGAGCCGCTTGTCCCAGGCCGATGCCTGCAGGCCCGTGGCGTCGAACGCGCCGTCAATCTCCTGCGGGGCCGGGTGGCGGCCGGCCAGCGCCAGCAGATAGGCGGCATTTTCCCGCGCTGTCAGATGCTCGTAAAGGGCGACATTTTCGGGGACATAGGCGATCTGCTCGCGCGCCTTGTCGGGCTGCGCCGCCGGGTCATGGCCGGCCACCAGCACCGTGCCGCTGTCGGGCCGGGCAAAGCCCAGCAGGGTCGACATGGTGGTCGATTTGCCCGCGCCATTGCCGCCGAGCAGCGCATAGATTTCGCCGGCATCGACATGCAGGGTCAGGCCGCGCAGCACAGGCTGGCTGCCATAGGACAGGTGGACGTCGGACAATATTATGGGCTGGCCGGTGGCGGTCAGGGACATGAGGGCAAGGCTCCTTGGCTGTTGCGCCGGACCATTTCGGCGATGCAGTAATCTGTCAATGAAATAATATAACATTTCCATTGACGGGTGTGGCGAGCCTACCCTAGGGGCAGCGGCGAATGAGATTCCGTCTCATTTCATTCAGGGGAAATTATGTCGATCCAGTTCCTGCCGCGCGCCCGCGCTGCGTCCGTCCGTTCCCGCCGCTTCCGCCATATTGCACGTGCGTTGCCGCTGGCTGCTGTCCTGGCTTGGCTTCCAGCGCAGGCGCAGACCGGCGACGCGGTTCATCATGCGCCGGAGGGCGAGGGCGCCATCACGGTCGACGGCGTGCGTCAGGCCTATCGCGGCGATTTCTCCGTGAAGGAGATTCCCCAGGCGATCACGACGATCGATGCGGAAACGCTGCAGCAGAATAATATCCTTCGCCTGACCGATGCGCTGGACCTGAATGCATCTGTCGTGCGCCAGAACACATTGGGCGGGTTGTGGGACAGTTTCGCCGTGCGCGGTTTTGCCGGCGATGAAAATCTGCCGAGCGGCTATCTGGTCAACGGCTTCAACGCCGGCCGGGGTTTTGGCGGCCAGCGCGACGTGGCCGGGATCGAGCGGGTGGACGTGCTCAAGGGACCGTCGGCTGCGCTGATGGGTCGGGGCGAGCCGGGCGGCACGATCAACCTGGTGACCAAGCAGGCGGAAATCGGCCGGACCTTCGGCAGCGGATCGCTGCAATATGGCAGCTATGACCGGTTCCGCGCCGACGCCGACGCCAACCTGGCGCTGACCGACGGCATCACCGCGCGACTGATCGGCTATTATGAGAAGGGCGACACGTTCCGCGACTATGTGTCGCAGAAACGCTGGGGCTTCCTGCCCTCGATCGGCGTTGCGCTGGGCGACCGGACGCGCCTGACCTATGATTTCGAATGGACCCGCGTGGAAGTGCCGTTCGATCGCGGCATCGTCGTCCTGAACAATGATTTCGACACCGTGCCGCGGTCGCGCTTCCTGGGCGAACCGGGCGATGGCGATACGGTGGCACGCGCCACCGGCCACCAGTTGCGGCTCGACCATCAGTTCAATGACGACTGGAGCCTGCTGGTCGGGGCCAGCCATCGCGACACGCTGCTGACCGGTTTCTCGTCCGACGCGGAGCAGACCGCATCGCGCCAGAAACTCTATGTCGACGGCCATTCCCTGTCGCGCCAGCGCCGCTCGCGCCGTTATGATGCGGAACATAGTGTGGTCCGCGCCGAACTGGCGGGCCATTTCGAGACCGGATCGCTGCGCCATCGCGTGCTGATCGGCGGCGATTTCGACCAGTTCGAATATGATAATTACTTCACCCGGTTCCGCCCGCCGGCCGTCAGCACCAACCCCAGCGACCAGGCCGGCTATGTCATCGACATCGACAATCCGATCTATGGCCAATATCCGCTGCCCGCGACGTCGGTGCTGACCAATCGTCTGGATGCGCAGCGCAGCTTCGGCTTCTATGTGCAGGACCAGATCGAACTGACCGAACGGCTCCAGATCCGCATCGGCGGCCGCTACGACAATCTGACGCTGAAGGTCGACAATCGCCTGCTTGCAGCAGCCAGCCGCTACAATAGCCGCAAATATGAGCGGTTCAGCCCGCAGGCCGGCATCGTCTATGAACTGAGCGATCCGATCTCACTTTATGCCGCTTATGGTCAGGGCTATCGCGCCAATATTGGCGCCGATTTCAACAATAATATCTTCGACCCGGAAACCAGCGAATCCATCGAGGCTGGCGTCAAGCTGACCGCGCTGGGCGGCGCGCTTACCGGCACCCTGTCCGTCTATCAGCTGACCAAGGACAATGTGCTGGCCAGCGACAATAATAATCCCGGCTTTTCCGTCGCGATCGGCAAGGCTCGGAGCCGCGGCATCGAGCTGGACGTGAACGGCCATCTGCCCGGCGACATCGATATCCTGCTGAGCTACGCCTATACCGATGCCGAGGCGCGTTCGGGAGTGAATGACCCCAATTTCGGCTATCAGATCCTGCCGGGTGACAAGCTCATCAACATTCCCGACCACAATCTCAACATCCAGGTCGCGAAGCATTTCGAAATGCCCGGGCGCGCGGCGCAACTGGGCGCGGGCATGCAATATGTCGGCGAACGGCTGGGCGAGACGGGCACGGACTTCACCCTGCCGTCGCACACCTTGTTCCGCCTGTTCGGCAGCGTCGATGTGATCGAGGGTGTCGAGCTGTTCGGGACGATCAGTAACCTGTTCGACGAGACATGGTATGCCAGCAGCTACAGCTCAGTCTGGGTGCAGCCCGGCACGCCGCGCACCGCCACCGTCGGCGTGCGCGCCCGCTTCTGAGCCGGAGGATAGAGACATGAACAAGAGGATGTCGCGCCTTCTGGGCGCCGCCGCTTTGTGTGTTGCTGGCACTGCCATCGCGCAGCAGCCGACTGAGGCGCCGCTGCCGGGGCTGCCTGCTTCGGTACTGCCGCCAACACTGCCCTGGTCGGGTGCGAGCGAAAAGCTGGTCGTCGGCAAGGATGATCCTTGGATCACGCCGGCCGAGCAGGCGCGTTTTGCCACCACGCCGCGCTATGCCGAGGTAGAGGCGTGGTTGAAACGTCTGGATGCGGCCTCGCCCCTCATCAGTTTGGAAAGCTTCGGCCGCACGGGCGAAGGGCGCGACATGCTGTTCGTCCGCGCGAGCAAGGGCGGCACGGGCAAGCCGGTCGTGCTGGTGCAGGCGGGCATCCATGCGGGCGAGATCGACGGCAAGGATGCCGGCCTGATGCTGCTGCGCGACATCGCCCTGCGCGGCAAGGGCAGCCTGCTCGACAAGGTCGATCTGGTGTTCGTGCCGGTCTATAATATCGACGGGCATGAGAAGATGAGCCGCTGGAACTTCCCGGCGCTGCGCGGCCCGGCGCAGAAGGGCTATGTCGGCAACAGCCGCAACATCAACCTGAACCGCGACTATTCGAAGGCGGATGCGCCCGAAAGCCGGGCGATGATCGGCCTGCTGCGCCGGCTCGACCCGATCCTCTATGTCGATTGCCATGTCAGCGACGGCTTCGACATGCAATATGACATCACCTTCACCTATGCCGGCTGGGGCCGCTATGCCTATCATCGCGCCACCGCCGACTGGCTGCAGGGCCGTTTCGGACCAAGCGTGACGGCGGCGCTGGAAAAGGCCGGGCATATCCCCACCATCTATCCCAGCCCGATCGACACGCGGGAGCCGACAAAGGGTATTCGCCAGGCGCCCGAAGGGCCGCGCTATTCGACCGGCTATGGCGATTTCATCGGCGTCCCGACCGTGCTGGTCGAAAACCATATGATGAAGCCCTATCGCCAGCGGGTGCTGGGCACCTATGTGCTGCTGGAGGCAGCGCTGAAGCTAGCCGGACAGGATGCCGGAGCGATTGCGCAGGCGAAGGCCAGCGACAGGGCAGCGCGCCCGACGCAAATGCTGACGCGCTGGAAGCCCGCCGCGCAGCCGATCGGCTGGGTCGAACGGTTCAAGGGCATCGCCTTTGACACCTATGTCTCGCCGGCGAGCGGGCGCAAGGAACAGAAATGGCTGGGGCGACCGGTCGACTGGCGGATGCCGATCATCGGCCAGGAACCGGTCGAGACGGTGCGCCTGCCCAAGGCATGGTGGGTGCCGGCCGGGCAGGCCGAGGTGATCGACCGGCTGACCCTGCACGGCATCCGCTACGAGGTGCTGGATGCGCCGCGCACGCTGACGCTCGATCGGGCGCGGCTGGTCGACCCGCAATCGATGCCGGTGCGCGATGCGCGCATCCCGCTGGACACGAAGTTACGGCACGAAGCGGTGACCGAAACGCTGCCCGCTGGGACGATCCGCGTGCCTGCCGATCAGCCGCTGGGCCTTTTGGCGGCGGCGCTGCTGGAGCCGGAAAGCCAGGACAGTTTCCTTGCCTGGGGCTTCTTCCCGGAGATATTGGCGGCGCCTTCTGGGGCGGAGGTTTTTGTCCGGGCGCCGATCGCCGAGGCGCTCCTCGCCGCTGATGCGCAGCTTCGCGCAGAGTTCGAGGCGAAATTGGCCGCTGATGCCACATTTGCGGCCGATGGCGACGCGCGGCTTGACTGGCTGTCGGCCCGGCTGCCCGATCGCAGCCCCTATCATCATCTCTATCCGGTGCTCAGGGAGCGCTGATCGCCCCCTTGTCGTCGGAAGGAAGTGGGCATTGGCAACAATGGCCACTTCCTTCCACCACCAGCCGGTCGATTAGGAAGCCCCGCTGCGCGAACAAGTGGCCAAGGGCCAATTTGATGTCGCCCATATCGATCTGTTCGACCTGACCACAATGCTGGCAGATGCCGACGGCAGCAGGGCCTTGCCGAATGGCGCAGAAAGCGTTCAACGTCTCGATCCGCAGGACTTTGCCCTGGGCGATCAGTTCATTGAGTGCGCGATAGACCTGGGGTGCGTAGAGCCGCTCATGCCGCTCGGCGGACAGGCTTCGCAGGTCATAGGCCGACAGGGGGGGGCGGGCCTGTTCCAGCAGCGTAGCCACCAGGCGCCGCACTTCGCCGGGGCGACGGGTTGGCCTGACGGATTTGCCTGTATTGCGCATCGTGGCAGATGCCGGGGCGACCAAGCCGCCCCGGCATTCCGGATCAGAAGCTGACCCGCGCGGTCACGCGGATGTCGCGGCCGGTGAGCGGGGCATAGTCCTTGAGGAAGGACGAGGCCCGGCGGGCGACCACATCGAAGATGTTGTTGGCCGACAGGGCAAAGCTGAGCGGACGTTCCTTACCCCACGGGCGGACATTCAACTCGGCATTGACCATGGTGTAGCCGGGCGTCGTGGTCTCGAACTCGGCGACCCGGTTCTGCTTGCTGACACGCTCGACTTCGCCGCGCAGGTCGAACTTGGTCGCCTGATAAGCGAGGCCACCGAGCAGGCGGAGCGGAGGAATGCGCGGCGCCGGCCCGACGCTCTTCACATTGGCATGGACATAGTCGGCCAGGCCATCAGCGACAATCTTGCCGTCGCCCAGCTTGGCCAGGGTCAACGATCCCTGCACCTCGAAGCCATAATAGCGGGCGTCCGCCTGGTTGAAGGCATAGACGGGCAGGCCATCTTCTTCCTCGCCGGTCAGATCCTCATAGATGAAGTTCGAGAACCAGGTGTGATAGGCCGACGCCTCGAAGCTGTAATTGTCGCCGCTGCCGCGCAGGATCGCCTCGACGCTGTTGGCCTTTTCCAGGTTGAAGTCGGGATTGCCGACTTCGTAGGCCTGGGTGCCGGCATGGGGGCCGTTGGCGAACAATTCTTCAGCCGCCGGCGCGCGTTCGGTGTGCGACAGGTTGAGGCCGATGCGCCAGCTGTCGGTCAGGCCATAGGAGGCGCCGACCGAGCCGGAGAAGGCGTCGAAGCTGCGCTTGCCGGCGAAGAACTGTTCCTGATCCTCCAGCGGATTGGCGGTCAGGCTGGTATGTTCGTAGCGGCCGCCCAGCTCGAACTTGAGCGCGCCATAATCGAGCTGCTGCAGGGTGAAGACGCCGATCTGCGTGGTCGAGTTTTTGGGCAGGAAGGCCTCTTCGCCGATCACGTTGAAGTCGCGGTTGAAGAGCTGCACGCCGGTCGCGCCGCGCCAGGCGCCATGCTTGGCCTGGGTCAGTTCCAGCCGGGCTTCCATGCCCTTGCTGAAGAAGGCGGTGCCGACCGAACCATCTTCTTCCAGCTCGGCATGGGTATAGTCGGCATAGCCCAGGCGCAGCGAAACCTTGTCCAGCACATTGCCGTCGCCATTCACTTCGGCGCGCAGGTTGACGCTGTCCTGCTTCATGCTGAGGCGAGGGGCTTCCTGCTCGTCGCCCGGCTGGGTTGCGAAGCGGATCGGCACGCCATAGAGGCTGTCATAATGGTCGTAGGAAATACCGATATTGCCGGTGTCGCCGATATAGGCGATGCCGCCGCCGGCGGTCCAGGTCTTGGCCGCCGAATTGGGCAGCTTGCCCTTGACCGCGGCATTGCCGGCGAAGTCGATCGCTTCCTCGCTGTCGTCGGCGGGGAGCAGGCTCGATGCCAGCGCCTGATCGCGCAGGGCAGGGGTGAGGGCATGGCCGCCGATGCGGACATCGTCGCTCTTGAGATAGCTGCCATCGGCATGAGCGACCCAGCCGCCCGATAGCGGCACGTCGACCGAGGCCGCGCCCGAACGCTCGTCCGCGGCCGAACCATAGGTGCCGATCGCATCGACATGGACCGGCTCATCCGGGATGGCCGTGGGGATACGCTTGTCGATCACGTTGACGACGCCGCCGATCGCCGAGGAGCCGTAGAGCAGCGACTGCGGACCGCGCAGCACCTCGATACGCTCGGCGAGCAGCGGATTGACGACCACGGCATGATCGACCGAGGTGTTGGACACGTCCACGGTCGACAGGCTGTTGGTCAGCATCTTGACGCGTTCACCCTGCAGGCCGCGCAATACCGGGCGCGAGGCGCTGGGGCCGAAGGAGGTGGCGGACACGCCCGGCTGATGTTCCAGCGTCTCGCCGATCGATGGGCGGATCGCCTGGGTCAGATCCTTGCCTTCGACCACGGCGACACTGGACAGCATGTCCTGGCGGCGGGTCGGCAATATGCCGGTGACGATGATGTCGGAACGGGCTGCTTGGTGATAGCCGTCGGCGGCGTCATCCGATGCGGTTTGCGCATGGGCGGCTGTCGAAACGCCGAGAACGGCAAGCGCGCAGCCGGCGAGAAACTGGAATTGCATGGACTTGGATCCCCCGAGGTGGATGGAGCGACATTATTCTGACCTCCACGCCCTGCTCGGTCGCGCTGGAGGCTGCCTCGCCTCTCTAAAAACATGTCCATGATGTTACAACATATCAAACATTACATTTCTGTCATGTGGCTTGCGCCCTATCCATCCAGCCCGCGAAGCTTCCGCAAATCGATGCCCAGCCGCCGGACCCGGTAATAGAAGGTCTTTCGCGGCAGGCCGAGGCGCTCGATGGCCTGCCCCATGTCGCCACCGGTCGCCTGGATCGCCTCGATGATCGCCATGCGCTCGAACGCATCCATGCGCGCGTCGAGCGGCAGCATCGCGCCATCGGCAACGGGTTCCTGCTCCAGGCCCAGCGCCAGCCGTTCGGCCAGCCGCCCCAGTTCATGGACATTGCCGGGCCAGTCATGGTCCAGCAGATGGGCCAGTACCGCCCGGCTGACCGGCGGCACCGCGCGGCGAAAGCGGCGGGCGGCGGCATCGAGCAGATGGGCGAAGATCAGCGGAATATCCTCGCGCCGTTCGCGCAGCGGCGGGATGTGCAGCCGCACCGCCGCCAGCCGATAGAGCAGGGCCGGCTGGATCGTCGCCGCCTGGCCCTGCTGCGTCATGCAGCCGATCACGCGCAGGTCCACCGGCTGGGGTTCGCGCGCTCCGACCGGGCGAACCAGCCGATCTTCCAGAAACTGGATCAAATGCGCCTGCAGCGCCGGCCCCGACTGGTCGACATCGTCCAGGAACAAGGTGCCCTGATGGGCGCGGGCCAGCCGCCCTTCGAGCGGCGCGCGTCCGGCCAGGCTTTCGCCATGCAGGCTGGTCTCGGCGATCGAATCCGGCACCGCGGCGCAGGCGATGCTGACGAACTGGGCGCTGGCGCGGCGGCTGCGCTGATGGACCATGCGCGCAACCAGTTCCTTGCCGGTGCCGGTCTCGCCCTCGACCAAAATGTCGATATTGGTGTCGGCCAGGGTTGCCACCATGTCGCGCAACCGCTCGATCGCCGGGGAATGGCCGATCAGCGGGGAGGCGACGGCGGTGTCGACCATCGCGCGCAGGCGGCGATTTTCGATCACCAGCAGCCTCTTCTCGCTCGCCCGCGCGACCGATGCCAGCAGGGCGTCGGGATTGAAGGGCTTTGTCAGGAAGTCCCAGGCGCCGGCCTTCAGCGCATCCACCGCCATCGGCACATCGCCATGGCCGGTGACCAGGATCACCGGCAGTTCCGCGTCGCGGGCATGGAGCGCCCGGAACAGGTCGATGCCCGACATGTGCGGCATTCGCACGTCGCTGACCACCACGCCGGGAAAATCCGCCTCGATCGCAGCTAGCGCATCGGCGGCGCTGGCGAAGGCGCGCACCTCATGGCCCGCCAGCGTCAGCGTCTGCGCCATGGCAGCGCGCAAATCATCATCATCGTCGATCAGGGCGATCGGACGCGGGGGCATGTCGGTCATGCGCGTTTCAAACTCAGCTGGAAATGGGCGCCGGCCTCGCTGGGCAGCAGGCGCAGCGACCCGCCCATGTCAGCCATGATGTCGCTGGCGATGACAAGGCCGAGCCCCAGGCCCGACGGGCGGCTGGTGACGAAGGGCGTGAAAAGCTGGCCCTGCACCGACGGATCGATGCCCGGCCCATTGTCGATCACCGAGAGCAATATCGTCTCCGCATCGAGCGCGACCGACAGGCGAATGGTCGGCGCGACCACGCCCTCCAGCGCTTCGAGCGCATTTTGCAGCAGGTTGACCAGCACCTGCTCCAGCCGGATCATGTCGGCCATGACGCGCAGAGCGTCCGGCAGGTCCGGCAGGTGCAGATCGACACGCGCCAGCCGCGATTTGAGGATCAGCACGCTGCCCTCGATCGGCCCGGCGAGCGGAATAGCGTCGATCACGCCGGTCGCCTTGCGGGAAAAACCGCGCAGTTCGGCCGTGACCTTGCCGATCCGGTCGGTCAGCCGCTCGATTGCCGCCATATTTTCGGCCGCAGCCTCGCTATCGCCACGCTCGATCAGCAGCCGGCCATTGGCGGCATAGCTGCGGATCGCGGCGACAGGCTGGGCGGTTTCATGCGCGATGCCGGCGGTGATCTGGCCCAGCGAGGCCAGGCGATTGGCCTGACGCAACCCTTCGCGCAGCGTGTCGGCGCGCGTCTCGCTGGCGGCGCGTTCCTCCATCTCGCGGCGTAATTCATGGGTGCGGGCGGTGACCATCGCCTCCAGTTCGCTGGTGCGGGCGGCGACCATGGCGGCCCGTTCGGCGCGACGATGGCCGCGTTCGCGCAATATCCAGATGCCGCCGGCGAGCAGCAGCAGCAGCAACAGGGTCGCCAGCCGCACCGTCCGCACGAAGCTTTCCACGCCATGCAGCGGCGTCAGCATGTTGAGCTGCCAGCCCGGTTCGCCGGCCGCGACCGATTGCCACAGCAGGCGGCGGCGCGGTTCGTCGGCGGGGCTGATGATCTGCCGGCCATCGGCATCGCCCATGCCCTTGAGCGGCACCGGCAGCAGCGAGCCGCGGCCGGACTGCAATTCGGCGCGGAAGCGCTGCTTAGCCTGCGCCGACAACGAATGGATGGTGGTGAAGCGCCAGTCGGGGCGGCTGGTGATCAGGATGATGCCCTCTCGACTGGTGATGAAGGTGATCTCGCCGAGCCGCGCCCATTGCTGCTCGATCCCGTCAAACTCCAGCTTCACCACGACATAGCCGCCGCCGCGCGATCGCCGCGACAGATACATGCCGGGCCGTTCGCTGATCGTGCCGAGGGCGAATTGCGCGCCCGATCCATGCGCGGCGGCCAGCTTGAAATAATTGCGGAAGGAATAGTCCTGGCCGACGAAGCTGCGCTCGCTGCCCCAGTTGCTCGATGCGACGGTGCGGCCGGATGCGTCGAGCACATAGATTTGCGCCGCGCCGGTGGTGCGGGCGAGCGCCTGCAGCTTGCGATCGAGCGCCCGCAGGGCGGTCTGCGATCCGGTGAGGCCGGCGACCAGATCGCTGTCGTCGGACAGTGCGATCGGCAACAACCGGAACCGCTCGATCTCGCTCTTGAGATAGGCCTGGCGCAGGATCGCCGCGCCGCGCGTCTCCGCACTCAGCCGGGCGATGGCATTGCGCTCGGCAACCTCGCCCGACAGCCAGAGCAGGCCGCTAGCGACGCCCAGGAACAGGGCGATCCACAGAATGCGATTCGGGAAGCGGGCGCTGTCCATAGCCCTGCATATCGCGCCAACCAGTGATGTGCAAATTTCTGCACATCGTGCGATACTGGTGAGCAATTATATGCACTAAATGAACTGGCTGCAGGCATGAAAATAATATTAATATGTTGAATTATAACGATTTAACTTCATTTCTCCTACAATTTGTCGCGCATGGCTGACAGCTCGATACTGGCCCCCTCAATTCCCGACCCGCCCAACCAAGAAGGCGGGAAGGCTTTTGGCGAGGGCCAGAAAGACAACTGTCATGCAGATTTCCGATTTCCCCGACACGCCGGTCACCCGGCGTCCCTGGTATCTTCATCTCTATGCGCAGGTGCTGCTGGCGATCATCGCCGGCGTGGCGCTCGGCCATTTCGCGCCGCATCTGGGGGAGGCGATGAAGCCGGTCGGCGACGCCTTCATCAAGGCGGTGAAGATGGTCATCGCCCCGGTCATTTTCCTGACGATCGTCACCGGCATTGCCGGCATGCGCGACATTGCCAGCGTCGGCCGGGTCGCGGGCAAGGCCTTTGCCTATTTCCTCTTCTTCTCCACCCTGGCGCTGGTCGTCGGCATGATCGTCGCCAATGTGGTGCGGCCGGGCGCGGGCCTCGACATCGATCCCGCCACGCTCGACGCCAGCAAGGTCAGCGAATATGCGGAAAAGGCGCATGACAGCACGCTGACCGGCTTCCTGACCGGCATCATCCCCGACAGTTTCCTGTCCGCCTTCGTCAGCGGCAATATCCTTCAGGTGCTGTTCGTTGCGATCCTGTTCGGGGTTGCGCTGGCACTGATCGGCGATCGCGGCGCGCGCGTGCTCGACCTGCTCGAAGATGTCTCGACCGCCGTGTTCAAGCTGGTCGCGATCGTCATGAAGGCCGCGCCCGTCGGTGCCTTCGGCGCCATGGCCTTCACCATTGGCAAATATGGCGTCGGCACGCTCGCCAATCTCGCCTTCCTGGTCGGCACCTTCTACCTCACCTCGGCGCTGTTCGTGGTCGTGATCCTGGGCCTGGTCGCCCGCGCCGCCGGTTTCTCGATCTTCGGCCTGATCCGTTACCTGAAGACCGAATTGCTTCTGGTGCTCGGCACCTCCTCGTCGGAAAGCGCGCTGCCGGCCCTCATCGAAAAGATGGAGCGGGCGGGCTGCCCCAAGTCGATCGTCGGCCTGGTCGTGCCGACCGGCTACAGCTTCAACCTCGACGGCACCAATATCTACATGACGCTGGCCGCGCTGTTCATCGCGCAGGCCACCGGCGTCGACCTGTCGATCGGCGACCAGATCCTGTTGCTGGGCGTCGCTATGCTCTCGTCCAAGGGCGCGGCGGGCGTGACCGGTGCCGGCTTCATCACGCTGGCGGCGACCCTCTCCATCGTCCCCTCCGTGCCGGTCGCCGGCATGGCCCTGATCCTGGGCGTCGACCGCTTCATGAGCGAATGCCGCAGCCTGACCAACTTCATCGGCAATGCGGTGGCGACGATCGTCGTGTCGCGCTGGGAAGGGAAGCTGGACCGGGCGCAGTTGCAAGCCGCGATGCGGGGCGAGGGCGGGGCGCCATCCCTGGCGGCTCCGGCGCTCGCCAGCGCCGTCCCGGCGGAATGAGGCGCAGCCACCATGGTTCGTTTCTCCTGCGCGGCCGCGCGCCGCCCCGTCGCCGTCTCCGCTCTCACCCTTGCCACCCTGCTCGCCACGCCAGCATGGGCCGACGACATGCCCGCTGAGCCTGCCAGCCTCTATCCAGCCGATGCCGTTGGCGAAGGATCGGTATCGGGCGGCTATGCCCTGTCTCGCTGGGCGGAGGACTGGCGCAGCAAGGCCGATCCCGCGCAGCGCGATGACCTGTTCGATCGCCTCAAATATCTGCCGCTGGATAAGGATGGCGACATCTATCTGACGCTCAGCGGCGAGGCGCGGGTGCGGGTCAACTACACCACCAACCTCAACCTGCGGAATGCCGGCAGCCAGCGGCAGGACATCAACCGGCTGGTCGGCGGCGCCGACCTGCATGTCGGGCCGCATCTGCGCTTCTATGGCGAGATCGCCCATGGCGGCATGTCCGGCGACAATATCGGCACGCCGTCTGGTTCACTGCGCAATGATCTGGTGCTGCTCCAGTCCTTCGCCGAACTGAAGGGGCGGGTTGCCGGCATGGACCTGGGTCTGCGCTATGGGCGGCAGGAATTTACCGATGGCCCCAATCTGCTGACGTCGCAGCGCGACAATAACACGATCCGCTATGCGCTGAACGGCGTGCGGGCCTGGGCACGGACGGGATCGCTGCGCATCGATGCCTTCGATTTCAAGCCGACCGCGCTGGGCAATGGCGGGACGGGCGATGACAAGGTCGAGCAGGGCCGGCGCTTTTCCGGCTTCACCGCCGGAATCCGCATTCCCGAAAAGGCGCTGGGCGGATCGGAGCTCTATCTCGATCCCTTTTTCTGGCGGTTGCGCACCAGCGAAGCGCTGTGGGGCGGCGTGACTGGCCGGGTCGAGCGCTTCTATGCCGGCGCGCGCCTGTGGGGGGAAGTTGGCCCGGTCAATCTCGACTGGACCATCAATCACCAGTTCGGCGATTTCGACGGGCGCGATATCAGCGCCTGGCAGCTTTTCTTCAACCAGAGCTACAAGCTGCCCGGCGACCTGCCGATGGGGCCGCGCATCGGCTTCCACGCCGATTATGCCAGCGGCGGCGGCACGTTCGAGGGCGGCACGCTGAAGGCTGCCTATGCCCCCTTCGGCAACAATATCTATTACAGCTACCAGCTGTGCATGACGCCGACCAACCTCAAGACGCTGGCGCCCAGCCTGACCCTGTCGCCGCTCAAGGGCGTGAAGGCGACGATGGAATATCAGTTCGCCTGGCGCGCCGATGAAAATGATGCGGTCTATCGCGCCAACAAGTCGATCTTCGCCGGCACCCAATCGGTCCCCGGCCACAAGATCGGCGAATCCATCCGCGCTCAGATCACATGGTCGATCACGCCGCGCCTGTCCTTTGTCGGGCGCTACGAGCATCTGGATGCAGGGCCGGTGCTTAGCCGTGCCGGTTATGGCAACAGCGATTATCTGGCCGGCTGGCTGAGCTTCCGTTTCTGAAGGTGGATGGGGTGGTGCGCATGACCTGACGGACAAGATTGGCGAACGCGCATCCGGCCGCCCGGCCCCTTTCCACGCAGATTTGGAATCCACGATCATGACATCCTCCTCCAGTCCGGCGGCACCGCGCCGCCGGTCCTTGTTCAAGAAGATCCTCCTTACCCTCGCCATCCTCATCCTGGTGCTGGCGATCGCCGCCACCGCCTTCCTGTTCCGTCCGATGGCCTCGCCCGCCGGCAAGGCGGCCGCCAATGACAAGCCGGTCGACGTGCTGGTGATCGGCGGCGGCATCATGGGTGTGACGCTGGCCACCTATCTCCAGGAAATGGAGCCGGACTGGCGGATCGACATCTATGAGCGGATGGACAAGGTCGCGCAGGAAAGCTCCAACGGCTGGAACAATGCCGGCACCGGCCATTCGGGCTTTGCCGAGTTGAACTATACGCCGGAGAAGGATGACGGATCGATCGCGACCGAAAAGGCCGTCGATATCGCCGAGCAGTTCGAGATTTCGCGCCAGTTCTGGTCGCATGAGGTCAAGCAGGGCCGTCTGCCCAAGCCGACCGATTTCATCAACGCGACGCCGCATATGAGCTTCGTCTGGGGCGACGACAATATCGCCTATCTGCACAAGCGCCGCGATGCGCTGGTCAAGAACCCGCTCTTCTATGGCATGCAATATTCGCAGGATCCCGCACAGATCCGCCGCTGGGCGCCGCTGGTGATGGAGGGACGCGACCCGAAGCAGAAGGTTGCGGCGACGTTCATGCCGCTTGGCACCGATGTCAATTTCGGTGTCATCACCACCCAGCTGACCCAGGCGCTGACCCGCAATCCCAATTTCAACCTGCAGCTTGGCCATGAGGTGCGCGGCCTGCATCAGAATGCGGACAAGACGTGGAACGTCACCGTCCATGACCTCAAGAAGAACAGCGATGCCGTGGTGAAGGCGAAGTTCGTCTTCATCGGCGCGGGCGGTGCCTCGCTCAAGCTGCTGCAGATGTCGGGCATTCCGGAATCGAAAAACTATGCCGGCTTCCCGGTCGGCGGCCAGTTCCTGGCGTTCGAGGGGCCGGCCGCGACCAGCCGTCACAATGTGAAGGTCTATGGCAAGGCGGAGGCCGGATCGCCGCCCATGTCGGTGCCGCATCTCGACGCGCGCAAGCTGGACGGCAAGTCGGTGACCCTGTTCGGTCCCTTCGCGCTGCAGAGCACGAAATTCCTGAAAAATGGCTCGCCGCTCGATCTGTTCGCCTCCATCTACAAGAATAATGTCGGCGGCATGATGAAGGTTGGCGCGGAAAATCTGGATCTGGTCCGCTATCTGGCGCAGCAGGCGACGCTGACCGATGCTCAGCGTCAGGCCGAATTGGTCAAATATTATCCCAATGCCAAGCGCGGCGACTGGAAGCTGATCACCGCGGGCCAGCGCGTGCAGGTGATCAAATATGATCCCAAGAAGGGCACGGTGCTGCAGTTCGGGACCGAGATCGTCACCGACAAGGATGCCAGCATCGCCGCGCTGCTCGGCGCTTCGCCTGGCGCCTCGACCTCGCCGGCGATCATGCTCGAAGTCATGCGTCGTGCCTTCCCGCAGCAGATGGCGACCAGCTGGAAGCCCAAAGTGGCGGCGATGGTGCCCTCCTATGGGCAGAAACTCAACGCCAGCCCGGATCTCACCAACCGCATCCGCCGCATGACCAGCCAGACGCTGGGCCTGCCCTATATAGAGGTGCCGGCGGGCCTGAATGGTGCGACGCTTAATGCCGGTGCCAAGCTGCCAGCCAAGCGCAACCTCAATTCGGAGCAGCAGGCGCTGTAACGACCGGACAGGGGAGGGGCTGGTGCGCGATCGCCAGCCTGTTCCCTGTTCCTCAGCCTATCGCCGGGTGATGCCGGCGCCGCCATCCACCGGGAACACGCCACCGGTGATCCAGGCGGCTTCATCCGACGCCAGGAACAGCACCAGATTGGCGACATCCTCGACCGTGCCGAGCCGGCCGAGCGGATGGCGCAGGATGTTGGCTGCCAGCGCGGCCGCCGGATCGGGCTGACGGTCGAAGGAGGCGCGCAGCATTGCCGTGTCGATTGAGGCCGGGGCGACGCAATTGGCGCGCAGACCGTCGGCCGCGACCTCCAGCGCAAAGCCCTTCATGAAGGTCTCGAGGCCACCCTTCGATGCGGCATAGGCCGCCAGGCTGGGCGCGCCCATGCGGGCATTGATCGAGGAAATGAAGACGAAATTGCCCCGGCCCGCGTCCTGCATGGCGGGGGCGAAGGCCTGGACCAGGCGGACCGCGCCACCGACATTCACGTCATAGATCGCATTGAAGGCTTGCGGCGAGGAGGCGAAGATGTCCGCCTGTTCGGTTGCGGCGCCGGCATGGACGATGATGTCCGGCGGCCCAAGCCGTGCCAGCAGGTCGTCCGCGCCCTGCGCAATGCCGGCGTCGTCCGCCAGGTCGCAGACCCATGCCTCGTCCCCCGCATCGGAGGCGATCCGGTCCATCGCGACGACATGGGCGCCCTCCGCCTTGAAGCGGGCGCAAATGGCCGCGCCGATGCCGCCGGCGGCACCGGTGACGAGAGCGATCTTACCGGACAGGCGGGGCATATCTTCTCCATTCGTATTTATAAAAGCAACATATCATCTAGAGATACGCTCGCAATGGCATAATTCTGACAATGTCAGATTGACGTGTTGCTAAATGAGCGATAATTGAAGCGGAAACAGGAGAGGAAGGGGTTCCATGAAGGTCAGTGGCGTATATCCGGTTCTGCCCACGCCGTTCGATGCGTCGGGCGCTATCGACGATAGCGGCATGGATGCGATTGTCGATTTCGTCGTCGATTGCGGTGTCGATGGCGCAGTCTTTCCGGGCCTCGCCAGCGAATATGACATGCTCTCGCTCGACGAGCGGATCGACCTGATCGGCCGGATCTCCGCGCGTATCGATGGCCGCATCGGCTTCATCATCGGCGGGTCCAGCCCGGACGTCGAAGAAAGCCTGGCGCTGATCCGTGCGGGCAAGGCGGCGGGTGCCGCCGGCGCGATGGTGATGACGCCGGGCGCGCTGGCCGGCGACAATGACGCGCTGGCCGCCCATTATCGCAAACTTGGCGAGGCTGGCCTGCCGTTGATGCTGCAAAATGCGCCCCGACCGATGGGGGCGGGCCTGAGCGCCGAGGATGTCATCGCCGTCGTCGGTGCCGTCCCCGCCATCCACTGGGTCAAGGAAGAGAATATGCCCTGCGGCCAGCGGATCAGTGCGATCCGCGCGGCCGCGCCCGATCATCTGCTGGGCGTGTTCGGCGGTGCCGGTGGCCGCTACATCACCGACGAACTGGCGCGCGGCGCGATCGGCACCATGCCGGCGGCCGAACTGCCCGAGGCGCATGTTGCGCTGATGGCCGCCCATCTGGCCGGCGACGGTGATGCGGTGCGCACCCATTATGAACGGATGTTGCCGCTGCTGATGATGCAGGCGGTGTTCCGCTGGCGGCTGACCAAGGAAGTGTTGCGTCGGCGCGGCCTGATCGCCGACGCCTTCACCCGCGCGCCCGGCCCGGAACTGGACGAGGGCGACCAGCGCGAGCTTGACCGCATCCTCGCGCGGATCGACGATTGGACCGGAATCGGCGTGGTGCAGGGCTGAAGGATATGGGCGCGATGGACGATGTGATCGAGCGGCTAGACGTCTTCACCGTCACCATACCCCGCGACGTGCCCTATCTGGGCGCGCTGGGGCCGGGCGAGGAAGTCAACGCGGCCGGCTATATCGTCCGGCGCCGCAATGGCACCATCTATCCGACGGTCGACCGATCGGTGGTGGTGCGCGTCACCAGCCGGTCGGGACTGGTCGGCTGGGGCGAAACCTATGGCCTGGTCGCGCCGGGCGCGATCCACGAACTGGTCGACGATGTCATCGCGCCGATCCTGATCGGCCGTTCGGCCCATGATGTCGAGGTGATCTGGGAAGATCTTTACGACCTGATGCGGGTGCGCGGCTATCAGGGCGGTTTCTGGCTGGATGCGATGGCGGCTGTCGACATCGCGCTGTGGGATATCCATGCCCGCGCCGTCGGCCTGCCGCTCTGCCGCATGCTGGGCGGGCAGCGGCGCGAGACCATTCCAGCCTATGTCTCCGGCCTGCCCGAACCGACATTGGAGGCGCGCTGCGCGCTGGCGAAGCGCTTCGTCGACCAGGGGTTCGACGCGATCAAGTTCGCCGGCGTGGTCAGCTTTGACGGGATCGAGGCGGAAGCGAAGGCGTTGCGCGCGGCGATCGGCCCGGACGTCAAGCTGATGGTGGATCTTCACTGGATGTATTCGGCGGCCGAGGCGGTGGCGCTTATCCGCCGGCTGGAACCGCACGACCTTTATTTCGCCGAAGCGCCGGTCAAGCCCGAGGATGTCGCGGGGCTGGCCGATGTCGCCGCCCGCGTCGCGACACCGATCGCGGCGGGCGAGGAATGGCGTAGCGTGTTCGATGCCCGCCCCCGGCTGGAAGCGCGGGCAGTGTCGATCGTGCAGCCCGAAATGGGCCATACTGGCATCACCCAGTTCATGCGCATCGCTCGTCTGGCCGAGGCGCATCATGTCCGGGTGATGCCGCATGCGACCATCGGCGTCGGCATCTTCGCGGCGGCCAGCCTGCATGCCGCCGCGGCGGTGCGCGACCTGCCCTATCATGAATATCAGCATTCGATCCTGCCGCGTTCGGCGCAACTGCTTGACGGGCGCCTGTCCTGCACGGCCGGCGCCTTTGCCTTGCCCGAAGGGCCGGGGTTGGGGGTGGCGCCGAACGCAGCCTTCTGGAACCATGTAACGCGGGGGCGGCAATGAAAGATCTGGGCTGGCTAAACGCCATGGTCGGACGCTAGAAACGGCCATGCGCACGAAAATCAACGCCCAGCCCAACCAGAGCCTGATCGACGGGATCACCACGCTTCAGGCGCTCGCTTCCTCGCCCGAGCCGATCGGCTGTCGCGAACTGGCGCGACAGCTGGATTCCGATCCGACCAAGATCAACCGCCTGCTCAAGACGCTGGCCTATCTGGGCATCGCGCGACAGACCGCGAACCGCAAATATACCGCCGGGCCGGGCATGCATGTGCTGGCGGCGCAGAGCCTGTTCGCGTCGGGCCTGATCCGTCGCGCCCTGCCGGAACTGGAGCAGCTGCGCCGCTACGGCCATACGGTGGCGATGGGCGTGCTGTGGAATGACAGTGTCTCCTATCTCTTCCACGCCCCGCCGGGGATCGAGGCGTCGCGCGGCCTGGGCCGTATCGGCCTGTTGCCCGCGACGACCAGCGGCATCGGCATCGCCCTGCTCGCGGAACTGGAGGATGCCGATGTGCGCGAACTGTATGAAGGGCGCGACATTCCGATGTTCCCCGACGGCATCGACAGCCTGCTCGCCAAGCTGAGCGAGGTTCGTGCGCTGGGCTATGCGCGCGTCCATGTGGCGGATGAGCGCGACCATCATATCGTGTCCGTGTCGATGGGCGATCCGGTCCATGCCGGCATCGCCATGTCGGGCTGGATTCCCGAGGGGGCGACGGCACCGCTGGTCGAGGCCCTGCGCGAGGCGGCGCAGCACATCGGGGAGTAAGTGTTGCTTCATGTGATACAAATATGGCGTGCTATCGATTTTATTCCGCAAAATTGGCCAATTAAATCGATATAGAAGCAACAAATTTCAGATTTCGGGATTGACACGTCGCTAATTGTGCAACAATTTCCCTCTCAGAAGCACAATGCTCGCACAGGAGGGGATGAAGATGCGCAAGGTAGCAAAATGCGCGAGCCTGTTGGTACTGGCCACTACGGCCGCGTTTCCGACGATCGTAGCCGCCCAGGAAACTGCAGAGCCGCAGCCAGCCCAGGCGGCCGACAGCGCGGTCGCCGATATCGTCGTCACCGGCATTCGCCAGAGCCTGAGCAAGGGCATCGAGACCAAGCGCCAGGCTGTCACCTTCGTTGACTCGATCGTGGCCGAGGATGTCGGCAAGCTGCCCGACCAGAATATCGCGGAATCGCTCCAGCGCGTGTCGGGCGTGCAGATCCGCCGCTCGCTGGGCGATGGCACCAGCGTGTCGATCCGCGGCCTGCGTCAGAACCGGACCGAGGTGAATGGCCGGTCGCTGGTCAGCCCCTTTGGTCGTGGTCCCGGTGTGCCGGCCGATGCCGATTTCAATCCGCTGTCGCTTTATCCCGCCGAACTGATCAGCCGCCTGGAAGTCACCAAGCTGCTGTCGGCCGACCAGATTGACGGGTCGCTGGGCGGCACGGTCAACATCATCACCCGCAAGCCGCTCGACGCGCCGAACACGATGGTCGCCGGCCGGATCGAGGGCAGCTATGCCGACATGCTCGACCGCAAGGGTGTCAGCGGTTCGCTGCTCTATTCGCGCAATTTCGATGACCGGTTCGGCGTGCTGGTGAATGTGACCGCGTCCGACCGGCCGATCCAGGAAGACAGCTTCAACAGCTTCGCCGGCTTCCTGCCGCTGACCGGCGCGTTCGACCCCAATGGCGATGGCGTGGCCGACAATGATCCCAATGGCGACGGCCTGGCCGGCACCTATATTGCCGACCTCCGCTATCAGCGGCTGCGCGAACGCCGCAAGCGACTGGGCGCCAATGTCGTACTGCAATGGCGGCCGACCGACGAACTGGAGCTGTCGCTGGACACCGTCTATGCCGCCGGCAAGGCCAAGCGTCGCCGCAACTGGTTCGCCGTCGCGCTGACCAGCAATGGCGCGGACTATGTCGACTACAGCTTCTCGCCCAATGAGGTGCTGGTCGCGGGTACAGTCCGCCGGCCGCTGCAGGGCAATGACGAGCGGCTGACGATCAAGGATGACTCGCTCTCCAGCGCGCTCAACCTGCGTTATGAGAAGGGGCCGTGGACGATCAAGGCGGAGGGCAGCTATTCGGACGCCCAGCTCAATTACAACCAGACCTATGTCCGCACCCAGACGCGGGCATCCTATCTGACCTCGTTCGATTTCACCGGTGGCGGCGTGCCGCAACTGACCCTGCCGTCGGGCGTCGACCTGCTCGATCCGTCGCTCTACAATTATTCCAACTTCTTCGATAACCGCTTTGAATCCAATGCGAAGGAATATGCCGGCCGGGTTGACCTGCGCTATGCGATCGAAAGCGGCGTGCTCGACTCCTTCGAGGTCGGCGGCCGTATCGCCAAGCTCAAGACCGCGCGCAATTCGCTGCTGTCACAGCTCACCTCCTCGGTCCGCCTGACCGATCGGGATGCGGCGCTCTATGAGGTCGGCAGCTTCCCCGATCTGCTCGGTGGCAAGGCGCCCTTCGCCCAATCCTATCTGGTCGGCAATCCGTTTGGCACCGGCGCGGACTTTGCCTGCGAGGCAATATTGGGCAGTTGCACACCGCGCGTGCTGGACCCCACCGCCTCCTACAAGCTCGATGAAGTAACCAAGGCGGGCTATGTGAAGCTCAATCTGAAGGGTGACCTGGGCAGCATTCCCTTCTCCGGCAATATCGGCCTGCGTTACACCCGCACCGATCGCGATGCGGTATCCGCGCTGCGCCGCGCCGACGGGACGTTCCAGCCGGTCACTGCCTCGCCCTCCTATGAGGACTGGTTGCCGAGCGCGGTGCTGAAATTCGACCTGACCGACAAGCTGGTCGCCCGTGTCGGCGCGGCCAAGGTCGTCGGCCTGCCGGACTCGCAGGATCTGAGCCCCGGCTTGCTGCTCAACCGCATCGTCTACACCGGGACCGGCGGCAATCCGAACCTCAAACCCTTCCGCGCGGATCAGTATGACGTGTCGCTGGAATGGTATTTCCGCCAGGGCTCGGCGCTGACGGTCGGCCTTTTCTACAAGGATATCGGCTCCTTCCTGACCACCCGCTCGACCTTCGAGGATGTGCCGGGCGAGACCCAGCAATTCCTGGTCACCCGCAAGGTCAATGGCGAGGGCGGCAAGCTCAAGGGCGCGGAAGTGATGCTGCAGTTGCCGTTCAACTTCCTCGATGGCTTTGCCAGCGGCTTCGGCATCCTGGCGAATTACAGCTATATCGACAGCAGCACGCCGTTCGTGAATGCCCGCACCGGCGCTACCCTGCCGCTGGAAGGGCTGTCCAAGCATAATGCCAATCTGGTCGGCTATTATGAAAAGGACGGGTTCGGCCTGCGCGTCGCCTATAATTATCGCTCGGGCTATCTCGACAGTGTGACGGCGGGTGGCGAAGGCTCCTTCTTCAAGCCCTATGAGACGATCGACGCATCGATCCGCTATGATTTTGGCGCCTTTGGTATCTATGCCGAGGCCGGCAACCTGACCAACGAGAAGCAGATCCGCTATACCGGCGCGCCCGAAGCGATCGCCCTCTATGCCGAGCAGGGCCGCCGCTTCGCCATCGGCGCCAACTTCAAGTTCTGAGGACGGGATGACTATGCTGATCGCGGGCGATTGGGGATCGAGCAACATGCGCCTCCACCTGTGTCGGGTGGAGGAGGGGCGGCTGATCCCGGTCGAGACGGTGCGTGGCAAGGGCGCCAAGGATGTGGCCGATCATGAAACCGCCTTCCGCGCGGCGGCAGGGGACTGGATCGATCGTCATGGTCCGATGCCGGTGCTGCTGTCGGGCATGATCGGGTCGACCATCGGTTGGCGTGAGGCAGCCTATCTGCCTTGCCCGGCCGGGCCAGAGGCGATGGCCGGCGCGCTGTTGCGGTTCGAGGTGGCGGGATGCCCTATCGCGATCGTGCCGGGCCTGTCCTGTCGCAACATCTTCGGCCAGCCCGATGTGATGCGCGGCGAGGAAGTGCAATTGTTCGGCTGGCTGGCGGGCGTGACGGATGATGACACCGAACGCCTGATCTGCCTGCCGGGCACCCATGCCAAATGGGTGCGGACACAGGGACGGACGGTGCTGGATTTCGTTACCTCGATGCAGGGGGAAATGCGCGAGTTGCTGCTCGCTCATGGCCTGCTCGGGCGGTCGTTGGCAAAACCCTATGATCCGGCCGCGCCGACGGACATCGCCGCCTTCGATGTCGGTGCCGGGCTGGTGATCGAAGATCCGACGCTGGCGATCGAACATGCGCTGTTCGCGCTGCGCAGCCGCATCCTGATGGGGGAATTGACCAGCGAAACCGCGCCATCCTTCCTGTCCGGATTGATGATCGGTGCGGAGGCCCGCGACGCGGTCGCCGCCCATCGCGCGCGCGGCATGGCGGTGGAAACGATCGTCCTGGTCGGCGCGGAACTGCTGGTCGATCTCTATGGCCGGGTCTGCGATCGGCTGGGGATCGCGACCGAAAAGGCGGCGGGCGATGGCACCGCGCTGGCCGGTCTGTCGGCGATCGCCGCGCGCATGGAGGCTGCCGCCGCATGATCGAGGGGAAGGCCCGCAAGATCAGATGGGCGATCCTGGCGATGCTGTTCGCCTCGACCGTGATCAACTATCTCGACCGGCAGGCGCTCTCGATCCTGGCGACGACGGTGCAGCAAGACCTGCATATGGATGACATCGCCTATGCGCGCGTCGTCCAGGCTTTCCTGATTGCCTATACCTTCGCCTATCTGATGGCCGGCCGGGTGACCGACTGGCTGGGCACGCGCCTGTCTTTGGCGCTGTTCGTGGGCTGGTGGTCGCTGGCGAACCTGCTGACCGGCTTCGTCCGGTCGGCAGGGGAACTGGGCGCGACGCGCTTCGCGCTGGGGCTGGGCGAGGCGGGCAATTATACCGCCGGTCCCAAGGCGGTTTCGGAACATTTTCCACCCAGGGAACGCGGCATTGCGCTTGGCATCTATACGGCCGGCGCGATGATCGGCGCAACGCTGGCGCCACCGCTGATCGCCGGCATCGCGCTGCATTTCGGCTGGCGCGCGGCGTTCATCGCCACCGGCGCGGCGGGCCTTGCTTGGCTGGTCGTCTGGTTGACAATCTATCCGCGCAGCGCGCCGGAAGCCAAGGAAGAGCGGATCAGCGAAGGCACGCTGTGGGGCCGTATCCTGCGCGACCGGTCGGTCTGGCTGCTCGCCGGCGCCCGCGCGGTCGCCGATCCGGTCTGGTATTTCTACCTCTTCTGGTTCCCCAAATATCTGACCGATATCTATGGCCTGACCCTGATCGCGGTCGCCTCCATGGCGTGGATCGTCTATCTCGCGGCCGACCTTGGCAGCATTGGGGGCGGCTTCTTCTCCAGCCGGTTGATCGCGCGCGGCGTGGCGCCGGCAACCAGCCGCATCATCGTGATGGGCGCGGCCGCGCTGGTGGCGCCACTGGGCGCGATCGCGGCCAGCCATCCGGCTCTGCCGATCCTGTTCGCGCTCGCCTCTGCCGTGGCCTTCGCCCATCTGGTGTTCCAGATCAACATCAGCACGCTGATCGTCGATCTCTATCCCACCCGTATCGTCGCCACCGTGTTCGGCGTGGTGGCGGCGGGCAGCGGGCTTGGCGGCCTGCTCTCGACCCAATTGGTTGGCCAGCTTGTCGCGGGCGGCGCGTTCGAACGCAGCTTCCTGCTGATGGCGCTGCTTCATCCGATCGCCTTTCTGCTTGCCTTCCTGGCGCTGCGCAGTGCGCGCCGATCCAATGGGGAAGGCCAACTCGTCCACGCATAACAACAAGTGGGAGAGGAAGATGAAGCGTTTCTATGGACTGGCAGGGGGACTGGCCCTTGCCGGAACGGCGTCGGCCGCGCTGCTGCTGAGCGATGCGACAACGACGGGCACGGGTACGGCGGCGACCAGCGCCATCGCCAACTGGGTCAGCCTGGGCAGCCCGCTCCAGGCAACGGCGGAAGAACCCATGGCCGCTGCGCTCGCCGCCAGCATCAGCGTCGAGCGGGTACCGCGAGACGCGGATTCCTCCAACCAAGCCGCCTGGTGGGTGCCGATTGCGCTGGCCCCCGACGGCACGCTCTATGTCGCCTTCGACAGCCCGCCCGCGTCCGGCGCGGCCGGCAGCCACGAGGTCAAGATCGGCAAGCGCGACACGAGCGGCATCTGGACCTTCGCCGTGCTGCGCAATCCCGATGGCACGGTCTGGACCGAGGCGGACGATATCGGGCACAAGCAGCCGACCATCGCGGTCGACGGCGCGGGCGTGCTGCATGTCTGGGCCGACATGCACAATCTGTCGGATGGCATGCGCTATTTCCGCGCCGATGCGCCCGGTGGCATGAGCTTCACCCGCCAGACCGATATCCCCGCCACCGGCCTCTATACCTATCCGGTCGCCAAGCGGGCGCCCAATGGCGACATCTATCTGATGATCCGCAGCTATGACGCGGCAACCTATGATGGCGAGGGTGAACTATATCGCTGGGCGATGTCGGGCGGCAGCGGCGCTTGGAGCCATGTCGGCACCTTTGCCGCCGCCAATGATGCGGTCGTCTATCCCGACGACATGACATTCGGCAGCGACGGCAGCGTTCATCTGCTGTGGGAATGGGCCAAGTCGCTGCCCCGGTCGCTGCGCCATTATGGCAGCTATCTGCGCTATTCGCCGACCGGCGGCGGCTGGAGCTATGCCGATGGCACAGCAGCGACGCTGCCGGTGGGCCTCGCCAATGCCAAGCTCTTCTTCCTGCCGCTCCAGTCGGGCGAGGTCTTCACCACCGACCAGACGCTCAAGGGGTTGCAGAGCGCTAAGCTGGCGCTTGACGATTATAATCAGCCGACCATCGCCTATCGCTATCGCCCGACCGATGGCAGCGGGGACGCCAATTTCGACGTCTGGCGCGTGCGCTGGAGCGGCACCGGCTGGACCAGTCGGGAAAAAATCTTTGCCGCCAGCAACAATGTGCCCGCGGCGCTGGGCATATCGCGCACGGCGGCGCAGGTCCGCGTCTATTTCGCCACCACCGGCGAAGGGCTGCGCCAGGGGCTGAAGACATCGACGGCGTCGGGCTGGACGATTACCGACCTCGCGCCCGGCAAGGCGATAACCCGGCTTGCCACGGTGCCGCTGTCGGCCGACACCGACATCATCTATGGCGCCGCGCCGACCGATGTGAACAGCACCACCGGCAGCGTCTATCTGACGCAGGTCACGAACTGAAAGGGAGACGGGATGATCGGCAGTCGACGCGAATTTCTGGCGGCGGTGGCAAGTTCACCGTTGTTTGGCCGCTTTTCTGCGGCCACCGACGAGCCGACGCAGATCATCCCGCTCTGGCCCGACGGCGTGCCGGGCGGCAAGATACCGGCCATCACCGAAGTGGTGGACGACCAGATCGACACGCTGGGCTATCGCTATCGCGTTGGGATCCATGTGACGCGGCCGACCCTGTCTTGGTTCGCGGCGGCCAAGCCCACGGGCGCGGCGGTGCTGATCATTCCTGGCGGCGGCTATTCGCGAGTCGGCATCGATCGGGAAGGCTATGAATGTGCGCGCTGGATGGCCGACATGGGCATCCATGCCTTCGTCCTGCGCTATCGCCTGCCGGCCGATCGCTGGGCGGCGGGAGCTGATGTCGCTCTACAGGATGCGCAGCGGGCGATGCGGCTGATCCGGGCCGGGCGCAGCGGCGGCTGGACCGTCGATCCGCAGCGCGTGCTGGTGCTGGGGGGCTCCGCCGGCGGCCATCTGGCCGGCAGCCTGTGCATGCGGCCCAACGACCGCATCTATCCGATGGCGGAAAGTGCGGACCATCTGTCGGCCCGGCCGGACGGGGCGATCCTGCTCTATCCGGTAGTGACGATGGCCGGCGCCACCAATGGCGGGAGCCGAAGGTCGCTGATCGGCGACGATCCGACTGAAGCGCAAATAGCTGCCTATTCGCTGGACAAGATCGTGGCGTCGACCACGCCGCCGATGATCCTGTTCCATTCGGTCCATGACCGCACCGTACCGGTCGACCAGTCGCTGACCTTGTTCGGCGCGGTACGCGCGGCGCAGGGGGCGATCGACATGCATTTGTTCGACGAGGGCAGTCATGGCGTCGGCCTGCGCGGCGACCCGGCCCAGCCCTTCGCCGACTGGCCGGTGATCGTGCGCAAATGGCAGGTGCGGAGCGGGCTGGTCTGAGTGTCAGGGGCTCCCGCGGAAGGGGGACATATTCTTCCAACCGATTGATCTTTTCCGTCGCATCGCGCTAAGCCCGGCCGATATTGTGGCGCCCGATCGGGTGCTGCCCGGAAAGGATGAGCATGTCCCCATATCTGAAGGCCGGCGCTGCGTTGGGCGCCTTGCTGCTGTTTCCCGTCACAGCCGCGCAGGCGCAGCAAAAGCTGACGCTGGAGCGGGTGTTCGCAAGCCCCGACCTTGCCGGCCCGCAGCCGCGTGCGCTCAAGCTCTCGCCCGACGGCAAGCTGGTGACCCTGCTCAAGCCGCGTGCCGACGAGAAGGAGCGGCTCGACCTGTGGGCGATCGACACCGCAACCGGCGCCGAACGCATGCTGGTGGATTCGAAGAAGACCGGCAGCGGCGCGGAACTGAGCGAAGCGGAAAAGATGCAGCGCGAACGCGACCGCTCGGTCGCTGGCAGCACCGGCATCACCAGCTATGACTGGTCGCCCGATGGCAAGACCATCCTGGTGCCGGTCGATGGCGATCTCTATCTCGCCGCGCTCGACGGCAAGGTCACCCGCCTCACCGACACGCCGGACGGCGAACTCAATGGGGTAGTCAGCCCCAAGGGCGGCTTCGTGTCCTTTGTGCGCGGCGGTAACCTGTTCGTGCAGCCGATGAACGGCAGCGAGAAGCAACTGACCCAGGGCGCCAGCGATACGGTCAGTTGGGGCGTGTCGGAATTCGTCGCGCAGGAGGAAATGGATCGGCGCACCGGCTATTGGTGGTCACCGACCGACGCGATGATCGCGGTCGCGCGGGTTGATGAAAGCCCGGTCGGGATTGTCACCCGCACCGCGATTGGCGGGGAGGGCACCAAGGTTTATCAGCAGCGCTATCCGGCTGCCGGCACGCCCAACGCCATCGTAGACCTTTTCGTCATGAAGGCGGACGGCTCAGGCCAGGTCCAAGTCGATCTCGGCGCGGACAAGAACGTCTATCTCGCCCGTGTCGACTGGTCGAAGGATGGCAAGACCCTCTATGTCCAGCGCGAAAGCCGGGACCAGCAGCGCCTCGACCTGCTTGCGGTCGATCCGACGACCGGCAAGGCCAAGATCGTCCTCACCGAAACGTCGAAAAGCTGGATCAACCTCAGCAACAATTTCATGCCGCTGAGTGACGGCAGTTTTCTGTGGTGGTCGGAAAAGACCGGCCATGGCCATCTCTATCATGTGCGGGGCGGCAAATGGACTGCGCTGACCAGCGGCGAATGGGAAGTACGCGATATCGTTGGTGTGGATGAGGGCAAGAGCCTGGTCTATTTCACCGGCAATCGCGAGACGCCGCTGGAGCAGCAGCTCTATGTCGCGTCGCTCGCCAAGGCCGGTCCACTCAAGGCGCTGACTGCCAAGGGCTGGTGGAACGATGCGGTGATGGATGGTGCGGCGAGCCGGATCGTCGTCTCGCGCCAGAATGCCGACCAGCCCAAGCAGGTCTATCTGGCTGATAGCAGCGGCAAGCAGTTGCAGTGGATTTCGGAAAATGCGCTGAAGGGCGATCATCCCTATGCGCCCTATCTGGCGAGCCATGCCAGGACCGTTTTCGGCACCGTCAAGGCGGCCGATGGCAGCACCCTCTACACCAAGATGCTGACCCCGCCGATGCAGCCGGGCAAGCGCTATCCCGTCTTCATGATCCATTATGGCGGTCCGGGTGCCGGGCGCCAGGTGACCAACACCTGGAGCGGCGCGCTCAACCAATATCTGGTCGACCGGGGCTGGATCGTCTTCTCGATCGACAATCGCGGCACGCCCGATCGCGGCAAGGCGTTCGAGGACCAGATCCATCGCGCCATGGGCACGGTCGAGGTCGACGATCAGTTGAAGGGCGTCGAATGGCTGAAGGCCCAGCCCTTCGTCGATCCCAAGCGGATTGCTACCTATGGCTGGTCCTATGGCGGCTATATGTCGCTCAAGCTGGCGGAAAAGGCGCCGGGCACCTTCGCCGCGATCGTCTCGGGCGCGCCGGTGACGAAATGGGAGTTTTACGACACTCATTATACCGAACGCTATCTGGGTCAGCCGCAGGACAAGCCGAGCGCCTATCCGGGGTCGGATGCGGTCGATGATGCGGTGAAGATCAAGGATCCGCTGCTGCTGATCCACGGCATGTCGGACGACAATGTCGTGTTCGATAATTCGACTGCGTTGATGGCCAGGATGCAGGGCGCGGCCGTGCCGTTCGAACTGATGGTCTATCCGGGGCAGACGCACCGCGTCGGCGGTCCCAAGATCAGCGTTCACCTCTGGACCACGATCGAGAATTTCCTGCGCGATCAAGGTGTCGATCCGGCCAAGTGAAGGCCGGGCGTGAGGAGTAAGGGATGGGTGGCGTCGGCCGTGCCGGCGCCACCTCCCACCCCGTGACTATCGCTGGCAATAGCCCTTCTTTCTGGACAAATCGCGCCACTGCGCTATGCGCCACCCCGCAATACTGCATGGAGTGGAGTGTTAAGTCATGGGTTATAAGGTCGTCGTCGTTGGTGCCACCGGTAATGTGGGCCGCGAGATGCTGACCATTCTCGCCGAACGCGAATTCCCGATTGACGAGATCGCGGCGGTTGCATCGCCCCGGTCGCAGGGCACCGAAATTGATTTCGGTGACACTGGCAAGACACTCAAATGCAAAAATATTGAACATTTCGATTTCACCGGCTGGGACATTGCCCTGTTCGCGGCCGGCTCCGGCCCGACCGCCGAATATGCGCCCAAGGCGGCGGCGGCCGGCTGCGTCGTGATCGACAATTCGTCGCTCTATCGCATGGACCCGGACGTTCCGCTGATCGTGCCCGAAGTGAACCCGGACGCGATCGATGGCTATGTGAAGAAGAACATCATCGCCAACCCCAACTGCTCGACCGCGCAGATGGTCGTGGCGCTCAAGCCCTTGCATGACGCCGCCAAGATCAAGCGCGTCGTCGTCGCCACCTACCAGTCGGTGTCGGGCGCCGGCAAGGAAGGCATGGACGAGCTGTTCGAGCAGTCGCGGAACATCTTCGTCGGCGATCCGGCCGAGCCGAAGAAGTTCACCAAGCAGATCGCCTTCAACGTGATCCCGCACATCGACGTCTTCCTGGACGATGGTTCGACCAAGGAAGAATGGAAGATGGTCGCGGAAACCAAGAAGATCCTTGATCCCAAGATCAAGCTGACCGCGACATGCGTGCGCGTGCCGGTGTTCGTCGGCCATAGCGAAGCGATCAACATCGAGTTCGAGAATGAGATTTCGGCGAAGGAAGCGCAGGACATCCTGCGTGAGGCGCCGGGCATCATGCTGGTCGATAAGCGCGAGGACGGTGGCTACATCACGCCGATCGAATGCGTCGGCGATTTCGCGACCTTCATAAGCCGCGTGCGTGAGGATTCGACCATCGAGAACGGCATCAACCTGTGGTGCGTCAGCGACAATCTGCGCAAGGGCGCGGCGCTGAACGCGGTGCAGATCGCCGAACTGCTGGGCCGTCGCCACCTCAAGAAGGGCTGAGCCCGAAGATGATCTCCGGCGCTGTCGCGGCATGGAAGGCCCTTCCTGTCGCTCAGCGCCGGATGATCGCCGCCTTGCTGGTGGCAATCGGGCTGGCCAATGTCACGCAGCCCTTTCCCGACCTTGCCCCGTTGCAGCATGGGCCGACATTGCTGCTGACGCTCACGGCGCCCTGGCTGCTGCGGCGCTGGCCGCTCTCGACCGGATCGGTCGGCTGCATCTGGCTGTTCCTGCTGCTCCACACCTTCGGCGCGCGCTGGATCTATTCCTATGTGCCCTATGATGACTGGGCTCGGATGCTCAGCGGTCATGATATTTCCAGCCTCCTCGGGCTGCAGCGCAATGCTTATGACCGGCTCGTCCATTTCGCCTTTGGGGCTTTGCTGACCGCACCGGTGGCGGAGATTGCGCGACGCAGGGGCGGCCTATGCCATGGCTGGAGCCTCGCCTTCGCCTTTGCCGCGATCGGCCTCGGCAGCGCGCTTTACGAGATATTCGAATGGCTGCTGACGGTGATCGCCGCCGGCGAGACGGCGGACTATTATAATGGCCAGCAGGGCGATGTGTGGGATCCGCAGAAGGACATGGCCGCCGCGCAGATCGGCAGCGCCCTTGCCCTGATCGCGCTCTTGCGCCGGCGCGGCGGAGATCCTATCGGCGAGGCCCCAAGCCCCGAAGGACCAGCGCAATGACCGACCTGCAGATCGAACGCCATGATATCAAGGGCCTGGACGGCCTGCCGATCGCGGTGCATGTCGTGGGACAGGGGCGCGATTTGGTGCTGATCCACGGCTATTTCTCCAACGCCTGGACCAACTGGATCCGCTACGGCCATGCCGCCAAGTTGGTGGAGGCGGGTTTCCGCCTGATCATGCCGGACCTGCGCGGTCATGGTGAAAGCGGCAAGCCGCATGACGCTGCGGACTATCCGGCCGATGCGCTGACCGACGACAATCTGGCGCTGGTCGAGCAGATGGGGCTCACTGACTATGATCTTGGCGGCTATTCGCTTGGCGCGCGTACGACCGTGCGGATGCTGGCGCGCGGCGCGACGCCGAGTCGGGTGATCCTGGCTGGCATGGGACTGCGCGGGCTCACGAAGACGCTCGACAAGGGCGGCTATTACAAGAAGGTGCTGACCAATCTGGGCACGTTCGAGCGCGGTACGTCGGAATGGATGACCGAGGCGTTCCTCAAGACCACCAAGGGCGACCCGGTGGCGATGCTGCATATCCTCAATACCTTCGTCGATACCGACGAGGCTACCATTGCCGGCTTCCAGCAGCCGACCGAGGTGATCTGCGGCGCTGACGATCAGGACAACGGCATCGCGCAGGAACTGGCCGATGCGCTGCCCAATGGCCGCTATGTCGAGATTCCGGGGAATCATATGAACGCGGTGACCCGCAAGGAACTGGGCCAGGCCATGGTCGATTTCTTGACTGCTTGACTGTCTCGCCCGCCTAATCCACCTTGGCCCCATAAGAAGACCTGAGGGGCCAAGTTCCATGAAAATCGCCATTTCGATCGCCGCGCTTGCGGCTGCCCTTGTTGCATCGCCGGTGCTGGCGCAGCAGGCGCCGACCACGCAGCAGCCGACCGCTGCCGAGGCAGAAGCCTTCCTGACCAAGGCGGAGAAGGCGCTGTTCGATCAGTCGCTGATCAGCAGCCGGGCCGCCTGGATCAACGCGACCTACATCACCGACGACACCGACGCGCTCGCATCCTATTTCGGTGCGATCGATACGACGATGCGGGTCGACTATGCGCTGGAGGCCGCCAAGTTCGCGACCGCGCCGGGCCTGAGCGAAGAGACCAGGCGCCGCCTGACGCTGCTGCGCACCGCGCTGACCTTGCCCGCGCCGACCACGCCGGGCGCCTCGCAGGAACTGAACGATCTCGCGACCACGCTCCAGTCCACCTATGGCAAGGGCAAGGGCACGCTGAACGGCCAGCCGATCAACGGCAGCGACATTGAAGAGAAGATGGGCACGGACCGCAACCCGGACGAGCTCAAGGAAATGTGGGTGAGCTGGCACGACAATGTCGGTGCACCGATGCGCGGCGACTATGCCAAGCTGGTGACGATCGCCAACCAGGGTGCCAAGGAACTGGGCTTTGCCGATACCGGTGCGATGTGGCGGTCCAAATATGACATGCCGGCCGATGACTTCGCCAAGCTGACCGACAAGATCTGGGCCGAGGTGAAGCCGCTCTACGATGATCTGCACTGCTATACCCGGACCAAGCTCAACGAGAAATATGGCGATGCGGTCCAGTCCAAGACCGGGCCGATCCGCGCGGATCTGCTCGGCAATATGTGGGCACAGGAATGGGGCAATATCTATGACATCGTCGCGCCCGCCGGTGCCGGTGACCTCGGCTATGACATCACCGACCTGCTGACGGCCAAGAATTACGATCCCATCAAGATGGTGAAGACGGGGGAGGGCTTCTACAGCTCGCTCGGCTTCGCGCCGCTGCCCCAGACCTTTTGGGACCGTTCGCAGATTACCAAGCCGCGCGACCGCGAAGTGATCTGCCATGCCTCCGCCTGGGATCTGGATAACAAGGACGATATCCGCATCAAGATGTGTACCAAGGTGAATGGCGATGATTTCGTCACCATCCATCATGAACTGGGCCATAATTATTATCAGCGCGCCTATAATATCCAGAAGCCGCTTTATCTGGACGGCGCAAATGACGGCTTCCACGAGGCGATCGGCGATTTCATCGCGCTGTCGATCACGCCCGACTATCTGGTGAAGATCGGCCTGCTCGATCCCGCCAAGGTGCCGGGCACCGACAAGGATCTGGGCCTGCTGCTGCGCCAGGCGATGGACAAGGTGGCCTTCCTGCCGTTCGGCCTGCTGATCGACAAATGGCGCTGGGGCGTGTTCGACGGATCGATCCCGGAATCCAAATATGAGTCGGCCTGGACCGACCTGCGCCGTCAGTATCAGGGCATCGTCCCGCCGGTGTCCCGTGACGAGACGAAGTTCGATGCTGGCGCGAAATTCCATATCCCCGGCAATACGCCCTATACCCGCTATTTCCTGGCGCGCGTGCTGCAGTTCCAATTCTATGAGGCGGCCTGCCGCCAGTCCGGCTGGAAGGGGCCGCTCCACCGCTGCTCCTTCTATGGAAACAAGGCGGTAGGCGAGAAACTTGATGCCATGTTGAAGATGGGCGCATCCAAGCCCTGGCCCGATGCGCTGCAGGCCTTCACCGGCAGCCGTGAGATGTCGGGCAAGGCGCTGGTCAATTATTTCGCGCCGCTTCAGACATGGTTGAAGACGCAGAATAAGGGCAAGTCCTGCGGCTGGTAAGTCGCCGTAAAAATTGGTAAATGGCCGGCGCATGAGCGCGCCGGCCGTTATTCTTTCCCTGCTTTTCGGTACTGCCCTGGTGATGACCATCGCCATGGGTGTTTCATGGCTGCATTTCGGCCGCCAGAGGCATGTGCTGACCTGGACAGCGTCCTATGCGGTCGCCATCCTCCAATGGATCGCCAATGCAGGTGGCTATTTCCTGCACAGCCGCTGGCTGTTCATCCTGACCGGCATCGGCCTCATTGTAAGCGCGTCGTTACTGGCGATCGGCATCCGTCAGCGTTCTGGCCGCCCCTTGCAGTTGCTGGCCTTTGCCGTCCCGGCTGTCCTGGTGAGCCTGGCAATGGCGATTGCGATCGGGCCAGTGGGTAGCCAGATCATGCAGGGGATGATCATTCCCGCCTATGTCGGTCTGCTCATGGCGGTCAGTGCGCTGTCGCTCTGGCCGCGCAACCGGTCCTTCACGCCGCCCGAACTGGCCTTCTTTGCCGCGCTGCTTGCCTTTGCCCTGGGCCAGCTGGCGTTGGCCGCATCGGCAGCCCTGATCCGCGGCCCGGAGGACGGCAAGGAACTTTATCGCGCGATCCTCGGGCTGTTCATGCCGACCGTCTATGTCGGCACGGCGGTCACGGCCGTGCTGGTGGTGGCGGGCGATCTTGCCCAGCAGCTTCGGCAGCAGATGATGCATGACCCGCTGACCAACGTCCTCAATCGACGCGGTATCGAGGAAGCGGCCGAACGGGCGATCGCCAACGCCCGGCGGCAGGGGCGACCGGTCGCGCTGGTCATCTGTGACCTGGATGGCTTCAAGGGGCTGAATGACGGCTATGGTCATATGGCGGGCGATGCAGCGCTGCGCGGCTTTGCCCATCTGCTGACCAATGCGGTGCGGCGCGGCGACGTCGTCGGCCGGCTCGGCGGTGACGAGTTCGGTTTGCTGATGGTCGACACCGGCGCAGAAGTCGCGGCCGACGCCATGGAGCGCGTGCGCGCCGAAATCAGTTGCCTGCGCCTTGGTGAAGCGCCGCACGCGCTGCTGCGGGCGAGCTTTGGCGTTACTGATTTGCGACCGGATGATCGGGAACTGGACGACCTGGTCGCGCGAGCGGATGCGGCGCTCTACACCGCGAAGCGAGAGGGCAAGAACCGGGTCACGGTATCCCGCGCCGCCGCCTGATCCGTCGGATCGGGCGACAGCGCGGACATTTCTGCCTTACCGGAAAGGCGGCTCGTTGAAGGCGCGCAGCTTGCGGCTGTGCAGCTTTGGACCTTCCTGACGCAACAGTTCGCAGGCCATCAGGCCGACACGCAGATGGCCGGCAATGGCTTCCTCATAGAAGCGGTTGGCCTGGCCGGGCAGCTTCAGTTCGCCATGGATCGGCTTGTCCGAGACGCAGAGCAAGGTGCCATAGGGGACGCGGAAGCGATAACCCTGCGCCGCGATCGTGGCGGATTCCATGTCGATGCCGACCGCGCGTGACAGGCTGAAGCGCAAGGCGGAGCTGGAATAGCGCAATTCCCAGTTGCGATCGTCGGTCGTGACGACCGTGCCGGTGCGCAGGCGGCGCTTGAAATCCTCCGGATTGCCGCCGCCCAATATCGCTTCGGCGGCGCTCGCCATCGCGACCTGAACCTCGGCGATCGCCGGCACCGGGATTTCCGGCGGCAGCATTTCGTCAAGCACATGGTCGTCGCGCAGATAGGCGTGGGCCAGCACATAGTCGCCGATCCGCTGGCTGGGGCGCAGGCCGCCGCAATGGCCAATCATCAGCCAGGCTTCCGGGCGGACCACGGCCAGATGGTCGCAGATGGTCTTGGCGTTGGACGGGCCGACACCGATGTTGACAAGGGTGATGCCGCTGCGATCCGGCGCGATCAGATGATAGGCCGGCATCTGATGCTTGCGCCAGGCGCTGTCGGCGATCATCTGGGCCGGGTCCGCCGTTTCAGGCGTCACGAAGACGCCGCCGGCACCGGACAGCGCGGTGAAGCGGCTGTCAGGACGCTGCAGTTCCTTGCACGCCCAGTCCACGAACTCGTCGACATAACGATGATAGTTGGTGAACAGGATATAGCGCTGCACATGCTCGGCCGGGGTGCCGGTATAGTGCTTCAGACGCGCCAGCGAGAAGTCGGTTCGCAGCCCGTCGAACAGGGCGAGCGGGCGGTCGCCTTCGGCATCCGGCGTGAACAGTCCGTCGGCGATCTCGTCGCCGATCTCGGCCAGTTCCGTTGCCGGGAAGTGGCGCGCCAGCTCGGTCGGCGGTGTGCCGTCGAGCGCATTGATGTCGAGCCCGTCTAGGACGTAGGGGAAGGGGATCTGCTGATCCGACAGGCCCGTTTCGACCTCCACGCCATAGTCGCGAACCAGAAGGTCGATCTGTTCGGCGAGATAATCGGCGAACATGGCGGGCCGGGTGACCGTGGTCACATAGCGGCCGGGCTTCGACAGGCGGGCGAAGGAGCGGCCCGGCGGCGGCGCCTGGCTGTCATCCTGATAGGTGACCCGCAGTTCGGGATAGCAGAAGCGCCGGTCGGCCCGCGCCTCGGGCGGCGGGATGCTTCCGTCGCGGGCATAGGCACGCATGGCCTCCCGCAGATTTTCAATGGATGTCTGATAGATGGCGTCGAGTTGCGCGACGATCGCTGTGCCGATGCTCTGTGTCATCACCTCTTGCTACCGCACTTGTGTGACGGAAGGAAGATGCCAGCGAAACAATCGCACGCCCGACCGATCCGGCCGGGCGTGCGACCCGAAAATTCAGAGCTGTTCGAGCATGAAGTCGGCCGAAGAGACCTTGAAGTCGCCCGGTGCTTCGACGTTCAGTTCCTCGACCACGCCGTCCTTGACGATCATCGAGAAGCGCTGGCCACGCTCGCCAAGGCCGAACTTGCTGCCGTCCATGGTCAGGCCCACGGCCTGCGCGAAGCTGCCATTGCCGTCTGCCAGCATCGTCACCTTGTCATCGGCGCCGGCCGACTTGCCCCACGCGCCCATGACGAAGGCGTCGTTGACGGCGGTGCAGGCGATCTCGTCGACGCCCTTGCCCTTGAGGGCATCGGCTTTTTCGATGAAGCCGGGCAGGTGCTTGGCCGAGCAGGTCGGCGTGAAGGCACCGGGCACCGAGAAAAGGGCAATGGTGCGGCCTGCGAAATATTCGTCCGAAGCAACCTGTTCGGGGCCGTTTTCGGTCATCTTCGTGAAGGTCGTGCTGGGAAGGCGATCACCCTTGGCGATGGTCATATCTTGTCTCCTGGCCTGTGGCGTCGCGGAGTTCGTTGCTCGCGCCTTCGCTGTCAAGGGTGCGGGCGCGGAATATGGCACGATGCCCCTTTGTCGCGACGGTCGCCGATTGGCATTGGCGCGTTTCTGCCTATATTCCGCAGCATGACCGATCCGCGCTTTTTTGGCGGCCGCTTCCTACTGGCATTGCCGGGCATGGAAGATGAGCGCTTTGACCATTCCGTGATTGCGCTGTGCGTGCATGACGAGGATGGGGCGCTGGGCATTTCTCTGAGCGAGGAGGTCGAGGGGGTCGGCTTGCGCGACCTGCTCCAGAGTTTCGATATCGACGCTTCGGCCATTCCTGACCAGCCTGTTCTGAAGGGCGGGCCGGTGGAGCCGCGGCGCGGCTTTGTGCTGCATTCGCTCGACTGGGCCGGGCAGGACATGGTGCAGTCCGGGCCGGACTGGGGCCTTTCCGGCTCGCTCGACATATTGAAGGCCATTGCCGAAGGGCGCGGCCCGAGCCGCTATCTTGTCGCACTGGGCTATGCGGGCTGGGGCGCGGGCCAGTTGGAACGGGAAATGGCGGGCGAAAGCTGGTTCCTGGCCGAGGGCGATGCGGCCCTGCTGTTCGACACGCCTGCGCACCGCAAATGGCGCGCCGCCTATGCCGCTGCGGGGGTCGATTCGGCCCATCTGGTGAGTGGCGGCGGGTCGGCCTGACTTTTTGATCCGTTGCGCTGTCGATTTTTGGCCGTTTCAGGGACAGAACAACAACAGCCATTGGCCGCTTGTTCTGTCATCGTAACTGAACCGTTTAGGGTAAATTCGCCTTAACCATAATGCGATAGAATACGGCAATCGGTCCCGCCCATTCTCTGTCTCTGGGGAATATGCGGGGTTATTTCATGAAGAAGATTATCTGTGCGGCGCTTGCCGCAGCGATGCCGCTCGCGCCGGCGTCGGCAGCGACCTGCTGGAAGAAGGATCATGTCGAGGCGGCGCAGGTCCGCAATTTCGAGATGATGCTGATGGTGTCGGCGCTTCGCTGCAACACGAGCGCCTATGATTTCCTGCCGGCCTATAACCAGTTCGTGCGTGAAAAGCGGACGGCCCTGGTCGAGGTTAATGACGCGCTGCGCAGCCACTTCGCGGACGTTGCAGGGCTGGAGGGCGGCCTCGACGCCTATGATGATTATGTCATCATGCTGGCGAACAGCTATGGCGCGGGTGCTGGCGGCCTCGAATGCCGGGATCTTCAGGCGATCCAGGCGGCGGCCAATGCGGTCCCGGCCAATCGGGCTGCGATTTGGAAATTGTCGGAATCTGCCGGCATCGCGCCGCGGATCGATGCGCCCCAGTGCGACATGGCGATCGCCCTCGCCAATGATCTGCTGGCCGACGAAGGCGTGAGTGGCGGCTCTGTGGGCCGATCCATCGCCATGGCCGAAGGGGCTGCACGCCTGCCGTCCGCGCAGGTTCGGGGCCCGGCCAATTAACACATAAAGAAAACTTTATATTGAGTTGCCATGCTTGGCGGCGATTGGTAAAGCCCGACCATCGCCGCCGCCTTCCTTATGCCGGCGGCCGGTCAATTTCTAATGATGGAGACAGGCTCGTGGCCACCGTACCCGCTGACAAGGCGCAGGATTATGTGATCGCCGATATCGGCCTTGCCGCCTTTGGTCGCAAGGAAATCGAGATCGCCGAAACCGAAATGCCCGGCCTGATGGCTCTGCGCGCCGAATTCGGTGCGTCGCAGCCGCTCAAGGGCGCGCGCATCACCGGCTCGCTGCACATGACGATCCAGACCGCCGTGCTGATCGAGACGCTGACCGCGCTGGGCGCGCAGGTCCGCTGGGCGACCTGCAACATCTATTCGACGCAGGACCATGCCGCCGCCGCGATCGCCGCGTCGGGCGTGCCGGTCTTCGCCGTCAAGGGTGAAAGCCTTCAGGAATATTGGGACTATGTCGAGCGCATCTTCGACTGGCACAATGACGACAGCGGCGTCTGCAACCTGATCCTCGACGATGGCGGCGACGCCACCATGTTCGCCCTGTGGGGCGCCCGCGTCGAAGCTGGCGAAGAGCTGTTCACGCCGTCGAACGAGGAAGAGGAAATCTTCTGCGCCGTGCTGAAGCGCGTTCTGGCCGAGCGTCCGGGCTTCCTGACCAAGACCGTCCAGTCGATCAAGGGCGTGTCGGAAGAAACCACCACCGGCGTTCACCGCCTGTATGAACTGTCGAAGAAGGGCAAGCTGCCCTTCCCGGCGATCAACGTCAACGACAGCGTCACCAAGTCGAAGTTCGACAACCTCTATGGTTGCAAGGAATCGCTGGTCGACGCCATCCGTCGCGGCACCGACGTCATGCTGGCCGGCAAGGTCGCCTGCGTCGCCGGCTTCGGCGACGTTGGCAAGGGTTCTGCTGCCTCGCTGCGCAATGGCGGCGCCCGCGTCCTCGTGACCGAGGTCGATCCGATCTGCGCCCTGCAGGCCGCGATGGAAGGTTATGAAGTCGTGACGATGGAAGAAGCCGCCCCGCGCGCCGACATCTTCGTTACCGCCACCGGCAACGAAGGCGTCCTGACCGTCGATCATATGCGCGCCATGAAGAATATGGCGATCGTGTCGAACATCGGTCATTTCGACAGCGAGATCGAAATCGCCGGCCTCGCCAACATGAAGTGGACCGAGATCAAGCCGCAGGTCGACGAAGTCGAGTTCCCCGATGGCAAGAAGATCATCGTCCTGTCGAAGGGCCGTCTGGTCAACCTGGGCAACGCCACCGGCCACCCGAGCTTCGTGATGTCGGCCAGCTTCACCAACCAGACGCTGGCCCAGATCGAGCTGTGGACCAAGAGCGAGACCTACGGCAACGACGTCTACGTCCTGCCCAAGCATCTGGACGAGAAGGTCGCCGCGCTGCACCTGGAAAAGCTGGGCGTGAAGCTGACCCAGCTCAGCCAGCGTCAGGCCGACTATATCGGCGTGCCGGTGGAAGGCCCGTTCAAGCCGGACCACTACCGCTACTAAAAATTGGAAAGGGGGAGGGCCATCCTCCCCCTTTTACCTTATCCGATGCTCGGACCATGCTGTGCCGGGCATTCATCATATCTGAGCGCTTTCCGCCGGCGCCAAGTTGCGTTAGGCCCGTGGCCATTGGTCTGTATGAACGATAAACAACTGGTCGCGAACGGGATGGGAATGGCGCAATGGGGTCTATGAGCCCGCTTGCCACTTTGTTGCTGGGCACGGTGATGGCCGGCTGGCTGGGGGCTGCGATATGGGCGCTGATCACGGGGCAGCGCATGCGCCGCGCGGGGATGCAGGCGCAGGGCAAGCTTGATCGGCTGACGACGCTGCTGGCGTCGGCGCCGGCTGCGCCCGTCATCATTCATCCTGACGGCCGGATGGAGGCCGCCGACCGGCTGGGCAAATGGCTGGGCCGGGACCGCGTGCCGACCTTCGTGTCCGAACTGACGGCGCCCGATGGTGGGCTTGAGCCGGCCGATGCCGCCGCATTGGGGCGCGAGATCGGCGCCGCACAGAAAGCGGGCAAGAGTTTTTCGCTGCCGATCCGGGGCAGCGGTTCGTCGCGCACGCTGCTGGTTCGCGGTGCGCCCGCCGGGCCGGCGCTGGCCGCCAATGGCGGTGTCGTGCTGTGGATCTTCGACGCGACCGACAGCCAGGCGGAAATCCAGGCGCTGAGCGCGACCGTCGGGCAATTGCGCGAGGCGCTGGAGGCGCTCGCCGGACTGGTCGAGGCCGCGCCCTTCCCGATGTGGCACCGCACGCCCGACCTGCGGCTGAGCCTGGTCAACAGCGCCTATGTCCGCGCCGTCGACGGCGCCGGTGCCCATGACGTGATCATGAACGGCACCGAACTGGTCGAGAATGTGAACGGCTTCAGCCCGCAGGACGCCGCGGCACAGGCGCTCGACGAAGGCAATTCGCTTGCCCGTATCGTTCCGGCAACGATCGATGGCGAACGGCGGACGATGCGCGTCGTCGACGTGCCGCTGGGCGCGGCCGGGGTGGCAGGTTTCGCGATGGACCAGCATGAGCTGGAACAGGCGCGGGTCGAGCATCGTCGGCTGGAAGCGGCGCAGCGCGATCTGCTCGATCGTCTGTCGGCTGGTGTTGCGCGCTTTGGTCCCGACCGGGCGCTGCGCTTCTGGAACCAGCCCTTCATCAGCCTGTTCGGCCTGAAGCAGGAAGCGCTGACCGATGCTCCGCTGTTCGAGCGCGTGCTGGATCAGATGCGCGATGCCCGCCGCCTGCCGGAAAATCGCGACTTTCCGGCCTGGCGCGCGGAGCGGCGCGACTGGTTCCTGTCGCCGGATCCGCTGGAGGAAAACTGGCTGCTGGTCGATGGCACGCATTTGCGCGTCTATGCCCAGCCGCTGCCCGATGGTGGCCTGTTGCTGATTTTCGAGGATCGGACCGAACAGGTGCAATTGTCGAGCGCGCGCGACACGCTGCTGCGGGTGCGGACAGCGACCTTCGACAATCTGTTCGAGGCGATCGGCGTCTTCTCGTCGGATGGGCGCCTGCATCTGTGGAACAGCCGTTTCCGCACCATCTGGGACATTAGTGAAGAGGCGCTGGGCAAGCATCCCCGCATCGACGAGTTGATGCGTGCCGTGCAAAGCCGCCTTGCCAAGCCGCAGCAGAGCAATCTGGTGCGCGAACTGGTCCGCGCGGCGACGGTCGAGCGCAAACAGCGTGTCGGCCATGTCGGCTTTGCCGACGGGCGTATCTTCGAATTTGCCGCCATTCCGCTGCCGGACGGCAATGCGCTGTTCACCATGCTGGATGTCACCGACAGCCGGCGGGTCGAGCAGATGCTGCGCGACCGCAACGAGGCGCTGGAACAGGCCGACAAGGTGAAGACCGCCTTCGTCACGAACATGAGCTATGAGTTGCGCACGCCGCTGACGACCATCGCTGGCTTTGCCGAGATGATGAGCGCGGGCTATGCCGGCGAACTCAGCGACAGCGCGGTCGAGTATGTGAACGGTATCCTGCAGAGCACCGGGCGCCTGTCGATGCTGATCGATAATGTGCTCGACCTGACCCAGGGCGAGGCCGGCACCTTGCCGATCGAGCGCAGCGAGGTCGATCTGGCGGCGCTGGTGCGCGCCAGCGTTGCGCGCATCGACGCCGAGGCGAAGGCCAAGGGGATCGATCTTGCCGTCACCCTGCAGGATACGCTGGGGGTGATCCAGGGCGATGCGCGGCGGATCGGCCAGGCGGTCGATCATCTTCTGGAAAATGCGGTGCGCTATTGCGGCGCGGGCGCACGGGTGCTGTTGCATGGCGATGGCGGCCCCGATCTCGCCCGCCTGGTCGTGTCGGACAATGGCCCCGGTATCGATGCCACCCGGCAAGCCACGATCTTCGATGCGATCAGCCGCGCCGAGCAGAACCGCAAGGGCGCGCGCGCGACGATCGGCCTGCCGCTGGTCAAGCAGTTGGCACAGGCCCATGGCGGCACGTTCGAGCTGGTATCGGAGCCCGGTCAGGGAACGATGGTGGTGATCGAGCTGCCCCGTGGCTGAACTGGATATGATCCTGGAGGGCGAGGGCGCCCAGCTCGATCTGGGCCGACGACTGGCGGGCCATGTCCGCATCGGTGACGTCATCGCGCTGGAAGGCGGACTGGGTGCCGGAAAGACGACGCTAGCGCGCGGCCTGCTGGAGGGGCTTGGCCTGGAAGGGGAGGCGCCCAGCCCCAGCTTCGCGATCGTCCAGCCCTATGACATTCCCGATGTCCGCCTGCCGGTCGCCCATGTCGATCTCTACCGGCTTGATGATGCGGAGGAAGCGGCCGAGCTGGCGCTGGACGAATATCTGCAGGACAGCCTGCTGATCATCGAATGGCCCGACAGGCTGGGCGATGGGCTCTGGTCGCACGCCCTGTTTCTGACCATCATGATCGAGCCGGATGGCGCACGGCGCTTGACAGCGCGCGTGCCCGACGCTTGGACGGATCGATGGTCACAGATATGATCCCCCCCGCAACCGCACCCGCTTTCCTCACGCAGGCGGGCTGGGATGGCGCCGCCATCGTTCCGCTCGCCGGCGATGCGTCTTTCCGTCGCTATTTCCGCGTGGTCGACGGCGGTCGCCGCGCCGTGCTGATGGACGCGCCGCCGCCGCATGAAGATCCGCGTCCGTTCATCGCGATTGCTCAGCATCTGCTGGGTCAGGGCTTTGCCGCGCCGGCGATCCTGGCGCAGGATCTGACGCAGGGCCTCGTCCTGATCGAGGATTTCGGTGACGAGCGCCTGAAGGAGCATGTCGAGGAGGATCCGGCGGGCGAACTGGCGGTCTATCGCCGCGCGATCGATCTGCTGGCCGACCTGCACAAGCTGCCCGCAGCGGATGTCCCGCCCTACGACCGCGCGGTCTATCAACGCGAAGTTGGCCTGCTGACCGAATGGTATTGCCCGGCGCTGGCGCTGGACGTCGATGCCGACGCCTATCATGCGGCCTGGGACGCGGTGCTGCCGATCGCAGAGCAGTCGGCAAGCCCGGTCGTCACCGTACTGCGCGACTATCATGCCGAAAATATCATGCTGATCGACCGCCCCGAAGTGCGCGGCCTTGGCCTGCTCGATTTTCAGGACGCGCTGGCCGGCCACCCGGCCTATGATCTCGTTTCGCTGCTGCAGGACGCCCGGCGCGACGTGTCGCCGGAATTGGAGCTGGCAATGCTGGCCCATTATCATGCGGTCGCCAATCCGCCGGCCGATTTCGACGCCGCCTATGCGGTGCTGGGCGCCCAGCGCAACGCGAAGATCATCGGCATCTTCACCCGCCTGTGGAAGCGTGACCACAAGCCGCGCTATCTGTCCTACCTGCCGCGCATGTGGGGGCTGCTGGAGCGCGACCTGGCCCATCCGGCGCTGGCGCCGGTCAATGCCTGGTTCGACGCCAATATCCCTACCGACAAGCGTCATCATGCGCTCGCGGAGTTTGCCCAGGCATGATCGATACCGCCATGCTCATGGCAGCAGGACTCGGCAAGCGGATGCGCCCGCTGACGGCGACCCGTCCCAAGCCGCTGGTGAAGGTCGCCGGCAAGGCGCTGATGGACCATGCGCTCGATCGCCTGGCGGCCGGTGGCATCAAGACCGTGGTCGTCAACGTCCATTATCTCGCCGATACGGTCGAGGCGCATCTCAAAACGCGCAAGGACATGGACTTCCGCATTTCCGACGAGCGGGCCAAGCTGCTGGAGACGGGCGGTGGATTGATCCACGCCAGGCCACTGCTCGGCGACAAGCCGTTCATCTGCGCCAATAGCGACAATCTCTGGATCGACGGGCCGGCCGAGACGCTGGGCATGATGCAGCGGCTATGGGATTCCGAACGGATGGATGCGCTGCTGCTGCTGGTGCCGCTGGCGCGGGCCAATTGCCATAGCGGACCGGGCGATTTCCATATGGATGCCAATGGCCGTCTGACCCGGCGCAAGATCGCCCATGTCGCGCCGTTCGTCTTCACCGGCGTTCAGATCCTGTCGCCCCGCCTGCTGGTCGATCCGCCGGCGGATGTCTTTTCGACCAATATCTTCTGGAACCGCGCGATCGCGGCCGGACGCCTCTATGGCGCGGTGCATCAGGGGCTGTGGTTTGACGTGGGCACGCCGCAGGCCATTCCCGTCGTGGAGTCGATGATCGCCCATGGGTGATCGGGCCAAGCCGGCGCTGTACACCATCCCGGCGCATCGCGCCTTCGCCGACGCGCTGGTCGCCGGCATCTTGGCGCAGCAGGGAAGCGATCCCGTCCGTCTGGCGCAGGGCATGATCCTGCTGCCCAGCAATCGCGCCGTCCGGGCCGTGAGCGACGCCTTTGTCCGCCGGGCCGAAGGCGGCCTGCTGCTGCCCCGCCTGGTTGCGCTGGGCGATCCGGAACTGGGCGAGGAAGTGGGCGGTGCGCTCGATCCGCTGTGGGAGGGCGATGCGGTTCCCGCCGCCATCCCGCCGATGCGGCGGCAGATGATCCTGGCGCGTATGGTGCAGGATGCGGGCGGCGCGGCCGATGCCGGCCAGGCGCTGCAACTGGGACAGGCGCTCGGCGCCGTGCTCGACCAGATGCAGGTGGAGCGGGTGCCGCTCGATGCGCTGTCGAAGCTCGACCTGATCGAGGGGCTGTCGAGCCATTGGGAAAAATCGCTCGACCTCTTCTCCATCCTGATTGCGCGTTGGCCGGCCGAGCTGGCGCGGCTGGGCTTCATCGACCTTGCGGATCGGCGCAACCGGTTGTTCGATCGGGTTGCCGCGCGCTGGGCGGAGGCTCCACCGCCGGGCTTCATCGTCGCGGCCGGCATCAGCGCAACTGCGCCGGCGATCGCCGGGCTGCTGCGGCGGATCGCCGAACTGCCCAATGGACAGGTGGTGTTCGCCGGCCTCGACCAGAATTTGGACGAGGACGCCTGGGCCGCGATCGGTCCGTTCCCGCCCGATCCCGTCACCGGCCGCAGCGCTGCGGGACATGAGACCCATCCCCAATATGCCTTGAAGCGCCTGCTCGACCGGATGAGCGCCAGCCGCGAGGATGTCGCCCAGTGGCGCTGGGGCAGCGAACATGATGCCCGCGCCGTGCGCGGCCGCAATATTTCCAACGCGATGCTGCCGCCGCGCCTGACCAGTCGTTGGCGCGACCTCAAGACCGCCGACCGCTCGCTCGCCGGGGTCGAAGCGCTGGAGGTGGCGACGCCCGGTGAAGAGGCGCAGGCCATCGCCATCGCATTGCGCGAAGCGCTGGAGACGCCCGAGCGCACCGCCGCGCTGGTGACGCCCGATCGGCAACTGGCCGTGCGCGTTTCCGCGCATCTGCGGCGCTGGGGCATAGAGGCCGACGACTCCGCCGGTCAGCCGCTCTCCCGTCTGCCGCCCGGTACCTTGCTGATCGCCATGGCGGAGGCGGCGGCCGAGCGTTTTGCGCCGGTCGCGCTGCTGACCCTGCTCAAGCATCCGCTGGTGATGCGCGGCGAAATGCGTCTCCCCTGGCTGGAGGGCGTGCGCCAGCTCGACCTGCTGCTGCGGGGGCCGCGGCCGCAGGCGGGGCTGCGGGGCATCGACCTGCTGCTGGATCCGCGCGAGGGCGAGGACCGACAGAAGGATTTGCGTGCGCAGGCCCGCGCCTGGTGGCCATGGGCGCGCGATCTGCTCGAACCGCTGGAGGCCGCCTTCGCGCTCGCGCCCGATCTGGCCGGGCAATTGGCGGCGGTGCGCGAACAGGCCGGGGCGCTGACCAATGACGCGCTCTGGGCCGGGCATCAGGGTCATGCCGCCGCCGACCTGTTCGCCGAGATGGAGGCGGCCGCCATCGAAGGTCCGCGCCAGGCCGATATCCGGTCGTTGCCGGCACTGCTCGACCATATGCTGGGCGTCGTGTCGGTGCGCCCGCCACAGGGCGGCCATCCGCGCATCGCCATATTGGGACTGGTCGAGGCGCAGCTGGTGCAGGCGGACCTGATGATCCTGGGCGGCCTCAACGAAGGCAGCTGGCCGGGTCTGCCGTCGCCCGACCCCTGGCTGGCGCCGCGCATTCGCCGTGAACTGGGTCTGCCGGGCCTGGAAACCCGGATCGGCCTTGCCGCGCATGATTTTGCGAGCGCGCTCGGCGCCCCGTATGTCCTGATCACTCGTGCCCGGCGCGGCAGCGGTGGGCCGGCGATCGCTTCGCGCTTCTGGCTGCGGCTGAAGGCGATGGCCGGGCCGCAATGGAAGACCGCCGATCGCTATCGCCTGCTGGCGGACGCGCTGGACCTGCCACCCAGCCACCGGCCGTCCGCGCGTCCCGCGCCGGTGCCCCCTCTCGCCGCCCGGCCGACCCGCATTCCGGTTACCGATGTTGACCGGCTGAAGGCCGATCCCTTCGCCTTCTATGCCCGACGCATCCTGAAGCTCAATCGGCTCGACCCGGTTGATGCCGATGCCGGACCGGCCTGGCGCGGCACCGTCGTGCATGAGATATTGGAGCATTGGGCGCAGGGTGGCAGCCGCGATCCGGCCGATCTGGAGGCGCGCGCCCGCGCCATGTTCGCCCGGCCCGATGTTCATCCGCTGCTCCGCGCCCTGTGGCAGCCGCGCCTGATCGAGGCGATCCGCTGGATCGCGGCCGAAGTGGCGAAGGATCAGGCCGCTGGTCGCCATATCCTGGCGGTGGAGACCGAGGGCAAGGCGGAGATTGCCGGCGTGCTGCTCACCGGCAAGGCAGACCGGATCGACCGGATGCCCGACGGCAGCATCGGCATCGTCGATTACAAGACCGGCAAGCCGCCCAGCGCGCGACAGGTGCGTGGCGGTTATGCGCTGCAATTGGGCCTGCTCGGCCTGATCGCGGAGTCCGCCGATGGCGCCTTTCCCGGCGTTGCCGGCGCGCGGGTCGCGGGGAGTTTCGAATATTGGTCGCTGGCCAAGAAGGGCGACGCCTTTGGCTACCGCGAGAGCCCGGTCGATCCGGTGGGTAAGCGCGACAAGATCGTCACCGCCGATTTCACCGCCTTCGTCTATGACCAGTTCCGCGACGCGGCCGAAACCTGGCTGACCGGCACCGCGCCCTTCGCCGCGCAGGTCAATCCGGAAGTGGCCAATTATGGCGATTATGACCAGCTGATGCGGCTGGAGGAATGGTATGGGCGCGACGATGGCTAAAGGCTCCAGCCCGCTGCAACCGCTAGCCGGCGCGCAGGCGCTGGCCGCTGCGCCCGATGCCCATGTCTGGCTGTCGGCGTCCGCCGGCACTGGCAAGACCCATGTGCTGACCGCGCGCGTCTTCCGCCTGCTGCTCCAGGGCGTGCGGCCGGAAAATATCTTGTGCCTGACCTTTACCAAGGCGGGCGCGGCGGAGATGGCCGACCGTATCCATGACCGGCTCGCCACCTGGGTGCAGGCCGAGGAACGCGACCTGTTCAACGATCTGGAGGCACTCGGCGAAGAGAGCGGGCCGGAAGCGCGCGATCGCGCCCGGCGCCTGTTCGCCGAAGTGCTGGAATCGACCGGCGGCGGCCTGCGCATCCAGACCATTCATGGTTTCTGCCAGCAATTGCTCGCCTCCTTCCCGCTGGAGGCGGACCTCGCCCCCGGCTTCCGCCCGCTCGACGCGCGCGAACAGGGTGTGCTGGCCCGCCAGACGCTGGCCGACATGGTTATCCGCGCCGAGGAACTGGGCGATGCCGAACTGATCGATGCCTTGCAGGCTTTGAGCCTGCGACTGGGAGAGGGGGCGGCCGAGACTTTCCTGCTGCGCTGTGCCGCCCGCCTTTCTGCGCTGGCAGAACTACCCGGCGATATCGGTCCCTGGCTGGCGCGCGAACTGGGCTTGCCCGAAGGCGATATCGACGCCTGGCTGGCGGACCAGTGCAGCGATGCCATGTTCGACATGCGTAGTCTGGCCTGGGTGGCGCAGGCCAATGCCGACTGGGGCACCGGCCGGGCCCTGGAGCGCTGCGACCGGATCGCCGCCTGGCGCGGACGCGATCCCGCAGCCCGCGCTGCGACCCTGACCGACCTGCATAGCGCCTGGGCCAAGGCGGACGGCGACATCCTCTCCGCCAAGGGCTGGGTGCCGCCGATCGACGGCTATGGCGAGGCGACGGCGCGGCTCCATGCCCGCTGCGCCGAACTGATCGGGGTCAAGCTGCAGGCCGATTATGCCGCGCTGCTGGCCCGCGCGCTCCATGCCGGGCGTGCCTATGCCCGTGCCTATGATGAAGCCAAGCGGCTCGCCGGCGCGGTCGATTTCGACGATCTGATTGAACGGGCGTCTGGGCTACTGCAACAGGACGGGATTGCCGAATGGATCCGCTACAAGCTGGATCAACGGATCGACCATATCCTTGTCGATGAAGCGCAGGACACGAACATCCGGCAATGGCGGATCGTGCAGGCCTTGACCGAAGAGTTTTTCACCGATGAGTGGGAACCGGAGGCAAAGGTTCGGACGCTATTCACTGTCGGCGACTTCAAGCAGGCTATCTTCGGATTTCAGGGCACCAGTCCCAAGGCATTCTCCGATGCACAGTTGGTGTTTGGTCATTATGCCAAGCAAGCCAAGCAATCTTTCCATGACCTGTCGCTGGATCGCAGCTTCCGTTCGACCCCGCCGGTGCTCGACCTGGTCGACCGGACGATCGCCACCTTGCGGGCGCAATCGCTGGGCCTTGCCGAGGGCGAAGTCCGCCATATCAGCGCCAATCGCCATCCCGGCGACGTGCTGCTGTGGAAGCCGACGATCGCGGGCCTGGCCGACGAGGTCGAGGGCGAGGAAGATTGGGTCGCCGATCAGGAACGGGAACTGGCCGGCAAGATTGCGCGCCAGATCCGGCAATGGATCGACGACAAGATGATGCTGGAGGCGCGTGGGCGCCCGGTCCGCCCTGGCGACATCATGATCCTGGTCCGCCGCCGCAGCGAACTTGCGCGCCTGATCGTCGCGCGCCTCTATGAGGAAAAGGTCGCGGTTGCCGGCATCGACCGCCTGCGCCTCAATGCGCCGCTGGCGGTGCGCGACCTGCTGGCCGCGCTGCGCTTTGCGACGCAGCCCGACGATGACCTGAACCTTGCCGCCCTGCTGGTGTCGCCGCTGATCGGCTGGACCCAGAACGAACTGATGGAGCGGGCCATCGGGCGCAAGGGTGGTCTCTGGCGCCATCTGCTCCAGCGGCTGGACGACGCGCAATTGCTGCCGCTGCGCCAATTGCTTGGGCAGGCGGATTTCACCACCCCCTATCGCTATCTGGAGGCGATCCTGTCCGGCCCGATGGACGGGCGCCGCCGGCTGATCGAGCGGCTGGGCGCGGAAGCGGCCGACCCGATCGAGGAATTGCTGAACGCCGCGCTGGGCTTCGAGGCGGACGACCATCCCTCGCTCCAGCGCTTCATCGACTGGTTCGATCGCGGCGAAGTCGAAATCGTCCGCGACGCGGCGGCGCAGGGCGATGCGCTGCGGTTGCTGACCGTGCATGGCGCCAAGGGGCTGCAGGCGCCGATCGTCATTCTCGCCGATGCCTGTCTTGATCCCGACGCCGGCAACCGCATGGATTCGCTCGAATGGAATGGCCTGCCGATCCTGGCCCCGCGCAAGGGCGAGCGACTAGGACCGATCGGCGAGGTCGCGGCCGATGCCGCGGCAATCGAGCGGGAGGAGCATTGGCGCCTTCTCTATGTCGCCCTGACCCGCGCCGAGGAGAAACTGATCGTCGCCGGATCGCTCGGGCCAAGGGCGAAGGGTGAGGTCAAGCCGCAAAGCTGGTATGGCGCGGTCGATGCGGCGATGGTCGACATGGGCTGCGACTGGGAAGCCGATCCCCTCTGGGGTGCCCGCCGCCGCTGGCGCGGGACCGAGGTACTGACGCCCAAGGCGGCACAGCCGGAAAGCGCCGAAGACAAGCCGGTAGTGGTCGAGCCGGACTGGCTGCGCGCGCAGGCGCCGGCGGAACAGCGTCCACCCCGGCCACTGGCGCCCTCCGCGCCGGTCGAGGATGACGTGCCCAATCCGCCGCCCACCGCCGCGATGCGCCAGGCAGCCGAGCGCGGTCGCTGGCTCCATGCCCTGTTCCAGCGCCTGCCCGACCTGCCGGCCGAGCGGCGTCGCGAGGGGGCGGGACGCTGGCTGGAGCAGCAGGGGGCAGGGGATGCCACTCTGCGCCGGGATGTGATCGATCATGCGCTGCGGGTGATCGAGGATCCACATTTCGCCGCCCTGTTCGCGCCGGGCGCGCTGGCCGAAGCGCCGATCGCCGCGGTGGTCGGCGAAGCGGTGATTGCCGGCACGGTTGACCGGCTGCGGGTCGAGGCGGACCGGGTCCAACTGGTCGATTTCAAGACCGGACGGATGACGCCGCGCGATGCGGAGGAGGTGCCGGTCGCCCATGTCCGGCAGATGGCGGCCTATGTCGCGGCGCTGGAAGTGATCTTCCCCGGCCGCACGGTGGAGGCGGCCTTGCTCTATACCAGCGCGGGGCGGCTCATCGCGCTGCCGACGGCGCAATTGGCGCCCTACAAGCCGGGCTTTTCGCCCACGCAGCAATATTTGCTGCTGTGACCCGTTGAGCCACGGGCGCAGCCATCCTAGATATCGACCAACTTAAGGAGTTTGCAGTTATGGCCACCAAGGCAGTTACCGATGTCAGCTTCAAGCAGGACGTAATCGACGCCGACAAGCCCGTGCTTGTCGACTTCTGGGCCGAATGGTGTGGCCCGTGCAAGATGATCGGCCCGGCTCTGGAAGAGATTAGCGAGGAGCTGGCCGACAAGGTCACGATCGCCAAGATCAATATCGACGAAAATCCCGATGCGCCGGGCCAGTATGGCGTGCGCGGCATCCCGACGATGATCCTGTTCAAGAATGGCGAAGTCGCCGCGACCAAGGTCGGCGCCGCGCCCAAGAGCGCGCTCAAGGGCTGGATCGAAAGCGTCCTCTAAGTCGCTGGTAAATCTAAAAAAGGGACGGCAGCCGGGCTGCCGTCCCTTTTTATTAGCTGAGCGGGATCATTACCAGTTCGGCATAGGCCGGCTTTTCGCGCAGCCGATCATACCAGGCGCGCAGATGCGGCAGGTCGGGCCGCGGCATGTCGAGCGTGAAATAGGTGTGGGCGTAGACGCCCATTGGCACATCCGCGACACCGAAATTGACACCCGAAAGCCATGCTTGATCGGCCAGCGCCCGGTCGAGGATCGCCATCGCCGCGCCCGACGCCTGCGCCGACTTCTCGATGACCTGTAAATTTCGCTGTCCATCTTGGCGTCGCACCAACTGGATGAAGGCGTCGCGCTGGGCGTCGGCAAAGCTGAATTGCCAGTCCATCCATTTGTCGCCCTGCGCCCGCAGCGCCGGGTCGGTGGGATAGATCTCCTCCGGCGCGTAGCGATGGGCGAGATAGCGCAGGATCGCGTTGGACTCCCACAGTATGACATCGCCATCCTCGATCGTCGGGATCAGGCGATTGGGGTTCATCGCCAGATAGGCGTCGGACATGCCATGTTCCATGCCGACATCATGGCGGACGAAGGGCAGGCCGATTTCCTGCGCGAACCAGGCGACCTTCTTCACATTATGCGAATTGAGGCGGCCCCAGATCGTCAGCATGTTCGGTCTTCCTTCGGTCAGGCGTAATAGGTTTTGGCCGCCAGATCCCACAGGCGCGGGGAGGATGCGCCCATCAGGCCCCGACGCTGTTCACCGACCCGATAGGTGCTGCCGTCGAGCCGTTGGCAGCAGCCCCCCGCCTCATTGACGAATAGGGTGCCGGCCGCATGATCCCACGGCAGGACGCGCGCGAAGATCGACACGTCATTCTGCCCCAGCACCAGCCGGGGATATTGCTCGGCGGCGCAGCGGGGAATGTCCACCATGGTGAAAATGGCCTGCGACTTGCGCTCCATCTCGGCCCGTTCCTCCGCCTCCATGAAGATGGTGGAAATGGCAGCAATCGGCAGATCGCCGCTACTTTCCTTCGCCATTATCCGTTCGCCATCGACATGGCTGCCGCCGCCCAGGGTCGCATGACACAACCGTCCGGTCAGCGGATCGAGGATCCAGCCGGCCAAAGTGGCGCCATTGTCGGCCAGCGCAATCATGATGCCGAAGGGCGGCTTGCCCGATGCGAAATTGCCCGTGCCGTCGATCGGGTCGATAATCCAGTTGAGGCCGTCGCCGGCGCGGTCGAGGATCGACGGGTCTGCGGCGCAGGCTTCCTCGCCGATGACCCCGGCTTCGGGCAGGATCGAGGCCAGTCCTTCGGCCAGCCGGATCTCGCTTTCCTTGTCGGCGATGGTGACGAAGTCGTTCGCCGCCTTCTCGCTAATCTCTTCCGCCGCCAGATTCTGGTAGCGGGGCATGACGATGTCGCGCCCGACCTGCCGCATCAGCGCGACGACGGGATCATGCAGTTCCACCATCATGCGCCGGTCCCCTTAGCTGCGATAGTCCGCGTTGATCGAAATATAGCCGTGGGTCAGGTCGCAGGTCCACACCGTGGCGCGGCCTTCGCCCAGGCCGATATCGACGCCGATGACGATATCCTGCCCCTTGAGATGGGCAGCAACCGGCGCCTCGTCATAGCCGTCGAGCGCCAGGCCGCCGGCCGCCACCTGGGTCGCGCCGAAACGGATGGCGAGCTTGTCGCGCTCGGCCGGTTCGCCCGCCTTGCCGACGGCCATGACGACGCGGCCCCAATTGGCGTCCTCGCCGGCGATCGCGGTCTTCACCAACGGGGAGTTGGCGATGGAGAGGGCAATGCGGTGGGCGCTGGCATCGCTCTCCGCACCCTCGACTGTGATCTCGATGAACTTGCTGGCACCTTCGCCGTCGCGCACGACCAGATGGGCGAGTTGGCGGCACAGGTCGGACAGCGCCGCAGCAAAGGCATCCGCACCGGCATCGTCCATCGATGCGAGCGGCGCATTGCCGGCCTTGCCGGTGGCGAAGGCCAGCACCGTGTCGCTGGTCGAGGTGTCGCTGTCGACGGTGATGCAGGAAAAGGTCCGCTTGTTGGCGGCCGAGAGCATCTGTTGCAGCAGTGCCGGATCGATCGCGGCGTCGGTAAAGATATAGCCCAGCATCGTCGCCATGTCGGGCGCGATCATGCCCGACCCCTTGATGATGCCGACCAGGTCGACGCGGGTGTCGCCGATCATCGCCGAGACATGGGCGCCCTTGGCATAGGTGTCGGTGGTGCCGATCGTGTTCGCCGCATCCTCCCAGCCGCAGGGCGCGGTAGTGAAGGCTGCTTCCAGACCCGCCTCGGCCTTGTCTATGGGCAGCGGCACGCCGATGACGCCGGTCGAAGAGACGAAGATATCGGACGGCTGGCACGACAAGTGATTAGCGACCTTGGCGGCGATCGCTTCTACCGCCGCGCGGCCACGATGGCCGGTAAAGGCGTTGGCGTTGCCGGCATTGACGACGACGGCGCGCGCCTGGCCCATCGGGATGGCGTCGCGGCACCATTCGACCTCAGGCGAGGGGCATTTGCTCTGCGTCGTCACGCCTGCGACCGCCGTGCCCGCATCCAGCTCGACATAGGTAAGGTCGCACCGGTCCCAATTCTTGTATCGCGCCTTGGCGACACGCAACGTCACGCCAGCAATGGCGGGCAGGGCGGGGAAGGCGGCGGGGGCGAGGGGGGAACGGTCGGTCATGGGGCGCGGCATGAGCGAAATCCCCCTTTGCGTCAATGGCTCGATCGGGCGCTAGTCCCGCAGATAGAGGCGCCCGACGCCATCGGGCATCGGGACCATGCGATAGCCATGGCCACGGGCATAATTGTCCAGGCTGTCGTCGGGCCGCAGCGGCAATTTCCGTGTGCCATGTTCATAGCCGGTAAGGATCGCCGCCGGCATGGCGCGATCCAAGCCTGCCAGGGTGGCAGGCGTCAGCGCATGGAGCCGGCGCGCCTGCTCGGGGCGGAGCGTCCAGCCGGTGCGATAGACGAACGGGCCGGTTGCAAGGCGCGGATCGAGCGCCAGGCCGCTGTCGATTGCGAGATGCGGGGAGAGGGTGAGGATATCGGCGCCGCCCGCGGCGCGCACCGTCCTGCCCAGCCAATCGGCATTGGCCTGCACGGCCAGCAGCGGCGATCCGGCACGGGCGGCCGTTACCAGATCCCGGATCGAGGGAATGAGACCGGGGATCGCTGCCAGGCAGAGCAGCGCCAGCATCGCCTTGCGCCGCAGCGGCCGCCAGTGACGGGCATCGTCGAACAGATAGCCGAGGGCGAGGGCAAGCGGCGGCAGCAACGGCATCAGATATTGCAATTGCGTCGGGGTCGGCAGCGCGGCGCCGATCAGGGCGCCGGCGGTCATCCATATCGCCAGCCGGCGCCCGGATGAGCGCATGCGGCCACGGGTCGCGATCCAGTTGGCGATGAGCAGCAGCAAGGCGACAAGGGCAGGGCCCTTCCAGAGATATTTGAGAAGGTCGCGCAGCTTTTCGGCCGTCGCCAGCTCCTGCGCGGCGCCGTTGGCGGCATACCAGGCGTGGGGCGCGGTCATGCCATAGGTCAGGACGCCGTAGAGAAAGCCGTCTGGCCCCGATGCCCAGGCGATGGCCATGGGCGCCATGCCCAGCAGCGCGCCGAGCGACAGGCACAGGGTCGCGCGAATAGCCGGCCGGCAGCCGCTGGCGATGACGAACAGGCCCACGGTCGCGCCGAGCGGAGCGAAATTGAGCTTTGTCGCGATCGCAAGGCCATAGAGGATGCCGGCCCCAAGCCAGTGGCGGTCCGAGCGATGACGCAGGCCAAGCAAGGTCAGCAGCATTGCGGCGGAGGCCAGCAGGGTTGCCAGCATATCGTTGCGGACCACGGAGCCGCTGAACTGGAACGCGGCTGTTGCCGCCATCAGTGGCATGGCCAGGGTAGCGCTGGAGCGCGATATGCCTGCCGCACGCTGGGCCGCCCAGATGAGCGCAAGCGTCGCGAGCGCCATGACGGCGGTGGCAAGGCGCATCGCCAGTACCATATGGCCCGATGCGATCAGGCTCAGCGGTGCCAGCCCCCAGGCGTGCAGCGGCGGCTGAAGATAAAGAAAATCGCGAAACATGACCGCATGCCCGCTGAAATAGGCACCGGCGACATATTGGCTTTCGTCATGATCGAAGGGCGCCGCAATCGCGGCGATCAGGAACCAGCCGATCAATGCGCTGACCAGCAGCGCCGCCAGAGGCAGGCGCAATCGGCGCGACGGCGCCATGGAAATGGAACGATACACCCTGTTTGCGACCCTTGTTGTCGTGGCGCTCTTGCGGCGGCGTGCGCCCAAACGCAAAATATTTTCGGCGGCGCGTCGCGCCTGCACGACGGCAGGACGGCGCGGCTACGGCAAAACCGCATCGGGCAAAGCCGTTACAGCCGTGCGACAGTCCGTCGCATTGATTGACTATCGGCTGTGCCGTGCCTAAATCGCGGCGCACATCTGCCCATGTGTCCGTTGGACCCATGGCCCCCTCATTGTCAGGAATTTGCATGTTCGGCGCACTCGCCAAGTCTATCTTCGGATCGTCCAACGAACGTTATGTGAAATCGCTGGGCAAGGTCATCGACCAGATCGCCGCCTTTGAACCGACGATCCAGGCGATGAGCGATGAGGAACTGGTGAACCAGACGGCGCGCTTCCGCGAGCGCCTGGCCAATGGCGAAACGTTGGACGGCCTGCTGCCCGAAGCCTTTGCGACCGTCCGCGAAGCGTCGGTCCGCGTGCTCGGCATGCGTCACTTCGACGTCCAGATGATCGGCGGCATCGTCCTGCATCGCGGCGAGATCGCCGAAATGCGCACCGGTGAGGGCAAGACGCTGGTGGCGACGCTCGCCACCTATCTGAACGCGCTTGAGGGCAAGGGCGTCCATGTCGTCACCGTGAACGACTATCTGGCCAGCCGTGACTGCGAATGGATGGGTCAGGTCTATCGCTTCCTGGGCCTCACCACCGGTGTGATCGTGCCCAACCTGTCGGAAGACCAGCGCCGCGAGGCCTATAATGCCGACATCACCTATGCGACCAACAATGAACTCGGCTTCGATTATCTGCGCGATAACATGAAGTTCGATCGCGGTGCGATGGTCCAGCGCCCGTTCAACCATGCGATCGTCGATGAAGTCGATTCGATCCTGATCGACGAGGCGCGCACGCCGCTGATCATTTCCGGTCCGACCGACGACAAGTCGGAGCTGTATGTCGCGGTCGACGCGATCGTGAAGCAGCTGGTCGAGGAGGATTATGAGAAGGACGAGAAGCAGCGCACGATCACGCTGACCGAAGACGGCACCGAGAAGATCGAGCGCCTGCTGGAGGCCGCCGGCCTGCTCCAGGGCAATAATCTCTACGATTTCGAGAACACCCAGGTCGTTCATCACGTCAACCAGGCGCTGCGCGCGGTGGTGATGTTCCGCCGCGACATCGACTATATCGTCAAGGACGGCAAGGTTGTCATCATCGACGAATTCACCGGTCGCATGATGGATGGTCGTCGCTGGTCGGATGGCCTGCACCAGGCAGTGGAAGCCAAGGAAGGCGTCCAGATCGAGCCGGAAAACCAGACGCTCGCATCGATCACCTTCCAGAATTATTTCCGCATGTACCCCAAGATTTCGGGCATGACCGGCACCGCGTCGACCGAAGCGACCGAATTCTACGAAATCTACAAGATGAACGTCGTCACCATCCCGACCAACCGGCCGGTGCAGCGCGTCGACGAGGAAGATACGTTCTACAAGAATCTGGAAGACAAGTTCCGGGGCATCGCGCGCACCATCAAGGAACATGCCGAAAAGGGTCAGCCGGTGCTGGTCGGCACCGTGTCGATCGAAAAGTCGGAAATGCTGTCGGAATTCCTCAATCAGGAAGGCGTCAAGCATGCGGTCCTGAACGCGCGCTTCCACGAGAGTGAAGCCCATATCGTTGCCCAGGCAGGCCGCAAGGGCGCGGTGACGATCGCCACCAACATGGCTGGCCGCGGCACCGACATCAAGCTGGGCGGCAATCTGGAGATGCGGGTCGAGGACGAACTGCGTGATATGCCGGAAGGCCCCGAGCGCGAGGCGGCGATCGCCCGTATCGAGGTCGAGATCGAAGCGGAGAAGCAGGAAGTGCTAGCCGCCGGCGGCCTGTTCGTGCTGGCGACCGAGCGGCACGAAAGCCGTCGTATCGACAATCAGCTGCGCGGCCGTTCGGGCCGTCAGGGCGATCCCGGCCTGTCGCGCTTCTACCTCAGCCTCGACGATGACCTGATGCGCATCTTCGGCCCGGACACGATGTTCGCCAAGATGATCCGCTCCAACCTGGAGGATGGCGAGGCGCTGCCCCCGTCCAAGTGGCTGAGCAAGGCGATCGAGACCGCCCAGCGCAAGGTCGAGGCGCGCAACTACGACATCCGCAAGCAGGTCGTCGAATATGACGATGTCATGAACGACCAGCGCAAGGTGATCTACGAGCAGCGCAGCGACATCATGGACGCCGAAACGGTGGACGATGTCGTTACCGACATGCGCCATGAGACGGTCAACGACCTGGTCGGTGCATCCTGCCCGCCGGGCACCTATCCCGAACAATGGGATATGGAGCGGCTGAAGCTGCGCACCGCCGAAGTGCTGGGTCTGGAGCCTGATTTCGACGCCTGGCTGGCTGAAGACGCCGTCGATCCGGAAATGATCGAGGAGCGGCTTGCCGGTCTGGCCGACGCGGCCATTGCCGAGAAGACGCAGGAAGTCGAAGCGGCCGACTGGCACATGATCGAGAAGAGCATCATGCTCCAGAGCCTCGACCATCACTGGAAGGAGCATCTCTCGACGCTCGACGCGCTGCGCCAGGTGGTGCATCTGCGCGCCTATGCGCAGAAGACGCCGATCAACGAATATAAGCAGGAAGCCTTCGCCCTGTTCGAGCGCATGCTGGAGAATATTCGCGAGGACGTGACCAGCTCGATCGCGCGGGTGCAGTTCCGTATGGAAGCGCCGCAGCCGCAGTTCGACCTGCCGGTGCTGCCGGACTTCATCACCACGCATATCGACCCCTTCTCGGGCGATGATAATAGCGCAGATATCGATGGCAGCCAGCTGGCGGGCATCACCACCACCATTCCGCGCGCACCGGTGGACAATGTCGCGCCGGGCGAGTTCGCCAATCTCGACATCAGCCGCAACGCGCTTTGCCCCTGCGGTTCGGGTCAGAAATACAAGCATTGCCATGGTGCGCTAAGCTGAGGCGCGACCACAGGCGAAAAACAGGGAAGGGCGTTGCCGATGGCAGCGCCCTTTTTTTGTTTTGATCCTGCAATGAAAAGGCGGAACTCTTGCGCTGACAGGCCGTTGCGCATTGCGCCTATGCGATGCGGACCGGATGTTCCGGCGGAAGGAGAAGGGCATGAGGAAATTTGCGATGGTGCTGGCCTTGGCTGTGATGGCCGCCCCGATGGCGGTAACCGCCCAGCCCCCCGGCCACGGACAGAACAAGCCTTCGCACAATAATGGCAATGGTCCGGGTAATCGGCCGTCGGGCCATGATGGCGGACCTGGCCATGGGGCATCGCACGGCAAGCCGTCGCACAATAATGGGCGTCCGCCGTCAGCGGGCAGACCGTCGCATTCCGCCTCCCACGGCGGAAAATTTTATCCCGACCAGCATTATCGCCCCGGTTCGTCGCGCGATCGCTATCGCATCGATCGGAACACGCGGGTCTATCGCGGTGGTAATGGGCGCTATTATTGCCGCCGTAATGATGGCTCGACCGGCCTGATCGTGGGCGCCGCCGTCGGCGGCCTCCTGGGCAATGCGCTGGGTGACGGCGATTCCGGCGTGCTGAGCACGATCCTGGGCGCAGGCGTCGGCGGCGCGCTGGGCCGCGAGATCGACCGCGGCAACGTCTATTGCGAATGATCGATCACCAGAATGCGGAGTGCCGCCGATCGCGTGATCGGCGGCACTTTTCGCGGGCGGGGCCGGTGACGGGAGGCCATTTATTGAACGCCTGTGATGTCGGCGCGGCGCGGCGCGGCGCTCCGCTGATGGGGCTCAAGCGGCTTGAGACGCTTCGATTAGTGATCCCTCACTTCGCAGATTTAAGTTCGATAATATATATTATGTTAAATCACGGGTTGGACGGATGGGAGGTCTTCCTCCTCATCCATCTCAATCCTCCAGGATGCGGCTATGGGCTTTGGTGTCGCGCATGCGGACATAGACCGTCAGCGAGATCGCGATCATGATGCTCACATAAATATAGAAAGCGGATTCCCTCCCGGACTGTTTGAACCAGAGCGCGACGAACTCGGCCGTGCCGCCGAACAAGGTGTTGGCCAGCGCATAAGGCAGCGCTACGCCGAGCGCACGAATATGTGCCGGAAACAGTTCGGCCTTCACCACCGCGTTGATCGACGTATAGCCGGTGACGATCACCAGGCCCGCCATCACCAGCAGTCCGGCGACCAGCGGATCGCGCGTTACCGCCAGCGTGGCGAAGATCGGATAGGTGCAGAGCACGCCCATGATACCGAAGCCGATCATCAGCGGCTTGCGCCCGATCCGGTCAGACAAGGCACCAGCCAACGGTTGCAACAGCATGAAAATAAACAATGTTATCCCATTGATTTCCGACGCTGTTTCACGACCAAAACCGGCCGTGTTGACGAGGAATTTCTGCATGTAGATGGAATAGGCATAGAAGGCGATCGTGCCGCCGGCGGTCAGCAGCATCACCGTCAGCGTTTCGCGCGGATGATTGGTGATGAGTTCGATGAAACCGGACTTGGGTGCGCCTTCGGCTTGCGCCACTTGATAGCTTTGCGTTTCGGCGAGGCCGCGCCGCAGCCAGAAGACGATCACCGCCAGCGCCCCGCCAATGGCGAAGGGAATGCGCCAGCCCCAGGCGTCAAGCTCTGCCTCGGTCAGGATCGACTGGAGCAGCAGCAGCACGCAGATCGCCACCAACTGCCCGGCAATCAGCGTCACATATTGGAAGCTGGAATAGAATCCGCGCCGGTCCTTGCCGGCCATTTCGGTGAGATAGGTCGCGCTGGCACCATATTCACCACCAATCGACAGGCCCTGCATCAGCCGGGCAAGAACGAGCAACAGCGGCGCGCCGACGCCGATCACCTCATAGCCCGGCGTCACCGCGATCAGCAGCGATCCGGCACACATCAGCGAGACCGACAGGGTCAGGCCACTCTTGCGGCCATGCCGATCGGCATAGACGCCCATCAGCCAGGCGCCGATCGGTCGCATCAGGAAGCCCACGGCAAAAATGCCGGCCGCGCTCAGCAACTGGGCGGTGCGATCCTCGCTCGGGAAGAAATGCGGGGCGAAGTAGAGGGTGAAAGCGGCATAGGCATACCAGTCATACCATTCGACCAGATTGCCGGTGGAACCGCCGATGATCGCCTTGAGCCGGGCGCGTTTGTCGGGTGCCGCCCCCTGCCCCTCATGTGACATCATGGCGTCAGCACCATTTCACCATTTTCAACGCTCCAGCTCTTGAGACGGGACAGCATGTTCATGCCGATGACATTGACGTCGCCCAGCGCCGGCGAGACGACGACCTCGACATCATTGGCGCGCAGCGGCCCGACCGTCAGCGTCGAGATGCTGGCGCAGCGCGCGTCGATCTTGCCATTGGCGGTGTTGAGCGGGATCGGGGGCGCATTCATGTCGATATTGAGGCCAGTGGCGCGGGCGGTATTTTCCGAAAGGGCGGTGATGGTCGCGCCACTGTCGATCAGGAAGCGCGCGGACATGCCGTTGACCATGCCCTCCACCCAATAATGGCCGTCCGGCGCGACCGGAATGCGCACCACCTGACCATCGGACTGGATCGGCGGTGGGGCCGGCGGCGGCGCGGGCTGTGATATGGACCCGGCACTGTTCTGCGGCTGGAGCAAGGCCCCCTCCTCCGCCGCGAACCGTGCCGGCATCAGCCCCGCCTTCTGGGCGAAGGTGAAGAGGCCGAGCAGGGCGCCGAAGATCAGCACCCAGAGCAGCGCCATCCGCACGAAGCTGCCCAGCGCGATGCGACGGCCAATGAGCGCAGAGCCAACCAGGACCAGGGCGAGCAGATACCAGATGCTGGACATCGCCTGATCCGTGCCGTCCATCAGTGGGGTGCTCCGTCGTTGAGGTCGATGACCAGCCCGTCATAGCCCGGCTCCACCCCTTTGGGGAGCGTGGCGCACAGGGTGGCATAATCCATGCTCTGGTCCATATGGGTGAGGATCGCGCGCCAGGGCCGGGTTGCCATGATCCCTGCCAATGTCATCTCCAGATGGGCATGGGTGGGATGCGGCCGGGCGCGCAGCGCATCGACCACCCAGATGTCGAGATCGTCGAAGAGCGCCAGCATATCTGGCGTTATTTCATGAAAATCCGTGGCATATCCGACATGACTATCATCATGACTGAAGCGAAATCCAGTCGAATAAATGTCGCCATGGGGCATGTCGGTGCAGGCAATGTCGATATCGCCGATCCGCAGCCCATCGGGCAGATCATGCGGGACGATGATCGGCGGATAGCCCCCCCTCCCCGCAAAGGCATAGGCAAAGCGGGCCTGGAGCAGGCGCATCGTCTGGGCACGGGCATAGCCGGGGATCGGGCTGCCGCGATGATGGAACAACTGGCGAACATCGTCGATGCCATGGCTGTGATCGGCATGGTCATGGGTCCACAGGATCGCATCGATGTCGATCACGTCGGCCGCCAGCAACTGCGCCCGCATGTCGGGCGAGGTATCGACCAATATCCGTGTCGTCGCGCTCTCCACCAGGATCGAGACGCGGGTGCGGCGGTTCCTGGGTTCCTTGGGGTCGCAGGCGCCCCAATCATTGCCGATCCGGGGAACGCCGGAGGAGGTGCCGCTGCCAAGGATGGTCAGCTTGAGGCTCATGCCTGCGGCCGGCCCTCAATCTTGGCGAATAGACGCAGGAAATTGGCCGATGTGGCCGCCGCCAGATCCTCGATGCTCTCACCGCGCAGATCGGCAAGGAAGCGGGCCGTGTCGGCAACGAAGGCCGGTTCGCACGGCTTGCCGCGATGGGGCACCGGGGCGAGGAAGGGCGAGTCCGTTTCCACCAGCAGCCGGTCGAGCGGCAGGCGCGCCGCCGTTTCCTGCAGATCCTTCGCGCTCTTGAAGGTCACGATGCCCGAAATGCTGATGCAGAAGCCAAGGTCCATCGCCGCGTCGGCGAAGGCACCGCTGGCGGTGAAACAGTGGATGACGCCGCTATAGGCCCCCTTCCCCATTTCGTCCCGCATGATCGCCAGCGTATCCTCTTCCGCTTCGCGGGTATGGACGATCAGCGGCAGGCCGGTCTCGCGGCAGGCGGCGATATGGCTGCGGAAGCTCTTCTGCTGCCGCTCGCGATCGCTATGGTCGTAATAATAATCGAGGCCCGTTTCGCCGATGCCAACGACGCGCGGATGGGCCGCGCGCTCGACCAGCTTGGCGGTGTCGACATGGGGATGCTCGTCCGCCTCATGCGGATGAATGCCCACGGTCGCCCACACATCCGCCTCGCGCACCGCCGTGCCCAGCACATCGTCCCACTCGCTCTCGCGGGTGGCGATGTTGAGCATCAGGTCGACGCCGCGTGCGCGGGCGCGTTCCAGCACATTCTGCTGATCCTCGATCAACCCCTTGTAATTGAGGTGACAATGGCTGTCGATCAACATGGGTTCAGGCGTCCGCTTCGGTCAGTTCTAGGCGCGGGAAGAGCGGCTTGGGCGCGGCCAGCACGAAATCGCTTTCGGCCAGGTCGCTATACCAATGATCGCCGATCGCGCCATAGCTGCGCTTGTCCGCCGGCACGCCCATATGGTCGAGCAAGGCCGTGGCGCTCGCCGGGATCACCGGCTGGATCGCGACCGCCAATTGGGCGATGGCGATATAGAGCGTCGCCAGCACTGTCTCCATCCGCTCGGGATCGGTCTTGCGCAGCGACCAGGGTGCCTGCACGTCGATATATTGGTTACAGGCAAAGGCGGCGCGCAACCAGGCATCAATCGCCACCGACGGCGCCAGATCGGCCATGGCGGCGGGCAAATCACCGCGCACGACCTTGTCGATCAGCGCGAACAGCTCCGTATCGGCGGCGTCATGGCCATTGAATGCCGGCAGGCGGCCTTCAAGATTTTTGGCGATGAAGCTCAGCGTGCGCTGGGCGAGATTGCCGAACGCATTGCCAAGGTCGCTGTTGGAACGCTGGACGATCGCTTCCGCGCTATAGCTGCCATCATTGCCAAAGGTCACTTCGGACAGCAGGAAATAGCGCAGCTGGTCGACGCCGAAGCGTTCGGCCAACTCCATGGGGTCGGCGACATTGCCGACCGACTTGGACATCTTCTCGCCCCGGTTCAGCAGGAAGCCATGGCCGAACACCTGCTTAGGCAGCGGCAGCTTCGCGCTCATCAGGAAAGCCGGCCAGTACACCGTATGAAAACGCACGATATCCTTGCCGATGATATGGGTGATATCGCCACCCTTCGCCCAATAGCGCGCCATCCGCTCGGCATCGTCAGGATAGCCGCAGCCGGTGATATAGTTGGTCAGCGCATCGACCCAGACATACATGACATGGCCGTCGGCGCCGGGCACCTGGACACCCCAGTCGAAGCTGGTGCGCGAGATGCTGAGATCGGACAGGCCGCCCTCGACGAAGCGCAGGATTTCGTTGCGCCGGCTTTCCGGGCGGATGAAATCGGGCTGGCTGTTATAGAGGTCGAGCAGCTTGTCCTGATATTTGGACAGGCGGAAGAACCAGCTTTCCTCGACGGTCCATTCGACCGGCGTTCCCTGCGGCGACAGCTTGACGCCGCCTTCGCCCTCGGTGATTTCCTTCTCATCATAGAAAGCTTCGTCGCGGACCGAATACCAGCCCTCGTAACGGCCCAGATACAGGTCGCCATTGGCCTCCATCGCCTGCCAGATCGCCTGGCTGGCGCGGTGATGATCCGGTTCGCTGGTGCGGATGAAACGATCATAGCTGATATTCAGACTATCGTTCATCTGCTTGAAATAGGATGACATCTCATCGGCCAGTTCGCGTGGCTCGATCCCACGGTTGCGCGCCGTCTGGGCCATTTTCAGCCCATGTTCGTCGGTTCCGGTCTGGAAGAAGACATCGCGGCCCATCATCCGCTGGAACCGGGCGATCGCGTCGGTGGCGATCACCTCATAGGCATGGCCGATATGCGGACGGCCGTTGGGATAGGAGATGGCGGTGGTGATGGTGTAAGGCTGCGACATGCAGCCTCCCTAGCGGCTGTTCGCGTCGCCGCAAAGCCGCTTTTCAGGTCGCCGCCTCAGCCAGTGCCGCGACATGGCCGCCCAGCTCGAAAACGACCGAGGCCGGGTCAAGCGACAGGATCACCGCGCCACCCGCCAGATGGCGGGCCGCTTCCCAATGATCGAGCGCGCTGCCGAGTGCCGGGCCATGGCGAGTCCGGGCGGCCTGGGCGATGAAGGCGGGCGCGCGCTCCAGAAAGGCTTCGTAACGCGGCTTGGCCGCCTTGCCCGCCAACGCCTTGGCCAGGCGCAAGCGCTCCCGATTGCCGGGATCACCGTCGGCAGCGATCGCGAGCAGCGATTTTTCGAGGCCCGCAAGATCGAGGCCCGCATAGCGCAGCGCGCGACCGGGCGAGCCCTCCCCCGCGCGCAGCAGCGCGTCAAGTTCCGGCCCGGACAGGCTTTCATCCTCGCGCCGGAGCACCGTCGCCATGGCACCGTCCGGCAGCGGATCAAAGCGCATCGTGCGGCAGCGCGAGCGGATGGTGGGCAGCAGCCGGCCGGGCGCATGGCTGACCAGCAGGAAGATCATGTCCGCCGGCGGCTCTTCCAACGTCTTGAGCAGGGCGTTGGCGGCGCCGCGCTCCAGATCATCGGCGCTGTCGATCACGACGATGCGACGGGAGGAGAGCGAGGGCGCCGACTGGATCAGCCGCTGCAGGCCGCGCACCTGATCGACGCTGATGTTGCGCGCGGTAACCCCATCTTTCTCCAGCGGCGCCAGTTCGGCATAGTCGGGATGCGCGCTCGCCTCGATCAGGCGGCGGATTGGGTGGCTTTCGGGAACAGCGAGCCCCTCACCCTCTATCTTCGGGCCGGCCGCATCCGCCAGCAGGCGCATCGCCATGGCGCGGGCGAAGCTGGCCTTGCCGATGCCCCGCGGGCCGCTCAAGATCCAGCCATGATGCATGCGCCCGCTGCTTGCCGCCGCAAGTAGGGTCTGCGCCTCGGCGTCATGCCCGACCAGTGACGTCATGACAGCAGGTCGTCCAGTGCCGCGAGCAGTCGGGCAGTGACCCCCTCCGCCGCGCCGGAAGCGTCGATCGCGCGGACCCGTGCCGGCTCATCGGCGGCAAAGCGGACGAACGCATCGGCCACGGCACGGTGGAAGCTGCGGTCGCGACCGCCGATCCGGTCCGACACGTCGCCGTCACGGGCATGGGCGCGCGCTTCCGCTTCCGTTTCGGGGAGGGTCAGAAACAGGGTGCGGTCGGGCAGGAAGCCGGCGCTGCCGATCTGGTGCAGCGCCAATATGTCGGCATCGCTAAGTTCGCCCTGTCCCTGATAGGCACGGCTGCTGTCGAGGAACCGATCGGACAGCACCCAGGCGCCACGGGTCAGCGCCGGGCGGATCGTCTTCTCGATATGGTCGGCGCGCGCGGCGGCGAACAGCAGAGCTTCGGCGCGGGCATTCCAGCGGTCCGCACCGCCAGTCAGCAGCATGGCACGGATCGCTTCCGCCCCCTCGCTGCCGCCCGGCTCGCGGGTCTCGACAACCTCCAGCCCGCGCGCGCGCAGAGCCGCCGCCAGCGCACGAATCTGGGTCGACTTGCCGGCGCCCTCGCCGCCTTCGAGCGTGATGAAACGGCCTGTGATCACCCGAAGAAGGACTTCAGACCATTCCACAAACGACCGAAAATGCCCGCTTCCGCGACATCTTCACCAGCGACCAGCGGCAGCACCTGGGGCGGCGTATCCGGGGTCTGGACAATGAGCTGGGCGATCTGCTGGCCCTTGGCAATCGGCGCCTTGATCGGGCCAGTATAGACGACCTTCACCTTCACATTGGCCGACGCGGTGCGCGGCATGGTGACGGCCATATTCTGCGGCGCGACCAGCGACACAGTCGATGCGCTGCCCAACTGAACCGCGGCGGTCTCGACCGTCTGCCCCTTCTTGAACAGCGGCTGCGCCTTCCAGGCGCGGAAGCCCCAGTCCATGAAGCGGACGGATTCGGCGATACGGCCGTTGAAGCTGGTCAGGCCCGCAACCACCATCACCAGGCGGCGGCCATCCTGTTCGGCCGAACCGGTGAAGCCGAAGCCGGCTTCCTCGGTGTGGCCGGTCTTGAGGCCATCGGCGCCCGCGATCTTGCCCAGGATCGGATTGCGATTGGCCTGCGCAATGTCGGAGCCGCCCATGGTCTTGCCCCAGGTGAAGGAGCGGGTGGCGTAGAATTTCTTGTAGAGATCCGGCGTCTCTACGATCGTGGCTTCGGCAAGCTTGGCCAGATCTTCGGCGGTGACATAGGTCACGCCCTCGTCAGGCCAGCCGTTGCTGGTGCCGAAATGGCTGTTCTTGAGGCCCATGCGCTTGGCCTCCTCGTTCATCAGTGCGACGAACGCCTGCTCGGTGCCGGCAATGCCCTCAGCCAGCACGACGCAGGCGTCATTGCCCGACAGGGTGACGATGCCGTGCAGCAGATTTTCAACCGACACCTGCTCGCCCACCGACAGGAACATGGTCGATCCGGCCTTGGGGCCGTGCCATTGCTGCCAGGTTTCCGGACGGACCGTGAATTTGGTGTCGAGCTTGAGTTCACCCTTCTGGATCAGGCGGAAGGCGACATGCGCCGTCATCATCTTGGCCATCGAGGCCGGCGGCATCCGGGTTTCGCCGCCCTTGTCATAGAGGACGGCGCCCGAGGAAAGATCCTTGAGATAGGCGATCGGCGCCTCGCTCGTATAGGGCGGGGCCGCGGCAACCAGCGGCTGGGCCAGCAGACCGACGAAGAGAGTGGCGGCAACGGTTTTCTTCATGAACTCAAGCCTTCGACTGGATAGATTCGCTGGACGCATCGCTATGATTAGCGCGCGTCATTAGCCATGACACGGACATTCGCAAAGCCCTTCGCTGCCGCCGCCTTCACGCCGGCCTGCGCCGCCTCCTGCGAGGGATAAGGACCATAGCGCACCCGCCAGACCGGACCGGCCGCCACGGCGTGCGCGCCGATCTGCCTGGCCAGCGCCTCGGCCCGGCTTTGGGAAGAAAGCGCTGCAACCTGAACGACATAGCCGCCGGACACCGGTTTTGTCGGCGCTGTGGTCTTCGGGGCCGACCTGGGAGTGGGCGACGCGGGCGCATCGAAGGATACGCCGGGACGGCTGGAGTTGCCCGCGGCAGGGATGGCCTGAACGACGGGACGCGCGGTCTGAACCTGCACCGGCTGGCTTGCCGGCACTTGCGCCAGGCGCCCGCGTAGCACCTTCAGCAGGGGTTGCGGCGTCTCGATCCGCTCGGGCGCGCGTTGATGGGCGCGCAGCAGCGCCTTTTCCTGCTCGGGCGGATTGACCCGGCGGACGCGAACGGCCGCGGCGCCATCACCGGTAATGCCCAGTTGCTCGGCCGCGCCGCGCGACAGGTCGATGAGCTTGTCGTCGCTGAACGGGCCGCGATCGTTGAGCCGGACCAGGATGGTGCGACCGCTATCCAATGCCGTCACCTCGACATAGCTTGGCAGGGGCAAGGTCTTGTGCGCGCCGCTGATCGCCGACGGCACGAAATCCTCGCCATTGGCCGTCGGCTTGCCAATCGCCTCCTCGCCATACCAGCTGGCATAGCCGACCTCGTCATAATTGACCGGATCGGCCGGGACATAGGTCTTGCCGCCCACGCTATAGGGTTCGCCGATCTTGACCGGTTCGTCCGCAACCGCTGGCGCCGTTACAGGTGTCGCGGGGCGCGGGGCCGGCGGCGCAACGGCCTGCTCGCCGCCGCAGGAGGCCAGCAGAGACGCCGCGCCGCCCAGCGTGAGCCAGTTCCTATTGCTTGACCGCATCGGCCAGCAACCCCACGGAAAGAGCGTAGAAATTGGAGCAATTATAGTCGAGGATCGCGCGATAATTGCTGGTCAGCAGATAGGCGGTCTTGCCCGGCCCATCCGGCTCCAGGAGGGTCGCCATGACAGTGTCCGCTGGCCAGATGCCGCTGGCCGGGAACAGGCCCAGCTTGCGCCACTCGGCCATGCTCAGCCAGCGGCTGTGGCGGTTGAAGACCCGCGGGCAGCGCGGCGCCGTCGTGCGCGCCGCCACCGAGGCGCGGTTGAAGCTGGTCGGCACGCTGACCGCTACGCCCCAGGGCTGGCCCCGCCGCCATCCGGCCGCAACGAAATAATTGGCGATCGAGGCCAGCGCATCCGCCTGGCTGGTCCAGATGTCCGCCCGGCCATCGCCGTCGCCATCCTTGGCGAGCTTGAGATAGACCGAGGGCAGGAATTGCGGATAGCCGGTCGCCCCGGCCCAGCTGCCGACCAGCCGGCTGCGCGGCACGCCATCGTTCAGCATCTTGAGCGTCGCCAGCAATTCCGGCTCGAACAAGGTGCGTCGGCGCCCTTCATGCGCGAGCGTGGCCAGCGACCGGATCAGGTCGAAATCGCCGGTATAGGAGCCATAATTGGTTTCGTGGCCGAAAATGGCGACCATGATTTCCTCGGGCACGCCGGTTTCCGCCTCGATCCGGGCCAGCCGTGCGCGATTGGCGGAATAGACCGCGCGTCCGCGACTGATCCGCGCGGCATCGACATGCTTGACCCGATAGGGCTCGAAATTGGGAATGGGCGAATAGGCGCCGCCGCCCGGCTGGCTCTGATCCAGCGCCACGACGCGCGGGTTGATCGTCAGGGTCGGGAAGACAGCGTCCAGCGTCGCGTCGCGAATGCCCATGGCGCGTGCCTTGGGGCGCAGGGATTCCAGATAGGCGCGAAAGTCCCCATCATCCTGCGCGATCGCGACCTGTGGCGCAGCCAATCCTGCCACAACCGTCGAAAAACCCATCATCAGCGCAATGGCCAGCGAATTGAACCGAGAATCTGCCATGACCTTTTGTGGCACAGCCAGGGCGACCGGCGAAACCCCTATCCGATACGAAGTCGCGAATGGACGACCATTCCCTTCAATATTGTCATTTTTGCCCTTGGCTTGTTCGCCCGCTTCGCTAGGAAGCGTCGCAACGGAAGTGTGGCCGAGTGGTTTAAGGCAGCGGTCTTGAAAGCTACTGGAGCTTGCGACCCGTGTGCGGAATTAGGAGTTTGGTTACAAGGGGTTAGCATGGTTCAGGTTTGCCGGGAAATTTCACCCGTAAGCCTGTCGTAAGTTGCCAACCCTAAAAACGGCAAGGAAGAGTGTCCGAGTGGTTTAAGGAACCGGTCTTGAAAACCGGCGACGGGGCAACCCGTCCGTGGGTTCGAATCCCACCTCTTCCGCCAGTTGCAATGGGGGACGAATGCCAAATCAACATGTTCTGCAACGCCTCACAGGTTTGCAATCCATTCTAAATGGCGTGCATCAGAGCAGCGTAGGATTATCGTCAGCGACGATTGGGCAAGAGCGGGCCGCGTTTGTTGATGAGTTTCTAAGCAAGGTGCTTCCCCCCATCTATCGGTTCGGAACAGGTGATGCGACTGATGCTGCTGGAGCCAAAAGCGGACAACTGGATGTAGTCGTTGAATATCCATTTGCGCCTTCCCTGCCGATGGTAGGAGCCGGACAAAGTCGTCTTTACCTTGCAGAATCTGCTGCGGCAGTGATTGAAGTAAAATCGAACCTATCCAACCAATGGAACGACGCCGTTAATACCGCCAAGGCTCTTGCACCTCTCAAGAGATCGTTTGGTGCGACTATGAGTTTTGGTGCTGGGCCGCAGCCTCAAATTCCCATGTTTGCCGTCGGTTATACTGGCTGGAAGACAATGCCACCGCTTCAATCAAATCTGAACAATTGCCCAGATATATTTGGGGCATTGGTGATTGATGCCGGCCTATATGCTTCGAAGAGCGGTCTTGTTGCAACTGGACCCTGGGCACTATGGGGCTTAATTATTGATCTCCATTTTGTGACCAACTCGCTTCAAAGCGCGTCAACTAGCCCTCTTGACTATGCGAAGTAATTTTTAGCGCATTACCTGAACGGCGCTCCATGTCCCGTCATGCTCCCAATTGCGGAGGGCAGCGACGACCGCCACCATGTCCCGCCGGTCCAGCGCTCCGCTCTCAATGCCAGGCAGCACCTCATGCTCGACCCAAGCATCGAACGAGCCAAACATGACCGTGAAGGGCGACGGCTTCGGCTTCTCCGCTTCCTCTATCCGCTTGATGCGGCGTTGAAGGGCGCGGATGCCTGCCATGTGGTTATTTCAATCCGAGGTGGAAACGCAGATCAAACGGCATGTCGGGCGCGCCAGAGCGCACCACCGGCACGGATGCAGGCGGTGGAGTGGGTTCGAGCATGACCACAGGTTCCGGCGCTGGTGCAGCGGGAACAGCCTTGCGCCCCATCGCTGCATAGATGGCAGGCGCGGCTTCAATGAGGGCTTCGCATTCCAAGCGTTGCATCACCGCATCAATCGCCATCTGCTCCCGCATGGTAGCAAAGTGACGCGGTGCCAGCATGGCGCGAATCTCCGCCTGCTGCTCGCGTTCAATACGGCGGCGCTCCGCCAACGGTATGTCAGCTTTCATATGTCACCTTCAGTTGGACCAGAATGTCATAGGCATCGGCGCGCACGCGCCAGTCGTCGCAGTCGCGGAGCACTTCGATCATGCTCTTGATGATGCCCCGCCGCATCTGCCCGCGCTCCTGATCGGTCATGCGCGCGACCGCTTTGCAGAGGGGGTCAAAGCGCCCTGACACGAGCATGTCGTCATAGCTGAACGGCACGACATAGAGCGGATGTGCCATGCGGTCCGCCATGCTGACCGCCCAGTCCACTTCCGCCTGATACTCCTCTATCCCGCGATAGGGCATGTGGTGCAGCACGCGGTTGCCCGCCTCGTCGTATCCAAAGAACGACGCACGCACGAACACATCGTCGTCGCCAATGGCGTGGGCATGGACGTAGTTTCGTTCGGTTCGGATGATCGGCATCAGGGTGCCCCTATGAGTGGATTTTCGAAGCCGCCGCCATCGCCCTGAACCTGTGGCCAATTTCGCCGCTCACATTCACAAAGCATTGGTTGTGCACGCAAGCCTTAATCAGGGCGGGTCCAGATGCGTATTCCGTGAAATCAGCAAAGTTCCCTGCGACCGGGCAGAACGGCAATGCGGCGGTAATTAGGTCCGAAATGCCATCATGCATCGCTTCCTTGCCAATACCGGAACGGGCGACGAGGACGATGTAAAGATTCAAACCGCTCTTGGGAATCACCCAAACCTTACCGCAGATCCCCGCCATCAAGCCCAGCGCCGCCGTGATCGCTACTTCGGGAACCGGGAGCAGCGCGCTCTGATAGACATACTGTGTGAGTAGCCCCTAGTTTTCTAGACGCCTTCTGCTTTCAGAATCTGCTGCCGTTCGAACTGGTTGGGTGACAGCATCCCGTTCCTGATCTGCTTGCGCACCGGGTTGTAGAACATCTCGATGTAATCGAACACATCCTGCCGGGCTTCATCGCGTGTTTTGTAGGTACGGCGCCGAATGCGCTCACGCTTGAGCGAGGAGAAGAAGCTCTCGGCGACGGCGTTGTCATGGCAGTTGCCGCGCCGGCTCATCGAATGCTCAAGATTGTGAGCCCGGATGAAGGCCGCCCAGTCCATGCTGGTGAACTGCGAGCCCTGATCCGAGTGGATCAGCACCCGTTGCTTCGGTTTGCGCCGCCATACCGCCATGTGCAGCGCCTGCAGCACCGCATCGGTGGTCTGCCTGCTCTGCATCGACCAACCCACCACGCGGCGGGAATAGAGATCAATCACGACGGCCAGATAGGCAAAGCCCTCCAGGGTCCGGATGTAGGTGATGTCTGTCACCCAGGCCCTGTCGGGTGCGGCCACGTCGAACTGGCGATCCAGAGTGTTGTCGACCGCCAGGGACGGCTTGCCGCCATAGCTCCCCGGTCGGCGCTTGTAGCCGACCTGCGCCTTGATACCCGCCAGCCTGGTCAGCCGGGCAACGCGGTTCGGGCAGCAGGTCTCGCCCTGATCCAGCAGGTCGTCGTGCAGCTTGCGGTAGCCATAGACCTTGCCGCTGTCGTTCCAGGCTTGCCGGATCAACTCTGTCTGCCGAGCATCTTCCTGGGCCCGCGTGCTCAGTGGGCTCTTCTGCCAAGCATAGAAACCGCTGGGCTGGATGCGCAGACACCGACACATCGATCGAACCCCGAACTGGTCACGATGCTCGGCGACAAATGCGTATCTCACTTTGCATCCCTGGCGAAATACGCGGTGGCTTTTTTTAGGATGTCGCGCTCCTCGGTCACCCGGGCCAGCTCGCGCTTCAGCTGGCGGATCTCGGCATCCTTGCTGGCATCGCCAGACACCACCTCGCCAGTTGTCGCTTCCAAGCATACAGCGAATGCTGACTGACGCCGAGCCGCTCAGATACCTCCGCTACCGGATACCCTCGCTCGGTGATCTGCGCCACCGCATCACGCTTGAACTCATCGCTGAAATTGGGCTTCCCCATCGTCGTCTCCTGTCCTCAAAATTAGGATAGAAGGCGTCCAGAAATCTAGGGGCTACTCACCCGCCAACATCGTCCCTGGCATTGGCTTTTCACCTGGTGACATGCTCCCCTGATTGCCACCAGTCAGAGGTAGAGTCCGGCTCCTTCATGATGGTTGGTTGAGGTGATGGCAACCTGTCCGGGGGCATGCCCCCGGACAGGTTGGCCGGCTTTCTCGGCGGGGGTTCTCCCGCCCAGTTTCGAGTGTGGCCTGACGTAGTTGTAATCGTGCCGCCAGGCATCGAGCACGAAGCGAGCATGCGGCAGCGACGTGAACAGGGTCTCGTTGAGGCATTCGTCGCGCAGACGCCCGTTGAAGCTCTCGACGAAGCCGTTTTGCATCGGCTTGCCGGGTGCGATGTAATGCCACTCGACCCGCCGTTCCTGCGACCAGCGCAGGATGGCCGACGAGGTCAGCTCGGTGCCGTTGTCGCTGACCACCGTATGCGGCTTGCCGCGCATCCCAATCAGCCGCGTCAGCTCCCGCGCGACCCGCACACCCGACAGCGACGTGTCGGCCACCAGCGCCAGGCATTCCCGCGTGTAGTCGTCGACCACGCACAGGATGCGGAACCGCCGGCTGCACGTCAGGGTGTCGGAGACGAAGTCGAGCGACCAACGCTGGTTCGGCCCGTCCGGCAGCACCATCGGCGCCCGCGTGCCCAGGGCGCGCTTGCGGCCACCACGGCGACGGACCCGCAGGTTCTCCTCGCGATAGACCCGCAGCAGCTTCTTGTGGTTGGGCGTCATGCCCTCGCGAGCCAGAAGATACCCGAGACGCCGATAGCCGAAGCGGCGACGCTCGGCCGCCAACTCGCGCAGACGCTGTCGCAGCGGACCATCGTCCGGACGCGACGATCGATACCGGATCACCCGCCGGCTCACGCCGACCAGGTTGCACGCCCGACGCTCGCTCAGCCCGTGATGCTCACGGGCATGGGCGACGGCATCCCGCTTAGCGCCGGGCGTCACCATTTTTTTGATGCCAGATCCTTCAGCACCACGTTGTCGAGCATTGCCTCGGCCAGCAGCTTCTTCAGCCGGCTGTTCTCTTCCTCCAGCGTGCGCAGACGCCGGGCCTCGGACACCTCCAGACCGCCATACTTCGACTTCCATTTGTAGAACGTCGCCGAGCTGATTCCGTGGCGGCGGCAAACATCCGCCGTCGCCATCCCAGCCTCCTGCTCCTTCAAGATCGCGATGATCTGCTCTTCGCTGAACCTGCTGCGCTTCATCTTCGTCCGACTCCTTTACGTCAGACTCTACTCAAAATCGGTCACATTTCAGGGGAACACGTCACTGACAAGATGCTGCAGGCACGCCTGTTCTCCTACGGAGATGCGGCCCGCTACCGACTTGGCGTCACCGCCCCAGGAAGACCCTAGGGCGGTGTTTGTAGTTCTATGGCGTTGGTTGCGGGAGTAGGATTTGAACCTACGACCTTCAGGTTATGAGCCTGACGAGCTACCGGGCTGCTCCATCCCGCGACACTGGGCTTTTGTGTGGCCCTGATACGCAAAAAGGGCGGCTTTGCGGGCCGCCCTGTTTTGTAACATTGTGATGGGTTTTTGATCCGTTGCTATGCGCGTGCTTCAATGCCTGGCGACGCCCTACTCTTCCAGTGCTTGAGCAATAGTACCATCGGCGCAGACTGGTTTCACGGCCGAGTTCGGGATGGGATCGGGTGGGTCACAGACGCTATGGTCACCAAGCAATGAAGCAGGCGCATAACTGCGGGTTTTTAATCGATACCGTGCACTATTCACTTTCACTTGGGAAAGTGAACAACAAGAGCTTGTGTGTTTGTATGTTCGTATATCTGGGCTGGCTTAAAACCACGCCATCAGCGCCTTGGCTGTTTCCAGCATTGTCGTTGATGGTGGGACTCTTAAGCGCGAACAGAGCAATTAGGACTGGTTAGCTCCATGCGTTACCGCACTTCCACATCCAGCCTATCAACGTCGTGGTCTACGACGGCTCGATGAAATCTTATCTTGAGGGAGGCTTCCCGCTTAGATGCTTTCAGCGGTTATCCCGTCCATACATAGCTACCCTGCTGCGCCACTGGCGTGACGACAGGTACACCAGAGGTATGTTCAACCCGGTCCTCTCGTACTAGGGTCAACTCCTCTCAAATTTCGACGCCCACGGCAGATAGGGACCAAACTGTCTCGCGACGTTCTGAACCCAGCTCACGTACCACTTTAATTGGCGAACAGCCAAACCCTTGGGACCTGCTCCAGCCCCAGGATGTGATGAGCCGACATCGAGGTGCCAAACGATTCCGTCGATATGAGCTCTTGGGAATCATCAGCCTGTTATCCCCGGCGTACCTTTTATCCGTTGAGCGATGGCCCTTCCACGAGGGACCACCGGATCACTATGACCGACTTTCGTCTCTGCTCGACTTGTCAGTCTCGCAGTCAGGCGGGCTTATGCCATTGCACTCTAACAGACGGTTTCCAACCGTCCTGAGCCCACCATCGCGCGCCTCCGTTACTCTTTAGGAGGCGACCGCCCCAGTCAAACTACCCGCCACAGAGGGTCCCTGCACCGGATAACGGTGCGAGGTTAGACATCAGAAAACAACAGGGTGGTATTTCACCTATGGCTCCACATCAACTGGCGTCAATGCTTCAAAGCCTCCCACCTATGCTACACAGTTCTTTCCTAATGCCACTCTGAAGCTGCAGTAAAGGTGCACGGGGTCTTTCCGTCTAACCGCGGGTACTCCGCATCTTCACGGAGAATTCAATTTCGCTGAGCATATCCTGGAGACAGTGGGGAAGTCGTTACGCCATTCGTGCAGGTCGGAACTTACCCGACAAGGAATTTCGCTACCTTAGGACCGTTATAGTTACGGCCGCCGTTTACCTGGGCTTCAATTCAGAGCTTGCACTCCTCCTCTTAACCTTCAGGCACCGGGCAGGCGTCAGGCCCTATACGTCGTCTTGAAGCCGACTTAGCAGAGCCCTGTGTTTTTGCTAAACAGTCGCTACCCCCTGGCCTGTGCCCCCCATCAAAAGTTGCCTTAAGATGGGGCCTCCTTCTTCCGAAGGTACGGAGGCAATTTGCCGAGTTCCTTCAGGATACTTCTCTCAAACGCCTTGGTATACTCTACCATTCCACCTGTGTCGGTTTAGGGTACGGTCTATACGGTGGGGCTATTTCCTGGGACCCCTTCACTGCCCGGAGCAATCCAATAAGCCCGAACAATTTACGGCATCCGTCACACACCACCAGGCCCACGAATATTAACGTGGTTCCCATCGACTACCCCCTTCGGGCTCGTCTTAGGGGCCGGCTTACCCTGCTCAGATTAGCTTTAAGCAGGAACCCTTGGAATTTCGGCGAGAGGGCATCTCACCCTCTTAATCGCTACTCATGTCTGCATTCGCACTTCCGATACCTCCACGGTCGGTTACCCTTCCGCTTCAACGGCCTACGGAACGCTCCGCTACCGCTCAGTCAAAGACTGAACCCTAAGCTTCGGTGCATCACTTTAGCCCCGTTACATCTTCGCCGCAGGATCTCTTATTTAGACCAGTGAGCTGTTACGCTTTCTTTAAAGGATGGCTGCTTCTAAGCCAACCTCCTGGTTGTTTTGGAAATCCCACATGCTTTCCCACTTAGTGATGACTTGGGGACCTTAGCTGTAGGTTAGGGCTGTTTCCCTTTTGACGACGGACCTTAGCACCCGCCGTCTGTCTGCCGAACTAGACTCGTTGGTATTCGGAGTTTGGTTAGAATTGGTAGATCTCGCGACCCCCGCATCCATCCAGTGCTCTACCCCCAACGGCAAATATTCGACGCTCTACCTCAATAGATTTCGCGGAGAACCAGCTATTTCCCGGCTTGATTGGCCTTTCACCCCTAAGCACAACTCATCCGACAATTTTTCAACATTGAACGGTTCGGTCCTCCAGTGCGTGTTACCGCACCTTCAACCTGGTCATGCATAGATCGCCGGGTTTCGGGTCTAATGCATCAAACTATGGCGCCCTATTCAGACTCGCTTTCGCTGCGCCTACACCTAACGGCTTAAGCTTGCTTGATACACTAAGTCACAGACCCATTATGCAAGAGGTACGCGGTCAGGTCTCAAGGACCCTCCCACTGCTTGTAGGCATCCGGTTTCAGGTACTGTTTCACTCCCCTCATCGGGGTGCTTTTCACCTTTCCCTCACGGTACTGGTTCACTATCGGTCATGTACGAGTATTTAGGCTTGGAGGGTGGTCCCCCCATGTTCAGACAGAGTTTCACGTGCTCCGCCCTACTCAAGTCCTGATGTTTCATTTTCGCATACGGGGCTGTCACCCGCTATGGCCGAACTTTCCAGATCGTTCTGCTAATTAAACATCAGGCACTGGCCTGGTCCGCGTTCGCTCGCCACTACTAACGGAATCTCGGTTGATGTCTTTTCCTCCGGGTACTGAGATGTTTCAGTTCTCCGGGTTCGCTTCACCAAAGCCTATTTTATTCAGCTTAGTGATACCTCTCCCATTTAACTACGCGACCGGCGAACCGATAACGGAATTAAATGGTGAAGGTGGGTTGTCCCATTCGGAAATCGCGGGATCAAAGCCTGCTCACGGCTCCCCCACGCTTATCGCAGCGTGCCACGTCCTTCATCGCCTGTACATGCCAAGGCATTCACCAGATGCCCTTACCT
>NZ_CP029335.1:0-1362500 GCF_003711185.1 Sphingobium sp. LF-16 | reverse complement strand
GCAAAAAATGAACCAAAAACAAAAATTACTCCGCAACATCCCCTTCTTGCCTGCCCACATGAACCACGGCCAAGCCACGCCGATGTGATCCTTCCGATGTTCGACAATTCCGGGTTGGCACCAGGCGACATCATCCAGATTGGAGAATTGGAGGCCGCGCCCATCATGATATAGGCGGGTGGCGACGCCTGCCTCATTCCAGCTTCGTCGCCATGGCCGGCTCATCCTGAGGTGATTTGCGGCCGATCATGATCGATCATGCCCCCCCCCCCGTTTCAGAACGCCTTGTGATGAACGAGCACGTTGAAGGTCCGCAGCAGGATGCCGATATCCCGCGCCAGGCTCCAGCCGTGCAGATATTCCAGATCCGCCTCGATCCGCCGCAAGATGTCGCCGCGTGTTTCCGTCGCGCCACGGAAACCCCTGATTTGGGCCAGTCCCGTGATGCCGGGCTTGAGCGCGTGGCGATGCCAATATTGCCGATCGACCTGCCAGAAATAGGCGTTATCAGCGGTCGAGCCCAAGGCGTGCGGCCGCGGCCCGACGAGGCTCATTTCGCCGAGCAGAACATTGAATAGCTGGGGCAGTTCGTCGATGCTCGTACTGCGAATGAAGCGCCCGATGCGGGTCACACGGTCATCACTTCGACCGGTGGAACGGCTACCCAATGCGTCGCCGCAATCGGTCCGCATGCTGCGGAACTTGTAAATCCGGAACAAGCGGTTGCCGCGACCGATCCGTTGTTGGCGAAAGAAGACCGGCCCGGTGCTGTCGATCTTGATGGCGATCGCCACCAGAAGCAGCAACGGCAGCAGCGCAATGGCCAGGGGCACGGTCAAGGCAATGTCGAGCAAACGCTTGCGCGCGCGGTCAGCAAGGTTGAGCGGGCCGCGCGAGACCACTAGGGTCGACGTGTCCAACCAGGTCCCTACCGCAAGCGGTGCAGTCTCCCCGACCTCTGGCACGACGACTTCGCCCTGAACATTGCTGCCCTTCAATATCTCGGCCCAACTCGCTCGTCGGGCAGCCGGACAAAGGATGATCGCCCTGTCATAATCACGCAGCAGCACGCCCAATTGGTGCAGCTTGTGCGGATCATCCTCTTCGGGGCGCAGCCCGATCTGGCGCGCATCGATCACGGCCGCCGCACCGCAATCATTGGGGCGCGCGATACCATCAAGGATCAATATCTCCGCGAACAACTGATTTCCGAAGCAACGCCGGACCGCATAGGCCATCAGTGAGCGCTGCACGACCAGCAGCCCCAGGCTGCCAAAGACGCCGAACAATATGCCTGAGCGCGGGAAGGTTCCCACCGCCTTCGATGCGAAAATTACAAGGAAGAACAGCAGCATGGTGGCACCAAATGCCAATGTCGCAGCGCGACAGCTGATCGTCGCGCTGGTCAGACAGGACATGCTGTAAGCCTGGCTGTGAAAGGCGATGATCGCAAAGACGAGAATGCCTGCGGATAATGATCCGATCATGTCCGACGAGGATGCCGGCGAGAGGCGCGCGCCTACGCCAAAGCCAATCAGCAGCGCCAAGCAATCAGCTGATAGCAACAGCAGGCACAGCCACAGGCGTGCATTGCGCCTGGCGATTAACGCCCCCGTTCCGCTCGCGCTGTGGAAACGCGCCGCCAAATCCGGATTTGCCATGGCCTGTCCTTTTCTCGTCGATTGTCGACCATTGGCACAGCAATGGCCGGGCGCTCCCAGTTGCGCAGCACGCAGAGGAGCGAAATCAATTCAACCGACAAGAGCACGGGCGCCTCAAAAACATCAATCCGTGACAACACCTAATAAATATTAACTAATAAAATATCAAAAATCAAATTTATATCGGAATGATTTTAGATGAATCGGCAATTTTGTTAACAGCGTAATTTCACTTATATTATTCGTATATTGTTTTTGCTAAAAAAAACAGAGCATCGTCCTTTAATCCGAAAATGGGAGGTTCATGGAAATATGAACATTGCGCTCTGCGCCGGTGCGGCAATCATATTGCTCATTTGGGCGATCGGCCTTTATCACCTCTGGCAACGTCAAAATGCATCGCTCGTCGAAATCAAGCCAGCATGGCCAGATCGCCTTTTCGCAATTTTCTGGCTCCCGATCGCACTATTGGCGCTCATCGCGACAATCCCCTCGCTATGGCGACAAAAAGCACCACGGCGGCAGAAATATTGACGCTCATCCATCCAGCCTCCGGCCTATTCCCGCCGCAAATGCAACTCTCAGGGCATCCGAAAGATTGCGCGTTTTGAGCTTTGCCATCAGGTTTGCGCGATGAATTTCGATCGTGCGCGGGCTGATGCCCAATTGCAGGGCGATGTGCTTGTTCGGTAGCCCCATTGTCAGGCCTGCCAGAACATCGCGCTCGCGCGGCGTCAACTTTTCCACCAGCGATTGCGCCTGCGCGACCCTTTGTCGGCGCGCACCATTATCATATAGCACCGACCAGGCGTTCTCGACCGCCTGCAACAGGCTCTGTCGCTCGAACGGCTTCACCAGGAAATCCACGGCGCCCATCTTCATTGCCGCGACCGTCACGGCAATGTCGCCATGCCCCGTCAGCATGATGACCGGAAAATTGAGATCCGCTTCATTGAGACGGCGCTGCACCTCCAGTCCATCCATGTCGGGCATGCGCAGGTCCAGGATGACACAGCCCGGCGGCTCGGTCGGCGCGGCGGCAAGAAAATGAGCGCCCCTCTGCCAAGTGCGGACCGAATATCCTTCAAGCTCCAACAAGAATGCCGTTGCCGCTCTGACGGAATATTCGTCGTCCACGATGTGAATCGTCTTCATTTCCTCCACAAAGAATCCCCTTCTTACGCTTCAATGTGAAACAAAAGCAGCTGCCGGCAGGCGCGGGCTCAACCCAGATCCGCCCGCCATGGGCCTCCACAATTGTTCGACAAATGGACAATCCGACCCCAGTTCCCTCTTCCTTGGTCGTGACAAAGGCGTCGAACAGCCGCTCGCGGATTTCCGCGGCGATGCCCGAGCCAGTGTCGGTAATCATGATTTGGGTGGTAAGCTCATCGACGCGGGACGCGTGGATCGTCAGGATCCGCTCATCCATGTTGCGCATCGCATCTATGGCATTGCGACAAAGATTGCCGATCACCTGCTGGATCTGGACCGGATCGGCGAATACCGGTCCCGCGTCTGGCGCAACCCGAAGCACGACACGGACTTGCGCACGGGCAGCCGCAGGACGGACGAGCGCAATGCTGCTGCGCACCATTTCGCCGATATCCTGCACCTCCAGTTGCGCTTCACCACTGCTGGTGAAGTCGCGCAAATGGCGCATGATCGCCCCCGCCCGCACCGCTTCGCTCGACGCGAGATGGAAAATTTCGTCCAGCTTCGCCCGACTCCCGCCGTTGAGATTGTTGAGCAGGATGCTGCCCCCCTCCATATAGGCTGCAAGCGCTGTCAATGGCTGGGTCAACTCGTGCGACAGCATCGAGGCCATCGCCCCCATTGCGCTATAGCGGGTGCCATCCAGCATTTCCGCCTGCAGGGTTTCCAGCCGAGCCTTCGTCGCCTCCTGTTCGGAAAGGTCGCGCACAAAGGCCGTAAACCTTGTGCCGCCGTTCGCTTCCATCCGCACGAAGGTCATCTCGGTTGGAAAATTCGAGCCATTATGATGCCGGCCGATCAACTGCCGCTCGATCTTTTCCGAAACATCGACGATCCGGAATGGATATTCGTCAGGCACTTCGTCTTCAGAAGGACAGACCAGCAGCAGGCTCTCGAAATTCTGGCCTTTGAGATCCACCAGATCATAGCCGAACATGCGGGAGGCCGCTTCGTTGATATATTCGATGCAGCCGTCGGCATCGAATACGAAGACGGCGTCCGGCGCGGTCTCCAATATCAACCGCAACTCATGCTCCCGCTCCTGCAGCGCAAGCTCATGCGCGCGCTCCAGCGTGACGTCGCGGATCAGGTTGGCAAAGCCCTGCAACGCTCCGTCATTGTCGTACAATGCCGTGACAACGCAATTTTGCAGATAGATGGTGCCATCGCTGCGGCAGCATTCATGATCGAATTCCCAGCTGCCATGCTGGCGGGCGAAGGCGAAGGCCTGCGCCATGCGCGCCTTGATCTCCGCGCGCCCTGGGTAGAGCAGCGCGACATGGCGATGCATCACCTCGCCAGTCAACCAGCCGGTAAAGCGCTCGGCGCCTCGATTCCAATGCAGGATGAACCCCGAAACATCGGTCATGTAGAGGGCATAATGCGCCGCGCCGTCGGTCAGCAGCTTCATCTGCGTCATCAGCCGGCCGACATGGGCAGCCTGATATTCCGCCCTAGCGCGCCAGAATGTCGCGCGAAGCGCAACGACGTTGGCGGCAACCAGCGCCATGAGGAAGGCGCCCGCCGCAAGCAGCCCGCCATGAAAGCCTTCAAGCAGATAAGTGACCGCCAAGGCGGCGATACCAGCCAGAAAGCCCGGTCCGGCGCCGAACAGCATCGTCGTAAACAATGCAACGAATGTGAATATCACATAAAATTCGCTGGAGAAGGACGGATATTCATCGGCCTGAAAAGCGGCGAGCGCGATCGCGACCATGGCCAACCCGACCAGATAGCGACTGACCCCACTCCACGAGACGTGGCGCCTGAGACAACGCAATCTGACCAGCGAAAAGCTGGCGCGGACTTGGCCCGCCTTGGAGATCGGCATGATGTTAAATCGTCTGACGGCTGCGAACATAACTCAAACCCCGCGCTTAACGCCCAGAATTATTTCATATGCTGCGACCGTCACCCTGAAAGGGATGGCAGAAACCGGCTCACGTCTTCAATCGGACGTCTGCCCCATGCTCACCCCTGACCGATTATTGATCCAGTTGGAGGTTTACATAATTCTCTGCTGCAATGCGCAATTTTTAACATCGGCATTAGGGGAAGTATAGTAGGTAGTTTTACACATTTTGAGAAATTTCGTTCCGCAGCTGCAAAATGTCATTGCCGGAGGATTTCCAAAAATGTCCACTTCGGAAATTTAACTGGTGGAGGACACGCGTTTGCCCCCTGCCCGTGCGAAATGGAACATGTCGATGACAATGGTCCGTCCGACCAGTCCGAGGACGACCATATAGACCGCTGCCCCAGCGATGACCGTCGACAACAGCATCGGAATCGGAGCTTGGCCGGCCAATGCGAACCGGAACCCCCATAGAAAAACAGCCATGACCAGCGATGCGACGACACTGGGCCGCAGCGCCTTCCAATAATCCCGCCATCCCAGCGGCAGCAGAACCACAACTGGCCAGACGGACAGGGGATAGAGGATATAGGCGCGCGCCGTGAACGCGGCAGCGACCGCAGCCATCCCATATTCAACGGCAAAGAAGAAGGTGACAATATTGACCAGCGCATAAATGCCCGCCAGCCAAGTCTGCCATTGCGGCTTTCCCATGGCGAGCATCAGCGACTGATTGTAAATGCCGATCGCCTGGAGCGCGCCGAACAGGCTGAGATAGCGCATCACATCGGCTGCCGCCGCCCAACGCGGACCGAACAACAGGAAAATAAACTCGTCCGATACGATCGCCAGGCCGACAAAGGCCGGGGTCGTTATGGACGATGTCGCCGACACTATTCTGAGGAAAGCCTTTGCAAGGCGGGGCGGATCCCCCTTGAGTTGCGAGAAGACCGGAAGTGCCACACGGGACAGCGCACGCGCCAGCATCAGATTGGCGGCCAGCAAAGCCCGCTTGCCGACGGTATAAATGCCTGTCGCTGCGCCGCCGAGCGCCAGGCCGATGACCATGATGTCAGCATTGGCGTTGAAGAAATTCGCAGCGCCCGTCACGCCGACATGACGGCCATAGAAAAGCACGTCCCTTGCCTTTTCCCGTGAAAAACGCAGTCGGGGTCGCATCGGGCAGGCGGCCCACAGGATTATCGTTCCGATGACCGCTACGGCCAGATTTTGTGCCACCAGCGCCATCACGCCATAACCGGCCACGGCCAGTGCTATTCCGACAAGGCCGCCCACCAGGGTCGAGATTGTCGAGCGCGTGGCCAATGGCCGCATCAGCAAGGCCCGCGTCAGCCAAGCCTGTGGCACGACGTTCAGCGCACCCAGGAAATTCGCGACGCTCAGCCATCGCAAAACCATGCCCAAGCCCTGATGGGCGGCGGTCCGCTCAACCAAGTCGGCTAGCAAGAAGGTCGCGATCAGCAGCAGCGCGCCGGCCGCAGCAGAAATCCAGAAGGCCGTATCATCCAAGTCGGCATCGGCAGCGCCGCCCTTGCTCACAAGCGATGCACTGATCCCCGACAATATGATCATCTGGAACCATTGCCCTACCAGCAGGGCCATGGCGACGATGCCCAGCATCGTCGCATCGACATAGCGCGCAATCACGAGGAAGGTCAGGAACTGCAACAGTTGCACACCCCAACTTTCCAGGATGGACCAGGCCATGCCTGAACGGACTGCGCGCCCCAACCCCGGACCTGACATATCGCCCTCCCCCTAGCTACGTCGAAAATCGTCGGTCGCCCGGACATGCTTCACGAATGCCGCGGGGTTGCCCCGCCACACCTGTCGGGCGGGAATATCATCAAAGACCACTGATCCGGCCGCCACCACGGAATGATCGCCGATCGACACGCCGGGCAAGATGATGGCGTTGCGGCCAATCCAGACGTTGCGACCGATGGTGATCGGACGGGGCCTTACGGAGCGCCCTTCATGAACGGGATGGAAGCTCGTGTCGAACATCGCAACATTGTCACCGATACGCGACCCGCCGCCGACATCGATCCGCGCAGCGCTGAAGATATGAACTCCCGTGTTCAACGAAACCTCGTCGCCAAGAATGATAGCCCCCTGCGGAACCGTAGCCAGGCGAATCCGGGTCGGTTCATTCCGCAGGCGGACATTGTTGCCAATGACCAAGGATCCGGGGTTCCGGAGATAAGGCACGCCACCCCGCACGCGCAGGCCCCGACCCGGTTGGCAGCCTTGCGCGCGGAGTCGCATCACTGTCAGCCGCGCGTAAAGATGATCCAGCTGTGCAGACAGAAATTGCAATGCCAAACCCGTTCTCCGACTGGCGCTCACGCGACAAGCATGAGCCGAAAGCCTGAATAGCGGCGCGCCTCCACGATCGAATGGGCGCCAAGAACCAAACGCACCATGCAGATCCGCTCATGAAAACGCGTCCGCCTCGGACAAGATGGCACGTGCATCGAGTGCTCGCGTCACTCACCCGAACAAACACCAAGTTCACACATAACAAAATCATGTTCCATTATGTATTTGCACCTAATTGATAGGTGTTACCCCTGATGTTGACTAATACCGCAGTTGCGTAAGAATTTCCGCAATCAGGATCCACGCAATATTATTGAGATCGGGATATCAAATGATCGTTTCTTCAATGGAGACGCAATTGCTTTCGCCGATCAACGCGCCTGGACGCAAAATAGCGATGATGAATGCATCGCCTTTCGCCGTCGACCGGAAGCTATTTACATGAACGAAATCGGTTATCAGCCCATCATAGCAGTGACCGGCGCGACTGGCTTCGTTGGCGGGGCGCTCGCACGTCAACTCCTGCAAATGGGCTACCGCGTCCGCTCGATGTGCCGCAGGCCCCTTACCGAAGCGGAGCGCGAGAGCGGCATAGAGTGGATCGAAGGCTCGCTGACAGACTCTGATCGTTTCGACGCACTGCTTCGGGACGCACGCTATTGTTTTCACATTGCCGCGATGTTCCGTACCGAAGGACCGCGCAAGGCGTTCATGCAGGTCAATCGGGATGCTACTCGGGCCCTGCTTGAAGCGAGCCGACGGGCCGGCGTCGAGCGCTTCATCTATTGCTCGTCGATTGGCGTCCACGGGAATGTGGCCGACGCCCCCGCAGACGAAAATGCGCCATTCGACCCCCGCGATCCCTATCAGGAAAGCAAGTTGCGAGCCGAAGATCTCTGCCGTGACGAAATGGGCCGGCCGGGCATGAGCGTCGTCATCGTTCGCCCCTGCTCCACCTATGGGCCAGGCGACACCCGGATGCTAAAGCTGTTCCGCCTGGTCCAGCGCCGCCGTTTTCTGTTTGCGGGTCGGCAAACACCCAATTTCCATCCTGTCTACATTGATGACCTGGTCGCCGGCTACATATTGACGATGGTTCATCCCGATGCGCCATCGGGTACCTTCATCCTGGGTGATCGCGCCTTTCTGCCGCTGCGCGACTATGTAAGGGCCGTCGCTACCGCCTTGGACGTACCACCGCCCAAGACGACCATCCCCTACAGCCTCGCGCTGATGGCCGCGCGCCTGTGCGAAGCACTTTATGCGCCGCTGGGATTGCAACCCCCATTACCTCGTCGCCGGCTGACCATCTTCAAGCACAACCGCGCGTTCAGCATCAGGCGGGCGCAGACGGTCCTCGGCTATCAGCCGCTGATCAATCTGGAGGAAGGCTTTCGTCGCACCATCACCTGGTATCGGCAGCAGGGGATGCTCGCATGACCATGTCCATTGGAACTCTTGCCGACCTAACGGGCAAGCCAGCGGCCGATCCTAGTCCGATCTCGGCGATCGCGGCGATGCAAGCTCCAGGCACCGGCAAAGGAAAATACCGCTGTGGTCAGCGCGAGAGGAGCCGCGATGCCGCAAACCGCCAGCATTGCCAGAGCCGATCCGGCCCCTGTGCCCCAACGAACGAAACGGCGTGTGGCATGGGTATAGTCGTCGACAATCGCGTTGACATCATCGAGCATTATCCATTCCCGTCGGCTCGTCGCCCGCGCCATGATCGGCCGCACCGCCCCGTCGGGCAGCGTCAGCGCACGGATCATGATCATATCTCCGATATCGACATCGATGCGCGCGGGCAGTTCGACGCAATATTTTCCATCAACCTGCCGGCGATAATGGATCACGCGCGTTTCCGCATCGCCCGACTGCCCAACGTCGGTCACAACGCCCCGCATCAACAACAATCCGACGCTGCCGAAATGAGTCAGCAACGCGGCATGTCGTTCACGTCCGGCGACGGCCCGCGCCGCATGTCGCGACGCGGGCGCGATAGCGACATCCACGCTCGCCTGCCTGTTCCCGATCGGTGCCATGCCCTACAATCTATCCCTTTGCGGCGCTCTGCTAGCACAGGCGGGCAGCGCTGACCATGAGCGCCCCTCAGCGCCCGAGACGGACGGTCCTTGCGATCCGATGTGCTGCCCTCCTCTCGACGGCATGCCCTTGGATGGCCTGCGCGGAGCCACCGTTGTCGGGAATCAACCTCGCGGGCGGAGAGTTCAACTCGGGCAGGAAGCCGGGTATTTTCGGGAAGGATTATATCTACCCCGATACCCGCACCGCGGCGCCCTTCGTCGCGATGGGCATGAAGATCGTCCGGGTTCCGATATTGTGGGAGCGGATCCAACCCGTCCCGCTCCAGCCCCTTTCGACTGCCGAACAGGCCCGCCTCGACAAGGTCGTGGCGATCCTCGCCCCGTTCCGGATCATCATCCTCGACATCCATAATTATGGCGCAAACGGGGGGCAGCGACTGGATCAATCGCCAGATGGCAGCGCGAAACTTGCCGATCTGTGGCGCCGGCTGGCCGAGCATTATCGCGGGAACCGGCAGGTGGCCTTCGGTCTGATGAATGAACCGAACGGCATGGCTCCAGCACGCTGGCGATCGATGGTGGACGAAAGCGTCGTCGCCATCCGAAAGGCGGGTGCGCGCAACATGCTGTTCGTGCCGGGCTCCAACTGGACCGGCGCGCATAGCTGGATCGCTGGCGGCCGCGCCTCCAACGCTGCCGCCTTCCAGAACTTCCGCGATCCAGCCGGCAATTATGCGATCGAGATGCACCAATATCTGGACTCGGACAGTTCCGGGATGAAGGCGCAATGCGAAGCACCGCCGGTCATCCAACGCCGCATGGAAGCGGCGACAAAATGGCTTCGGGACAACCGCCACAAGGGCTTCCTTGGCGAGTTCGGCGCCCCAGCAAATGCCGCCTGCCTCGACAGCCTAGACGCCCTGCTCAAGCATCTCGATGCCAATGCCGATGTCTGGATGGGTTGGGCCTATTGGGCCGGCGGCCCATGGTGGGGCGCAAACTATCCCATGAGCCTGCAACCCGTACAAGGCAAAGCCCGGCCACAGGCAGCCATTGTTGCAAAATACAACCAGGCGGGAGCCGCAAGATGACCCGCCTGCATTATGCGCGCCTTCCCCTTGCCTGCTCGATCATCTTGGGCTGCCCAGCCTTTGCGCAGGTCGAAGTGCCGCCTGACGGCCTGACCGTGGCACCCACGGTACGGATGCTTTACGACGACAATGTCCTGCGCCAGAGCGATGATCTCGTCTCCGGCGACAAGGACGATATTCGCATCACCCCGGCGCTCGATGTCACCTTCAGGAAAAATCTCGGTGTCCACCAGGTCACGGTCATGGGATCGTTGGGCTATGACTTCCATCAGCGCTACAGCAATCTCGATCGGGAGCGCGTTACGCTCACCGCCAAGGGCGATGTAAAGGTCAGCGCACTCTGTTATCTGCGTCCAAGCGCCCGATTGAATTTCGCACAGGCCGATCTGGCCGATCAAGGCATTATCGTCGGCAACAGCGAACGCACCCAGGACTATGCGGTCACGGCCGAGTGCGACAAGCCCTATGGTTACTATCCCGTCATCAAGCTCGGCTATCTGCAAACGAACAATAGCGTCGATTCACGCCGGCCGTTCGACATCCGCACCCGCAGCGCCGGTATCGGTATCGCCTATAGCAAGGCGAGCCTTGGCGACATCCGGCTGATGTTCAACGTCGAAGCGTTTCGTCGCCCCCACTGGTCAGACGAGACGTCCGAACTGCGCATGAGCCGCGGTGCCGACAATTATCGGGTTGGGATCGAGTTCAAACGCGCTGTCGCTCCGCGTCTCAGTTGGAGTGCCGGAATTGGCTATATTCATACCAAGGCGCGTGATGAACGGGTCGATGACTATTCGGGTCTGGGCTATCATGCCGGTGCCGTCTATCGGCCATCGCCGCGCACCTCCCTGGTATTCGACGGCAGCCGAAGCACCAGCAACCAGAGCAACACCGGCGCGACCTATATCGTCCTGACCAATTTTTCGCTCCGCGGAAATGCGACCCTCAGTTCACGATCTTCGATCCAGGCTGGCGCGAGCTATGCCAGGCGCCAGTTCAAGGGCGAGTTGTTGATCGACACCGACATGATGCGCGGTACCGACGAAACGATCGCGCTCAACGCCGGATATCGATTTGCACTGCGCAGCCGCCTGACGGCCGGCGTGGACGTTCGCCACGAATGGCGTGAAAGCGCAGTCGAGCGCTACCGATATAAATCGACATCAATGATGCTGTCCCTTGGCCTTACATTGTGAGGAGCATGGCCATGTTCTTACCCCGTGCGATGCGAAACCTGTGCAGTTCCCTTCTTCTGGCCGCGCTCGCCAATCCCGTATTGGCCGGCGTCGACAACAAGGAAGCGGTCGCCGCCTATGTCCTGGGTGCCAATGACGAGATACGCGTCTCGATATTCGGCGCCTATCCGATCGAGGTCAAGACGCGGATCAAGGAAGATGGGCGCATCACCCTGCCGAGCATCGGCGACGTGGTTGCGGAGGGATCCACGACCAACGCCCTTGCAAACAATATCCGCCGGCAATTGCAGACCGGCGGATATTTCGTCGATCCGATCGTCAATGTCGAAGTCGTGAGCTTCGTCAGTCGATCGGTCACGATGTTCGGCAACCTCCAGAACCCTGGGCTCTACCCCCTGGATCGGCCTCAGACGATCGCGATGATGCTGGCGCGCACCGGCGGCGCCCGCGCGGACGCGGCGGACTATGCGATCCTGCAACGAACGGGAGAAGCGGATCGCCGGATTGCGCTCAGCGATCTCGACCCGCAAAGCGGGACCGGTCAGTTCCTGCGCGCAGGCGATTCCATCTTCGTGCCGAAGGCAGAGGAGGTATTCATCTACGGCCAGGTGAACAAGCCCGGCCGCGTCGCCTTCGAAACCGGCATGACCCTGCGCCAGATGCTGGCCCAGGCCGGCGGGCCGACTTTGGGCGGATCGGAAAAGAAGATCACGCTGCACCGTGGCACGGAGATCATCAAGAAGGCCAGCCTCGATATGCTGGTCAAGCCTGGTGACGTCTACACCGTCAACGAGCGGACCTTCTGAGATGCGATCCGGTATCCTGACAGGAGGCATTGCGTGAATATCTTCACCAGAATTGCCCGTTGGCTCCGACGAACGCCCGAGCCCGAGCGTCGCCGAGAAACGCCTGGCCGGCGTTCTCGAGCTACGGGCGGCGTGCCTCAAAATGCGCAATCGGCCGGTGCTGCATCCGTCACGCCGTCTACAAATGCAGCCATGTCCGCTGACGCTGTCCGATCAGCGATACGCAAGGGGTTCAATGCGACCCAGCCCGTCACGGCCGCCCGCCATCTTCATGGCCGGCAGCAGGAGATGGATCTGCTGGTGGAGGGGGTGCTGGACCGCGGCAATCATGCGATGATCTTTGGCGGCCGTGGGACAGGCAAGACCTCGCTAGCGCGCGTCTTCGCCAATGTTGCCGACAATCGCGGCTATCTGGTCTTCTACATGGCATGCGAGCCTGGGCAGGATTTCACCAGCCTGATCTCGCCGTTCCTCGATGCCGCCCGCGGAAACCTGCCGCGCTCACCCGCAACAGATGCGCCGATCGTCGTTGGACCGCGCGATGTCGTGGAAGCACTCGCCGAACATGGGCAGCGAAAATTCATCTTCATCCTCGACGAGTTCGACCGTATCATCGATCCGGCTGTTCTTGGCGAATTGTCGCGCACCATGAAGCTGCTCTCCGACGCGGCCCTGCCGGTTCATATTCTGGCGGTCGGCATCGCGTCCGGATTGAGCCAACTCATCGAAGGCCATGAATCGCTGCGACGGCACATGACAGCCGTTCCCATCGTGCGGATCGACACGGCCGCCGTGTTCGACCTGATCGATCGCGGCGCCGCCCAGGCCGGCCTCAACTTCAGCGATGCCGCGCGCGAGACAATTGCCCATGTCGCATGCGGCTCCCCCTATCATGTCCGCCTGTTCTGCGCGCTGGCCTGCCTGGAAACCCTCAGGCAGCGCAAGACAGTGGTCGAAATGCCGGCAACGCTCGCGGGGATGATGCGCGCGGTCGACGACTGGACGATCACCAATCCGACAGATGCTGCGCTGTTCCACGAGGCCATCGATCTGGGCGCTGGCCATTGGCCGGTGATCGAGCAGCTCGTCCGCGCCGCGATCGTTCCTCCCGGACTCGCACCGGAACAGCAGGCGTCGCATATCGACCGCGACGGTCCGGTCCTGGAAATCCTGCGCCGCGCCATGCACGCCCGGCCGGGCAGCACCGCCCTCATGTTCCGGGACAGCCTCGCCCCCCAATTCCTGCTCGGCATGTTGTCTGCCAGCCGCCACGGCGACCACCTGACCCGGCGTGTCGTCAGCCTTGTAGAAGGGCAGCGCCAAAGCGCTGCATCGTAAGGGACCGATAGGATGTACATGTTCGACATAACGCGAGCCATCCTGCAGCGCTGGAGGATGGCAGCCGCCATCTTCTGCTGCGTCATGGCGCTGACGGTCCTGTGGATTGCGATCACGCCACGCGAATATCGCGCGACCGCCACCTTGTTGTTCGACAACCGGGCACCGGACCCGACCGGCGGCAAATCGAACGAGGCGACCGGCGAATCCATGCTCGCGACGGAGTCCAGAATCCTGCAGAGCGAGGTGATCGCCCGCAAGGTGGCCGAGCGGCTTGGCCTTTTCAAAAATCCGGCGATGCGTGCACGTTGGCAGGAGCAGACGAACGGCAACCAGAGTTTCGAAGGCTGGATCAGCCGCAGCGTCCAGTCGGGTTTGCAGGTTTCGCCCAGCGCGACCGGCAATACGATCGACGTCTCCTACCGCAGCCTCGATCCACAGCGTTCGGCGTTGATGGCCAACAGTTTCGCCCAGGCCTTCAATGATGCGCGCCTGGGTATCAGCAACGAATTCGCCCAGCGCTTTGCTTCCTGGTACAAGAAACAGATCGCCGCGTCCGAACAGCGAATGGAAGAGGCGCAGGCACGGCTTGCCGATTTCCAGCGCGCCCATGGCATTGTCGCCACCGGCGCCATCGATGCGGAAAGCACGCGCCTCAGCGAATTGTCGTCGAAACTGTCGTCGGCCGAAGCCGTTGCTGCGGAGGCCCGGTCGCGCGCGGCGGGCGGCGCCAATATGCCCGACATTCAATCGAGCGGGCTGATCCAGGGGCTAAGGGCGCAGATCGCAGCCAAATCGGCGGAAATCAGCCAGATGGCTGCCGAACTCGGCCCCAATCATGCGACGATGCGTGCCGCCCAGCAGCAGTTGCGCCAGATGCAGGACAGTCTGGCCCAGGAAACCGGCAAGATGTCAGGCACGCTGGCGGCGGCCAGTTCGGCGGCATCGGCCAATCAGGGCACGATGCAGGCCCTGCTCGACCAGCATCGCGGGCGTATGCTGTCGCTCGCGGCCGATCGCGGCAAGCTCGCCGTGCTGGAAAGCAATGTGGAATCGGCGCGCAAGGAATATGAGGCGCAGACCGAACAATTCTCGCAGTTGCATGCCACCAGCACGGCTCCGTCGCTCAACATCGTGCGGCTCGACATTGCAGAACCGCCGATGATCCCCAACGCGCCCAATATCGGCGTGCGGTTCCTGATGATGACGATGGTGGCTCTCATGCTCGCAATCGGCTCGGTCATCCTAGCCGAATGGCTCAGCCCGCGCATCCGCAGCCGTAACACCGTCACCTATCTTACCGGCGTGCCGTTGCTTGGTCAGGCAGACCTGCGCGTCAACGGCAGGCAACTCCGTATCGAAGGAGGCAATTGGTCATGAGGCTTCGCTCGACTGAACCGGTAGAGGATGTCTATCCCGGCCCGCCGCCGACTTACGATGGCGATACGCGCGAGGAAACGGCGACTGTCCACGCCAATGTCGATCCCGCGATCGCGGTGATCCACGCTCCCAGCGCAATGCTGGCGGAACAAGCGCGGGACATCCAGTCGACCCTGTCTGCAATGCGCCATCCCGACGGTCGCGCGCCCGGCTCTATCGCGATCATCGCAATCGAGGCGAGCGAGCAGGCGGCCATATTGACGGCAAATATCGCCGTATCGGCAGCCCTGAGCGGTCTGCGCACCTTGGTCGTCGACATGGAGCATTCTGGCTTCGTCCAACATCGCTTGCTTGGCATGAATGCGCGGACCGGCTCGCCGGACGACATGGATGAGCCATTTCAGCTGGTCCAGCCGAGCAGTATCCGGTCGTTGTTCGTCATGGCCGCGCCCCAGCAGGATGGCTGCGCCATCGACGGCAGTCCGCTTGCGCCACTGTCGCAACGCCTGTCGTCGCTGACGGCTCACTTCGATCTGTGCCTGGTCGACGCCAGCCATATCGACGATCTCGCTCATGCGGCAGGCAGCGCCGATTGCGCGATCGTTGCGGTCCAGCGCGATCAGACATCCACCAGCGAGCTCAAGGCAGTGATCAACAAGATGACCATGCTGAACACGGTGCTGATCGGCACCATCATGCTGATCTAGCGGTCAGCGATCGTCGGCACCAAGGGGGTCTGATATGAAAATCGCCCATATTTCCCGACAATATCATCCCGGACTCGGCGGGCTGGAAAGCTTCACCAGAAATCTGTGCCGCGAACAGGCTCGCGCCGGGCACCAGGTCAGGATGATCACCCTGGACCGCATCTTCGACGGCGACGACGCACCCTTGCCGCGATGCGAAATCATCGACGATGTAGAGGTGGTCCGGATACCCTATCGGGGTGGACGTCGCTATCCGCTCGCACCATCCGTGCTGCACCATCTGGACGATTGCGACATCGTCCATGTCCACGCCGTCGATTTCTTCGCCGACTATCTGGCACTGACCCGGCTGCTGCACCGCAAACCGCTGGTCCTGTCCACGCATGGCGGCTTCTTTCATACCGGCTATGCCCGTCGATTGAAGCAATTCTACTTTCACAGCATGACCCGCCTTTCACTGGCTGGATATCGGGCGATCATTGCCTGCAGCGAAGCGGACTATGAGACGTTCGCCAAGGTCAATCGTCGCGCACTTACCTTGGTCGAAAACGGCGTGGACACGGTCAAGTTCGCCGGTCTTGCGCAATCGCCTTCCGCCGAGCATCGCTTCATCTATTTCGGCCGGATCGCGCCGAACAAGCGGATCGACCTGTTGATCCGCTGGTTTGCGCATCTGCACCGGCTGGACCGCAAGGCCCGGCTGATCATCGCGGGAAAGCCGATGGGTGTCACCTTCGCCGATCTGCAACAGATCGTCGAACAACTCGGCTTGGGCGATCTGGTGGAATTTCATGATAGCCCCAGCGACGAGGCCCTGCAGGCACTGATTGCCCGGAGTACCATCTTCGCATCGCCCAGCGCCTATGAAGGTTTCGGTATTTCCCTGATCGAGGGGGTGTCCGCCGGACTATATCCGGTCGTCAGCGACATTCCGGCGCATCGTCGCTCCTGCGTCAAGCTCGATACCGGCAGCCTGATCGATTTCACCGATCCGTTGTCCGCTGCCCGCACCCTGCAGGACATTCGCAAGGCGCAGCAACGCTCGCCCTCCCCGACCACTGCCGCAGGTCTGCTGGCTTATGGCTGGCCGGGTGTGAGCGCCAGGATCTCGGCCATCTACGAACATATTCTGGGACGTCAGACCCGCCAGATTGGGCCGCTTCGCCTTGCCGTTCTTTCGGAGAGCGACGCGCTGAAAGCAGTTTCGGGCCTCATCAGGGACCAGGCGCCGCGCGTGGTAGCATTCGGCAATGCCCATCTGATCAACCAGGCACGACGGGTCGAAGGGGTCGCAGCCGCGCTGAATGACGCGCTGGTCCTTAATGACGGCGTCGGCGTCGATATCGCAAGCCGCCTCCGCTACGGGGACTCCTTCCCGCACAATCTGAACGGCACGGACTTCATTCCCCAGTTGCTGAAGAGCTACCCGGACCGCCTCCGGCTATTTCTGGTAGGCGCAGCCCCCGGCATCGCGGAACGTGCAGCCGCCATTCTGGAAGAGCGTCATCCCCATATTCGCATAGTCGGCACCCTCCATGGCTTCTTCGACCCGCAAGAGGAGGAGCATCTGAGCCGCCATATTCGGGAAAGCGGCGCGGATCTGGTAATCGCAGCCATGGGGAACCCCCGCCAGGAATTGTGGGCGGCCAAATGGGCATCCCATATCGGCCGCCCCATATTGTGCGCGGGCGCCCTGCTCGATTTCACCGCCGGCCATGTCCCGCGCGCGCCTGGCTGGCTGCGCCGCATGCGCATGGAATGGATATTCCGGCTCATGAACGAACCGACCCGACTGGCAGACCGCTATTTGCGCGGCAATGTCACCTTCCTCATGAATGCCATCCGTGACGCCAGGGGTGGCTACTCGGACGGGCCGATCCCGCCGCCATCGCCCCACTCCCACACTGTCCGCAACGCCGATGCCGCCTGATCTCGTGCCGCCGAACCCAAAAGCGCTGCGTCGGATCGCGGTCATTATCCCTTACTTCCAGCGTGAGCGGGGTATCCTGCAGCAGGCCATCCGCTCGATCGTTGCGCAAACGTTCACCGCGCCCACCGAGGTGGAACTCCTGATAATCGACGATAGTTCGCCCATTCCTGCGCTGGACGAACTGGCAGACATGGAATTGCCACCCTGGCTGAAGCTCCGGACCGTGCAGCAATCGAACGCCGGCCCCGCTGCTGCGCGCAATCACGGACTTGATCAGATCGGACCCGACATCGACTATGTCGCCTTCCTGGACTCCGATGACAGTTGGGCGCCAGACCATCTGCAACAGGGCGTCGGCGCGCTCGAACTTGGGAATGATTTCTATTTCTGCGACAGCGCCATGCCGCCGTCCAGCCTGTTCGCTTCGCTGACACTTTTTGCGCAGGGCGCCAATGAGGATGCGTTCGAACCCCTGCCTCTGGGCGGGCAAATCTATCGCCTGCAGCCCGACCGCGCGGGGCAATTCATGGTGCAGGAATATCTATGCCAGACATCCGCCGTGATCCTGCGCCGCAGGGCGATGAGCGATCTCCGGTTCGAGGAACGGCTTCGCTATGCCGGCGAAGACTGGCTGATGTGGGTGCGGCTGGCGCACAGCGTTGAGGGGATCTGCTTCTCCAAGCTGGCCAAGGCCCAGCGGGGAGAAGGTATCAATCTTTATCGCGATGCGCATGAGCGCCTTGGTGCCAAAAATCTGCGCCGCCTCATGTCGATGGTACTCGCCAATCGATTGATGAAGATCACGCCGGGCATCAGCGCCGCTGCCGCGCGCCTGACCGACCAGCGCATCATGATCTTGCGCCGAGAGATGGCGGCGATCCTGCTTCACCCCCGTGTCTATCAGGGCCTGAAAAATGGTGAGCAGCGTCGCATCATCCTGGATGCCTATCGGCTCATGAACGTCTCGCTGCTGCCATTATGGCGCGACATCATCATTCGAAAGATGCGCTGGCACAGCCCCCGCCTGGACGAGGCCATAACATGAAACTCTTCTATTATCGCGCCAAGGAAGGGAATTTTGGCGACGACCTCAACGGCTGGCTTTGGGAGGAGCTTGCTCCCGGCCGTTGGTCCGACGAAGCCGATACGCTGTTCTGCGGCATCGGCACGATCATCGGCAATCAGATGCCGCCCGCATCGCGGATCAGAATTTTCTCGAGCGGCTTGGGCTATAGGCCTGTGCCCGAGGATTTCTCGACCGATCGCTGGGATGTGGTGGCGTTACGCGGCCCGCTCACGGCGCGCGTCCTCAACCGCCCGGATCGGGCGATTGCCGATGGCGCGCTGCTGCTTTCCACGCTGGATCGGCTCAAGCCCCTACCCGAAGCTGAGCACGGCCGGCCCATCTTCATTCCCCACTACGAGGCGATGGATGAAGGCGACTGGGCTGCGGCCTGCGCTACCGCCGACGTAAAGCTGGTGGACCCACGGCAATGCGCGCATCAGGTCATCGACGAAATCCGCCGGTCACGTCTGGTGATCGCCGATTCGATGCACGCAGCGATCATCGCCGATACGCTGCGCGTTCCCTGGATTCCGGTCTCCAGTTCGGGAAGGATCAACAGCTTCAAATGGCTCGACTGGTCACTTTCCCTCAACTTGCCCTATGAGCCGCGAATATTGCCTACCGCGACGTTGGACACTGCCTATCGCGACGGAGTCCGGCGTCTGGTCGGTGAACATTATCGACTTGCGCATCCTGATGCAGAAGGCGCGCTTGCGCATCAAAGGCAGATGACCCGTCGCGAACAGCGCGGCTGGTGGATGTCCGTGCGGCCCAAACTGAAACATCATCTGCTCGCCCTGCCGCGGCGTCTGCCACAACCACCCACGGTCGCGCGGCGTATCGCCACATGGAACCGACGGCAACACAGCCGCATCGCCTCCGCACTTGAACAATTGAAGAGCGAGACGGGATTTCTGAGCGACGATCGGATCTTTGCAAGCCGTGTCGATCAGCTCAGCGTCGAGTTCGACAAGCTGGTGCGATCGGGCTGAGCGATCCGCGCCATCTGCGCGCGATGATGCCAGCGACGGATCAGATGGCGTCCCAGCATGGGCCAGTTGCTCCAGTCCGTCATCATCGCCTCCAGCAATGCCATCGGCTTGCGTGCGCGAAGATGCGGATAGACGCGGTTCCAGCTATGCTGCTGCCTAATGGCGCTGGCGCGACGGGCTAACAACCGTGACAGAACACGATCATCGCGAACGCGGGGCAGATCCAGCATGGCAAGACTATGGGCGCGCATTGCATCCAGGTTCAATAATGTCCGGGATTGCCCCGATCCCTGATCCGAAATGGAGCCCTGCCGCTGAGTGAACAGATAATGCGGCTCTGCACTTAGAATGAAGCGACCGTCCGCCAGCAGGCAATCGATGATGAAGGCGAAATCTTCGCCGTGCCGCAACTGGGGCGGGTAGCGCAGGCAACGGGTCGTCAGGAAACGGCGACGAAATATCGGCTTGAGCTGGCCGAAATCGAACGGCGAGCGTCCGGTGATCGCGTTGCGGACGAATTCGGCCGGTCGGATATGCCGGATCGGCTGCGCTGTCCGCGACAATGCCGTGCCGACGACTGTTCCGGCGTGCCAATCATAGAAAAACAGATTGTCCGCGACCAAGTCCGCGTCATGCCGATCGCCGAGCGCGGTCAGATGAACCAGCCTGCCCGGTGCGAACGCATCATCGGCGTCCAGTATCGCGATCCATTCGCCCCGCGCGGCCCCAATCCCCAGATTCCGCGCGACCGAAGGGCCACCATTGGCCTCGCTTAGCACCAGTCGCACCCGTGGGTCCTGGTCCATCAAACGCTCGGCGATTGCCACGGTTTGGTCGCCGGACGCGTCATCGACGATGATCACCTCCACCGGGAGTTTCTGCGCAAGCGCAGATTGCACCGCGCGATCCAGGCTGTCCTCGGCGTTGAACGCCGCAATCACGACACTGACAAGGGGAGAAGCAGGAGCCGTCACGGGACTTTGCATAGGTGTTATGCCTTACTCGAAAGCGATAATAAGCTTCGATATACCAATCGATGAAACCGCAACGAATTGAGGAATTTCACCTAGTGGAATTATCTGGCACACCCAACGTTGCAATATACAGAAGAGGCTTCCTTCCTCTTTCTGAAACCTTCATATCAGATCACATACAGGGTCTTAATAGATATAATCCGATCATAATAACTGAGAACATATTGAACGGATACTCTATTAACGGTCACACTCCCCATCTGTTGCATCGCGCCCAGGCGGGCAAATATGAAAAAGTCTATAATCGGCTTACCGGCCGATATCGCCATGTCGGCGATGTCCTGTCGGCTCCCTCGACGCGATTGATCCACGCGCATTTCCTGCAGGATGGGGCGAACATCCTGTCCCTTGCCGCGCGACGGAACATCCCACTGGTCGTCACCGCCCATGGCTATGATGCAACGGTGACCGCGCGCGAACATGCGCGCCGGACCGAGGGACTTTGGTATCTGATGCTCAAGCCCTTCCTTCTGCGTTACGCCCATGGGATCATCTGCGTATCCCAGTGGATCAAGCAGTGCCTGCTCGACGCAGGTTATCCCGACCACAAGCTGCGCGTCATTCCGCTGGGTATCGACACGTCCAGCCTGCCGCCGCCACCCGCCGCCCATGGCCGCCGGGGCGCCCTCTTCGTCGGCCGTCTGGTCGAAAAGAAGGGGGTCAATTTCCTGCTCGACGCCTGGGCGAAACTGCCAGAACGCGTCCGAAGCGAACCGCTCACCATTATCGGCGACGGCCCCCTGATGCCCGCCCTGGTCGCCCAGGCCCACCGGCTTGGCATCCAGCCGCATTTCCTGGGCGCACGATCTCGCGCGGAGGTCTTCGCGGCCATGGCCCGTCACCGCATCTTCGCGATGCCGAGCGTGCGCGCGGCAAACGGCGATTCCGAGGGGCTTCCTATCGTGCTGATGGAAGCGCAGGCGATGGGCATGGCGGTGATCGCGTTTGACGATGGCCCGATGCGCGAAGCGATCAAACCCGGCATGACCGGGTTGCTCGCACGATCGCGCAACAGCCACGACTTTGCCGACCATTTGCAAACGCTTCTCGGCGCGCCGGACCTGTGCGGCGATTTTGGCCGAGCCGGCCGGTCCCATGTGGCCGCCAAGTTCGACCTCCGCAACCGCGTAGCCGCCCTGGAAGACTATTATGACGAGATCCTTGCCAGCACGGAGGCCCGTTCATGATCGGACAATCCGCCGCAAAGCCACAGCCGGTTCACGCCGAAGGACACCGCGTCCTCATCATCTCGCGCCATGACTATCGGACCCGGCGCCGCGCGAGCGTGCATTTCGTGGCGCGCCATATGGCGCAACAGGGCCATCAGGTGACCTTCATGTCGATCGGCTACAGCTGGCTGTCGCGCCTGCGTGGCGACAGCCGGGCCGATCTGTTTGATCGCGCCAATGCCTGGGAACAGGTGGATGGGCTGCAAGCCTATCTGTGGCGCAGCGCATGGCATCCGGTGAAGTTGCCGGTCTCAGGCAAGGTGGAATCTTGGCTTTACAGCAAATGGGCCAGAAACCGCTGCACCGCGCTGGACGAAGCGGCAGGCGCGGCGGACATCATCATCGTCGAATCCGGCATTGCGCCGGTATTGCTGAAGCGCATCCGCGCCGTCGCACCCTCGGCGCGGATCGTCTATCGGGCCACGGATCTTCTATCCACCGCCGGCGTGCCTGAATGCATTGAAGACATGCTTTGGCAATCGGAGGCCGATATCGACCTGATCGTGGTCGTCGCTCGCTCCATGCTCCCGCATTTCGAGGCCTTCAGCTGCCCCAAATTATTCATTCCGCATGGCGTCGATACTGCTTTGCTCAATCAGGCAACAGACAGTCCCTACGCGACCAAGCGCAACGCAGTCACAGTCGGATCGATGCTGTTCGATGCCGGGGCGATCCGCACCCTCGCGCTGGCACGCCCGGAATTCACCTTCCACACCATCGGATCGCCCAAAAGCGTCTTTCCGACCAATGTGATCCAGCATGACGAGATGCCTTTTGCGCAAACGCTCCCCTATCTCCAGCATGCCGATGTCGGGATCGCGGCCTATCAGCGCGCGGCTGCCGCCGCCTATCTCGCCGATTCCAGCCTCAAACTCCTGCAATATAAGGCAATCGGCCTGCCCGCCGTTTGCCCCGATTTCGCCGTTGGCGACCATGCCCTGCGCTTTGGCTACCGGCCTGATCATCCGCAGGAAATGGTCGAGGCTTTTGATCGGGCGCTGAACGCTGGCCGCAGCCCGGTGGCGAGCAAGGATTGGAGCGACGTGGCCGCCAAGCTCGTCGAGGCTTCTCTTGGCTGAGATTGCCCTTTCTCCGCCGGCTCGCGCGCGGCGCGACGCGGTGCATCGACGCAGCCTGATCCATGACAGGCTCATCAACTATGTCGCCGCCGGACTGCTTGTCGCCACGGTACTCTTCAATCCGGCCTTGGCCTGGGTCAACGCGCATCTGTTCCCGATGACAGCCGGAATCGTGTCCGCCGCGCAGGCGGGCATAGTTCTGACCGCCCTGCTCGTTGGGATCACACAACCGGTCCAATATAGTTTCCGGTGGCTGGCGCTGACCTGGATCATGGTTCTTTCTGCGCTGCTGACGAGCGCGATCAAGGGATATTTCGAACCCAAGATCCTGGGCGATATATTGTTGATCCCGGCCTTCATTCTGCTTGGAACCCGCATTGAAGGCGCGTTGCTGCGTCAAACAATGTTGTCGTTGCAATTACTGATCATGTTGGTCGGCCTGTGGGAACTGGCGAGCCCTGGCGGCTTTGGTTCGACCTTTCGCGTGATCGACTATTATGTGCAGACCCGTGGCTATGACGCAGATGCCTTCTGGGCTGGCGGCGACCTGTTTCTCAGTTCGGAACGTCCCGGCGGCCGCATGCTGCTCGACGGCCTTGGCCTACATCGCGGATCATCGCTGTTTCTGGAGCCGGTATCGCTCGGCAACTGGGCGATCGTCGGCACCATCTTCACGGCAGCCATGTGGCGGTCTCTGTCGAACGGCGCGCGGCTATTCATGCTGGTTTCGACGGCGGTGCTGCTGATCACGTGCGATGGCAGGCTTGCGCTCAGCGTGATCCTGCTCTTCTGCCTCTATTTGCCGATCAGCGCCTATGTTCCCGATCAATGGAGCGTCGCCTATCTGCCGTTGCTGCTTGTCGCATTGGTCGGGGGCGAAGCGCTGGGAATTTTGGCGGAGCATCAAGACAATCTTCCCGGACGGCTCAGCGTCGGGCTCGATGCGCTGCGATCGATGGACCTTGACCAATTGTTGGGCATCCGCGCGGATCGGGTCCGGTTCGATGACGCCGGCTGGGCCGATTTCGTCCAGGCCCAATCCGTGGTGATCGCGATGGGGCTCTGGTTGGCACTCGCCTGCAGCAGCTTCGGCCGCGATCCCGGCAACCGGATGGCAAAGCATGGCATTATGCTCTTCCTCGCACTTTGCCTGCCCATCAGCAATTCACTGCTGTCAATCAAGACAGCCGCTCTGATGTGGGTCGTCTACGGCTTCTGTTATGCCCGCGGACGCCTGACGCGCATGGAAGGAAACGCCGCATGAGTCCTGGCCGTCATATACCGGCGCTCGACGGCATCAGAGGCTTTGCTGCCCTGCTCGTCGTATTCTGCCACTTCCGCACGTTCGGCTACCCGGAACTCCTGCATCCGCGCGCCGGCGATTATGGCGTCCTGCTGTTCTTCACGCTCAGCGGCTTTCTCATGGGCCATCTCTACCTCCCCAGAACGCCCGACCGAGATGCGTTGGCATCCTACGCTGCGGCGCGCATAGCCCGCATCGTGCCGCTCTACGCCTGTGTCTCGCTGCTATCTTTCCTGATCTATCGCTTCGTCTACGCCGATTTCATCTATCCAATCGGACTGATCGAACTGGTCCGGCAGGGAACATTCACCAGTACCGTATCGGTCTTCTGGTCGATCGGGCCGGAGTTCCAATTCTACTTTCTCTTCCCGGCGATCTGGGCCGCCACCTATGCGAAGCAACCGCTACGCGGCTGGCTATATGTGCTGATCGGGCTGATCGTGGCAGGCTGCTATGCAGCGAGCCCTTGGCTGCCGGGCATCTTTGCCCTGGCTAAGATACACATCTTCATGACCGGAATTCTCTGCGCAGTACTGGTCCGACAGATCCCGGAAGACCGCATGACGCGATTATTCCCGCCGCTGCTGCTGTTCACCGCGGCCTTTATCTGGGTCCTCATCGCACCCCCTGCTTCAGTCAGCGCATGGGTATTCCCGCCCGTGACCAACGATCCGAAACACATCATCTACTATGCAGACCCTTTGAAGATCGTTGCCTGCGCCTTGGTCATTCTGGGCACAGCAATCCGTCATCCGTTCAACGACATGCTATGGGGCAATCCGTTGATGCGCCGACTGGGTGCATATAGCTTCTCGCTCTATCTGCTCCACATGCCCATCCTTCAATTGGTTCGCCTCGCCGGGCCTGCATGGGGCATCAGCATGCCCATGCAGATCCTGATCGCGACAATCTTGTCCTTGGCCGTCGCCGGCCTGTCTAACGAGATGTTTGAACGCCCCGTAGGCAATTGGGTCCGTCGCAAGCTGACCGATGCCATGAACGGCCATGCCGCGACACGACCGTTGCCGTTAGCGGCAGAAAGCCCTTCTTCCTGACCAGTCAAACAGGCGCGGCCAACTGGAAGAATGGACAAGCTTGTCTTGCGCAATCCTGCCAGTCGATTAGGTGTTCGAACGGATTTCAATCCGCTGCCAATCAATCACTCTCATGAACTCATTCCTTGCGGGAGACGAGCATGAGACCTCGGAGGCAATCGATCGCCCTGCGAAAAGGTGCAACGCAAGGCATACCCAATGCCAAGTATTAAGCTTCAGCCAAATTTCGTGGAAAAGATCTGGGGAAAGGACGTCGTCCCTAACCACCCTGTCGACAAATTGGGCAAGCGCATCGGCGAATTGTGGTTTGGATCTCCGTCTGGAACCAAGCCCCCGCTACAGGTTAGGTACATCTATACCAGCGTTAGATCGTCGACCCATATTCACGCCCACCGCGAATCCACCGGGCAGGAAGAATGCTGGTATATCCTCGAGGCGGAGCCTGCATCGATGATCGGCATCGGCACGATCGTTCCGCTGAAACAGCCGCTGCAGCACCATGCGGCGGCAATTGAAGCATGGGCGCAGTTCATCGATTGGCGGCCGGCTCGCGCCGGCGATTTCTATTTCGTGCCGGCTGGCACCATATATGCCATTGGCGCCGGCATATCTCTTGTCGAAGTGCAGCAGAATATCGACCTGACCTGCAATCGCGATGGACATGACCGCACTCGCGGCCTTGAGACGAAGGCGACCGCCGGAGATCTGCAAACCGAGCAGCGCCCTGCTGTTGCCCTGCATCGTCCACTTGGCTGCAGCGGCGTCCTGCTAGATGATGGGCCTTTCGGTTTGCGACTGGCACATATGCAGGGCGGAGACGCGCTGCACGTGACCAACAGCGGCCTCGCCTGGTTCATTCCGTTGCGGGGGCGCGGGGACATCGATGGCCTGACCTGGCGGGCGGGGGAGTGCTGGTTGCTGACCCAACCCACTCCCCTAATCCGCGCGGCCAGTGACGCCGACTATCTGTTCGCAACGGTGTGATGCTTTTTCACGCAGAGCGATCAGCCCGATGCGGCAACAGGCGCAACATGGATAATGGTGGGATCTTCCTTCGGCCAGCCCGGTATCTTGCGCGCTGCCTTGGACGCCAGGAAGCTGCCACCGACCCACATATATGTTCCCAGTTTCTGGCCGGCTCGCCGGTCATCGCATAGCCGCCACAGCAAATGCCGCAAGCGCGGCCAGGCAATGGACGGATCATCGGGCGTGAAGACGGCCAGGGATAAATCCGCGCCAAATAGGTCCGAGATCGGCAGTGGCTCCGCAAATTCCGGTACTTCCAAGCCGAACATGCTTTCGGCACAGGCCAAGGTGATGCGCAGACTATGCTCGATATTCTGCTCCGTTGCCCGTTGATGCAAAATCGCCAAGGCCGCATGATCGAGCCCGGCAATTGCGGCACAGAAGTCCAGAAGATAGGCCGCTGCGTGGCAATGCTGGGTCAAAGACTTCACGAAGCTCAGGCTTGCCAGCAGGATCTCGTGGATTGGCGATATGCAGGGAACCTTTACCTGCCCCAGTTCCTGATCCGCCGGCTCACGCAGAAACGCGCCCACGTCCATGGGGTGCGGACAACCCGGCTGCTGGAGCCGGTGATGAACGTCGACCGTTGCCTGGTTCGGCGAACGCGAGAAGAAATGCTGCTCTCCGAGAAAGGCACGCCACCAGATACGATCACATTCCGCGGGCAGGAAATAACCTGCCTCCTGGAGAAGCGCTGTGCAGCGACGCAGATCACCGCGATCGATCAGGATATCGACGTCCGATGAGGGACGATGAAAGTATCCGCCATAAATTCTTCTCTGAGCAAGCGGGCCTTTGAAAACTATAAATCGCAGATCATCATGGATTAGAGCTTTAGATATATTGGTTATTGTAGCGATGTTCACGCCGTTCATCGCGAGCGTCAACTTCCTGAACCTATCTTCCTCGCGCGAGAAGGCGTCCGGAATATCCTGCCCAGCGGCGCGGAGCCCGGCACCAAGGTGCAGCAGAAGTTTACAGGATTTCCCAACCATTATGATGTCCGCCCAATCGTCCGCGTCGATCGCCGGAGAAGGGGGGCTAACGATCATCTGCGGAACGGACAGGGCCACATGGCACCTCACGATATCCACGATTTTCCGTGCCTTGCGGGAGGGATCTAACAACACATCAGTCACGCCTTGAATGTTAGCTTATGCAAAACATTGCCCTACAAAGTTAAATCATGGCGATATGTGTTTATACCTATAGGTGTTACCGCGGATGGATTGGAATTTGACTTAAACATTTACTTACGATCAATTTATATCCGCTGAATGGTTCAGCAGATGATGAGGAGTTGAGTATGGAAAAGGAGTCTTATGAATCGCCCGAGCTCGTCGAACTCGGCTCGTTCGAATCGCTGACGCAGGGCACGTCCTATGGCGAAAGCCTGGACGCGACCTTCCCGGACGGTACGCCGCGCGGCGAGCTCACGTTCTCCTGACAGGGTGGACGCCCTTCTCGGACAGAGGGGGCGTCCATTCTCCTGCAAGGCTCTTGGTAGCGGGGAAGAAAGATGACGATCGCCTGGCCATCCGCGACAATCGTGGCAGCAGATCCCAACATCGTGTTTTGCGACCTGGACAATGAGAGAGTTCTACTGGACCTGACCTCCAGCCGCTATTTCGCGCTCAATCGCGTCGGCGTCCATGTCTGGGAAACGATCGCGACCCCCACCAGTGTCGGCGCGTTGCAGGATAATATCGAGCAACGCTTCGACGTCCGACCGGAACAGTGTCGCAAGGATCTGGAGAGCCTGCTAAGCAACCTGTCGCAGTTCACATTGATCAGCGTCCAGCATGCGCCGGCGTCCTGATCGCACTCTGGCAGGGCTGCTTCTGGCACTCCTGCTGCCGGTCGCACTGCCTGTGGTATTGGCTGTCCGTCTTGCCCTCAGCCTCACCAGCTATGCGCGCCTGTGCGAATGGTTGCCGCAATCCACTGGCCAGCGCAATCCGCTCTGGGTGCGCCAGGTCGCCCGCGCTGTCAGCATCGTCTCACGACTTGTTCCCGGCGCCACGTGCCTGACCCAGGCCGTGGCCACACGGACGTTGCTCGCCTGGATGGGACATGAAAGCTGGATCCGGATCGGTGTACGCCGCTCCGAAGATGGCAGCTTCCAGGCCCATGCCTGGCTGCTCGACCATCGTGCAAGGCCCATTATTGGCGGCAGACGACAGGACTTGGCCGGCTTCAACGTCCTGGCGGACCTGGACGGACTGGTCCGGCAATGAATGCTTTTGCCGGCCTGTTCCACCGCGACGGCCGGCCGGCACGACATTGGCCCGGCGAAGGCATCGCCGCCCTGGTATCACGCGGGGTTCGTTGCGCGATCGATAGCGGCCCGACGATTCTTGCCGGGGCTGGCATGGAGGCGTTGGACCATGAGAAGCGGCGTCCGGGCCTCATTGTCGCCGCCGATGTCCGGCTCGACAATCGCGCGGAAATCGAGGCACGGCTCGGCCTCCCCCCCCGCCCCGCTCTCCCTGAAGCCAGCCTGATCGCCGCGCTGTACGAGCGCTATGGCGCAGACTGCGCCTCCATGTTGCTGGGCGACTTCGCCTTTGTGCTCTGGGACGAAGCGACACAGACATTATTTGGCGCCCGTGATCATTTCGGCGTCCGCCCGTTCTACTATCATGCTTCGCCCAGGCTGTTCATGGCGGCGACAACGATTGGCGCGCTGCTCGGTTCGGAGATTTCATCCGCCATCGACGAAGTTGGTGCAGCAGATTTTGTCGCCGGCATAGTCGGCGATGCCCAGACGACGCTATATCGCGAAATCCGGCGTCTGCCGCCAGGGCACGTCATTCAGGTCACGCGCGACGAACTCACCATCAGCCGTTACTGGCATCTGGCGGCATCGCAGCCGCCCAAGGATGAGGAAACCGCCGAGCAGTTTCGGCATTTGTTCGAACAGGCGGTCTCGTGTCGGATCAGCGAACAAGCCGGCGTGCTGCTCAGCGGAGGGCTGGACTCCTCGTCCATCGCCATGATGGCATCGCGCTTGCGGGCGGAGGCGGCGGAACCGCCCGTGCCAAGCCTGTCCATGACGTTCGACACAAGTCCCAACTGGACGGATGGCCCGCACATAGAAGCCATTCTGCAAGCAGGGCGTTTTACCCCTCATTTCCTGCCCACTGAGGATCAGGATCCGCTGCAGGAACTGGACATGATCCTGACCGAACAGGACGGCCCCTGCCTCGCCTACAATCTGGGCAGTTCACGACGCCTCTATCACAGGGCCCGGCAACTGGGGCTTCCCCGCCTTCTGGACGGACATGGCGGCGATGAAGTCGTTTCCCACGGGTTTGGGCGGCTGAACGAACTGGCGATGGAACGGCGCTGGGCCACCTTGTTGCGCGAAGCACATGGCTTGGCCCATATTCTCCGCTGTTCGACCTGGCAGGCAGCGTCCCCCCATTTCGATCACATCGCGACGATACGGCGATTCCGGCAGAATTGGCGGCGCATCGTCCACCATGCACATCCGCCCCGCACCTCACCGAATTTCACGACCGCGCTCGTCGCACCAGACCTAGTCCGTCGTACGGACATAGGTTTGCGCCGCGCAGCGACAATGCCCAGCCGCTCGGCCTATCAGACCGAGCAGCAGCGCCACCTGTCGACCCTGACATCGCCACAACAACCCTATGCGTTTGAAGTGCTCGATCGTTCGGCCGCTGCAGCCGGGGTGCGCCTGTGCTTCCCATTCTATGATCGCCGTCTTGTCGAATTTTGCGTATCGCTCCCGGCCCACGCCAAGCTCGACAATGGCTATCCGCGCGCATCCCTGCGGAACGCCATGGCAGGCCTGTTGCCAGAGCAGGTCCGACTGCGGCGCGACAAGTTCAATTTTGCCGGCCAGTTGGGAACAGGCATGGCGCGTCACCGGGCATCCTTGCTGACGATGCTGGATGCGCAGGCTGACATGCTGGCGCCATTTGTCGACATCGATGTGGCCCGCACGGCCATCACGCAGTTCGACCAGTCCATGGCCAATGATGCCGCCCCCTTATTCGCTGCCTACCGGATCGCAAGCCTGGGCCGCTGGCTTGCAAGACGATCCCGGCCCGCTGCTCCGAGAGCCAAATTTCACATCGTACATGCAGGAGGATGACATGAAGATGGGCCCAACGCCTCAGCCCGCCCTTGCCCCCGCCAGCAAGGCCTCGTCCCTTTATCGTGCCTTTGGGCTGACGATCGAATCGGATGTTCCGCTGCCGGAACTGACGACCGCCCCGGCGGGATCCGTGCCCGACATCCGCATCATCTACAGCCGCGACCTGCCCTTGCCGTCGCGCGAGGAGGGCGTGATCACGCAGTTCCGCACGGACGGGACGCATTTCCTGGCATGGCCCGACGTTGCGGCCTTCCAGTTCCACGGCCCCGACCTCATCGAGATTCAGCCCTATCCCGATACGCCGGTGACCTACCTCCCCTTTCCTCTGCTGGGGCCGATCATGGCGCTGGCGTTGCACATGCGCGGCTACATCACGCTCCACGCCAGCGCGATCGACTTGGACGGGCATGGCGTCATCTTCGTTGGCGACAAACTGGCGGGCAAATCCACCACCGCCGCAGCCTTCCTCCGGGCGGGCCATCGTCTGCTGACGGACGACCTCTTGGCGATCCGCGCCAACCCGGACGGCACGCTCGAAATCCTGCCGGCCTATGGCCAGCTCAAGCTCGCGGAAGAGGCCGCAGACGCCATGCAACTGGCCGAAGCGCAGCCATTGCCATTGGTCTATCCCGGCTTTTCCAAACGCCAGCATCGCTTGATGGGCGATTTCCGCCATGATCAGCTTCAACCCGAACGCCTCTATGTTCTCGACCGCGTGGGGGATCAGCCCGGCCTCACCCGACTTGCCGGAACCCAGGCCCTGTCGGCGATCCTGCGCTACTCCTACATAACCCGTTTCGGGAAGGCAGCGCTCTCGCCCGCCGACGAGGCCCGTCACATGCAGGGCTGCGCTGCCCTGGCCCGTTGCGTCCAGGTGGCAACGCTGCACGTCCCGCATGCCCTCAATCGACTGGAAGAGACGGTCGAACTCGTCCGCGCCGACTGCGAGGACCATAGGTGAGCCAGTTCCGTCAGATCAGCGATTTCGCGCGCTTTTCCCTCGGGGGATATGGCCGACAGGCGTCCGTCATCCTGTTGCTGATCCTGATCGGCAGCATTCTGGAAAGCTGCTCCCTGCTGGCGATGATCCCGTTGCTGAAACTGATCGGCACCAACCATGGTGCGGCCCAGAGCAGCATTCAACTGCCCTGGATTGGCAGCATATCGCTCGGCTGGTTGCTGACGGCAATGCTGTGCCTCATGGTGTTTCAGGCCTTGGTGTCGCGCCGCCGCCTCCTCCTCATGACCCGCACGATGCAGCAGGCGGTAGACGACATCCGCATGCGCCTGTTCACGGCCATCGGCTATGGTCGCTGGTCGCTGGTCGCGAACATGCGCGGGTCGGATCTCAACCATGCGCTCAGCAACGATGTCGATCGCATCCAGGTCGCAGTCTTCAGCCTCATGTCATTTGGCCAGAATATCATCTGGCTGACGCTCTATGGCCTGCTGTCCACGCTGATATCCTGGCAGATGACCTTGTTCGCCATGACCGTTGGCGCAGCGACCCTGTTCGGCCTGTACCCGGTGCGCCGGAAGATCGCCCGCCATGCGCAATCCATGTCGAATTCCCTGCAGGAACGGCAATATGTCGCGTTCGAATTCATCACCGGCATGAAGATCGCCAAGGCTTTCAACAGCGAACCCTATTATCTTCAACGCTTGGATCGGTTGCTGGAAACGCTGCGCGTCGGCACTGTCGAGTTCGCCCGGCTGACATCCAACAGTACCGCTCTGTTCCAGTTGGCAAGCGGTGCGGCCGCAGCCCTGTTCGTCTATGTGGCCTATGCCGTCATCGCGCTGCCCCTGCCGCAGCTGATGACGATGCTGCTGTTGTTCATGCGCCTCGCGCCGCGCTTCAACGCCCTGCAAAGCACGCTCCAGCAACTGCTCCTCTGCCTGCCAGGCTATGAGAATGTCGCCAGGCTGCTGCGCATCTTCACGGCGGAGCAGAACCGCACCGCCGGGCCGGAGCGCGTTCAAGTACCGCTCCTGACCCGGCATGTCCGCTTCGATCGCGTATCCATCACCCATCACGGCGCGGACACGCCGACGATCGCGAACCTCGATCTGGAATTGCCCGCCGGCAAGATCATTGCCCTGGTCGGGCCTTCGGGTGCAGGCAAGAGCACCATAGCGGACATGCTGATGGGGCTGCTCGATCCCAGCGAGGGCCAAATTCTGGTCGACGGTGTCAACCTTCCCCAGGATGATCGGCAATGGCGGTCCCAGATCGCCTATATGCCCCAGGATGTCTTCCTGTTGCATGACAGCATCGCAACCAATTTGCGCATCGGCAAGGCGGATGCGAGCGATGAGGAGTTGTGGAACGCCCTCGACGCCGCCAATGCCCGGCAGTTCGTCGGTGCCCTGCCCCAGGGGCTCGATACCGTGGTCGGCGATCGTGGCAGCCGTCTGTCCGGCGGGGAAAGGCAGCGCATCGCCCTCGCGCGCGCGCTGCTGCGCCATCCCAGGCTGCTGATCCTGGACGAGGCGACCAGCGCGCTCGACATGGACGCACAGACCAAGATCGAAACCGCGATTGCCGGTTTGCGGGGCCATATCACTATATTGGCCATAGCCCATACGGCATCGCTTGTCACACTTGCCGACGTCATCGTTCATCTCGACCGGGGTCGGGTCGTGCAGGTCCGGACGAACAATCCGGTCAAGGACGAGGATGCCGTCGCAGCGGAATAATCCTCCCACAGGCTCCAACGCGCATCGCCATGGGCACCATCTCCGCCTATCGGCGCTCCGTTCGACATCGGGGGTGGCCTTGTATCCGGCAAACGCCTATCCGCAGGCCCATCAGCAGCCAATGCGAAGGTTCCCATGTCCAAAGCCAGTCCCGCCGATATCATGCCGATCGCCGATGTCATGGCGCGGCTGCGCGATCCGGAAACGGGCTGCCCTTGGGACATAGAGCAGGATTTCGCGAGCATCGCCCCCTACACGATCGAGGAAGCCTATGAAGTGGCCGATGCGATCGAGCGCAATGACATGGCCGACCTGCGCGATGAACTGGGCGATCTGCTGCTGCAGGTCGTGTTCCACAGCCGCATCGCCGAACAGGCCGGCCATTTCCGCCTGCAGGACGTCATCGACAGCATCGCCGCCAAGATGATCCGGCGACACCCCCATGTCTTTGGCGAAGGCGCCCGGCGCGAGGATGGCCATGCCCAGTGGGAAAGCATCAAGGCGGCCGAACGTGCCGATAAGATCCCCGACCCGAGCGCCATGGCCGGCGTGGCACAGGCGCTTCCGGCGCTGCTGCGCGCCGAAAAGCTGCAGAAGCGGGCCGCCCGCACCGGCTTCGACTGGCCCGACACCCAGGGCGCGATAGCGAAGATCCATGAGGAACTGGACGAGGTTGCCAGCGCGACCAGCCATGCCCATCGGGAGGAAGAAGTCGGCGACCTGCTCTTTGCCGTCGTGAACCTCGCACGCCATCTCAAGATCGACCCCGAAGTCGCCTTGCGTGGCGGAAATGCCAAGTTCGATCGTCGTTTTCGTCAGATGGAGGCAATCGCCGGCGACGCGTTCGTGGGCCTGTCGCTCGACGAGAAGGAAGCGCTATGGCAGCAGGCGAAACAGGCGGAATAATCAGGCCGGTCACACCGGCGGATCATGACGCGATCTGGGATATCCTGGAACCCGTGCTGCGCGCTGGCGAAACCCTGGCGGTCGATCGCGCCATCAGCCGCGAAGGCGCCCTTGCCTTGTGGCTGTCGCCGGACCGCACCGTCCGCGTCATCGAGGAGGATGGCAATCTGCTCGGCATCTTCTACGTCCGCGCCAATCAGCCGGGCGGCGGCAGTCATGTCGCCAATGCCGGCTATGTGACCGCTGCTCACGCAACCGGACGCGGCGTTGCCCGGCGAATGTGTGCGGCCTCCTTCGATCTGGCCCGCGATCTCGGTTTCAGCGCGATGCAATATAATTTCGTGGTTTCCTCCAACAGCCGCGCAGTCGCGCTGTGGCAGGCAATGGGCTTTGCCATTGTCGGCCGCGTGCCCGATGCCTTTGCCCATCCAACGCTGGGTCTGGTCGACACATTTGTGATGCATCGTTACCTTTGACGCGGCGCTTGCACAGCGGCATAGGGCGCGCAATCGCGACCATCGCGCATAGGGGGTATCTGGTGTCAACTTCGCTGTCCGGGCCGGCCATGGCCCCTTCCCTTTCCCTGCCCGGTTGCGCGCGATGACCGCTCCCCTCTCGTCCTGGCTGGACAGCCGGTTCCAGATAGCCGCGCGCGGCAGCAATGTGCGCACGGAAATCGTCGCCGGCATCACCACCTTCCTCACCATGGCCTATATCGTGCTGGTCAACCCGGCGATCCTGGGCGAGGCCGGCATGCCGCTGGTCGGCGTGGCCGCTGCGACCTGTTTCGCCGCCGCCTTCGCCAGCATTCTGATGGGGATGGTCGCGAACGTGCCGCTGGCACTGGCACCGGGCATGGGCCTCAACGCCTATTTCACCTATTCGGTGGTGCTGGGCCTTGGTATCCCCTGGCCGGTCGCGCTCGGCTGCGTCTTTCTCTCGGGCGTCGCTTTCCTGGCGCTGACGCTGGCGGGCATCCGCCAGATGATCCTGGCTGCCATCCCGCCGCATCTTCTGGCGGCGGTTGCCAGCGGCATCGGCCTTTTCATTGCCTTCATCGGCCTGCGCAATGCCGGCATCGTCGTCTCCAACAGCGCCACCTCGGTCGCGCTTGGCGACCTCCGCTCGGCCCCGGTTCTGCTCACCCTGTTCGGCCTGACGCTGATCGCCGGCCTGTCGATCCGCCAGGTGCGCGGCGCGATCCTGATCGGCATCGTTGCCACCACCCTGCTCGGCTGGCTGGTTGGCGCGCTGCATTTCACGCCGACGCCCTATGATGTCTCGGCGCTGGGCAGCACCGCCTTCCATCTCGATCTTGGTGCGGTCTTCGCCGGCAGCCATGGCATCGGCGTGCTGGAGATTATCTTCGTTTTCCTGTTCGTCGACCTGTTCGACAATCTCGGAACGCTGATGGCGGTGACCAAGCGCGCCGGCCTCGCTCGCCCGGACGGCAGCGTGCCCAATCTCAACCGCATCCTGATCGCCGACGCGGCCGCGACAATGGTCGGTGCGACGGCGGGCACCAGCACCGTCACATCCTATGTCGAAAGCGCAGCCGGCGTTGCGGCGGGCGGGCGCACGGGCCTCACCGCCATCGTCACCGGCCTGCTGTTCCTGGTCACCATCTTCGCCGCGCCCTATGCCGGCCTGGTGCCGCTCTATGCGACGGCGCCTGCGCTGATCCTGGTCGGCAGCCTGATGATGGCGCCACTGGTGGAAGTCAGCTGGGAAGAACCGTTCGAGGCCGTCCCCGCCTTCCTCACCCTCGCGCTCATCCCCCTCACCTTCTCGATCGCCAACGGCATCGCCTTCGGCATTGTCGCCCATGCCATCCTGAAGCTGCTGCGCGGCAAGATGAGCCGCGCCGACTGGCTGCTCTTCCTGCTCGCTATCCTGATCGTCATCCGCTTTGCCTGGGTTGCCGCCGCATGAAATATCTCCTCGCCCTGGTCGGCCTGCTGACCGCCAGCCCTGCCCTCGCCCAGAAACTGGACGAGCAACCACGCACGGCGATCATGACCGCCTTCCCGCCCGAACATGCCGCGCTCGTCGATCGGATCGAGCGGCCCCGCACGGTGCGCGTCAACGGCGTACCGGTGACGCTTGGCCAGATGGCCGGCAAGCCGGTGCTGCTGGTCGAGAGCGGCGTCAGCATGGTCAATGCCGCGATGACCACCCAGTGGCTGGTCGATCGCTTCGCGGTGAAGCGCATCCTCTTTTCCGGCATTGCCGGCGGCATCGATCCGTCGCTGCATATCGGCGATGTCGTGGTCGCGGCCGACTGGGGCCAGTTCATGGAAAGCACGATCGCGCGCGAGGCGCCGGGCGGCTTTGCGCCGATCTTCCGCACGCCGGGCAACGACCTGCCCAATTATGGCATGATCTTCCCGCGCGATGTCGAGGTCGGCAATGAGGCCGAAGCCAAGAGCTGGCACCGCGCCTTCCCGGCCGATCCCGCTTTGCTCGCCATCGCCCGCGCCCTGTCATCCTCGGAAAGCCTGGCCCATTGCGCCGATGCCGCCACTGCCAAATGCCTGCCGCACCAGCCCAGCCTGCATGTCGGCGGGCGCGGTATCAGCGGCCCCGCCTTCATGGACAATGCCGCCTATCGCCAATATCTGTTCGCCACCTTCCAGGCGCAGGTGCTGGACATGGAAAGCGCGGCCGTGGCGCAGGTCGCCTATGCCAATCGCGTGCCCTTCCTCGCCTTCCGCAGCCTCTCGGATCTCGCCGGCGGCGACGCCGAACAGAACCAGATGAGCGTCTTCATGGCGCTCGCCTCGGCCAATTCGGCCCGCGTCGTACAGGATTTCGTGACGCGACTGCCCGATTAGAGCGTTTTCTAATCAGGTGGAATCACCTGATGACTCGGAAAACGCGTTAAACCAAAAACTTAGAGCAACCGATCTGACGCAGTCGGATCGGAATTTGCTCTAACGGTCGCGCTTGAGGAAACGGGCGAGGCCGGAGTCGGACAGGCGGACATCCACCTGCATCTCCGCCTCGCTCGGGCGCGTTGCCAGTACCTCGCCATGCTCGTGCAGCCAGGCGAGGGCGGCCCCATCGGCGATCGGCAGGCGCAGGCTGTGAACCCGCGCACCGCGCGTCAGCCGGCTGCTGATCGCCCGCTGCAGCCCCTCGACACCCTCGCCGGTCAAGGCCGAGATGATGACGACATCATCATGCCGGGCCGCAATCTCGCGCGCCTGCGCGGCGCTCTCCGCGTCGAGCAGGTCCAGCTTGTTCCACGCCTCGATGATCGGCGGCGGATCGCCCTCGCCATCGCCGCGCTCCAGCGCCCCTTCGCCGGCCACGCCCAGTTCACTCAGCACGTCCAGCACGTCGTCGCGCTGCGCTTCGGTATCGGGATGAGCGATGTCGCGGACATGGACGATGATGTCGGCCGACAGCACTTCCTCCAGCGTCGCACGAAAGGCCGCGATCAACTGGGTCGGCAGGTCGGAGACGAAGCCGACCGTGTCGGACAGGATCGCCTTGTCCAGCCCCGGTAGCACGATCTGCCGCATCGTCGGGTCGAGCGTGGCGAACAGCAGATCCTCGGCCATCACCTCGGCGCCGGTCAGGCGATTGAACAGGGTCGACTTGCCGGCATTGGTATAGCCGACCAACGCGATCACCGGCCAGGGCGCGCGCTGGCGCCGGGCGCGATGCAGGCCGCGCGTCTTGGTGACCTGATCCAGTTCGCGCCGGATCTTGGCCATGCGGTCGCGGATCATGCGCCGGTCCGCCTCGATCTGGGTTTCGCCCGGACCGCCGAGGAAGCCGAAACCGCCGCGCTGGCGCTCAAGATGGGTCCAGCTGCGCACCAGCCGGCCCGCCTGATAGTCGAGATGGGCGAGTTCGACCTGCAGCCGCCCTTCATTGGTGGCGGCGCGCTCGCCGAAAATTTCCAGGATCAGCCCGGTCCGGTCGATCACCTTGGCGCCGGTTCCCTTTTCCAGATTGCTCTGCTGCACCGGGGTCAGCGCATTGTCGACGATGACCAGTTCGGCCTCTTCCTGGTTCACCAGCGTGGCGATCTGGTCGACCTGGCCGCTACCGAATAGCGTGGCGGGCTTGCGGTCGCGGACGCGGAAGCTCTGGGCGGCACGCACATCGATGCCGATCGCCAGGGCCAGGCCACGGGCTTCCTCCAGCCGGGCGTCGCTGTCGCGGCGGTCGCCGCCATGGGTTTCGGCATGCACGACGACGGCACGCGCACCGCGCGCCACTTCGTCCTCGGAGTCGCGATTGAATATGGCCATGTCAGCTTAGAGCATCTGGCCGCGCTCCGGTCTACCCGCGCGGATCGGCGGGAAGACCGGATGCGGCGTGGACGATCAGTCGTCCTGCTCGTTCTCGCCCGACAGGTCGAGCGAATGGAGCGGTTGCACGGTCGAAATGGCGTGCTTGTAGACCAACTGCACCATGCCGTCGCGTTCGAGCAGCATGCAGAACAGGTCGAAGGCGGCGATCTCGCCCTGGAGCATCACGCCGTTGACCAGGAACATGGTCACCGGGCTGCCCGACTTGCGCACGGCGCTCAGGAAGATTTCCTGCAGCAGGCGCGGCTTGCCATTGCCGTCACTGGCCTTGCGCAGATCGGTCAGGTCCATCGTCTGGGCCGGCATGACCGTCGAAATGGCATGCTTGTAGACCAGCTGCGACTGACCATCCCGGCGCAGCAGCACGGAAAAATTGTCGAACCAGGTGATGATGCCCTGCAGCTTAACGCCCTTGACCAGGAACATGGTCACCGGGGTCTTCGATTTGCGCAGGCTGTTGAGGAAAATATCCTGAAGGTTGTTCACTTTGTCGGCCATGGTTTTTGCCAGTCCTTTATTGGCGGGACGTTACCCGCTCTCGCACCTCTGGGCGGAGGTGTCTTGCCTGCCCCCGCTTGTCGAGGGCGAGGCAATCCTACCGCAATTGCGAAGGGGCGTCCATGCCTGACATCGCCATCGGGAATTTCCCTAGCGTCAGCCGTCCTTTCCGTCGGTAATGCCCAGCAATTTCAGTTTGCGGTGCAGCGCAGACCGCTCCATGCCGATGAAGGTCGCGGTGCGCGAGATATTGCCGGAAAAGCGGCGGATCTGGATGCGCAGATATTCCCGTTCGAAACTTTCACGCGCCTCGCGCAGCGGCGCGCCCATGATCGCCGACTGGCCGATGCCATCCCCGCCGCCGCCGCTCGTCAGCTCGGCCGGCAACATGTCCAGTTCAATCCGCCCGATCCGGTCCCCCGGCGCCAGGATCATCGTCCGTTCGATCACGTTGCGCAGTTGGCGGACATTGCCCGGCCATTCATTGGCCTGCAGCGCCGCCATGGCATCGCTGGCGATCTCGGGCGGATTGACCCGGCGATCGGCGGCGAAGCGCGCCAGATAATGCTCGACCAGCGGCGGAATATCGTCGCGCCGCTCGGACAGCGACGGGATCTGCAAGGGCACGACATTGAGCCGATAGAAGAGATCCTCGCGGAAGCGCCGCTCCTCGATCTCCGCCGTCAGGTTGCGCGCGGTCGAGGAAATGACGCGCACGTCGACCTTCACCTGCCGCTGCCCGCCGACGCGGGTGAAGCTCTGGTCGGTCAGCACCCGCAATATCTTGCCCTGGGTGGTGACCGGCATGTCGGCGATCTCGTCCAGATAGAGCGTGCCGCCATGCGCCTGTTCCAGATAACCGGGACGCACCAAGCCGCTGGGATCCTCGACGCCGAACAGCTCTTCCTCGACCCGGTCCGGGTCCATCCGCGCCGCGGCGACGATGATGAAGGGCGCATCGGCCCGCCCGCTCCAGCTGTGCAGCATGCGGGCGGCAACTTCCTTGCCGACGCCGGCCGGGCCGGAAATCAGCACCCGGCTGCCGGTGCCTGCAACCTTCTTGATCGTCGCCCGCACGCCGTTGATCGATGCCGACGTGCCGGTCAGCTCATCATCCTGGCCAAAGCGCGCGCGCAGCGTCTGGTTCTCGCGCCGCAGCCGCTCGGTCTCGGTGGCGCGCGCCACCAGATGGAGCAGCCGGTCCGCCTCGAACGGCTTCTCGATGAAATCGGCCGCGCCCTTGCGGATCGCCGCCACCGCCGTGTCGATATTGCCATGACCGGAGATCATCAGCACCGGGACGGTCGCGTCACGCCGCTTGATCTCCTCTAGCAGTTCCAGCCCGTCGAGCTTCGAGCCCTGCAGCCAGACATCGAGCAGCACCAGCGAGGGGCGCCGGCTGTCCAGCGCTTCGATCGCGCTGTCGCTATTGGCGGCGGTGCGGGTGGTAAAACCCTCATCTTCCAGCACACCCGCAACCAGATCGCGAATGTCCTCTTCGTCGTCGACTATCAGAATATCAAGCGCCATTGGCCGTCACTTTTCCTTTGGGCAAGGCAACCACCTGCCCCTCTTCCAGTTTCTCCAGGGCTGCGACAGGGAAGCGCAGCGTCACCCGCGCGCCCCCGCCTTCCGCGTCATCGAAGCGGATTTCGCCCATATGTTCTTCGACAATCTTCTTGACGATGGCCAAGCCCAAACCCGTCCCCTTCGACCGCGTGGTCATATAGGGCTCCAGGATGCGTTCACGTTCGGGCGGCAGGCCGATGCCATCGTCGCGCACTTCGATTACCAGCGCGCCATCAGCCTCATGCAGGCGCATGCGCACATGGCCGCGCACCCCGCCATCCTCGGGCGCCGGCTTCGGCTCGATCGCCTCGACCGCATTTTTGACGATATTGGTCAGCGCCTGGCCAAGCTGGCGGCGATCGCACACCATCTCCATCTCCCCGGCATCCGCGTCGAAGGCGAAGCGAATATCGGGATGAGCCACCTCGTGCAGGAACAGCGCGTGGCGGGCGATGTCGCCCAGCGCCTCGCGCCGGAACACCGGCTTGGGCATGCGCGCAAAGGAGGAGAATTCGTCGACGATGCGGCGCAAATCACCCACCTGCCGCACAATCGTGCCGGTCAGCCGGGCGAAGGTCGGCTTGTCGCTCGTCACCTCCTCGCCATAGCGGCGCTGCAGGCGTTCGGCTGCCAGCTGGATCGGGGTCAGCGGGTTCTTGATCTCATGCGCGATGCGCCGCGCCACATCCGACCAGGCTGCACGCCGCTGATCCGACAATTGCTGGGTGATGTCGTCGAAGGTCAGGATATGGCCGGACACATCTTCCGACACCTTGACCGCCAGCGTGCGGAGGTCGCCTTGGGCGCGCACCTGGACAATCCCGGCATCCTCCTGCGACGCAACCAGTTCGGCCAGTTCAGCCGAAATCTCGGCCAGCGGCCGTCCGACCGGATCATCGCCTTCACGCACCACGATCGCGGCGGCCGAGCTGTTCAGCAACTGGATCACGCCGCCGCGATCGACCGAAAGCACGCCGGCACTTACGCCCGACAGGATCGCCTCGATAAAGGCGCGCCGCTCATCAAGCTGGCTGTTGGCCGCGACCAGCGCGCCGGTCTGCGCTTCCAACCGCTGCGTCATGCGGTTGAAGGCGGAGGCGAGCGTACCGATTTCATCCCGGCTGGCCGGGCTGGTCACGCGCGCGGACAGGTCGCCCGCCGTGATCTTGCGGGCCGCTGTCACCAGTTCGTTGACCGGCCGCACCATCCAGTCCGCCACCGCCAGCGCGATGTAGACGGCGATGCCGACCAGCAACAGCGATCCCACGAACAACAGCAGGTTGAACCGTAATTGCAACGCGCGGGATTGCGCCGCGAACAGATCATAATCACCCAACACCTTCTGCGCCCGCTCCACATTGGAGAAGGACGAACTGCCGGCATTGCGCGTGGCATAGAGGTAGATTTTGGAATTGGGGTAAAGCAGCGTCACCGCTTCGATCTGGTTCGGCTTGGCGGCCACCACCACATCCTCGCCGGACGCCAGGCGCTTGACCACATCGGCCGACAACATTTCGGACGCCGGCCGGCTCTCGGGATCGACCGTCGCAGCGGTCCGCGCCACGCCGTCCTTGCCGATCTCGATGATCGCCGACCGGTTCAGCTTTCGCGTCACCACTTGATAGATATAGCCCTCGGCAAAGCGGGGACTGGAAACGCTCGATTGGCCCAGATAGTCGCGCAGATCGCTCGCCATGGTCAGCGTCTCGTCGCGGACCTCGCGCAAATTCTGCTCATAATAGCCGCGCGCCAGATCGCTGGCATTCTGGAGCATGCCGCGCGCGCTGTCCGAAAACCAGAATTGCACGCCATATTGGAACAGCAGCGACGCAAAGATCACCACCAGCAGCATCGGCACGCTGGCCACGACGGAGAAGATCGCCACCAGGCGGACGTGGAGCTGACCATCGCTGCCGATCGCCGATTTTGCGGCCCGACGCTTGGCCACACGACGCCCCAGCAGCATCAGCAGCGCGATCGCCGGCACCAGATTGGCGACCAGCAACAGCGCCACGATCGGCGGGGTCAACAGGGTGTAGGACTGGTCCTGCCCGGACAGCAGGCGATAGGTCAGCCCAGCGGTGCCCAGGAAAAGGATGAGCGTGACCGCTTCGATCGCGGCGGCCAGGCGACCGTTGCGCAGGTAAGGCCGGATCAGCCTTGCCCAAGCCTGCCCCCGTCGGGGGATTGTCACCGCACCAGTCATAGTGGCTTCGTTACAACAATGCCGTGCCCGATCAAACACAGTTTTTACATAAAACCATGTCGCTGGTCGATGCGATTGGGCGCTTCGTCTCGCCCTCGCTAGTCGCTCAGCCGCAGTTGCAGCGGGTCGAGGCCATAATCGGTCAGCTTCTTGCGCAGCGTGTTGCGATTGATGCCGAGCAGGCCGGCGGCGCGGATCTGGTTGCCATCGACGCTGGCCAGCGTTTCCTGCAGCAGGATCGGCTCGATCACCGCCAGCAGATTGTCATGCAACTGGGGATTGGCCTGCCCCAGCCCGATGCCCAGTTGCCGCTTGGTCCATTCCCGCACGGCCTGCGCAAGCTGCCCTGCGGGTGCGGCATGGTCGGCCGGCACGGCATCCAGCGGCAGCGCGTGGCGCAGCATGTCGGCCGCGATCACATTCTCGCGGCTCAGCACGGCAAGCCGCTGCATGATATTCTGCAACTCGCGCACATTGCCGGGCCAATGATAGGCCATCAGCAACTGCGCGGCATCCTCGGCCAGCGCCTTGCGCGGCAAGCCGTCCTGCGCTGCCCGATCCAGGAAATGGCGCGCCAGCAAGATCACGTCCTCGCGCCGTTCGCGCAAAGGCGGCAGCGACACCGGCACGACATTGAGCCGATAATAGAGGTCCTGACGGAACCGGTTTTCCTCGATCAGCCGCGGCAGATCCTTGTTGGTGGCGGCGATGATGCGGACATCGACGCGGACCGGCTTCGACCCGCCGACCGTGGTCACCTCGCCCGACTGGAGCACGCGGAGCAACCTTGTCTGCGCCTCCATCGGCATGTCGCCGATTTCATCCAGGAACAGGGTGCCGCCCTGCGCCTGCTCGAACTTGCCGGCGGTCCGTGCCTGCGCGCCGGTAAAGGCGCCCTTTTCGTAGCCGAACAGTTCGGCTTCGATCAGCTCGCGCGGAATGGCCGCCATGTTGATCGCGACGAAGGGCCGGGTGCGTCGCTGGCCCAGGCTATGGATGGCTTCGGCCACCAGCTCCTTGCCCGTCCCCGACTCGCCCAGCACCAATATGCTGAGATCATTGGAAAGAACGCGGGCAATGGTGCGATAGACTTCCTGCATCGCAGGCGATCGCCCCACCAGCGGCAGGCCATCATGCGGCAATCCTTGCTCGCTCGCGTCCGCCCCGCCCGATCGATGCCCCAAGGCGTCCGCAACAGCGCGCGTCAACTCATTGAGATCGAACGGCTTTGGAAGATATTCGAACGCCCCCTTCTCCGTCGCCCGGATCGCAGTGTTCAGGGTGTTCTGTGCAGAAAGAATGATAACATTCAGGTCGGGCTTGCGCTCGATAATCTCTGCCACGCCATCCAGCCCATCGCCATCCGGCAGCATGACGTCGGTGATCAGAATGTCGGGCGAAAAACTCTCCATCAACGCCGTGCGCTCGCGGATCGATCCGGCGATCTTCACCTTGTGCCCCTGGCGCCGCAGAGCTTCCCCTACCACCACGCAGATGGCGGGATCATCATCGACGACCAGAACCGTGCCCGTCGCGGCCATCAGCCCATGCCCATCGGCAGCAGGATGCGGAAGGTCGACTCCCCGGCTTCCTGATCGCGGGAATATTGCACGAAACCGCTCATGTCCCTAACCAACTTGTCGACCAGTGCTAGGCCGAGCCCCTGCCCGTCCCGCTTGCCCGTGATGAACGGGTTGAAGAGGTGGTCCAGAATATGTTCGGGCACGCCCGGTCCATTGTCGATCACCACGATCTCGATCGGCAGCACGGCGCTGCCCTTGCGATCGCCGACCAGCACCGACATGCCATGCCGGAAAGCCGTCTCCACGCGAATGCAGGGCTGCTCGACATGCTCCAGCGCTTCCGCCGCATTCTTCAGCAGGTTGATCATCACCTGCACCAGCGCATCGTCATTGATGATCGCGAATGGTAGGGATGGATCATAACGCTTTATAATTTTTACATTCTTGGCAAAACCAGCCGCCGCAATATGCGATGCGCGATCGATCAGCGGATAGATGTTGCCGGGGCCGCATTCCAGCGTGCGGTCGGTCGTGAAATCCTGCATCCGGTCGATCAGCGCGGCGATCCGGTCGACCTCGTTGCAGATGAGTTGGGTCAGCGCCGCATCGCTGCCGCCATTGCTCGTTTCCAACAACTGCGCAGCACCGCGAATGCCCGACAGCGGGTTCTTGATCTCATGCGCCAAAATTGCCGCCGCGCCGACCGCCGATCGCGCGCCGCCCGCCGTGCCGCGATGGCCGATCTTGCGGGCCTGCCCCTGCGCATGGATCGACACGACCCGCCAACCCTCATGATCGACGATGGGGGAAATCATCAGATCGACCTCCATCTCGGCGGTGCGCCCGGCATGGACCTTGATATCATAGGCAGCGATCGGCTTGTTGCTGTGCCAGATATCGAACCGCGCGCCAGCCTCGGCGATCCGCACAGTGCGTGCAACATCGCTACCGATGATTGCCGACCGCGCCATGTTGAGCAGGGTTTCCGCTCGCACATTGGCATCGGCGATGCCGTTATCCGGCCGCACCACCAAGGTCGCGACCGGTAGCGCCGTCATCAGTTCCGACAGGGATGGTCCATCCTGCTGCATCTGGAGCGGCGGGAGGGACGGCAATGGCATGGTCATGCAGCCTGAAGTGCCACCGCCGGTTCATCCGCCGCAATCAGCGGCTCGTAGAAGGCGGCCAGCATATCCAGCACCCGCTGCGCGTCGGCCTCCTGATTGACCGTGTTGCGGAACTCCGCCGATCCGGTCAGGCCCTTGGTGTACCAGCCGATATGCTTGCGTGCCATGTTGACGCCAGTCATATTGTCATAATGGTCGAGCATCATCCGATAATGCTCTGTAATCAGATCATATTGCTCGGCAAGGCTCGGGTCGGCACGACGCTCGCCGGTGGCGAACCAGTGCATCACCTGGCCCAGCAGCCACGGCTTGCCATAGGCGCCACGGCCGATCATCACGCCGTCGGCGCCGCTCTGGTCGAGCGCGGTTTCCGCGTCCTCGATCGAGCAGATGTCGCCATTGACGATCACCGGCAGCTTGACCGCCTCCTTGACCGAGCGCACGAAGCCCCAGTCGGCGCTGCCCTTGTACATCTGGCAGCGGGTGCGACCATGAACCGTGATCAGCTTCGCGCCCAGATCTTCGGCGATATGCGCCAGCTCGGGCGCGTTGAGGCTCGAATGATCCCAGCCCATGCGCATCTTGACCGTCACTGGCACATCGACCGCCTCGACCGTCGCCTTGATGAGCGCCGCCGCCAGCGGCAGGTCGCGCATCAGCGCGCTGCCCGCATCGCCGTTAACGACCTTCTTCACCGGGCAGCCCATGTTGATGTCGATGATCGCCGCACCGCGATCAGCGTTCAGCTTGGCGGCTTCGGCCATTTCCGTCGGCGAACAACCGGCCAGCTGCATCGACACCGGTTCTTCCAGCGGATGCCAGGCGGCCTTCTGCAGCGACTGGCGCGTTTCGCGAATCATCGCCGCGCTCGCGATCATCTCGGTGACGTTGAGGCCCGACCCGAAACGGCGAACCAGAGTGCGGAAGGGCATGTCGGTGACACCGGTCATCGGCGCCAATATGACCGGCATGTCGACCGTCACCGGTCCAACGGAAATGGGGGAAAGCCTGCGCGTCATCTTCTATCACTGCCTAAAAAACAGGCAGCCCTTAGCCGAAAATGGCCGCGACGACAAGGCGGGCCCCGGACCATGTGTAGCGCTTTAGTAGTTGGCGAGCATGGGGCAGAGCGTCTATGCGCCGCTGCATGACATCGAACAGCAGGATCGTCGCGCTGATCGTCGCCGCCGGGCAGGGAAGCCGGGCCGGTGGCGACATTCCCAAACAATATCGGCAGATTGGCGGCAAGGCCGTGCTGGCCCATGCCCATGACGCGCTGACGGCGCATGGCCGCGTGTCGGCCATCCACATTGTCCTGGGCGCAGGCGAGGAAGACCGCGCCCAGGCCATGCTCGGCGATCGCATCGCCCATGTCGTCACCGGCGCGGATAGTCGACGCGGCTCGGTCCGGGCCGGGCTGGAGGCGATCGCAGCGGCCGGCGGCGCAGATGTCGTGCTGATCCATGACGCCGCCCGCCCGTTCCTGCCCGCATCGGTCGTCGACCGGCTGCTGGCCGCGCTGGAAGATGCCGAAGGCGCCATCCCCGCCCTGCCCGTCGCCGATACGCTGGTACGCAGCGAGGGCGCGCAGATGGGCGACGGCGTCGATCGCGCCGACCTGCATCGCGTGCAGACGCCGCAGGCCTTCCGCTTCGAGACCATCCTGGCCGCCCACCGCGACTGGGACGAAACTAGGGAAGCAACCGACGATGCCCAGATATTGCGCGCCTGGGGCCATGACGTCATTTTGGTGCAGGGCGATGAAAGGCTTGAGAAATTGACCTATCCCGAAGACTTCGCTCGCGCCGAAGCACGCATCGTGGACGCCCGCACCACCCGCGTCGGCATGGGCTATGACGTCCATCGCCTCGCGCCCAACGAAGAATTGTGGCTCGGCGGCGTACTGGTCCCGCATGACCGGGGCCTCGCCGGCCACAGCGATGCCGATGTCGCCCTCCATGCTATCGTCGATGCGATCCTCGGCGCGCTCGCCGATGGTGATATCGGCAGCCATTTCCCGCCGTCCGATCCACAATGGCGCGGCGCCTCGTCGGATCGCTTTCTCGCCCATGCCCGCGATCTGGTCCTGAAACGGGACGGCCGGATCGACCATGTCGACCTCACCATCATCTGCGAGGCGCCCAAGATCGGGCCGCATCGCGACGCCATGCGCGCCCGGATCGCCGAGATATTGGCGGTTCCGCTCGACCGGATCAGCGTGAAAGCCACCACCACCGAGCGGCTGGGTTTCGCCGGCCGGCGCGAGGGCATCGCCGCGCAGGCGGTTGCCACCCTCTCCCTCCCCACGCTATTCTGAGCCGACCATGCCCAACACCATCCTGCCCGCCCAACTCGTCGACCTCGCCGAAAAGGTCATCATCGCCAACCGCCGCGCCGGCCGCACCGTCGCAGTCGCCGAAAGCTGCACCGGCGGCCTGGTATCTGCAGCGCTTACCGAAATCGCCGGCTCCTCCGACGTCTTCGAGGCAGGTTTCATTACTTATTCCAATGACATGAAGGCGGAACTTCTGAAAGTTTCCCACGATGTACTGGACACGTTCGGCGCAGTCTCCATCGCCACCGCCTGGGCGATGGCGCAGGGCGCGCTCAAGAAAAGCCACGCGCATGTCGCGGTCGCCATCACCGGCATCGCCGGGCCGGGCGGCGGCAGCGAGCAGAAGCCGGTCGGCACCGTCGTGTTCGCGCGCGCAGAACGGGGCGGCAGCCCCGACAAGGTCGTGGCCGACATGCATCATTTCGAGGATAATGGCCGCGGCGGCGTCCGCCTTCAGGCGGCGTTGTGTGCGCTCGAACTGCTGCTACCCGACTCGCCAGCGCCGTAAAGCGCTGCCGCGCGCGTTTCGAACGCGCCGATCATCTTGCGCAGCGCCTTGTCGAAAAACTGACCGGCGAGCATCTCGAATATCCGGTTCTTGAATTCGAACTCGACCTCGAAATCCACCAGCACGCCGCCCTGCCCGTCGTCGCGGAAGCGCCATTCATTGTGGAGATGCTTGAGCGGGCCGTTGAGATAATCGACGCGGACATGGTCCGGGCGATGTTTGTGGACGCGCGAGGTGAAGCTCTCGCTGATCCCCTTGAAGCCGACGATCATGTCCGCGACCATCTCGCTCTCGCTGTCAGAGCGGATACGGATCGCGCTGACCCAGGGCAGGAATTGCGGATAGGCCGAGACGTTCGACACTAGGTCGAACATCTGTTCCGGACTATAGGGCAGTTGGCGGGTCTCGTTATGCTTGGGCATTCGCCGGTCAGGCCTTTGCGGCGGCCGCCTTGGCCAGCTTTGCCTCGCGCGCGGCGCGCATCTCAGCGAAGTCCTTGCCGGCATGATAGCTCGATCGGGTCAGCGGGCTCGACGCCACCTGCAGGAAGCCCTTGGCCCGCGCGATCGCCGCATAGGCATTGAACGCGGCCGGGGTGACGAATTCCATCACCTTGGCATGTTTGGGCGTGGGCTGCAGATATTGGCCCATGGTCAGGAAGTCGATGTCCGCCGAGCGCATGTCGTCCATCACCTGATGAACCTCCAGACGTTCCTCGCCCAGACCCAGCATGATGCCCGACTTGGTGAAGATCGACGGATCGAGCTTCTTGACGCTCTCCAGCAGGCGCAGCGACGCGTAGTAACGCGCACCAGGACGGATGGTCGGGTAGAGCCGGGGCACGGTTTCCAGATTATGGTTATAGACGTCCGGGCGCGCCTCGACGATCATCGCGACCGCGCGCTCATGCTTGTTGCGGAAGTCGGGAGTCAGGATCTCGATCGTGGTGCCCGGCGTCGTGCGACGCAGTGCCTCGATCACCTTGACGAACTGGCTGGCGCCGCCATCGGGCAGGTCGTCGCGATCGACCGAGGTGATGACGATATGTTCCAGCCCCATCTCGGCGGCGGCATCGGCCAGGTTCTGCGGCTCGTTGACGTCCACCTTGCGCGGCATGCCGGTCTTGACGTTGCAGAAGGCGCAGGCGCGGGTGCAGACATCGCCCAGGATCATCACCGTGGCGTGCTTCTTGGTCCAGCATTCGCCGATATTCGGGCAGGCCGCTTCCTCGCAGACCGTGTTCAAACCCTTTTCCCGCATCAGCTTGCGCGTCTCGTGATAAGCGGGGCTGGTCGGCGCCTTGACGCGGATCCAGTCAGGCTTGCGGGCACGCTCGGTCGTGGCGGGCTGACCGGGGACGGGGATCGGGGCAATGTCGTTCATCGGCCCCAGATAGCGATGCAGGACCATACTTGCCAGCCCTCTCTTTGTGCGGCACATCAATCATCATGACCGACTTTGCAGACATGCTCGAAGGCTATCGCCGCTTCCGTGACACCGGCTGGTCCCAGCAGCGCGAACGATGGGACGAACTCAACGAAGGGCAGAGCCCCCGCGTGATGGTGATCGCCTGTTCCGACAGCCGAGTCGACCCGGCCCAGATCTTCGACACCAGCCCCGGCGAAATCTTCGTCGTCCGCAATGTCGCCGCGCTGGTGCCGCCGTTCGAAACCAATCCGGGCTGGCACGGCGTGTCGGCTGCGCTGGAATTCGCCGTTCAGGTGCTCAAGGTCGGCGAGATCGTCGTTATGGGCCATGGCAAGTGCGGCGGCTGCAAGGCGGCGCTCAGCCATGACCTCAAGGATGCGCCTCCGGGTGAAGGCGGCTTCATCCATAACTGGATACAACTGCTTGATGATGCCCGCGACGTGGTGGTGGACCGCTATGGCGACCAGCGCGACCGTGAGGTTGAGCGCGCCATGGAGCAGGAAGGCGTGAAGGTCAGCCTTACCAATTTGCGCAGCTTCCCCTGCGTGCGGGCCAAGGAAAAAAGCGGCGAACTGAAGCTGGTCGGCAGCTTCTTCGCCATTTCCGATGGCCAGCTTCATATCTTGGACGAACAGACCGGCGTTTTCGCCGCAGCCTGACGGGAGGCGCATCATGCCCATGCGGCAGGAAGGGCGCGGCAATATCGCCCTGCTGATCGACGCGGACAATGCGTCGGCGGCCCATTTTGATGCGGTGATGACCGTGCTGGCGGAGCTGGGCACGGTCAATATCCGCCGTGCCTATGGCAATTGGAACAAGGCGACGCTCAAGACCTGGGCGGCGCTCTCCGTCGCGCAGGCGATCGAGCCGCAGCAGCAGTTCGACCTGACCAAGGGCAAGAATGCCACCGACATGAAGATGACGATCGACGCGATGGACCTGCTGTCCAGCGGGCGCGTCGACGGCTTCGGCCTGATGTCGAGTGACAGCGACTTCACCCCCTTGGTGACGCGCCTGCGCCAGGACGGCATTCCGGTCTATGGCTTCGGCAACGCCAATGCGCCCGAAGGCTTCCGCCGCGCCTGCACCCGCTTCATCGACGTCGCGGCTCTGCGCCCGGTCGAGGTGCCGGTGGCCAAACCGGCGGCAGCACCCAAGAAGAAGACGCCGGCCAAGAGCAGCGCGGCTGCAAAGCCCGCCGCAACGCCGGCCTCGCCCCCGACGGCGGCGACGCCTGCACCGGCGGGCACCGGCGCGGCTGTGGACCCGGAAGTCGTGCGCCTGCTGATTGATGCCTATGACGAGGCGAAGCGGGACGAGCGCGGTTTCGTCGCGCTGGGGCCGGTCGGCCAGCGGGTCGGCAACCGCTCCAGCTTCGATGTGCGCAATTATGGCTTCAAGCGCCTGTCCGATCTGATCGCCGCCATCCCCAATTTCACCACCGAAGTGCGCGAAGGCGGTCAGACCTGGATCAAGCGGATCCGCTGATGCTGGTCATCGCCCGCCACCTGATGATCCTCGGCCAGGTGCAGGGCGTCTTCTATCGCAACTGGACGGTCGAGACCGCCCGCAGCCTGGGCCTCACAGGTTGGGTTCGCAACCGGATGGATGGCAGTGTCGAGGCGCTGGTGCAGGGCGAGGCGGACATGGTCGATCACTTCGTCACGCTGGCACAGGATGGCCCGCCCGCAGCAAAGGTCGCGCGGATCGAGGCGGCAAACGCGCCGGTCGAGGCGCTGAACGGCTTCGAGAAAAAGCCGACAGCCTGATGCGGCCATGAGGCGCGAGAGGGGCTCAACAGATCAAGGAGCAGATTGAGTTTAGGCTGGATGACGGCTTGTAGGACAGCGCAAACATCCGGCGGTCAGCGCAGCAATCGACGCGACAGTTTATTTTCGTCCGAAGTTCACAGTGCCGTTAGGGCATTTCGGGCCATTTGCGCGTGCTACGCGCCCATGACGCGGCAGTCAGGCGACCTCGAAGCGACACCAAAGCGACAATGTCAGCAGTACAGCCAAAATCGAGACGACTTTCCATGGTTCGAATAGATCAGGCTTGCGCCAAATAGGACAGCCCCCCTTCGCATAGCCGGCGGTTTTGCGATGACATCCAACGACCGATATTGTTGAAAACCCAGCCTTGCAGTGATGGCGCGGCCCTGATTCACTGGCTTTGTTGTTAGGAGACAGGCTGATGATGGGTGATTGGACGGTGATGCAGGAGGCGCTGTTTTACAGCTTCAGCCTGGAAGATCATGTTCCCCAGAGCCACTTGTTGCGGGCGGTGGATCGTTTCGTTGATCTGGACGGGATCTGGGAGAAGCTGCGGTCATTCTATAGCGAGACGGGCCGGCGCTCGATTGATCCTGAACTGATGATCCGGATGCTACTGATCGGCTATTGTCTGGGAATCCGGCCTGAGCGGCGGCCGTGCGAGGAAGTGCATCTCAATCTGGCCTCTTGCTGGTTCTGCCGCCTCGGTCTCGACGGATCCGTGCCCGATCACTCAACATTCTCGAAGAACCGGCACGGCCGCTTCCAGGACAGTGATCTGTTACGGCAGCTGTTCGAGATGACCGTCTCGCGCTGCATCCAGGAAGAACTGGCTGATGGCGAAGGCTTTGCTGTGGACGCCAGTCTGATCAAGGCCGACGCCAATCGCCAGTGCGGCGTTCCCGTCGCAGAGGGGCTACCGCCGGATATCATCAATCATGCTGTTCGGGAGTAAGTATCTGGAGGTGCTCGACGAAGCTGCGTTCGGAGGGCGTCGCCCGTCACGCCCAAATATCTGTGGCCGGCTGATCCGGCAGCACGCTGGACGGGTGCCCATGGTGGGCAGGCTTTCTTCGCCTACAGTACCAACTACCTCATCGATCTGGCTAATGCCGTGATCGTAGATGTGGAGGCCAGCACCGCGATCCGTCAGGCTGAGGTAACGGCGCAGCGAACGATGATCGACAGGACACAGGAGCGCTTCGGCATCTGGCCCCAGCGGTTAGCTGCCGATACCGGCTATGGCGATGCGGCTAATCTTGCCTGGCTCGTCTATGAACGCGGCATCGAGCCTCCTCAACCATGCAAGCCGCAGGACCGACAGCTTCCAGCGCACCGCGTTCCGCTATGACCACCGGAACGATCTCTATGCCTGTCCCAGCGGCAAGCACTGCAGGAACTATGCCAGCCCACGGCCCGGCGTCGATAAGGATAGCTTCATGCGCTACCGCGCCAGTCAGCACGACTGCCAATCCTGCGCCCTCAAGCCCAAATGCTGTCCCGGCCATCCCGCGCGCAAGGTGATGCGATCAGTCCATGAAGGCGCGCGCGATCTGGCGAGGGATCGGTCCCAGACCGACGCCTATGTCACATTCCGGCGTGAGCGAAAGAAGGTCGAGAATGCTGTTCGCCCATCTCAAGCGTATCCTGAAGCTCGATCGCTTGCGCCTACGAGGACCAAATGGCGCAAAAGATGAGTTCCACCTCGCAGCCACAGCCCAGAACCTACGCAAGCTCGCGAAACTCATCCCGATCCAGTCGGCCATTGCCCCAGCGTGACACCGGGAACCGATTTCACCCCAACGTCAGAAACTGACAATCACCGACTTCTTCAACACTATCCATCACTTGCAGACATTCACGTCACTACAGCAACAACCATTGAACAATGCCTGCGCCAGCCGGAAGGAATAGAGCACATCCCTACCAAGGACCAGGAATGCTGTCATCACACTCTCCGAAATCGACGTATCGACGCACCTCCTGCCTCTAATGTGCTGCGCATGCGCTTTTACGGGAGCGAATATCCGCGTCATCAAGGTAGCGATGAACAGCTTCTGGCGTGGCGTCGATTGGCAGTTCCCGCAGAAGCTCGATAGGCAGCCGCTCCACTTCAACCCAGTCAGTAGCTTCTCGCTCTTCAACAGCCAAGATGGTTACCAAGCATCCGCGTAGCTCGTCTATCTCCATAACTACAGCTTATCGGAGCAGACGATAGCGCAATGAGCGTTAATTCAGCTGTTTAACTCCAACACCGTCCTTTCGCTATCTACCCAACGCCGCCACCTCAGCGAATGTCGCAAACTCTCTTCCTCCGAGCAGGCGAGGGTAGAGGCCCGCTATCCGCCCACCCTCACGGCATCAGCCGGCGCCGCCCTTCCCACAAATGCCAGCGCATCGCGAGGGCCGCGCCTTCGGCGTCCTGGGCGCGGATGGCGGCGACGATCTGTTCATGTTCGCGCAGCATCGTCGCGATCACCTCGGGCGGGCGCGATCGGCTGATGTCGACGCCGGCGCGCATCACCTTGTCGACATCGGCATGGAGCGCGTCGAAGGCGATCAGGAAGGCCGGGTTGCCGGTCGCCTCGGCAATGCGGCGGTGCAGTTCCATATCCTCGGCATGGGCCGGCTCGCTCGACAGCAGGGCGGTGCGCAGCATCTCCATCCCTTCCTCGACATGCGCCATTTCGATCGGACTGCGGCGGGTGGCGGCGAGGCGCGCAGCCTCCGCCTCCAGCACGAAGCGGACCTCGTAACTGCCGAGCGTCGCGGGCAGTTCGGTCGCCGGCATGAAGGCGGCGAGCCGCTGCGACGGGCGGCTTTTCACGAAGGAGCCGGCACCCCGCCGCGCCTCGGTAATGCCGTCCGAGGCGAGGCGGACCAGCGCCTCGCGCACGATCGCGCGGGAGACGCCGAACCGCTCCGCCAGCGCCGCTTCCGACGGCAGGCGATCGCCGACCGCCAGATCCTGGTCGTTGATGATCTCGACAATGCCGGCATAGGCATGGTCGGACAATCGGGCCTGGTTCATCGGCGCACCTGTGGATCGATTTTCCGCATCGCTGCCTCCTAGTCATGAGAGGCTGCCGACGACAAGCGTCAGCAGCGCTCTGGTCAGAAGATGCTGCTCGCGACCAGCACCAGCAGCAGGCCGACCACCGCGACCACGGTTTCCATGATCGACCAGGTCTTGAACGTGCCCGGCATGTCGGTGCCGAGATAGGATTTGACGAGCCAGAAGCCGGGATCATTGACGTGGGAGAAGAAAAGCGAGCCCGCGCCGATCGCCAGCACCATCCATTCGGGCTCCACGCCTGAGGCCGCGACGAGGCCCTGCATCACGCCGGCGGTGGTGATGGTGGCGACGGTGGCGGAGCCGGTGGCGAGGCGGATGCAGACCGACACGCCCCAGGCGAGCAGGATCGGCGAAATGGCGCCGCCGGCGGCAAAGCGGACCAGCAGATCGGAAAGCCCGGCCGTGACCAGGACCTGCTTGAGAGCGCCGCCCGCGCCGATCGCCAGGATGATGCCGCCGGCCGGGATCATTGCTTCGGTCCAGATCGCGTTCTGGATCTTCGCGTCTGTGATGCGGCGGCCGAACAGCAAGGGCAGCGCCACCAGCACGGCGATCAGCAGTGCGACGACCGGATCGCTGACCCAGCCGAGCCAGTGGAAATGCGGCGCGACCGACGCCGGCAGCAGCGCCACCGCCTGTCCCGCGGCGATCAGCACCACCGGCAGCAGCACGGCCGCGAGCGCGCGACCGACCGAGGGGGTAGCGACATCGACCTTGACCGGATCGAGCAGCGGCGGGTTCAATTTCACGCCGGGCGCGGTGAAGCGGGCCAGCAGCGGGCCGGCGATGATCGCGGTCGGGATGCCGACGATCAGGCCATAGAGAAGGGTGAGGCCGAGATTGGCGCCAAGCGCATTGACCGCGAGCAGCGGGCCGGGATGCGGCGGCACCAGCGCATGGACGACCGACAGGCCCGACAGCGCGGGCAGCATCAGCTTGAGCTTGGCGGTATCGCCATTCTGCCCGGCGGGCAGCGCGGCGGCGGCCGACGCGACGATCGGCAGCAGCAGGACGAGGCCGGTTTCGAAGAAGAGCGGCAGGCCGATGACGATGGCGGTGAACAGGCTGGCCCAGGGCGCGCCCTTCACGCCGGAGATGCGCAACGCCGAGCGGGCAAGGCCGCCGGCGCCGTCCGACAATTGCAGCATCGCGCCGAGGCCCAGGCCCAGCGCCACGACCAGGCCGGTGCCGCCCAATATGGTGCCCGCGCCCTTTTCGACCGCCTTGGCGGTTTCCTCCATCGGCAGGCCGGCGATCAGGCCGACGGTGAAGGCACCGCAGAGCAGGCCGACAAAAGGATGGAGCCGGCCCCGGATGATGAGGGCGATGGAAAGGGCGATGCCGATGACGGCGGCGATCAGCAGGCGATAATCGGCGGGGGTCATCGGCCAATGCCTCCCTGTAGTTCGCCCTGGCTGAACGCCCGGCCACATGGCACCGATCGACGATATGGTAACGCCATCCCCACCCTCTCTTTCCTATGCGTAGCCGGTCATTCGCTGGACGAATCCCGAAAATCTGTTAGACAGGTTATAGCCGCATTTCGGCCATGCGCTAGGTTATTTCCCGAATATTGCAAATTTTCGCTTGAACCTGTCTGACTGATTCCAGTATCGTTAGCGCTAACGAATCCTTGGGCCGAACAAGGCCTCAACGCGGATCAATCAGAGGGAGAGGCAGGATGCAGGATCTGCACATTCTCGATCGCCAGGACCAGATGGTCCCCGAAGCCCCACATCTCACGCCAACCCAGATGAAGGTGATGCGCTGCGTCCACTCCGGCCTGCTCAACAAGCAGATCGCCTATGAGCTGGGCATGGCCGAGGCGACGGTGAAGGTCCATATGACCGCGCTGATGCGCAAGCTCAACGTCCGCAACCGCACCCAGGTCGCCATCGCCGCCAGCCATTTCGGCTGGATGCGCCCGGCCCTGAGCCGCGCCGCGGACTGAACACCACCCTCTTGGCGGGAGACGCCGCATGGATCGTTCGCGACGGGAGTTGATGGGGGGCATCGGCGCCGGGCTGGTGCTGGCCGGCATGGGCAGCACGGCCGCCTGCGCCGCGCCACAGCGCAAGCTGGGCTATGCCATTGTCGGCCTGGGCTATTATGCCACGCAGCAGATCATGCCCAATTTCGCCGGCTGCGAGCATGCGAAGCTGGTCGCGCTGGTCAGCGGCACGCCGGCCAAGCTGGCGCAATATGGCGACCAATATGGCATCCCGAAAACGCATCGCTACAGCTATGCCGAGTTCGACCGCATCCGCGACAATCCCGATATCGACATCGTCTATATCGTCCTGCCCAACAGCCTGCATGCCGAATATAGCATCCGCGCTGCGCAGGCGGGCAAGCATGTGATGTGCGAGAAGCCGATGGCGGTGTCGGTGGCCGAATGCCAGGCGATGATCGCCGCCTGCGCCAAGGCCGGCCGCAAGCTGATGATCGGCTATCGCTCGCGCTTCGAGCCCTATAACAAGCTGGCGATCGAGCTGGCGCGCGGCGGCCATGTCGGGCCGACGCGGATCATCACCGCCGAACATGGCTTCCCGATCAAGGCCGGGCAATGGCGGCTCGACAGGCCCCTGTCGGGCGGCGGATCGATGATGGACATCGGCATCTACAGCCTCAACGCCGCGCGCTACCTGACCGGCGAGGAGCCGGTGGAGGTGAGCGCCATCGCCAGCACCGACCGCGGCGATCCGCGCTTTGCCACCGTGGAGGACCGGATCGACTTCATGCTGCGCTTTCCGTCGGGCATCATCGCCAATTGCGTGTCGAGCTACAGTTCGGCCCATAATGGCTATCGGGTGATCGGCACCCAGGGCTGGATCGATATGGAACCCGCGACCCAATATAGCGGCCAGACAATGACGATCCGCAAGGATGGCGTGACCGCGCCGCGCAGCCTGCCGACGCCGGCGAAGAACCAGTTTGCCGCCCAGCTCGACCATCTGCCCGAATGCATCGCGAACGGCACCGCGCCGATCGTCGCGGGTGAGGAGGGGCTGGCCGACCTGCGCGTGATCGAGGCGATCTATCGCTCGGCGGCGGAGCATCGTTCGGTTAGCCTGTCTGCATGATCGATCGTCGCACCCTGCTGGCCGGGATGGCCGCCCTGCCGCTGACCCACGCCTTCGCACATGCTGCCGACCTGCCCGCCGCGCGGATCGATCGGATCGACCCGGCGCTGGACCGCATCATCGCGCCCGGCGCGCAGGTGGCAATATTGGCGCAGGGCTATCGCTGGGCCGAGGGGCCGACCTGGGCCGCGCCGATCGACGCGCTGCTGTTCGGCGATCCGCCGTCCAACATCGTCTATCGCTGGACCCGCAAGGATGGCGTGTCGCCCTTCCTCTCGCCATCGGGCCTGCAGACCGCGATCCCCAAGGAGATACGCGAAGCCGGCCTCAACGGCATCGCGATCGACCGGGACGGCCATCTGGTCGGCGCCGACAGCGGCACGCGCGCGATCGTGCGCGTGGACCTCAAGACCAGGGCGCGGACCATCCTGGCCGACCGCTATCAGGGCAAGCGCTTCAACAGCCCTAATGACCTGACCATCGCGGCCGATGGCAGCATCTATTTCAGCGACCCGCCCTATGGCCTGACCGATGGCGACACGTCCTCGCTGCGCGAGATTGGCTTCAACGGCCTCTATCGATTGACGCCCGACGGCACGGTGACCCTGATCGACGGCAGCCATCGCCGGCCCAATGGCGTCACCCTCTCGCCCGACGGCCGCACGCTGTATCTGGCACTGTCGGACGAGAAGCGGCCACAGGTTCTGGCCTACAGCCTGGGCGCGGACGGCATGCCCACAGGGCAGCGCCTGTTCCGCGACATGGCCAGCGAACTGGCCGCGGGCGAGCCGGGCCTGCCCGACGGCATCAAGACCGCGCCCGACGGCACGGTCTTTGCCACCGGCCCCGGCGGCGTTCATGTCTGCGCGCCGGACGGCAGGCTGCTCGGCAAGATCCGCACCGGCAAGGCGATCGCCAATTGCTGTATCGGCGAGGACCGCAAGACATTGTTCCTGACGTCGGCCGACCGGCTGGCGGCGGTGCCGCTGATATCGAGCAGTGGCTAGCGAGCAATGACGATGTCGGGCTTTGACAGCTGACAACCAATTCGCCACGTCAGTCACGGCCCTTGCTCTCGCAGATCGGATATAATTATTGTGGCGACCAACGCCGAAGCGGTTCCTGACGTGCAAGTGCAACAGCTTTCTCGTCTTTTCCTTCGATATCGATGACACGTCTCGCGGGAAATGGAAGCTCTTTTCCGAGCCAAAATTCATCGTTCTCTGCGATGGCACCGGGTTCATTGTCGAGCATACCCATATACCCGCCATCTATATGCTCACTGACGAGAACCCACATCCGCTCCACGGCGACATTCTCATCGCCGTCATCGACGCTGATCCGAAAAATCACCTTTGCGAGGTCGCCGGGTTCGAGGCTTTCTCACCTTCGCCGGCCGGGTATCCAAAACGCCTCTGGCGCAGCGGCGTGGCGACTTTCGCCATCATCAAGGCACCATCTTTGGCTCTCGCGTTACACGATCTTGGCTCATAGCGACATGTCAGCAAGGCGCTGCCACATACCCAATAGCCGACATTCCGCTATCCACCCTCAGCAGCCGTTCGGTCGACAGAGAGCCTCCGACGTCGCCCGAAGTAATAGCATCTGGCGACGACCATCATCCTCCACTCCCATCGAGTACGCTCGCCCCCTCCCCCTTTACCTCGGCCTGCGGATCGGTCAGCCTTGGTTCGTCATGCGCGGGGAAGGGGACAGCGGATGCGAGTGGGTGGAGCGGCGATCATCGGGGCGGCGTTGCTGGCGACGGGACTGGGGGCTGCGCGCCCCGCCTGGCGCTGGCCTGCCCTGCCCGCTGGCGTTGCAGCGCCCGCCATACCGTCCGACAACGGCATGAGCGCGGCCAAGGTGGCGCTTGGCCGCCGGCTCTTTTATGATCGCACCCTGTCGGCCGATGACAGCATGGCCTGCGCCGATTGCCACCAGCAGGAGAAGGGCTTTGCCGATGGCCTGGCCACCCATAGGGGTGTGATGGGCGAGATAGGCGTGCGCAATGTGCCCGGCCTTGCCAATGTCGCGTGGCGCAGCGGCCTGACCTGGACTGAGGCTGGCCTTTCGACGCTGGAGCAGCAGGCGATGGTGCCGATGACCGGGACCAAGCCGGTCGAGATGGGGCTGGCGCAGGACGATGTCGGGCTGGCCCGGCGGATCGGCGCCGATCCCTGCTATCGCCGGATGTTTGCGGCCGCCTTCCCCGACGCACCGGATGACCTGGGCTTCGCAAGGGTGACCGCGGCTCTTGCGGCGTTCCAGCGGACGATGATCTCCTTCGGCAGCGCCCATGATCGCGGCAAATTGTCGCCACTGGCGCAGCGTGGGGCCAGGCAATTTGCCGCAGCGGGCTGTGGCAGCTGCCATTCCGGGCCGGACTTCACCGACAGCAAGACCCATTATGTCGGCACCGCTGCGCCGCAGGAGGTCGATGCGGCGGCCTATGGCGGCAAGCCCCTGCCGCCGGGCTTCGAGCCGCCGCCCGAGCAGTTCCGCACGCCGTCGTTGCGCAATGTCGCCGTCACTGGCCCCTGGCTGCACGATGGCCAGTCGCCGACGATCGAATCGGCGATCCGCCGCCACGCCGCGCCGATGCTGATCGATGTCGACATGCCTGCTCTGCTCGCCTTTCTCGACGCGCTGACGGACCATGATTTCCTGAAGAATGCCGCGTTGGCCCGGCCGGCCGCGACCTGCCCGATTCCCGCGTGAGTTGGCCCTGCCTGAAAACGCCCGTTCGAAGGACAAAAAAAGGGCCAGCCCCGAAAGGCCAGCCTTGATAAGTTTTAGGAGAGGATGCCTGAAAGGCCTCTCCTATGTGCAGCGCAGCGCGTTCTTTCGCAATTGCGAAGGGCGGCACCGGCGTTGCAGATATTGCAACTTCGTTACCGCCAGCGCGATGGAACGACAAAACGCCCGGTGTCCCGAGGGGCACCGGGCGTTTCAAGTCATTGTTCTGACGCCATTTAGCGAGAGGCCGTTTCCAGCCTCCCGATCAGATCAGCGCGTCAGCTTCTTATAGGCAAGGCGCGTCGGACGATCGGCGGCATCGCCCAGGCGACGGCGCTTGTCTTCCTCATAGGCCTCGAAATTGCCTTCGAACCATTCGACATGGCTGTCGCCTTCGAAGGCGAGGATGTGGGTCGCCAGACGGTCGAGGAAGAAGCGGTCATGGCTGATGACCACGGCACAACCGGCGAAATTCTCGATCGCCTCTTCCAGGGCCGCCAGCGTTTCGACGTCAAGGTCGTTGGTCGGTTCGTCGAGCAGCAGCACGTTGCCGCCGCGCTTCAGCATCTTGGCTATGTGGACGCGGTTGCGCTCACCACCCGACAGCTTGCCGACATTCTTCTGCTGGTCCTGGCCCTTGAAGTTGAAGGCGCCGACATAGGCACGGGTCGACATGTCATGGCCGTTGACCTTGACGTAATCGAGGCCATCCGAGACTTCTTCCCAGACATTCTTCGACGGATCGAGATGGTCGCGGCTCTGGTCGACATAGCCCAGACGCACGGTCGAGCCGATGTCGATCTCGCCCGAATCGGGGGTTTCCTGACCGGTGATCAGACGGAACAGGGTCGATTTACCCGCGCCGTTCGGACCGATGACGCCAACGATGCCTCCGGGCGGCAGCATGAAGGACAGATCCTCGAACAGCAGCTTGTCGCCATAGGCCTTGGAAATGCCCTTGGCCTCGATCACCTTGCCGCCCAGGCGCTCAGGCACCTGGATGACGATCTGCGCCTTGCCGGGCGCACGATTTTCCTGGGATGCAACCAGCTGCTCGAACTTGGCGATACGCGCCTTGGACTTGGTCTGGCGGCCCTTGGGGCCCTGACGAATCCACTCCAGCTCGTCGTTGATCGCCTTCTGACGGCCGGTCGCCTCGCGGTCTTCCTGCTCCAGGCGCTTGGCCTTCTTCTCCAGATAGGTGGAGTAGTTACCTTCATAGGGGAAATATTTCCCGCGATCGAGCTCCAGGATCCAGCCGACGACATTGTCGAGGAAGTAGCGGTCGTGGGTGATCATCAGCACCGACCCGGCATATTCCTTGAGGTGGTTTTCCAGCCAGGTGACGCTTTCGGCGTCAAGATGGTTGGTCGGTTCGTCGAGCAGCAGGATGTCCGGCTTCTGGATCAGCAGGCGGGTGAGCGCGATGCGGCGCTTTTCACCGCCTGACAGGCTTTCCACCGACCAGTCCGACGGCGGGCAGCGCAGCGCTTCCATCGCGATTTCGAGCTGGTTGTCGAGCGTCCAGCCATCGGCGGCGTCGATCTGTTCCTGCAGCGTGCCCATTTCCTCCATCAGCGCGTCGAAATCGACGTCTTCCGGCGGATCGGCCATGATCATGCTGATCTCGTTGAAGCGGTCCAGCTTGTCCGCCATCTCGCGGGCGCCGTCCTTGACGTTTTCCAGCACATTCTTGGTCGGGTCGAGCTGCGGCTCCTGGGGCAGATAGCCGACGGTGACATTCTCGCCCGGCCAGGCTTCGCCGCTGATGTCGGTGTCGATGCCGGCCATGATCTTGATCAGGGTCGACTTGCCCGCACCGTTCGGGCCGACGATGCCGATCTTGGACCCGCGATAGAATTGCAGATTGATGTTGTTCAACACCGGCTTGGGCGCGCCGGGGAAGGTCTTTGTCATGTTCTTCATGACATAGGCATATTGCGATGAGGCGGACATGGGTTCGCGCAGCTCCAAAGGGTATGGACAGGAAAATTTGCGCCGAATTAGCGAAGGCGGAAGCCATTGGCAAATGGGGTATGTCTCAGTAAGCCTTCAGCCATGCAGAAAATCCGATCGGGCCCGCTCGCCGCCCTGCTCCTTGGCAGCATCTTCACTCCCGCTCTGGTCCAGGCCGCTCCGGCCAGCGACGCCGCGATTCGCGAAGCCGCCCTGAAGGATGATGTCGCCTGGGACATTACCGAAGGGCTGACGACCGAAGTCGGCCCGCGCCCGGCCGCCACGCCGCTCGAAGCGCGCGGGCGCGAATGGGCCGCCGCCAAGCTCAAGGCATTGGGCTTCGCCAATGTCCGCATCGAACCCTATAAGATGCCGCTGTGGGAACGCGTCCATGACGAAGCGGCGATCATCGCCCCCTTCCCGCAGAAGCTGGTCGTCGCGGCGCTGGGCAACAGCGGATCGACCCCGGCCCAGGGGATCGAGGGTGAAATCGCCTATTTCCCGACCATCGCCGACCTGCAGGCCGCGCCGGACAGCGCGGTGAAGGGCAAGATCGTGTTCGTCAGCCATGACATGGTCGCCGCCCAGGACGGGTCGGGCTATGGCTATTATGGCGCCGCGCGCCGCCAGGGCCCCAGCATCGCCGCCAAGAAGGGCGCGATCGCGATCCTGGTGAAGTCGATCGGCACCGATCATCACCGCATTGCCCATACCGGCGTGCAGATGTGGGCCGATGGCGTGACGCCGATCCCGGCCGTGGCCGTCAGCGTACCCGATGCCGAGCAGATGGCGCGCATCGTGTCGCGCGGCCAACCGATCCGCGTCCACCTGACCGCCGTGTCGAAGACCGCCAAGGACCAGCCGTCGGGCAATGTCATCGCCGAAATCTCCGGCAGCGATCCCAAGGCCGGCGTCATTATCGCCGCCTGTCACCTCGACAGCTGGGACCAGGGCACCGGCGCGATCGACGATGCGTCGGGCTGTGGCATCGTGGCCGCCGCCGCGTTGCAGGTGGCCAAGGCCGGCACGCCGCGCCGCACGATCCGCGTCCTGTTCGCCGGCGCCGAGGAAGTGGGCGGCAATGGCGGCCGCGCCTATTATGCCGCCCATGGCAAGGAGCCGCATGCGCTGGTGCTGGAATCGGACTTCGGCGCCGACAAGGTGTGGAAAGTCGACTTCACCCTGCCCGCCGGCCATGAAGCGCTTTCGGCCAGGATCGCGCAGGGGCTGGCGCCGCTGGGCATCGTGCCGAGCCGTGACAAGGCGCATGGCGGATCGGACATCGAACCGCTGGTCGAGGCCGGCATTCCGGTGATCGACCTGCAGCAGGACGGGACCCGCTATTTCGATATTCACCACACGCCTGACGACACGCTGGATAAGATCGATCCCGCGCAGCTGCGCCAGAATGTCGCCGCCTGGGCGGTCACGCTGAACATTGCTGCGAATGCGCCAGAAACATTGGGCATTAACTGAACTTTTATAGTAGAGAACGCCCCGTCGCGTGATTCTGCCGTTTCACCGACGTCAGAAAAGCATTGATTTGTGCAGCGCACACGTTAATGCGGGTCGCTCGCGTAGGGTCACATTTGTAACGTGCCAGACGCGGCATAATGCTATGGGAGCCGTACACAATGAAGAAGATCGCTGTTGTTTTCGCTTCGGCCAGCCTGATGGCCCTCGCCGCTTGCGGTGAGAAGCCGGCCAACGAAACCGCGAACGCTTCGAACGCCGTCGTCGAGAACGTTGTCGAGAACGCCGCCAACGCTGCTGACAACGCCGCGAACGCCGCCAACGAAGCTGCTAACGCCGCTAACGTTGCTGAGAACGTTGCGAACGCGCACTAATCTCTGCCACGGCGAGATTTCGAAGGGCGGGCCTATATGGTCCGCCCTTTTTATTTGTCCGCGCAATATATGTGGCTCGACATGATTTTCGGGCATTGACGCCGGCGGCGCTCGAACGCTAAGGCGCGCGTGCATCGGGGAGTAGCGCAGTCTGGTAGCGCGCCTGCTTTGGGAGCAGGATGTCGCAGGTTCGAATCCTGTCTCCCCGACCATTTCCAAATATTATCAGTTGGATATACGGCGTCGCTGTTACTGCTTCAGCGCGACAGCATCGATCGTCGGACATCCTCTGTCCCGCCAGCCATGGCCATGTCGGCCTGAGCCACCGCCTCGCCGATCAGGATCAGGGTCGGGCGATCATCGGCAAAAGCCTGCGTCACCAGCGGCAGGAGATCGAGGCGCGTGCGCAACTGCTGTTCCTGCGGCAGCGAAGCATCGCAGGTGATGAGCGCCGGGGTCGCGCCCGGCAGGCCCGCAGCGATCAGCGCGCGACTGAGTTCCGGGGCGGCCTCGCGTCCCATATAGACGGCCAGGGTGCAGGCCGGATCGGCCAGGGCATCCCAATCCAGATCCAGCGCCTGGCCCCGGCGGCTGTGCGCCGTCACGAACTGGACCCGGCGCGCAATGCCGCGCAGCGACAGGGAAATGCCCGCCGACGCCGCGACGGCGCTGGCCGCCGTGATGCCGGGGCAGATCCGAACGCGAACGCCGACCGCGCGCAGCGCCGTCATTTCCTCGGTCGAACGGGCGAACATCGCCGGGTCGCCGCCCTTCAGCCGAACCACCCGCTTGCCCGCCAGCGCCGCCTCCACCAGCATCTCGTCGATCGTCTGCTGATCCTTCGAATGGCGGCCCGACCGCTTGCCGACGCTGACCCGTTCGGCATGATCGGAAATGAGGTCCAATATGCCCGGCCCGACGAGCGCGTCGTGGAAGATGATGTCCGCCGCGCGGATCAGCCTTTCGGCCTTGCGCGTCAGCAGGTCGGGATCGCCCGGCCCGGCACCGACCAGCCAGACGTCACCCGGCGCGATGAGGTCATTCGGCTGCATGCAATGTCTCCTGCGAGGTCTGGGCCAGGATATTGGCGATGGCGGGGCGGCAGGAACCGCAATTGGTGCCCGCGCCCAGCGCCTTGCCGATGGCAGGCACGTCGACCAGCTTCTGATCGCGGATCGCCGCGACGATCTGGTTGAGGCCGATATCGAAGCAGACGCAGATGGTGGCGCCCTTGTCCGGCTGGCTACCCGGCCCGCGGGCGGCCAGCACGGTGGCGCCTACATCGTCGGCCGCCAACTGGCCGATCAGCCAGTCGCGCGAGGGCAACAGGCCGGTGCGGGTGACGAACAGCACGCCGGCCAGCCGGCCGTCCTGGATGATCGCGACCCGTCGGCTGCCGCGCACATGATCGATCGCCTCGACCCGCTCGCCCCTGGGCAGGCAGGCTTCCAGTCGGGCGGCATCGCCATTGCCGGCCAGTTCATAGAGCGCCCCGCCCGGCACCGCGACCCGCGTCGCCCAGAGGCAGGGCAGCTTTGCGGGCTCCTGCCCACGCAGGATCAGGAAGCCCTGCCATTGGGTCGAGACCTTCTCGACCGCGGCCGGGGTCGACTTGAAGCCGGGCTGGCCCGAATGCGGATCGACCAGCGGACGCGGTAGCAGGCCGGTACGCCCGCCACTCGATATCTGATCGGTCCAGTGGATCGGGGTGAAGATTTCGCCCGGCCGCTGGCTGTCGCTGATGCTGACGCGGAAAAGGCTGTTGCCCTGCGCGGTCGACACCCGCGCCAGATCGCGATCGGCCAGGCCCAGCGCATCGGCATCCTGCGGGTGGATTTCGACCTGCGGCTCCTCACGATGGCGCGCCAGCTTGGGCGCCAGACCCGTACGGGTCATCGTGTGCCATTGATCGCGATAGCGGCCGGTGTTGAGCGTCAGCGGCCAGTCACGCAGCGGCCCCTGCAAATCCATCTGCTTCGTCAGCACCAGCCGCGCCTTGCCGTCCGGGGTCGGAAAATGCCCGTCGGCAAAGGGCGCTTCGCCCCAGCGGAAACTGTCCATCGCGTCATAGGCATCGTTGCCGATCGCCGCCTGCGCGCGCAGGTTGAGCAGCCGCTGCCCCTCATTCTGATAGGCGGTCAGGCGCGCATGTTCGCGCCAGATGTCAGCCGGCCGATCATAGGCAAAGGCGTTTTTCCAGCCCATGCGGCGGGCGACCTGGGTGATGATCCACCAGTCGGGCCGGGCCTCGCCGGGCAATGCCATGAACGGGCGCTGGCGGCTGATGGTGCGGTCCGAATTGGTGACCGTGCCATCCTTTTCGCCCCAGCCGGCGGCCGGCAGGCGGACATGGGCATGGGCGCTGCTGTCGGTGTCGGCGATGATGTCCGACACGACGAGGAAGGGGATCGCCTCCAGCGCATCACGCACCCGGCCGGCATCGGGCAGCGAGACGGCGGGATTGGTCGCCATGATCCAGAGGGCCTTGATCCGGCCTTCATCGATGGCGCGGAACAGGTCGACGGCCTTCAGCCCCGGCTTGCTCGCCATCTGTGGCGCAGCCCAGAAGCGGCCGACGCGGGCGACATTTTCCGGCGCAAAGTCCATATGCGCGGCGAGCGTGGACGCCAGCCCGCCAACCTCGCGCCCGCCCATGGCATTGGGCTGGCCGGTGATGGAAAAGGGCGCCGCGCCCGGCTTGCCGATGCGACCGGTGGCGAGATGGACATTGATGATCGCATTGACTTGATCGGTGCCGCGGATCGACTGGTTGATGCCCTGGCTGAACAGCGTGACGGTGCGCGGGATCGCCGCGAACAGCTCGAAAAAGGCCTTCAGCAGCGCCGGGTCGAGGTCGCAGGCCTGGGCCGTCGTCCACAGGTCATGGCCGGTGCGGACATGATCCCAGAATCCGTCGGGCGCGTTCACATGATCGGCCAGATAGGTCGGATCAGTCACGCCCTGTGCGTCGCACCAGGCGAGCAGCCCGGTCATCAGCGCGACGTCGCTGCCGGGCCGGATCGGCAGATGAAGGTCAGCGCCTTCGCAGGTTTCGGTGCGGCGCGGATCAATCACGACCAGCTTGGTGCCGCGGTCGGCCCGCGCCGCCTGAATACGCTGGTAGACGATCGGGTGGCACCAGGCGGTGTTGGAGCCGACAAGGATGATGAGGTCGGCTTCCTCGAGATCGTCATAGCTGGCCGGCACCACATCCTCGCCAAAGGCGCGATTATGGCCGGCGACCGCGCTCGACATGCACAGGCGGCTGTTGGTGTCGATGTTCGCCGACCCGATGAAGCCCTTCATCAGCTTGTTGGCGACATAATAATCCTCGGTCAGCAACTGGCCCGAGACATAGAAGGCCACGCTGTCCGGGCCATGGCGCTCGATCGTCTCGCGAAATTTCTTCGCGACCAGATCCAGCGCCTTGTCCCAATTGGCGCGGCGCTTGCCGATCATCGGGTGGAGCAGGCGGCCGGTCAGCGCCACTGTCTCACCCAGATGCGTGCCCTTGGAACAGAGGCGTCCGCCATTGGCCGGATGCGCCTCGTCCCCCTTGATGATCACCGAGCGCGGCCCGGTCGGCGTGGCGGCGATGCCGCAGCCGACGCCGCAATAGGCGCAGGTGGTGCGGATCGCCTGTGCCATCAGGCCGCCTTTGCCGCGCTGGGCACGGGAATGACCGCCTCGCGCAGCAGGAAGATGCGGCCCGCCTCCACCTTGAGCGGGATGGTGGGCACGCAGCCTTCATCGCTGCCCAGCGCCTTGCCGGTCTTGAGCGAGATGTTCCAATTGTGCAGCGGGCAGGCAACGACCGAACCATGGACGATGCCCTGGCTCAGCGGCCCCTGCTTGTGCGGGCACTTGTTGACCAGCGCGTAGAACTGATTGTCCTGCGTGTGAAAGATGGCGATTTCCTCGCCGCCGCGCACCGGCAGGGTGCGGGCATTGCCGGGCGAGATCTGATCGACGGGGCCGATGTCCAGCCAGGTGCCGACTTGGGTGTTCGGGATCATGCGAGCGTCTCCATTGGGCGGACTTCGGCCAGATGCTGGTGCAGTTCGGCGTCCTCGCCGGCGGCGCGACGCGCCCAGGGATCGTCCTGCATGAACTGCTGCGAGAAGAGGAAACGGGCGCGCAGCGCTTCTCGGCCGACATCATCCGCGACGATGCGGCCCTTCACATAATCGACGCCGACGCGCTCGATCCAAGGCGCGGTGCGCTCCAGATAGCGGGCTTCCTCGCGATAGAGCTGGATGAAGGCGGCGCAATAATCGAGCGCCTCCTGCTCGGTCGCGACCTTGCAGAGCAGGTCGGTGGCCCGGACATGGATGCCGCCATTGCCGCCGACATGCAGTTCGTAGCCGCTGTCGACACAGACCACGCCGAAATCCTTGATCGTCGCCTCCGCACAATTGCGGGGGCAGCCCGACGCCGCGATCTTGAACTTGTGGGGCATCCACGAGCCCCAGGTCATATGCTCGATCTTGACGCCAAGGCCGGTCGAATCCTGCGTGCCGAAGCGGCACCATTCCGACCCCACGCAGGTCTTCACCGTGCGCAGCGACTTGCCATAGGCATGGCCCGACACCATGCCGGCGGCATTGAGATCGGCCCAGACGGCGGGCAGGTCTTCCTTCCTGATGCCGAAAATATCGAGCCGCTGGCCGCCGGTCACCTTGACCATCGGGGCGTTGTACTTCTCGACAACATCGGCGATCGCGCGCAGTTCCCTGGGGTTGGTCAGCCCGCCCCACATGCGCGGCACGACCGAATAGGTGCCGTCCTTCTGGATATTGGCGTGCATCCGTTCGTTGACGAAGCGGCTGCGCTGGTCGTCCTGATAGTCGCCCGGCAGCGCGCAGAGCAGATAATAATTGAGCGCGGGGCGGCAGGAGGAGCAGCCCTCCGGCGTCGACCAGTTCAATTTCTGCATGACTTCGGGGATCGAGCGCATGTCCTGCGCGACGATCTCGCGACGGACATCATCATGGGTGAAGCTGGTGCATTTGCACATCGTCTTCGGCCCCGACTGGACATCGTCGCCCAGCGTCAGCGCGAGCAGGGTTTCGACCAGGCCGGTGCAGCTACCGCAGCTGGCCGACGCCTTGCAGGTGGCGCGGACCGTATCCAGGCTGTGCGCGCCCTTGGCGATGCAGGAAACGACCTGGCCCTTGCTGACGCCGTTGCAGCCGCAAATCTCGGCTTCGTCCGAGAGCGCCGCAACGGCCGCCTTAGGGTCCAGCGCGCCCCCTCCCGAGGCGAAGGCCTGGCCGAAGATCAGCATGTCGCGCATGTCGGCGACATTTTCCTCGCGCTTGAGGAGATCGAAATACCAGCCGCCATCGACGGTATCGCCATAGAGCACCGCGCCGATCAGCTTGTCGTCCTTGACGATGACCCGCTTGTAGACGCCGCGCGAGGCGTCGCGCAGGACGATATCCTCACACCCCTCGCCGCCGGAAAAGTCACCGGCGGAGAAGACGTCCAGCCCCGCGACCTTGAGCTTGGTCGAAGTGACCGAGCCCTTATAGCCCGAAGGCTGGTCGGTCAGGCCGTCGGCGAGGCTGCGGCACATGTCCCACAGCGGCGCGACCAGACCATAGACATTGCCGTCATGTTCGACGCATTCGCCGACCGCCAGCACGTCGGGATCGCTGGTGACCATATGATCGTCGACCTGGATGCCGCGATTGACGGCCAGGCCGGCGTCGCGGGCCAGCGCGGTCGCGGGGCGGATGCCGACCGCCATCACCACCAGACTGGCCGGGATTTCGCGGCCGTCCTTCAGCCGCACACCCTCGACCTTGCCATCGCCATAAATGGCTTCGGTATTGGCGCCGGTCAGGATGGTCTGGCCACGTCCTTCGAGTGCGGTCTTGAGCAGCCAGCCGGCCGCCTCGTCCAGCTGCCGCTCCATCAGCGTGTCCATCAGATGGATGACGGTCACCTTCATGCCGCGCAGGGTCAGGCCATGGGCGGCTTCGAGGCCGAGCAGGCCGCCGCCGATGACCACCGCGCTGCCGCCATCGGCAGCGGCGGCGAGCATGGTGTCGACATCCTTCATGTCGCGGAAGCTGATGACGCCGGGCAGATCCTTGCCGGGCACGGGAATAATGAACGGATCGGAGCCGGTCGCGATCAGCAGCTTGTCATAGCCGATGGTGCGGCCCGACTGGCTGGAAACGGTCTTCGTGGCGCGATCGATGGCCTTTACCGGATCGCCGGCGATCAGTTCGATGCCATTGTCGGCATACCAGGCGGCGTCGTTGATGACGATCTGCTCGAACGTCTTTTCACCTGCCAGCACCGGCGAGAGCATGATGCGGTTATAGTTCACATAGGGTTCCGCACCGAAGATGGTGACGCGATAGCGTCCCGCATCCCGCGCCAGCAATTCCTCGACCGCGCGGCAGCCGGCCATGCCGTTGCCGATGACGACCAGATGCTCGCGTGCTTGCCCCAAAGGCGGCAGGACATTGTCCTCATCCTGCGTGACCGGGTCGATCCCGTCCTGAAAGTCCATCCCCGTTACTCCAGAAAAGAAAAAAGCCGCCATCCAGACCCTCGGGGATTGAAACCCGAGAGTCTGGATGGCGGCTTTGCCATCATCTAGTGCCTTGCCGATCCTACCCTGAACCGTCGCAGCGATGTGAAGCGGGACATCCTTGTCCCTTGCAGTGCAGCATATGGGGAATCGCCCGAACGCTCAAGCGATTCCTCTCATGGCTTTTCAATCAGATGCTCCAGTCGGCCTGAAGCCACAATTTCTCGGTATCGCTCGCCATCGCCCGCGCATCATAATGGGCGTAGCGCACCGACAGGGCGGTCCTGCGCAGCTTCGCAGATGCGATCAGATCCCACTCATTACCATAATGCTGGTCGAGCCGATCGCTTTCGAACCGGTGCCAGGTCGCGGCTAGCGCGACCCCCGACAGCGGCCCTACCTGCTTCCAGCCATAGCCGGTACCGACATAGAGGTCGCGCATGCCGTTGGCGGGCGTGGTCAGGAACTTGTCGGCCCAGCCCTGGAACTTGAAATTGGTGCCGAGCGGCGTCTGGAAGCTGGTGAGCGCAGCGCCATGGCTGGCGCCCAGCACCTCATAGCCGGCATTGAGCTTCCAGCCGTGCAGGTCGAGCGTGGCGTCGGCCAGCCAGTAATCGGCGGCATAGTCATTGGGATTACGGTGATAATCCAACTGGCGGGCATAGCTGAGCTGATAGGCGAACTTCGCAAATTTGGAGAGCGGCTGGTTGCCCGCCAGGCGCACGCCATAGGTCTGGCTCGACAGGCGATAGGCCTGCACCGCCGCCTCGTCCTGATCGACCAGATAGGCAAAGCCGCTGAGCATACCCAGCGGCGTGGCATAGGAGAGATTGGCGAGGATATTGTCGCCGCTGATCGCCTGCTGGCGCGCGCCCTTGCCCTGAAAGCCCCAGATGGTGCGTACGCTCCAGGCATAGGAAACATCCAGTTTCAGCCCCTGGGCCGGGGTCAGTTCGGCACGCACCGCGTCGAAGGTCTGGCCATTGTCGCGGAAGGCGACATTGCCGACGAAGCGCTCATCATCCAGCACGATCTTCTGCCGTCCGCCGGTCAGGGTCAGCCACTTGGTCCGATATTGCAACTGGGCGATATAGAGGGCGACATTCTGCGGATCGGCCACCAGCGGCTTGGTCGCTGCATTGTCGAAACCGTCGAAATAACGGTCGATGACCGCCAATGTCCCCTGCCCCACCAATGTCGCCGACAGCGCGCCGCTGCTGGCCGTCAGGCCGGCGCGGGCCCGGACGGTGAGCGCATCGGCCTGCTGCGCCAGGCCATCCTGATCGACATGTTCGTAGCGCAGCCGCGCCTCGGCGACGGGTTTCAGCTCGATCTGCTGGGCACAAGCAGGCCCGGCGACGGCCAGCGCGGCCGTCGTTGCGAGAAGATATTTCATGGATGATCGTCCCCCCTCGGACGGAAAGAGCGTGGTTCGGGGCGGCAGTCCTCAGAAGGAGGCCGCCGCCCTCCTCTCCAACTCAGATGCGGGCGCCGCTGGTCCAGTTGGCGCGCCACTTCGCCTTGACCAGCGCCACGCCCAGCAGGGCCAGCACGGCAAGACCGGCGAAGATCAGGAAGCCGGGCGCGAAGCTGCCGGTCAGTTGCTTGGCAAGGCCGAGCGAACTGGCGAGGTAGAAGCCACCAATGCCGCCGGCCATGCCGACAAGGCCGGTCATCACGCCGATTTCCGCCTGGAAACGCTGCGGCACCAGTTGGAAGACCGAACCGTTGCCGGTGCCCAGCGCCAGCATGGCCAGGACGAACAGGGCCAGCGCGCTGGCCAGTGTCGTCGCCTGCGACACGCCGGCCAGCGCCAGCGCCGCGACGACATAGACGATCATCAGCGCCTTCACGCCGCCAATCCGATCCGCCAGCGCGCCGCCCATCGGCCGTACCAGCGACCCGGCGAAGACGCAGGCTGCGGTGCAATAGCCCGCGATGATCGGGGTCAGTCCGAACTGGTCGGTGAAATAGATGGGCAGCGATGCCGCCAGCCCGACGAAGCCACCGAAGGTCACGGCATAGAAGGCCATCAGCCACCAGGCGTCCGCCGTCTTGAGCGGCTCGAAATAATCGACCAGCCGTTTGGCCGGCGGCGCATTGGGCGCATCCTTGGCCATGATCATATAGGCGACGAAAACGATCGACAGCGGGATGCAGGCAAGACCCAGCACCGCATTCCAGCCAAATGCCTTGGCCAGCATCGGCGCGAACAGCGAGGCCAGCACCGTGCCCGAATTGCCCATGCCGGCAAGGCCCATCGCCTTGCCCTGATGCTCGGGCGGATACCAGCGGCTGGCGAGCGGCAGCGCGATCGCGAAGCTGGCGCCGGCAAAGCCCAGGATCACGCCCAGAACCAATGTGCCGCCGAAGCTGTTGACGCCCATCAGCCAGGCCAGGAACAGGCCGGCGATGACGATGATCTGGCTGATCGCGCCCGACCGCTTCGGGCCGATGCGATCGACCAGCAGGCCGTTGACGACGCGAAGCAGCGCGCCGGCGAGCGTCGGTGTCGCCACCATCAGCCCCTTTTCCGCGGGCGTCAGCGCCAGCGTCTTGGCGATCATCGGCGCCAGCGGCCCCAGCAAGACCCAGACCATGAAGGCGAGATCGAAATAGAGAAAGGCGGCAATCAGGGTCGGCGCGTGGCCGGCCTTCCAGAAGCTTGTCGTGGCGGGGCCCGATGCGGCCTCCCCTTCGCGGTCCCAATAAGCAGTAGCCATGATGCGTCCCCCAACCAATGGAACTGGAAACGAAAAAAGCCGCAGGCCGGACGCGCGCACTCATGGCGTGGTCCGGTCAGCGGCTTTGCTGCGAAAAATGGATGGAATGGCGATCCCACCCTTGGGACGGCGCATTCGTCTGGACGCGCCTCGTCGCGCGATCGCTTATCTTATCCCGTAGAATGCATTATGTTGCAAGGCACAAATTCGCCCTTCATTTCAACGGAGCGGCGCAGAATCCCGCAGGAAATCCTCGATCCGTTCGGGGTCGAAGATTCGCCCGTCGAAAAAGCGATCCGGGCCAAGCGTCAGGTCGCCGCGATGCGCCCCGACCGGCATCGGGGTCGTGACCGCCCCTTCCAGCTTCATGCTCGCGCCGGGCATCGGCAGGCCGCTATCGGCCAGCGCCCGGCGGAAGATGTCCGGTCGGAAGACGGCGGCGGCGCGCGCCGCAGTTTCGGCATCATGGGCCACCATGCCCCAGCGGACCAGCTGCGAATAGATCCACAGCGCCTGGCTGCGCCAGGGGAAGGCGGTGGCTTCGCGCGCGAACAGCATGAAGTCGGGATTGGCGATTGGCACGTCGCCGCGGCGCGCCACGATCCGCCCCGACAGTGCGCGCAAGATCAACTCGGCCGGTTGATCGACATAGCGGGGGTCGGACAGGAGATCGGCAAGCGCCTCATGATGCGCCGGATCGTCGCACCAGGCGGCCGACCGGGCGAGCGCGCGCAGCAAGCGATCGACCGTTTCCGGGTTCGCCTCCAGCCAGTCCTGACGAAAGGCCAGAACCTTTTCCACGCCGCGCTGCCAGATGCGTTCGCCGATCGCGACGGTTTCAGCCAGCCCGGCCTCGATCGCCGCGCTGCCCCAAGGTTCGCCGGCGATGAAGCCGTCAATTTCACCCGCCCGCATCGCCTCGACCGTCAGCGAGGGCGGCAGCACGCGCAGCACGACATCCCGATCGGGATCGATGCCCGCGCTCGCCAGCCAATAGCGCAACATGATCGCATGGCTGGAAAAGCGGTGGACGACACCGATCACCGGCTTGCGCCGCCACAGCCCGATCGCGGCGGCGAAATCATGGGCTGTGCCCAGCGGATCAGCGAGCCGCCGGGCGATGTCCGGTTCCAGTGCCTTGGCGAAGTCCGGTGCCATCACCAGCATATTGCCGTTGACGTTGAGCTTGTAAGGCGCGGCCAGTGCGGCGGGCTGCTGGCTGAGGCCAAGCGTCACCGCCACGGCCAGCGGCGCCAGCATCTGCGCGCCCTGCACCTGGCCATAGACCAGCCGGTCGCGCAGCGTCGCCCAGCTGGTGGTCCGCACCAGATCGAGCGCGATCCCCTCTTCCTCGGCAAAGCCCCGTTCGCGCGCGACCGCCAGCACGGCCACGTCCGTCAGCGGCAGAAAGGCTATCCGCAGCAACTCGCTCATATGCCCCCTCCCAACAGGTCGCTGGCGGTAATCAGCGCCTGCGCCACATCCACGATCTTCTTGCCCTGGTTCATCGCGCTCGACCGCAGCAGCGCATAGGCATCCTGCTCGGACAGGCTGCGCTGGTTCATCAGGATCGATTTCGCCCGGTCGATGACCTTGCGGTCGGCCAGCGCGGTGCGCGCCTCGTCCAGTTCCGACTGCATGCGGGCGAAGGCATTGAAGCGCCGTACCGCCAGTTCCAGCACTGGCTTCACCCGTTCCTTGCGCAGGCCATCGACGACATAGGCGGATACGCCCGCATCGATCGCCGCGCCGATCATCGCATCATCGGACTGATCGACGAACATCGCGATCGGCCGGGCAAGCGCACGACTGACCGTCAGCATCTCCTCCAGCGTGTCGCGACTGGGGCTGCCCAGATCCATCAGCACCACATCGGGCGCCATCCGCTCCAGCCGGGCAACGAAGGCGCCGCGGGGCGGGACGATATGAATATCGTCATAGCCCGCCTCACGCAGCCCTTCTTCCAGGACCGTCGCTCTCAATCCGCTGTCGTCGATGATGACAATTCGCATGGCGCCCCTTTGGATACGCCCATAGCAGCAGTCCGACGGCTCAGGTCAATCGAAAGCGAACGGCAATCGCCGGATCATTTCCGCATGCCGCCGGCGACGATGTCGTCCACGTCATGGATGACGCCGTTCATCATCACCTTCTTCACCTTGAAGGTGTTGGCAATGTCGGCGCGCGGATCGCCGTCGACCAGCACGATGTCGGCCAGCTTCCCGGCCTCCAGCGTGCCCGCATCCAGGTTCAGATCCTTCGCCGAATTGACGGTCGCGGTCTGGAGCGCCTGGAACGGCGTCAGCCCCGCGTCGACATAGGAGGAAATCTCCGCATGGAGATTGTTGGCGATCATCGTGTCGGTGCCAGCCGTCACCAGCGTGCCGGCATCATACATCTTCTTCAGGCTCTTATATTGCCCCTCCAGCAACGGGCGCAGCATGCTGGCCATCGGATCGGCTTCGGTGATCGTTTCGCGTGCCCAGACCGGATAGAGATTGAGGCGCGGGTCGTCCTTGTAGCCGGGATGCTTGGCCAGATAGGGCGTCATCGCACCGAAATGGGTCGGCGTCAGGGTCCGGCCGCTGCGGCCGAAAAGCTGGATCACATCTTCATAGGCCATGCCCTGCGGCCCCTGCTTGGGCGAATAGCCGCGCCGGCTGGTCGCGCCCATATGCTCGGTGCCATCCACGCCGGAAAAGGCGGCCGGGAAGATTTCATGGCCGCTGACCGGTATGCCCATCTCATGGGCGGCACGCACGATCTGGCGCTGGAACAGGTCGGGCATGCGCACATAGCTCTTGATCATGTCATAATGGAGCGCGCGCATGCGGGTGAATTCCCGCTCCAGATGGGCCGGGCTGGAGACCGCCACGCCCATCTTGTAATAGACGCGCTGCCATTCGAGCAGCGGCCCGGCGACATAAAGGCGCGGCGACAGGCGCACGCCCGATTCCGCCGCCTCGCGATCCTCCACCGCATCATAGATCTGCGTACCCGGATCGCGCACCGTGGTGATGCCATAGGCAAGCCAGGCCCGTTCCAGATTGGAGCCGAAATCCTTCTGGGCATGGGAATGATGTTCGATCAGGCCGGGAATGGCGGTGAGGCCGGTGCCGTCGACGAAATGCTCCGCCTGATGAAGCGCGGGATCATGGTCGCGGATTTCGGCGATGCGATGGCCGTCGACGATGATATCCTTGTCATGCTGGGTCACGTCATGGACGGAGTCGACCAGATTGCTGACATGAATGACGGTGCGCCCGGTCGGGTTGGCGATGCGATAGGTCAGGTCCAGCGGAATGTCGGTGATCGCACCGGTTTCGGTGTCGAGCGACTTCAGCTTGTCGGCCGACTGAAACAGGATCGTCTTGTTATCGCCGGCCCAGCTCGGGAAATAGGAGATGTCGGAGGTGTAGGAGCGCGGCGGCCCCAGCGGCTTGCCGTCGGCGGCCACCGGCCAGATCTTCAGCAGCCCCTCATAGATGGCGGCCATCTTCGTCCCGTCGGGCGACCAGGCAGGGCCGCCGCCGGCGCGGGTATCCATCGACATATTGGGTTCGGGCAGTTGCCAGAAGGGTTTGCCCACGCCATCGGTCGGCACCATGTAGACCTGGTTGGTGCCCTCGCGGAAGCTGTTGGAATATTTGTAGGATAGCGGGATGGCAACATATTTGCCGTCGGGCGACCAGCTGGGGCTGCCGGGCTGGCCCAGCGATCCCTGAAGGCGGGTGATCTTGCCGGTCGCGACATCGACCACGCACAGGCCGGCAACGCCCCAGCGCCCGTCGACATCGATATAGGCGATCCGCGTGCCGTCATGCGACCAGGCGGCACCCAGCGGCTGGGTGTCGATGTCGGTCAGCCGGCGATCCTTGCCGGTCTTCATGTCGCGGATCCACAGCTGTGGCAGGCCGCCGCCCTTGTCGGAGGTATAGACCAGGCTCTGGCCATCGGGCGACCAGGCCGGATCAGTGTCGAGCGCGCCATCCTTGGTCAGATTCTCCGGCACCCCGCCCTTGGACGACATGACATAGAGATCGCCGAGCGCGGCAAAGGCGATGCGGCTGCCATCTGGCGACAGGGTCGGGTGGACAATGCCCAGCGCCTTGCGCGGCGCAGTCGAATCCCAGTCGCGCTTGGCGCGGGCGTAGCTGGGCTTCACCACCTCCAGCGTGGCAGCGAAGTTGACGGTCGACAGGCTGGTGCCCTTGCGGCTGCGGATCTTACCGTCGGACACATAATAGTAACTGCCCTTCCCCCAGGATACACGGAAGGGGAAGACATTCTCGGCGCCGCTGACGGCCTTGCCATCGACTTCGAGACGGCTCCCCTGCGCATCCTGCACCACATAGGCAAGCTCGCCGCCGGGGCCGAAGGACGGCGCATCTATCTTGCCCTGCACCTGCTTCAACAGGCTTTCCTGCCCATCGGCGAGGGCCGTGACATAAAGGGCGGTCTTGGCGCCATCCGTCCCGGAATAGGCGATGCGCGCGCCGTCGGGCGACCAGCTGGGCATGCGATCCTCGCGCCCGTTGCTGCTGACCTGCTTCATCGCGCCGCTGGCGATGTCGAGCGTCCAGATGTCGTAATTGCCGCTGCGGTCGGACGAGAAGGCGATCGTCCGGCCGTCGGGCGACCAGACCGGCTCGCGATCATCATAGGCGCCCTCGGTCAGCTTGCGCATGTCGCTGCCGTCCGGCTTGATCGTCCAGAGATCATAATTGCCGTCGCGATAGGAAAAATAGGCGAGGCGCGAACCGTCGGGCGACCAGACCGGCTGGCGGGCATCGTTGAAATAGTCGGTGATCCGCTTCGCCTTGCCGCCGCTGGTCGGGATGATCCAGAGGCTCCCCTGAAGGTCGACCGCCAGCCATTTGCCGTCGGGCGATACCGACACCGCCATGGACGTGCCTTCATGCACATCGAAGGCGATCGGGGTCTCACCGCCGGGCGGGGGCAGATTGGCGGGCTGGGCATAGGCCTGGACGGCGCCGGCCGACAACAGGGCCAGCGACAGAAGCTTGAAGGCAGATTTCATCGGATCGATCCCCTTACCAACCAAATATATAGCGTTCGCGGCGCACATCCGCGCCACCGCGCAGCGTACCGCTGCCCGGCACCACGCCGGTAGCGACGATGCCGGTCGACACCGCGAACGGCCCCAGCACGTCCAGCTTGTGACCGCGCGCGGCCAGATCGTCGCGCACCGCCTCTGGCACGCGATCCTCGATTTCCAGCACGCCCGGCTCATCCTTCTTGATGCCGAAGGAGCCGTGGAAATGATTGGAATTGATCCGCGGCGCCTCGATCGCGGCCTGGAGCGGCTGGTTAAAGGCCAGCACCCGCAGCAGCACATTCATGATCTGCTGATCCTGATTGTCGCCGCCCGGCGTGCCGATCGCCAGATAGGGCTGGCCGTCCTTGAGCACCATCGATGGCGACAGGGTCGTGCGCGGCCGCTTGCCCGGCACCAGGACATTGGGGCTTTCCGGATCAAGATCGAACACGGTCAGGCGGTTGCTCATCGGCACGCCGGTGTCGCCCGCAATATAGGCGCCGCCCAGCATCCAGCCGGAACTGGGCGTGCAGGAAAAGAGGTTGCCATCCTTGTCCACCACTTCGATCGCGGTCGTGTCGGCGGTCGGCTTGGGCGGGGCTTTCAGCATATGCGGCGTGAATTGGGGCGTGGTCCGCGCCCTGCCCTCGAATGCCCAGGGATTGCCGAAGCGATGCTCCAGCGAGGCACGCGGGCCGATCTGCTTCGCCCGCTGCGCCGCATAGTCCTTCGACAACAACCCCTTCATCGGCACCGTCGCGAACTCGGGGTCGCCAAAATACATGTTGCGATCGTCGAAGGCGAGCTTGATCGCCTCGGCAACGGTGTGGAGATAGGGCGCGGAGCCCGGCTCCATGGTCGCGATCCCGGCCGCCTCGGCAATGTTGAGCGCCATCAGCATGGCCGGCCCCTGGCTCCAGAAACCCGCCTTGCAGACCTGATAGCCAAAGACGCTGGTCATCGCCGGCGCCTCGACCTTGCCCTTGTACTTGGCCAGATCCTCGTAGCGCATCAGGCCGCCGTCCCGCTCCATCGCGGCGCCGATCCGGCGGGCGATGTCCCCCTTGTAGAAGGCATCGCGCCCGGCCTGGATCGCCGCCTTGCGATCGCCGCTCTTCTTGAACGCGGCGGCATCGGCGTCGGCAATGATCCGCATCGTGCGGGCGAGGTTGGGCTGGCGGAAAATCTCCCCGGTCTTGGGCAATTGGCCACCGGGATAATAGGCGTCGTAGGCGTCCTTATATTTGGACGTCGCCTTCTGCTGGCTGACGAACACTTCGGCCAGGAAATTATACATGACGAAACCGTCGGCCAGCTCGATGGCGGGCTGCATCACTTCATGCAGCCCCATCGTGCCGTTGAGCTGGAGCGCGAGCGCCATCGCATCGACCATCGCCGGCACGGTGCCGCCATTTGGGCCATTGCCCGGAATGACGCCGGCATCGGCGAACTTGTCGGGCGTGGCCAGCCCCGGCGCGACGCCCTGGCCGCTGATCAGCGACACCTTCTTCGTCTTGCCGTCATAGATGATGGTCGGCGCTTCGCCGCCAAAGCCGAAATGCGAAATCTCGGTCACGGCCGCGGCAAAGACCGCCGCCACGCCCGCGTCGGTCGCATTGCCGCCGGCCAGCAGGATTCGCGTCCCCGCCGCCACGGCATAATGACGCCCGGCCGCGACGATGCCGAACTGGCCGACGATTTCAGGCCGCAGCGTTTCGCCCGTGCTAACCAATCTGGTTGGCTCGATCGCCGCCTTGCCGGGCTTTGCCGGCGCATTGCCCGCCTGGGCGGAGGCCGGCCCGGCACCCGCGACCAAGGCCGCACCGGCCATGGCCGACGCCGCGAACTCCCGCCGGGTCACCCCCTGCTTTGCGTTATCGCTCATCGATGGAATCCCCTGTTTTCGGCCTGTCCGGCATCACCCGAGGGAAGGCGTTTGCCGGCCGATACGCGCAACAACGAGCCAACCCGATTTTTCCGCTATATGCCGGTAAATCCGATTTTATTTCAAAAATATTTCGAAACATATGGTGGAAATTTCACGCCCATCAGTTCTAGCGCAATGAACGCGCACAATGGTGGGTGTTGTGCCCGGAAAAAGCCTTGCCGTCGTGAGGGCGACAGCAGCAACGATTTCCCACGCAAGGGATGATGCCGGAACTCCAGTTTTTCGGGAGGGCCTGCAAATGCACTATCTGAACGGTCATCAATAAGCATGGGTCGCTGCACGCGTCGTGCGGCGCCGACATTTGCCGACCTCCCCAATCTCTGAACCGGAAAGGCACCTTTGCCTAACGGCGCGAAGCTTCAGGCTTCATCACAGGGGAACAATAATGACGAGAGAAAGAGGAAAGACGCTTTTCGCCTTAACCACCGCCCTAACCAGTGCCAGTCTCTGGGCGTTGACGGCCGGCATGGCCCAGGCCCAGTCCAGCACAGAAGCCGCCCCGCAGGCCGGTGAACCGGCCTCTGCGGAAATTGTCGTCATCGGTTCCCAGATCAAGGGCGCCAATACCGCCGGCGCGCTGCCGGTCAGCCTGGTCGGCGAAGAGCAGATCGAGGCCGTGGCCGCCGTTTCGGGCGCCGACCTCTATCGCTCCATCCCGCAACTGGGCGGCGTCACCTTCAACGAACAGGTGTTGGGCGGCGGCAACGCCAACGCCGCGCGCGGCGACGTATCGACCGTTTCGCTGCGTGGCCTGGGCCAGGGCAACACGCTGCTGCTGATCAACGGCCGCCGCACCGTGCTGCATCCGACATCCCAGGCGATCACCGGCGTGGTCGATTCCGGCGTCCCGACCTTCGGCTACAACGCCAACACCATTCCCGTCGGCAATATCGAGCGCGTCGAAGTGCTGCGCGACGGCGCGGCGGCGCTCTATGGCTCTGACGCGGTCGCCGGCGTCGTCAACAATGTGCTCCAGTCCGATTACAAGGGCGCCAAGTTCGACGTCCAATATGGCGGCGCGGAAGGCACCAATCTGCGCGAATTTGCCGCCAATGGCCTGGTCGGCTTCGACTTCAACGAAGGCCGCGGCAATATCTCGATCTTCGGCGGCTATGCCCAGAAATCGAAACTCTATCTCAGCGACCAGGATTATACCGCCAGCGTCGATCGGCGCGGCTATGTCGCCGGCACCTCCTTCGCCAATGTCGCGGCCTGGAACGGCACCAGCACCAGCACGCCCTGGGGCACCTTCCGCGTCGTCCGTCCCGGCGGCGGCGCCAATTTCCTCAACCAGACGCTCACCAGCAACGGCACTGCCTTCACCAACAGTTCGGGTCAGTTCCACATCCAGCCCAGCGCCAATGCCGGTTGCCGGATCGCTTCGGGCACGCCCGACACCTGCTATGATGACGGCAATGGCGCCACGGAAATGTCGGGCGCGGATTCTAACCTGCGCTTCAATTCGCCGGCGACCTTCGACGACCTGACCGCCCAGCCTTCGGTCAAGCGCATCAACATCTTCTCCTACATCAACTATGAACTGTCGGACGCCCTCTCCTTCTTCGGCGAGGTCGGCTTCTATCGCGGCAAGACCAGTTCGACGATCGGCGCGCCCGGCTCGCTCGCCAACATCCCGATCACCGTGGCGGCCAATGCCTATTGGAACCCGCTCGGCCCGGTCGGATCGCCCAACCGCCTGCCCGGCCTCGACCTTTCGGTGGTCCCGACCGAGGGCCTGCCGGTCCAGATCACCTCGCTCAGCTATGTCGACGTGGGATCGCGCAAGGTCGACGTGACCAATTACCAATATCGTTTCCTGGGCGGCCTGCGCGGCAGTATCGGCGATTTCGACTGGGAATCGGCCGGCCTCTACACCTGGGCCACGGCCAAGGACACGCAGGAGAATTTCTCCAACACGCTGCTGCAACAGGCGATCAACAAGACCACGCCCGACGCCTATAATCCGTTCAACGGCGGCTGTGTCGATACGCCCTCGATCGGCGACTGCACGCCCAACAGCCAGTCCACGATCGACAGCTTCATGATCGAGGCAACCCGCAAGACCCGCACCTCGCTGGCCTTGTGGGACTTCAAGGTGTCGAACGCCAATCTGCTGGGCCTGTGGGCCGACAACAGCATCGGCGTCGCGGCCGGCATCGAATGGCGGCGCGAGACCTATCATGACAATCGCTCCACCTATCAGGGCGGCATTGCCGGGGTCGACACCACCTATACCGACGCGGTGACCGGCGTCTTCTATGGCTCCGACCTTGGCGGTGCCAGCCCCAGCCCCGACGTGCGCGGCAAGCGCAACGTGAAGTCCGCCTATGCCGAACTCGCTATCCCGATCTTCAGCCCGGAAATGGAAATCCCCATGTTCCGTCGCCTGAACTTCCAGGTCGCGGGCCGTTACGAGGATTATAGCGACGTCGGGTCTGTGGCGAAGCCCAAGATCGCGGGATCGTGGGAATTGCTGGAGGGCATGATGCTGCGCGGCTCCTGGTCACAGGGCTTCCGTGCGCCGAACCTGGAGGTCATCAACACCTCCACGCTCGACCGCGTCAATGGCGGCTTCGACTATGTGCTGTGCGACGCCGATGCCCGCTCCGGGCGCGCGACCAACTTCTCCAGCGCGGTCTGCAACGTGTCGGTGCTGCGTCGCAGCGGCGGCAACCCGAACCTGAAGCCGGAAGAATCGACCAGCTGGAGCTTCGGCGCCGTGCTGTCGCCGAAACTGGGCGATGGCCTGGGCAAGGTCACCTTCACCGTCGACCGCTGGAAGATCCAGCAGAAGAATGTCGTGGGCCTGCTCGACTATCAGAATGCGCTCAACCTCGACTATCTGCTGCGCACCCAGGGCAGCAGCAACCCCAACGTCATCCGCCGCGATCCCACGGCGGACGATATCGCCCGCGTCGCCGGCACCGGCCTCGCGCCGGTCGGCGAACTGCTCTACGTCGTCGCCAATTTCCAGAATCTGCTGCCGGTCACCGTTCAGGGCATCGACTTCAATCTGGACTATTTCCTGCCCACGACGTCGGTCGGCACCTTCTCGCTCAACGTGAATGCCTCGCGCCTGATCAGCTATTATGTCGACGCCCCGGCGGGCGTGCAGCAGGTGATCGCAGGGCAGGCCGCTGGCGAGATCAATGCCGGCGTGCCGATCCAGGGCGGCGGCGACGTGATCGGCCGCGATGGCCAGCCGCGCTGGCGGCTTTCGGCAACCTTCGACTGGTCGCTCGGCCCGTGGAAGATCGGCGCCTTCACCCAATATATCGACAGCGTCTTTGAAAATGGCGTGCGCGATGCGTCCGCCAATCCCTGGACGGTGAAGGGCCAGACGACGGTCAATCTCTATGGCCAATATACGTTCAAGAATGACGGCCCATTGAACGGCACCACCGTCCAGATCGGCGCGCGCAACATCTTCGACAAGGATCCGCCACTGGCATCGGGCGGCTATCTGTCGAACCTCTACCAGCCGCAGGCGCGCTACTGGTACACCAGCCTGAAGAAGGTCTTCTAAAGGCTTGCAAGACATGGGCACGGCGCGATGCTGCCGTGCCCATTTTCTCCTTTTCCCTTCCCCTGCAAGGTCGCTCCGCCATGTCCGATACGCCCCCATCCTTCCTGGATCGCCGCGAAATGCTGGCCGCCGGCCTTGCCGGCATGGCGCTCTCCACCCTGCCCGGCCGCGCTTTGGCCCAATCGGGCGCACGCGCGCCCGACGCGCCCCGCACCGGCAGCACCAGCGTCGCCGCGCACCGGGTCGAAGTGCCCATGCCGCATGGCGGCGTGACGGCAGGTCATCCGCTGGCCGCCATGGCCGGCACCCGCATGCTGATGCAGGGCGGCACCGCCGCCGATGCCGTGGTCGCGGCGATGGCGGTCATGAACGTGGTCGAACCCTGGGCATCCAGCGCGGGCGGCAACGGCTTTGCCACCTGCCTCGATCGCAAGACCGGCAAAGTCCAGTCGCTGGCCTTCACCGGCGGCGCGCCGCGCCTGCTCGATCCCGATGGCGATCCCAAGGCGCTGGACCATGGCCCCAAGGCACTGACCGTGCCGGGCGCCTTTGGCGGCTGGATCGCGCTGGCCCGCCGGTTCGGCAAATTGCCGCTTTCGACCCTGCTCGAACCGGCGATCGGCTATGCCCGCGACGGCCATCCGCTCGATGCATCCATCGCAATGTTCATCACGCGCGCGCAAAAGACATTGGCGCTCTACCCGACCAGTGCGGCGATCTTCCTGCCCGGTGGCCAGCCCCCGGCCCCGCGATCAATCTTCCGCAATCCCGATCTCGCCCGTAGCTTTCAGGCCCTTGCCGATGCGGAGAGCCAGGCGCTCAAGGGTGGCGCCGATCGGGATCGCGCCTTGCAGGCGGCGCATGACTATTTCTACACCGGCCCGATCGCGCAGGAATTTGCCCGCTTCTCGAAGGAGACCGGCGGCTGCCTGCGGCTCGATGACCTCAAGGCCTATCAGCCGCGCTGGGACGATCCGGTGACGACCAATTATCGCGGACTGGACGTCTATTGCAGCCCGCTGACCTCGCGCACGGGGCTGGAATTGTGCGAGCAACTCAATCTGGTCGAGGGGTTCGACCTCGCCGCACTGCCCGCCGACGATCCGCTCTTCACCCATTATCTGATCGAGGCGATCAAGGTCGCGAAGGCCGATGTCTATAAATATGCCGCCGATCCCAAATTCGCGCAGACGCCGGTCGAGGGACTGCTGTCCAAGCGTTTCGCCGCCGAGCGACGCAAGCTGATCGATGCCGCCCGTGCGGGCCTCTATCCCGATGGCGGCAATGCCGCCGCCTTCGACCGGGCCGCGCTGGAGCGGGCACGGCAGGATTTCGCCCATCAGGGCGACGACCATACGCGCGGCGGCGACACCACCAGCCTGTCGGCGGTCGATGCCGACGGCAATGCCATCGCGGTCACGACGACGGTCGGCGGCGGCTTCGGCACCTTCCTGGTGATGGGCAATACCGGCATATTGTTCAACAACGGCCTGCGCCTGGGGTCATCCGCCCCCTATGCCGGCCATCCCAACAAGGTCGCGCCGGGCAAGATCGCCCTGCTCGGCAATGGCCCGACCATCCTCCTCGACAAGGGCCGGCTGAAGCTGGTCTTCGGATCGCCCGGCGGCGAGACGATTGGCCAGACCCAGTTCCAGTTCCTGGTCAATGTCGTCGATCGCGGCCTGCCGATCCAGGCCGCGATCGAGGCGCCACGCTTCGCGCTCGACGCCGATCCCAATTTCTACAGGCCCGGCGCGGCGATCACCGTTCAGGCAGAACGGCGCTTCCCGGACGCCACGATCCAGCGCCTGACCGCGATGGGGCACAACATCGAACTGGTCGGCCCCTATGCGATCGGCAGCGTGCAGGGCATATTGGCCGATGCGTCGGGCGCCCGCATGGCCGGCGCCGATCCCCGACGCATGGGCTATGCTGTGGGCTATTGAGCAAGCCGGCCAGTCGCGGCGACGCGGCTGACCGGCTTGCGTTACGGTTGTCCTATTCCGGCAAGCCTTCCTCGCTGGCCGCATGGCCGGTGGTGCGCAGCAGGCTGCGACCCCGACTATAGGCAAAATAGAGGGCCAGGCCGACGAGGTTCCACAGGCCGAAACGCAGCAGCGTCTTTTCCGGCAGGCTGATCAGCAGATAGATGCAGCCGATAATCGCCAGCGTACCGACCAGATAGGGCTGCGGGCAGCGGAAGACGCGCGGCATTTCCGGCGCCTTGCGGCGCAGCGCCATCATGCAGCCGGCGACCGCGATGAAGGCGATCAGCGTGCCGGCATTGGCCAGTTCGGCGATCTCGTCGAGGCGGAAGAAGCCGGCAACGGCCGCGACGAAGACACCGGTGATCGCGGTGATGCGGGCGGGCGATCCGGTCTTTTCCGACACCTTGCTGAGCGAACGCGGCAGCAGGCCGTCGCGCGCCATGACGAAAAAGATGCGGCTCTGGCCATACATCATGACCAGGATGACGGAGGGCAGCGCGACCAGCGCAGCGCCCGCCACCAGCCAGGCGGCGACCGGATGCTCCAGCGTGCGCAGCACCAGCGCCAGTGGTTCGGACGAACCGGCCAGCGCCCGATAGTCGAGCGCGCCGATCGCGGCGACCGCGACCGCCATATAGATGAGGGTGCAGACCGCCATCGATCCGACGATGCCGATGGTGAGGTCACGGCCGGGATTACGCGCTTCCTCCGCCGAGGTCGCGACCGCATCGAAACCGTAGAAGGCGAAGAAGACGATCGCCGCCGCCGCCATCACGCCGCGGGTCATGCCATCTTCCACATGGCTGACGAAGCCATAGGGCATGAAGGGCTGGAGATGGTCGGACTGGAAGGCGGGCAGCGCCAGCGCGACGAAGGCGGCGAGCGCGGTCAGCTTGATGACGACCAGAACGATGTTGAGCGTCGCGCTTTCCCGCGTGCCGGCGATCAGCATGCCCGCGATCGCCAGTGCCACAAGCACGGCGGGCAGGTTGACGATGCCGCCGCCATGCGGCCCGGCCAGCAGCATCGGCGGCAGACTGATCCCCGCCTGCTGGATCCAGCCGACCAGATAGCCCGACCAGCCGACCGCCACCGTGCTGCACGCCAGCGAATATTCCAGGATCAGGCTCCATCCCACGACCCAGGCCAGCGTCTCGCCCAGCACCGAATAGGTGTAGGTATAGGCACTGCCTGCGGTCGGGATCAGCGTGGCCAGTTCGGCATAGGCCAGCGCCGCGCAGGCGCACACGGCCCCTGCAATGGCGAAGGCCAGGATCACCGCCGGCCCCGCCCGGTCGGCGCCCACGCCGGTCAGCGTATAGATGCCGGTGCCGACGATCGCCCCGACCCCCAGCGCGATCAGATGCGGCCAGGACAATGTCTTGCGCAACTGCTGATGCTGCGCGTGATGACCGGCGCCGATCGGCTTGATCGGTCCCCAAAATCCAGTGCTCAACCGAAATTTCCTTCCCTGTTCTTATGGACGTTCCGGTTGCTCGGTTATGGTTCAGTCGTCGGCGTCGAGCTGAACCATGAGATCGTCCATGGTTTTGCGGATATGTGCGACCGTGAGTTCGCGGATCAGTTGGCCGTCGCGGGCGAGCCAGGCGTCGAGCATCTCGCGATGTTCGTCATTGGCGCGTTCGTCGCGGCCAAGCGGCTCCAGATGCTTGCGGACATAGCGTTCCGACAGGATATGGAGCCGTTCGAGAATATTGACCGACAGCGGCTGGCTGCTGGGACGCAGCAACGCCATGTGGAAGGCGCGGTTGAACGCCCCCACCCCGTCGCCACCTTCGTCGGTGACCTGATAGAGGGTGGCCAGCGTGTTGATCGCCGCCTGATGCTCCGCCTCGTCCGCCCGTTCGGCGGCCAACGCCATCACATCGGGCTCCAGCTTCAGGCGCAGCGCATAGACTTCGTCCGCCTCCACCCGGTTGAGGCTGCGCACGAAGAAACCGCGATTGGCCTGCGACTTGAGCAGCCCTTCCTGCTCCAGTCGGGCGAGTGCCTCGCGCAGCGGAATCTTGCTGATCCCCAGTTCGGCGGCCAGCGCGTCCTGACGGATCGGCCCGTCGGGCGGCACCCGGCCGGACAATATGCGCTCACGGACAAGATCGACCAGCTGGTCGGACAGGTTTCGGATGACTAGGCTCATGCGGCGAACATAGCACAGAGCGGATGGCGGAATACAACTTCGTATATGATGGACGATCCCTTCCGTCCGCTCTGCAATGCCCGTCTCATACGACCGTGAAGCCGGCCCAGAACGGGTCTTCGCGATCGACCCAGATGGTGTTGAAGCCGGTGGCGATCGCCGATCCTTCGATCGAGGGAATGATCGCCTTCTGGTCCCCGATCATCGTCTCGGCCTCGACCCGACCGATGAAGCGGCTGCAAATATAGCTTTCATGCACGAACCGGTCGCCGACCTTCAGCTTGCCCTTGGCCGCCAGATGCGCCAGCCGCGCCGACGTTCCGGTGCCGCAGGGGCTGCGGTCGATCGCCCGCTCGCCATAGAAGACGGCGTTGCGACCGTCCGCACCCTCGCCCTTGGGCTGGTCGGCCCACAGGACATGGCTCACCCCCTTGATGCTGGGTTCGAGCGGATGGACCGGCTGATATTGCGCGCGCACCAGTTCGCGAATGGTGCGGCTCAGTTCCACGATGCGCGATGCACCGAGGTCGTCGAGGCCGGCATAGGCGCCCTGCGGTTCGACGATCGCGTAATAATTGCCGCCATAGGAGACATCGACGCTGAGCGGACCGAAGCCCGGCACATCGATTGCGATCCCCTCCGCCGCCAGATAGGCGGGGACATTGCGGATCTTGACCGATGTCACGCGCTTGCCGTCGGTCGTGTAATCGATGTCGATGACGCCGGCTGGCACTTCGACCCGCAGCCTGCCCGGCGTCGCCGGCTGGATCAGGCCATTTTCCAGGCCGAACGTCACCATGCCGATGGTGCCATGGCCGCACATCGGCAGGCAGCCGCTGGTCTCGATGAAGAGAATACCGATGTCGGTATCGTCGCGCGTCGGCGGATAGAGAAAGCCGCCCGACATCATGTCATGGCCGCGCGGCTCGAAGCAGAGACTGGTGCGGATCCAGTCGAAGCGGTCGAGAAAGTCCAGGCGGCGTTCCGCCATGGACTTTCCCTTGAGCAGCGGCGCGCCGCCCGCGACCAGACGGACGGGATTGCCCGCCGTATGGCCGTCTATGCAGAAGAAGGTGTGGCGCACCGCGGACATCAGACCGCCGTCAGGCTGGGCTGGGTGGCAGCGCACTGCTCGACCCAGCGGATGACGTCGGCGCGGCGCTGGCCTTCCAGCGGCATGCGCGGCAGGCGAACATGCTCGGTGCCGCGTCCCATGATGCTTTCGGCCAGCTTGATCGACTGGACCAGATCATGATCGGCATCGAGGTGCAGCAGCGGCATGAACCAGCGATAGATGCGCAGTGCTTCTTCCAGATCGCCCCGGTTGATCGCCGCGACCAGCGCCACGGATTCGCGCGGGAAGGCGCTGGTGAGACCGGAAATCCAGCCATGCGCGCCCAGCAACAGGCCCTCGAACGCAACATCGTCCAGGCCCGCCATCAGGATATAGCGGTCGCCAAAGGCGTTGATCAGGTCGGTGAAGCGACGCGGATCGGGCGCGCTTTCCTTGACCGCGACGATGTTGGGCGTGTCGGCGAGGCGGGTGAGCGCGTCGATGCCGATATTCACCCGATAGGCCGGCGGGTTGTTGTAGAGCATGATCGGCAGCGACGTCGCCTTGGCCACCGTCTCGAAATGGGTGCAAAGTTCGCCCACGGTCGGCACATAGACCATGGCAGGCAGCACCATCAGCCCGTCGACGCCCAGCTTTTCGGCGTCCTGCGCGAAGGCAGCGGCACGACGGGTGGTGAATTCGGACACGCCGACCAGGATCGGCACGCGGCCGTCCACGACCTCGACCGCCGCCTGGACGATTGCGCGCTTTTCTTCCGGCTCCAGCGAGTTGTTCTCACCACAGGTGCCGGCGATGATGAGACCGTCGACGCCATCCTTCACCAACGCATCCAGGACAGCCTGGGTAGCGGGGATATCAACGTCCAGATCGGGGGTGAACTGGGTGGTGGCGGCAGGGTAGACACCACGCCACGTCAATTTTGAGGAATTCACATAAGCCTCCGTTGAAACTGAGGATCGTATACGGTATCTAATCGTCAACGCCAAGTGAAAAGAAGTCAATTGACCCAACAAGCGATCATCATCGGCGGCGGCATCGTCGGAACATCCTGCGCTATCCGATTGCAGGAAAAGGGAATTTCAACACTGCTGATCGAACGGGAAAACCCGCTGCGCGGTGCATCCTGGGGCAATGCAGGCCATGTCGCGGTCGAGCAGATCGATCCGCTCGCATCGATGGCAACGGTGAAGAGCTTCCCCCGGCGACTGTTCTGGCGCGGCGGCGCCCTCGGCCTGCCCTGGCGCGACGTCGGCCGCTGGGTGCCCTTTTCACTGCGCCTGTTGAATGCCGCGCGCCCGTCGCGCTTTGCGGCAGGACGCAAGGCGTTGAAAGCCATGCTGGGTCAGGCGATGCCGGCCTGGCATCGGATCGACGCGTTGTGCGCGGGGCCGAGCCGCCTGATTGAGGATGGGCATTTCATCGTCTGGGAAAGCGAGGCGAGCGCGCTGGCCGGGCGCCGTGCCTGGATGGCCGCCGATTGCGGCACGGCGCGCTTCCGCGATGCGACGGCGCGTGAGCTTGCCCTGCTCGAAGCTCTGTTCCCCCATCCGATCATCGGCGCGATTCGCTGCGAGGGCAGTGGCCGCATTGCCGACCCGACCCGGCTGGCGCAGGATCTGAGGGATGCGCTGCTGGCGGCAGGCGGGCGGATCGAGCAGGCGGAGGTTAGCGCGCTTACCACCCGTGATGGACAGGCGCAGGTGCAGCTGGCCGACGGCCAGACGCTGGACGCGGACCATATCATCGTCGCGACCGGCGCAGCATCGGATGTCCTGCTACGCCCGATGGGCCACAAGGTGCCGATCATCGCCGAACGCGGCTATCATCTGCAGACGCCAACCGCGCCCAAAGGCTGGCCGATGGACATGCCGCCGGTGGTGTTCGAGGATCGATCGATGATCGTCACCCGGTTCGAGAGTGGGCTCCGCGCGGCGAGCTTCGTCGAATTTTCCAGCCTCTCCGCCCCGCCCGACCCGCGTAAATGGCAGCGGCTGCGCACCCATGCCGCGGCACTGGGCCTACCGATCGAGGTGGATGCCAGGCCCTGGATCGGCGCGCGCCCGACCCTGCCCGATTATCTGCCCGCGATCGGCCGGAGTGACCGGGCGGAAAACCTGCTCTATGCGTTCGGCCACCAGCATCTGGGGCTGACATTGGGACCACTGACCGGGGAAATCATCGCCGCGCTTGCCACCGGCGCACCGCCGCCGGTCGACGCCACGCCCTTTTCGCTCCGCCGCTTTGAAGGATAGATTATGACACAGCAGATCGGCGGCTCCGACGCCGCCACCGAACTGGCCAGCCTCCAGCCCTGGCTCGATCGCGCGCCAGCCATCGCCGCCGCCGAATATCAGGCACGCATTGCCAAGGCTCGCGCCTTGATGGCGCAGGAAGGGCTCGACGCGCTGTTGATCGATGCCGGGACCAGTCTTGCCTATTTCGCTGGCGTGCCCTGGGGCGCAAGCGAGCGACTGGTGGCGATGCTGCTGCCGCTCACCGGCGAGCCGATCCTGATCTGCCCGCGCTTCGAACGCGGATCGCTGGAAGCCGACCTCAAGATCGACGCCGGCGACCTGCGCCTGTGGGAAGAGGATGAAAGCCCGTCCGCCCTCGTCGCCGACGCGCTCAAGACGCTGGGCGTCGCCCGGCTGGGGATCGATCCGGCCATGGCCTTCCTGTTCGTCGAGCGCATTCGTGCCGCCGCGCCGGATGTGACGCTGATCGCCGCCTCGGCCGTGATCGACGGTTGCCGCAGCCGCAAGTCGGCCGCCGAACTGGCGCTGATGCAGCAGGCCAAGTCGATGACGCTGGAGGTGCATCGCCGCGCCGCCCGCATCCTGCGCCCCGGCATCACCGCGACCGAGGTGCGCCGCTTCATCGAGGCCGCACACCGGGCGCTCGGCGCCTCGGGCAGCAGCTTCTGCATCGTCCAGTTCGGCCGATCGACCGCCTATCCCCACGGCCTGCCGGGCGAGAGCGTGCTGGCCGAAGGCGACATGGTGCTGATCGATACCGGCTGCACCATCGGCGGCTATCATAGCGACATCACCCGATCCTATGTCTATGGCGAGGCCGATGCCGAGCAGCGCCGCATCTGGGCACTGGAAAAGGAAGCGCAGCAGGCCGCGTTCGACGCGGTCAAGCCGGGCGTCCCCTGCGGCGCGATCGACGCGGCGGCGCGGCGCGTGCTGGAGGCAGCGGACCTGGGCCCGGACTATCGCCTGCCCGGCCTGCCGCATCGCACCGGTCATGGCATCGGCCTGTCGATCCATGAGGCGCCCTATCTGGTACGCGGCGACATGACCCCGCTGGAACCGGGCATGTGCTTCTCCAACGAGCCGATGATCGTCGTGCCGGATCGCTTCGGCGTGCGGCTGGAGGATCATTTTTACGTGACCGAGACCGGGGCGGCCTGGTTCACCCCGCCCTCGGTCGCGATCGACCAGCCTTTCGCCTGAAATCGCTGGCGGCGCTCAGCTGAGCGCCGCCAGTTCCTCATAGAGCGCACGGGGAATGCGGCAGCCCTGATCGGGGGTGCGCAGACGCGCCGCGAAGCGCCGCTGCGATGGCAGGCGCGCGCCTTGGCCGGTAATGCCGTCGAACAGCGCCTCGGCCCGCTGCATATGCTCGGCGGCCGCCGCGCCCAGGAAGCCGGCGGGATCGATGGCGATGATGAGTTCGCCGCCATAGGGCGATGCCTTGGCGCCATCGTCATGCGCCAGCGATTCCGCACTGGTCATATCGCCGATCAGCGGCCCGGCAATCAGTTCGACCATCGCCGACAGGGCCGATCCCTTGTGCCCGCCAAAGGTCAGCAGCGCTCCGGCCAGGCCCGCTTCCGCGTCGGTGGTCGGATGGCCCTGGGCATCGATCGTCCAGCCTTCCGGGATCGGCTTGCCGGCACGGCGATGCAGTTCGATCTCGCCGCGCGCGACCGCGCTGGTGGCGAAATCGAAGACAAAGGGATCGCCGCCGGGGCGCGGCCAGCCAAAGGCGATCGGGTTGGTGCCGAACAGCGGCGAGGTGCCGCCGGCCGGCGCGACCCAGGCATGGCTGGGGGTACAGGCGAAGGCGACCAGCCCCTGATCGGTCAGCGCCTCGATCTCCGGCCAGAGCGCGGCGAAATGGACGCAGCGATTGATGCCCATGGCGGCGATGCCCATCGTCCGCGCCTTTTCCACCAGCAAAGGCAATCCCGTAGCGAAAGCCAGTTGGGCAAAGCCGCCGGCCGCATCCACGCGCAGCAGCGCGGGCGAGACAGGGTCGACCACCGGCACAGCGTCCGGCACGACCTTGCCGCTGTTCAGCGTATGGACGCAGTTGAGCAGGCGATAGACCCCATGCGACGCACATTCGTCGCGCTCGCCAGCGATGATCGTCGCGGCAACTGGGCCGACATGCGCCTCCGCCAGACCATGGCGGCGCAGCACGGCATGGGCCAGATCCGCGACCTGCTGCAGCGTCAGCGTGACGCTTTCGTCCGCGCTCATGCCTTTATTGCCCATGCCGCGGCGTTGAAGATAGACATGCATCCTCCGTCTTGATCCCGAACCATAATCGCAATATCGTATACGGTATAACGATTATAGACAAGCCGGAGCCGCCATGTCCCACCGTCACACGCCCCTCAGCCGCAGGGCCATGTTGCTGGCCGCAACCGCCGCCGCGACGGCGCCCGCCTGGCAGGGATGGAGCAGCGTCGCCCATGCCGCGACCGGCAGTGCGCTGCCCGAATCGGCGCGCGCCTTGCCGCTGCAGGCAACCCGGCTTCTCCCCTCCCCCTTTGCCGACGCGGTCGAGGGCAATCGCCTCTATCTGCTGCGGCTGGAGCCGGACCGGCTGTTGCACAATTTCCGCAAACATGCCGGCCTGACGCCCAAGGGCGCCATCTATGGCGGCTGGGAAAATGATACCATCGCCGGCCATACGCTGGGCCATTATCTGACCGCGTTGGCGCTGATGCACGCCCAGACCGGCGACACCGAATGCGCCCGCCGCGCCGCCTATATCATCGCCGAACTGGCCGAGTGCCAGGCGGCGGCCGGCGATGGCTATGTCGCGGGCTTCACCCGCCGTCGCGACGATGTGATCGAGGATGGCAGGCTGATCTTTCCGGAGATCATGCGCGGCGACATCCGATCGGCCGGCTTTGACCTCAACGGCTGCTGGGTGCCCTTCTATAATTGGCACAAGCTGTTCGCCGGCCTGTTCGACGCCGAAACCCATCTGGGCAACAGCCAGGCGCGTGGCGTTGCACTGGCCCTGGCTGCCTATATCGACGGCGTGTTCGTGAAACTGGACGATGCACAGGTGCAGCAGGTGCTGGACTGCGAGCATGGCGGCATCAATGAAAGCTTCGCCGAACTTCACGCCCGCACCGGCGATCCGCGCTGGCTGGCGCTGGCGACGCGGTTGCGCCATCGCAAGGTGCTCGATCCGCTGGCCCAGCGGCAGAACAGCCTGCCCTGGATCCACGCCAATACCCAGATTCCCAAGCTGATCGGCCTTGCGCGCCTGCACGAGATCACCGGCAATGCCGCCGACGCGATTGCCGCCAACTTCTTCTGGGAGACCGTGGTCGGGCAATATAGCTATGTCATCGGCGGCAATGCCGACCGGGAATATTTCCCTGATCCCGGCACCATTTCCAAGCATATCACCGAACAGACCTGCGAAAGCTGCAACAGCTACAACATGCTGAAGCTGACCCGGCATCTCTATGCGTGGAAGCCCGAAGCGCGCCTGTTCGACTATTATGAGCGCGCCCATATCAACCATATCCTGGCGCACCAGAACCCGGCGACCGGCATGTTCGCCTATATGGTGCCGCTGATGTCGGGGGCGCACCGCGTCTGGTCCGAACCGTTCGACGATTTCTGGTGCTGCGTCGGCAGCGGCATGGAAAGCCATGCCAAGCATGGCGAATCCATCTGGTGGGAAGATGCCGACCGGCCGGCCGACATGCTGATCGCCAATCTCTATATCCCCAGCGAAGCCGACTGGGCGGCGCGGGGCGCGAAGCTGCGGATCGAGACCGGCTATCCGTTCGACGGGCACATCGCGATGTCGATCCCGAAACTGGCGCGGGCCGGCCGCTTCACCCTGGCGCTGCGCATCCCCGGATGGTGCCAGGGCGCGCGTATCGCCGTCAACGGCACGCCCCTGCCCGCCCCGCGCATCGCCGATGGCTATGCCCTGATCGATCGCAAGTGGAAGGCCGGCGATCAGGTGACGCTGGACCTGCCGATGGCATTGCGGATCGAAGCGACGCCGGATGATGCCCGCACCATCGCGCTGCTGCACGGCCCGGTCGTGCTGGCGGCCGATCTGGGCGCGGCCGACCAGCCCTTTGACGGTCCATCTCCGGCGCTGGTCGCCGCCGATGTGACGCAGGGCTTTGCCGCCACCCCCGGCGCCGTCCCCGCCTATCGCACCGCCGGCATCGGCAAGCCCGCCGACCTCAGCTTCGCGCCCTTCTTCCAGCAGCGTGATCGCCGCACCGCCGTCTATTTCAAGCGCTTCACCCAAGACGAATGGGGCGTCGAGCAGCAGGCCTTTGCCATCGAGCAGGCGCGCCTCCGTGATTTGGAGCGGCGCTCGGTCGACGTTATGCATCTGGGCGAGATGCAGCCCGAGCGCGACCATGGGCTGGAAGCCAAACTCTCCTACACCACCACCTATCGCGGACGGCATGGGCGCGATGCGCGCACCGACGGCCATTTCCAGTTCCGCATGAAGGTGAAGCCCGGCCCGCTGATCCTGCAGGCCACTTATTGGGGCGAGGAGCGAAACCGGCTGTTCGACATATTGGTCGACGGCCAGAAGATCGCGACGCAAAAGCTGGATGCCGACCGGCCCGGCGAATTTTTCGACGTCACCTACGCCATTCCCGAGGCACTGACGCGCGACAAGAGCACGGTGATGATCCGCGTCCAGCCGGTCCCCGGAATGACGCGCGCCGGCCCGATGTTCGGCGCGCGCATTTTCACGCCCGCGGGCGAAACACGCACTTGACCCGCCTTAACCAAGGTATATCGTATACATTATTGATAGGAGCGGGGCGCCGGATCGCTTCGCCGAACAGGGAAGAGAGACATTCATGAAAATGCCCCACGCCGCATCCTTGCTCGCCATCGCCTGGCTCGCCGGCACGGCCCCGGTTGTCCTCGCCCAGACGGCGCCGACCACCAATGCACCGGCCACACAGCCGACCGCCGCCGACCTGAAACTCAAGGCGTTGTATGACGCCGAATGGAGCTGGCGCCAGAAAGAATTCGCCCGCCTGCCCGGCAGCGGCCGGACCGAAGGCGGCGCCGACGATCATCTGCCCAGCGTGACCGCCGCCACCCAGCAGCACCGCTATGCCTATTGGAGCGACATCCTCAAACAGCTCGACCAGATTCCCGACGCCCAGCTGTCGCATGAGGAATATATCAACAAGGCGGTGTTCAAGACGTCGGTCTGGGAGAATGCGACCAAGATCAAGTACAAGACCTATGAGGCGCCGTTCAACAGCGATACCTTCTTCTGGACCGGCCTCAACCCGCGCACGCCCTTTTCCAGCGCCGACAATTATCGCCGCTATCTCGGCCGGATGAAGGATATCCCGCGCTATTTCGACGAGCAGATCGCCAACATGCAGGCGGGCCTGAAGCGCGGCTATACCGTGCCGCGCGTGTCGATCGAGGGACGTGATAAGACGATCGAGCCGTTCCTGGCCGCCGGCACCGACAATCCCTTCTACAAGGCGTTCGCCGCGATGCCGGACACCATTCCAGCCGACCAGCGCCAGGCGATGCAGTCGCAGGCCCAGGCACTGATCCGCGACGCCATCGCGCCCAGCTATCAGAAGCTGCTGACCTTCATGCGTGGCGAATATATGCCCAAGGCGCGCAAGACGATCGATGCCTATTCGCTGCCCGACGGCAAGGCCTTCTACCAGGACCAGATCCGCGAATATACGACGCTGGACCTGACGCCGCAGCAGATCCACGAGATCGGCCTGAAGGAAGTCGCGCGCATCGATGCGGACATGAAGAAGACGATGGCGGATGCGAAATTCCAGGGCAGCTTTGCCGAGTTTCTGGAGTTCATGCGCACAGACCCGCAATTCTATGCCAAGACGCCGCGCGAGCTGCTCTCCTATTCCGCCTATGTCACCAAGAAGATGGACGGCAAGCTGAAGGACACGTTCAACAACCTGCCACGCTATCGCTTCACCATCCTGCCGGTGCCGGACGAGATCGCGCCCATCTATACCTCGGGTCGCGGCGGGCTCGAATCCTGCCTGATGAACACCTATGACCTGCCCTCGCGCCCGCTCTACAATCTGACCGCGCTGACCTTGCACGAATGCAATCCGGGCCACAGCTTCCAGGCGGCCTATGCGCTGGAAGCCCCCAATCGCCCGGCCTTCCGCGGCCAGACCTATTTCTCGGGTTATGGCGAAGGCTGGGGCCTCTATACCGAATGGCTGGGCACCAAGCTGGGCATGTATGAGACGCCCTATGAGGAATTCGGCCGCGAGACATTCGAGATGTGGCGCGCGGTGCGGCTGGTGATCGACACCGGCATGCACTCCATGGGTTGGACGCGCCAGCAGGCGATCGACTATATGGCCAGCCACACCGCGCTTGCGAAGCTCGACATCACCAACGAGGTCGATCGCTATATCGCCTGGCCAGCGCAGGCGCTGGCCTACAAGCTGGGCGAATTGTCGATCCGCAAGATGCGCGCCAAGGCCGAGGCGGAACTGGGCGACAAGTTCGACCAGCGCCCGTTCCACGACACGCTGCTGACCATGGGATCGGTGCCGCTGCCGGTGATGGAGGCGGAGCTTGACCGCTTCATCCAGGCGGAAAAGGCCAAGGCCGCAGCCGGGGCTTCCGGTGCGGCGCAGTAAGCGCATTCTCCTCCCCCTGATCGGCGCGGCGCTCTGCATGGGTGCTGCGCCGATCCCCCCTTCGGCGGAGACGGAGAAGGCGGCGATCCGCCAGGTGATCGCCGACATGGAAGCCGCCTGGAACCGGGGTGATTTTCGCGGCTATATGGCGGGCTTCCTCAACCCCGGCGTCATCTTCGTGTCGCGCGGCCAGTTCCAGCGCGACTGGCAGGGGACGCTCGATCATTATGTCCGCGACTATGGCGCCTCGCCCGAGACGCGCGGCACGCTCCATTTCTGCGACATCAGGATCGAGATGCTGGCACCCGACGCGGCCCAGCTGATCAGCCGCTTCCGCCTTGCCGCCAAACCCGGCCAGTCCGGCATCAACACGCGGCTGATGCGCAAGGTCGAGGGCCGCTGGGTGATCGCCCTCAACCATGTGTCCGCGTTCGAGCCGGACGCGACCCACCCCGCCTATTGCCAATGAGCGCCATGCCCCCAGCCGATCATCACGCCACCGCCACCTTCCTCGGCCATCCGCGCGGCCTGTTCATCCTCTTCTTCACCGAATTGTGGGAGCGTTTCTCCTTCTACGGCATGAGGGCGCTGCTGATCTTCTACCTGACCAAGCAGTTCCTCTTTTCCGACGAGCGCGCGGGCATGCTCTATGGCGCCTATATCGCGCTGGTGTTCGTCAGCCCGCTGGTCGGCGGCTGGCTGGCCGATCGCTACCTCGGCGCGCGCAAGGCGGTGCTGTTCGGCGGCATCGTCATCGCCTGCGGCCATGTCCTGCTCGGCCTCGATGCGCTGGGCGGCGATCGCGAGAGCGCGACCCGCATCTTCCTCGCCGGCATGGCGGTGATCGTGGTCGGCACCGGCTTCCTCAAGGCCAATGTCTCGGTGCTGGTCGGTCAACTCTATCCCCGCGACGACATGCGTCGCGATCCGGCCTACACCATATTCTACATGGGTATTAACCTTGGCGGCGCACTCGGCCCGCTCGTCTGTGGCCTGCTGGGCGAAACGATCGGCTGGTCCTGGGGCTTTGGCGCGGCGGCGCTGGGCATGATCCTGGGCATCATCGTCTTCGTCATGGGCAGGCCATTGTTGCAGGGCCAGGGCGAGGCACCCGACCCGGCCTGGCTGGCCAGCCCGCTGTTCGGCATCCCCCGCGAATATTGGCTCTATGCCAGCGCCCTGCCCTTCACCGCGGCGATGCTCGCCCTGCTCGCCAGCCCCGCGACGGTCGGCTATCTGCTGAGCGCCAGCGGCTTTGCCATGGGCATCGGCCTGGTCGCCTATGCCTGCCTGAAGCTCGATCCGGCGGCGCGCGGGCGATTGCTGGTGGCGATCTTCCTGCTGGTGGTGCAGCCCGTCTTCTGGGGTCTGTTCGAACAGACCGGCTCCTCGCTCAACCTGTTCATCGATCGGCATGTCGACCGCACCATGTTCGGCATCACCGTGCCGGCCTCGCTGTTCCAGGCGGTCGGTCCCTTCTCCATCTTCCTGCTCGCGCCCTTCTTCGCCTGGCTATGGCTGAAGCTCGGCCGGCGCGGGCTGGAGCCGTCCGCCCCCGCCAAGTTCGGCCTGGCCATCATCCAGGTCGGCGCCGGTTTCCTGCTGCTGGTCGGCGCGGGCATGATGCTGCCGGGGGCGAAGATGCCGATGCTCTTCATCCTGCTGCTCTACCTGCTCCACACCATGGGCGAGTTGTGCCTGTCGCCGGTCGGGCTGGCAGCGATGTCGCGCCTGTCGCCGCCCCATATGCTGGGGCTGATGATGGGCACCTGGTTCCTGGCGACGGCGGGCGGCAATTTCATGTCGGGCGTGATCGCCGCCGCCATCGGCGCATCGGCAGGGGCAGACCAGGCCAGCACGGTGCTTGCCGCCTATGGCCGGATCGGCGGCCTTGCCATGCTGATCGGCCTTGCCGTCCTGGCACTTTCTCCGTGGATCGGCCGCCTCATGAAGCAAGGCGGCCGATAGCGTCTTTTGGGAAATGCGCGGAAGAGCGCATTTCCATTCCTTACCGCCATGCGCCGACAGGCGCATCAAGGATCAGCTGCGCGCCAGCAGCGCGACCAGTTCATCCTTCCAGAATTTCGCCCAAGTGTGGGTGCTGTGCCCCCGCGTCTCGGGCGAATAGGGGATCAGCTTGTAGCGGGTGGTCTTCAGCCGCTTGGCCGCCGTTTCGGCCATGCCCATTTCCGGCGGATTGATGAAGTCGTCGGAGGAATTGATCCAGGTCATCGGCGCGCTGATCTTCTCCAGATCCGCGGACGGATCATAATCGCGCGAGGAATCGAGCTGGTAGAGATAATCATTGGCGTCGCGGCTGGCGATGTCGCGATCGAACCGCTCCTTCCAATAGGCGTCGACCGCGTCGCGCGTGGGGAATTGCACCTGCATGTACCAGGCAGCGGCACCGGCAATCTGCGACAGGCTGGATGCCGTACGCAGACCGAGCAGCGGCTGCGCCTTGTAATTACCGTCCTGCCAGGCGGGATCGGCGCGGATGCCGTCCATAGCCGCCTTGCGCCACATCCGGTTGCGCCCGGCGATCGGCGCTGCCTGGCACGCCATCGGCATCAGCGCACTGGCAAAGCCGGGATGTTTCTCGCCCCAGACGAAGATGTGCATGCACCCCATCGAGGTGCCGAAGGTCAGCCGCAGATGATCGACCTTCAGCCCGTCGACCAGCATGCGGCGCTGCGCCTCGACCATGTCGTCATAATCATAATGGGGAAAGGCCATGCGCAGGCCGTCGCTGGGCTTGGAAGAATCGCCATGGCCGATATTGTCGGGCAGGATGATGAAATAGCGGCTGACGTCGAGCGGCTGGCCGGGACCATAAAGTTCGTCGGCAAATTGCGGCTGCAGGAATTGCGCGCCCGATCCGCCGGTGCCGTGCAGGATCATCACCGCATTGTCGATCCGCCCCTTGGCGTCGCGATGCGGCGTGCCGATGGTGCGATAATGCATCCGCAGTTCGGGCAGCTTCTCACCCGAACGGAAAGCAAAGTCGCGAATGACATGGTCGCCCTGCTTGACCTGCGCGGCATCGAAGCCCTGCGCCAGTGCCGGCGTGGCGAGCAACAGTGCGGCAGCGGCGGCGAGCCGGGGCCATCGGTTCTTCATGTTCTGGTCCTCCCTTGGAACTTTACGAAGATGATGCATATGCGCATTTGACAGATTTGGTATACGATGTACGGTTCGCCGCAAATTTAGGCAACAGTCAGAGTCATGATCCCGAAAAACATCGCATATTCCGCCCTTCCCCTGCTGCTGACGGCACTGGCTGCTCCGTCGATCGCCGCCGACAAGCCCGCTCCGGCGGAGAAGGAAGAGGCCAAGAAGGACGATAGCGCCGTCGCCCCGGTCGAGGAACAGGCGATGCCCAGCCGCGCGTCGGTGACGGTCGCCGGCAAGCTGATCCACTATACCGCCACGCCCGGCACGCTGACGATCCGCAACGATGCCGGCGAGCCTATCGCGAGCATGTTCTACACCGCCTATGTCGCCGATCGGGCCAAGGGCGCGAAGGAACGCCCCGTTACCTTCCTGTTCAACGGCGGTCCGGGTTCGTCGACCATGTGGCTGCACGTCGGCTCCTTTGGCCCCGTCCGGGTGGATACGCCCACGCCCGATACCGCCCGCCCCGCACCCTTCGCCATCGGCCCCAATCCCGACAGCCTGATCGACCGCAGCGACCTGGTCTTCATCGACGCGATCGGCACCGGCCTGTCGCGCCCGCTCGGCAAGGCACAGGGCAAGGATTTCTGGGGCGTCGATCCGGACATCGATGCCTTTGCCAGCGCCATCCAGCGCTATCTGACGATCAACAATCGCTGGAACGCGCCCAAATTCCTGCTCGGCGAAAGCTATGGCACGCTGCGCGCGGCGGGCCTGGTCAACACGCTGCAGGAACGCGGCGTGCAGATGAACGGCGTGGTGCTGCTGTCGTCGATCCTGAACTATGGCATCCGCAATCCGGGCTATGACCAGATCAACGTCACCTATCTGCCCAGCTATGCCGCCACCGCCTGGTATCATAACCGCCTGCCCAACCGGCCGGCGACGCTGGAGCCGTTCCTGAGCGAAGTGCGCGCCTTTGCCCTGGGCCCCTATCTGTCCGCACTGGCCAAGGGCGACGACCTGCCCGATGGTGAGCGCGATGCGATCGCCACCCAGCTCGCCGCCTATACCGGCCTGTCCAAGGGGTTCATCCTGCAGAACAAGCTGCGCATCGACCTCGGCCGGTTCCGCAAGGAGCTGATGCGCGACAGCAGCCGCACCGTCGGACGGCTCGATTCCCGCTTCGTCGGCATCGATGTCGACGACAGCGCCGCCGACCCCGAATTTGACGCGGCCGACACATCGATCAGCGGCGCCTATATCGCCGCGCTCAATTCCTATCTGTTCGGCACGCTCGGCTACAAGACGCCGCTCAGCTACCGCCCGAATTTCTACAAGGAGATCAGCCCGGCCTGGGACCAGCGCCATCGCGCGCCGGGCGGCGGCGGCCGGCCGATGCCGGCGGCGGACACCGCGCTGGACCTGGCCCGCGCGATGCGCACCAACAGTCATCTCAAAGTGCTGTCGCTCAACGGCTATTATGACATGGCGACGCCCTTTGCCGGCGCCGAATATGACCTGAAGCATATGCAGCTCGACAAGGCGCTGCAGGCCAATATCAGCTATCGCTATTATGAATCCGGGCACATGATCTACATCCACCCGGAGTCGATGAAGGGCCTGCGCCGCGACCTGCTGGCCTTCTACAACAGCGCCATGTGATCTATGGGCGCCGCGTCCATGAGGATGCGGCGCCGATTATGCTCAGCGCTTGTCCGCGACCATGAACAGGTGCGTCTGCGGCAGGGTCTGAAGATCGACCTCCTGCCCCGCAACGAACAGCCGGCCGAGGCGCCGGATATTATGGATGTCGGCTAGCGGATCGGCATCGAGCAATAGCAGGTCGGCGATCTTGCCCGGCTCCACCGTGCCCAGATCCTGGAGCCGGCCCGCCGCCCGCGCGCCGTTGCGGGTTGCCGCGACGATCGCCTGCATCGGCGTCATGCCCAGTTCCACCAGCCCTTCGATCGCCAGCAGGCTCCCCTCGCCCGGCTCCTGCTCCGGCGATTTGGGGCCGCGGCGAAATTCGGGCGCATCACCCAGATAATTGTCGGTCGCGATCGTGACCGGGCATCCGGCCGCGACCAGTCGCTCGGCATTGCGCCGCTCGATCTCCGCATCGTCGCCGCGCATCGTCGCCCGGCGGCGCAGTTCGGTGCTGGTCAGCGCCGGCGGCATCTGCGCAATGTCCGCCACCGCCCTGGCGCGCCTGGCGATCTGCTTCTGTCGCACCGCGCCGGTGACCATGTTGGACCGCATCGCGCACAGCGTCCCCTTTGACAGGATCAGCGCGATCAGATCGTCGGGATAGTCGCGGCTCAATATCTCGGGATGCTGGATCAGGTCGATCCCCGCCTCGACCGCCAGGCGCAGCCCTTCCGAACTGGTGGCATGGGTTTCGGCCATCTTGCCGCGCTTATGCGCCTCCGCCACGATCACCGCCTGCTGGCGCGGCGAGAAGCCGATCAGCGAGGGCATCATGAAATGGCTGGTGCCGCCATATTTGAGGAAATCGACGCCCCGATCGAGATAGGCGCTGACGGCGGCGCGCAATTGTTCCGGCGTCATGTCCATCAATTCCTCGCCCATGCCCTGGGCCAGCATGTCGTTCCACTGTTCCTGGAACAGGATCAGGTCGCGATCGCCGGTCAGCGAATAGGTCAGCGAAAATGGCCCGCCCCAACCCAATATATTGCCCGCCACCAGCATGCGCGCGCCGATCGCCTGGCCGCTGGCGATCCGGTCGCGCACCGCAAGCAGCGGCGGCAGCACGCCATAGCTGTCACGCATGGTGGTGACGCCCGCGCGTAGCTGGCGCTGGGCAAATTCGAGCGCCAGTTCCTCGTTCCGGTCGGCATAGCGCGATGAGGTGTCGCGGCGCGCCGGGTTGCCATAGACGGTCGCATGAACATTGGAGTCGATGAAGCCGGGCAGCAGATAGCGCCCGCGGCCGTCGACCTGCCGGGCCGAGGCCGGCGCCTTCAGCTTTGCGCCGATCGCTGCGATGCGCCCATCCGCAACGAGCACGTCCTGCGCCGCCTTTGCTGCGGCCCCGGTGCCGTCGATGACGGTTACGTCGCGTATCCAGATTGTTTCAGCCGCAACAATATCGGGCCGAAGCAGGCCCAGAGCCGCTCCAGAAAGCAGCAGGGAACGAACAATTTTTCTATTTATTTTCATAATACTAACTCCCCATTCGACGCTTTTCGCCGGCGACTGCGGACTGACACTTAACTGCAATCTTGACAGCCTCCTGCAGCCTCAGCATGATTAAAGTATACGATATTCAATATACATTGAAACGGTCAAAGAGCCGCAAAGACAGAGAGAGGAGCTGAAAACCCGTCCGGGGGACCATCAGGCGGTCCGGTACGCAGGAGCCGACATCGGCGCAGCATCCACATTGCTGCGCATGCAAAATCATAATCTGTGTCGAATGAATTGAATCCTAGCGATTACAAGGGGATAGACTAATGATGACGATCCGACCGGCGGGCCTGTACGGCCGCCGCAATGCCTTGCTGTTGCTGTCGACCATCCTGGCCGGCGGCGGCTTGGGTTCTGCTGCCCAGGCCCAGGAGGCGGCCCAGCCCTCCACCGATATCGTCGTCACCGGCTCGCGCCTGGTCCGCACCGATCTGACCGCGCCCAGCCCGATCTCGGTCATGGGCAGCGAGGATGTGAAGCTGTCGGGCAACGTCACGCTGGAAAAGACCCTGAACGAAATGCCGCAGCTGGCGTCGGGCAACACCTCCACCGTCAATAATGGCGGCGGGTCGGGCGTGCTGACCGCCAATCTGCGCGGCCTGGGCAACACCCGCACGCTGGTGCTGGTCAATGGCCGCCGCTTCATCCCCGCCGATTCCAACGGCAATGTCGACCTTGCCTCCATTCCCGACGCTCTCATCAAGCGGGTCGAGATCATCACCGGCGGCGCATCGGCCGTCTATGGCTCCGATGCGATCGCCGGCGCGGTCAACTTCATCCTCGACGACAAGTTCGAGGGCGTCGAAGCCAGCGCCCAATATGGCATCAGCGACCGCGGCGACGCCGAATCGAAGAAGCTCGACCTGACGTTCGGCACCAGCACCGCCGATGGCCGGGGCAATGTCACCCTGTCGGGCAGCTGGACGCGCCAGTCGTCGATCACCCAGAATGATCGTGGTTTCAGCCGCACGCCGCTGGGCGAAGTCAACGGCCAGCTGGTCTATTCGGGTTCGGGCAGCATCCCCGGCACCCGCGTGCCGCTGAGCGCGGCGCAGCGCGCCGCCCTGACCGGCGTCAACCTGACCCCCGGTGGCAGCTGCACGTCCGTCACCGGCATTCGTTTTGGCGAGAATGGCACCGTCCTGCCCTATTGCCAGCCGGAAGATACCTACAACTACGCGCCCTATAATCTGCTGCAGCGTCCGCTCGATCGCTTCAACGTCGCCGCCAACGCCCATTATGAGGTGGCCGACAAGATCACCGCCTATGCCGAGGCTTACTTCGTCAACGCCAAGAATGACATGATCCTGGCGCCCGACAGCTTCACCCCGCTGACGCCCGGCGCCGCCTCCTCGACATTGCTGATCCCCAATTATGCCAACAATCCAGTGCTGCCCGAAAGCCTGCGCCAGTTCTTCACCAACAATGCCGCCATCTTCGACACCAATGGTGACGGCACGGCAGAAATCGTCGGCGGCGGCCGCCGCGCCGACGAACTTGGCACGCGCAACTATCGCTACGAACGGCAATCCTACCAGATCACCACCGGCCTGCGCGGCGACGTATCGCTGCTGGGCAACGACTGGAAGTGGGACGCCTTCTACCAATATATGCGCAACCGCACCGACACCCGCAACGAGGGTCTGATCTCGCAGACCCGCCTGTCGATGGGCCTGGACGCGGTCATCGATTCCTCGGGCAATGTCGTCTGTCGCAACCAGTCGCTGGGCTGCGTCCCCGTGTCGATCCTGGGTCTCAATTCGATCAGCCCGGAAGCCGGCGCCTTCCTGACTCCGGTGCGCGAAAGCCATGACATCTTCACCCGCCAGGTCGCGGGCGCCAGCATCGCCGGCACCCTGTTCGAACTGCCGGCCGGCCCGGTTTCGGTCGCGCTGGGCGCGGAGTATCGCAAGGACAAATACACGTTCAGCCCCAGCCCGCTCGACCTTGCCAATGAATATGGCGCGGTGTCGCAAAAGGCGCTGGCCGGTGCCTATGACGTCAAGGAACTGTTCGGCGAACTGCGCATTCCAATCCTGGCGGACATGCCCTTCTTCGATACGCTCGCGATCGAAGGCGCGGCCCGCTATTCGGATTACAGCTCGGTCGGCAAGGTCTTCACCTGGAAGCTGGGCGGCGAATATGCCCCGGTCAGCTGGATCCGCATCCGTGGCGCCTATAACAGCGCGATCCGCGCGCCCAATATCGCCGAACTCTATACGGCGGTGACGCGCGGCTATTCCAGCGGCACCGATCCCTGCGCCATCCCGACCTCGGGCGGCGACAGCCGCAGCGACGCGCTCAAGAATTTCTGCGTCGCCACCGGCGTGCCCGCAGGCGAGATCGCCAACTTCACCCAGGCGACGCTCGGCCTCAACCAGGACAGCGGCGGTAATCCGAACCTGCATGAGGAAAAGTCGAAGACCTACACGATCGGCGCCGTCATCTCGCCGCCCTTCATCCCGCGCCTCAACATCACGGTCGACTATTTCAACGTGAAGGTCGACGACGCGATCATGACCGTCAACGCGCAGCAGACGATGAACGACTGCTACACGATGATGGATGCCGGCAGCGCCACCTGCCGGGCGATCACGCGCCTGGGCAATGGTCAGCTCGACTATGTCAGCGTGTCGAGCAACAATATCGGCTCGCTCAAGGTCAACGGTATCGACGCGCAGGTCGATTATCGCGTGCCGCTGCCCGGTGCGCTGTCGCTGGGCGACGACGCCAGCCTGTCGCTGCAGGCGATCGCCAGCTGGCTGTTCGAGCGTACGACGCAGGTGCTCGCCACCTCCGCCCCGCAGGATTGCGCCGGCTATTATGGCGCGGGCTGTTCGGTCGGCACCGGCGGCTTCATCACCCCGGACTTCAAGCTGAACCTGGGCGCCACCTATGCCAGCGGCCCGCTGAGCTTCCGCCTGCAGGGCCGGATGATCGGCGACCTGAAGCTCTATCCGACCGCAACCAATGTGGTGAAGTCGGTCGACCCGGTCTGGTATCTCGACACCAGCTTCTCGATCGACGCGACGGAGACCTTCTCCTTCTTCGGCGGCGTCAACAACCTGCTCGACCGGCAGCCGCCGATCCTGGGCACGACGCTGGTCGGCGACGCCAATACCGACGTGTCGCTCTATGACACGCTGGGTCGCCGCTACTTCGTCGGCGCGCGGATGAAGTTCTGACCGACGAGCAGGCGGGCCGGGGCCGTGGCGCTCCGGCCCGCCTTTCACAACAGCGATAGAGGAGAGCGTCGCATGGCCGTCCGGTCCCGTCCCATTCTCGCCCTGGCGGCGCTGCTCCCGAGCGGCAGCGCGCTCGCGGCGCCCGAAGCATCCAATGCGCCGGCGGCAAAGGCGGCCGATCCCATTCCCGCCCGCAACCAGGGCGTAGGCCCGTTTCAGCGCACGGTGCTGCGCCATGTCTATATGATCGACGGCACCGGCGCCCCGGCCCAGGGGCCGTTCGACATCGTCCTGTCGAACGACCGCATCGCCGAAATCAAGTCGATCGGCGCGCCCGGCGCGATCAATCCGGCGCTGCGCGCCGCGCCCGGCGACCATGAGATCGACCTGGCCGGCGCCTATGTCATGCCCGGCTTCGTCGATGCCCATGTCCATCTCCATTCGCTGAGCGACGCGCAGAAAGTGCCGTCCGACTATATCCTCAAGCTCTGGATGGCGCATGGCATCAACTCCGTCCGCGACCTGGGCAGCGGCCATCCGATCGAATGGCTGGCCGACATCAAGGCCCGCAGTGCCCGCAACGAGATCGTCGCCCCACGCATCGACATCTATCCGATGTTCCACCAGATACGCGGCCCGGTGAACGACGCCGCCACCGCTCGCGCGGTGATCCAGGAAGCCAAGAAGCGCGGCGCCGACGGCATCAAGTTCATCGGCGGCGCGCCGGAGGATGTGCTCTATGCCGCACTCGACGAGACGAAGAAGCTCGGCCTGCACAGCACCATGCACCATGCCCAGCAACTGGTCGCCTATGCTAATGTGCTGGGCACGTCGGGCGCGGGCCTCGAAAGCATGGAACATTGGTATGGCCTGCCCGAAGCGATGTTCACCGACCAGCGTATCCAGGCCTTTCCCACCGACTTCATCAACAATGACGAGCAGATGCGCTTCGGCGAGGCCGGGCGGCTGTGGGCGCAGGCGGCCGAACCGGGGTCGGACCAGTGGAACAAGGTGATGGACACGCTGTTGGAACGCGGTTTCACCCTGGACCCGACCTTCACCGCCTATCTCACCAGCCGGGACTTCATGCGGATGAGCCGGGCGCAATGGCATGCCGACTACACCCTGCCGGCGCTGTGGGACTATTATCGCCCGAGCCGCACCAATCATGGCGCCTATTGGTTCGACTGGACCACCGAGCATGAAATGGCGTGGAAGGACAATTATCGCCGCTGGATGCGGTTCGTGAACGACTACAAGAACCGTGGCGGCCGCGTCACCGTGGGCAGCGATTCCGGCTATATCTACAATCTCTATGGCTTCGGCTATATTCAGGAGATGGAGTTGCTGCGCGAGGCGGGGTTCAGCCCGCTGGAAGTGATCCACGCCGCGACGCAGGAAGGCGCCCGGCTGCTCGGCCATGAGGACCAGATCGGCACCATCCGGGTCGGCCGCAAGGCCGACCTGGTGGTCATCAAGGGCAACCCGCTGGCCAACATGAAATTGCTGTTCGGCACCGGATCGATCAGGCTCAATGATGCGACCGGCAAGGTCGATCGGGTCGGCGGCGTCGATTACACGATCAAGGACGGCATCATCTATGATGCAAAGGCGTTGCGCGCGGAAATCCGCGCCATGGTCGCCCGGCAGAAGGCCGAGCGCGACATGCCACCGGGCATCATGACGATCGAGAATGCGGAGGCCTCTACGCTACCATGAGGTCTTCGCAGCGACAGGCAGAAGGCGGCCTTTGAGGCCTGACCGGAGCCTGTCGACGGGCGCTCTTTCCTGTCGCCGACAGCCCTTGTCAGCAGCGGGGAAGAGCGCCGATTTGCCTTTACCCCATCAACCGCCCGCCGGCCCGAAGCGGGCCACCATGTCATAGGCGTCAGCCAGGAAGACCTGGCGGACATAGGTGATCGGGTCGCCGCCGCGCCAGGTATGGCGCTCGACGCACAGGCAGGGCGCACCGGGCGCGATGCCGAGCTGGGCGGCCTCCTCCCGCGTCGCCCCCACGGCCGAAATCCGGTTTTCCGCCTCGGTCCAGGGCACATGCTGCAACAGCCAGGTGCCCGGCGAGATGCTGTCGAAATCGCCATCGACGATCGCGGGCACGGCGCGGGTCGCGATCAGCCGATGCTCCACCGCGAGCGGCCGATCATCGGCGCAATGAATGCCATCCAGTTCCAGCAGTTGCGCGCCATTGGCCAGCGCCGCTTCCTCGTCGCGCCCGGCGATCGGGCCGCGCAGCTGCCGCCGGGTCAGGCGATAGCTGTGGCGCTGGCCGCGCTCGCCGATCTGGACGGCAAGGTCCGGGATATCGAGCACCATCGAATGCACGCGCGGCCGCGCGACGAAGCTGCCCGCCTTCTTGCGCCGTTCGATCAGGCCGGCTGATTGCAGCGCCGACAGCGCCTTGTTCACGGTCATGCGCGAACAGCCATGCGCCTGCATCAGTTCCTGCTCGGTCGGCAGCCGGTCGCCCGGCGCCAGCGTGCCGGCCAGGATGCGGGCCTCGAAATCGGCGCGGATCTTCTCGTGCAGCGGCTGTTTCACGCGGTCAGTTTCTCCAGCGTCCGGCGATAGCGGGTGGCGATGGCGTCGCGGGCGCGATGCCGCCCGCCGCTTACCATCTGCACGCCCCGGCGCCAGACCGTATCGATCGCCTCGCGCCCGGCGCCGAAGATCAAGCCGTCCAGCAGCCGCTCGACCGGACGATGGGACAGCGAGGGATGATTAAGGTCCAGCGTCACGAAATCGGCCGATGCGCCGCCCCGCAATCCGGCCGCGACGCCCAGCGCCTGCGCGCCGCCGGCCACTGCCGCACGATAAAGGCGATCGCCGGTCGACATACCCGCTTCGCGCGCCAGCACATTGCGCTGCTGCAGGCCCAGGCGCTGGCCATATTCCAAAAGTCGCAATTCCTCGGTCGCATCGATGCGGACATTGGAATCGCTGCCGACGCCATAGACGCCGCCGGCATCCAGGAAGGGTTCGGCCGGTAAGAGGCCGTCGCCCAGATTGGCTTCGGTGATCGGACAGAGGCCGGCTACCGCGCCGCTGGCCGCCATTGCCCGCGCCTCATCCTCAGTCATGTGCGTCGCATGGACCAGGCACCAGCGGTTGCTCACCGGCGCATGGTCGAGCAGCCACTCGACCGGCCGCTGGCCGCTCCAGGCGATGCAGTCGGCCACTTCCTTCTGCTGCTCGGCGATGTGGATATGAACCGGATTATGACCCGCGATCCGGGCAAGCAGCGCCAGTTCGTCGGGTGCGACCGCGCGCAGGCTGTGCGGCGCCACGCCGACCACGGCGTCCGGCAATTTTCGCGCGCCCGTGATGGCCGCCTCGCGCAGCCGGGCAAAACCGTCCAGATCATTGACGAAACGCCGCTGGCCCGCGCTCGGCGGCTGGGCGCCAAAACCCGACCAGGCGTAGAAGACCGGCAACAGCGTCAGGCCGATGCCGCTTTCCGCCGCCGCCGCCATGATCGCCAGGCTGGTTTCGGCCGGGTTTGCATAGGGCGCGCCGTCCGGGGGCGTGATGCAGATAGTGAAATTCGCCGACGCGGGTGAAGCCACTTTCCAGCATCTCGACATAGGCCTGCGCCGCGATCGCCGCAATGTCGTCCGGGTCCATGCGACCGACGAAGCGATACATGAGGTCGCGCCAGGTCCAGAAACTGTCGCCCGCCGGGCCGCGCACCTCGGTCAGCCCCGCCATCGCCCGCTGAAAGGCATGGCTGTGGAGATTGGGCAGACCCGGCAGCGCGACGGGCTGACGGATATCCTCGGCCTGCGGCGCGGTGCCCCGCTCGATCGACGCGATCGCGCCGTCATCCAGCACCATCCGGATGTCCTGCGCCCAGCCCTCCGGCAGCAACACATGGTCGAAAAACAGGGACGTCATGGACTGCAAATCTCCCGGACCGATATAATGTCTATACATTAAATATCGAATCATGCAATCTGGGCGGGAGGCCGTGAAGGGAGGCTGGCGATGACGATGATATGCGACCGGCTATGGACCAAGGCCCGGCTGGCGACGATGGCGGGTGATGGGATCGGCGCGGTCGAGGATGGTGTGATCGCCGCGCGCGATGGCCGCATCATCTATGCCGGTCCGCGTGCCGATGCCCCAGCATTCGCCCCCGTTGAGACGATCGACTGCGCCAGCCGCTGGATCACGCCGGGCCTGATCGACTGCCACACCCATCTGGTCCATGGCGGCGATCGCGCCGCCGAGTTCGAGCTGCGCCTGGCCGGCGCCTCCTATGAGGAAATTGCCCGAGCCGGCGGCGGCATCGTCTCGACCATGCGCGCCACCCGCGCAGCGAGCGAGGCGGAACTGGTCGCCAGCGCCCTGCCCCGGCTCGGCGCGCTGATCGCCGAGGGCGCAACCACGGTCGAGGTGAAGTCCGGCTATGGCCTTGATCCCGTCTCCGAACTGCGGATGCTGCGCGCCGCGCGCCAGCTGGGCCGCGAACGGCCGGTGCGGATCATCACGACCTTCCTGGGCGCCCACGCCCTGCCGCCCGAATATGCCGGCAATGCCGACGCCTATATCGCGATGCTATGCGACGAATTGCTGCCCGCCGTCGCGGCCGAAGGGCTGGCCGATGCGGTCGACGCCTTTTGCGAGGGGATCGGCTTTTCGCCGGCGCAGACCGACCGGCTGTTCACCGCCGCGCGCGCCCTCGGCCTGCCGGTCAAGCTCCATGCCGAACAGCTTTCCAACCTGCATGGCGCGGCGCTCGCCGCCAGCCATGGCGCGCTGTCGGCCGATCATCTGGAATATCTGGACGAAGACGGCATCGCCGCCATGGCCCGCGCCGGCACGGTCGCAACCTTGCTGCCTGGCGCCTATTATTTCGTGCGCGAGACGAAACTGCCGCCGATCGACGGGCTGCGCCATGCCGGCGTGCCGATCGCGCTGGCGACCGACTGCAACCCCGGCACATCGCCGCTCACCTCGCTGCTGCTGGTCATGAACATGGGCGCGACCCTGTTTCGCCTGACCATCGACGAATGCCTGGCGGGCGTGACCCGCAACGCGGCCCGCGCGCTCGGTCTCGACAAGGACATCGGCACGCTGGAGGTCGGCAAAAGCTGCGACCTTGCCATCTGGGACATAGAGCGCCCTGCCGAACTGGTTTATCGCATGGGGTATAACCCGCTCCATGCCCGCATCTGGAGTGGTCAATGAACGCTATCATCCTCGTCCCCGGCGAAGCTTCGCTGGCCGACTGGCGCGCCATCTATCGCGGCGCGACGGCCCGGCTCGATGGCGCGTCGGCCCCGCGCATCGCCGAGAGCGCGGCAGCGGTGGCGCGCATCCTGGCGAAGGGCGAGCCGGTCTATGGCATCAACACCGGCTTCGGCAAGCTGGCCAGCGTCCGCATTGGTGACGAGGATCTGGCCACGCTCCAGCGCAATATCGTGCTGAGCCACGCTGCCGGCACCGGCGCCCCCTCCCCCGCGCCGGTCATCCGCCTGATGATGGCACTAAAGCTCGCCAGCCTGGGCCAGGGCGCATCGGGCGTGCAGCCGCAGACCGTCGCCCTGCTGGAGGCGATGCTGGTTCAGGGGCTGACCCCGGTGGTGCCGGCGCAGGGATCGGTCGGCGCGAGCGGCGATCTGGCACCCTTGTCGCACATGGCCGCCGCGATGATTGGCGTCGGCGAGATCATGCTGGGCGAAGAACGCCTGCCCGCCGCCGAAGCACTGGTCCGTGCCGGCCTCGCCCCGCTGGAACTTGGCCCCAAGGAAGGGCTGGCGCTGCTCAACGGCACCCAATTCTCGACCGCCAATGCGCTCGCTGGCCTGTTCGAGGCGGAAACACTGTTCCAGTCCGCGCTCGTCACCGGCGCGCTCTCGACCGAAGCGGCCAAGGGCTCCGATACCCCCTTCGATCCACGCATCCACGCGCTGCGCCGCCATGCCGGGCAGATCGAGACCGCCGATGCGCTGCGCGGCCTGATGGCAGGCAGCGCCATCCGCGCGAGCCATCTGAAGGGCGATGAACGCGTGCAGGATCCCTATTGCCTGCGCTGCCAGCCGCAGGTGATGGGCGCCGCGCTCGACCTGCTGCGCCAGGCAGCAACCACGCTGGCCATCGAGGCGAATGGCGTGTCGGACAATCCGCTGATCTTCCCGGACAGCGACGAGGCGCTGTCGGGCGGCAATTTCCATGCCGAGCCGGTCGCCTTTGCCGCCGACATGATCGCGCTCGCCATCTGCGAGATCGGATCGATCGCCGAGCGGCGCATCGCCATGCTGGTCGATCCGGCGCTGAGCGGCCTGCCGGCCTTCCTGACGCCCAAGCCCGGCCTCAATTCCGGCTTCATGATCCCGCAGGTCACGGCCGCCGCTTTGGTGTCGGAAAACAAGCAGCGCGCCTATCCCGCCAGCGTGGATTCGATCCCGACCAGCGCCAATCAGGAGGATCATGTCTCCATGGCCGCGCATGGCGCCCGCCGCCTGCTCGACATGGCGGAAAATGCGACCGCGGTGATCGGCATCGAATTGCTGGCGGCGGTGCAGGGCATGGACTTCCACGCCCCGCTCACCTCCAGCACGGCACTGGAAGCGGCGCGCACTTGCGTGCGGGATCAGGTGCCGCACCTGACCGACGACCGCCATTTCCATCCCGACATGGAAGCGGCCAACCGCATCGTCCGATCGGGCGCGCTGGTGGCGGCCGCTGGTCACGCCCTCCCGGTGCTGGGATGAACGACTGGCTTGACATCCGGCGGGGCGAGGCGGCGTTGATCGTCGCCTTTCCCCACACCGGCACCGATCTCGCCGATGTCGGTAACGCGTTCCGCTCGCCCTGGATCGCGCGCGCCGATGCCGACTGGTGGGTGGACCAGCTTTACGCCCTTGCTTGCGATCTGGGCGCGACGACGATCCGCACCGCCATTTCGCGCAGCGTGATCGACGTCAATCGCGATCCTTCCGGTGCCTCGCTCTATCCGGGGCAGGCGACGACCGAGCTTTGCCCGACGACCGATTTCGATGGCGAACCGCTCTATGCCGGCGCCGCCCCCGACGCGGCCGAGATCGACCGGCGGCGGGCCAACTGGTTCACACCCTATCATGCCGCGCTACAGGCTGAGATCGACCGGCTGCGCGCCCGGCATGACCGGGTCGTGGTCTATGATGCCCATTCGATCCGCAGCCATGTGCCACGCCTGTTCGACGGCGCATTGCCGCAGTTCAATATCGGCACCAATTTCGGCACGACCTGTTCGCCGGACCTGACCGCCGAAATCGCCCGGCTCTGCGCGGCAAGCGGCATGAGCCATGTCGTCGACGGCCGTTTCCGCGGCGGCTGGACCACGCGCCATTATGGCCGCCCCGAACAGGGCGTCCATGCGATCCAGATGGAGCTTGCGATGCGCGGCTATCTCCACGAGCCCACCGAGCGGACCGAGGCCAACTGGCCGCCGCCGCTGGACCCGGCCCATGCCGCGCCGCTGACCGCCACCCTCACCGCCATCTTGAAGGCCTGCCTCGCCTTCACCCGCCAGGAAGGCTGACCTTCATGACCCGCATCGACAATAGCCGCATCATCAAGCCCGCCACCGGCACCGATCTCAGCGCGAAGAGCTGGCTGACCGAAGCGCCGCTGCGTATGCTGATGAACAATCTCCATCCCGATGTCGCGGAGCGGCCCGAGGAACTGGTCGTCTATGGCGGCATCGGCCGTGCCGCGCGCGACTGGGAAAGCTATGACCGGATCGTCGAGACGCTGAAGCGCTTGGACGACGACCAGACCTTGCTGGTCCAGTCGGGCAAGCCTGTCGGCGTGTTCCGCACCCATCGCGATGCACCGCGCGTACTGATCGCCAACTCCAATCTGGTGCCGCACTGGGCCAATTGGGAGCATTTCAACGAACTCGATAAGCGGGGCCTCGCCATGTACGGCCAGATGACCGCGGGTAGCTGGATCTATATCGGCACCCAGGGCATCGTGCAGGGCACCTATGAGACGTTCGTCGAGATGGGGCGCCAGCATCATGGCGGCAGCCTCAGCGGCAAATGGCTGCTGACAGCGGGCCTGGGCGGCATGGGTGGCGCCCAGCCGCTCGCCGCCGTCATGGCCGGCGCGTCCTGTCTGGCGATCGAATGCCAGCCCAGCCGCATCGAGATGCGCCTGCGCACCGGCTATCTGGATGTCGCCGCCGCGACGATCGAGGAAGCCATGGCGATCATCGAGAAGAGCTGCGCCGACAAGAAACCCGTCTCGGTCGGCCTGCTCGGTAACGCGGCCGAAATCCTGCCCGACATGTTCGCGCGCGGCATTCGCCCCGACCTGCTAACCGACCAGACCAGCGCCCATGATCCGGTCAACGGCTATCTGCCCGCCGGCTGGACCGTCGCCGAATGGATCGAGCGGCGCGAGCGCGAGCCCGAAGCGGTGGCCAAGGCGGCCAAGGCCAGCATGGCGGTCCATGTCCGCGCCATGCTGGATTTCCAGGCGGCCGGCGTCCCCACCACCGACTATGGCAATAATATCCGCCAGATGGCGAAGGATGAGGGCGTGGACAATGCCTTCGACTTCCCCGGCTTCGTGCCCGCCTATATCCGTCCGCTTTTCTGCCGCGGCATCGGCCCGTTCCGCTGGGCGGCGCTGTCGGGCGATCCGGAGGATATCTACAAGACCGACGCCAAGGTGAAGGAACTGCTGCCCGACAACGCCCATCTCCATAACTGGCTCGACATGGCGCGGGAGAAGATCCACTTCCAGGGTCTGCCCGCCCGCATCTGCTGGGTCGGGCTTGGCGATCGCCATCGCCTCGGTCTCGCCTTCAACGAGATGGTGGCGAAGGGCGAACTCAAGGCCCCGGTCGTCATCGGCCGCGACCATCTCGACAGCGGTTCGGTCGCCTCCCCCAATCGCGAGACCGAAGCGATGATGGACGGATCGGACGCGGTCAGCGACTGGCCGCTGCTCAACGCGCTGCTCAACACCGCATCGGGCGCGACCTGGGTATCGCTCCACCATGGCGGCGGCGTCGGCATGGGTTACAGCCAGCATAGCGGCATGGTGATCGTCGCCGATGGCACGGCGGAAGCGGCCGCGCGGCTGGAGCGGGTGCTGTGGAACGACCCGGCAACCGGCGTGATGCGCCATGCCGATGCGGGCTACGAAATCGCGCGCGACTGTGCCCGTGAAAAGGGGCTGGATCTGCCGGGGATATTGGGCTGAGCCGCCGGCTCAGCCCCGATCAGGCGAGCTTGCCGGCCAGCATCTGCAAGGAGGCGGCATAATAATCGGTCGACAGGCCTGCCGGTTGCGGCAGGCCCATGATCTTGCCGGCAATCGCCATGCCACCCGCCGACAGGGCATAGGGCGCGACCTCCCCGGACTGGACATCGACCCAGGCCGGGATCGGCTGTTGCCGGGTCACATAGCCCTGCCAATAGTCGCGGATCGGCTTCAGCAGCGCCGCCCGGCGCCCGGCCTGGGCGTAGAGCGGCACGCGGATCGCGTCGAAGCCGAAACGGGCGGGCTTGCCCACGGCCGGCACGACCATGTCATGCCCCGTCACATCCACCCAATCGGTCGGCAGCTTGAGCGGACCGAATTGCGCCGCCGCCATCAGCGCTTCGCTGTCGCTGATGATCCGCCCCCAGGCCGCCTCGCCATCCAGGCGACGGAAGGCGTCGAGCGCGGGCCAGACGAAATAGGAAGGGTTGAGCGTCACCGCCTCCGGCGTGACGAAGCCCTGCAGGCCGGGCAGCAGCAATGTGCGCCCATGGCGTTCCAGCACCAGATGCTGGCGGATGGCGGCGCGGATCTCGGCCGAGCGGGTGGCATAACGCCCCTCGCCCCAGCTTTTGGCCGCCTCCGCCAGTGCCCAGGCGATGAACAGGTCGCCATCGGTCGCATTATTGGTGTCGGCCACCGGATTGGGCTGCCGGGGATCATAACGCCAGGCGTAAAGCGCCATGTCGGGCCGGACCAGATTGCTATCGGTCCAGCGCAGGATGGCGTCGAATGCTTCCCGGTCATCGTTCCACAATGCCAGGCCCAGGCCATAACCCTGCCCCTCGCTATGGCTGACACCGCCATTGCCATTGTCGATGATGCGGCCGGACGGGTCGAGAAACGCCGCCTTGAACCGGGCCCAGTCGCCATTGCTCACGCTGCTGCCCCGCGGCTGGCGCGCCTTGGCGCAGGCTGCCGTGAAAACCAGTCCCATCCCCACCAGCAACGCACGCCGGTCAACGCCCATGGCGTATTTCCATGATGCCGTCGCGCCATTGCAGCACGGATGTATGCAGGTCCGCGCCGCCGCCCAGCGCCCGGAACCAGGCATCATAGGCGCCACGCAGCAGCGGCGGCGCCATGTCCGCCCAGCGGCCATCGACATCGCCCTGAAGCGTTTCGGGCAAACCGACATGCTGGATCATGATTGCATCGTCCGTCATTCGCAATTGCGCCTCACCCCAGCCCAACGTCCGCCACAGCCGGTTGATCCGCGCCATCAGCGCATCCCCGTCCGAAATGTCGGCGACCTGAAGCAGCGACGCGATGCGCCGACCGACTGCGCCAAAAAAGGCGTCGGCCTGGCCACGGGTCGCGGTGCCGAACACCTCGCTGCCAATCATCGCGGTCAGCAGCGACAGCCCGTCCATCGTCCACTGATCGGTTTCGGCGGGCTGATATTCCACGGCTTCCCGGATCATCAATTGCCTCCCAGAGACTGTTTGATCCCAATCAGCGACTTGAACTCGTCATAGCTGCCGAAGGTGTTGATGCTCATCTCACCGCCGACCCGCGTGCTGGGACTGACACGATAATAGATCGAGCCGTCCGCCGAAAGGGCAAAGCCGGTCTTGCTCAGGCTGTCATAATAGGAGCGCACATCGCTGTTCTGGGCCTTGAGGCCATCCAGCACCGCCTGTGCCGCCGGATCGGTCGGATAGACATTGACCTGATCCTGGCTGTAGCTCTGATAGCCAGGCGCCACGCCCGCCTTCACCTCCAGCAGGTCCGACGCATAGGCATAACGCACCGGCAGGCTGATGCTGAAGAAGCTCTGCGGGCTGAAATAGCCGCCAAAGCCGTAGGTGAAGTAGTTCTGATTATTGTCGAAATCCTGATAGTTCACATTGACGCCGCCGGTGATCGACGAACGGTCGCCGCGATAGAAGGGCAGATAGCCACCGACGTTCGCCTGGAAGCCATGGTTCTTGCGGACATCATGCCCGGCATATTTATAATAGGACAGGTCGCCATAGACCCCCGCCCCATCCTGATCATAGGAGAAGGATGCGCCGCCACCGGTCCGCATCACCTGGCCCCACATCGCCCCGGTCACGGGATCGCGTGTGCCAGCATAGGACAGGACGCTGTCGGTCACCGGCTTGCGCTCGAACCAGGCGCGGGCCGTCGCATAGGGCGAGAAGCGCGGGCTGATCGCTGCATGCCAGGTGACGTCGCTATCCTCGAAACCGAGTGGCGTGACGCCAGCCTCCAGCTTCAGCAGCGGCGTCTCATAAGCAGCCGACAGCGCCACGCCGGACGCATGCTGGGTATCGGCGTCCACCAGTGCGGATTCTTCCTGATCGACGATCCCCTGCGCTTCGGGCGTCGCATTGCGACCGAAGCGGGCAAGCCCCGACCGGCTGGGGCGGCCGGCATCCAGCACCACGGCTTCCGCCCTCGCCTTGATCCGGCCGTTGCCAAGGCTGGTGGAGACTTCGGCCGATCCGGTCAGTTCCTTGAGTTCGCTCAGGCCCGCTTCACCCGATCGCTCGCGATAGCCGGTGCGCAGTTCGGCGCGCGGGCCACTGTCGCGGGTCAGGGTGCGGATCTCGGTCTGGATACGGTCCATCACCGGATCGCCGCTTGTCATCATCGATCCGCCCGGCGCGGACGCCGGCACGCCAACCGCCGGATAACCGCCCGGCATCGGCGCAGACTGGGCCACGACCGCCGGCGGGAATCCGCCGGCTTCGCCAGCCTGCGGCATCGGCGCGAACGCCATGCCTGCCGGTGACGGCGCTTGTCCGGCCAGCCGCGCGCCCGATCCCAGCGCGAACGGATTGACCGCCGCCGGGGCGGCCGCAGCCGACTGGTTGCGGAACGGGTTGTTGCCCTGCATCGTCGCGGCAAAGGGATTGCTGGCAGTGACATTGCCTGCGCCGCTCTGCGCGGCATAGACTTCCTTCGCGCGCTTCAGGTAGCGCAGCGCGGCGCCCTCGTCGCCCCGCGCCTGCTCCATCCGCGCCGCCGCCATGTAGATCTGATAATCATTGGGCGATTGCTGCAAGGCGCGCTCGATCGTGGCGCGTGCCAGATCCTTGTCGCCCGCTGCGCCCGCCGTCTCGATCAGGCCCATCAGCGCGCCCTTGTCATTGGGCGACTGGGCCAGGACCAGTTGGTAGGTCTGCGCCGCCTGAGCCGGCATACCACCCGACTGATAAAGCCGTGCCAGCGCGGCCAGCACTTCCTGATTGCCCGGCGCAGCGTTCCACGCGCCCTGCAGCAGGTCGAAGGCCTGCGCGTTCTGGCCTGCGAGCCGCAGCCGATCGGCCTGCGACGCCGCCATGATGCCGTTCATCCGCGCGACGACACGCTGGCCGTCGGGCGTATTGCCCGCCAGTTGCGCGGCGCGCTGCACGGCGCTGGTGGCAAAGGCATCGCGCCCGGTCTTGGCCAGCACGCGCACGATCGGTTCATAGCCGGCCGGGTCGGTGATGGTCCCGGCGGTCAGCGCCTGCTGCGCCAGTTGCGCCGCTCCTTCCCGGTCACCCAGTTCGAACATCGCATCGGCCACAGCAGCCTGCTTGGTCGGGTCGATGCCGGGGGTCGCGGCCAGTTGGCGCAGTGCCATCAGCGCATCGGCCTGCCGCCCCTGCGCGGCCATCGCCTTGGCCCGCTCGATCGCGCCGTCCACCTTCAGGCCGACAGCGAAATTGCGCATCTGTTCCGTACGCTGCATTTCGGGAATCCGCGCCATCAGCGTATCGGCGGCCGACGCCCGGCCGCGATCGGCGTTGAGCAGCGCAGCGGCATAAAGCCAGTCGGGATCACTCGACGATCCCAGCGAGTTGATCAGCGATTCCGCCTCGGGCAGGCGCTGGCGCTGGATCAGATAACGGGCAAACTCATAACGGATCCACGGATCCTGCTGGTCCAGCAACAGGCCGGAATGAAATTCCTGTTCGGCGGTGACATCATCGCCGCGCGCGGCCGCGGCACGGGCGCGATCGCGCGCCGCCCGGCTCGCCAGCCGACCATCGGACTGCTTGGCCCCTTCATTTGCCTGCCGGTAAAGGTCTGCCGCATCGGCATAGCGCCCCTGCCGCTCATAGATATCGGCCAGCAATTCGAGCGCCGGGCCACGCTGCGGATAGCCGGAACGGACCAGCGCCTCGGCATCGGCCTGCGCTTCGCCAAGCCGGCCCTGCGCCAGCGCCGCACGCGCATCCGCAAGCCCGCCAAAGAAGCGGGCGGAGGCCAGCGCCTGCGCCCATTGCGCCGCTGAACCGCGCTGCGATGCCTGATCGAGCAGGTCACGCGCTTCGCCGAAGCGCCCCTGGCGCAAGCGCACCAGGCCAAGACCGCCCAGCGCGTCGGCATCATTGCGATTGGCGGCCACGGCGCGCTCGAACGCCCGCTCGGCGCCATCCAGATCATTGGCGTCGAGCGCCTTGAAACCGCTCGCGCGCGACGCGCCACCGCCTACATTGCCGCTCGGGCGCGCTGCTTGCGTCCGATTTGCCGCCGAGGGAGCCGCTGTCGGCGTGGGCGTCGGGCGTGGCGTCGCTTCGGCGCGCCGTGCCGGCGCTGGCGCGGGCGTGGGTTTCGGTGCCGGCTGTGCCTTGGGCGGCGGGCCGGCCAGTCCCTTGCGCGCTTCGGCATTATTGGGATCGAGCGCCAGTGCCCGGCGATAGGCCTGGTTTGCCAGATCCTGTCGCCCCTTGGACTGCCAGTAGCGGCCCTGCTGGATCAGCGGCGCGACGCCCGGCACTTCGGCCAGCGTGGGCATCGGCGCCATGCAGGCCAGCGCCAGGGCGGCGCAGGTGACAGGCAGGCGGAGGGTGCGGCTCATGCCTCATCCTCCTTGCTCAGGCGGCGGCGCTGCTGCCGGCTGAGATAGAGATAAAGCGGTCCGGCGAGGATGAGCGCCGCGAGCAGGCCGCAGGCGGCCATCAGCAACGGCCGCTGGCTCAGCCAGAAGGCCGCCTTCATCCAGAAGGGCAGGTAACCGACCCAATAGCCGGGTCCGACCGCAAAGCTGCTCATCCCGTCGCCGCTGGTGACGGCCAGGTCGCCCTGGATCTGGGCGTTGATCTTGGCATCGGCCATGCCGCCGACCAGATCGGGCAAGGCGCGCGGATCGTCCGCCAGCAGGGCCACGACGCTGCGACCACCCTCGAACGGGGATTCGAAGCCGACAATGCCGGCAAAGCCGCTGGACGAGGTGACAAACGCGTCCGCTTCGCCATCACCCGATCGATCGAACGGCGAGAAGAAGGCGAAGATGCGCTGGATCGGGCTCATCTCCGTCACCTGCAGCCGGCCATTTTCATAGCGGACCGGCGCGCCGGCAAAGAGCTGGTCGGAACCCGCGACGCTGCTGCCGCCGATAACGATGATGTCACGCCCCTGCAGCCGCTCGCCATCGACAGCGTTGGCGACGACGACCCCGGTCACTGGCGCGCCGGTGGAATCGCCCATGCGGCCCATCAGCACCAGGAAGGCCTCGACCGCCCCGGCGGAAGGCTGGCCGCCCATCAGCACCGTGGTTTCCGACAGGTCGGGACGGATGGTGAAGGGATAGCCGGCGCCGGCAAAGGTCGCGAGATCGGGCATGTGCAGCGCATGATAGGCGCGGCTGAGGTCGATGCTGCTGCTCGGACGCACGCTGACCCGGACATTGTCGGGCAGCGTCCCTTCGCACTTTTTCTTGTCGGCAATGATCAGATTATAGTCGAAAATCAGCTCGTTCTGGCCGAACAGATTGTAGCGCGGCAACACGATCGAGGCGCTGGAATCGTTGGACGATGCGCCCTGCGCCCCGAACAGGCTGTCCCACCAGCCAGCCCCGGCGAGCGGCAGCGTGCGGAGATACTGGTTGTTGATCGAGACATCGAGACGCGAGGCGCGACGATCAAGCCATTTGGCCGCCGGATAGCGATAGCGCAGGTCGAGGCGACCGCCCTGGCGCGGCCAGAAGAAGAGATCGGGCGCGACCCGGAAGCGCGCCGACAGCGGGCCAGGCGGCAGGCCCATGCCCTGCAGCGCATTGGCATCCATGATCTCGCCCAGCTGGACCGGGCGGTCGGTGCGCAGCCAGCGCGGCGCGGCATAGCGCGCAAAGGTCGGGATGCGGACGCCATCAAAGTTCATCCGCGCGCCGCTCAGCACGCCGCGACCGCTGGCGATCGCCGCAGCGGCCAGCTTCAATTCGCTGGCGTTGCGGCCCATCACCACCAGCAATTCGCCGAACGTGTCGCGAGGATTGCGGATGACGGTGGCGCTCGGCCCGGTGATCGACAGGTTGAGGCCGGCGATCGGCCGGTCCGGCGTCGCGAACAGGATCGCGTTTCCGGTCGGGATCTGGTTGTAGACCGGCTTGAACGAAAAGCCGCGATAGCTGGCTTGCGCACCCAACCAGGAAGCCAGGCTGGCGGCCGCCTCCAGCTCGCCAGCGCGCGGCGTGCCGGCGAAGACGAAGGGCAGGCGCAGCGGCAGATTGTCGTGCCGATCAAAGAAGGGACCGGGCAGACGGCCCAGATCCGGCGCCATCGGCAGCGTCTGGACGCTGAGGTCGAACCAGGACCGGACATTGCTGATATTGGCCCAGAGCGAACTGTGGAACGGATCCTCGCAATCGCGCGCATAATGGCCGACCAGGCGCAGGTTCAGCTGGTTGTCGCCCGGCAGGAACAGCGCCGGATTGACCGGAATGGTGATGTTCTGACCACCGGATTCCGCCGGGGTAAGGCGAATGGTGCGGACCACCTCGCCGTTCAGCAACACGACCAGTTGGCTGAGATCGCCGAGCATGGCCGGCGACCAAGCGAAGTTCAGCGTCAGGCTGCTATCGGTCACCACCTCGTTGCGGCGCATGCCGAAGGGAATGCCGATTTCGCCGCGCGTCCCGGCCAGGCGGATCGGCATCTTGACCTGCAGGTCGCGGAAGCTGAGCCGCTGCTTCTGCACGCCCGCCGCGGTGGCGGGTGCCAGCGTCGCGGCAGGTGCCTGTGCCGCCTGCGCGAAGGCGTGACCGCTGCCTGCGAGCAGCAGCGTCCCGATCGCGGCCAGGCCCAGCAATGCGGCCGCAGCCTGCTTGGCGGCTTTCGCCGCGGCGGCCAGGCGAACGGCCTTCTTCTGCTTGCGGCGCTCCGTGCGGTTGAGGCGGAACAGGCGCTTGAGGGTCATATAGTCGACCACGATGATATCCCAGAGAGAGTGCAGGGCCGAAACCGGCTTGCGGGGGGCAGCGGGCTGCCATGCATCGGCACGGCCCATCACCGCGCGGACAAGGTGGCGCGAAGAGATCATGTCCAGTTCCTGGAAGCGCAGATTGACCTCGCCCCGATCGAACCGGACCATTTCGACCGGGATCGTCAGCTTCTCGTCGCCCATCGGCAGCGACATATAGGCGACGCGCCGGTCGCGCAGCGGGAAGTCGGGCGGCACGGCGATCGCCGCGCCCCCCATCGAAATGTCGATCGTCGTCGCGTCGATCACATAGCCATCGGCCATGTAGAGAGTGACCGGCAATTCGGTGACGATGCGGATATATTCGCGCGCCTGCCGCGTCTCGCGCGCGACCGAAACGGCGGCGATCAGGATGATCAGACTGAACACGGCCCAGACGACGTTCAGCACCAGCGTATCGGTCTGGATGTTGAACAGATGCGGGAAGAAGACCCGCTTCACGATCGCCAGCCCGATGCCGAAGATGATGAGGCCGATGCAGATCAGGTGCGGGCGCACCGTCGACAGGTCGAAATAGGTCCGGTCGAGCAGGCTGCCCTTGTCCGTCACGTTGAACTTGCCCTTGCGCGGCTGGAAGAAGGTCATGACCGTCGGGCGCGCCAGGTGAAAGGCCAGAATCGTCTCGTAGATTTCACCCCAGAACGGTCGGCGATCCCCGCCCTGCGTATTCGCCGACGATGTCATCGAACAGACCAGATGCGGCAGCGCATAGGCGAAGATCAGCGATGCCGAGGCATGGATGATGTTCTGGCCGAAGATCAGATAGGCAAGCGGGCTGGTCAGGAAGACGATGCGCGGCAGCGGAAACTGGAAATGCAGCATCGCATTCAGGTAGCAAAGCCGCTGCTGCCAATTGAGGCCGCGCCCGAACAGCGGATTGTCGATCCGCAGGATCTGGGTCATGCCGCGCGCCCAGCGGATGCGCTGGCCGATATGCAGCACCAGCCGTTCGGTCGCGAGGCCAGCGGACAGGCGCGCGCCGATATAGGCGGTATTCCAGCCCATGCGCTGCAATTTCAACGCGGTATGGGCGTCCTCGGTCACCGTCTCACCGGCAAAGCCGTTGGTCTGGGCCAGCGCATCGCGGCGGATGACTGCGCAGGAACCGCAGAAGAAGGTCGCGTTCCAAAGATCGTTGCCAGACTGGACCGCACCATAGAACAGGTCGCCCTCACCCGGCAGGTCGCGCACCGTGCCCAGGTTGCGCTGGGCCGGATCGGGCGAATAGAAATGGTGCGGCGTCTGCATCAGCGCCAGCTTGGGATCCTGCTGGAACCAGCCGACGGTCATCTGCAGGAAGGCGCGGGTCGGCACATGGTCGCAGTCGAAGATGGCGATCAGTTCGCCATTGGTCTTCTTCATCGCGGCATTGAGGTTGCCGGCCTTGGCATGAAGATTGTCGCCGCGGGTCAGATAGCCGCAGCCGGCCTGGCGCGCGAACGCCTGAAATTCGGGCCGGCGACCGTCATCCAGGATGAAGACGCGGAAACGATCGGCGGGATAATCCATGTCCATCGCCGCGAACACGGTGTTGCGAACGATCTCCAGGCTTTCATTATAGGTCGGGACATAGACGTCGACGCTGGGCCATTGATCGGGCTCACCCTCGATCTCCACGACTTCACGGTCGAGCGGCCAGCCGGTCTGGAGGAAGCCCAGCACCAGGATCAGCCAGGCATAGACTTCGGCCAGATACAGGCCAGACCCCAACAGGAATTCTGCCAGGGTGCCAAACTCCAGCGTTTCGGTGGTGCGCCAGAACATGTAGCGGGTCGATACGATCATCGACAGGATCGCGAGCACCAGCAGGGCACGACGGCTGCGCATCCGCCCCAATATGGTCGCGCCCACGATGGTGATGCCGGCAAAGATCCACTGCGCTTCCAGATCGAGCGGCACGGTGATCGCCAGCAGGGCGAACAGCCCGGCCAGCACCAGCAACCCGTTGCTCAGGATCGCCTGCCGGGCCTTCACGAAGTAGCCTCCTCGGCCGCCTCAACCAGGCCAGCCGCCTGTTCCACGGTCGTGACCAGCCTGCGCAGATCGTTGAGCGCCACGCTGGCCGGCGCGAAGCGGGCCAGCGGCTCGAACATCGCGCTTGCCTCGTTCACCGCCTCGTCACGGCGGATCGTGCCGAGCAGCTTGCTGCCGAACAGTTCGCGCAGGAAGATATGCGTGTGGCGCGACAGGCGATGGGTATCGTCCAGATGGTTGAGCACGAACCCGGTCTTGGCGAGATCGATCGTCGCCGTGCCCGGCTCGACCTTGGGCAGGGCCGCGAGCGATCCGGGACGCGGATGCAGGGGGCAGACATGCAGGGCGGCATGCGGCAACAACATGTCCTTGGTCTCGCGGTCACCCGCCGCCACATCGGCAATGAAGATCTTCTTGCCGGCGAACGGCGAATGATCCGGCTTGCCCAGCAGATCCTGGAAGGTCGCGTCACGGCGCAGGCCATAGGCGGAAAAGAGCGCGACGCCCGACACCGCGATCTGGTCCGCGCTGCCGTCGTTCAGTTCCGGCAGGCCCTGGGCCGGGGTCAGGCCGAAATAGAGCTTGAGAGAATCCTGATAGGTGAAGTCGAGCGCGCTGACATCATGCCCGCGCTGCGCCAGATGGATCGCCAGTTGCGCCGCGATGAAGCTGGTGCCGACGCCGCCCTTGGGCGAATGACAGAGGATCAGCGGCATCAATAATCTCGCTTGTCGGGATCGTTCGACAGATGGCCCAGGAAATCGCGCAGATTGCCGCGCGGCGCAGCGGATGGTGGCGCGTCCTGATAGGCGTCGAACATGCTGGTCACATTGGCGCGGGGTGCGGGCACATGTTGCTCGGGCTCGGCGCGGCGGATCGCCAGCACGGCTTCGGCCTCGCGCGCTTCCAGTTTGGACAGGGGACGTCCGACCACGCGCGGGTCGGTCAGCAGGGCCTCGAAGATCGGCCACAACTCCATGTCCGCGAAACTGTCCGCGAACTCGCGATAGCGAAAATCCCGGCGCCCCAGCCGGGCCAGAAGGCTTTCTGCGTCGGAGCGCATGGCCCTGTTCTCCCTGATATCCAAGGAAAACCTAGAGTAAAATGGTTAACAAAATCTTTAGAAATTCGAAGAAGTTGCGGCATTGCGGGCGCTGCGTGCGACGCACCGTTCGTCGCACGCAGGAAAATCCCCTTTTTGCTTCAACATCTTGGCACCGCGAGCCGCAAAAACGCGCCGCGGCCATTGCCGCGCTTATTTGCGCGGCAATGCAACTTCCGCCTTGGCGGTCGCCAGGGTCGTGCCCAGCTGATTGACCATGCGGCAGTCGATCTGCACCACGTCGCGACCGTCATCGTCGACGAACTTGTCGACCACCGTGCCGGTCATGATCGTGATGTCGCCGGTGAAGGCCGGCCCGCGATAGGAAGCGACCGAATGGGTCACCATGCCCCATTCGCCGGCCCAGCCGGCCAGATAATCGACGATCCATGCGCCCATCGATGCACCATAGCCATAGGCCCGCGGCATGCCGATGAAGCGGGCCCAGCGCGGGAAGAGATGGCCGCGCGACGGCCCGAAATAGGCGCCGTCGGTCAGTTCCGGATTGATCCGCTCCATCACCGGGTCATTTTCATGCCCCGCCATTTCCTTGACGAAGCCGAGCGCCTCCATGTCGAGATCGGTGCGCCGGTGCGTGCCGCCCCAGATGGTGAACAGATAGGCGCGCCATTCGGTGGTGAAACTGGCGATGCTGTGCGGGCCGATGACACGTTCAGGCAGCGCGGCGCCGATCTGGATATCGTCCCAATAACGTTTGCCATGGCCCAGTTCGTGCAGCATCTGCACCCAGTCGAACTTGCGATCCTGGATCTGCGCCAGTTCCTCGTCGCTCCACACCGGATCTTCGGTGCCCTCGACCACATCGGTCGTCTTCTCGCGCCCCGCCTCGGCCAGATAGCGGATCGAGGTGGAGCGCTGCTTGGCAATCAGTTCGCCATTCTGGTTGTAATAATTATTGTCGCCACGCTGGAAACAGGTCGGCCCGGCGAACTTGGTATCCTTGACCGTATAGTCGAACGGGATGCGCTCATTATGGACCAGGTCGCCGCCCTGGATACGCGGGCCATAGAACCACCATTCATCGCCGCCGAACAGCAGATGCGAATTGGGGATGGCACCCACGCAGGCCGGCCCGGCGCCATGGCCGTCATCCATCGTCACGGCAAAGCTCTGCGGCGCGACCAGCCGGCCCCAGCGCCCCTCGGCGGCATAATCGGCATCATAATGGAGCAGATTGGGATAATGCATCGCCTGCGCCCAGCGGCGGATGTCATTATTGTGGATCGGCTCGCGCATCCGCGCAGGCTGCATCGGCTTGCCGAGATATTGGTCGATATCCGAACAGTCGAAGACGGCTATGCTCATGGTTCCCCTCCGAGGAAATCTTTGTTCCGCCCTGCCATGGCGGAGCAGCGCCCGACGGCACAAGTCCACGGCCGGCGACAGCATGCGCACCGACAGGCGAAAACATCCCGCCAAGCCGCAGAAAAGCGCGATTTTTCGTCGTTTATCGCGATGCCGATGTTTGTCCTGTGCGGCCCGGCGCTTGAACAGGGCGGCGATCGCAGCTAAATTGATGCCTCAATTCACCAGAAAAGAGACCGTGCCGTGGATTTCAACCTGACCGCAATGCCGATCCGCAACGCTGCCAGGGAAATTCATGCTCATGCCCGCCATATCCTGTTCCAATCTCGGCTGGACCACGCCTGACGGCCAGTCCGTCCTTTCCGGTCTAGACCTTCGTTTCCAGAGCGAGCGCACCGCCCTTGTCGGCCGCAACGGCGTCGGCAAGACGACCTTGCTGCGCCTGATCGCCGGCGATCTCACCCCCAGCAGCGGCAGCATCGCCGTGCAGGGCCGGCTCGCCCGCCTGCGCCAGGCCGTGCAGTTCGGCGCGGATGAACGGATCGCCGATCTGTGGGGCGTGGCCGATGCCATCGCCCTGCTGCGCCTCGCCGAAAGTGGCGATGCCACCGCCGAGCAACTGGCCGATGCCGACTGGACGCTCGAAAGCCGGATCGACGCCGCGCTGGAGCGGGTCGGGCTCGCTGCCGGGCCGGATACCCGGCTTTGCACTTTGTCGGGCGGCCAGCGCACCCGCGCCGCGCTCGCCGGCGCGATCCTGGAAGCCCCCGATTTCCTGTTGCTGGACGAACCGACCAACAATCTCGACCGGGCCGGGCGCGCGGCCGTCGCCGAACTGGTCGATGGCTGGCGCGCCGGCCTGATCCTCGTCAGCCATGATCGCGAGTTGCTGGAGCGCGTCGACGCGATCGTCGAACTTACCGGCCTCGGCGCCCAGCGCTATGGCGGCAACTGGTCCCATTATCGCGCGCGCAAGGCGGTCGAACTCACCGCCGCCGCCCATGATCTCGACATCGCGGAACGACAGGTCAAGCAGGCCGCGCGCAAGGCCCAGCTCGCGACCGAGCGCCAGCAGCGACGCGACGCCGCCGGCGCCCGCAAGGGCGCGCGCGGCGACATGCCCCGCATCCTGATCGGCGCGCGCAAGAACCAGGCGGAAGCCTCTTCCGCCGCTGGCCGCCATGTCGCGGAGCGGCTGCGCGCCGAGGCGGAGGATCAGGCGCAAGCCGCACGCAGCCGGGTCGAGATATTGGAGCCGATCCGCATCGCCCTGCCCTCGACTGGCCTGGCGCCGGATCGGATCGTCCTGCGCCTCACCGATGTCAGCGTCGGCCATGATCCCGCCACGCCCTTGCTGGCGCATGTCGACCTGCTGGTCGAAGGGCCGGAACGGATCGCCATCACCGGCCCCAATGGATCGGGCAAGACCAGCCTGCTTGCGACCATGGCCGGCACATTGCCGCCGCTCGCCGGACGGATCGACCGCCCGGTGCGCCACGCCGTACTGGACCAAACCGCCGCGCTGCTCGATCCTGCCCTATCGATCGCGGACAATCTCGCGCGCCTGCATCCCGAACTCGACGAAAATGGCCGTCGCGCCCTGCTCGCCCATTTCCGTTTTCGCGGCGACGCTGCGCTGCAACGGGTCGTTAGCCTCAGCGGCGGGCAGATGCTGCGCGCGGGCCTGGCCTGTGTGCTGGGCAGCGCGCCGCCGCCACTGCTGATCCTCGACGAGCCGACCAACCATCTCGACCTCGAAGCGATCCAGGCGGTGGAGGCTGGGCTGCGCGGCTATGATGGCGCCCTGCTGGTCGTCAGCCATGACGCGCGCTTTCTCGACGCGATCGGCATCACGCGCCGGATTGCGCTCGGCTAGGCGGCCCGCAACGCTTCCGCCAGTGGCTGCACCTGATCGCCCAGGATCAGGTGCAGCCAGCCATCGGCCGATGCCGGCAGCACCCAGGCCTTGACCCCGGCGCCCCGCAACGCCGCCGCGTCCACGGCAGCGGGCCGATCGACGCGCACCAGAAGGCGCGTGCCGCGCGGCTCGACCGCGCGCACGCCGGCGCCCTTGAGCAGAGCGACCAGATCGGACGTGCCCGCGATCGGCGCCGGATCATGCCCGGCCAGCGCGCTGCGGATCTCCGCTGCGACCTGATCGGCGATCGGCCCCAGCACCACCTGGAAACCGCCGTCGCGCAGGCGGACGACGCCGCGCGCGCCCAGCGCCCGCAAACGGGCCTCGTCCGCGATTGCACTGTCGCCCAGCACCAGACGCAGCCGGGTGGTACAGGCATCGACCGATCGTACATTGGACTTCCCGCCCAGCGCCGCGACCATCGCCGGCCCGCGCGCACCGGCCACGTTCGGCATGTCCACCGCAGCGGCAGCTTCATCCTCGCGTCCCGGCGTCTTCAGGTTGAAGCGGCGGATGCACCAGCTGAAGGTGGCATAATAGACAGCGAAATAGACAAGCCCGACCGGGATCAGCATCAGCGGCTTGGTCGCCAGACCATAATTCATCAGATAGTCGAACAGGCCAGCGGAAAAGCCGAAGCCCAGCTTCACGCCCAGCGCGTCCATGACCACCATCGACAGGCCGGTCAGCACCGCATGGACGACATAGAGGATCGGCGCCAGGAAGATGAAGCTGAACTCGATCGGTTCGGTCACGCCGGTGAGGAAGGAGGTGAGCGCAAGGCTGAGCAGCAGGCCACCGACGCGCTTGCGCCGATCCGGCAAAGCGGTGCGATACATGGCGAGGCAGGCGGCCGGCAGGCCGAACATCATCACCGGGAAGAAGCCCGACATGAAACCACCAGCGGTCGGATCGCCCGCGAAGAAGCGCTTGATATCGCCGGTCGCGCCATGGAAGTCACCAAGCAGGAACCAGGCGACATTGTTGATGATGTGGTGCAGCCCGGTAATCAGCAGCAACCGGTTGAGCAGGCCATAGACGAACAGGCCGAGCGGTCCGGCCGCCACCACCCATTGGCTCAGGCGATCGATCCCCGCCTCGATCCAGGGGAAGCCAAGGCCGAACATCAGCGCGCCGAACAGGCCGGCCAGCCCCGCGACGATCGGCACGAACCGGCGCCCGGCGAAGAAGGCCAGATAGTCGGGCAGCTTGATGTCGGAAAAGCGGTTGTAGAGCAGGCCCGCGACGATGCCCGACAGGATGCCGGCCGGCACGGAGACCTTGGCGATTTCCTTGGCGCGCCAGGCGGCCTGCGCCGCCTCCGCCACGTCGGGCGGCAGGACCAGCAATACCTTCGCGCCCTCGGTCGTCACCAGATAGGCGATCACCCCGGCGAGGCTCGCCGCGCCATGATTTTCGCGGGCGAGGCCCACGGCGACACCGGCGGCGAAAAGCAGGCCGAGATTGGAGAAGATCGCGTCGCCCGCTGCCGCGACGAAGGGAATGGCGAGCATGTCGGGCTGGCCAAGGCGCAGCAGCAGCGCGGCGATCGGCAACACCGCAATCGGCAGCATCAGCGCCCGGCCAAGGGGCTGTAGCCGGGCCAGCAGGTTGGCGGGACGGAAGCTCATGGCAGGACTCCTTGAGCCATTTCGCGCACGGCAGCGGGGCTTTCGGCGGCGCAGGCGCGCTCCGCCAGGTCGATGCAACGGGCCATGTCGAGCGTGCGCACCACCGCCTTCAACCGGGCAATGGCGGCGGGCGTGGCCGACAATTCGGTGATGCCAAGGCCGATCAGGATCGGTGCGGCGAGCGGGTCGGAGGCAAGGCCGCCACAGACGCCGGCCCAGCGGCCATGACGCTGCGCGCCGTGCCCGACTTCGCGGATCAGGCGCAGTACCGCGGGATGCAGCGCATCGATCCGGTGCGACACCGCCGCGTTGCCGCGATCGACGGCCAGCGTATATTGGGTCAGGTCATTGGTACCGATCGACAGGAAATCGGCCTCGGCCGCCAGCATGTCCGCCAGCATCGCCGCCGCCGGCGTCTCGATCATCACGCCCAGCGGCACCGGCGCGTCGATACCCAGCGCCGCCTTTTCCGCGTCCAGCATCGCCCTGACCGCGCGATAGTCGGACAGGTCCACAATCATCGGCAGCATGATGCGGCACTGGTCCGCCGGCACGGCGCGCAGGATCGCGCGCAACTGTACCTGCATCAAGTCCGGCCGGGCGAGGCTGAGGCGCACGCCGCGCAAGCCCAGCGCCGGATTTTCCTCGGCCGCCATCGGCAGATAGGGCACCGGCTTGTCGCCGCCAATGTCGAGCGTCCGCACGATCAGCGGCCGATCGCCCAATGTCGTTGCGATACCGGAATATATTTCTCGTTGTTCGGCCTCGTCCGGCGCCTCCGCCCGCTCCAGAAACAGGAATTCGGTGCGCAGCAGGCCGCACCCCTCGGCCCCGGCCGCCACGGCGGCGGCGGCATCGGCCTGCGATCCCAGATTGGCGAAAATCTCGATCCGGGTGCCGTCGGCCATGCGACAATCGGCATGAGCCTGCGCCCGGTCGCGGCTGCGCTGCTCGCGCGCGGCGGCGATCCGCGCGCTGACCTCCGACAATGTGTTCACGCCCGGATCGGCATCGATCCGCGCCCCGTCCGCGTCCAGGATGACCGTCCGCCCCTCGGCGATGGCCAGCACATCCCGGCCGGCGGCGACCAGCATCGGGATGCCGGCCGACGCCGCGAGGATCGCGACATGGGAAGTGGGACCGCCGGCCGCCGTGCAGATTCCGGCCAGACGGTCCCTATCGAGCGCCAGGAACTGCGAGGGGAGCAGATCCTCAGCGATCAATATGCTTTGAGGGGGCAGCGGCGGCACCGCGCTTGCCTCGCTGCCAAGCAGGGCGGCGATCAGCTGTCGCTCGATATCGATCAGGTCGGCGACACGTTCCATCAGCAGCGGATCGCCGGTCGCACGGATCGCCTCGGCCGCCTGGGCGGTCGCATGGCGCCAGGCGAAGGCGGCGCTGCGCCCGGCATCGATCTGGTGCCCGGCCGCCTCGGCCAGTTCCGGGTCGGCCAGCAGCGCGCGATGCGCCGCCGCAATCTCGGCCGCCAGGCCATGGCCCGCCGACAATTCGGCATCGACTGTCGCCATCGCCCGCGCGAGCGCGGCATGTTCGGCCGCGCCGCCCTGCCCGTCGCGCGGCACGTCGACATCGGCGACGCGCAGCTGCACCACCTGTCCGATTGCGAGCCCCGGCGCAGCCGTCACCGGGCCGTGCTGCGGCACGACCGGCGCGGGCGCGGGATGATCGACCTTCGCCTCCTCACCCAGCCCCGCTTCGATCAGCGCCACCAGCGCCTCGACCGCCGCGCGGGCATCGCTGCCTTCGCCCCGGATGATGATCTCATCGCCGCTACGCACGCCAAGGCCAAGCAGCCCAACGGTGCTGCGCGCATTGACGCTCTTGCCGTCCCGCACGATCGCCACCGGCGCGACGAAGGTGCGGAGCAGCGCCGCGATCCGCGCGGCCGGACGGGCGTGGATGCCATGGGGGGCGTCGACGCACACGACCCGTTGATGGCTGTCACCTTCGCTGTCACCTTTGACCGCTGCAGGCGCCAGCGCCGTGATCCGCGCAACGCCATCCTGCCAGCCGACCCGCCGGTCGAGCGGCTCCAGCGACAGGGCATAGCCCTCGCCCGCCAGCACCACCGGCGTGATCAGCGCCTTGGCCCCTTGCGCCACGGCGTCGAGATCGAAACCGATCAGCAGGTCTCCGGTCGCAACGGCATCGCCCGGCTTCACTTTCGGCGTAAAGCCCTTGCCGCCCAGCGTCACCGTCTCCAGCCCGACATGGATCAGCAGTTCCGCGCCATTGGCCAGGCGCAGCGAGACCGAATGGCCGGTCGGCGCCACCGTCAGCACGGTCGCGTCGGCCGGCGCGCGGACTTCGCCTGCGATCGGGTCGATGGCAAAGCCCTCACCCATCATCCCCTCGGCAAAAACCGGATCGGGCACGCTTTCGATCGGCGCCAGCCAGCCCGCCAGGGGCGCGCGCAAGGTCACGCTGGCCATCATCCCGCTCATGGGATCAGTTCCACCTGCTTGATCGCCCATAGGGGCTCAACATCCTTCGCCGTATAGGTGATGCACAAATTTGCCTTGCCGCTGCGCGGCGCGATCGGCCCGACCAGCCGGGTCACTTCCGGGTTCCCGACCGCCGGCGCCAGCGGCAGCACGGCGATGCGCTCGCCCTCGCAATTGCCGGCCCGCACTTCCATCTCGCCCGCCGGGGTCGCCGGGGGGCGGAAATGGATGGCGTCGCGATCCTTGCCGATCTGGAAATTGAACGGAAGCTGGCCGACCTCGATCGCGATCCTGGACGCGCCGCCAACCGGGGCGTCGACATAGAGCCAGCAAGGCTGCAAGATATCGATCAGGAAATGCGCCCGCTCGCCCTGCGCCGGGGCATCATCCTCCAGCGAGAGCACGACCTTGTTGGCGCAGCTTGCCAGTTGCTCGTCGGTGCGGCGGCGCAGGAAGGACGCGTCGAGACCGATGTCGATCGCGCCCGGCATCATCCCGCCGCGCCAGACGGTGCCGGCCCGCAACCGGGTGCCGACCGGCAGGCTGAGACCGTCCTTGTAGACCGGCGCGCGTGGCGTCACCGCGCTGCCGTCCAGCGTATAATGGATCGGAAAGCCCGACTGGCTTTCCAGCGTCACCCGCGCCGCCTTGTCGCCTGACGCATAATCCGTCTTCGCCGTCACCGTCAGCGCGCTGATCGCGGGCTTCAGGCCCAGCGTTCCCATCCGCGTCATCTGCGGCACCAGCCGGTCCATGAAGCTGGCAAAATCATGGCTCGCGACCGGCGACCAGCCGATTTCGGCGACGGCGCTGCCGCGCGGGAATTGCTGCCACTGGGCGCGTTCCTCGGTGCGGACATGCTCGGTGAAGAGATTGCCCTGCAGCCCCAATATATGCTGCTGCTCGGCGGCGCTCAGCCCTTCGGGTTCGGGATTGAAGTCATAGACGCTGTGCAGGTCGGACAGATGGCCGCGCCCCGGCGACTCCAGCGGCCCAAAGCCCTGGCGATTGTCGAAATAGAGGATCGGCGCCGGGCTCAATATCGCGTCATGGCCGGACTTGGCGGCGGTCACCGCCCCCTCGATCCCGCGCCAGGAGGTGATGGTGGCATGGGGCGAGGCGCCGCCTTCCAATATCTCGTCCCAACCGATCGGCTTGCGACCATGCTTGGTCAGGAAATCGTCGATGCGGTGCATGAACCAGCCCTGCATCGCATCCTCGCTGCTGATGCCCAGCGCCTTCATCTTCGCCTGCATCGCCGGCGAGGATTTCCACTGGTCCTTCACCGCCTCGTCGCCGCCGATATGGATATAGGGCGACGGGAACAGCGCCATCACATCGGTCAGCACGTCCTCCAGAAAGCCAAAGGTCGCGTCATCGGCATTATAGAGCCAGGGGAAGACGCCCCAGTCGGACTCCGTGCCCGGCGGGATCGGCACGCCCATGCCGAGCTTAGGATAGGCGCGGATCGCCGCCAGCGCATGGCCCGGCATCTCGATCTCCGGCACGATCATGACGCCGCGCGCGGCGGCGTAGGCGACGATATCGCGAATTTCGGCCTGGGTGTAGAAGCCACCGACCTTGGGCAGCGGCGGCGCGCCGGGTGCGCCAGCGGGCACGCGCCAGGCGGAAACTTCCGTGAGGCGCGGATATTTGGGAATCTCGATACGCCAGCCCTGATCATCGACCAGATGCCAGTGTAGCCGGTTGAGCTTGTTGACCGCCATCCAGTCGATCAACTGGCGCACATAGGCGGGCGACTGGAAATGGCGGGCGCTGTCGAGCATCAGCCCGCGCCACTGGAAGCGCGGCGCGTCGGCAATGTGCATCGCCGCGACCGATACCGGGCCAGCAGCCTGATCCTGCGTCATCGCCTGCCACAGCGTCACCGCGCCATAGAGCAGCCCCGCATCGTCGCCGGCGGCGATCGTGGCACCCTTGCCGGTCACGTCGAGGGTGTAGGATTCCGCTGCACCGGTCTTGGCGCGGCGGAACACTATCGCATTGTTGGCGTCAGCGCCCGTCTCGATCCGGGGACGAAAGCCCCGGCTGCGCGCGACCAGATCGGCGAACCGCTCGGCCGCGTTGCGGGCAGCGGCATCGCCGACAGGCACCCGGATCGGCGTGGTCGAGCTGATGAGAAAAACGCCCTGCCCTTCCCGCATCTGCGCGGGCACCGGCAACAGGCGGGGCAGTTCGGCCATGGCCGGGGCGGTGGCGATGCCGGACAGCATCAGCGACGCAAGCAGCGTCAGGCGGCGGGCACGGATCACGAAACAGGCTCCCGAAAATAGCGTGCCCTTGCCGCGCCGCGCGGACGCGACAAGGGACGTGCGGCGGGCGGACGCTGTTGCGTTCCGTCCCGCCGTCTTCAAGTCATGCGCCTTCTGACAGGCGAGGCAATCAATAGTTGAAGTTCACCGTCGCCAGGAACTTGCGGCCCGAGCGATAGACGCCGCGCGGCAGTGCCGTGGTGTTGGCATAGGCATAATATTCCGCGTCGGTCAGGTTCATGCCCGACAGGGTGATGCCGATCTGCGGCGTGACATTATAGGTCGCCGACACGTCCAGATTGTCGGAGTCCCGCACGAACATATTGTCGCCGCGGTCGATGCCGGTGAAATATTTCGACCGCCAGGTGTAGGTGGCGCGCAGCGCGACCGGGCCGCTTTCGAAGAAGGGGCTGACGCTGGCCTGATGCTTGGAATTATAGGGCAGCGCCTGGCCGCCTTCACCCGAACCGTCGGAATAGGTGTAGTTGGCCAATATGCCGAAGCCATAGGGCAGGTTCTGCTGATAGGCGACGGCAAAGCCCTTCACCTCGGCCGAACCGGCATTGTAGGGACGGCTGATCTGATAGGTCGTCACCCGGCCCTGAGACTGGTTGAAATAGCTCTCGGGCGCCGTCTTCTGCAGGATATAGTTGCTGATATCCTTGTAGAAGACTTCGGCCGACAGGATCGACCCCTGCTTGAAATACCATTCGACCGAGGCGTTGAGATTACCCGACGTGTAGGGCTTCAAGTTCGGGTTGCCGCCACCGCCGGTCAGCACCGTGTCCGACAGCCAGAAATAATTGGTCATGTCGGCATAGTTGGGACGCGACATCACCTTGGCGGCGGAGAAGCGCAGGATCAGATCCTGCTGCGCGGTCCAGGCGATATTCGCGCTGGGCAGCCAGTTGTCATAGCTGCGCTCGGTCGTCTGCCAGGTCCAGTCAGCTGCGCTGTTGCAGGGCGCGCCAGCGTTGCAGACATAGCCGGCGCTGTCGGTCTTGGTATTCACATAGCGCACGCCGAAATTGCCGCGCAGCGTGCCGGTGTCGAAATTGGCCTGGGCATAGACCGCGTTGATATCCTCCTGGATGTTCCAGTTACCGGCGGTAAATTCCGCCGCCGCGAAGATCGACGGCGTCGGTAGTGTCTGGCCTTCCAGATAGTCGACCATCGACGGGCCGCTGATGATGAAGCGGTCGGTCATCTGGTCGTTCACGCCGCTGAAGCCGCGCAGATAATTGCCCGCCACCGTCTTGGGATCGAACTGCGCCGCCGCGACGCCCAGACCATTGAGCGCAATGCCCGCATATTGCTGGCCGGTCTCGTGATGGCGATATTTATAGCCGATCTGGATGCGCTTCAAAGCACCGTCGAAATCAAAGCCGAGGTCAGCCTGGCCGTAACGCTCCTTGTCGCTGGTCGGCTTGGTGACGGTGTTGCCGCTCCAGCCCGGATCGGTCACGAAGGCATTGGGGTTGCCCTGAACATCGGTGGCATAGCTCAGCGAGCCGGGCGACTTGGGGGCGCCGCCGATATTCACGGTATAATCCGCCCAGTTGAGGAATTCGAGGAAGACCTGCCGCTTGGTGCCGCCGTCCGCGTCCGACAGGCCGCCTTCGACCGTCAGATCCCAGGTGCCACCGTCCCAACGCGCCTTGCCGCGATAGGTATCGGACTTCATTTCCGCCTCGCGATACTGGACGTCCAGCACCGACAGCGCATTCTTGAAGGTTGCGCTGGTGACGATGCCGTTATTGACCTCCAGACCGGTCAGCGCCCCCAAGCTGTTCCAGGTATTGCCCTGGAAGGCATACATGGACTGGTTGAGGTTGTTGTAGGTGGCGTCGATCTTGAGCCAGCTCGCTTCCAGGGTCAGCTCGTCGACCGGCTTCCACTGGGCGGTGGCCGAATAGGTCAGGCGCTCACGGCCCTGTTCGAAATAGGAGGTGCCAAAGGCGTTGGGGCTGATCGCGTCGAGATTATTGCTCAGCGTGGTGGCGCATTCGCCGACGCAACCATTGTCGCGCGAGTCCACCGGATTGTCGGCATTGCCGCCGGCCCACTGATCGGCCTTCATCGTGCCATAGGTTTCGACGCCGTCGCGGCGCAGCCGGTCCTTGGCGCGCTGGAACGAGGCGAGGATGCCGAACGTGCCTTCCTCATTATGCCAGCTGACCAGCGCCGATCCCTGGATATCGCCCTTCTTCGAGCGATCATTATAGAGATAGCCAAGCTGGCCCGCCATGGTGAAGGGTTTCAAGTCCAGCGGCTTGCGGGTCACGACATTGACCGTGCCGCCGATCGAACCTTCGTCGATGCGGGGTTCGGGCGACTTGTAGACATCGACCCGGCCGACCAGTTGCGGCGCGAGCAGCGCATAGTTGAAGGTGCGGCCCGGCGAGTCGAGGATGAACCAGTCGGCCGACGCCACGGTCTGGCCGTCCAGCAGGGTGCGGTTGAGCGCCGGATCGGTGCCCAGGATCGATACCTTTTCGCCCTGGCCAAACTGGCGGTCGACGGTGACGCCCGGCACCAGCGTCAGCGCTTCGGCGACATTGGTATTGGGGAATTTGCCGACATCTTCGGCGGAAATGCTGTCGACGATCGCGTCAGCGTTACGCTTGACGTCGATCGCCTTGGCGAGCGAGGCGCGATAACCGGTGACGACGATATCGCTGGCATTTGCATCGGCGTCCGGCGCGGAAGCATCGCTTCCCTGCGCATGCGCGGCACCGGAAAACAGCGCGATGGCGCTGGCGGTACCGACCAGAAAAGTCCGAATCCCCATATCTCACCCCTTATTTATATTTGATGCATGGCACCAATTGGGCGGACCAACTGCATACCAATAAGCAGACCATCCGCCGAAGTCATACCGCCGTCAAGAGGGATATTTTCAAAATTGTGACGGGGTTTGAAATTTTTCACTGGCATATGGTATTTAATTGGTCTTAGTGTGCAGACAACACAGATGCTGGTGGAGACGAGATGCCGCTGCTTGCCGAACAGATTGGACCGCTCGACGCGCTGGGCGGTGGCCCGCTCTATCGCCGGCTCGAAGACGCGCTGCGCGAAGCGCTGCGCACCCAGCGACTGAAACCCAATGAAGCGCTGCCGCCCGAACGTGACCTGGCATCGGAACTCTCGGTGTCCCGCATCACCCTGCGCAAGGCGCTGGATTCCCTGGTCGAGGAAGGACTGCTGGTCCGCAAGCAGGGCGCCGGCACCTTCGTCGCCAACCGGGTCGAAAAGCAGTTCGCCAAGCTCTCCTCCTTTTCCGAGGATATGGCGGCACGCGGCCGCACGGTGCGCAGCGAGTGGCTGGGCCGCAGCATCGGCGCCGTCACGCCCGACGACGCGCTGACGCTGGGCCTCAGCCCCGGCGCGGCCGTCTACCGTTTCAACCGCATTCGCTATGCCGACGATGTCGCGATGGCGCTCGAATATTCGACCATTCCCGGCTTCGGCCTCGACGGTGTCGATGTCGTCGGCGCCTCGCTCTATGCAGCCCTGGAAGCTGCCGGCAACCGTCCGGTCCGTGCCCTCCAGCGCCTGCGCGCCGTCCTGTTCAACGCCGAACAGGCCAAGCTGCTGGGCATCGAGGCAGGGGCGCCCGGCCTCTATATCGAACGGCGCGGCTTCCTGGACGATGGCCGCGTCATCGAAGCGACGCAAAGCTGGTACAGGGGCGATGCCTATGACTTCGTTGCCGAACTCGACATGCGCGCCCGACCGAAAAGATGCCTGATACGATGCTCAATCCGCAAGATACCCTGATGTTCGCCGAGGCCGCAGAGGCCGGCGCCGTCATCGCCCGCCAGTTCGCCGCCAACGCCGAAACGGTCAAGGCGCTGGCCGCCAGCCTGCGCGCCGATCCGCCGCGCGGCATCGTCACCTGTGCCCGCGGCAGTTCCGATCATGCGGCGACCTTCGCCAAATATCTGTTCGAAACGCGCCTGGGCCTGCTGACCACGTCGGCCGCACCCTCGATCGCTTCGGTCTATGGCACCGCCCCGGCGCTCGCCGACATGCTGGCCATCGCCATCTCGCAGTCGGGCAAGAGCCCCGACATCCTGGCCACGGTCGATGCTGCAAAAAGCGCGGGCGCAAGGACCGTCGCGATGGTCAATGTCGCCGACTCGCCGCTTGCCGGCCAGGTCGATACGCTGCTGCCGCTCCACGCCGGCCCGGAACGCAGCGTCGCCGCCACCAAATCCTATATCGCCTCGATCGCCAGCCTGCTGAACCTTGCCGCCCATTGGAGCGAGGATGCGGAATTGCTGGCGGCGCTGGAGACTGCCCCTGCCCTGCTCGCCCAGGCCTGGGCCTGCGACTGGACGCCGCTCGTCGAACAGCTCGCCACCGCGCGCGGCCTCTACGTCATCGGCCGCGGCATCGGCTTCGGCATCGCGCAGGAAGCTGCGCTCAAGTTCAAGGAAACCAGCGGCCTTCATGCCGAAGCGTTCAGCGCGGCCGAGGTCAAACATGGCCCGATGGCGCTGGTCGGCCCCGATTTCCCGCTGCTGGTGTTCCGCCAGGCGGATGAAACCGCCGAAAGCGTCGATGAACTGGTGCGCGAGGTCGTTACGCGCGGCGGCCAGGTGTTGATCGCCGGGGAGCCGGTGGATGGCGCCATCCACCTGCCGGTGCCCACCGCCCATCCGGCGATCGAACCGATGCTGCAGGTCCAGGCCTTCTACCGCGCGGTCAACGCGCTGTCGGTCCGGCGCGGCTTCAACCCGGACCAGCCCCCGCACCTTGCCAAGGTGACGGAGACCCTCTGATGCGTCACGCTCTGGTCAACGGGTCGATCCTGATCGACGGCCACTTCCATGCCGGCAAGGCGCTGCTGATCGAGGGCAATCGCATTGCCGCGATCCTGCCCGACGCCGATGTCCCGACCGATGTCGCGCGGCGCGACCTGGGCGGCGACCGGCTGGTGCCCGGCTTCATCGATACGCAGGTCAATGGCGGCGGCGGCGTGCTGTTCAATGATGCCCCGACGGTCGAAGGCATCGCCGCGATCGGCGCCGCCCATCGTCGTTTCGGCACCACCGGCTTCCTGCCGACGCTCATCAGCGACGATCTGGCCGTCATCCGCCAGGCGGTCGCCGCCGTCGATGCCGCGATCGAGGCCGGCGTGCCGGGCGTGCTCGGCATCCATATCGAAGGGCCCTATCTCAATATCGAGCGCAAGGGCATTCACGACGGCGACAAGATCCGCCCGCTCGATGCCGAGGGGCTGGAAGTGCTGTCTTCGCTCAGGCGCGGTCGCACCCTGGTCACGCTGGCGCCCGAGCGGACCTCGCCCGACATGGTGCGCCAACTTGTGGAGCGCGGCGTGATCGTCGCGGCGGGCCACAGCAATGGCGGCTATGAGGATATGATCGGCGCGGTCGAGGCCGGCCTGTCCGGCGTCACCCATCTCTACAATGCCATGTCGCCACTGGGCTCGCGCAAGCCCGGCATCGTCGGCGCCGCGCTGGAGCAGGACAGCGTGACCTGCGGTATCATCGTCGATGGCCATCATGTCAGCGCCACCGCGCTCAAGATCGCGCTGCGCTGCAAGCCGGAAGGCACGCTGATGCTCGTCACCGACGCCATGCCCTCGGTCGGCTCCGACGCGGACGAGTTCATGCTCCAGGGTCGCCATATCCTGGTCCGCAACGGCGCCTGCACCGATGATGCCGGCACGCTGGCCGGTTCCAATCTCGACATGATCACCGCCGTCCACAACAGCGTCGCCATGCTGGACGTCCCGATCGAGCGCGCCATCGCCATGGCATCGGCGGCCCCGGCCGCCTTCCTCGGCCTTGCCGCCGAAACCGGTCGCATCGCGCCCGGCCTGCGCGCCGACCTGCTGCAATTGAATGCCCAGGGCGCGGTCGTGCGCAGTTGGATCGGCGGCAGCTACTGAACCAAACATCGCCGGGGCGGTTGGATCGCGCCCCGGTTCCCTGCCTGCTCGGCCCCGCTTATGATACAGATCGTCTCACGGCCGCTGGACGTCGGGACAAGACCTGTTGCCTTGAGAGGATGCTGATGAAAACCGCCCTGATCGCCACCAGCCTGATCTTCGCTGCGACCACGCCGCACATCGCCATGGCGCAGGCCCCTGCCGCCGCGCCTGCCCCAGCCTATAGCGTCGAGACGACCGACATCGGCACATTGCTCGACAATCCGGCGACCAAGGCCGTCCTGGACAAGAATCTGCCGGGCTTCACCGCCAATCCGCAGATCGACATGGCGCGTTCGATGACGCTGAAGGGCGTGCAGCAATATGCTGCCGACACGCTGACCGACGCCGCGCTTGCCAAGGTGCAGGCCGATCTCAACAAAATTCCGGCCAAGAAATAAGGATAAGGCCGGCGCGCATCATCGCGCCGGCTGACCGGCTAGGCGGTGGGTTCGTCGGCATCCTTGCCGGTGGCGTGGCGCATCAGCGCCTCCACCATGGCCAGCGCCTCTTCATGGCCCAGCGTCACGCCCAGGCTCTGCTCCATCACGATCGACCGGGCCATGCCCGCCGTCAGCACCGAAAGCCCCACAGGCGACAGCCCCGCGCCGTCGGCCGCGCCGATCGCCCGCGCCTGGATATCCCGCAATTCCTCGACAAAGGCGGCGATTTCCTGGCGGATCGCCTTGCGATGGTTGGACAGCGCCATGAACTCCAGCACGATCGCGCTGCCATCCGGATCGGAATTGAGCTGCCACAGCGCGCGCAGCGGATCGGGCGTATCCAGCCGGCTGGCCAATTCTTCCTTGAACCGGGCCGACAGACTGCGGAACAGCGCCAGCAGCAGGTCGTCGGTCGTCGCAAAATGATAATGGACCAGCGCCGGCGTTACGCCGACGATCTTCGCCACGCGCCGGGTGGTGACGGCGGCATAGCCCTCCTCCACCATCAGCCTCTCGGTCGCGGCCAATATCGCGCCGCGCGCCGATGCGCGTTCCTTCCTGCCGGCGCGGGTTATGCCTTTTTCCATCGCCCCTGCGGCTTATTCGTCCAGCATGTCCATCACGTCGCGCGCGGCATTGCGATCGGCTTCATCCTCGAAGGCGACATCCAGATCAGGCGCCGCGCCCAGCATGTAGAGCAACGTCCACAGGGCGAAGCGCCGGGGACGGTCGGTCTCCAGCCCGAAGGCCACCTGCATCCGCTCGATCCCGGCCGCCATGCCCTCGGGCGGTACGCTGGCAAGGTCGTCGGTGCCGAAATAATGGCGAAATTGATCGTCTAAATCCATCGCCGCGCTATCCCACAGCGCGGCGCGCTTGACCAGACGGATCAGGCCGGCCGTTTGGGCAGTTCGATCTCCGCCTTGGCCGTGGCCAGCACTGCCCCCGCCTGATTGGCCATGCGGCAATCGACCTGCACCATGTACCGGCCGTCCTCATCCACGAACTTGTCGAGGATGGTGCCGGTGGTGATGGTGATGTCGCCGGTCAGCGCCGGGCTGCGATAATTGCAGGCGGAATGGCGGATCATTCCCCATTCCCCCGCCCAACCGGCGAAATAATCGGTGATCCACGCCCCCATCGACGCGCCATAGCCATAGCCGCGCGGCATGCCGATGAACCGCGCCCAACGCGGGAAGAGATGGCCGCGCGACGGGCCGACATAGGCGCCGTCGGTGAATTCGGGATTGATCGCCTCCATCACCGGGTCATTCTCATGCCCCGCCATTTCCTTGACGAAGCCCAGCGCCTCCATGTCGAGATCCGTGCGCCGATGGGTGCCGCCCCATTGCGTGAAGATATAGGATCGCCATTCGGTCGCGAAGGAGACGATCGAATGCGGGCCGACCACCCGCTCGGGCAGCGCCGCGCCGACCGTCGCATCGTCCCACCAGCGCCGGTCATGGCCCAGATCGTGGAGCATCTGGACCCACTGCATCTTGCGCGCTTCCAGTTCCTCCAACTGGTCGTCGGTCCAGACCGGATCGTCAAAGCCTTCGGTCGGGACATTGTCCTTGCCCGCTTCCTGGCTGTAGCGGATCGAGGTGGAGCGCTGCTTGGCGATCAGGTCACCCTGCTGGTTATAATAGAAATTGTCGCCGCGCTGGAAACAGGTGGGGCCGGCGAACTTGGTATCCTTGACAGTATAGTCGAACGGGATGCGTTCGTTGAGGATGCGGTCGCCCGCCACCATGCGCGGGCCGTAGAACCACCATTCGTCGCCGCCGAACAGCATGTGCGAATTGGGCACCCGGCCGATGCAGGACGGCGCGGAGCCATGGGCGCAGTCCATCGTCACGGCAAAGCTCTGTGGCGCGACCATGCCGCCCCAGCGGCTCTGCGCGGCATAACCCGCATCATAATGGAGCCGGTTGGGATAATGCATCGCCTGCACCCAGCGGCGGATATCGCCATTGTTGATCGGCTCGACCATCCGCGCGGGCTGGATCGGCTTGCCCAGATAATTGTCGATATCCGAACAATCGAGCGTCGGGCTGGTCATGGATCGTCTCTCCGCAAGGGTCTTGTTTGGCGCCAAGGCTAGCGACGCCCCGACACCACGACTTGACCAAAATGGACAGGCGCCCGGCCATTGCCGCGCCTCATAAAATTGCCCAGAAGCGGAGGCGGAGAAGGACGGAAAGGACGATATGGCTACCGCTCGCAGACTTGGCGCCGAAGGATCGCAGAACCGCGCCCGCTTCATCGACGCGGCCGAAGCGATCCTGACAGAGGTCGGCGAACATGGCATTTCCGCGCGGCAGGTGGCACAGCAGGCGGGCCTGAAGACCCAGCTTCTCTATTATTATTTCCGCACGATGGACGATCTGCTCCGCGCCGTGGTGCAGCGGATCAACGATCGGCGCATGTCCCGGTTCGAGCAGGCACTGGCCGCCCCCCGCCCGCTGCGCGCCATGTGGGAGATGATGCGCGATCCCTCGACCGCTGCGCTCGCGGCCGAACTCAGCGCCATCGCCCATCATCGCGAGGCGGTGCGGGCCGAGATCGTCACCGCCGCTCAGGCCTTTCGCGCGCATCAGGCAGAGGCAGTAGCAGCATTGCTACCAGCCGATCAGGCCGCCAACGCCAGCGGCCTGGTGATGATCACCGCCTCGCTCGCCCGCATGCTGGTCAGCGAAACAGCGCTTGGCCTGACAGAGGGTCATGACCAGGCCCTGGCCATGATCGAGGCGATGCTGGACCAACTCGAAGCCAAATGATCGCCCCGGCGCTATTACCGACCCTGCCATCGCACCACCCCGCCCACCCCTGCTAACAACCTGTTCAGCATCGCGGTCCAGCACAGGCCAGCGGGGCAAGGAGAGGTCATGGCAGCACTGGAAAACAAGGTCGCGCTGGTCACCGGCGCATCCTCCGGCATTGGCGAGGCGGCAGCGCTCGCGCTGGCGCTTGAGGGTGTCAACATCGCTGTCAACGGACGGCGTCGCGATCGGCTCGACGCGCTGGTCGCCCGGATTGAAGCGGCAGGCGGCACGGCGATCGCCCTGCCCGGCGATGTCTCGATCGAGGTGGATGCAGCGGCCGCCGTCGCCGACACGGTGGCGCGGTTCGGCCGGCTCGACATCCTCGTCAACTCCGCCGGCGTCAACGAGGCGGGCGGGATCGAAAGCCTGACCAGCGCTCAGTGGCAGCGCGTGATCGACATCAACCTGATGGGCACCATCCATGCCTGCCGCGCCGCCTTCCCGGTGATGAAAGCACAGGGCAGCGGCGACATCGTCAACATCTCCTCGACCGCCGGCCGCCGATCGGGCTGGCGCTTTGCCGCCTATTCGACCAGCAAGTTCGGCCTGACCGGCTTCACCGAAAGCCTGCGGCAGGAGGGCGGCCAGGCTGGCATCCGCGTGTCGATCATCGAACCGGGCGCGACCGCGACCGAGATCGCCAGCTCCATTTCCGACCCGCAATGGCGCGACATGATCCAGCAGCACACCCACAAGGACGGCGCGATGGCGCCGGACGATATCGTCGCAGGCATATTGCTCGCCGTCAGCCTGCCGCGCCGGGCCAATCTCAGCCGTATCCTGATCCAGCCGACCATCGACACGGAGCCGATGCCATGAGGCTGGCGGGCAAGAGCGCGGTCATCACCGGCGCGGGATCGGGCATGGGCAAGGCGATGGCGCAGCGCTTCGCGCAGGAGGGCGCGCGCGTGCTGTGCGCCGACATCAGCGGCGCACAGGATGAGGTCGCCGCCGCCATCGGCAATGGCGCGATCGGCCTGCATGTCGACGTGGCCGAGGAAGCGGACGTGCAGGCGATGATCGCCGCGGCCCGCGACGGCTTTGGCCGGGTCGACATCCTCGTCAACAATGCCGGCTTCGGCGGCGGCATCATGCCGCTGCACGAACAGAGCAGCGACAATTGGGACCGGGTCCATGCCGTCAATCTGAAGGGCGTATTCCTGGGCATGAAATATGGCGTGATCGCCATGCTGGAGAGCGGCGGCGGCGCGATCGTCAATATCGGATCGGCCACTGGCATGGTCGGGTGGAAGGGCCATGGCGTCTATGCCGCCGCCAAGGGCGGGGTCAGCCAGATGACAAAATGCGCCGCGCTCGATTATGCCGCGCACCATATCCGCGTGAACGCCGTGCTGCCCGGATCGATCTGGACCGGGCTGGTGCCGATGGCAAAGGATCATCCCGAACCGCCGCCGGGCATCTTCCGCGTGCCCGGCATCCCGATGGACCGGTGGGGCCTGGCCAGCGAAATCGCCAATGCCGCTTTGTTCCTCGCCAGTGACGAGGCGTCCTACATCACCGGCACCTTGCTGCCGGTCGATGGCGGCTATTGCATCGGCTTTTCCGGCATGGCCGCCGAACAGGGTTGAGATCGAAGGAGCAGGATCATGAACGTCATTCACAAGAGCCGCGTGACCTTCCGCCCGGTCAAGCCGCTGATCGGCGCGGTGGTCGAGGCCGATCGGGAGGCGCTGTTCGATCCCGAGGTGGTCGCCCAGTGCCGCGACATGCTGGAGGAGCGAACCGTCCTGGTCATGCCGCAGGTCCATTTCACCAATGAGGAGCAACTGGCCTTTACCGATCTGCTCGGCGGGCGGCTCAACCTCACCAGCGAAGCGACGACCAACAAGGACGAGGACGTCTATCAGGTGACGCTGGATCGCAAGATCAACCGCGCGCCGGAATATGTGCTGGGCACCTTCTTCTGGCACATGGACGGCATGCCGATGGAAATGCCGCCGCCGCTCGCGACCCTGCTCTCGGCCCGCCGGCTGGCGCCCAAGGGCGGCCAGACCGAATTCGCCAACACCTTCGCGGCCTATGAACAGATGCCGGAATCACAGCGCACCGAGATCGAGGATCTGCGCATCATCCACAGCGTCGCTGCCAGCCTACGTTCGATCGCCGACGCTATTCCCGAAGCGGAAAAGGGCAAGCTGGCGATCGGCGTCGAGAAGGAACGGCCGCTGGTCCAGACCCACAAGAACGGCCGCAAGAGCCTGATCGTCGGGTCGACCGCCGACCGGATCGTCGGCATGGAGCTGGCCTATGGCCGCGCCTATATCGCCCGGCTCAACGAATGGGCGACCCAGCCCGATTTCGTCTATCAGCATCAATGGCACGCGGGCGACTTCGTCATTTGGAGCAATACCGGCGCGCTGCACCGGGTGGTTCCCTATGCCCGCGATTCCGGGCGGATGATGCACCGCACCTCGATTGCGGGCTGAAGGATCAGGCGGGCGCGTGCAACCGCGCCCGCAACCGCGTCGGCGACGCGCCGAACCAGTGATTGCAGCTGCGCGTCATCACTGACTGTTCGGAAAAACCCAGCTTCTCCGACACATGGGCGAAGTCGATGTCAGTCTGCTCCAGATAGTAGCGCAATATGTCGCGTCGCACCTCGTCCTTGATCTTCTGGAAACTCGTGCCCTCCGTCGCCAGCCTCCGGTGCAGGGTCCGCGGGTGCAGCCCCAGTTCAGCCGCGACCCGGTCATTCGAGCAATGGGCGGTCCACAGCCATTGCATGACGATACCGCGCACCTGCGCATGCAGCGGCGGGTGGCGATTGGGAAATTCCCGTTCGATATAGGCGGTGACGGCGGCGAAGACCGCAGCGTCCCGGTCGATCACCGGGCATGCCATGTCGCGCTCGGAAAAGCTGATCCCGTCCTCATTCTGGCCGAAATGGACCGGGCATCCAAAATAGCGGCGATAGATGCGCGCCGGCGAGATCGGCTGGTGGCGGAAATGCACCCGCCGCGCCCGTGCCCGGCCGCCGGTCAGTTCCATCGCGAAAAGATGGCCGACCAGCAGGATATGCTCCATCGCCTGCGCCCGGTTGGGCACGCCATCGAGCAGGATGTCATGCCCGACGAAGACATGGCGGACCGCGGGAAAGCGGCGGAGCCAGACCGACGCCGCCAGGCTGTGCGCATAATTATGGCTGCACACATAATCGATCGCCGCGCCAAAGGTCGGCGCGTTGCGCATCGCGTCGCCGAGCGGCCCGAACAGGTCCACGCCGCGCTGCCGCAGGGCAAGGCGCATGCCGAAATCCGGGCAGGCGAGCCGATGCGCCGCATCCTCGATCAGCGCAATGGTCTGGCGATAGCTGGGCGACGCATCGCCGCTGTCCGGCGCCTCGCCGCCCAGTTCCGCCACCAGCTCCGGCAGGAACCGCAGCATATGCGCATTGATCGCCTCGAACGCGTCGCGATCCTCATCCATCGCCTGACCTCCCATTCGGACAGGCTGGCACCGCCTGTCCGAATAGGTCAAGCGACTGCCGCTCCATTTCGGCGGGGCGATGTGCTCAGAGCCAGTTGAGCTTGCGGAACCGCCGATAGAGGATGGAACAGATCAGCAGGATCACCGCCAACACGACGAAATAGCCGTAGCGGGTCTTGAGCTCGGGCATATGCTCGAAATTCATGCCGTAGATGCCGGCGATTGCGGTCGGCACTGCCAGGATCGCGGCCCAGGCGGCAAGCTGACGGGTGATCGTGCCGGTGCGCTGCTGTTCCAGCAAATTGCTGAACTCGAAGACGGAATTCAGCACCTCGCGCAGATCGTCGACCATCGTCTGTACCCGCCGCACATGGTCGCGCACATCGCTGAAATAAGGTCGGGTTTCCGGGTCGATGCAGGGCAGGTCGATCTTGACGAACTTGGTCGCGACCTCCTGCATCGGCCCCAATATGCGCTGGAAACGGATAAGCTGCCGCCGCAGATTGAAGATACGGGTGATCTCGTCACGGCCGAGGAAATTGTCGACCGTGTGCTGCTCCATGGTCAGCACTTCCTCCTCGATCCCCTCGACGATCGGCAGATAGCCGTCGACGATGAAGTCGAGGATGGCGTGCAGCACATAATCGACGCCATGGGCCAGTCGGTCCGGCACCGCCTCCAGCGCATGACGCAGCTCGATATGCCCGCGCGCCGAACCATGGCGGACACTGATGATATGGCTGTGGCCAACGAAGATGGCGGTCTCGCCATAGGCGATCGTCTTCTCTTCGACATGGGCGGTGCGGGCGACAACGAAGAGTTGCTCGCCATAAATGTCGACCTTGGGCAGCTGGTCAGCCTTGATCGCATCTTCCACCGCCAGCGGGTGAAGATTGTAATTTTGCTGCAGCGTCCGCATTTCCTCGGCCGTCGGGCTGGCAACGCCGATCCAGACGAACTCCGACTTGTCTTCGGCGCAGTCGATCCGTTCGGTGATCGACACTTCGCGCACGCGCTGGCCGTTGCGATAGAGATAGGCGGCAATGACGGTCATTCGGGCCTCGAAATCATGCTATTCTGTCAGCTTAGCGCGGCCAGCCTTGATCGGGAAGGCGATCAGGCGGCGGGCGACGGTGCCTGCACCACCAGCATCGCGCCCTGCGCGTCGCGCAGCCGGACATAAAGCTTGCCGTCGGTCGGTGCCGGGACCGTCAGGGTCGATCCGGTAAAGCCCTGCGCCACCGGAGCCGGCTGATCGAAGGCGGGATTGCCGGCGACGGCATCGACCAGAAACAGGTCGCGTCCCTTGATGGTGCAGCCCTGATCCTTCTGCTCCTTGCCCGCGCAATCCACCGCCTCGATCCGCGGCAGGCGGGCAAGCGGCATCAGCGGCTGCCAATCCCCCTGTTCGCGGCCCCGCACGATGCGGAATTGCAGCGGACCAAAGGCGGGGCCGAGCGCCGCCGGATCAAGCGTCGCCACCATCACCTGCGGACTTTGCAGTTGCAGGCCGGAACCGGCCGTCAGCCGAACGCTGGCGCCGCCATCCTGCGTCGCCACCTCGATCGCATCGGTCATGGCCAATTTGGTGCCGTCCTGCGCCTGCACGGAAAAGATGAGGCGGCCATTATTGGGCAGCACATCCGATCCACCCAGCGTCACCGGCAGACCCGTTGCCGCAGCTGGCGTGACGCTCTTGTTGAGCAGGGTCACGCGGGGCCGCGCGGGGGCGATCGTGACCGGCACGGATACGATGCGCCCATCCTCCAGCTGCACGCGGGCGCTGGCGCCTTCGGCGGGCACAGTCCCATCGCCCGCGGCCGTCAGACGGAGCCGATCGACCGAACCGTCGCGGGTCAGGCCATCGGGTTTCCAGCTACGCCCGCCAAGGTCGACGCTCGCCACCTGATCGAGCCGTTGCCCCGTCATTTCACCCCAGGCATCGCCCTGATGCACGGTCAGCCAGTCCAGCTTGCTCGCCGGGGCATAGGCGCGCAGCGCCATGGAGAATGGCTTGGCGACGCCCTGATATTTGACATCGACAGTGACAGGTCCGGCGCGCCGATCAGCAAGCGGCAGGGTCAGGTCCAGAGCATCGCGGCCCTGCACCTTCCAGCCGATCGCCTGGGGCGCTGCATTGCCCTGGCGCAGGGTGACACTTTCGACGCAAGAAGGCGCACCGCCCGTCAGCGTCAGGCCATTGTCGCGGCCGACGACCAGCGTCGGCGCCTCGCCCTTCACCTGCCAGGCCGCGTCATCGGGCCGCTGCAGGATATAATCGGGCCCTTCGAACCGGTCGAACCCCCATTGCCCATAGACATGGGCCTCGATCGATCCCCTGAAGTCAGCCGGCCAGGGACCATCGGCGCGGATCACATAACCGCCCCGGTCGGCCCGTGCCTCCAGCGGATATTCGATCGTCTGGCCCGACGCCGCCTTCAACTGCACCGTCATGCCGCGCGCATAGCTGGTCGAATAGATGAGCGGCGCTCCCTCGACCGGCAGCACCGTGCCGGGCAATGCCGCGCAAATCGGCGCCTGCGCACCGCTGCGCAAGCGTGGCGGGCTGTCCGCCTCGATCGAGGGCATGCCGACCACCATCACCGACTTGGGCTTGGCAAAGGACGGCGCCTTGTTCAGCATCAGCCCGATATTGTCGTCGCGGCGCAGGCTGACGGTCGGCAGATATTCGAAACTGGGGCTGCTAAAGGCCCCGAACATCCGGGCCAGATCGCGCACCACGCCAATATAGGGGCTGTAATAGCCATAGCCCGCTTCACGCGTGGAGGCGAGTTGCAGGGCCAGGTCGGTCGGCGTGCCGCTCAACGTCTCGGCAATCGAACTGCTGTGAACATCGGCGAGGACCAGCTGATCCTTATTCTCCAGCAGACAGGCCGCCTGAAGCTCGATCACCTTGGACAGGCAATCCTCGTTGAGCTTCATAGACAGGCTGCGGGCCAGCGCCGGGGCGACGCTGCGCAGGAATTCGGGATGGCTGTTTTCCTGTGTCCGGATTGCCGTCATGAAGGCATCCAGCCGCGAGCGATCAAGCGACGCCTGATTGAGTTCCTGCGTAGCCCGCACGAACTCGCCCGGCTTGCCGCGCACCGCGTCACTAACCGTACCCTCGCCACCGCCGGTCTCGGGCACCAGGAACAGCACCATCTGTCGCGCGCCGTCCGGCACTGTCAGGGCGAGGCGGCGATCCTTGTCCTTCTTCTTCCATGTCTCCGCGCTGTCGATCCAGTCCTTGGGCGGCGGGTTTGTCGCGCCCCGCAGGAAGGCCGACATCAGCACGAAATTGGCGCCCTGTTCCTTGGGCAGGTTCGGCTCGATCAGCAGCTTGTCGCCGGCCCGCAGGCTCGGCACCTGGCTGATCGGCAAGCTGGTCGTGCCGCGGGTCACGCTGACCTTGAGGTCCGGCCCGGTCAGCTCGAACGGCGCAGGCTCGGCCGCAAGGCCCGGCGTCAGCAATGCAGCCCCCAATGCCGTTCCGATCAACAGGCCGATCGGCTGGCGCAGGCGCGCGGTCGGGATCGGGGCGGAAGGCTGGGGCATGTCTCTCTATCCGGCTATCTATGTTTTTCGGCGACCATTGCGCCTGTCCCACAGGAATTCGGCAATTCCAAGGCGGCAGCAAATGCGGGCCATGCCACCCCCTCGCTGAACCTGCGACAACGGGCTAAGAGGGGCAAATTGCACGCAATCAGGCAGGGCCATGCAGACCGGAACGCTCAAGCTCAAGATCCAGATCCTTTGCGGGGGCGAGATCGCCATGGGACCGGGCAAGGCCGATCTGCTAGACGCGATCGCGCAGCACGGCTCCATATCGGCGGCCGGGCGGGCGCTGGGCATGAGCTATCGGCGCAGCTGGCTGCTGGTTGATACGATGAACCGCTGCTGGAACGACCGGCTGGTCGAGACGGTCGCTGGCGGCGGCCGTGATCGTGGCGCGCGGGTGACGGAAGCAGGTCAGGCCGTGCTCGCCGCCTATCGCGCGCTGGAAGAGGTCGCGCTCACCGCGACCGGCGGACAGGCGCAGGGCCAGCTTGACGCCCTGCTACGGCAGATCCCCCTGCCCGCCCCTCTTTCATAGTTTCTTGCCGCAGGCTTCAGCCGGCATGGCGAAGCGTGGATCGGTGAGGAACGCCTGATCGGTCAGGCTGTCGAGGAAAGCCGTGATCGCGATCCGTTCGGCGTCGGTCAGTTTCTGGCCATGGCGCAGGATCGCCGCATCCAGCGTTTGCGCGGACCCATCATGCCACCAGGGGCCGGTCACCGCGACGTTGCGGAGCGGGGGTGTGCGAAACCGTCCCGCATCACTGGTCAGCCCCGTCTTTTCGGCCAGTCCCGGATCGGTGGCCGTCGCCGGTTCCAGCCGATGATAGGCGCCGTCACTGAAATCCCGCCCCGCATGACAGGACGCGCAGCCCTTGTCCGCGAACAGATGTGCGCCCCGCCGGGCCGATGGCGACAGGGCATCGGCCTGCCCCCGTCGATCGCGATCATAGGGGCTGTCGCGCGAAATCAGCGTGCGTTCGAACGCCGCCAGCGCCGCCGACACCGTCGCGATGTCGATCCGGCCGCGACGGTCCGGGAAAGCGCGCGCGAACATCCGGCGATAGCAGGCATCGGCGCCCAGCCGACGCGGGAGTTCCGCCTCCAGCCCCTTCATCCCCATTTCGACGGGATGCTCGCCGAGCAGCGGCACGGCGACCTGCGCCTCCAGGCTGGTGATCGCCGGATCAGCAATGGTGAGGCGCGGCAACCAGGCGACATTGGCCAGGCCCGGCACATTGCGCAGCCCCGGATCGCCATGGACGCCGGGCCGCGTGCGATTGCCGTCGGCAAAGCCACGATGCTGCTCATGGCATCCAGCACAGCTCAACGTGCCATTGGCCGACAGGTCGGCGTCATAGAAAAGGCGGCGGCCAAGCTCGACCTTCGCCGCGCTCATTGCGTTGCCGACCGGGACTGGGGGCGGCGCTTCGCCCAGGGCCAAGCTCCAATGCCACGGCCGCCCCGCCCCGATCAGCAGCAGCGTCGCGAGCAATAGCAACCAGCGCGCCGGCTTCACGGCAGACGGGTCACCAGCACCGTCATCTGCGGATCGCCATTGGCCGCGAGTTGCAGGATATAGTCGCCTGGTTCCAGGCTGTAATCGACCATCTTGCGGATGCCGGTGCAATCGGGGCCATGGCCATGCGCGATCGAGGTCGCGGCAGTGCCGTCCTTCACCACATCGACCCAGGCGCCACTGCTCAGCGCCACCCGCCATGTGCCGGGCTGATCGACGGTGAAATGGACGATGCCACCGAAGCTGACACTGCCGCCGGGTTTGGCCGGCCGAAGCGGATAGCTGATCCTGGGCGTCGGCAGCAGGGTCAGCGCCACGGCCTGCCCGGCTTTCAGCTTGACCTTGCTGGCTCCCTTGGCATCCGCCGCCGCCTTCATCGGCTGCGGCGCGCGCCAGGATGCCATCTCCGCCGGCGGATCGGCCGGGGCAGCGCAGGCCGGCGTGCCCGACATTTGCGCGAAGGCCGATGCCGGCACCACAGCCGCACACAGGGCCGGAAACAGCAGGAACAGTGGCTGACGCACGGACTTCCCTCCCGAAGGCAAAACTATATACGGCGGGATATAGCGAGTCGAACGACCAAGAATAGGGGGATTTTCATGCGACAGACCATGATGCGCATTTTGCTGGCCAGCGCCTGCTGCTGGACCGCGACGGCCCAGGCACAGGGCGCGCCCGACGCGACCGGCGACAGCGATCGCTTCTCGCTCGGCCAGATCATCGTCACCGCCCCCCGCACCAGCGGGATCGAGATTGACGGCAGTACGCTGTCTTCCGATGCCATCTACAGTTTCAACCGCACCTCGCTCGACGATGCGGTCAACCTCATGCCCGGCGTGTCCGCCGGCAACAGCGGCGGCACCCGCAACGAGAGACTGGTCTTCGTGCGTGGCTTCGACCGGTTCCAGGTACCGCTCTCGATCGATGGCATCCGCGTCTATCTGCCCGCCGACAACCGGCTCGATTATGGACGCTTCCTGACCACCGACATTGCCGAGGTCCAGGTGGCCAAGGGCTATGCCTCCGTGCTGGACGGCCCCGGTGCCATGGGCGGCGCCATCAACCTGGTGACCAGCAAGCCGACCAAGGCGCTCGACATCGATCTTCGCGGACAGGTCAACTTCGACAATGACATGGACTATGCCGGCTATACCACGTCGGCCAAGGTCGGCACCCGGCACGATCTCTGGTATGCGCAGGCCAGCTATGCCCGCAGCTTTACCGATCATTGGGACCTGCCCAATGATTTCACGCCGCGCGTGTCCACGCTCGAAGATGGCGGGGCGCGCGACTTTTCACGGGCGGAGGACTGGCGGGTCAATGCCAAGCTCGGCTTCACTCCCAATGCCACCGACGAATATGCGCTGAGCTATACCTATCAGGAAGGATCGAAGAGCGCGCCGCTGCATATCAGCGACACGGTCACCACGGCCCGTTTCTGGGACTGGCCGTCCTGGGACATCACCAGCGTCTATTTCCTGTCGACCACGGCGCTGGGCGACCGGGCCACGCTCAAGACCCGCGCCTATTATAACCAGTTCGATTCGATGCTCCGCTCCTTCAACGACCGGACGCTGACCACGCAGAGCCGGCCCTACGCCTTTGACAGCCCCTATGAAGACAAGGCGTGGGGCGGATCGGCCCAACTCGATTTCACCGCGACCGATGCGGACACGCTGCGCCTCGCCTTCCATTATCGCCATGATGAGCATGTCGAATATCAGACCAGCTTTTCGACGGCCGGCGTCGCCACCACGGAGCCGAAACAGACCCAGAGCGAGGCCACCTATTCCATTGCGCTGGAAAATGAGCTGGCGCTGAGCCCGACGCTTCGCTTCACCCTGGGTGGCAGCTATGACTGGCGCAACCTGGAACGGGCCGAGGAATATGGCGCCCCGCTCGGCACGTCGGGGACGCCATCGGTCATCTACAATTACCCGCGCAGGGACGCCGACACTTGGAATGCGCAGGGCCGATTCGACTGGCAGGCAGGCGACGCCCTCGCGCTCCACGCCAGCCTCTCGTCTCGCGCCCGCTTCCCGACCATCTTTGAACGGTTCAGCCAGCGCTTCAACACCGCCATTCCCAACCCCGACCTGAAGGCCGAACGGGCGACCAATGCGGAGATCGGCGGAAGCTGGAGTCAGGGATCGATCCGGCTGGAAGGCGCGCTCTTCTACAGTTGGGTGCGGGACGCGATCTTCAGCGTGCCGACGCCGGCCTATCCCTGCACCGCATCGACCACGCCGCCCGCCGTGCCGACCACGGGCTGCGCCCTCACCAACCTCAGCCAGAGCCGCAATGTCGGCAAGGGCGAATATTATGGCATCGAACTGTCGGCGTCGGCGACGCTGCTGCCGTGGCTGGACGCGGGCATCAACTATACCGGCATCAAGCGCGACCTGACCGATCCGTCCAATGCGCGCTTCCGTCCCACCGGGGTTCCCACGCACAAGGGCTTTGCCTATCTCGACTGGGCGCCGGTCGAACGGCTGCACATCGTCCCCAGCGTCGATCTGGCGTCGAACCGCTGGACCCTGTTCACCGCAACCCCGGCGTCGCAGCCAGCCCGCTATTACCGCACCGGCGCCTATGTGAATGCCAGCCTGCGCGTCGATCTGGCGCTGACCGACCAGATCGACCTCAGCATTGGTGGGCGCAATCTGTTAGATGACTATTACACGCTGACGGATGGTTTTCCCGAACCGGGACGCACCGTCTATGCATCGGCGCGTTTCCGCTATTGAACCGAACGTGGCCGGGTGGGGATAATGGTTTATCTTTGCCCGGCCGCAGGTTATCGTGATCTGCGGTCGCTATTCTCGCATCGCATCGGGAATGATGATGGTCGATCTGTTTCCGCCACCACAGGATCGCAATGCCGGACACGACAGCGCCCGGTCGGCGCCACGGCATGATCCCGTCCCGCAGCATGGCGAGGATGCGGATGGCCCGAGAATCTGGCCTTTCCCCCATCATCTGGCCGAATCCGGCGTGCAATTTCTGTCACGTTGGGCCGGCCCCGTGGCCCTCGTCGGCGCATTCCTTCTGATCGGCTGGTGGCTGTTTCGCTGAGCGATTTGATTCGACGTCGTTTCCATCAGGCCGGCAAGGCCTCTCACCGCGTCTGATCGTTTTTCCCTGCGACAGAACGAAGGGGCGGCAGGATGAAAAATGGGCGCTCAACGGATCGTCGGAAATGTGCGTCCGAATATCCCTCCCCCAATTGTAACAACCGAGCAACTATGTCCTGCTGCTACGCAACATAAATCAAAGGCAGCGGATGTCCTGGGGAAAGATCGCCACCGTCTGACGACGGGCGGGCGGACCATGACGTCACGACGCATTTAAAGGGTTGCCGATGTCCAAAATAGATCTGGCGATTGCAGGAACCCCCAGTCGCCAGCCCGCCACCGCCGCTTTCCAGCGGAACGCGCGCCTGTGGCTGAGCCTAGTTCTGCTGCTTGCAGACATGATGGCCCTCGCCGCAGGGTTCGTCATCGGCCTGCGCGTGGCGGGTATTCCGATCCTGTCGATGGAGGTCTGGCAGCCGCTCGCCGGCGGGATCTTGGTCTATGGCACCATCGCCTTTCACAATCAGGCCTACAACCCGCGCTGCCTGACCAGCATGACGGCTTCATGCCGCAGTGCAGTAATGGCCTTCGCCGGAACCCTGCTGATCTTCCTGCTGGTCGTCTTCTCGCTGAAGGTCACCGACAATTTCTCGCGCCTGGGCATCAGCACTGGCCTGTTCTTCAGCGGCGCGCTGATCGTGATGCAGCGGGTGCTGGTCGTCCGCGCCGTTCGTCGCCATTTCGCCGAAGGACTGTTCGCCCAATTGCTGATCATCGACGACGGCCTGATCCCCGACGATGTCAACGGCATGACGATTGTGGACGCACCGACGCTTGGCCTGCGCGCCGATCTGGACGATCCCTATATGCTGCATCGCCTGGGCATGCTGCTGCGCGATTTCGATCGCGTGGTCATTTCTTGCCCGCTGGAGCGCAAGGCCGACTGGGCGCAGATGCTCAAGGGCGGCAATATCCTGGGCGAGATCATCGTGCCGGAACTCGACCCGATGGCGCCGCTCGCGGTGCAGAGCCATCGCGGCGTGTCGACGCTGGTGGTCGCCCGCGGTCCGCTCAACCTTGCCAATCGCGCCAAGAAGCGGCTGCTCGACATCATCCTGACCGTGCCGGTGCTGATCGCGCTGGCGCCGCTGATGATCGCCGTTGCCGTCGCCATCCGGCTGGACTCGCCGGGCCCGGTCTTCTTCCGCCAGGAACGGATCGGCCGTGGCAACCGCCTGTTCCACATCCTCAAGTTCCGCAGCATGCGGGTGGAACAGTGCGACACCGCCGGCGCCACCTCGACCCAGCGCGACGATAACCGCATCACCCGCGTCGGCCGCTTCATCCGCAGCACCAGCATCGACGAGCTGCCCCAGCTCCTCAACGTGCTGCTTGGCGAGATGAGCCTGGTTGGCCCGCGCCCCCATGCGCTGGGTTCGACCGCCGAGGACCAGCTGTTCTGGCAGGTCGACCGCCAATATTGGCATCGCCATGCGCTCAAGCCTGGCATCACCGGCCTGGCCCAGATCCGCGGCTTCCGCGGCGCGACCGAAACCCGGCGCGACATTCTGAACCGGGTCGAGGCGGATCTTGAATATCTGCACGGCTGGAGCCTGATGCGCGACATCGGCATCCTGGTCGGCACGGCACGGGTTCTGGTTCACCGCAACGCCTATTGATCCCACGCCCTGACGAAGCCCCAATGTTTACAGGGGCTTTGACCAGGATTGAGGATTTTCAGCATCAGAAGCCGGCTTTTGCGATGAGCTGAGCCGGCTTTCATGCCGATGTAAACTATTTGTGAACCCTAAAATCCTATATTAACGACCGTTCATAAAGTTCCCAGGATGACGGTCGTGGCTGATGAATTGGCGGCAGTTGCCGCAACGAAAACCTCCTTTTCCGATGCGGGCATCGCCGTCCGCGATCTCCCCGAAAACGGCCATGTGCTGTCGATCGCCGACCGCGCGGAAGGGCCGATTCAGTTTGTTTCGCGCTGGGCAGGCATCCTCGCCTTCTGCGCGGCAATCGGTGCGATCGCTTATCTGATCTTCTGATCGGGGCCAGTTTCCTTGCCCTCAGATTAACAGCCGGGATCGGCTGTTAACGGCTCCTTTCGTCGATGAAACGAGCCGTTGTTTTGGCGCGACAAGTCGCGTCCGGACCCGTGTGCATTACGTAAAAATACGATTAGCATGCCCCTTGTTGCTGCAATGCAATAAGGATTCATGCGTTTGGATAATGCCCATAACCCGTGTTTGCGGGCGCGCCCCTGTGCGCCCGCAGCAAATGATTTTGCATGGCCGCATGCGGCCGCCATGGCCGCTCTTGGCGGCGCAATGCTGTTCGCCGGCCTGCCCTCCACGGCGCAGGCTCAGGATGATGACAAGCGCATAGATACGCTCGGCCTGCACCTGACGGCTGGGCTCGATCTTCTCTATGACGACAATGTCTATCGCGTCGACGACCGGGTCGAAGACCCCACCGGCGACCTGATCGTCACGCCCTCGATCGAGGCGACCTATGCCCATCCGATCGGGCGGCACGACATCCAGATCCGGGCCAAGGCCGGCTATGACCAGTTCGTATCGGAGACCCAGCGCAGCAAGCTGCGACTCGATGCAGAGGCCAGGGCGACGATTCGATTCGGAGCGACCTGCGGCATCACGCCGCGCGCCAGCTATCGCCAGCAGCGGGCCGATTATGGCGACATCAACGCCGCGACCGAAAATCTCCAGCGTTTCTCCACGCTGGGGGCCGACCTGTCGTGCGAACGGCCAGGCTTCTTCCCGGTCGCCGGCTACCAGCATGACACGACCCGCAACGCCGATGATTTCGACTATGCCGACCAGGACAGCGACAGCTTCAAGGTTGGCCTTGGCTATAACAAGCCCAGCTTCGGCACGCTCACCACTTATTATGAGCGCACGGTCAGCGACCGGCGCACGCTGGGCATCAAAAACCGCATCAACGCCTATGGCCTGCGCTTCCAGCGGTCGGTGACGCCGATCACCCAGATCGACGCCGACCTGCAATGGCTGGATGTCAGCAGCGATTCCGCCGCCGTCGGTAATTATAATGGCATGGGCTGGGATGTGCGGCTGTCGACCAGCATCATCCCGCGCGTGAAGCTGACCGCCTCCACCGCCCGCGACATCATGAACGACAGCCTGATCGCCAGCGGCTTCGCGATCCGGTCCAGCTATCGGATCGAAGGGGAGTTCGCGATCAGCGAACTGACCTCGGCCGGCCTTTATGCCGACTGGCAGAGGCGCAAGTTCCGGCAGGATGCGGCGCTGCGCCCCTTCTCGATCGAGGCGGACCGTAATCGCCAGTTCGGCGCGACGCTCAAGCGCAAGCTGACCGATCGCTTCGATCTCAGCCTCGACGCCCAGCATTACCGCCGTCGGACCGACACCGATGTCTCCAACTATAGCGGCACGCAGGTGACGCTCTCAGCCCTGCTGCGCTTTTGACCCGAAGGGAGCCTGACCCATGAGAATAGCGACACGCTTCCATATCCTTGCCGCCCTCCCCCTGCTGGCGGTGCCGACCGCATTGTCGGCGCAAACTCAGACGGCACAGGCGCCTGCGGCGGCTGCGGCGGTTGCCGCCACGCCAGCGCGGCCGGCGACGCCCGCGCCAGCTGGCTATCTGCTCGGCCCGGACGATCAGCTGAAGATCTCGATCTTCGGCCAGCCCGACCTGTCGACCGAAACCCGGATCAAGGCCGACGGCACGGTGCTGCTCGCGCTGGTCGGGCCGGTGGATGCGAAAGGCAAGACCACGTCCCAGCTCGCGTCCGACATCGCCGCCAGCTATGCCGGTGGCGGCTATCTGACCAAACCCTCGGTCAGTGTCGAAGTGAGCGACTATGTCAGCCGCTCGGTCACGGTGCTGGGCAATGTGCCCCAGGCCGGCAATTATCCGCTCGACCGCAACTATACCGTGGCGTCGATGCTGGCCAAGGCCGGCGGCGCGACGACGGCCGGCGCCAATGCCGTCATCCTGACCCCGGCCGATGGCAGCGGCGCCGTGCGCATCTCGCTCACCGACATGAGCGCCGGCGCCGGCCGGCCGCTCCAGGCCGGCGACATCCTGTTCGTGCCGCCGGCCGAGAAGGTCTATGTCTATGGCCAGGTCCAGCAACCCGGCGCCTTCTCCTATGTCGCGGGCCAGACCTTCCGCCAGGCGCTTGCCCTGGCCGGTGGTCCGACCCTGGCCGGTTCGACCCGCAGCATCAAGGTGAAGCGCGGCGGACAGGAGGTCCAGGCCAAGCTGGATGATCCGGTAAAGCCCGAAGACGTCCTCATCATCCGGGAGAAGCTGTTTTGACCGCGATGGAACATGATTTCGGCGCCCGCTCGGCGGGCACGCTCGACTGGCTCTGGTCCCTGCCGCGCCGACTGGCCGGCGGCTCCAGCCCCTCCGCCCGTGTCATCCCCGATCAGGCCCCGTTGCTGCTGGAGGAACCGGTCGCACCGAGCTTCCACCGGACGGCCGAGCCCGAACCGGTGCCCGACGACACCCCGCGACCGCTTTCGATGGGCGCGATGGCAACGCCGCTCAAGCCCATCAGCCTGCGCCGGGATTCGATCTACAGCGCCTTCAACACCGCCATGCCGGTGACCGACCGCCATGGCCTGGCCGGCCGCAACAATGAGCTGGAAAAGCTGGTCGAAGCGATCGTGGTCCAGCGCAAGCATGCGATCATCTTCGGCACGCGCGGATCGGGCAAGACCTCGCTTGCGCGCGTCTTCGGCGATCTGGCGGACGAGGCGGGCTGCGTTGCTCTCTATGGATCGGCGAGCGGCGAGGCCGATTTCGACTCGCTGTTCCGTCCCTTCCTCACCGAACTGCCGATGAGCGGCGCGGGTCAGGAACGGGCCCGCAAGCTCGCCACCGGTCCGCTGGACGTGAATGGCCTTGCGACCCTGCTGGTCGAGGAGGTGCGCCAGCGCTCCATCCTGATCCTCGACGAATATGACCGGGTCCGCTCCGACACCGCCAAGCAGGATGTCGCAACGCTGCTCAAGCTGCTGACCGATATCCATTCGCCGGTGCAGGTGGTGCTGGTCGGCATCGCCGGCGATGTCGACGGCCTGATCGCCGCCCATCCCTCGCTTCGCCGCCATATCGCGCCCCAGCGGGTCAGCCCGATCGCCCGCCCCGAACTGGAACTGCTGCTGGCAAGCTGCGGCGAGAAGGCCGGGCTGTCGATCACGCCCGAAGCCGTGGAGGCGCTGGCCGGCGCGGCAATGGGGTCGCCCTATCATGCCCGGCTGTTCGGCATGCAGGCGGCGCTTGTGACCGAGGCCGGCGGCCGCGAGCAGGTGACCGCCAGCGATGTCGAACAGGGGCTGGCCAGCGCGCTGGACGACTGGGCGGAAATGAGCAGCGCCAGCCATGGCCTGTTCACCCGCGCCCTGCGTGACAGCGCATCGGGGCGCCGGATGATCGCGCTGGCCGGCATCGTCGCATCGCAGATGTCGGCAATTTCGCTGGAGCGGCTGCTGCGCGTCGGCAGCGACATATTGGGCGAATATCCGGGCATGGAGGCCGATGCCAGCGATGCGCTGGCCCGGTTGCAGCCAGCCCTTACGCCCACGCCGGGCGGCGAATTGTGGATGTTTGAAGATACGCTGGCGCCGCAATTCCTGCTGCTGATGGCCAAGCAGCCCGCGCCGCGCACGGTCGCGCCGACGCCGGCCGAGGAAATGCGCGCCATGCTCCGAGGAGTGGACGGACTATGACGATGAACCCCCTGGACCTTGCCGCCGCCGTCAAGGCGCGCTGGCGGGTCGCCGCGATGATCGGCGGCGCCCTGTTCCTGCTGATCGCGGTCGCGGCCTTCATGCAGTCGCGCCAATATATGGCGACCACCTCGCTGATGCTGGACCTGTCGCAGACCGATCCGACCGACACGACCCAGAATCAGGGCCGGGTCGAGGTGGACTCGATCCTGGGCACCCAGACCGACATCATCCGCAGTGCCAAGGTGATCAACGCGGTCGCCAAGGAAGCGGGTTTCATCGACGCGCTGCCCGCGGACATGCCGGCCGATGCCCGCCTGCAACAGGCCGCCGCGCGCGTGCGGGCCGGGCTGCTGGTGACCACCGGCCGCCAGAGCAACGTGCTGCAGATTCAGTATCTCGATCCCGATCCGCAGGTCGCCGCCCGCGTCGCCAACCTCGCCGCGCAGATCTACATGCGCGAGCAGGTGGAACTGCGTGCCTCGCCGGCGCGCACCTCGGCCAAATGGTTCAACGAACAGACCGCCGACGTGCGCCGCCGCTATGAGGATGCGCAGAAGCGCCTGTCCGACTTCCAGCGCGCCCATGACATCATCGGCATCAACCGCATGGATCTTGAGGCCGAGAAGCTGAAGAACATGTCCTATCAGCTGACCCAAGCCCAGGCCGAAGCCGCCGCCGCGCGCGGCAAGGCCGGCGCCGGTTCGGTGTCCGACATCGAAGGATCGCTGATCGTCCAGAATTTGCAGGAACAGGTTGCTGCCCAGTCGGCCAAGGTGCAGGAACTGGGCAAGACGCTTGGTCCGAACCATCCGACCATGGCGGCCGCTTCGGCGCAATTGTCCGAACTCCAGACCAAGCTTGGCGCCGCCCGCGCCAGCCAGGCCGGTGCGGTCAGCGCCAACAGCGTCGCCGCCAGCCGCCGCGAGGGCGACCTCAAGTCGAACATGGCGTCGCAGGAAGACCGCATGATCCGCATGTCCGACGTGCAGGACCAGTTGATGGTCATGCAACGCGACGTCGATGCTGCCCGCCAGACCTATGACACGGTGCGCCAGCGCTTCAACGAAGCGGCGCTCAAGAGCCAGATCTCGCAACCCAATGCCAGCCTGCTCGACGAGGCGACCGTACCGCTGCTACCCGCCAAGCCCAACCTGCTGCTCTGGCTGGTGGGCGGCATCGCCCTTGGCCTGGTCGGCGGCATTGCGGCGGTCGTCCTGATCGAAATCGCCCAGCCCCGCGTCCGCTCCGCCGCCGGCGTGGCCCGCGCGACCGAGGTCGAAGTCATCACCGAATTGCTGCCTGCCCCCGCACGGGGCGGCTGGCTCCCCAAGCGACAGGAGGCCGCATGAGACTGCGTTCCACGGCTAGTGCCCATCCCCATCTGACCGCCGGCGCCACGACCGGCCTCAAGCCCCGCGCCCGCGACACCAAGGATTTCGCGCAGCTCGCGGTCGAACATGGCTTCCTCGCCGAAACCGACATCGGCCGGATCGAAGCCCATGGCCATGCCGCCGGCCAGCCCTTCCAGCAGGCCGCGATCGACCTTGGCCTGCTCGATCCCGAGACGGCGGGCATCATCCTCGCCATGCAGGGCGGCTTCCCGCTGCTGGCGGCCGGTGACCAGCGGGTCGATCCGCTGGTGGTCAGCGCCTTCGACCCGGCGGACGCCTATGCCGCCAAGGTCCGCACCATCCGCGCCAAGATGCGCGCGGCGGCAAAGGACAGCGACGGCGCAGCCCTGCGCCTTGCCATCCTGTCGATCGACGCGGGCGACGAGGCCGCGATCCTTGCCGCCAATCTGGCCGTCGTGATGGCGCAGATGGACGGGCAGACGATGCTGGTCGATGTCGATATCGACCGCCCCTCGCTCGATCGGCTGTTCCGCGTCGCCAACAAGGCGGGTCTGGCCGAACAATTGCTTGGCAGCGCCGCGCTGCTGCCTGCCGCGCGCACGGCGGTCGATGGCCTGTGGCTGATGACCGCCGGCCGGGCATCGGGCAGCGCATCCAGCCTGGTGACCAAGGGACCGCTGGCGGACACCGCCGCCGGCTGGGGCCTGCACGACACGTCGATGCTCTTTTACCTCGCCCAGCGGCGCGGCGAGCAGACGCCGTTCGGCTCTATCCTCGCGGGCTTTGATGCCGTCACTATCGTCGCCCGGCGCGGCGAGACCGCGATCGCCGACATGCGCCGCGTGATCGACGATCTGGACCGTCATAATATCAGCATCGCAGGGAGCGTGATCGCATGAGCCTGGAGCAGGCCATTCCCCGTCAGCCGCTGCAACAGCCCGTGTCCACACCTGAGGAGATCGCCCTGGTCGGCGGCATTCCGGTGTCGACCCTGTCGCTCGACGCGCTGATCGACCGGATGCTGGGCGAGGCGCCGCTGCGCCGCGCGCTCGACCAGCGTCCGCTGCTGATCTTCGACTGCAATGGTCAGGGCCTGTCGATGAACGCCACCGACAAGGGGTTTCGCGACAATCTGGCGCAGGCGGACCTGATCCATGCCGATGGCCAGATCGTCGTCGCCGCCTCGCGCTGGGTCGGCCAGCCGCCGATCGCCGATCGGTCGAGCACCACCGACATGTTCATCGACAGCCTGGTGCCCGCAGCCAAGGCGAGGGTCAGCTACTATCTGCTCGGCGGCGAGGAGAAGGTGAACGCCGCCTGCGCCGATCGGATCATCGAGATGGCACCCGGCCTCACCGTCGCGGGACGCCGCAACGGCTTCTGGAAGCCGGAGGAAGAAGATGCGGTGATCGACGCGATCAACGCGGCCGCGCCTGACGTCCTCTGGGTCGGCACCGGCAAGCCGCGCGAGCAGGCCTTTTGCGTGCGCAATCGCGATCGGATCAAGGCCGGCTGGATCGTCACCTGCGGCGGCCTGTTCAACTATATCACCGGCGATTATCCGCGCGCGCCGATGTGGATGCAGCGCAATGGCCTGGAATGGCTGCACCGCATGGGCACCCGGCCCAAGGAACTGGCCTGGCGCTACATCACCACCAATCCTCATGCCCTGTGGCTGATCTGGAAGCACCGCCATGGCTGAGGCGCAGGCGGCTTCCGGCCGTACCCAGCGCCTGGGCACCATATTCGGCCGCTTCGGCCTCGCCAGCTTCTCCTCGGCGATCGTCTCGGTCAGCCATCTGCTGGTCCAGCTCTTCTCGATCCACCATCTCGCTACCACCGGCATCGGCGTGCTCGCCTTCCTGCTGGTCATCATCCAGTTCGGCTACAGCCTGTCCAACGCGCTGGTGTCGACGCCCTATACGATCGCCGTCAATCAGGGCGAGGATGTCGATCGCGCGGCGCATGGCTTCTTCTTCCCGGTCAACCTGCTGCTCTCGCTCAGCCAGGGGCTGATCTGCGCCGCCATCGCCTGGACCACCGCCTCGCCACAGGCCGCGCTGGTCTTCGGCCTGGCGGGCACATTGTCGCTGGTCCGCTGGTTCGGCCGGTCCAACGCCTATGCCCATCATGCGCCGATGCAGGCGGCCCGATCCGACATCGCCTATGCCGCGACCATCCTCATCGGCCTGCTGGTCGCGATGCGCACCGGCGCGGACCTGACCGGCATCGGCACCATGCTGGTCGCCGCCAGCCTCGCTGGCCTGCTGCCCTTCGGCAGTCCCTATCTGCGCCGCCATGTCGCCATGTCGCCGCTGGCCGCCCTGCGCGCCTACCGCCCGGTGTGGAAGGAACAGTCGGCCTGGACGCTGGTCGGCGTGCTGTCGACCGAGGCGACGTCGAACGCCCACAGCTATGCCGTGACCCTGCTCGCGGGGCCGACCGCCTTCGCGCCGATCGCCGTCGGCATGCTGTTCTTCCGCCCGGTCAATGTCTGCATCACCGCCCTCACCCAGCTGGAACGCCCGCGCATGACCCGCGCGGTGGCACGCGGCGATCATCAGGCCGCGATCCAGTCGGAACGCATCTTCATGGGCGCCCTTGTCTTCCTGTGGCTCGGCACCTGCGTCGTCGCGGCCGGCGCGCTTTATTTCTTCCCCGGCCTGATCCTCAAGCCCACGCTCGACCATCAGCTGGTGATCACTGCCGTGGCGCTCTGCGCGCTGCTCTCGCTGGTCCAGTGCGTGCAGACGCCGATGAGCGTCATGACCCAGGCCCGCAAGGCGTTCCGTCCGCTCGCAGCCCAGAGCCTGCGCAGCTGCGGCGTCGGCATTGCCGCCGTCACCTTGCTGACCCTGCTGGTCGCGCCCGTCTTCTCGATCGCCGGCGTCGTGCTGTCGCAACTCGTCATGATGCTCGGCATCTGGCAGCTGGACCGCAGCTGGCGCCGCAACCAGGCGGAGGGTTGAGCGATGGCAAGCACCCCCTGGCATCGTGACATTCCCGCCCCGGTCCTGACCCGGCCGGGCGTCGCCGCCATCAAGAAGACCGAAAGCGCCCGGCTGATCCTGGTCGCCCAAATCTTCTATTTCACCTTCCTGATGCTGGTCTTCATCGGCCAGCAGCCCTTCGCCTCGCGCACCCAGGATGAACTTGTGGCCATGGCACAGGAAAATAACGGATCGGACCTGTTCAAGCAGGCGCTGTTCATCGGTTTTGCCATGCTGCTGACCGGCGTGCAGCTGATCCGCCGCTATCCGCCACGCTATCGCTTCACGCTCTGGCCGCTGGCCATCATGCTTGCCTGGTTCTTCATCACCTGCAGCTGGGGCGTCGATCCGTTCGTATCGTTCAAGCGGGCGATGCAGCAGCTGATCGTGATCTATATCACCTTCAGCGCGCTCAGCCTGATCGGTCCTGAAAGACTGCTCCAGGCGCTGCGCTATGCCCTGATCCTGTCCCTCATCATCTGCTGGGTCTCGCTGCCCCTGACCTCGGCGGCGGTCCATCCGCCGACCGAGAGCGACAAGGCGCTGATCGGCGCCTGGCGCGGCTTCTTCTTCCACAAGAATATTGCCGGCGCGGTCATGGCGCTCACCTTCATGGTTGCGGCCAATGCCTGGGTCGATACCAAGAAATGGTATTATGCCCTCTTCTCGGTGATGGCCTTCGTCTTCGTGATCGGCACCAAGAGCAAGACCTCGCTCGCCCTGTCCTTCGCCATCCTGGGCGTCTGCGCCGTCTATCGGGCACTGAGCGATTCCACCCAGAAACGGGCCGTGCTGCTGATCATGGTCGCGCTCGGCATGGTCGGGGTGCTGTGGCTCTATGTCGCTTTCCAGCCGGTGGTGGAGCGGATCTTCGCCGACCCCACCTCCTTCACTGGCCGCGTGTCCATCTGGGAAGTCGATCTGGCCTATCTCAAGGATCATCCCTTCCTGGGTGCGGGTTTCGGCGGCTTCTGGCAGGTCGGCGATCGCAGCCCCTCGCTCGATTATCTCAACCAGGCGTTCCAGACGCTGACCGCCCATTCGCACAATGGCTATCTGGAAATCCTGGTGACGACCGGACCGCTCGGCCTCATCATGCTGCTGCTGACCTTCCTGGCGCTGCCCGCCATCTGGTTCCTGACCGGGGCGACGCCGCAGAACCGGCCGATCATGGTGCCCTGCTTCGCGATCTGGGTCTTCGTCCTTTACCAGAATCTGCTGGAAACCTCGTTCTTCGACAAGGATCGGCAGGTCTGGGTGATCTTCCTGGCGGCCATCGCCGCTGTCCACGCCACCTACAAGGCGCGCCCGCTTCCGCAGTGGCGCCGCCGCTTTCTCGCCCGCCCGGAGGCTACCCATGGCTAATGTCGTCATCTGCATCGCGACCTGCAATCGCCCTCAGGGGTTGCGGCGCACGCTTGCCTCGCTCGCCGCGCTGGAAACCCGGCACCGAATCGATGTGCTGGTCGCCGACAATGACGCCAGGGAGCAGCAGGGGCTGGCCGTGGTGGAGGCGCTGGCGACATCGGGCTATCGCTGGCCGATCGAGGCGCTGCTGGTGCGGGAACGCGGTATCCCCCTGGTCCGCAACGCCTTGGTCGAGGCGGCTCTCGCCCGTCCCGGTGTCACCCATGTGGCGATGATGGACGATGACGAGGCGGCATGCCCTGGCTGGATCGACGCGCTGGTGACGGCGGCCGATCGCTGGGACGCCGATGTCGTCGGCGGCGCGGTGCTGCGCGAGATGGACAGCCCGCTGCCCGCCTGGGCCTCGCGTCATCCGCTGCTCCAGCCCAAGCGCCGCGACAAGTCCGGCCCGGTCTCGCTGGTCGACAGCACCGCCAATGTGCTGATGTCCGCCAACGCATTGCGTCGCATCGGCGCCCGTCCGTTCGACGAGCGCATGGCGCTCACCGGCGGGTCGGACAAGCAGCTCTTCACCCGAATGCAGCGCGCCGGCTTCCGCTTCGCCTGGTCGGAGGAAGCGCTGGTCACCGAACTCATCCCGGCCAGCCGCGTCACCGCCAAATGGCTGCTGATGCGCGGTTATCGCGTCGGCATGACCGACATGATCGTCGCCCGCACCCATGGCGGCGCCCTTCGTGCAGCGCTCAGCGAAAGCCCCCGCATCGCGGTCGGCTTCCTGGTCGGCGCGGTCGGCCCCCTCACCACATTGGACCGCGGCAAGCGGGTGGAGCGCCTCGGCAAGCTCTATCGCGCCGCGGGCAAGATCGCCGGCCTCACCGGCGTCCATTATGAAGAATATCGAAAGGTCCATGGCGCATGACCAACATCCCCTTCTTCTCCGTCGTCATCCCGCTCTACAACCGCGCCGACGTGGTCACCGACACGATCCGATCGGTGCTGGCACAGGACTGGACCGATTTCGAGATCGTGGTCGTCGATGACGGCTCGCATGACAATCCCCGCCCGGTGATCGAGGCGATCGGCGACCCGCGCCTGCGTTACATCCGGCAGGACAATGCCGGCGGTGGCGCGGCGCGCAATCGGGGCATCCTCGCCGCCGAGGGGCGCTACATCGCCTTCCTCGATTCCGACGACCTGTTCCTGCCCGGCAAGCTGTCGACCATGGCGGAAGCGCTGGCGGGCGACGGCGGCCGCACGGTTCTCTATTCGCGGATGAAAGTCGATCGAGGCGTCGATCGCTACTGGATCCGCCCCGACCGCGGCATTCGAGAAGACGAGGATGTCGGCGAATATCTCTTCTGCGCCAACCAGTTCATGCAGACCTCGACGATGGTCGTGCCGACCCGCATGGCCCAGCAGGTGCTGTTCGACCCCGCGCTCAAGAAGGGGCAGGATCTCGACTTCTGCGTCCGACTTCAGGGCGCCGGTGCGCGCTTCCGGATGATCGAGCGCCCGCTCACCATCTGGCTGGACGCGACCGAGGTCGGCCGCACCTCCTATGTGCGCGGCTATGAAACCTCGCTCGACTGGCTCGATCGCTGCGGCCATATGCTGACCAACCGGGCGCGGCGTGGCTATCGCGCCACCGTGCTCGCCTATCATATGGCGCCGATCCGCCCGGTCGCGGCGATCCGCGACCTTGCCATCGGCCTGACCGCCGGCGGCGTGCCGCCACGGGTGATCGCGCGCCAGCTGCTGCGCTCCTACATGCCCAAGTCGCTCTATCGTTCGCTCGTCAACGGCTTCGTCCTGCGCTTCGGCAAGGCCGATGCCCTCAGTAGCGGCGCCCGTTCGTGATGGCGGCCTGGCAACCTCCGTCCGCGCTGCAGGAACAGGCGGCCTCGCCGCTCTTTTCCGTGGTCATCCCGACCTATCAGCGCCGCGACAAGGTGGTCGACGCGGTCCTGTCCGCTCTCGACCAGACAATCGCGCTTATCGAGGTGATCGTCGTGATCGACGGATCGACCGACGACACCGAACAGGTACTGGCCGGGATCGCAGACCCGCGCCTGCGCGTCATCGTCCAGCCCAATCGCGGCGCATCCGCGGCGCGCAACACCGGGATCGCGCAGGCCCGCGGACGCTATATCGCCTTCCTCGACTGCGACGACCGTTTCCTGCCCCATCATCTCGCCGACCTGCTGCCCCTGCTGCAACAGGACGAAAATGTGGTCGCCTATGGCCAGGTGCTGGTCGATCGCGGCCAGGGCCGCAATTTCCTCAAGCCCCCGCGCGCGATCGCGACCGGCGAGACGATCGACCGCTATCTCATGTGCGATCGGGGTTTCATCCAGACCAGCAGCCTGGCGCTCAGTCGCGGCCTCGCCAACAAGGTCCGCTATCGCGAGGATGTGAAGTTCGGCGACGATACCGACTTTGCCGTTCGCCTGGCGCTGGCCGGCGGCCAGTTCCAGATGACCGCGCGGCCCGGCACGATCTGGGCCGACCGCGATGCCGAACATCGACTGTCGGCGGTGCGCGGCAGCGTCGGCAGCCTGATCTGGCTGCGCGACCTGCGCCCGCATATCTCGGCCCGTGCCTTTTCCGCCTATATGGGCTGGCATGCGGCCAAGAGCATCTGGCCGACCAGCCGGTTTCAGGCGATGCGCTATTATGTCGGCGCGGTGCTGCGTGGCGCCTTCGGCCCGCGGCTGGCCGCCACCGTGCTGATGCAGATCATCCTGCCCGACCCGGTCTATCGCCGGATTTCCGACCGATGGATCGACATGGCCCAGATGGTGGGCGGGAGGCCGCGCCTGTGAAGCGTCGCGAATTTCTGGCCGGCGGCATGGCGCTGGCGGCGACGCTGCCCGTCGGCGTTGCGGCAGCCGCCATGCCGCCCGGCCTCGCCACCCATGCCCGCGCCAAGGGCCGTTATTTCGGCGCGGCGGTCAAGTCGCGCCAGTTGCGCGAGGATGCCGGCTTCACCCAGGCGGTAGCGCAAGAATGCAATATCCTGGTGCAGGAATATGAGCTGAAGCGCGGCACGACCGAGCTCAAGCCGGGCCAATATGATTTCAGCGGTGCCGACCAGATCATCGATTTCGCCCAGAAGCATGACATGCGCGCGCGCGGTCATGCCCTGGTCTGGTATGCCGCCCAGCCCAAATGGCTGGAACCCGCACTGCAAGCCGCCAGCGATCGCGGCCGCCGGAAACTGATGACCAGCTATATCACCACGGCCATGCCCCGCTATGCCGGCCGCATCCAGGAATGGGACGTGGTGAACGAGGCGCTGGAGCCCAATGACGGCCGCGCCGACGGGATGCGCGCCGACAGCATGTGGATGCAGGCGCTGGGCGAACATTATATCGACATCGCCTTCCACACCGCGCGCGAGACCGATCCCAAGGCGACCCTGTTCCTGACCGATTATGGCATCGAACATGACTCGCCCCGCTGCGAACGGCGCCGGACCGCGATGCTGAAGCTGCTTGACCGGTTGAAGGCCCGCGACGTGCCAATCGACGCGATCGGCATCCAGGGTCATCTCAAACCCTATAAGGAAGGGTTCAACGAGCGCCGCTTCGCCGATTTCCTCGACCAGTTGCGCGGCTATGGCCTGAAGCTGGAGATTACCGAGTTCGACATTGCCGACATTGGCGGACCGCCCAACCCGGCCAAGCGTGACAGCGAAGTTGCCAGTGTCGGCCGGGCCTTCATCGATGTCGCGCTGGACAATCCGGCGATGCAGGCCGTGCTCTGCTGGGGTCTGTCGGACCGCTATTCCTGGCTGTCCAACTACAAGGATTATAAATGGCCCGACGGCCAGCTGTCGCGCGGATTGCCGCTGGACGGTTCCCTGCGCCGCAAGCCGCTGTGGGACGCCATCGCCGCCGCCTTCGACGACGCGCCGCCGGCCGGGAGACATGCCGCATGAGAATTTCCTCGCTCACGGGCCTGCGCGGTATCGCCGCCGTTTCGGTCCTGCTCTACCATATTCCCCATGCGCCGGCCTTTCAGGCCTTCGCGATCCCGCTTTTCTCGCGCGCCTATCTGGCGGTCGATCTTTTCTTCATTCTCAGCGGCTTCGTCATTTCCTACGGCTATTATGACCGGCTGATGCACAATCTGGGGCGGTCCAGTTACATGGACTTCCTGATCAACCGCACCGCCCGCGTCTGGCCGTTGCACCTGATCGTCACCCTGGTCTTCATGGCCCGCATCCTGGTCAATGTATCGGGGACGCAGGCGATCCCGCTCGACCTGCCGAACATCCTCACCAACCTGCTGATGATCCAGAGCTGGGGCTGGGGCACGCAGCCGATTGCCGGCAATAGCTGGTCGGTCAGCACGGAGGTCGCCGCCTATCTCCTCTACCCGCTGATCGCGATCATGGCCTTTTCCCGCTGGGCCTGGGCGCAACTCGCGCTGTGCGTCGGCATCCTGGTGCTGGTCGCCAGTTCCGGCCGAGGCGCCAGTGGCCCCATGGATGTCAACGATTATGACACAGTGCTGACGCTGCTGCGCTGCCTTGCCGGCTTTGCGCTGGGCGTCCTGACCTATCGCATCCGCGACATGGCGCTGACCCGCAGCCTGCTTGCCGGCCCCGGCCGATTCGCCGCCATATGTGTCATCATCGCTGTCGCCTTGATGCTGCCCCGAGCCGCCGACGTGCTGGTCGTGTGCCTGATGCCGGCGCTGGTCCTCACCTGCTATTATGATGGCGCCGCCGCCCGCGCGGTGATGGCCAACCCGGTCAGCTATCATCTGGGCCTGATCAGCTACTCCATCTATCTGTGGCATCCGCTGGTCCGCGACATCATGGCCCGCGTCATGGGGATCGCCCATCGCCATGGCTTTGTCGGCCATGACTGGATCTTCATCGCCGCCATGCTGGTCGCTACCTGGTTGCTCTGCTGGGCCAGCTATCGCCTGATCGAACTGCCGGGCCACAAGATCATCAAATGGCTGCAACGCGGCGGGCGTGCCCGCCCGGCCCCGGTCAAGGTTGCTGCCTGATGCCCCCCGCCCCGACCATCTGGATCGCGATCCCGACCTTCCGCCGGCCGGGGCAGTTGCGCCACCTGCTCGAAAGCCTAGCCGCCGTCGTGCCGCATGACGATGTCCAGTTGCTGGTCGCCGACAACGACCCCGTCGGGCAGGAAGGCGCGCTGGTCGCGCACGAGATGCAGGATGACCCCGATTATCCTTTGCCGATCCATATCCTGCATGTGCCAGAGCCAGGCCTTTGCTCGGTCCGCAACGCGATCGTCGCCACCGCGCTCGCGGCTCCGGCTATGCAGTATCTGGCGATGATCGATGATGACGAATGGCCACAGCCCGGTTGGCTTGACGCACTCCTTGCGGCCCGAGAAATGTGTGGCGCCGATGTGGTTGGCGGCCCCGTCGACGCCCATTTCCTGCGTCCCCCGCCACACTGGGCACGCGAAGCGCTGGTATTCCGGGCCGAGGATCGGCCCTCGGGCGCCACCGACATGCTTTGGGCCAGCAACAATCTGCTGCTCAGCCGCGCGGCGCTGGAGCAGCTGCCCGCCCCCTGGTTCGATCCGCGTTTCAACCTTAGCGGCGGCGAGGATCTGGATTATCTGACGCGCCTGCGCGATGCCGGCATCGGTTTCGGCTGGGCCGCAGATGCGCGCGTCAGCGAATGGGTGCCGCCCGAACGGGTCCGGCTCGGCTGGATACTGTCCCGCATGTGGCGGATCGGCTTTACCGAGACGCTGACCCGCCGGAAGCATCGGCCCGGCATCGTCGGCACCCTCACCCTGTTCGGGCGGACGTTGGCGGTGTTCGCGATGCGCACCGCCGGCCTCCTCGCCATGTTACTGCCCGGCGCGCGACGGGTCGACATCGCCGGGCAGTGGATCAAATGCTGGGGCCGCCTCTATGCCCTGACGGGCCGGGGCAGCCGGGCTTATTATGGCGCCGAATAGACCTTGAAGCTGCGGATGGTCATGTCGCCGCTGCCATCGTCATAGGCACCCGTCGTCTTCACCGCGACATTCATCAGCGGATAGAAGCGGAAGCCCTTGAACGGGTTGACCGACTGGTAGGTTTCCTTGCCGTCGACGAACCAGGTGATGTAGTCACGCTGGATATCGACCGCGAACTTGTGGAAATCCTGCGAATAGCCCGACAGGCCATAGGCCTGTTCGGTCTGGATGACGATGCCACGCTGGTCATAGCGGGTGCTGTTGGCGCCGACATGGATCGTCTGGCCGACATGGCGATCGAAATCCCAATAGCTCTGATAGCCAAAGCCTTCATAGACATCGATTTCCGGCGGCCAGCCGCTGGTCGAGATCAGCCAGAAAGCGGGCCAGGAACCGCGCCGGTTGGGCATCTTCGCTTCCCACTCATATTGGCCATAGCCGATCTGCGAGGCGAGGAAATTTCGGCCATCCAGAATCGACGCGCCATAATTATAGGTCACGCCCTGATAGCTGATCGGCGTCTTGAGCACCTGGCTGTGCAGCACCAGGCCCTTGTTGCTCCAGTAGACCGGCCCTTCGATCCCCGGATAGGTGGTGGTGTCGACATAGAGGCCGGTCTCGCCATTGCCGGTCTGCGCCCGGCCATGCGACAGGGTCGTGGCCCAGCGGTCCCAGCCGCCATCGACCGACCGCTTGTGCGTGTCCTTGAGCAGTTCGAACTGCAGCGTGCCCGAGGCCGCGAAGGTCCGCGCTTCGCGGAAGGTGCCGCTCGCCTTCTCGGTCGCCGCGACATAGGCCTTGGCCGTGACGGTTGCCGTCGACTGCCCCTGCAATGCGCCCCAGGGCGCCTCACGCAGCTTCACGCTGAACTGCTGGCCTTCGGTCGCGCTGATAACCGGCACTTCCACCGTCTGTTCCAGCGGGTCGCCCGGCCGGAAGATGACGACGGTATCGACCGTCCTGTAGTTGGTGCCGGACGTGGCCTTCAGCGTGCCGGTGCCGTTCACCGTGGTGATCCGCGCGATCACCGTGTTGGGCGTCGCCCGATCGAGATAGACCGGGACATAGGCGGTGCTGCTGCCCGGCTTGTAGGTGGCGTTGCCGATCCAGAGCGTCGCCTTGCCCGGCAACACCGTGCCGTTGGCGAAGTCGAAGTCGGCAAAGCTGTTGCTGGTGCTGCTGGTCGTCGCCGTGCTGGTCGTCGCACTGCTCGCACTGCTGCTGGAGATGGTGACCGTGCCGCTATCGGCCGTGCTGGTCGATGAACTGCTGGTCGTACTGGTTCCGCCCGACAGGATCGTGGCGGCGCCCGCCGCGAAGACAGACGTAATGATTGCTCCGGCTCCGATCATGGAGCCAGCCGATTTGCTGCGCATAATGCAACCCCCGTTTTGGTGTCCCTAAAGGGTCCGCCACGAGGGTTAACAATTGCTTCCAGACAAGCTCGCCTCGTCGCAAATCAGCCATTTTTGCGACGAGGCGAGGAACTTTTACTCGGCAGCTTCAACCAGCATTTCGGGCTCCGGCGCCATGCCACGGCCAACGCTGTCATAGATAAATCCAGCCGCTTCAGCGACTTCGGGCCGATAGATGTTGCGCAGGTCGACCAGGCCATTGCCAGCCATCACGCCGCGCAGGCGCGACAGGTCGAGCGCGCGCAGCGCATCCCATTCGGTGACCAGCACGACGGCCGATGCCCCCTGCGCTGCGGCATAGGGATCGTGGAAGAAATCGACATTCTGCAGCAGCGGCTGGGCAGCCTCGATCCCTTCGGGGTCGAAGGCGCGGATCTGCGCGCCACCGTCCTGCAGTGCCTGGATGATCGACAGCGACGGCGCATCACGCATATCGTCGGTATTGGGCTTGAAGGTCAGGCCCAGCACCGCGATCGTCTTGCCACGCACCGATCCGTTGCACACGCCGATCACCTTGCGCGCCATGGCCCGCTTGCGGCTTTCGTTGATCGCGACGGTGGTTTCGATCAGGCGAATGGGCGCGCCGGAATCTTCTGCCGTCTTGACCAGCGCCAACGTATCCTTGGGGAAGCAGGAGCCGCCATAGCCGGGTCCGGCATGCAGGAATTTCGAACCGATCCGGTTATCCAGGCCAATGCCGCGCGCCACCTGCTGCACATCCGCGCCGACCCGTTCGCACAGTTCGGCCATCTCGTTGATATAGGTGATCTTCATCGCCAGGAAGGCGTTGGCGGCATATTTGATCAGTTCGCTGGTGCGACGACCGGTGAACAGCAGCGGCGCCTGGTTGAGATAGAGCGGGCGATAGACCTCTTCCATCACCGGACGAGCACGCTCGTCCTCGATGCCGACGACGATGCGATCCGGGCGCTTGAAATCCTCGATCGCGGCCCCCTCGCGCAGGAATTCGGGATTGGAGGCGACCGCAAACTGGGCGTCGGGATTGGTTTCACGAATGATCCGTTCGACCTCGTCACCGGTGCCGACCGGCACGGTCGACTTCGTAACCACAACGGTAAAGCCCTTGAGCGCCCGGGCAATCTCGCGCGCAGCATCATAGACATAGCTGAGGTCGGCATGGCCATCGCCCCGACGCGCCGGCGTACCGACCGCAATGAAGACGACATCGGCGTCTGCCACGGACGTTGCCAGATCGGTCGTGAAGCTCAACCGGCCCGCCTTGACGTTGCGCGCGATGAGATCGGCCAGGCCCGGCTCATAGATCGGCACGCCGCCTTCGCGCAACTTGGCGATCTTGCGCTCATCCTTGTCGACGCAGATGATTTCGTGTCCGAAATCCGCGAGGCAGGCGCCCGATACCAGACCAACATAACCAGATCCGGTCATCACGATCCGCATGACAATTCTCCTTGTCCAATGTGCAAGCTAATCGACAATATGCCCGCAACCGATCGCCCCGATCCGGACAGGACGCGACAGAGCACTCCGGAAAATCCGGATGCGCGCACCTCTCGCCCTGACAAAGATCGAAGCCCCCGGCCTGTTCGGACAGTTGCCGCGTCAGTGGAACCAGCCACCTGTTGACGCGATGCAGCATAAGTCGGGTCATGACGCCGTTGCAACGCGACTTGGCGCTACGCGGGCACATGTGGACGTGGGGCGAAGGGAAAATGCGCCGAACCGCCGAAGCATGCGGGCACGATTAACCGGATCTGCGGGTCAATCCTCGACGATGCGCATCAATTTGCGTTCGACAGGCGCCAAGATGCCCTGCAACTCCTGCCCGCGCTTGAGCACATGACCCGCTTCACCCACCAGCGCCCACATGCCCTGACGGTTGCGCAACGCCGGCCGCTTCTCGATCCGATATTCAGGACGCTCGGCAGAACGCCGGAAAGCGGAGAAAATTGCCGCCTCGCGCCCCAGGTCCATGGCATAGTCGCGCCAGTGTCCGGCGGCGACCATGCGGCCATAGAGATCCATGATCCGCTGCAACTCCAGGCGATCGAACCCGACCTGCCCCTGTTGCTGGCCGTTGGGTGCTGGGAACGGCGTCACATTGGACATCAGGCCCGGCCACGCTCCTTGAACAGGGCTACGTCATCGGCAGGCAGTTCGGGCGCCTGCTTCTGCGCCAGCAACTCGGCCAGACGCTTCTGCAACTGCTCCACTTCGCACTGCAGCAATTCCAGCTTTTGCTTTTCCGGATCGAAGCAATCGGAGCAGGGCGTGCCATAGGGCAGGAAGTCGCGCTGATAGGCGGTGACATCGACCAGCATCGCGCGCGCGGGGATGCCGACCATGGTCGCGGCCTCCGCAACATCCTTGGTCACCACCGCATTGGCGCCGACACGGGCACGGGCGCCGACACGGACCGGGCCCAGCACCTGCGCGCCCGACCCCACGATCACGCCATTTTCCAGCGTCGGATGGCGCTTGCCGGCGATCCCGTTGGCGGGATCGGTCCCGCCCAGCGTCACATTCTGATAGAGAGTGACGTCGTCGCCAATCTCCGCCGTCTCGCCGATCACGGTGAAGCCATGATCGATGAAGAAGCGCTTGCCGATCTTCGCGCCGGGATGAATGTCATTGCCGGTCAGGAAGCGCGACAGATGATTGACTGCCCGCGCCAGGAAATAGAGCCGCGCCCGATAGAGACGATGCGCCACGCGATGGAAGGCCAGCGACCAGATACCGGGATAGAGCAGGATTTCCGCCCGCGATCGCGGCGCAGGGTCGCGCGACTTGACCGAATCCAGATAGGCGATGAGATTACGCAGCATCGAAACGTCCCTGAACGGACCCGCCCTGCTGGCGCGCCCCTTTTACCCTGTTGCCAGCAACATAGAGATTAAGCGGCAATTTTTCCAGAGCGCGCCCTAATTCGCCTTCCCGGCCCAAAACAGAAACTTGCTTGGCGCCTCAAGATATACCAATCATTGAGGTAGACAATTAGAACGAAGGTGTTTGGATGATCGACACATTTATCGCCCATTTTGGCGAAATACTGCCCTTCATCCTGATCGGCTTCGGCGCGCAGATTATCGATGGCGCCCTCGGCATGGCCTATGGCGTGATTTCCAGCACCCTGTTGCTGGCCATGGGCGTGCCGCCCAGCCGCGCGTCCGCCAGCGTCCATGCCGCCGAAACCTTCACCACCGGCGTGTCAGCGATCAGCCATATCCTGCACCGCAATGTCGACTGGGGCCTGTTCGCCCGGCTCGTCATTCCCGGCGTGATCGGCGGCGTGGCCGGCGCCTACCTGCTCTCCAATATCGACGGCGCGATCATCAAGCCCTTCGTCCAATTCTATCTGGCAGCGATCGGCATCTACCTGATCTGGCGCGGCTTCCATTTCCCCCCGCACAGCAAGAGCCCGAAATGGGTCGCGCCGCTGGGCCTGGTCGGCGGATTCATGGACGCATCGGGCGGCGGGGGCTGGGGCCCGGTCGTGACGTCCAACCTGCTGATCCAGGGATCGAGCCCGCGACACACCATCGGCACGGTCAACAGCGTCGAATTCATCCTGACCCTGTCGATCAGCCTGACCTTCCTGTTCCATTTGGGCTGGGAAAGCTTCACCACCTACACGATCGGCCTGCTGATCGGCGGCGTGGTGGCAGCCCCCTTTGGCGCCATGCTGGCCCGCCATGTCGCCCCCAAGGTGCTGTTCGTGGCCGTCGGCATCATCCTGACCCTGACGTCGGCCTTCGGCATCGCCAAATATCTTGGTTATATCGGATAATTCGCTTATATTCGGATTTCTAATTCAGGAATCCGATAAATGTCGAACTACATGCCCACGCTCAAGCAGCTGCAATATCTGGTTGCGCTGAAGGAACATGGCCATTTCGGCAAGGCGGCCGACAGCTGCTATGTGACCCAGTCCACCCTGTCGGCCGGCATCCGCGAACTGGAGTCCCTGATCGGCGTCACACTGGTCGAGCGAACGCGCCGCGTCGTGCGCTTCACGGCGCTGGGCGATCGCATCGTCGAAAAGGCGCACCGCGTCCTGCGCGAGGCGGAGGAGCTAGCCGCGATCGCCGAGGCGTCGGGCAAGCCGCTGACCGGTGAATTGCGGATGAGCGTCATCCCGACGATCGCGCCCTTCCTGCTGCCGCGCCTGCTGCCGCGCCTGCGGGCCGACCGGCCGGAATTGAAGCTCTACCTGCGCGAGGAAACGACCCAGGCGGCGATCGATTCGCTGCGCCATGGCAATGTCGACTGCGTGCTGATGGCTCTGCCCTATCCCACCGGCGAACTGGACAGCGAGATATTGTTCCAGGATCCGCTCTATGTTGCCTTCCCGCGCGACGATCCGACCAATCCGCCGGACTGGATCAAGCCGGACATGATCGACGAGAACAAGCTGCTGCTGCTGGAGGACGGGCATTGCCTGAAGGACCATGCGCTGGCTGCCTGCAATCGCCCCGACCTGCGCGCCAGCGCGACGATGATGGGCACCTCGCTCCACACGCTGATCCAGATGGTCGACAATGGCCTGGGCGTCACGATGCTGCCGGAAATGGCGCTGGCCGGCGGCATATTGGAACATACCAATATCACCGCGCGCCCGCTGCAGTCCGATCATGCCTGGCGCGATATTGCCCTAGTCTGGCGCAAGAACAGTCCGCGCGAAAAGGAATTCCATCTGCTCGCCGAGATATTGCGCGACGCAGCGGACCATCCCGCGATCCGCGCCAACGCCGCCTGATCGATCAGCGATCCCAGCCCTGCGCCTTGGCCTCATCCTCGGCGCGGGGCGCGACCCAGGCGCCTGCGCCATCGGCATAATACGCCTTTTTCCAGAAGGGCGCGCGCGATTTCAGCCAGTCGATCAGGAAGGCGCAGCTTTCCAGCGCCGCCGCGCGATGCCGCGATGCCGTGCCGACGAACACGATCCGCTCGCCCGGCAGCAACCGACCATGGCGATGGATGATCGACAGCCCCAGCAGCGGCCAGCGCGCCATCGCCTCCTCCGCGATCCGTTCAGCCTGGCGCTGCGTCATCGCCGGATAATGTTCCAGTTCCAGCGCCACCAGCCCCTCTTCGCCGCGGACGATACCGGTGAAACTGGCCACCCCGCCGCCGCCCAGCGCTTCGAGCGCGGCCAGTTCAGCCGAAATATCGAAATCATCCGCCTGGATGGCGACCCGTTTCATCCACCCGTGACCGGCGGGAACAGCGCCAGTTCCCGCGCCGTGCCGATTGCCTGATCGAAACCGACAAATTGCTGGTCCAGCGCCGCGCGCAACCGATCGGGATCGGCCAGCGCCTCGGCATAGCCACCGCCCTGTGCCGCCAGTCGCGCTACCAGTTCCGCTACGGTCTCATCTGGCGAAGCCAGTTCGACCCGCTCGTCATCGCGGCCAATGGCTTCGCGCACCCAGGCAAAATAGACGAGGGTCACAGCGGCCATGCCGGTCAGTCCATATGCTTGATGCCGACGCGCAGATAATCCCAGCCGGTAATCAGCGTCAGGATGGCCGCGGCCCACAGGGTCAGTATGCCAACGCTCTGCACGAAGGGGAATTGCGGCACGGCACCGGCCAGGATCAGGGCGCCCAGCGCGATCAACTGGAACGTGGTCTTCCACTTGGCCAGGCGCGACACCGGGACAGACACCTGAAGGCCGGCCAGAAATTCCCGCAGCCCCGACACGGCGATCTCGCGCAGCAGGATGATCATCGCGGCTGCGATATGGATGCCGGCAATGTCGCGCGTCGCGGCGAGCATCAGGATGACCGCGCCGACCATGATCTTGTCCGCGATCGGATCAAGGAACACGCCCAGCTTGGACACGGCGCCCTGCGCACGGGCGAGGTAGCCGTCGAAATAGTCGGTGATGCCCATCAGGCAGTAGAGACCGAAGGCAAGGCCATAGCCCGTGGTCCAGCGCGCGCCCATCTCGCCGGGCCACAACAGGGCCACCAGCAAGGGCACGGTGATGATGCGCGAAAGCGTCAGCAAATTGGGCAGCGTCAGCATCAGGGCGACCTGCCACAGTCCCGCATCGGGCACAAGCGAAGGCAGCAAGAAGTGAACAGGAAATTGGACAGGCCCGCCTGCAGCGGCTAGACCGCCCCCCGGTCGTCCACAGCGAAAAGCCAAACGCACTCATGCAAGCCTCACTCAGGCTCCTCAAAAAGCGCCGTTTTCTGCCGCTTTTCATCACCCAGCTTCTCGGCGCCTTCAACGATAACCTGTTCAAGAACGCCATGGTGCTGTTCGTGGTGTATCAGGTCTATAATGACGAGCGGTCCGAAACCTGGTTCAGTGCGCTGGCCACCGGCATCTTCATCATCCCCTTCTTCCTGCTGTCCGCCCTGTCGGGCCAATTGGCCGACCAGCGCGACAAGGCCGTCATCATCCGCTGGGTGAAGGCAGCCGAAATCGTCATCATGACGGTCGGCGCGACCGGCCTGGCGCTGATCTGGAGCGGCATCGCCGTCCATATCCTGGCGATCCCGCTGCTGCTCGCCGCCCTGTTCGCGATGGGTATCCACTCCACCTTCTTCGGCCCGATCAAATATGCGATCCTGCCCCAGCATCTGCATGATGACGAGGTCCTGGGCGGCACCGGGCTGGTGGAAGCCGGCACCTATATCGCGATCCTGGCCGGCACCATCCTGGCCGGCATCATCCCGATCGAGGCCGCGGCCATCGGCGTGGTGGTGACCGCCTTCATCGGCTATTTTGCCAGCCGGGCCGTGCCGCCCGCCCCGTCGCTGCTCGCCAAGCAGCCGATCGACTTCCACGTCATCCGATCCTCGGTCGCGCTGGTACGGGGCACGATGCACATTCCGCGCCTCTATCTGGCGATCATGTCGATCAGCTTCTTCTGGGCCGTGGGATCGGTGCTGTTCATCCAGTTCCCGCCGCTGGTGAAGAATGTCCTGACCGCCGACAAGTCGGTTGCCAGCCTGTTCCTGGCGATCTTCTCGATCGGCATCGCGATCGGATCGATCGCGATCAACCGGCTGCTCGCCGGCCATGTCTCGGCCAAATATGCCCCCGCGTCGGTGATCGGCATGGGCTGCTGCATCATCGCCTTCCATGTGGTGTGCGACCTGTGGACGCCGGCACCCGGTGGCCAGATGCTGCCGCTCGCCGGCTTCCTCGCCCATCCGATGGCGATCCCGCTGTCGCTCTGCCTGCTCGGCGTGGCGACCTTTGGCGGCATGTTCGTGGTGCCGCTCTACGCCTTCCTCACGACCACGGTCGAGAAGTGCGAGGCGGCGCGCACCGTGGCGGCCAATAATATCGTCAATTCCGGCGCCATGGTGGTCGGATCGCTGATCGCGATCGGCCTGACCCTGGCCGGCCTGGAGGTGGTCTATCAGCTGCTGCTGGTGGCGGCGATGTGCCTGCCCTGCGCCTGGCTGGCCTGGCGGCTGCACAAGGCCTGTGACGGCCCGACCTGCGGCGGCGAGCTTTAGAAGATGAAGCTGTAGAAAGCCGTGAAGAAGGCCGAAAAGCTCAGCACGAACAGCTTCCAGTCATTATCGTCGGAGACGGCAACATCACGGCGCCGACGCGCCTGCGACGACGCATCGTCCGTCAGCTGGAAGATGTGACGGGGTAGCCGCTGCCGAAAGGGGTGACGGGCGGCTTCGTTGGTGAGGACGAGGACTCGGTTTCTCATAAGGATTGGTTAACGCGATATTTACCATTAGTTCCATGGCAAATTTCGTAAAATCCGGGATGTCCCGTCGCGGGACAGACTTGACCGTATCAACAACATAATACAGCATGGCTGTGCCGATGACCGAAATGCCCAATCCCGCCCCTACCGGCACGCCTGCCCCGGCCGCTGACGAAGCGCGCCCGTTCGGCGCCGGCCCGCCCAGCGCCTTTACCCCGCCCACCCCGTGGAAGCGGCGGCTGCAGATTTTCGGCTGGATCGTGGCGGCAGGGCTGGCCCTGTTGATGCTGATCATCGCCTGGCTGGCGGTGACGGCGCCGATGTCGCGTTCGCTCCAGCCCATTGCCCCGCCCAGCATCAGCCTGATGTCGGCTGACGGCCATCTGGTCGCGCGGCGCGGCGCCATCATCGACAAGCCGGTGGAGGTGGCCAAGCTGCCCGCCCATGTGCCCCAGGCCTTCATGGCGATCGAGGATCGCCGCTTCTATGACCATTGGGGTGTCGATCCGCGCGGCATCGCCCGCGCCATGTGGCACAATATCTGGTCAGACGGATCGTCGCAGGGCGGCAGCACCATCACCCAGCAGCTGGCCAAGGGCGTATTCCTGTCCAGCGACCGGACCATGGGCCGCAAGGCGCGCGAAGCGCTGATCGCCTTCTGGCTGGAGGCCTGGCTGACCAAGGACCAGATCCTCGAACGCTACCTCTCGAACGTCTATTTCGGCGACAATGTCTATGGCCTGCGCGCCGCCTCGCTCCATTATTTCGATCGTCAGCCCGAACGGCTGACCATATCCCAGGCCGCGATGCTGGCCGGCCTGTTGAAGGCGCCATCGCGTCTCGCGCCGACCAGCAATCTGAAGGGCGCACGTGCCCGCGCCGCGCTGGTGACGCAAGCGATGGTCGAGGCCGGCTATATCAGCAAGGCCCAGCGCGATCAGCTCGCCCCGGCCCGCCTGGATGTCCGCGAGTCCCCGGATGCCACCAGCGGCACCTATTTTGCCGACTGGGTGCTGCCGGAAGCGCGCGACCGGGCCGGCGCCGTCTATGGCGCGCAGGAGGTGAAAACGACGCTCGACTGGCGCATCCAGCGCCTCGCCGAAGCCGCGATCCGGCGCGCGCCGCTGGGCGGGGCACAGGTGGCGCTGGTGGCGATGAAGCCCGACGGCAGCGTCGTCGCCATGATCGGCGGCAAGAATTACGAGAAGAGCAGCTTCAACCGCGCCGTGCAGGCCAAGCGCCAGCCCGGCTCCACCTTCAAGCTGTTCGTCTATCTCGCGGCCTTCCGCGCCGGCATGACGCCCGACGACATGATCGAGGATACGCCGATCACCACCGGCACCTATCGCCCGGCCAATCATGGCGGCAAATATCGCGGCCGCATCACGTTGCGTCAGGCCTTTGCCGCGTCGAGCAATGTGGCGGCGGTGCGCCTGACCCAGAAGGTCGGCGTCGACAATGTCATCAAGGTTGCCCGCGATCTGGGCGTTACCGCGCCGCTGACCGAAGATCTCAGCCTCGCGCTCGGCACGTCGGAAATCCCGCTGGTGGAACTGGCCGAGGCCTATGCGTCGGTGGCAGCCGGCGCCTATCCGGTGCTCGCCCATGGCCTGCCGCCCGAGGAACAGGGCTGGTTCGACCGCCTCATGAAGCGCCAGCGTCATTTCAGCGACGACCAGCTCGAAATGATCCGCGACCTCCTGTCCTCTGCCGCCAATCGCGGCACCGGCAGCGCCGCGGCGTTGCGCACCAGCACCTTTGGCAAGACCGGGACGACACAGGATAGTCGCGACGCGATTTTCGTCGGCTATGCCGGCGGCCTGGTGACGGCGGTGTGGATCGGCAATGATGACAATGCCCCGCTGCCCGGCGGCGCGGCCGGTGGCGGTGTGCCAGCACGTATTTGGCGCAATTTCATGGCCGGCGCCATCAACGAGCCGGTCGAGAAGGTGCCCGAGGAAGAGCAAGACCCCGATCTGGTCAACGCCATCGCCAATGTCAGCGTCGAAACCGGCATCGGCAATGTCGGCGTCGGCATGGATCAGGGCGGAATGACCGTCACAATCGATGGCAACCAGCTTCGCATTCCGTCCGACCAGCCTTTGCCGCTGCCGCCGCAGGGCGTGCCCCCACCGCGGATCGCGCCGACCCAGCCACAGGAAAATGAACCGCCGCAGCCATGACGGCGATTTCGATACCCCGCATTTCATGGCTTCGCGCCCACACGAACAAGCCGTAAAATTGCGTATATTATGTAATCATACCTAGTCTTAACCTACTGACAAATCTCCATTTCCCCTGCCCGTCTGATCGATGATATAGTGCGATTCCCTTCCACTTCAGAGGTCATACGATGAATGGAGCATATGGCCGAGAGGACCATTCGACGCAGAAGGCGCTCGCGGCCCGCTGGACCATAGCGGCCGAGGCCATGGAAGCCCTGGCCGGCGCGCGGTCCCTGGATGCGGTGGTCGCCGTCCTGCGCGCCTTCGCCCGCCGCGCCGTCGGCGCAGACGGTATCGCGGTCGTGCTGCGCGACGGCGACAAATGCCATTATATCGCCGAGGACGCCAAGGCGCCTTTATGGGCCGGGCAACGATTTCCGGCGGAAACCTGTGTGTCCGGCTGGGCGATGCTGAACCAGGAAACCGCGGTCATCGCCGACATATTCGACGATGTCCGGGTGCCGGTCGATGCCTATAGCCAGACCTTCGTCCGCAGCATGATCATGGTGCCGATCGGCCGGGTCGACCCGATCGCCGCCGTGGGCGCCTATTGGTCCGAGCCGGCGATGCCGACCGACAATGAGATTTCGCTGCTCGAAGCGCTGGCGCGGGCCGCGTCCACCGCACTCGAAAATGGCCGGCTCTTCAGCGCACTCGAATCCCTGAACGATCATCTGGACCAGCGCGTGCGCGAACGCACGAGCGAACTGGAAAGCGCGCAGGACAAGCTGCGGCAAATCCAGAAGATGGACGTGCTGGGCCAGTTGACCGGGCATGTCGCGCACGACTTCAACAATCTGCTGACGCCGATCATCGGCGGGCTGGACCAGATCATCGCCGGCGGCCGATCCCCCGAAGCGGTAGCGCGCACCGCCAATATCGCGATGCAGGCGGCGGAAACCGCGCAGACGCTGGTCAAGCGGCTGCTCGCCTTTGGCCGTCGCCAGCCGTTGCAACCGACATCGGTCAATCTTTCCGAGACGCTGGAGAATATGCAGACCTTGCTGGTCAGCACGGTCGGCCCGCAGATCATTCTCCATGTCGACGCCGCGCCGGATGTGCCGCCGGTGCGCGCCGATCGACATCAGCTGGAACTGGCCATCCTCAACCTGGTGGTCAACGCGCGCGACGCCATGCCGAACGGCGGCCAGGTCATCATTTCTGCCGAACGGTGCAAGAGCCGCCTCCCCGTGCCACTGATCCCCGGCCAATTTGTCTGCTTGCGTATCACCGACACCGGCATTGGCATGACCCCGGCAGTCAAGGCGTCCGCGACCGAGCCCTTCTTCACGACCAAGCCGGTCGGTCATGGCACCGGGCTTGGCCTGTCGATGGCCCATGGCCTGGCCGGCCAGTTGGGCGGTGCGCTGGAAATCGTCAGTGAAGTGGGTCAGGGCACGGAAGTCCAGCTCTGGCTGCCAATCGAGAAGCAGAAGCCGGTGGCCATCGTGGCGGATGGCGATGGCGGCGAGATCGCAGCAACGCAAGGCAAGGTGCTGCTGATCGACGACAATGCCCTGGTCCGCCATGGCACGCGGGAAATGCTGACCGACCTTGGCTATGACGTGGTCGACATCGACAATGCCGAACTGGGGCTCAGCATGATCGCCGCCGACTTCCGGCCCGACATCGTCGTCACCGACCATATCATGCCCGGCATGACCGGCGCCGAACTGGCGCTGCGGCTGCGCGTCGACCATCCCGAAATCGCGTTGCTCATCATATCCGGCTATGAAGGCGTCGACCTGATCGCGCCGGATATTCCGCGCCTTTCCAAGCCCTTCCGCCGCCAGCATCTTCAGGCCAGCATCGCAGCAGCGCAGGCCCAGACCGTAGGGCGCGCCTAGAGCGCCTGCCCGGCCGCCCAGCCGCTGGCCCAGGCCCATTGGAAATTATAGCCGCCGAGCCAGCCAGTGACATCGACCGCCTCGCCAATGGCGTAGAGGCCCGGCACCTTGGCGGCTTCCATCGTCCGCGACGACAGGCCAGCGGTGGCGATTCCGCCGACCGTGACCTCCGCCTTGGCATAGCCTTCGGTGCCGGACGGGATGAAGGACCAGCCCGCCAGCCGCTCGCCAATCTGGCGCAGGGTCTTGTCGGGCAGATTGCCAAGGTCACCCTGCGTGCCGATCCGTTCGAGCAGGGCATCGGCCATGCGCTCGGGGAAGCGCTCGACCAGCACGCGCCGCAAGCCGGTGCGCGGACGATTGCGCTTTTCGGCCAGCAACCAGTCCACGCCGAGATCGGGCAGGAAATTGACGTGGATCGGCGTGCGATGTTCCCAATAGGAGGAAATCTGCAGCATCGCCGGGCCGGAGAGGCCCCGATGGGTGAAGAGCGCCGCCTCGCGGAACCGGGTCTTGTTCCAGCGCACCTCCACCTCCGCCGAGACGCCCGACAGCGACTGGAACAGCGCGTCATCCGGCCCCAAGGTGAAGGGCACCAGCGCCGGCCGGGGCTGCACCACCTTGAGATCGAACTGGCGCGCGACCTCATAGGCGAAGCCCGTAGCGCCCAATTTCGGGATGGACGGGCCACCGGTCGCCAGCACCAAAGACGGCGCCGACACGATGCGATCGCCCAGCTTGACGCGAAACAGGCCATCGCCATGGCTGATATCCGTCACCGGCTGGCCCAGCGCCATGGTCACGCCGCCGGCCGCGCATTCCTCTTCCAGCATCGCCACGACCTGCTTCGCCGATCCGTCGCAGAAGAGTTGCCCCAGCGTCTTTTCATGCCAGGCGATGCCATAGCGGCCGATCAGGGTAAGGAAATCCTGCGGCGTGTAGCGGCCCAGCGCTGATTTGGCGAAATGCGGATTGGCCGACAGATAGCGGTCGGCAGCGGTATGGATATTGGTGAAATTGCAGCGTCCGCCGCCGGAGATCAGGATCTTCTTGCCCGGTGCATCGGCATGGTCGGCCAGCAGCACCCGGCGTCCACGCTGGCCGGCGGTGGCAGCGCACATCATACCCGCGGCGCCGGCGCCCAGGATTATCGCGTCATAATCGCCCATCACCGCCCCCGCTTCATGCGCACGATGGCCTCGTCCAGCGCGGACAGGAAGCGGGATCGATCCGTCTTGGAGAAAGGCGGCGGCCCGCCGACCGGATCGCCCACGGCGCCGGCGCGCAGGTCCGCCATGATCGCCCGCACCGCGATCGCGCTGCCGATCGAAGCGCTGGTGAAGGGCTTGCCATTGGGCGCGATCACCCCCGCCTCGGCCTTGAGGCAACGGTCGGCGAGCAGGATATCAGCGGTGATGCACAGCGTATCGGCACCGGCGCGTTCGGCGATCCAGTCGTCGGCGGCGTCGAACCCGTCGCTCACCACCACGCGGTCGATCAACTCATGCGCCGGAATGCGGATCGGGCTGTTGCTGACGATGGTGACCGGCACGCCATGGCGGAAGGCAACCTTGTAGATTTCCTCCTTCACCGGGCAGGCGTCGGCATCGACCAATATGTGCATCGCCGCGCTGTCCTTTCGTTCCGGCCATTCGCGGCGGCGATAGGCGGACAGGGACAAACGCGCAATGGGCCGGGGAAACGCCCCGGCCCATCCTGTCGTCAGCGCCCGACGATTTCGAGCAGATGCGGCGGGTAGCGCTCGCCCTCCACCGGGATGGCATCGGCCGCCGCACGGATCCGGCTCAGGTCGGCGTCACTCAGTTCGACCTTGGCCGCGCCCAGATTTTCCTCCAGCCGGTGCAGCTTGGTCGTGCCGGGGATCGGCACGATCCAGGGCTTCTGCGCCAGCAGCCAGGCGATCGCGATCTGTGCCGGGGTCGCGTCCTTCTCGGCCGCGATGCCCTTGAGCAGGTCGACCAGCGCCAGGTTCTTCTCCCGCGCTTCGGCGGCAAAGCGCGGCAGGCTGTTGCGGAAATCGCCCTCGGCCAGTGCGGTATCCTTGCCGATCGCGCCGGTCAGAAAGCCCTTGCCGAGCGGGCTGTAGGGCACGAAGCCGATGCCCAGTTCCTCGCAGGTTTCAAGGATGCCGTTGGTTTCCGGGCCACGGGTCCAGAGCGAATATTCATTCTGGAGCGCGGCGACCGGCTGCACCGCATGGGCGCGGCGGACCGTCGCGGCCGACGGCTCGGACAGGCCGAAATGCCTGACCTTGCCCTCGGCGATCAGGTCCTTGACGGCTCCCGCCACATCCTCGATCGGCACGGCCGGATCGACGCGATGCTGGTAGAAAAGATCGATCACCTCGACACCCAGCCGCTTGAGCGAGGCGTCCGCCACCGCGCGGATATTGTCCGGCCGGCTGTTGAGCGCGCCAAGACCGGCGCCGATGTCGAAGCCGAACTTGGTGGCGATCACCACCTGGTCGCGCACCGGCGCCAGCGCGGCGCCGACCATTTCCTCGTTGGTATAGGGGCCATAGACCTCCGCGGTGTCGAAGAAGGTGACACCGAAGTCGACAGCTGCGCGGATCAGCTTGATCCCTTCATCCTGGCTGACGGCTGTGCCATAGCCGAAGTTGAGGCCCATGCAGCCCAGGCCAATGGCCGAAACCTCCAGCCCGCTCTTGCCCAAAAGTCGCTTTTCCATAGCGGTCACTCCGATTTGATGTCCGAACGGAAGATAGGCTGTCGCCAAGCGGCGGATTAGATCATAAAAGCGGCAAGACTTTATATCCGGAGTTCATGAATGCGGCGCGAAGAGCTGGTCGACCTCAACGCCTTCCTGATGGTCGCCGACACCGGCAATTTCACCCGAGCGGCCGCGCTGCTCGGCACGTCGCAGTCCGCGCTCAGCCATACCATAAGGCGGCTGGAAACGCGCCTGGGCGTGCGCCTGCTCACCCGCACCACCCGCAGCGTCTCCTTGACCGAGGCCGGCGATCGCCTGTCCGCCACGCTGCGCCCGGCGCTCGACAGCATCGCGACCGAACTGGCTTCGCTCGGCGACCTGCGCGAACGGCCGGCCGGTACCATCCGCATCACCGCCGCCGAACATGCCAGCAACACGGTCGTCTGGCCAGCATTGCAACGGCTGTTGCCGCGCTATCCCGACATCCATGTCGAATTGAGCATCGATTCCGGCTTTGTCGACATCGTCAAGGAACGCTTCGATGCCGGCGTGCGGCTGGGCGAGGCGATCGCCAAGGATATGGTCGCCGTGCGCATCGGCCCGGACCTGCGCATGATCGTGGTCGGCGCGCCCGCCTATTTCGCCAGCCGCCCGGTGCCACGCGCACCCCAGGATCTGGCCGCGCATGACTGCATCAATCTGCGCCTGCGCAGCGCCGGCGGCCTTTATGCCTGGGAACTGGAAAAGGACGGCCATGAAATCCGGGTGCGGGTGGAGGGGCAACTGGCGTTCAACAGCATCGAGATGATCCGCCGCGCCGCCCTCGCCGGCTTCGGCCTCGCCTTCGTGATGGAGGATCAGGTGCGCGCGGATATCGACGAAGGCCGGCTGATCCCGGTGCTGGAGGACTGGTGCCCGCCCTTTGCCGGTTATCATCTCTATTATCCCAGCCGCCGCCAGCCGGCCGCTGCGTTCAGCATCTTGGTCGACGCGCTGCGCTATCGCGGCCCCTAGGCCATTTTGCCGCCTTCTCCCGCAGGCATAACTGTCCTACATGGAGGGACAATGAGCGCATCCCTCTACAATAACGACATTCTTCGCCTCGCCGCGAGCATCCCGCACCACCAGCGGCTGGCCGATCCGCAGGCCAGCGTGGAAAAGCGATCGCCGACCTGCGGCTCGCGCATCACCGCCGATGTCCGCATGGCCGACGGCAGGCTCGCCGAAATGGGCCTGGACGTGAAGGCCTGCGCCCTGGGCCAGGCCTCCGCCGCGCTGATGGCGGCGCAGGCGATCGGCCTCACTGCTGACGAACTGGCAGAGGCGCGCGACAAGCTGGCCGCCTATCTGTCGGGCGAGAGCGAGGATCTGGATTTCTGGCCCGGCCTTGCAGTGCTGGCGCCGGCCCGCGGCTATCCCGCGCGCCACCCCTCGATCCGGCTTGGTTTCGAAGCGATTGCCGAAGCCGCGCGGATGGCGGACGCCTGATGCCGGTCGCCGAAACCGCCATGTCGGCCACCGACGTCCTCCTGTCCGAAGGCGTGATCCTGCTCGGCGTCGCCGTCGCCTTCGTCCTGCTGTTCCGCCGCTTCGGCCTGGGTGCGGTGCTGGGCTATCTGGTCGCCGGCGCCCTCGTCGGCCCGCAGGGGCTTGGTCTGGTCGGTGGCGCGGAATCAAAGCTAGCGATTGCAGAAATCGGCATCGTCCTGCTGCTCTTTCTCGTCGGCCTCGAACTCCATCCCGCGCGCCTGTGGCGACTGAAGCGCGACATCTTTGCGCTCGGCCTGGCACAGGTCGTTCTGTGCGGCCTCGCCCTTACCGCCATCATCTTCTATTCGACCGGCTTCACCTGGGGCGCAGCGATCGCACTCGGCTTGCCGCTCGCCCTCTCCTCGACCGCACAGGTGCTGCCCAGCCTCAAATCCAGTGGCCGCATCAACTCGCCCTTTGGCGAGAAGGTCTTCTCGATCCTGCTCTTCCAGGATCTCTCGATCGTCCCGCTGATCACCATCGTCGCCGCCCTGTCCCGCAATCCGGCAGACGCTGGCGGCCCGCCCGGATGGGTGCTGGCGGGCTATACCGTCGCCGCGATCGCCGGGCTGGTGCTGGCCGGCCGCTTCATCCTGCGGCCGTTGCTCAACCTGGTTGGTCGGCAGGGCGAGCGCGAACTGTTCGTCGCGGTCGGCCTGTTCACCGTGCTGGCCGCCGCATCGGTGATGCACAGCCTGCACCTCTCGACCGCGCTTGGCGCCTTCGTCGCCGGCGTGATGCTGGCCGATTCGCCCTATCGCCACGAGATCGAGTCCGACGTCGAACCGTTCCGTTCGATCCTGCTCGGCCTCTTCTTCCTGGCCGTCGGCATGGTGCTGGACCTGCGCGCCGTCGCCGCCAATCCCCTGTTCGTCATCGGCATGGCGGCAATGCTGGTGGCCGCCAAGACCGCGATCATCGCCCTGCTCGCCCGGCTGTTCGGCATGGCCTGGCAACAGGCGCTGAGCGCCGGCCTGCTACTCTCCCAAGGCGGTGAATTCGGCTTCGTTCTCTTCGCCCAGGCGCAGAATGCCTATCTGATCGCACCGCAGGCGGCGAGCCTGTTCAGCGCGATCGTCACCTTCTCCATGGCGACCACGCCCTTCCTGATGCTGTTTGCCCGCCGCTTCGAATTCGCCCAGCCCAAGGATCGCGACGACCTGCCGGGGCCGGAGGATGCGCCGCGCGGCAGCGCCATCATCGTGGGCTATGGCCGGTTCGGCCAGACCGTGGCCCAGATGCTGATGGGCCATGGCTTCGGCGTCGTGCTGATCGACAAGAAGCCCGCCCAGATCGAGGTGTCGAGCCGCTTCGACATGAAGGTCTATTATGGCGACGGCACGCGGATCGATCTGCTCCGCCGCGCCGGTGCCGACGAAGCCCGGCTGATCGCCTTCTGCATTGACGATCCCTCGCTGGACGGGCGCGTCTTGCAGCCCATTGCCGAGGCCTTCCCCCAGGCCGCGCTGATGGCGCGCGTGTTCGATCGTCGCCAGATCCTGGCGATGCAGGATATCGAACTGGCCGGCGTGGTGCGGGAAGTGTTCGAATCGGCCATCTGCATGGGCGTCCAGGCGATGCAGACGCTGGGTGTGCCGCCCGAAGAGGTCGAGGAAGTCGAGCGCCAATATCGCGAGAATGACGGCCAGCGGCTCGCCCTGCAGATCGAGCATGGAAATTTGCTGGCGGCCAAGGATCTGATGTATCGCCCCGGTCGGGGCATGCGCCTGCGCGCGCGCGGAGATGGAGAAGAAGCATGATCGCCATTCTGGCCGCCCTGTCGGCAGCGCTCGCTATTGCTGCCGGTGCCTTTGGCGCCCATGGCGCCGCCAGCCCGCAGGCGGCGGAGTGGCTGCGCACCGGCGGCCTCTATCAGTTGATCCATGCCGTCGCGGTCCTGACGATCATGGGCATCACGCGCGGCGGCGCCCTGTTGCTGCTGATCGGCGCGGCGATCTTTGCCGTCAGCCTCTATGCCATGGCGCTGGGGTGCCCGCGCTGGCTGGGCGCAGTGACGCCGATCGGCGGCGCGATGATGATCGGCGGCTGGTTCTGGGCCGCCTTCAACTACTGGCAGCGGGGCTGACCCAGCCACTTGCCGCCGCCGGAGGAGACGCCTAGATAATCGCCATGGCAGACCATCAGCACCATCATCATCAGGAACCCACCGGCAAGAAGCTGGCCGACGCGGCGCGGGCTACGCTGGAGGCGAAGGATGAGCAGTGGACGCCGATGCGCGCCGCCATCTTCGACGCACTGGCGGCCGAAGAAAAGCCGGCATCGGCCTATGATATCGCCGACACTGTGTCCAAGGCGCGCGGCAAGCGGGTCGCGCCCAACAGCGTCTACCGCATCCTCGACCTGTTCGTGGCGAACAATATCGCGATGCGGGTGGAAAGCGCGAACGCCTATATCGCCAACGCGCATCCCGGTTGCCATCATGACTGTATCTTCCTGGTCTGCGACAGCTGCGGCCAGGTGACGCATATCGACAATGATCCCATCACCGGATCGCTGCGGTCGGTGGCGGAAAAGGCCGGATTCGCGCCGGCGCGTCCAGTGATCGAGGTGCGCGGCACCTGTAGCGCCTGCCACTGACGGGCGGTTCATGACCATCATCGAATGGGTCGCAGCGGCGCTCGGCCTGGTCAATGTCGCGCTGGTGGCGCGCCGTTCGCTGTGGAACTATCCGTTCGGCATCGCCATGGTCGCGCTCTATTTCTTCGTCTTCTTCGAGGCGAAGCTCTACAGCGACGCGCTGCTGCAAATCTTCTTCCTGGTGATCAACGCCTATGGCTGGTGGAACTGGGTGCATAGCGAGAAGGTCGCCGACGGCGGCATAGCGGTGGCGCGCCTTAGCGTTCCGGCCCGCCTCGCCTGGATCGCGGGCACTGCGCTCGCCAGCCTGGCCTGGGGCATGGGCATGGCCCGCTTCACCGATGCCGCCGCGCCCTTCGCCGACGCCATGATCGCCGGCATGAGCGTCGCCGCGCAGATATTGCAGTCGCAGCGCAAGGTGGAAAGCTGGGTGCTGTGGGTGGCGGTCGATGCCCTTGCCACTGGCCTGTTCTGGAGCCGCGGCCTGATCGCGACGTCGATCCTCTACGCCATCTTCTTCTTCATCGCGCTATGGGGCCTGATCGCCTGGCGCCGCACGATGGACCAGGCGCCGGCATGACCCGCGGCTTCCTGCTCGGCAAGTTCATGCCGCCCCATGCCGGGCACCAGATGCTGATCGACAGTGCGCGGGCGATGGTGGATCAACTCACCATCCTGGTCTGCTGGTTGCCGGACGATCCGATCCCAGGACCGCTGCGGCTGCAATGGATGCGCGAATTGGCGCCGGGATGCCGGGTCATCGGCCATGATGCCATCGTGCCGCAGGCGCCTGAGGACTCCGACGACTTCTGGCCGATCTGGCGCGCCATCGTGGCACAGGCCCATCCCGAGCCGATCGACCTGCTGTTCGCGGGCGAAGCCTATGGGCTGCGGCTGGCGCAGGAAGTGGGCGGGCGCTTCGTGCCGCTGGGTGCCCGCATCCTGGGCGCGGACCAGGACGGACTGGGCGGCCTGTCCGCCAGTGCCGTGCGCGCCGATCCCTGGAGCCATTGGCGCTGGATCGCGCCGCCGGTCCGCGCGCATTTCACCCGGACGATCGTGCTGCATGGCGTCGAAAGCACCGGCAAGTCAGTGCTGGCCGAACGGCTCGCCCGGCGTTTCGACACGATCTGGGTGCCCGAATATGGCCGTGCCCAGGCCGAAGTTCACAGTGTCGATATGGACGAGGCCGACCTGCTGCTGATCGGTGCCGCCCAGTCCGCGACGATTGCGGCCGGCCAGCGGCTGGCGAACCGTCGCCTGTTCGCCGACACCGACGCGCTGATGACGGCGGCCTGGGCCGAGATGATGATCGGCCATGCGCCCGACGCGCTGCTCACCTACCCGAAGGCCGACCTCTATCTGCTGCTGGAACCCGATGTCGCCTGGATCGACGATGGCACGCGCATCTATGGCGACGATCCAGTGCGGGCGCGATTTGCCGATATCAGCCGGAACGTGCTGATCGACAGCGGCGTTACCTGGGCTTCGGTCGGCGGGGATTGGGACAGCCGTTTCACCCGCGCCGTTTCCCTGATTGAAGATTTGGCGCCCCCCTGCATGACGTCAGGGTTCGACTTGGCGCAGGAAAGCGAGTAGGCAGTTCCCCATGTCCAATCCGTCCACGCCGTTGCTCGACACCGTCAAGATCCCCGCCGACCTGCGCAAGCTGCAGCCCGACCAGCTCCGCCAGCTGGCCGATGAACTGCGCGCCGAAACCATCGCCGCCGTCGGCGTGACCGGCGGCCATCTCGGGTCGGGCCTGGGTGTCGTGGAACTGACCACCGCCATCCATTATGTGTTCGACACGCCCAACGACAAGCTGGTCTGGGACGTGGGCCATCAATGCTATCCGCACAAGATATTGACCGGCCGGCGCGACCGCATCCGCACCCTGCGCCAGGGCGGCGGCCTCAGCGGTTTCACCAAGCGCGCCGAATCCGAATATGACCCGTTCGGCGCGGCGCACAGCTCGACCTCGATCAGCGCGGCGCTCGGCTTTGCCGTCGCCAACAAGATGCAGGACAAGCCGGGCAAGGGCATCGCCGTGATCGGCGACGGCGCCATGTCGGCCGGCATGGCCTATGAGGCGATGAACAATGCACGCGAGGCGGGCAACCGTCTGGTCGTCATCCTCAACGACAATGACATGTCGATCGCGCCCCCGGTCGGTGGCCTGTCCGCCTATCTCGCCCGGCTGGTGTCGAGCCGCGAGTTTCTGGGCCTGCGCGACATGGCCAAGAAGCTGGCGCGCAAGCTGCCCCGCCCGCTGCACAAGGCGGCCAAGAAGACCGACGAGTTTGCCCGCGGCATGGCGACCGGCGGCACTCTGTTCGAGGAACTGGGCTTCTATTATGTCGGCCCGATCGACGGCCATAATCTCGAACATCTGATCCCGGTGCTGGAGAATGTCCGCGATGCGGCCGAAGGACCGTGCCTGATCCATGTCGTGACCCAGAAGGGCAAGGGCTATGGCCCGGCCGAAGCGGCCGCCGACAAATATCATGGCGTGCAGAAATTCGACGTCATCACCGGCACCCAGGCCAAGGCCCCTCCGGGTCCGCCCAGCTACACCAATGTCTTCGCCCAGGCGCTGATCGCCGAAGCGCAGCGCGACCCGCGCGTCTGCGCGATCACCGCCGCCATGCCGTCGGGCACAGGGCTCGACAAGTTCGAGTTGGCCTTCCCTGACCGGACCTTCGACGTCGGCATCGCCGAACAGCATGCCGTGACCTTCGCGGCGGGCCTCGCGGCGCAAGGGATGCGGCCCTTCTGCGCCATCTATTCGACCTTCCTGCAGCGCGCCTATGACCAGGTGGTGCATGATGTCGCCATCCAGAACCTGCCCGTGCGCTTCGCCATCGACCGCGCCGGTCTGGTCGGCGCCGACGGCTCCACCCATGCCGGCAGCTTCGACGTCACCTATCTCGCCAGCCTGCCGAATTTCGTCGTGATGGCCGCGGCCGACGAGGCGGAACTGACGCACATGGTCCATACCTGCGCCGTGCATGACAGCGGGCCGATCGCGGTGCGCTATCCGCGCGGCAACGGCACCGGCGTCGCCATGCCGGAGGTCCCCGAAGCGCTGGAGATCGGCAAGGGCCGCGTCGTGCGCGAAGGGCGCCAGGTCGCGATCCTGTCGCTCGGCACCCGGCTGGAAGAAGCGATGAAGGCCGCCGACACGCTGGAGGCCAAGGGCCTGTCGGCCTCGGTCGTCGACCTGCGCTTCGCCAAGCCGCTGGACGAGGCGCTGATCCGCCGGATGCTGACCACCCATGAGGTGGCGGTGACGATCGAGGAAGGATCGATCGGCGGTCTGGGCGCCCATGTCCTCACGCTGGCGAGCGACCTTGGCCTAACCGACAATGGCCTCAAGATCCGCACCATGCGCCTGCCCGACATCTTCCAGGATCAGGACAAGCCCGAACAGCAATATGCCGATGCGCGGCTGGATGCCGATGCGATCGTCGACACGGTGCTGACGGCGCTGCGCCACAACAGCGCCGGCGTGGAGGAAGCACGGGCCTGAAGGTCCGCGCTGGACCTCCTCACCCAACTGCCCTAGCCTGCCTTCCGCTGGACCATGTCCGGGAGAAGGCGGTTGGGCAGAGCATTGCCGGGTCGACATCATCGCTGGCTGCTGCTCCTGCCGCTGCTCGCTGCCTGTTCGGAGAAACAGGTGGTAGAACCGCCGCCGCGCGCCAATGATCCCGTGCCGGCAACCAGCGCATCTTCCATCATCAGCGTTCCGGTGGAAATCGACCGCGCCCTGATTGCCCAGGCGATCGAACGCGCCATGCCGCGACAGCTGTGGCGCATCGACCGGCCAGGCACGCGCTGCGTCCAGCCCAAGCGGGTCAAATTGTTCGGCAAGCAGATCAAGGTGACGCCGCCGATCGACTGCCACATCATCGGTGAAGTCACGCGCGGACCGATCCGCCTGCGCGGCAATGGCCGCGACCTGATCGCTGACATCCCGATCCATGCGCAGGTCAGCGCGCGCGACGTTGCCGGATTGCTGAAGGGCGAGACGGCCACCGGCGACGCCATGGCCCATGCCCGGATTCAGCTCGGCATCGATGACCAGTGGCGCCCTCACGGCACGCTGAAGCTCAGCTATGACTGGACCCAGACGCCCGGCATCGATTTCCTCGGCCAGCGCATCACCTTCGCCGACAAGGTGGATCGCAAGATCGCGCCCGTTGTCCGCGACCTCGAACGGCAATTGCCGCGCGAACTGGCCAAGGTCGACCTGCGCAGCAAGATCGAGCGGCTGTGGCGCGCGGCCTTCACCAGCCTTTCGCTCAACGACCATGATCCGCCGGTATGGATGCGCATCACCCCCGCAACGCTTCCTGTTCGACGGTTATGGCAACAGCGGCGCCCAACTGCGCTTCCGGCTGGGGATAGAGGCGCTGACCGAAACCGTGGTCGGTGACCGACCGGTCGATCCGCAGCCGACCGGACTGCCACCGCCCGCGCGTGCGCCGATCAATGACGCGCTGCATTTCTTCCTGCCGGTGCGGGCCGATTATGCGCAGCTGGAGCCGGTGATCCTGCGCGCCCTGCACAAGCGCGCCGTGCGCCCGTTCGACCTGCCCAAGCTGGGCCCCATCATCGCCCGGTTCGACAAGCTGACCGCCTATGGCACGACGGGCAACCGCATTGCGGTGGGCGTCACGCTCGCGGCGCGTCCGGCAAGCGGCAAGGTAGGAGACACCCATGGCACCGTCTGGCTGACCGCCCGCCCCGTCAACCAGCCCAATTCTGCGCTGGTCCATTTCGAGGATCTGCAGGTGACCGGCACCAGCGACGGCATTGGCGGCGACATCCTGATCGCGCTGGCCGGCAGCCCGGCCTTTTCCAGCGTCATCGCTGGCGCGCTCAGCCAGAATTTCACCCATGATCTGGAGGAGTTGAAGGGCAAGATCCGGCGCGCCATCGGCGACCGCAAAACCCCGCATTTCCGCATCCGCACCAATTTGGACAGCACGGAAATCGGCCAGATAAGCGCCCATGGCCAGGGCCTGTATCTGCCGGTGCGGGCGACCGGACGAGCCTCGATCCGCTACGCCGGCGGGCCACTATAGAGCAACCATATAGTTGCATATTCCTGGCATGAGGCGCATATAGGCAATCAAGAGGTTGCCTATCATGACCGACAGCATCATCAAGACGATCGACATCGCCGCGCCGGTAGAGCGGGTATGGGACGCCCTGACCGACCATGCGCAATTCGGCACCTGGTTCCAGGTCGCGCTCGACCAGCCCTTTGCCATCGGCCAGCCCTCGACCGGGCATATGACCTATCCGGGCTATGAGGCATATCGCTGGGAAGCGCGGGTCGTGGCGATCGAGCCGATGACCCGTTTTGCCTATGAATGGCCTGCGACCGGCGGCGACAAGGCGCTGATGGAGAGCGGCGTGCCGGTGCCCGAATGGACGCTGGTGGAATTCGTGCTGGAGCCGATCGACGGCGGCACGCGCCTGACCGTGACAGAAAGCGGGTTTGATGCGGTGCCCGAACCGCGCCGGACCAATGTCATGCGCGACAATGACGGCGGCTGGGCGGAACAGGTGAAGAATATCCGCGACCATGTCACCGGCTGAGATTTTCGCGGCACTGGGTGATCCCACGCGCCTCAGCCTCATCGCGCGGCTGGGCGACGGCAATGGCCGGTCGATCGTGCAACTGGGCGAAGGCCTGCCGATCAGCCGTCAGGCGGTGGCCAAGCATCTGGATGTACTGCACGGCGCCGGGCTGGTGCGCAGGCGCAAGCAAGGGCGGGAAGTGCATTTCGCGCTACGCCGGGAGGCGGTTGCGGCGGCGCAGGACTGGCTCGGCCGGGTCGGCGCGCAATGGGATGGCACGCTCGCCCGGCTCAAGGCCCTCGTGGAAGGGGACGATCAGACGCCCCCCTCCCCCTAGATTATTGCTGCGGCGGGGTCGTCTGCGTGCCGGTGGCGGCGCGGGCGTCCTGGCCGTCGCCTTCCGGCGCAGCGATGATGTCGCGGGTGGTCGCGCCCTTGTCGACCACTTCGGTGCCCGGATCACCCGCCTGCGAGCGGATACCGGCAGCGGCGGTGCCACGGCCGGCCGAGTTCAGCGCCGCGCTTTCCGATGCGCTGCGCGGGGCCGGACCGCCGAACAGCGCTTCCTGTGCGGCGCGGCTCGAATCGACCGTGGCAGCAGCCGGGGTGCCCGGCGCGGGCGGGACCAGCGCGAAATCAGGCGGCACGACCAGCGGCGCCTGGCGCGTCACAGCGAACTCGTCGGGACGGCCACGATTGAGCAGGCCGTTACCACCGCCGCCGCACGCCGACAGGGTTGCAACAAGGCCGGCGGCGAGGATCAGTTTACGCATTACTTCAGGGTCTCCGTCTTTGCGCCCTTCTCGCGCAGCAGCAGCGCCCGCGCAAGCAGGATCAGCACGCCGAACGTGATGGCCGCGTCGGCCAGGTTGAAAATCAGGAAGGGCCGCCATTCGCCGAAATGCAGGTCGGCATAGTCGACGACATAGCCCAGCCGCATCCGGTCGACGATATTGCCGATCGCGCCGCCCAGCACCAGGCCGAGCGCCGCGACGTCAGACCGCGCCTTTTCGCGCCACATCCACACACCCACGAAGCCGGCGATCAACATGGTCATGCCGACCAGCATCCAGCGCATCGTGTCGTTGTCGGCATGGAAGAAACCCATCGAGACGCCGCGATTTTCCAGCCAGCGCAGGCGGAAGAAGGGCAATATCTCGATCCCCGCATCCGCCCGGCTCTGCAGCGCGAGCGGATAGGTGACGGTATATTTGACCAGTTGGTCGAGCGCGAGGGTGACGATCGCGACCGTCAGCCCCAGCGGGCGGTGATTGATGGCACTCATGCCTTCAATACCTCGTCACAGCGGTTGCACAGCGTGCCGTCTTCCTCGACCTCGGGCAGCAGGCGCCAGCAGCGGCCGCACTTGTGCCACTCGCTGGGCTTGACGATGATGCCGTCGCCCACGCCCATCTCGATCCGGGCGACGATGGCGATTTCGGCGAAGTTCACACCGTCGCTGGGCAGCAATTCGCCCATGGTGACGTCGGCCTCCAGGCTGGAGCGGATCACCTTTTCGCGGCGGAAGGGTTCGATCGCCTCGTTGACCTGCTCGCGCTGGTCGCGCAGTTCCGCCCATTTGTCGTTCAGATGGCTGTCGATCCAGCGATGGTCGACCTCCGGCCATTCCAGGAAATGGACGCTATCCTCGTCACTTGGGAAGCGGCTCTGCCACACTTCCTCAGCGGTGAAGGGGATGATCGGCGCGACATAGCGGACCAGCGCGTGGAACAGCGTATCGAGCAAGGTGCGATAGGCGCGACGCTTGGGGTCCGACTTCGCATCGCAATAGAGGCAGTCCTTCCGGATGTCGAAGAAGAAGGCCGACAGGTCGCTGTTCGCGAAGTCGAAGATCGCGCGGGTGTAGCGGCTGAATTCCAGCCAGTTCTCGCTCTTCGCCGCCTTGTCGACCACCGCGCGCAGTTCCGCGTCGAGCTGGGCCAGACGGTGGAGCATATAGCGCTCCAGCTCCGGCATCTCGGCATAGGACACCGCCTCGCTCTCATCATAGTCGGACAGGGCGCCGAGCATGTAGCGGAAGGTGTTGCGCAGCTTGCGATAGGCATCGGACGAACCGGCCAGCACTTCCTTGCCGATGCGGACGTCATCGAAATAGTCGGTGCTGGCGACCCAGACGCGCAGGATATCGGCACCGCTTTCGGCCATGATCTTGAGCGGATCGACGACATTGCCAAGGCTCTTGGACATCTTCTTGCCCGAACCGTCGAGCGCGAAGCCATGGGTCAGCACCGCCTTGTAGGGGGCCTGGCCACGGGTGCCGCAGCTTTCCAGCAGCGAGGACTGGAACCAGCCGCGATGCTGGTCCGACCCTTCAATATAGAGGTCGGCGCGGGTGCCCTCGCCATAGCGGCCCTCGACCACGAAGCTGTGGGTCGAGCCGCTGTCGAACCAGACGTCGAGAATGTCGTTCACGACCTCATAGTCATTGAGGTCATAATCGGGGCCGAGCAGCGCCTGATGATCGGCGCCGAACCAGGCATCCGCACCGGCACCCTTGAACGCTTCGATGATGCGGGCATTGACTGCCGGATCAACAAGATAGTCGCCAGTCTTGCGATGGACATAGAGCGCGATCGGCACGCCCCAGGCGCGCTGGCGGCTGATCACCCAGTCGGGGCGGCCTTCCACCATCGAACGGATGCGGTTGGTCGAACGCTCGGGCACCCAGCGCGTATGCTCGATCGCATCGAGCGCGATCTCGCGCAGGGTCGGGCCGTTGCCGGTGACGATCGGGGTCGGCATCACGCCGCCATCGACATCGGCAATCCCGCCTTCCTGTGGCTTGTCCATCGGGATGAACCATTGCGGGGTGCAGCGGAAGATGATCTTCGCCTTGGAGCGCCAGCTATGCGGATAGCTGTGCTTGAAATCGTCCGATGCGGCGAGCAGCGCGCCCGCTTCGCGCAGGTCGGTACAGATCGGGCCATCCTTGCCGACGAATTTGGGGTTGATGACCGACCCCTGCCCGCCCAGCCACAGCCAGTCGGCGCGATATTTGCCGTCGCCCTCGACCGCGAAGACGGGGTTCAGGCCGTTCGCCTTGCAGAGCGCAAAGTCATCCTCGCCATGGTCGGGCGCCATATGGACAAGGCCGGTGCCCGCGTCGGTCGTGACGAAATCGCCCGCTAGCAACGGACGCGGCTTGGCGAAGAAGCCGCCCAGCGCGTGCATCGGGTGACGCGCGACGGCGCCGGCGAGTTGCGAACCCTTGATCGTACCTTGGACATGAAACGTACGATCGAACCGCTCTTCAAAGGCAGCGATCAGAGGAGTGGCGATCAAATAGAAACCGCGCTCCTTAATGATCGGCATCGGTTCTCCGGGGCGGAGAACTGCTGCTTCACCTTCAAAGAGTTTGCCGATCGAGTACTCAATCTCCGGCCCATAGGCCAAAGCCTGGTTGACCGGGATCGTCCAGGGCGTCGTCGTCCAGATCACCGCATGGGCGCCGACCAGTTCGGGCGCATTCGGCGCTTCCATGATCTCGAACGCCACGTCGATCTGGGTCGAGGTGATGTCCTCATATTCCACTTCCGCCTCGGCCAGCGCGGTCTTTTCGACCGGGGACCACATGACGGGCTTGGCGCCGCGATAGAGCTGACCGCTTTCCGCGAACTTCAGCAGTTCGCCGACGATCGTCGCCTCGGCATCAAACTTCATGGTCAGATAGGGATCGGCCCAGTCGCCCATCACGCCCAGGCGCTTGAACTGCTCCTTCTGCACGTCCACCCACTTGTCGGCATAGGCGCGGCACTGGGCGCGGAACTCGGACGCGGGCACCTCGTCCTTGTTCAGCTTCTTCTTGCGATATTCCTCCTCGATCTTCCATTCGATCGGAAGGCCGTGGCAGTCCCAGCCGGGCACATAAGGTGCATCCTTGCCGAGCAGCGACTGGCTGCGGACGATGATGTCCTTCAAGACCTTGTTCATCGCATGGCCCATATGGATGTCGCCATTGGCGTAGGGCGGGCCATCATGCAGGATGAAGCGTTCGCGGCCGGCGCGCTTCTCGCGCAGCTTGCCGTAAAGGTCCATCGCCGCCCAGCGCGCGGCAATCGCCGGTTCCTTCTGCGCGAGGCCGGCCTTCATCGGAAAGTCGGTGACGGGAAGGAAGACGGTGCTTTTATAATCGGGCTGGTCGGTCATCGAATGTCCGTGCAAGTTTATGAATCCGTTCGCCCTGAGCGAAGTCGAAGGGCCGGCCCGAGGGAAGCGAGGGCTCTAACCGGGCCTCGGCTCCGCTCGGCCGCGTGTCTCGACTTCGCTCGACACGAACGGGAAAAGTGGAAGCGTCGCCCTACGCGAGGTAAGGCGTTCCCGCAAGGATTTGCCGTGCGTCGTCGCAGTCGCGTGCGATCTGCGCGATCAGCGGGTCGAGGCCGTCATATTTCGCCTCCGGCCGGAGATAGTGGATCAACTGCACCTCGATGCTCTGGTCATAGAGGCTTTCGGCGAAATCGAAGAAATGCGGCTCCAGCAGCAGCTTGGGCGGATCGAAGGTCGGGCGGATGCCCAGATTGGCGGCGCCGTCCAGCACCCGGCCATCGGCCAGCCGCCCGCGCACGGCATAAATGCCGAAGGCCGGGCGCAGATAGGGGCCAAGGTCGATATTGGCGGTCGGGAAGCCGATGGTGCGGCCCAGCTTGTCGCCATGCTGGACCAAGCCCTGGATCGTGAAGGGACGCGTCAGCAGGCGGGTGGCAGTGGCGCAATCGCCCGCCTGCAATGCGGCACGGATGCGGCTGGAGCTGATAACCCCTTCCGCGTCCATGACCGGCGCGACCGCCTCGGCCGACAGGCCCAGTTCGCCGAAGCTGGCGACGGTGCCGCTGCGCCCCTTGCCGAAGGTGAAATCCTCGCCCGTGACCACAGCGGCGACGCCCAGTTGCTCCATCAGCAAACGGACATAGCCGGCCGGGTCGAGCGCGGCGAGTTCACGGGTGAAGTCGAACACCAGCATCGCGTCGGCCCCGGCGGCGGCGAACAGCGCCTGGCGCTGGTCCAGCGTGGTCAGGCGAAAGGGCGGCGTATCGGGCTGGAACAGGCGCATCGGATGCGGATCGAAGGTGGCGACGATCGCCGGCCGCCCCTCCGCCCGCGCACGCGCGATCGCGCGGCCGACCACCGCCTGATGGCCGGCATGAAAGCCGTCGAAATTGCCAAGCGCCATGACACCGCCGCGCAGATGCGCAGGGATCGGGGCATTGCTGGTAAGCCGCTCCATGGCCGGGGCTATAGGGTGACGCACAGGGCGTGGCAATTGGCGATCACCACCTCCCGTTCGGGCTGAGCGAAGTCGAAGCCTTGCACTGAGCGGAGCGAAGTGCACCTCAACGCCAAACTTAACTGGAGGGGGGCGTCTCGCTGCGCTCGACGGGCCCCTTCGACTTCGCTCAGGGCGAACGGAAGGAAAGTTTATGGCTTCCGCCCGAACGTCACAAAGCTGTAGGCCGGCCGCCCGTCCAGCGCGGGATGATCCGCACGCGCCGTCTCGCGCCAGCCCGCCGGATCGGGATAGGCGATATGGGTGTCGCCTTCGGCGTCGACATGCACCTCGGTCAGTTCGATCCGGTCGGCCCGGTCGAGGAACAGGCGATAGATTTCCGCGCCGCCGATCACCATCAGCACCGGCGCGTCGGCCAGCGCGATCGCCGCGTCGACATCATGGGCGACCTCCGCCCCCTCGCCCGTCCAGTCCCGGTCGCGGGTCAGCACTATATGGCGACGGCCGGGCAGCAGGCCGGGCAGGCTGTCGAATGTCTTGCGCCCCATCAGCATCGGATGGCCGGCGGTCAGCGCCTTGAAATGCCTGAGGTCGGCCGGCAGCCGCCAGGGCAGATCGCCATCCCGGCCGATCACGCCATTGTCGGCGCGGGCCAGGATCAGGACGATGTCGGGCTGCTCGCTCATGATCGCGCTTCCTCCGCCAAAAAATTTCGTCATTCCCGCGCAGGCGGGAATCCATCACCGAACCAAGCCAATAGGGCGAACGCGCGAGATGGATCCCCGCCTTCGCGGGGATGACGACGTGAATAGATTAAAGCGACAACCGCGTCACATGCCCCATCTTGCGGCCCGGACGCGCCTCATGCTTGCCATAGAGGTGAAGGTGATTTTCCGGGTCGGACAGGATCGCCAGCCATTCCGCCGCATCGTCGCCGATCAGGTTACGCATCTCGACCTGCCGGGCGGCCAGGCCCGTATCGCCAAGCGGCAGGCCGCAGATCGCACGAACATGGTTCTCGAACTGGCTGGTGAGCGCGCCTTCCGTCGTCCAGTGGCCGCTATTATGGACGCGCGGCGCCATTTCGTTGAACACCGGGCCGTCGGCGCTGGCAAAGAATTCCAGCGTCAGCACGCCGACATAGTCGAGCGCATCGGCGACCTGCTTGGCCAGCGCGCGGGCGGCGGGCAACTGCCCCTCGATCAGCGAGCCGGCCGGCACGGTCGAAGTGGCGAGGATGCCGTCGACATGGACGTTGGCGGCCGAATCCCAGAAGCACACCGCGCCATCGGCGCCGCGCACCAGGATCACCGAATATTCCTGATCGAAGGTGACGAAGCCTTCAAGGATCGCGGGCTGGCGGCCGATCGCATTCCAGGCGCCGACCGCGTCGCCCGGCTCGTTGATCCGGGCCTGGCCCTTGCCGTCATAGCCCATGCGGTTCGTCTTGAGGATCGCGCGGCTGCCGATCGTTTCGATCGCGGTTTCCAGATCGTCCAGGCTGTCGACCGGCGCGAACGGCGCGGTCAGGCCGCCCAGATCGGCGACGAAACGCTTTTCGGCCAGACGATCCTGCGCGACGCGCAGCGCACCGGCGCCGGGACGGACCAGCCCATGGCTCGCCAGCACCTCAACCGCCGACGGATCGATATTCTCGAACTCATAGGTGACGACGTCCACGCCCTCGGCAAAGGCGGCGAGCGCGGCGGCATCCTCATAGGCGCCCTGGGTCCAGCTCGGCGAGACATCGGCGGCGGGGCCGCTTTCCTCTGGCGCGTAGATATGGGTGCGATAGCCAAGCTGGGCCGCGGCCATGGCGATCATCCGGCCAAGCTGGCCGCCGCCAAGGATGCCGATGGTGGCGCCGGGGGCAATGGTCGTCATGATCGGGATCAGTCCTCGACGGTTTCGGCGACGGCGTCGGTCTGGCGCGCGCGCCAGGCGTCCAGCCGCTGCGCCAGCGCATCGTCATGCGTCGCCAGGATCGACGCGGCGAGCAGGCCCGCATTGATCGCGCCGGGCTTGCCGATGGCCAGCGTGCCGACCGGGATGCCGCCGGGCATCTGGACGATGGAGAGCAGCGAATCCATGCCCTTCAATGCCTTGGACTCCACCGGCACGCCCAGCACCGGCAGGCGGGTCATCGATGCGGCCATGCCGGGCAGATGGGCGGCCCCGCCGGCACCGGCGATGATGACCTTGAGGCCGCGGCCGGCGGCACTGGTGGCATAATCATAGAGGCGCTGCGGGGTGCGATGGGCGGACACGACCTTGCACTCATGGGCGACGCCCAGCGCTTCCAGCGTCTCGGCGGCATGACGCATCGTCTCCCAGTCGGAGCGCGAGCCCATGATGATGCCGACTTCCACTGCCCCGCTCATAATTTGCTTCCCCTGATGGGGCGGCCCGCCGGCCTGCCCGGAAAGCAAAGCCCCTTAGCGGCCGGGCCGCCAAGGGGCAATGCTATTCCTCCCCTTCAGGGGAGGTCGCAGGCCAAAGGCCTGACGGAGGGGCAGGTGCCGCCTGACACAGGGGAAGAAGAGAAGCGCAAGAGGGCGCGTGCCCCTCCACCACGCCGCTTCGCGCCCCCCCCCCCGTGCCGGGGAGGATCAGCGTTCCGACAGATAATAGCGATCGGTCGCGGTCAGATCGTCGGCCAGTTCATAGACGATCGGCTGGCCGGTCGGGATTTCCAGCTCGGTGATCTCGTCATCGGGGATGTTCGACAGATGCTTGACCAGCGCGCGCAGCGAATTGCCATGGGCGGAGATCAGCACGCGCTTGCCGGCGCGCAGTTCCGGCGCAATGCGGCCTTCCCAATAGGGCAGCACGCGGGCGATCGTGTCCTTCAGGCTCTCGGTCGACGGGATGGCGATGCCGTCATAGCGGCGGTCCTTCGACAGGTCGAACTCGCTGCCCGCTTCCAGCACCGGCGGCGGAATGTCGAAGCTGCGGCGCCAGATCTTGACCTGATCGTCGCCATGCTTGGCCGCGGTCTCGGCCTTGTTGAGGCCGGTGAGGCCGCCATAATGGCGCTCGTTGAGGCGCCAGTCCTTCTCGACCGGCAGCCACAGCCGGGTCATTTCCTCCAGCGCCAGGTTCAGCGTCTTGATCGCGCGAGTCTGGAGCGAGGTGAAGCACTGGTCGAAATCCAGCCCCTTTTCCTTCATCAGCCGGCCGGCGGCGCGCGCCTCTTCCGCGCCCTTTTCCGTCACGTCGACATCCCACCAGCCGGTGAAGCGGTTTTCCAGGTTCCAGGTCGACTGACCATGGCGGATGAGGACGAGCGTGGGCATCGGGCGTGTCTCCTGCACGATAGGGGCGAAAGATGCGCCTGCCATAGCGGGCAAAATTATGCGCGCAAGCTTGTCGCGGGTCAGGACAAGCCCACATTGCAGTCAAACCGGCGATGCGATAGCTCGGGACGACCAACGGAAAAGGAACGGCGATTTGGCATTTGTGAAGGGCGCGTGGCGCATCCTGGTCGCGATCAAGGACGGACTGGTGCTCCTGTTCCTCCTGCTCTTCTTCGGGCTGCTCTATGCCGCCCTGTCCTTCTCGCCCAAGCCGGCCAAGCCGATCGGCAGCGGCGCGCTGTTGCTGGACCTGGACGGCAGCATCGTCGAACAACCGGCCGAGGTCAGCGCCACCGCCATCCTGTCGGGCTCGGGCGACCAGGCGAAGGAATATCGCCTGTCCGACATATTGACCGCGCTCGACGCCGCCCGCACCGACGACAAGGTGAAGGCGGTCGTGCTCGACCTCGACGATTTCACCGGCGGCGGTCAGGTCGCCATCGCCCGCGTCGGCAAGGCGCTGGACGCGGTGCGCGCCGCCAAGAAGCCGGTCTTCGCCTTTGCCACCCTCTATAGCGACGACAGTTACCAGCTCGCGGCCCATGCCAGCGAAGCCTGGGTCGACCCGATGGGCGGCGTCGCCATCGCCGGACGCGGCGGCTCCGGCCTCTATTATAAGGGGCTGATCGACAAGCTGGGCGTCAACACCCATGTCTATCGCGTCGGCACCTACAAGAGCTTCGTCGAACCCTATATCCGCGCCGACCAGTCGCCCGCGGCCAAGCAGGCCAATCAGGAACTGGCTGGCGCGCTGTGGCAGAACTGGCAGGATGACGTGACCAAGGCGCGCCCGAAGGCCAAGGTCGCGGCCTACGCCGCCGATCCCGCCACCGCCGCCAGCGCTGCCGGCGGCGACATGGCCAAGGCTGCGCTGGCCGCCGGGCTGGTCGACCAGCTGGGCGATCAGGAAGCCTTTGAAGAGCGCGTGGCCAAGGTTGCGGGCGATCCATCCGACAAGGACGAGACCGATTATGCCGCGATCGACTATGCCGCCTATGTGAAGGCCAGGAAGCCCGCCAATGACGGGCAGATCGGCGTGCTGACCGTGGCCGGCGACATTGTCGATGGCGAGGCCGGCCCCGGCACCGCGGCGGGCGACACGATTTCCGACCTGCTGCTCAAGGCACTGGACGAGAAGGACTTGAAGGCCCTGGTCGTGCGCGTCGATTCGCCGGGCGGATCGGTGCAGGCGTCGGAGAAGATCCGCCGTGCCATCATGGAGGCCAAGTCCGGCGGCCTGCCGATCGTCGTGTCGATGGGCAATGTCGCGGCAAGCGGCGGCTATTGGGTCTCGACCCCGGCCGACATCGTCTTTGCCGAACCCGATACCGTCACCGGATCGATCGGCGTGTTCGGCATCATTCCGAGCTTCGAGGGCACGCTGGCCAAGATGGGCATCACCACCGACGGCGTGCGCACCACGCCTTTGTCGGGCCAGCCCGACATCGCCGGCGGCACCACGCCGCAATTCGACCAGATCATGCAGATGGGGGTCGAGGATATCTATCGCCGGTTCGTCGGCCTGGTCGCACAGGCGCGGCACAAGACGCCGGCGCAGATCGACACCATCGCCCAGGGCCGCGTCTGGGACGGCGGCACCGCCCGCCAGATCGGCCTCATTGACCGGTTCGGCGACCTCAATGACGCGATCGCCGAAGCCGCGCGCCGCGCCAAGATCGATCCGGCCAAGGCCAAGCCCTACTGGATCGAGAAGCAGCCGGACAAGTTCGCCGAGTTCATCCAGTCGATCGCCGACCGCGAGAAGGACGATGCCGGCGCCCCGCGCGACCTGATCGGTCGCGAAGCGAAGCTGCAGCAGCGTTGGGCGCTGCAGGCCGTCGCCGATGTGCGCCGGCTGGTGAGCGGCGCGGGCGTGCGCGCCGACTGCCTGGAATGCCGCGGCTATGGCGCGCCCAGGCCTGCAAGCCAGGCGGATGCGCGCGGATGGCTGGCGTTGCTGGGATCAGCCTGGCACTGACGCCAGGCCGTCACTTCCGCCCGAACAATTTCTCGATATCGCCATGGCCGAGCTTCACCCAGGTGGGCCGGCCATGATTGCATTGGCCAGATCGCGGGGTCACCTCCATTTCGCGCAGCAGGGCGTTCATTTCCGCGACGCTCAGGATACGACCGGCGCGGACCGAGCCGTGGCAGGCCATGGTCGCCGCGACCAGATCGAGCCGTTCCTTGAGCGACAAGGCGCTGTCATAGGCGGCAAGATCATCGGCAAGGTCGGAGACCAGCCCCTGCACATCGCCCTGCCCCAGCATCGCCGGAGTGGCGCGCACCAGCATGGCGGAGGGGCCGAAGCGCTCCAGTTCCAGGCCGAATTCCTTGAGTTCGGCGACCCGCGCCTCCAGCCGGTCGCAGGCCGGCTCGTCCAGTTCGACCACCTCGGGCAGCAGCAGTGCCTGGGACGCGACGCCCTGCCCCTCCATCGCCCGGCGCATCCGTTCCAGCGTCAGCCGCTCATGCGCGGCATGCTGATCGACGATGACCAACCCATCCTCGGCCTCGGCGACGATATAGGTGCGGGCTACCTGGCCGCGCGCCACGCCCAGCGGGAAGCTGTGCCCTTCGGGTGCGGGCGCGGCGGCGGGCTCCGCGCGCGCCTGGGGCGGCGGGGTCAGGAAATTCGGCCGTCGATCCCCTACCCCCTGATAGCTGGCGGGCGAGGATGGCGCGAACTGGCTGTAGCTGGGCGGCGCATAGGGCGTGGCCGCCGCCTCGAAGATCGGCATGGCACCGATCGGCGTGGGCGACAGCGGTTCGGGCCGCCAGGCGTTGAGCGCGGCGGGATCGTCATGCTGCACGGCGCGAAAGCCCTCGGCATCAAGCGCGCGGCGCAGGCCTGAGACGATCATGCCGCGAATCAGCGCCGGGTCGCGGAAACGCACCTCGGTCTTGGCGGGGTGGACATTGACGTCCACCTCCAGCGGCGGGACGTCGAGGAACAGGGCGACCACCGGATGGCGATCGCGCGCCAGCATGTCGGCATAGGCGCCGCGCAGCGCGCCGATCAGCAGCCGATCACGGACCGGGCGGCCATTGACGAACAGATATTGATGATCGCCAACGCCCCGATTGTAGGTCGGCAGCGAGGCGACGCCGGAAAGTTGCACCCCGTCCCGCTCCAGGCTGACGATCACATGATTGTCGGCCAGCTGCCGGTCGGTGAGCGCGGCGACCCGCTCCTCGCGCGCCTCGCCCGCCTGCACGCCCAGCACGCGGCGGCCGTCATGCTCGACCGAGAAGGCGACCGACGGATGCGCCATGGCGAGGCGGCGCATGACGTCGAGGCAGGCGGCATATTCCGACTTGGCCGAGCGCAGGAATTTGCGCCGCGCGGGCACCCTGGCGAAGAGCTGGTCGACGGTAACGCGGGTGCCGGGTGGCAGTGCGGCCGGCCCTTCGGCCACCAGCACGCCATTGTCGACGGTGCGGTTCCAGCCATCGGCACCGCGCGGCCGGCTGTCGATCGACAGGCGCGCGACCGACGCGATCGAGGGCAGCGCCTCGCCCCGGAAACCGAGCGTCGCGACATTCTCGATCGCGTCGTCGGGCATCTTGGATGTGGCATGGCGCTCCAGCGCCAGGGCCATGTCCTGCGAATCCATGCCGCAGCCGTCATCGCTGACCTCGATCCGGTCGAGCCCGCCGCTCGACAGGCGCACGGCGATGCGCGTCGCGCCGGCATCCAGCGCGTTTTCGACGATTTCCTTGAGCGCGCTGGCGGGTCTTTCGACCACTTCGCCTGCGGCAATGCGATTGACCAGATGTTCGGGCAGACGGCGTATTGACATTGATTAGTGACTAGCCCAAGCGAGCGCTTTCCGCGAGCCGCGACCCCAAAAATATTCCAGCATAGATTTGGGCGGGACGGAGCGCGGACACGAACACTGCCGTCCCGGCGCAACCGGGCGAAACAGGATGAAGCATGTCGATCTTCTCGCGCCTCTTCAAATTTTCCTCCCAGGACATGGCCATCGACCTGGGCACCGCCAACACCGTGGTCTATGTCCGTGGCCGCGGCATCGTCCTCAATGAACCTTCCGTGGTCGCGGTCGAGACGCTGAACGGCGTCAAGCGCGTCAAGGCGGTCGGCGACGATGCCAAGCTGATGATGGGCAAGACCCCGGATTCGATCGAGGCGATCCGCCCGCTGCGCGACGGCGTCATCGCCGACATCGACGTGGCCGAGCAGATGATCAAGCACTTCATCAACAAGGTGCACGGCGGCAAGCACAGCCCCTGGCGCGCGCCCGAGATCGTGATCTGCGTGCCGTCGGGTTCGACCAGCGTCGAGCGCCGCGCCATCCGCGACGCCGCCAGCAATGCCGGTGCCAGCCAGGTGTTCCTGATCGAGGAACCGATGGCCGCCGCAATCGGCGCCGACATGCCGGTGACCGAGCCGATCGGCTCGATGGTCGTCGACATTGGCGGTGGCACCACCGAAGTCGCGGTGCTGTCGCTGCGCGGCCTGGCCTACACCACCTCGGTCCGCGTCGGCGGCGACAAGATGGACGAGGCGATCGTGAGCTTCGTGCGTCGCCACCATAATCTGCTGATCGGCGAAGCCACTGCCGAGCGCATCAAGAAGCAGTTCGGCGTTGCCCAGCCGCCCGAGGACGGCGTCGGCGAGACGATCCACATCAAGGGTCGCGACCTCGTCAACGGCGTGCCCAAGGAAATCAGCATCAACCAGGGCCAGATCGCCGACGCACTGGCCGAGCCGATCAGCACGATCGTCGAAGGCGTGCGCATCGCCCTGGAAAACACCGCGCCCGAACTGGCGGCCGACATTGTCGATCAGGGCATCGTCCTGACCGGCGGCGGCGCGCTGCTCAAGGGGCTGGACGATGAATTGCGCGACGAGACCGGCCTGCCGGTCACCATCGCGGAAGATCCGCTGACCTGCGTCGCGATCGGCACCGGCCGCGCGATGGAGGATCCGATCTTCCGGGGCGTGTTGCAGACTGCCTGATCCGGGGGACATAGACGATGGCGCGGCCACCCAGCCGACGCCCCGGTCATAACCGGAAGGCGCAATATAGCCTCTTCGCCAGCTATGTGGTGGCAATGGCCGGGGCAGCGATCGCGCTGCTGCTGATCGTTGTCGCCATCTTCGATCCGACCGGCTTTGCCGCGATCCGGACAGGGACGGCGGAAATCACCCGCCCCCTGTCCACCGGCATGAAGCGGACGGTGAGCGGCGTCAGCTCGATCGACGAGGTTCTGGCCGCCTATTGGCGCGCCGGTTCCCAGAATGTCGGCCTGCGCCGTCAGGTCGAGGCCGATCGCAACCGGATCATCGAGGCAAAGGGCATCGCGCAGGAAAATGCGCGGCTCAAGAAGCTGTTGAAGCTGGTCGATGTCGACAGCAGCGCGCTGCTGTCGGCGCGCCTCATCAGTTCGTCCGCCAGCAGCGCGCGTCGCTTCGCCCGGCTCAACGCCGGCAGCTGGCAGGGCGTGCGTCCGGGCATGCCGGTCCGCGCAGCCGAGGGGCTGATCGGCCGCGTCCATACCACCACGCCCAACACCGCCGAAGTGCTGCTGCTGACCGACACGAGCAATATCGTGCCGGTGCGCCGCGCCAACGACAATGTCCCGGCCATTTCCACCGGCGGCGGCGACGGATCGCTGGAGATCCGTGCGCTCGCGGCCGGTCGCAATCCGTTCAAGCCGGGTGACCTGCTGGTGACGTCGGGCATTGGCGGCATCTTCCAGCCCAATATCCCGGTCGCCGTGGTCGTCCGCGTCCAGGGCGAGATCGCCTATGGCGTGCCGCTCGCCAACCCGACCAAGGTCGATGCCGTGGTGGTGGAGCGCGCCTTCGAGCAGATCGTGACCCGCCCCGATCCGGGCGTGGCCGCGACCAGCGACCCCAATGGCCTGGCCGCCGGGAACGCCGCGACGCCATGATCGATCGCAATCTGCCGCCGGTTCCCCGCCTGGGCCGCCATCCGTCGCGCTGGCGCCTGGCGGGAACGCCGGTGGTGACCGTGATGCTGGGGTCGATGCTGACGATCCTGCCCGTCATCGCCCAGTCGCCGGCGATGCCGCCCTTCGGCCTGCTGGTCCTGCTGGCCTGGCGGTTGCTGCGCCCGGAATTGTGGCGCGCCTGGGTCGGCCTGCCGCTTGGCCTGTTCGACGACATGATGAGCGGCCAGCCGATCGGTTCGGCCATGTTCCTGTGGACCGTGATGCTGATCGGGATCGACGCGATCGAGCATCGGCTCGTCTGGCGCAGCTATCGTCAGGACTGGTTAATCGCGACCATGGCGATTATCTTCTGCCTCGCCGGCGGCGTCTTCTTCGCGCGGATTACCGGCGGAGGTCCTGTGAAACTGTTGCTGGTCGCGCCCCAAATGCTCTGGACGATATTGCTCTTTCCCTTCGTCGTCCGGCAATGCGCCCGGATCGACCGCTGGCGCGTGATGGCATGAAATTCCCGACGCCCAAGCGCAAGATCGTCACCGAAGCCACCCAGAGTTTCACCTTCAGCCGCCGGGCCATGGTGGTCGGCGGGCTGCAGGGCGCGATCGGCGCATTGCTGGTCGGCCGCATGGGCTGGATCAGCATTGCCGAGAACGAGAAATATCAGCTCCTGTCGGAAAGCAATCGCGTAAACCTGACGCTGATTCCGCCCCGGCGCGGCTGGATCGTTGATCGCAACGGCCGTCCGCTGGCCAATAACCGCACCGATTTCCGCGTCGACCTGATCCCGCAGCGGATCGTCGATGCCGAGGCGACGGTGGGCCATCTGGCGCAACTCCTCTCGCTCCAGCCCGACGATGTCGATCGGATCAAGGAGGAACTGGACAAGTCGGCCGGCTTCCGTCCGGTCCAGGTCGCCGACAAGCTGACCTATGACCAGTTCGCCGCTGTCTCCGTCCGCCTGACCGACCTGCCCGGCGTCGCGCCGAGCCAGGGCTTTTCGCGCCATTATCCCGCCGGCGCCACGGTCGGCCATCTGCTCGGCTATGTCGGCGCGGCGACCGCGGAAGACTATAAGAAGCGCAAGGATCCGCTGCTCATCACGCCGGGCTTCAAGGTCGGCAAGGACGGGCTGGAGCGCGCCTATGACGAGCATCTGACCGGCAAGCCCGGCGCCAAGCGGGTGGAAGTCACCGCGCGCGGCAAGATCGTGCGCGAACTGACCACCCGCCCCGACACGCCCGGCAATCCGATCAAGCTGACGATCGACGCGGGCCTGCAGGAATATGCCGGCCGGCGCCTCGCCACCCAGAGCGGCGCGGTGGTGGTGATCGACTGCCATAATGGCGACGTGCTGGCCTGCGCGTCGATGCCCAGCTTCGACCCCAACAGCTTTTCCGACGGCATCAGCCATCTGGAATGGGAAATGCTGTCGAAGGACGACCATGTCCCGCTGCGCAACAAGGTGCTGCAGGGCCTCTATCCGCCCGGATCGACCGTCAAGCCGATGGTGGCGCTGGCGCTGCTGGAGGCGGGCGTATCGCCGGCCGAGACGGTCAGTTGCGGCGGCGCAATCCGCGTCGGCAACACATTGTTCCACTGCCACAAGAAGCGCGGCCATGGCCCGCTCAACATGCGCGGCGCGATCGCCCAGAGCTGCGACATCTATTTCTACCAGATGGCCCAGCGGATCGGCATGGACCGCATCGCCAGCATGGCCCGGCGCGTCGGCATGGGCCAGCGCTTCGACCTGCCCTTCCCCAGCCAGAGCTATGGCACGGTCCCGGACCCGGCGTGGAAGCTCAAGAAATATAACCAGAAATGGCAGGTGTACGACACCGTCAACGCGACCATCGGTCAGGGCTATATGCTGATCAACCCGCTGCAGATGGCGGTGATGGCGGCGCGGCTGGCGACCGGGCGGCAGTTGATGCCCAATTTCCTGCATGGCGCAGCCCGGCCCGAGCCGGCACTGGTCGGCGTGCCCGAGGAGCATCTGGTGACGATCCGCGACGCGATGAGCGCGGTGGTCAATGGCGGCGGCACCGGCGGCGCGGCGCGCATGAGCATTCCCGATGTGCTGATCGCCGGCAAGACCGGCACCGCGCAGGTGCGTCGCATCACCATGGCGGAGCGCGCCGGCGGCGTGCGCGGCAATGCCGGCCTGCCCTTCAAGCTGCGCGACCACGCCCTGTTCCAGGGCTTCGCGCCGTTCGACAATCCCCGTTATGCCATCGCCTGCATCATCGAACATGGCGGCCACACCATCCGCAACGAGGATGCGCCGATGATCGCGAGCGACACCATGTCCTATCTGTTCGATCCGCAGAAGGCGATGGAGAAGCTGGTCACGCTGGAAAAGGGCTGGGGCGGCACCCCGGCCGAACGCCAGGCCCGGCAGATGGCCGCCTTCCGCCTGGCCAAGGCGATCGAGAAGGGACAGGCGCCGCCACCGGCGGCGGCGGCCGCCAATGGTAGCGAGGCCGCCCATGCGACCGCGCCGACCGCCAGCACGCCCGCCGCCAGCCCGCCACCACCAGCAACGCCCCCGGCGGACGCCGATGATGGCGACGACCTGCCCGCGCCCCCCGGCCCTGGAAACCCGTAATGAGCATCATACCCCAGTCCGTCACCGAATTTCCCTGGCGCGTGCTGGGCCTGCTTGCCGCCATCGCCCTGTTCGGCACCCTGGTGCTCTACAGCGCCGCGGGCGGTAGCATCACCCCCTGGGCGATCAACCAGGGGGTGCGCTTCGTCATCTTCGCCGTCATGGCGCTGGTGCTGAGCCGCATCCCGCTGGAGCTGTTCGCCCGCTTTGCCTTCCCGGCCTATGGCGCAGTGCTGGTGTCGCTGGTGCTGGTGGAACTGATCGGCGGCGTCGCCGGCGGTAGTCAGCGCTGGATCAACCTGGGCTTCATGCAGTTGCAGCCGTCGGAATTCATGAAGCCGATCATCGTGCTGGCGGTCGCCCGCTTCTATGCGATGCTGCCAGTGGGGGAAATCCGCCGCTGGAACGCCATCTGGCCCGCGCTGGTGCTGATCGGCGTTCCCTGGGCGCTGGTGCTGGTACAGCCGGACCTGGGCACTGCGACGATGATCCTGGCGGGCGGCATCACCGTCATGTTCCTGGCCGGCCTGCCGCTGCGCCTGTTCATCGGCTCCGGCCTCACCGTCGCCGCGATCATCCCGATCGCCTTCAGCTTCCTGCATGACTATCAAAAGAAGCGCGTCCTGATCTTCATGGACCCGGAAAGCGATCCGCTGGGCGCAGGCTATCATATCAGCCAGTCGAAGATCGCGATCGGCTCCGGCGGCATCTGGGGCAAGGGCTTCCTCCAGGGCACGCAGAGCCATCTCCAATATCTGCCCGAAGGCCATACCGACTTCGTCTTCGCCACCATGGCGGAGGAATGGGGCATGGCCGGCGGCGTGTTCCTGATCGGCGCCTTCATGCTGCTGTTCCGCTGGGGCATCCGCGTGTCGCTGCGCACACCCGACAAGTTCGCGCGCCTGGTCGCGGCGGGCCTCACCACCACCATCTTCTTCTACATGGCGATCAACCTAATGATGGTCATGGGCCTTGCGCCGGTGGTCGGCATCCCCCTGCCCTTCATGTCCTATGGCGGTTCGTCGATGCTGACCGTCATGCTGTGCGTGGGCATCATCATGTCGATCGACCGCTCGACCAAGCGCACCACGCGCATCGGCAACTGGGCCTGAGCGGGCCTCTCGCGAAAAAATTGTGCGATAACGCAATTTACTGTTTGCAGAATCAAATGTGCCTGCTAACAGCCCGCCCACACCGAAGCGATCAGCCACCAAGACTGACCGGCAACGGGATGGACGCATAGCTCAGTTGGTAGAGCAGCTGACTCTTAATCAGCGGGTCCTTGGTTCGAGCCCAAGTGCGTCCACCAAATCCTGCATCGGCCTGATGCAGGTTCGATCCCCCAGCGGATCGCTTATAGGCCAGTGTGGACGCATAGCTCAGTTGGTAGAGCAGCTGACTCTTAATCAGCGGGTCCTTGGTTCGAGCCCAAGTGCGTCCACCAAACTTTCCAAGTAAATATAGTAACTTACCCCGTTCGGGACTGGGTCTTACACGCCACCAATAAGCATCGTGTAAGAGTGCGCTAGGGACGCGGTAGAGCGTTTGTGCCAGCGCCCGATGCCCACAACCTCGCCTTGAAGGACGCACGATCGTCTGGGGCATCACCAAGGTCAGCACGAATCTCCCAGACCAGCTCTGACCACAGAAAGTCGTGGCGCTCCTTGGTCATGCCGGGTGAATTTGACTCCGCGATTTCATCGGTGAAAGCATGAAGGGCGCGGATTACCGATCCCGACCCAATCAGGTGCAAGTTGTTCACGGCCGTCGCAAACCTAATCTTGGCTTCGGTGGGCGCAGCGCCTACGATGCCGCTCGCCGCGCCCAAGAACTCTTCGTAGTAAGCAAGTTTCTTAGCCCGCCATGCCGCTTCACGCTCTTGCCTCTTCGTGAGCAAAATCGCACCCGCTGAACCGATAAGCGCCACAAGCGCAGAAATGATTGTCGCCCACATGAGCGATAACCTATCGGTGACTACCTACGACGGCAACTGCTACTGACGGTCGCGCTCGCGCCATGCTACCAGCCATGCGGGTTCACCATCAGCGAGCATATGCCTGCCCCCATGTGCCGTCCGCTTCCCAGCGATGCAGGGCAGTGACGACCGCCACCATATCCCGCCGGTCCAGCGTCCCGCCCTCAATGCCAGGCAGTACCTCCTGCTCGACCCAAGCGTCAAACGACCCGAACAGGACGGTGAAAGGCGACGACCGCAGATCCGCCATTGGGCGCTTTTGCGGCTATTTGGCGCCGGTATCTCCAAGTCGGCTGGCCAACCCCATCGACACAAAAAAAGCCGCTGAAAACCGGATGATCCGGCCTCCAGCGGCTTGCCCCGAATGGCTCTTCGGCTTTTATCAGAATTTGAAGCGGACGCCCGCCGTGAAGGCCCGGCCGATAAAGTCGTAGACTGCGATATTGGTGGGCAGGTTCACCCCCGGCACGGTGCCCGGAATGATCGGCGGCTGCTTGTCGAACAGGTTGTTGACGTTGGCGAACAGCTCGAAATTGCCATTCCCCTGAGGCACGGTGAAGCGCATGGCCAGGTCGGTATACCAGACCGCCTTCACCTTATCGTCGACGAACTGGATCGGCACCGGCCCACCGGGAATATCCAGCCGCATCTTGTGAATATATTGTTCGGACAGGGTGATGCCGAACGGCCCGTTGCTGTAGTCGATCGAGAAATTGCCGCGCCAGCGCGGGAAGCCGGCCGGGTTGCTGCCGACCACGCTGACGCCCGCATAATGGGCGATCGGCGCGCCCGCATATTGCTGGGCATCGAACTTGTCGAGATAGTTCATGTAGAGGCGCAGGCTGAGCGCCCCATCGCCCATCGCCGTGCGATAGCTGGCGTCGAAATCGATGCCGGCGGTCTTCAGGAAGGCGATGTTGGCCGGCACGATATGCACCAGCGAGGGCAGGCTGGTCGGCGTCGCCCGATCGATCAGGCCGCATTCGGCCACGCCCGATCCGCCCGCATTATAGCAGTTGGTGATGATCTGCTGCGACGAAAGCGTGTCGATCAGGCCCGTGACCTTGATCTTGTAATAGTCGACCGACAGCGAAAAGCCGGGGAAGAAGGACGGCGTCAGCACGCCACCGATCGTCAGCGTCTTGGCCTTTTCCGGCTTCAGATTGGCGTTGCCGCTGGTGACCGTGTTCACATTCTGGTTGAGGCCGCTGCCATAGCTGCCATCGGCTGTCTGCAGATCGTTGACGATGCCGATGCCGCTCTGCGCGCCCGAATAGAGTTCGAACAGGTTGGGCGCACGGATGTCGCGCGACAAGGTGGCACGCAGCAGCAGGTCGTCGACCGGCTTCCAAGTTGCACCGACCTTCCAGGTTTCGACCGTGCCCGACGTCGAATAGTCGGTGATGCGGCCCGCGCCGTTGATGCTGAGTTCCCGGAAGAAGGGCTTGTCCTTCAGGATCGGCACCGCCAGTTCGGCATAGGCTTCCTTGACGTTCAGGCTGCCATGCGCGGTGCCGACATTGGTCAGCCAGTAGAAGTTGGTGGTGGCCGGCACGCCGCGCAGGCCGGCGAAATAGGCGCTGCGCTCGGCCGCCGTGTCGAGCAGCGAGGGATCGGCATTGCTGGTGAGGTTCAGCGTCTGCTTGCGATATTCCGCGCCGACCGCGAAGTCGACCGGCCCGGCCGGCAAATCGAACAGGCTGCCACTCAGGTTCACCGCAAAGCTGTCCTGACGGATGCTGGCCCGGTAACGCGACGTGCCGGTGGCATAGGCATAGCCTTCGGGCGTCGACTTGGACGGATCGCCATGCAGCACGTCGATCGGCTTGCAGCCCGCATATTGGCTGGCATAGGTCGGATCGAGCAGCACGCGGCAGGTGATCTGGCCAGTGCTCGGATCGACCACGGCGTCGGCCGCCGCATAGAGCTTCTTGCTGTCATAGAGGCCGGAATTGGCCAGGATGTGCTTGGAGTCGCCATGCGAATAGGTGGCGCTCCAGTCGAGCCCGCCCAGCTTGCCGGTGAAGCCGGCATTGACCATCCAGTAATCGGTACGTTCCTTGGCGATGGCGGTCGGCTGGCCGGCATCATATTGGCCGACCGTGTAGCTGTCCGTCGCGGACGTCAGCGCCGAATTCAGCGCGGACGACAGATAGGGATTGCCCTTGTAGATGGTGACGCCCTGCGACGCGGGAACCAGCGCATTCACCTGGGTCGAATATTCCAGGTCCGAGCGCGACCAACTGCCCTGAACGAAGGCGTTGATGTCGTCGGTCAGATCATAGCTCAGCCGCCCGAAGGCCTGATAGGTGGTCAGCGGGATGACCGCCGCGCCGGTGGTCGGGATCTGGTAACCGTCGCCGCCCGACTGGAAGCCGGTCGTGCCGACCGCCGTGCCGGTGTTGAATGGCCGGGTCGTGCCATCATTGTTGATGACCTGCCCGACATAGGGATTGCCCGCCACGCTGGAGGCGGTGATGCGGCCATTGGGCGCCAGCGCCGAAATCAGGATGTTCGACCCGATCGTATAGGGGTTGCGCGCGCCGCCGGGCGCACAGACCGACGCCGGCTCGCTCGCCAGCTTGGTGCAGCCCACGACGCTGCCGACATAGCTATAGCCCTTGGTCGCATAGTCGCGATCGCTGCGCAGCATGCCTTCATTGTTGGAATATTCGCCGCTCAGCAGAATATGCCCGCGTCCGCCGGCAAAATCCTGGCCGACTGCCAGGCCGAGGCGCTGGTTGGCATTGTCGCCCTCGTCGGAAATGCCCGCCTGGGCCACGCCCTTGATGCCGGTGAATTTCTTGTCGAGCACGAAGTTGACGACGCCCGCGACCGCGTCAGAGCCCCATTGGGCCGAGGCACCGCCGGTCACCACGTCAACCCGCTGCATCAGCAGCTGCGGCAGCACATTGGTGTCGATCGTGCCGATATATTCGGTCGGCGATACGCGCATGCCGTCGAACAGGATCAGCGTGCGCAGCGGCCCCTTGGGATTGGCGCTGGGCGTGCCCAGGCCGCGCAGGTTGAGCACATTGCCGTGGATCGGCGCGTTCGAGAAATTCGACGCCGACTTGGACGGGCTCAGCGAATTGGAGAATTGCGGCAGCTTGTTGAGCGCGTCCGGAATGCTCGACGGCGTCGTGCGCGACAATTCCTCGGTCGTGGCGACCGTCACCGGCGTCGGCGCGGTATAGCCATCGCGCACGATGCGCGAGCCGGTCACGACGATGTCGGATGTGCTGACCGGTGCGGCACTACCCTGCTCGGCGGCCTGCTCCGGTGCCGGTGCGGGCGCCGCCGCATTCTGCGCCAGCGCGCTGCCGGTCATCGCGACGATGCTGGCGCCGATCGCCAGCGACGACGCAAAAATCTTGTGCTTGGACATTGGTCTTTCCTCTCCCTGGACGCAATGTGTCGGCTCGTTGGCCCACACCTGTCATTATTATCCCGGTGTGCATTTTTATTTCTATCGCTCCAGCGGTGGATGTCAACTAATTTTGCACCAGTGGTAAATGTTTGATCGAAAAGAATTTGCCCCCTTGCCGCAACGGAAATCCGGCCTTCTTATTAGGGACAGGGGATAAAGCCGCGAAAAGCGGCGCATCATATATTGACCTATGGTGCAAAAATGTGCGTTATGCCGGCAACAGATCGTGCCGCTCCGCGGACCAGGCACGGCGATCAGCATGGAGAAGGTCGGTGTCGAGCCTGCGCAACAGAGAATCGGTGATAATCAGGGCGTTCCGTCGATGAGCGAACCTGCCCTGTCCCTGTCCGCTTCGCCGTCACCCTCCGCGCCGATCGACAGCCCCGCGCCGCCGTCCCCTGCCCCGGCCACCGCCGACTATCCCAGTCCCTTCATGGGCTGGCTCACGGTCGCGATCCTGTTCCTGCTCTATATCCTGTCGCTGACCGACCGGAACATCATGGCGCTGATGGTCGGCCCGATCAAACAGGATCTGGGTCTCTCCGACCTCCAGATCAGCCTGCTCCAGGGACCGGCCTTCGCCCTCCTCTTTTGCCTGTGCGCCATTCCGCTCGGCATGGCGCTCGACCGCTTCAGCCGCCGCATCGTCCTCTATCTGTCGGTGACGGTGTGGAGCATCGCCGCCGCCTCCTGCGGCCTTGCCGGCAGCTTCATCGGCCTCGCCATGGCGCGGGCCGGGGTGGGCGCGGGCGAGTCGGGCTTTGGCACCGGCAGCTATTCGGTCGTCGGCGACAGCTTCCCGCCACACCGCGTCTCGCTCGCCATGTCGGTCTTCATCATGGGCGGCGTCATGGGCGCGGGCATCGTCTTCCTGCTGGGCGGCCCGATCGTCGGCGCGGCGATGAAGGCCGGCCCTGCCACCTGGCCGCTCTTCGGCACGCTCCAGCCCTGGCAGCAGGTGTTCATCATGACCGGCGCGCCCGGCATCCTGCTCGCCTTCCTCGTCTTCCTGTTCCGCGAACCGCCCCGGCGCAAGGCCGTGAGCGCGGGCGCGGGCTATGGCGAGGCATGGGCCTATATCCGCCGGCACAAGCCGCTCTACACCGCCGCCTTCGTCGGCTTCGGCCTCGCTTATGCCGCCACCATCGGCTTCCAGCTCTGGACGCCAGTCTATCTCGCTCGCGTCCATGGCTGGCAGCCCGCGCAGATCGGCCCGGTGATCGGCATTGCCCAGATCGCTGCCGCCGCGCTGATCCCGCTCCATGGCTGGACCGTCGACCGCCTCTATCGCCGGGGTCGCAAGGACGCGCATCTCTTCTGGTGCCTGATGACCGTGCTGGCCGCCGCCCCCTTCGGCATCACCGCCTTCCTGGTCGCCAGCCCCTGGGCCACGGTCGCCTGCTACTGGTGCTTCATGGCGCTGATCCTCTCGACCGCCAGCATGGGGCCGGCCACCGTCCAGGTCGTCACCCCGGCCTATCTGCGCGGCCGCGTCTCGGCACTCTATGTGCTGGCATCCGGCCTCATCGCCATGGCCGGCGGCCCGGCCTTCATCGGCCTCGTCACCGACAAGCTGTGGGGCGACGAGATGAAGGTGGGCCTCTCGCTCATTACCAGCGTCTTCTGCGTGCTGCTGCCCGCCGCCCTTCTCTTCGCCCTCGGCCGCGCCTCGATGCGCCGCGCCCATGAAGGCGATCCGGTCTGACCGGCTGTTTCCGAAAGGACATAAGATGATCGAAACCCGCCGCCCCGCCTTTATCGACGGCAAGCCCAAGCAGTTGTTGATCGACGGCAAGATGGTCGACGCGCTGTCGGGCAAGACCTTCCAGAGTTTCAGCGCGTCGACCGGCGAGCTGGTCGCCGAACTGGCGCTGGCCGGCGCCGAGGATGTCGACCGCGCCGTCCGCGCCGCCCGCGCCGCCTTTGAAGGGCCATGGAGCCGCTTCAAGCCGGCCGATCGCCAGGCGGTGCTGCTGCGCCTCGCCGATCTGGTCGATGCCGAGTTCCAGGATCTCGCGCTGCTCGACGTGATCGAGATGGGCCGGCCGATCACCGCCGCCATGGGGCTGCGCGGCATGTTGCAGCGATCGCTGCGCCATTTCGCCGGCGCCGCCACCGCCATCCATGGCGAGACTTTGTCCAACAGCTTCCCGGTCGATCTTCTCTCCTACACATTGAAGGAACCGGTCGGCGTCGTCGGCGCGATCATCCCATGGAACGGACCGCTGTTCAGCGCCGCGTGGAAGATCGGCCCGGTGCTCGCCACCGGCTGCACCATCGTGCTGAAGCCGGCCGAGGATGCCTCGCTCAGCCCGCTGCGCTTCGCCGAACTCTGCCTGGAGGCGGGCGTGCCGCCGGGCGTCGTCAATGTCGTCACCGGCGCGGGCGAGACCGGCGCGGCCCTTTCCGCCCATCCCGACGTCGACAAGATCGCCTTCACCGGCTCCTGCGAAACCGGCCAGCGGATCATCGCCGCTTCGGCCGGATCGGTGAAGAAGGTGACGATGGAACTGGGCGGCAAATCACCCAACATCATCTTTGCCGATGCCGATCTCGACGCTGCGACCCCGGCCGCCGCCATGGGCGTGTTCAACAATTCGGGTCAGGTCTGCGCCGCCGGCACCCGCCTGTTCGTCGAACGGCCAGTCTATGAGGAAATGGTGCAGCGCATCGCTGCCTTCGCCGCCAATCTCAAGATCGGTCCCAGCCTCGATCCCGAAACCGTGATCGGCCCGCTGGTCTCGGCCAAGCAGTTCGCCCGCGTCTCCTCCTATCTCGACCTTGGCTCGCAGGAGGGCGCCCGGCTCGTCACCGGTGGCCATCGCGTCACCGGCGGCGCGCTCGACAAGGGCCATTGGGTCGCCCCCACCATCTTCGCCGATGTGACCGACGAGATGCGGATCGCCCGCGAGGAAATTTTCGGCCCCGTCTCCTGCATCCTGCCCTTCGATAGCCTGGACGAGGTGATCGGCCGCGCCAACGCCACCCGCTTCGGCCTCGCCGGTGGCGTGTGGACCCGCGACATCGGCAAGGCCATGACCGCGGTCAAGCGCATCCGCGCCGGCTCCATCTGGGTGAACCATTATTTCGCGATGGACCCGTCGGTCCCGTTCGGCGGCTACAAGATGAGCGGCTACGGCCGGGAGGGCGGCGCCGAACATATCGACGCCTATCTCCAGACTAAGGGCGTGTGGATCCGCACCTGAGCGGCGCCAACCGAGGGGCTTGTCAGCGCCCCTCGGCATAGGCGCGGATCAGCGCATAGAGATAGTCGCGCCCGTCATAGACGCTCTTCACTCGGATGCGCTCGTCCACGCCATGCGCGCCATTGCCGTCGGGATCGAGGACGATGCCCGGCACGCCATAGGTCGGGATGCCCGCCGCGCTGAGATAGCGACCATCGGTGCCGGCGGTCAGCAGGTTGGGCACCACCGGAATGTCGGGGAAATGCCGCTGCGCCAATTTTTCGGCCGGTCCCATGATCTCCGGATCGAGCGGCGGCGGCACGGCCGGCGCACCCTTGTCGCCCTTGCGCGTCAGGGCGATCCCGGACGGCAGCGCCGCGCGCAGCCGCGCCTCGACATCCTCCACCCTGTCGCCCGGAAACAGACGGCACTGGATCGTCGCCTGCGCCCGCTGCGGCAGCGCGTTTTCGGCATGGCCCGCCTCCACCTGTGTCGCGACACAGGTGGTGCGCAACATCGCATTATAGGTGACGTCCCCCGTCACCGTGGCGACCGTTGCTGCGTCGTCCTGCCCCTGCCCCAGCCGCTCCATAGCCTGCCCCATCGCGCCGCCGACGATCGGCCCCATGCGGGTGGAATAGCCGCGATTGGTTGGGTTGAGCTGGATCGGGAATGACAGCCGCCGCACCGCCGCCAGCGCATAGGCCAGGTCATAGATTGCATTGTCGGGGCGCGGGCGGCTGCTATGGCCGCCGCTGTTGCGCGCCTCGATCGTGAAGCTCTGCGCATATTTCTCGCCCACCGCCAGATAGAGGGCGATCGGCCGGCCATCCTTGTCGCTGATGCCATAGCCGCCCTCGTTCAGGGCAAAGCCCGCCTGCACCGCGTCGCGCCGGTTGCGCAGCAGCCAGTCGACGCCGTTCACCGCATCGCTGCTTTCCTCGCCACAGGTCAGCGCCACCTTGATCGTGCGCCGGGGACGAAAGCCCGCCGCCTGCATCCGGATCAGGCTGTCGACCCAGATCGCCGACAGCGCCTTGTCGTCGATCACCCCGCGCCCGATAAAATAGCCCTTCTCCTCGGTCAGGCGGAACGGATCGCGCGGCCAATCCTCGCGCCGGGCGGCGACCACATCGATATGGTCGACCAGCAGCATCGGCGCCGCGCGCGGATCACTCCCCTCGATCCGGGCGATCAGGCCGCCATCCTTCTCATGCCCCTCCGGCACGAAGACCTCGGCGCGATCCGGCCCGAATCCGGCCTTGCGCAGCCGATCGAGCATCCGGCCTGCCGCGACGGTGCAACTGCCGGTCGGGGCGCTGGTATCGGTCTCCACCAGTTCGCGATAGATATCGCGAAAGGCGATCTGGTCGGGGCGCAGTTCCGCCGCCATAGCCGGGCCGGATGCCAGCGCGACAAGGCCACCAAGGGCCAGCAGGGAGCCTCTCATTTCTGGATGTCGAGCGCGCGTTCGGGGCAGGATTTGGCGCCCATCCAGGCCAGCCTTTCCTGCTCTTCCGGCACATCGATATCGCCGGGCATGATATAGCCCTCGTCATCCAGCTCGAAGATGTCGGGCGCCATCGCCCAGCAACGGGCATGGCCCTGGCATTTCTCGCGATGCACGATGATCTTCATGCCGCATCCTCCTGCGACCAGTCGAGGATCAGGTTTTCGATCCCGAACACATGGCCGCCATAGGTGACCGGCGCGGTGCCGGACTTGATGCGGAAGGTCGGGATGCGCTTCAGCCATTCCTCCAGCCCCACGACGATCTCGCGCCGCGCCAGATGCGACCCCAGGCAGCGATGCGGCCCATAGGCAAAGGCGGTGTGACGATTATCCTCGCGGGCCAGGTCGATGCGCGCGGGATCGGCAAATTCCAGCGGATCGCGATTGGCGATCATCGTCGCGCAGGACACATAGTCGCCCTTGCGGATCGGTGCGCCTTCGAAATCCACGTCCTTCGTGGCCACCCGGATCATCTGCACCGTGGGATAGGCGCGCAGCAATTCCTCCGCCGCCAGCACGATCCGCTTGGGATCGTCGCGCAGCCATTGCTGGTCCGCCTGATGCCGCGCCAGGTAATTGAGGTCAAAGCCGATCGCGGCCGCCACCGTGTCCAGCCCGGCGATGAACAGCAGCACGCCCGTGCCCCTGATCTCCATGTCGGTCAGCGGCCGGTCGTCGATCCGCGACTGCACCAGGAAGGACATGAAATCATCGACCGGCTGCCGACGCCGATCGGCCGAAAGCTCGTCAATGAACGCGACGATGGTGCGCGCCGCCGCCGGCCGCTTCACATTGTCGCCATGCAGCAGGTCATTGGCCCAGCCGACAAATTCGTCGAGCCGATCGTCCGACAGGCCCAGGAAGCGCAGGAAGATATTGACCGCGAAAGGGAAGGCGAAATCGGTCATCACGTCGCAACTGGTGCCCGACGCCGCGATCCGGTCGATCAGCACGCTCGCCCTTTCGCGCACCGCCGTTTCCAGCGCCATCACCCGCTTGGGCGACAGCAGCGGATTGAGCAACGAGCGGAACTTGCCATGTTCGGGCGGGTCCAGCTCCAGCGGGATCATCGGCCAGCTCTCGCCCAGCGCCGAGGCAAAGATGCTGCGATGGCTGGAGAAGGTTTCGGGATCCTGCAGCACCCGCCGCTGGTCCTGCGCACGGGTGATGACCCATGTGCCCTTGCCGTCGCGAGTGTTGACCGGCGAATAGAAGATGCGCGGCCCATCATGCACCACCGCGCTCGCCGCCTGCGGATCGCCATTGGGCGTCGGCTCCAGCCCCGGCGAACTGAACAGGCTGAAATTGCCGATCATGTCGGGCGGCACATGCGCCGGGATCGGACGGGCGGCCATGGTTTCCATACTACGCTCTCCTGCAGCGGTAGCCAGTTCTCGTGCCAAGACGGACCGGCCTTATCAATTTTGCATTATGGTATAGTTTATGGGCACGCCGCCGGCTGTCAATCGGACAATCGTCGTTACGATATTTTCCCGCGCACAGCGCAAGGGCGCCGCCGCATTTCCACGCTTTTCCGCCACATTGCGCAAAATTCGCGATTTCCGTTGCGGATGAAAATTATCCTTGAGTGCAAAATATAACTAGCCACCTGTGCAATATTGACCTAAGGAATCGGACATGGATCGCAAGCGGCCATCCGAAAGCCGCGAGCAGCCCGACGGGTAACACCCGGACGGCGCGTTCGCCTTTCGAGCAGAACAGGGATGTGAGTGGATGGCGGAAATGGAGCCCATCGATAGAGAAGAATTTCGGCAGGAGGCGCGCGCCTGGCTGAAGGCGAATTTTCCGCCCTCGCTGACCAATGTGCCCGGCCTCCTCTTCCAGGGCGACGCCCATGCCGCCGCTGCCAATGACGATTATCAGCTCTGGCGCCAGCGCATGACCGACAAGGGATGGGGCGTGCCCACATGGGCGCCGCGCTATGGTGGCGCCGGCCTCACCGAAGCCCATGGCAAGATCATCGGCGAGGAACTGGCCGCGATCGGCGGTTTCAACCCGATCCGCAGCTATGGCACGATGATGCTTGGCCCGACCTTGCTGGAATATGGCGACGAAGCGCAGAAGCTGGAACATCTGCCGTTCATCGCCAGCCATGAACGGCGCTGGTGCCAGGGCTTTTCCGAACCCGGCGCGGGATCGGACCTGGCCGCGCTCCAGACCAAATGCATCGACATGGGTGACCATTGGCTGGTCAGCGGGCAGAAGATCTGGACATCGGGCGCCGACCAGGCCGACTGGTGCTTCGTCCTCGTCCGCACCGATACCGAACGCAAGCAGGGCGGCATCAGCTTCCTGCTGGTCGACATGCAATCCGAAGGGATCGAGGCGCGACCGATCGTGCTTATCAGCGGATCGACCCATTTCTGCGAGGTCTTCTTCAACGATGTGAAGGTGCCCAAGGGCAATCTGGTGGGCGAGGTCAACCAAGGCTGGACCATCGCCAAGCGGCTGCTGCAGTTCGAACGCAACAGCCTGTCGGAGGTGAAGGCCGACATCACCCCCCTCGCCCCGCTGGCCCATGACTATCTGGGCACGGACGCGCTCGGGCGGATCGACAGCCCGGACCTGCGCGCCCGGCTGGTGCGCAATGCGATGCGGCATGAAGCCTATATGGCGACCGTCCGCCGGCTCGCCGCCGAAGCCAAGAATGGCGGTCCCAGCCATGGGGTGTCAGCGCTCAAGAATTTGTGGTCCGGCATCATCCAGGAACGGGCCGAGCTGCTGGTCGAGATCATGGGCGCCGACGGCCTGGGCTGGGCCGGCGATCCCTATAGCGCGGCCGAGACGGAGGCGACGCGCGCCTGGCTGCACAGCAAGGCCTTCTCCATCTACGGCGGCAGCTACGAGGTGCAGAACAATATCACCGCCAAGCGCACGCTGGGCCTGCCGGGCTGAGCATGAGCAAGGACGAGAGAAAAGACAGGATGCGGGAGGACGCGCCGTGGCGGTGCTGAACGAAGAACAGACGATGCTAAAGGACATGGCGTCGGAATGGGTGCGCGACCGCCTGCCCGTGACCGCGCTGCGTGGCCTGTACGACCATGGCGGCGGCGGCGGCAGCGGATCGGACGGCTATGACGCCGAGGCCTGGGCCGAAATGGCGCAGATGGGCTGGTGCGGCATCATCGTGCCGGAAGACCATGGCGGCGCCGATTTCGGCTATCTCAGCCTTGGCCTGGTCATCGAGGAACTGGGGCGCACCCTGGCCGCCTCGCCGCTCGTCAGTTCCGCGCTGGTTGCCGCTTCGGCGCTGCGGCTTGCGGGCACGCAGGAGCAACAGGCCCGCTGGCTGCCGGGCATCGCCGACGGATCGCTGATCGGCACGCTCGCGCTCGACGAAGGGCCGCATCATGCGCCCGAGCGCACCGCGTTGGCGGCCACAGCCTCAGGCGATGGCTGGAAGCTGTCAGGCACCAAGCGCCCGGTGCAGGACGGCATGATCGCCGACCTCGCCATCGTCGCCGCGCGCACCAGCGGCGCGCCGGGCGATCGCGATGGCCTGACCCTGTTCCTGGTGCCGACCGACAGCACCGGACTGGAACGGGAAGTGCTCGACCAGATCGACGCCCGGCGCCCGGCCCTTTACCGCTTCGATAGTGTCAACATCGCTGTCAACGATGTGCTCGGCGAAGTCGGCAAGGCCGCCGACCTGATCGACGCGATCCGCGACCGGGCCGCGATCGGCATGGCCGCCGAAATGCTGGGCAGCGCGACCCAGGCGTTCGACATCACGCTCGATTATCTCAAGACCCGCGTCCAGTTCGGGGCGATCATCGGCTCCTTCCAGGCGCTGCAGCATCGCGCCGCCGAACTGTTCGGCGAATTGCAGCTGACGCGATCGGCAGTCGAAACCGCGCTCGCCGCGATCGATGCCGAGGATCCTGCGCTTCCCGGCCTCGCCTCGCTCGCCAAGGCGACCGCCGGCGAGACGCTGCACCGCATCTCCTCGCAGATGGTCCAGTTGCACGGCGGCATCGGCATGACCCATGAACATGATGCCGGCCTTTACTTGAAGCGCGCCCGCGTCGCGGAGCAATGCCATGGCAGCACCGCCTGGCATCGCGAGCGCTGGGCACGCCTCAATGGCTATTGAGGGGCCGATGACCATGAAATCGCGCGAAATACAGCTGAAACGCCGTCCGGTCGGCGCCCCGGTGGCGGAGGATTTCGCTACCGTCGAACAGGCCGTGCCACCACCCGGCCCCGGCGAGGTCCAGGTCCGCAATCTCTGGATGGCGGTCGACCCGGCGATGCGCGGGCGGATGAGCGACGCCAAAAGCTATGTCCCGCCCTTCGCCCTCGATGCGGCGATGGAGGGCCCGGCCATCGGCGAAGTGATCGCCTCCAACGATCCGGCCTTCGTGCCCGGCGACCTCGTCTTTTCCCGGCTTGGCTGGCGCGAGGAGTTCAACGCCCCCGGCACCGCGCTCCAGCATCGCGATCGCCAGGCACTGCCGCCCCAGGCCTATCTCTGCTTCGCTGGCATGACCGGCCTCACCGCCTATGCCGGCCTCGTCCGCATTGCGGAGTTGCAGCCGGGCGATACCGTCTTCGTGTCGGCCGCGTCCGGCGCGGTCGGATCGATCGCCTGCCAGATCGCCCGCAACATGGGATGCAAGGTGATCGGATCGGCCGGCGGCCCGGACAAGACCGCCTTCCTGCGCGATGCGCTCAAGGTCGACGCCGCGATCGATTACAAGGCGGAGCCGAACCTGACCAAGGCCCTCGCCCGCGAAGTCAAGGCGATCGGCGCCAGCGGCATCGACGTCTATTTCGACAATGTCGGCGGCGATCATCTGCAGGCCGCCCTGTCGCTCGCCAATGATTTCGCGCGCTTCGCCATCTGCGGCATGATCTCGCAATATAATGTCACCGACGCGCCGACCGTGCCGCGCAACCTCACCATGCTGATGACCAAGCGCATCCGCATGCAGGGCTATATCGCGCTCGACCATATGGATCTGGAAGCGGAGATGCTGGAGCGCATGACCGCCTGGAACCGGGCCGACCAGATGGCCTCGGCCGAAACCGTCTATGATGGCATAGACAAGGCGCTCGACGCCTTCTGGGGCCTGTTCTCGGGCGCCAATATCGGCCGCACCATGGTCAGGCTGGGCTAGGGGGAACTCCATGTACGACATGCTCAAGGGCCTGCGCGTGGTAGAAGGCGCCGCCTTCATCGCCGGCCCGTCCTGCGGCCTGCACCTGGCACAGATGGGGGCGGAGGTGATCCGTTTCGACGCCATCGGTGGCGGCCCGGACTATCGCCGCTGGCCGATCGCACCGTCCGGGGCCAGCCTCTATTGGGAGGGTCTCAACAAGGGCAAGAAATCGATCGCGATCGATCTGGGCCGCCCCGAAGGGCGCGAACTGGCGGTCGCCATCGCCACCGCGCCGGGCGACAATGCCGGCCTGTTCCTCACCAACTATCCGGTCAAGGGCTTCCTCAGCCATGAGGCGCTGGCCGCACGCCGAGCCGACATCATCAGCGTCCGCGTGATGGGCTGGGCCGATGGATCGCCGGCGGTCGATTACACCATCAATGCCGCCGCCGGCGTGCCGATGATGACCGGCCCGGCCGACGATGACCGTCCGGTCAACCATGTCCTGCCGGCCTGGGATCTGCTCGGCGGCGCCTATGCCGCCTTCGCCATGACGTCCGCCCTGTTGCGCCGACGCGCGACCGGCCAGGGCGCGGAAATCCGCGTGCCCCTGTCGGACCTCGCCGCCTCCACCCTGTCGCATCTCGGCTCCGTGGCCGAAGTGCTGTCGGCCGGCGACCGGCCGCGCATGGGCAATGACCTGTTCGGCGCCTTCGGCCGGGATTTCCTGACCGCCGACGGCAAGCGGCTGATCGTCGTCGCCATCACCCCGCGCCAATGGACCGGCCTTCTCAAGACGCTGGACCTTGGCGAAGCGATCGCCGCGATCGAGGGCGAAACGGGTGCCAACTTCGCCAGGGATGAAGGCGCCCGCTTCACCCACCGCGCCCGGCTTTTCCCGCTGTTCGAAGCCGCCTTCGCCGCGCGCAGCAGCGACACGCTAAAGCCCGCCTTCGACGCGGGCGGCGTCACCTGGGGCGAATATCAGTCGCTGCATCAGGCGGTGACACAGGACGAACGGCTGTTCACCGCCAATCCCCTGTTCGAGACGATCGCCCATCCCAGCGGCCTCACCTACCCCACATCCGGCCCGGCGGGCACGCTGGCCGGCGAGGCGCGCGGTGCCGTCGGTACGGCCCCACGCCTTGGCGAGCATAGCGACCAGATATTGAGCGAGCTGCTGGGGCTCGACAGCGGCGCGATCGGCCGCCTCCATGACGAAGGACTGGTCGCATGACCCTTTCCCCATCCGATATCGCCCATTGGCAGACATGGGCCGGCAGGACCGAGAGCCGGACCGAGATGCTCGACCGGGAAGCGCTGCGCCGCTTCGCCGCCGCCATCGGCGAACCGCTCGATGTCGAGACGGTCCAGCCCTCGCTGGCCCATTGGGCCTTTTTCCTGCCGGTTGCCGCCGCTGACCAGATCGGCCCGGACGGCCATCCCAAACGCGGCGGTTTCCTGCCGCCGATCAGCCTGCCGCGCCGCATGTTCGCCGCCGCCGAGATGCAGTTTCATGCCCCGCTGATGCTCGACTGGGAAGCGACCCGCACCTCGACCGTGCTCGAGATCGCCCACAAGAGCGGCCGCAGCGGCGAGCTTGTCCTCGTGAAGGTCGGCCACAGCATCGTCCAGGCCGATCGCGAACGGGTGAGCGAGGTGCAGACCATCGTCTATCGCGACACCGGCGCACCGACGCCCACGATCGTCCCCGCCGCCTTCGATGGCGCGCCCGATGATGTGAGTTGGGCGCCCAGCAGCGTCGACCTGTTCCGCTTTTCGGCCGTCACCTTCAACAGCCATCGCATCCATTATGACCTGCCCTATGCGACCGGCGAGGAGGGCTATCCCGGCCTGGTGATCCACGGCCCCTTCACCGCCGCCAGATTGTTCGGCCATGCCCGGCGCGGCGGGCGCAGCCCGACCCGCTTCGCCTTCCGCGCGGTCGCACCGGTCTTCGCCGGCCAGCCGGTATTGCTGCGCGAGGATGCGGCCGGCCGCTGCCGCGCGATCCGCTGCGACGGCAGCGACGCGATGGTCGCCGACATCGGATATTGAGAGGAGATTTTTCATGGACGCCGAGACGTTCGACCTGTTCCGCACCACCGTCCGCCGCTTCGTCAGCGAAAAGCTGATCCCGGCCGAGGACGCCGTCGAGGAAGCGGATGCGGTTCCCGAGAGCATCATCCAGCAGATGCGCGACATGGGCCTGTTCGGCCTGTCGGTGCCGGAGGAGTTTGGCGGCATCGGCTGCACCATGGCGGAGGAAGCGGCGATCATCCGCGAGATCACCCGCGCGTCGGTGGTCTTCCGCTCGGTCATCGGCACCACCGTCGGCATCGGCAGCCAGGGCATCGTCATGGACGGCACCGAGGAGCAGAAGCGCGAATGGCTGCCCAAATTCGCCACCGGTGAAGCGATCGCCAGCTTCGGCCTGACCGAGCCGGAGGCCGGGTCCGACGCCGGTTCACTGCGCACCGTGGCGGTCCGCGACGGCGACACTTACCGCATCACCGGCACCAAGCGCTTCATCACCAACGCGCCGCGCGCCAGCGTCTTCACCCTGATGGCCCGGACCGAACCGGACGTGAAGGGCGCGGCCGGCATCTCCGCCTTCATCCTGCCCGCAAACACCCCCGGCATCAGCTTCGGCAAGCCGGACAAGAAAATGGGGCAGAAAGGGTCGATCACCACCGACGTGATCCTGGACGATGTCGTCGTGCCGGCCGCCAACATCATCGGCGGCGTGCCCGGCCGCGGCTTCAAGACCGCGATGAAGGTGCTGGATCGCGGCCGCATCCATATCGCCGCCGTCGCGCTCGGCATGTGCCAGCGGCTGATCGACATGGCCCTGCAATATGCCATGGAACGCAAGCAGTTCGGCCAGCGCATCGCCGATTTCCAGCTGGTCCAGGCGATGCTTGCCGACATGAAGGTCGACATGCTGACGACCGAGGCGCTGATGCAGTCGGTCGCCGCCAAGTTCGACGCCGGCGAGCCGGTCAGCCTGGAATGCGCCGCGCTCAAATATTACGCTTCCGAAGCCGTTGGCCGGATCGCCGACCGCGCCGTCCAGATCTATGGCGGTGCCGGCTATATGGCCGAATATAAGGTCGAGCGCTTCTATCGCGATGTCCGGCTGCTGCGCATCTATGAAGGCACCAGCCAGATCCAGCAGACCATCATCGCCAAGCAGATGATCCGCCAGGCCGAAGCGGCCGCCTGATCCTCCCCATTCCCGCAAAGGACATCGCATGCGCAGAGCCGCCATCGTCGCCCCCATCCGCACCGCCGTTGGCAAATATGGCGGTTCTTTGAAATCCTTCAGCGCCGGCGATCTGGGCGCGGTCATCATCAAGGCCTTGATGGAGCGGACGAAGATCGATCCGGAACGGATCGACGATGTCGTCTTCTCCCAAGGCTATGGCAATGGCGAGGCGCCCTGCATCGGCCGCTGGTCGGCGCTGGCGGCGGGTTTGCCCGAAAGCATTCCCGGCGTGCAGCTCGACCGGCGCTGCGGTTCGGGGCTTCAGGCCGTGATCGACGCGGCCATGCGAATCCAGACCGGCGCCGCCGACATCGTCGTCGCCGGCGGGGTCGAGAGCATGTCCAATGTCGAATATTATTCGATGGACCATCGCTGGGGTGCCCGATCGGGATCCACCCAGTTCCATGACCGCCTGACCCGCGGCCGCGTCATGTCGCAGCCGATCGCCCGCTACGGCATCATCAGCGGCATGATCGAGACGGCCAACAATCTCGCCAAGGATTATGACATCAGCCGCGAAGCCTGCGACGAATATGCCGCGATGAGCCATCAGCGCGCCGCAGCCGCCTGGGCCGCCGGCAAGTTCGACGACGAGCTGGTCCCGGTCGCCGTGCCGCAGCGCAAGGGCGATCCGCTGATCTTCGCCATGGACGAGGGCATTCGCGCCGACGCCACGCCGGAATCGCTCGCCCTGTTGAAACCGATCGAGAAGGATGGCGTGGTCACCGCCGGCAATGCCAGCCAGCAGAATGATGCCGCCGCCGCCTGCCTGGTGGTCGCGGAGGACAAGCTGGAGGAACTGGGCCTTGAACCCATGGCCTGGCTGCACAGCTGGGCAGCGGCGGGCTGCGATCCCTCGCGCATGGGCATCGGTCCGGTGCCGGCGGTCGAAAAGCTGTTCGCCCGCACTGGCCTTGGCTGGAACGACATCGATCTGGTGGAACTCAACGAGGCCTTCGCGCCGCAGGTTCTGGCCTGCCTCAAGGGCTGGAACTGGGACGATCGCGACAAGCTCAACGTCAATGGATCGGGCATTTCGCTCGGCCATCCGATCGGCGCGACCGGCGGACGCATCCTCGCCAATCTGCTGCGCGAGTTGCAGCGGCGCGACGGCCGCTATGGCCTGGAAACCATGTGCATTGGCGGCGGTCAGGGCCTGGCCGCCATCTTCGAACGGGCGGTCTGACCACCGCCTTTCGGAAGCCCCCTGGGCCGGCGTCGAGGCATGCGACGCCGGCCCATTTTTTATGTGGTCAGTCGACCGGCCTGCGGTCGGGCGAGAAGGCAATGATCGTCACGCCCAGCAGCGCCACGGTCCCACCTGCAATCATGCCGACCGTGATCGGCGTGCCGAAATAGAGCGAGGCGAAGACCGTCGACATGACCGGCGATGCCAGCATCAGCGGCATGATGGTCGAGATCGGATAGCGTTGCAGCAGCCAGGCGAGCGTCCCCTGCCCCAGCACCGTCGCGCCCAGGCAGGAAAAGGCGAACCAACCGGTCGGCACCCAGCCGACATGGGCCAGCCCCGCAATCGCCGGCCGTTCGAAAATCAGGGCAAAGGGCGCCAGCACCGCCGCGCCCATCAGTCCGTTCCACGCCTGGCCGTTCATCACGCTCACCCTGGTCAGCTTGCGCTGCACCAAGGTCGCGCCGCCCCACACCATCGCCGCGCTGGCCATCACCAATACGGCGGGCACCTCCGCCAATATATGCGGGTCGAACACCAGCGCCACGACCCCGGCAAAGGCCAGCAGCACGCCGACAATCTTGCGCCGGTTGAGCCGCTCGCCCAGCAGCAGCGCGCCCAGCAGCAGCGAGAAGGGCACGCTGAGTTGCCCGGCGATCGCCAGTGCCCCGACATTGGTCGCCATGAACAAAGCCAGGTTCAGCAGCAGCAGGAACAGCCCGCCATTGAGGAAACCATAGAGCATCAGCCAGCCGGTCCGCCCCGGCAGTGGACGCAGCGCCGGCGCACAGATCAGGAAGACCGTCCCCATGCGCAGCGCCACCGACAGCAGTGGCGCGGTCGCGTCCACCACCACCTTCATCGCGATCACGTTGAGCGCGAACATGATATTCACCAGCAACGCCAGTGCCATGCCGCCCGGTCCGAACCGATGGTTCGCCATGGGTCCGCCATCGGCCATTTCCGCATCCTTCCCGCTTCAACCGCCGTTCAGACTCAGACGGCTATTGGTTTATTTATGCACACTGGTATAGATTTTAGCCAGAGAAGAAGGGAAGAGGATTGAGGATGTCGATGAAGCATGTTTCGCGCGTGATGATGTTCGCTATGGCGGTCGCGACCACCGGCCCGGCGCTCGCCCAGGCTGGCGATGCGACCAAGGGCAAGGCGGTCTTCGCCCGCTGCGCCGTCTGCCACTCGGTCGATCCGGGCGTGAAGAAGCTTGGCCCTTCGCTCTCGGGCATATTCGGGCGCACGTCGGGCACCGTGCGCGGCTTCACCTATTCCCCGGCGATGCAGAAGGCCAAGATCCGCTGGGATGCCAAGTCGCTGGACGGCTTCCTTGCCAAGCCCAGCGCCGCCGTCCCCGGCAGCCGTATGGTCTTTGCCGGCCTGCCCAACCCGGCCGATCGCGCCAACCTGCTCGCCTATCTCGCCGGCGCCACCAAGAAATAGCACCAAAAGTATCCTATAGTGCAATAATTCTTGCCCTCCATTCCTGCACCCGCTATCAGAATCATCAACCGATGCAGCAGATAGACGGGGACAGGAGCGGATGGCGATGACAGCGGTCATGACGGACAAGGCAGGCAGCCGATGAGCGGCCGTGCGCTTGAAGGGATCAAGGTTCTCGACCTGTCGCGCGTGCTCGCGGGGCCATGGTCGACCCAGATACTCGCCGACTTCGGTGCCGACGTCATCAAGATCGAACTGCCCGGCCATGGCGACGATACCCGCGCCTGGGGGCCGCCTTTCCTGACCGGCGCGGATGGCCAGCCGGAAATCGGCACCAGCGCCTATTATCTGTCCTGCAACCGCAACAAGCGCTCCGCCGCGATCAACCTGGCGACGCCGCAGGGCGCCGAGCTGATCCGTCGGCTGGCGGCGGAAGCCGACATATTGGTCGAGAATTTCAAGGTCGGGGGCCTGCGCAAATATGGTCTCGACTATGCCAGCCTGAAGGCGATCAACCCGCGCCTCGTCTATTGCTCGATCACCGGCTTCGGCCAGACCGGTCCCTATGCCGACCGGGGCGGCTATGATTTCGTCGCCCAAGGCATGGGCGGCTTCATGAGCATCACCGGCGAAGAGGATGGTGGCCCGCTGCGCGCCGGCGTCGCCATGGCTGACCTGTCGACCGGCATGTTCGCCACCGTCTCCATCCTCGCCGCCCTGCGCCATGCCGAACGCACGGGCGAAGGGCAGCAGATCGACGTGTCGCTGCTCGATACCCAAATCGCGATGCTTGCCAATCAGGGGATGAACTGGCTGGTCGGCGGCATCGTGCCCGGACGCCTGGGCAATCGCCATCCCACCGTCGTCCCCTACAAGACGTTCGAGGTCGCCGACGGCATGATGATCATCGCGATCGGCAATGATCGCCAGTTCCGCGCCTTCTGCACGGAAATGGGCCATGCGGAACTGGGCACCGATCCGCTCTACGCCACCAGCGCCCAGCGCCTCATCAACCGCGACGCGATCGAGGCGAAGGTGCAGGAAATCGTCCGCCCCTTCGCCCGTGACGACCTGATGGCGCGCTTCGTGGCCGCTGGCGTCCCCGCCGGCCCGGTCAACAGCATCCAGGATGTGTTCGAGGACCCGTTCATCGACGCGCGCCAGACCGTCCATCGCTATCGCCGGGAAGAGGATGGGGTCGAGATCCCGACCGTCGCCTATCCCGGCAAGCTGTCGGCGACGCCGGCCGATTATCGTCATTGCCCACCGCGCGTGGGCGAACATAGCCGCGAAATATTGGGGGAATGGCTCGGCCTCGACGACGGTGTGCTTGACGCGCTGACGAGCGACGGCGCGATCGCCCAACGCCCCGTGAAGGAGAGGACACAGGCATGAAGATCGACCAGGGGGTAGCCGCCATCGTCACCGGCGGGGCATCGGGTCTGGGTGAGGCGACGGCCCGCGCCATTGCGGCGCAGGGCGCCAAGGTCGCGCTGTTCGACTTCAACGAGGAAACCGGGACGAAGGTCGCTGCGGACATCGGCGGCACCTTCTGCAAGGTCGATGTCACCGACGAGGCCTCGGTCGATGCCGGCTTTGCCAAGGCACGCGCCGCCCATGGCCAGGAGCGTATCCTGGTCAATTGCGCCGGCACCGGCAATGTCATCAAGACCGCCAGCCGCGACCGCGAGACCGGCGAGATCAAGGCCTTCCCGACCGACCAGTTCGAACGGATCATCCAGATCAACCTGATCGGCACCTTCCGCTGCTGCGCCAAGTCGGCCGCCGGCATGCTGAGCCTCGATCCGCTGGAGGACAAGGCGCGCGGCGTCATCATCAATACTTCCAGCGCGGCGGCGGTCGACGGCCAGATCGGCCAGGCGGCCTATTCCGCGTCGAAGGGCGGCATCGTCAGCCTGACCCTGCCGATGGCGCGTGACCTGATGGGCGAAGGCATCCGCGTAAACGCGATCCTGCCCGGTATCTTCGACACGCCGCTGATGGCGCGGGCCAGCGACAAGGTGCGCGATGCGCTGTCGGCCACCGTTCCCTTCCCCAAGCGTTTCGGCAAGCCCGAGGAATTTGCCGCGATGGCGCTGGCGATGATCGAGAATGACTATTGGAACGGCGAATATGTGCGGCTCGACGGTGGCCTGCGCATGCCGCCGCGCTGAGGGAGAGGGACGATGTCCGAAGAAGCGCAGCCCGAATTCGTGACCTACAATGTGGTGGACGGCGTCGCCTGGGTAATGCTGAACCGCCCCCAATATGGCAATGCCCAGAATTACCGGCTGCTCGGCCAGCTCGACGACGCCTTCAAGCGCGCGGTCGAGGATGACGGGGTCAAGGTGATCGTGCTCGGTGGCGAGGGCAAGCATTTCTCCGCCGGCCATGACATCGGCACCCCGGACAAGGACAGCCACATGCCGCGCACGCGCACCAGCATGTGGTGGGACCATCTGAACAAGGGCGGCGCCGAACGCCAATATGTGCTGGAACAGGACGGCTATCTGGGCCTGTGCCGGCGCTGGGCCGACATCCCCAAGCCGATGATCGCCATGGTGCAGGGCGCGTGCATCGCCGGCGGGCTGATGCTGGCCTGGGTCTGCGACCTCATCATCGCCTCGGAAGACGCATTCTTCCAGGATCCGGTGCAGCGCATGGCCCAGCCGGGGGTCGAATATTTCGCCCATGCCTTCGAACTGCCGACCCGCGTCGCGCGCGAACTGCTGCTGCTCGGCCGCCGCATGCCGGCCCAGCGCGCCTATAATTTCGGCATGGTGAACGAGATTTTCCCGCGCGAAACGCTGCGTGAGGAAGTGGCCAAGATCGCCGGCGAAATCGCCCAGCATGAACGGTTCGGCCTGGCCCTGACCAAGCAGGCGTTCAACTTCGTCGAGGATGCGCGCGGCAAGCGGCAGGTGATGGATAGCGTGTTCCATATGCACCATCTCGCCCATGCCCATAATCAGCTGATGACCGGCAATCTGGTCGGCGGCCTCGATGCCAAGGCAATGGCATCGGCGAACAAGAAGCAGGCGGGGGAAGGATGAGCGCGACCATGGAGATGGACAAGAATATCCTGGTCCTGCCCGATCTGCCGGCGCTGCTGTCCGGTGCGGCCGATGCCGCCCACGCCTTCGCCGCCGCCGCCCGCCCGCATGTGAAGACGCGGATCAGCAATGCGGACGGCAAGGTCGATCGCGTCCTCGCCGATGTCGAGCAGCATGTCGTCCACGGCTTTGGCTGGTTCGCCGCCTATGCCGAAATGCTGCGCGAAGTCGCCAGCTGGGCGGCCAGTCTCGACGCCCAGGGCAGCTTCGGCGAGATAGAGGCACTGCTCGCCCAGTTGCTCTTCGCCGAATATGGCGCGCAGATGCTGGGCGGCATCCCGATGAACCAGGGCGAAGTGATCCGCCCCACCGACCTCACCGACGATCTCTCTGCGCTCGACGCCCCGGCCTTGCGCACCCTCATCCGCAGTGGCGGCGGCCAGGCGGTGAAGAGCGCGATTGCCGGCCACCTGGTCGATGCGCGCGGCCGGGCGACGCTGGAAAATTGCGGCCTGGACGAGATGTTCGACATGGTGCGCGACCAGTTCTTCGCTTTATCGAACGAGAAGGTCGCGCCTTTCGCCCATGAATGGCATCTCAAGGACGAACTCATCCCGTTGCCGCTGGTCCAGGAACTGGGCGAGATGGGCGTGTTCGGCATGACCATTCCGGAGGAATTTGGCGGCCTTGGCATGGGCAAGACCGCGATGTGCGTCGTGTCGGAAGAATTGTCGCGCGGCTGGATCGGCGTCGGCAGCCTCGCCACCCGGTCGGAAATCGCGGCAGAACTGATCCTGACCGGCGGTACCGCCGAGCAGAAGGCCCATTGGCTCCCGCAGATCGCCAATGCCGCGATCCTGCCGACCGCCGTCTTTACAGAGCCTGACACCGGCTCCGACCTTGGCGCGCTGCGCACGCGCGCGACGCTCGCCGACGGCGAATATCGGGTCAGCGGCAACAAGACCTGGATCACCCATGCGGCCCGCGCCGACGTGATGACCCTGCTGGTCCGCACCGATCCCGACACCCGCAACTATAGCGGCCTGTCGATGCTGATCGCGCCCAAGCAGCGCGGCACCGTCGACGCCCCCTTCCCCACGCCCGGCATGAGCGGCGGCGAAATCGAGGTGATCGGCTATCGCGGCATGAAGGAATATGAGATCGGCTTCGACGATTTCCGCGTGCCCGCCGCCAATCTGCTCGGCGGAGTCGAGGGCCAGGGCTTCAAGCAGTTGATGGCAACCTTCGAAAGCGCCCGTATCCAGACCGCTGCCCGCGCCATCGGCGTCGCCCAGGCGGCGCTCGACATCGGCCTTTCCTACGCGCTCGACCGCAAGCAGTTCGGCCGGCCGATCTTCGACTTCCCGCGCGTCGCCAACAAGCTGGCGATGATGGCGGCGGAGATCATGGGCGCGCGCCAGCTCACCTATTTCGCCGCCCGGCGCAAGGATGAGGACAAGCGCTGCGATCTGGAGGCCGGCATGGCCAAGCTGATCGGCGCGCGGGTCGCCTGGGCGGCCGCCGACAATGCGCTGCAGATCCATGGCGGCAACGGCTTCGCCACCGAATATCAGGTCAGCCGCCTGCTGGCCGACGCGCGCATCCTCAACATCTTCGAGGGCGCCGGCGAAATCCAGGCCCAGGTCATCGCCCGCCGCCTGCTCGACGAAGCCAATTGAAGGATCGGCCCTTCCCCGCCACCGGGGAAGGGCCGATCCATTCCCCTCAGAGCCGTTCCACGATCGTCACATTGGCCATGCCGCCGGCCTCGCACATGGTCTGGAGGCCATAGCGCGCGCCACGATCGTGGAGGGCACTGACCAGCGTCGCCATCAGCTTGGCGCCCGATCCGCCCAACGGATGGCCCAGCGAAATCGCCCCGCCATGCACGTTGAGCCGCGCCGGATCGGCGCCCAGCGCCTTGGCCCAGGCCAGCGGCACCGGCGCGAACGCTTCGTTCACTTCATAGAGATCGATCTCGCCCAGCGTCATGCCCGCCCGTGCCAGCGCCCGCTCGGTCGCCGGGATCGGCGCCTCCAGCATGATGATCGGATCATGCCCCAGCACGGTCATTTCATGCACCCGCGCCAGCGGCGTCAGGCCATGGGTCTTGAGGCCCCGTTCATTGACGATCAGCAGCGCCGCGGCGCCATCGCAGATCTGGCTGGCATTGGCGGCGGATATCACCCCGCCCTCCTGCAACAGCTTGACGCTGGCAATCTTCTCCAGGCTGGCGTCGAAGCGAATGCCCTCATCCACCTTGTGGACCAGCTTTTCGCCCTCGGCGGTCTCGACCTCCAGCGGCACTATCTCCGCGTCGAACTTGCCGGCCTGCGTCGCCGCCGCCGCGCGATGATGGCTCTCCAGTGCATAGGCGTCGAGCGTCGCACGGTCGAAGCCATATTTGCGGGCCATCATCTCGGCCCCGCCAAACTGGCTGAACGGCGTGTCGGGATAGCGCGCCTCGATCCCCGGACTGCGATAGGTGCCGAACCCATGCTTGGCCGCCAGCGTCCAGGGCAGCCCCATCGGCACGCGCGTCATGCTCTCGACACCGGCGGCGATCACCACGTCCTGCACTCCCGCCATCACCGTCGCGGCGGCGAAATGCAGCGCCTGTTGCGACGAACCGCACTGGCGGTCGACATGGGTGCCGGGCACGGATTCGGGCAGGCCGCTCGCCAGCACGGCGTTGCGGGCGATGTTCGCCCCCTGCTCGCCGCCGGGACAGGCACAGCCCATGATGACATCCTCGATCGCGGCCGGATCGATCCCGCTGCGGCCCACCAGTCCCGCCAGCACGCGCCCGGCCAGGTCGGCAGGATGCACCCCTGCCAGCCTGCCGCCCCGCTTGCCACCGGCGCTGCGCGCCACGGCCGCAATATATGCCTCCGCCATCCGACTCCTCCAATTATATACCTAGATGCAATTTTATTGCCTTACCCCGCCCGTTCGGCAGGACCAAGGCAATTATGCACCAACGGAAAATATTTGGAGGTGCTCGGGCAGGTCGACATCGTCGGCGAGACCGGGCCGCCGGAGGATCGACACGCGATGCCCGGCTCGTTCCGCCTCCCCGAGATGGGCGGCACAGCTGCCCGGCCCGAAACGCAACGGGATAAGGCCGGGCCGTTTCAGCAACAGCGCGTTGGTCCCCTGCCCCTCTCGGTCGGTGGCGATCACGACATCGGCGGGTTCCTGCACCATCGCGCGCAGGTCCGCAGCCGCCAGCATCGGCAGGTCCGCGCTCAGGATCAGCACCGGGCGATCGGCCGGCAATGCCTGCATCGCCGCCATCAGCGCCGGCACATGGCCGGGTTCCCGCTCAGTCAGAACCCTCGCGCCCCGCTCGGTCGCGAAACCGCGTACCTCCGGGCAGACGCTGACGACATGCACGGCCGCATCCGGGATCGCATCGCGCGCCACTGCCAGCACATGCCCCAATAATTGCCGGCACAGCGCCGCCCGATCCCGTGGCCCCAGCACCTGCGACAGCCGGCTCTTGCCCTGCGCGAAGCTCTTGGCCGGGATCAGGATCGACAGGGTCATGGCGCCGCGCGCCGCAAGGCGGCCGCAAAATCGATCATCTGAGCGGCCAATGCCCGCTGCTGATCGACATTGCGCATCAATATGTCGGCACTGCGCACCGCCAGTCCATCGTCAGACCAGCCCTGCGCATCGACACCGTCCACCATCAGCCCGTCGATCAGCCCGTCATAATGGCGGGCGATCGTCGCCGGGGTCGTCGGCAGGCCCAGTTCGGTCATGATCTTGGCCGCCGGCCCCTTGACCGCCTGCCCGGCGATGAAGGGCGACAGCGCCACGCACGGTACGCGCCGCGCCACCAATCTGTCCCGCACACCCGGCACCGCCAGGATCGGGTCGATCGACAGGATCGGGTTGGACGGACAGAGGATGATCGCCTCCAGCGCCGGATCATCCAGCGCCGCCACCAGACCGGCACTCGGCCGCGCCGCTGCTGCGCCGTCGAACCGGATCGATTTGAAGCGCGGCCCGCATTGATGGCGCACGAAATAATCCTGGAAGGCCATTTCGCCCTGGTCGGTATCGATCATCGACCGGACCGGATCGTCGCTCATCGGCACGATCGCGGGCCCGATGCCCAGCCGCGCGGCGATGTCCGCCGTGACCGAAGACAGCGTGCCCTCGCGCAGCAACGCCGTGCGCAGCACATGGGTCGCCAGATCCCGATCGCCCAGGTTGAACCAGCTTTCGCCGCCCAGCCGCCTTGTCGCGTCCATGAAGGCCCAGCTTTCATCGGCCACGCCCCAGCCCCGCACGCTATCGTTCATGCCGGCGAGCGCATAGGTGACGCTGTCGATGTCGGGCGAGATATGCAGCCCCATATGGACGAAATCATCGCCCGTGTTGACGGCAATGGTCAGTGCGCCGGCCGGCACGACGCCGGCCAGGCCATTGGCCAGCTTGGCGCCGCCGACGCCCCCGGCCAGGGCCAGCACGCTCATGGGAACAGGTCCATCGCCGGTTCGCGGATCAGTTCGGCCGCGCTGCCCTCATTGCGGCCCCGCGCAATGCCCCGCGCCACGACGATCGGCCGGCCTTCGCCGGCCTGCCCCATGATCAGCGAGGCGGCGGCCGCCACCTCGTCGGCCAGGCCCAGTTCGCTGGTCTGCAACGGCCGACCATGCAGGTCCGGCTCGCCGCGCAGGTCGAGCAGGCCGCTCATGCCGGCGACGCCGATCGCCACGCCACAGGTGCCCTTGCGCCAGGCCCGGCCCAGGCTGTCGATGATGACCACCGCGATGTCGACGCCCAGCGCATCACGCACTGCCTGCCGCAGCGCCGCAGCGCTGCCATCGGGATCGAGCGGCAGCAGCAGCGCGACACCATCCTCATCCTGCGCGATATTGGATTGGTCGATCCCGGCATTGGCCAGAACCAGACCCAGCCGATGGCGCACGATCAGCACGCCCGGCCGGACCCGCATCAGTTTCTCGCTCTCCGACAGGATCAGTTCGACCAGCCTGGGATCCTTGTGGCATTGCGCTGCCAGATCGATCGCCTCGTCCGAGGGCGACACGCTGGCCAGCGGCACCGCGCGGCCCTCCGCCTTGGATATGATCTTCTGCGCCAGCACGACGATGTCGCCATCCTGCAGCGACAGGCCATTGGCATGGCAGGCCGACAGCAGCATGGCCGACAGATCGTCGCCCGGCGCAACCATGGGAACCCCGTTCAGGGCCGATAATGTGACGGCGGCCGGTGCGACTATCATGGATGCAGCTTACACTCCGGTGATGCGAATACCCGATCCGGGCACCTTGTACCGCCGATTGAGCGCAATCAAGACCGACGTAAGTCCTTCTGCAACAACCGAATTGCACAAAGGCCCGGCATTCCAGGCGCGCAGGCCGATTTCCTGCGCCAGTGCGACCACCTGGTCCGCCGCCTCGCTGTCGTCGGCACAGACCAGCACGTCGCACTCGATCTCCTCGTCCAGCTTGGTCAGGTGATGCGCGCTGATATTCTGGAAGGCGGACACGACGCGGACGCCATCGCCCAGCATCTTCTGCACCGCCTCGACCGCCGATCTGCCATCGGGCAACTGCACCCGGCTGACCTTGGGCGGCACCAGCGGCACGGTCACGTCGATCAATATCTTGCCCGCCAGCGCGTCGGCGACATCCTTCACCGTCGATTGCTGCGCAGCATAGGGCACGGCCAGCACGATGATGTCCGCCTGCGCCGCCGCATCGGGATTGGCGGCGCCGACGACCGAACTCCCGCCCAGCGTCGCGTTCATCGCATCGGCCGCTTCCTGCGCCCGCTCGGCGGTGCGGCTGCCGATGATGACCTTGTGCCCCTTGTGCGCCCAGCGCAGCGCCAGGCCGCCGCCTTCCTTGCCGGTCCCGCCAAGCACGGCGATCGTCGCCAAAGCCTCATTCTGCATATTCAAACCTCTCCTGGTTCGTATCGGCCTCGCGCCGCCGCTTGCGCGGGGGCGTCAGGACCATGGGTGTCAGTTCCGCCGCGGTCATTCCGCGTGCATGGATATCCTCGCTCACCCCGCCATAGGCGGTGCTGCGCTGCCGGGGCGTGCGGTCGATCGACCGGATCAGCGCCTCCATCGCGGCGGGTGGCATTTCCTGGCCATGCTGGGTGCCGGCCGCGCGCGAGATGCTCTCGTTCATCAGCGTGCCACCCAGGTCATTGGCGCCGCCCTCCAGGCAGGCCTTCACCCCTTCCGGCCCCAGCTTGACCCAGCTGGTCTGGATCGACCGGATATGCGGGTGCAGCGCCAGCCGCGCGACCGCATGCATCAGCCGCACCTCGCGGAAGGTCGGGCCATGGCGCGACTGGCCACGCACGCCCATCGGCGCTTCCATATGGACGAAGGGCAAGGGCACGAATTCGGTGAAGCCGCCGGTCCGCCGCTGCAGGTCGCGGATGCGGATCAGGTGCCTTGCCCAGTGGCGCGGCGTATCGACATGGCCGAACATGATCGTCGCGGTGGTGGTGAAGCCGACACGATGCGCGGTCTCGATCACCTCCAGCCATTGCGCCGTGTCCAGCTTGTCGGGGCAGATGATCGCCCGCACCTCGTCATCCAGTATCTCGGCCGCCGTGCCGGGCAGCGTGTCGAGGCCCACCGCCTTCAGCCGGCGCAGAAAGTCCTCGACCGGCAGGCCCAGCGTCGCCGCCCCCTGCCACACTTCCAGCGGGGAAAAGGCGTGGATGTGCATCTCGGGCACCGCCGCCTTCACCGCTCGGGCCAGGTTCAGATAGGTGTCGCCGGTATAATGGGGGTGGATGCCACCCTGCAGGCAGACTTCGGTGCCGCCCCGCTCCCACGCCTCGCGGGTGCGGCGGACCACTTCCTCCAGGTCCAGGTCATAGGGCTTGCCGCGCAGCGCCTCCGCCTTGTCGCCCTTGGAAAAGGCGCAGAAGCTGCATTTATAGGCGCAGATATTGGTGTAGTTGATGTTGCGGTTGACGACATAGCTGATCGTGTCGCCCATCTCCTGCATCCGCAGTGCGTCCGCACTGGCGCAGACATGTTCCAGGTCGGTTTCGCGCGCGGTGAACAGCGTCTCGATCTCGGCTTCTTCCAGCAGCGCCCCGGCCATCGCCCGGTCGACGATCGCCGCGATCACCGGATCGACCGGCAGCGCCGACGGACGCGTGACGCGCGGCTCCAGCGCGATGCCCGGCGACCAGCTATCCTCGCGCGCAAAGCCCATCGCATCGGCATGGGCCAGCACATGGCGGACCATCGCCTGGTCCTGCCAGCGGTCATTATCCTGCGCATAGGCGGGATAGACCGGCAGCCGGGCGACCAGCATCCGCCCTTCGCCCTCGGTCGCGGCGCGCAGCCGCTCGACCGCCGGCCAGGGGGCTTCCGGGTTCACATGGTCGGGCGTCACCGGCGACACGCCGCCCCAATCGTTGATCCCCGCCGCCATCAGCCGGGGGAAGTCCGCCGCCGACAGGTTGGGCGGCGCCTGGATATTCATCTCTGGCCCCAGGATCAGCCGCGCCACCGCGATCGTCCACAGCAGATCGTCCATGTCCGGCTCGGGCGCATTGGCCATCACCGTACGTTCCTTGGCCCGGAAATTCTGGACGATCACTTCCTGAATATGGCCATAGCCATCCTGCAGGTCGCGGATCGCCTCCAGCGCCTCGATCCGTTCCTCGCGCGTCTCGCCTATGCCGATCAGGATGCCAGTGGTGAAGGGAATGGCCAGTTCACCCGCCAGCCGGATCGTCTCCAGCCGCGCCGCCGGTTCCTTGTCGGGCGAGCGATAATGGGCGCCGCCCTTGCGGCACAGCCGGTCGGACACCGACTCCAGCATCAGCCCCTGCGACACCGATACCCGGCGCAGACCGGCCATTTCCTCGCGGGTCATGACCCCGGCATTGATGTGCGGCAGCAGCCCGGTCTCGTCGCGCACCAGCGCCGCCATTTCCTCCAGATAGGACAAGGTGCTGTCATGGCCGAGGCGCGCCAGTTCCTCGCGCGCTGCGGCGAAACGCAGTTCCGGCTTGTCGCCCAGCGTGAACAGCGCTTCGGTGCAGCCCGCAGCCTTGCCGGCGCGTGCCACCGCCAGCACTTCCTCGCGCGTCATATAGGCGTTCTCGCCCGGCCGGGGCGGCTGCGAGAAGGTGCAATAATGACAAAGATTGCGGCATAGCTGGGTCAGCGGGATGAAGATCTTGCGCGACCAGCTCTGCACCCGGCCATGGCCTTCGTCGCGCAGCGCCGCCGCCTGCGCCATCAGTTCGGCCAGCGGCATCGCCAGCAGCTCTGCCGTGCGCGCGTGCTCCGCTTCGCCGATCCTTTCCGTAACTGCCATCATCCCGCTCCGCTTGTTTCGTCTTCTATGTTCTGATTGTGATTGCGCCCCGGTTCAACCGACAGGGCCGGGTCGATCCGCAATAGCGCCGTCGCGTTGCCCCAATCCCTTGAGCATCGCCGCCGGCAGGTCCGCCGGCGCTTCCAGCAACGCCACCAGCGTCTGCAGGAAATGCTCGACACTCGCCTCGCTGCCCCACATCGGATGCGCGCGGCTCTCGTCCGCCAGCGCCCGCTGCCGCGCCGACAGCACGGCGCTCAGATACGCCCCCATGAACACGAAGCGCTGGTTCTGCAACGCCACCGGCAGATCCGCCATCATGCCCCGCAGATGATCGAGGCATCGGCCATAGGCATTGTTCCAGGCCGGATCGATCGCATCCAGCATCATGTCGCGATGGGTCATGGCAAAGATGACGATGAACTGGACATAATGGCTATCGGGCAGCGCCAGCACCGGCCGCACCAATATCTCCACCACTTCGCGGATCGAGCGCGGCCCGCCCTGCGCCTCCAGCCCGTCGAGCGCCGCATTGCGCTCCCGCTCCAGCGCCATCGCCCCGTCCATTACCAGCGCCCGGACCAGCGCCTCCTTCGACCCGAAATAGTAACTGACGGCACCGTGATTCTTCTGCCCCGCCGCCGCCGCAATCTCGCGCACGGTCACGCCATCCACGCCCTTTTCGGCGAACAGGCGCAACGCCACCTGCTTGATCTGCTCGGCAGCGGATCCGCGGGTGGCATCTTCGGCCTTGGCGAGTTGAAGTCTGACCATGAGTGCAATTTCTCATTGCAATGATGGTTCGTCAAGTGCATTATCCAATTGACCTAATCGACGGCTAACAGTCGAAAAAAGCGAGGGATGCCTAAGTGGAATCAGCGGTCGACATCGAGTCGCTGGCGGCGTGGATGACGGATCAGGGGCTTGGCTCCGGTCCGATCGACAACGTGACGCCGCTTGCCGGGGGGACGCAGAATATCCTGCTGCGCCTGACCCGCGACGGCCGCGACTATATCTTCCGTCGCCCGCCGGCGCACCCCCGCCCCAACAGCAATGAAACGATGCGGCGCGAGGCCCGACTGCTGCGCGCCATCGCCGGCACCAACGTGCCCCATCCCGCGCTGATCGCCGATTGCGGCGACGAAAGCGTGCTGGGCGTCGCCTTCTACCTGATGGAGCCGGTCGATGGCTTCAATCCGGTCGGCCAGCTGCCCATGCCCCATGCCGGATCGCCCGCGATGCGCCATGCCATGGGCCTGGCGCTGGTCGACGGCATCGCCGCATTGGGCGCGCTCGATCATCAGGCGCTCGGCCTCGCCGATTTCGGCCGGCCCGACAATTTCCTCGGCCGCCAGGTCGATCGCTGGCGCAGCCAGCTTGCCGGCTATGGCGAATTTGCCGACTGGACCGGGCCGCAGGCGCTGCCCAGCGTCGACGCCATCGCCGCCTGGCTGGAACGGCACCGCCCAGCCGATTTCACGCCCGGCATCATGCATGGCGACTATCATCTCGCCAATGTCATGTACCGCCCCGACAGCGGCGATCTTGCCGCGATCATCGACTGGGAACTGGCGACGATCGGCGATCCACTGCTCGACCTGGGCTGGGTGCTGGCAACCTGGCCCGACGGCAGCGGCGCCAGCACCGTGTCGGTCACGCCGTGGGAGGGGTTCCCGACGCCCGCCGAGCTGGTCGCCCGCTATGGCGCCGGCTCCGCGCGTGATCTGTCTGCGGTCGACTGGTATCATGTCCTCGCCTGCTACAAGCTCGGCATTCTGCTCGAAGGCACCCATGCCCGCGCCTGCGCCGGCAAGGCCCCACGCGACACCGGCGATCGGCTGCACAGCCGCGCCATCCACCTTTTCGACCGCGCCCAGGCGCTGATCCGCTGACATGCAGGAAGGATGTTCCCCCTTGGGCAATGAACTGGACTTCACCGGAAAGACGGTGCTGGTGGTCGGCGGATCGAGCGGCATCGGCAATGGCATGGCCCAGGCCTTTCTGAAGCGCGGCGCCCGCGTCCATGTCTGGGGCACGCGCGCCAGCGCCGCCGACTATGCCGGCGAGGAAGGGTCGGATCTGGACGGCATCGGCTATACCCAGGTCGATGTCAGCGATCCCGCCGCGATCGCAGCCGCGCCCGCCCCCTTCGATGCGCTCGACATCCTCATCCATTCGCAGGGCGCCGTCCTCTATCGCCGCCAGGAGTTCGAGGTCGACGGCTGGAACAAGGTGATGGCGGTCAATCTCAACTCCATCCTCCACATCTCCAACCGCTTCAGGGATGCGCTGGCCGCCACGAAAGGCGCCGTCATCGTCGTCAGCTCGATCGGCGGGTTCAAGGCGACCTTCGGCAACCCCGCCTATGCCGCGTCCAAGGCCGGCGCGGTCAATCTGGTCCGCGCGCTCGCCATCGCCTGGGCGGGCGAGGGCATCCGCGTCAACGGCATCGCCCCCAGCCTGGTCGATACCAAGATGACCAAGGTGACGATGGAGAATGACGAGCGGCGCGACCGCGCGCTGTCGCGCATCCCGCTCGGCCGCTTCGGCTCAGTGGAGGAGATGGCTGGCGTCGCCCTGTTCCTCGCCTCCCCCCTCTCCACCTACATCTGCGGGCAGACGCTGATCGTGGACGGCGGCCTCACGCTGACCTGATCCCCCTGCCCGCCTTCGCCCCATTTCCCAAAAGGACCGATCGCATGGATTTCGAATATTCCGACAAGGTGCAGGCGCTGCGGGCGCAGCTCACCGACTTCATGGACGCCCATGTCTATCCGATCGAGAAGGAACGGGATCATTTCCACCATGATCCCGCCCATCTGTGGCAGCGCTGGCCGGGCACCGAGACGATCAAGGCGAAGGCGAAGGAAGCGGGCCTGTGGAACCTGTTCCTGCCGCATGAATATGGGGCATGGAGCCCCGGCCTCACCAACCTCGAATATGCGCCGCTGGCCGAACTGATGGGCCGGGTGATCGGATCATCGGAATATTATAACTGCTCCGCGCCCGACACCGGCAATATGGAAGTGCTCGCCCGCTACGGCACGCCCGAGCAGCAGGAGAAGTGGCTCAAGCCCCTGCTCGCCGGCGATATCCGCTCCTGCTATGTCATGACCGAGCCGGGCGTTGCCTCGTCCGACGCCACCAATGTCGAAACGACGATCGTCGCGGATGGCGACGACTATGTCATCAATGGCCGCAAATGGTGGATTTCGGGCGCGCTCGACCCGCTGACCAAAGTCTATATCCTGCTCGGCCGCACCCCCAATGCGGACCGGCCGCGCCACCAGCAGCATTCGCAGATCCTGATCCCGGCCGACACGCCGGGGATAGAGATCGTCCGCCCGCTCGACGTGATGAACGCCGTCCATTCGCCAGGCGGCCATGCCGAAATGGTCTTCAAGGATGTGCGCGTGCCCAGGGAAAATCTGATCCTGGGCGAAGGACGCGGGTTCGAGATCGCCCAGGGCCGCCTGGGGCCGGGCCGCATCCACCACTGCATGCGCCTCATCGGCCAGGCCCAGCGCGCGCTCGAATATATGGCCCGCCGCGTCGATAGCCGCGTCGCCTTCGGCCGCAAGCTCGCCGACCAGGGCAGCATCCGCCAGGATATCGCCTTGTCCTTCTGCGAGATCGAGCAGGCCCGGCTGCTGACGCTCAAGGCTGCCGACGCGATGGACCGCCATGGCAACAAGGTTGCCAAGGATCTGATCGCCGCGATCAAGATCGTCGCCCCGCGCATGACCCAGACGGTCGCCGACCGGGCGATGCAGGTGTTCGGCGGCATCGGCATGGCCAGCGACTTCCCGCCAGCCGCCGCCTTCATGAATGCGCGCTACCTGCGCCTCGCCGACGGGCCGGACGAAGTCCACATGGCCCAGCTTGGCAAGCTCAAGATCGCCGAACTCAACGCACTGCCGCAACGCTGAACCCCGACACAGGGCGAAGGGAAGGATCATGCTGATGACCAGCCAGGAGAGAGCCCCGGACGGCGGCGACACCCAGCAACTGGGCACCGCTTGGTGGATGGTGGCGGTGCTGTTCGGCCTCTATGTCCTGTCCTGGGTCGACCGGCTGATCGTGTCGATGCTGGTCACGCCGATCAAGGCTCATCTGCTGCTGAGCGATGTCCAGGTCAGCATGATCACCTCGACCTCCTTCGCCATCTTCTATGCCATGTTCGGCCTCCCGCTCGGTTGGGCGGCGGACCGTTATTCGCGCCGCTGGATCATCTTCGGCGGGGTCGCGCTCTGGGCCGTTGCCACCACGGCCTGCGGCTTCGCGCAAAGCTATGAGGCGCTGCTGGTCGGCCGCATTTTCGTCGGCGTGGGGGAGGCGGCACTACTGCCCGCCGCCTATTCGCTGATCGCCGACGCCTTCCCGCCGCGCCTGCTGACCCGCGCCACCTCCACCTTCCAGATGGCGGGCAAGGTCGGCTCAGCAACGGCATTTGCCCTGGGCGGCGTCGCCATCGCCTTCGCCGCCGCGCATAGCGGCATCCATATTCCCTTCCATGGCCCGGCCCAGCCCTGGCAGTTGGTCATGATGATGGTCGGCGTGCCCGGCCTGCTCATCGCCCTGCTGGTCTTCACCTTCCCCGAACCCGGCCGCCGCGGCGCGACCAGGACCGCGCGCCCGGTCGCGGAAAAGGGCGCGATCGCCGGTTTCGTGCGCCAGAACTGGCGGCTGCTGGCGCTCATGCTGGTCGGCACATCCTGCCTTGCCATGTGCGGCTATTCGATGACCAACTGGGTGCCCGCCTATATCGAACGGCATTTCGGCTGGAAGCCGGTGCAATATGGCGTGGCGTTGAGCCTGATGAACATCGTTTCGGCCGTGTCGCTGGTGATCAACGGCTGGATCGTCGACCGCCTGTTCACGCGCGGCATGACGGATGCGCATCTGCGCTTCTACAGCTGGCTGATCCTCGGCTTCCTGCCGGTGATCGCCTATATGTTCTTCGCCACCAACGTCTATGTCTTCCTGGTCTGCTACTGCGTCGCGCAGTTCATCACCGTGCCCTTCATGGTCTATGTCTCCTCGATCATGGGGCTGATCGCACCGGCGACGATCCGCGCGCGGATGCTGGCCTTCTTCCTGTTCGTCTTCACCATATTGGGCCTGGGCGCCGGCCCGGCGATCGTCGCCGCGCTCACCCAATATGTCTTCCGGTCGGAAGCCGCGCTGGGCCAGTCGCTGGCGGTGGTCGTCACCGTCTGCTCGGTCGTCGCCCTCCTCTCCTTCCGCATGGCCCTGCGCTATCTCGCCCCCACCATCGCCGCGCGTGCCGTCCACGCACCGGCCGCCTGAAAGGACGCCTGATGTCACTCACCCTCCAGGCTGTCGCGCCCGACCGTCGCACCGACATGGCGCTGACCGACGAGCGCGTCTCGCTCGACTGGCTGCAACTGGATGATCGGCTGAACCGCGCCGCCAATGCCTTGAACGGCCTCGACCTGCATGAACGGCGCGTCGCCGTCTTCGCGCCCAACAGCGCAGAAACCGTGATCGCCTATGTCGCCTGTCTGGAGGCCGGCATTTCCAGCGTCCCGGTCAGCTTCCACCTCACCCCGTCGGAGGCCGCCTATATCCTCAAGGACAGCGGCGCCGTCGCCCTGCTGGTCGGCCCGGAAACGATGGAGGCGGGCCTCGCCGCCGCGGCCGAAGCCGGCGTCGCCACCGTCATCGGCTGGCGCTGTCCCGATCGCGAAGGCCTGATCCATTGGGAAGCGTGGCTCGCCGCCGCCTCAACCGCGGAGCCTGACCCCAGCGTCGCGCCGCTGCCCCATCTCCATTATACCTCCGGCACCACCGGCCGGCCCAAGGCGACCGAGACCCCGCCGCAATATTTCCCGCGCGTCGCCACGGTGCAGGCGCTGGCGGAAACGGTGCGCGCCCGCATCACCCCCTCGCCCGGCATCGCCGTCGGCCCGCTCTACCATACCGGCCCGCTTGGCATGGCCCGCAACGTGTTCGGCGGCATGAGCCTCATCACGGTCGAGCATTTCGACGCGGAAAGGGCGCTGGCGCTGATCGAGAAATATCGGGTCGCCGGATCGGTCATGGTTCCCACCCATTTCCAGCGCATGCTCGCCCTGCCGGAAGATGTCCGCGCGAAATATGACGTTTCCAGCATCCAGCGCCTCGCCCATACCGGCGCGGCCTGTCCCCGCGCGGTCAAGCAGGCGATGATCGACTGGTTCGGCCCGGTGCTGGTGGAGGCCTATGGCGGCACCGAGGCTGGCTCGACCACCTTCATCACCTCGCCCGAATGGCTGGAACGCCCCGGCTCGGTCGGGCGCGCCTTGGCCCCATTCGAAACCGTCATCTATGGCGATGATGGCGCGGTGCTGGGCGCCAACGAGGTTGGCCAGGTCTATTTCCGCGACACCAGCGGCCATGGCATCGTCTATCGCGGCGACCCGGAAAAGACCGCCGCCGCCCATATCGCGCCCGGCATCTTCACCCTGGGCGAAATGGGCTATGTCGATGATGCGGGCTATCTCTTCATCACCGATCGCGTATCCGACATGATCGTGTCGGGCGGCGTCAACATCTATCCGGCGGAATCCGAACATGTGCTGCTGCGCCATCCCAAGGTGGCTGACATCGCCGTGGTCGCCGCCCCCAATGCGGAAATGGGCGAGGAAGCCCGCGCGCTGGTGATCCCGCGCGATCCAGCCGATCCGCCCAGCGCTGACGAACTCAACGCCTTCTGCCGCGCCAGCCTTGCCGGTTATAAATGCCCGCGCGGCTACGAGATGGTCGATGACATCGGCCGCACCATCATGGGCAAGGTCAACAAGAAGGCGCTGCGCCAGCGCTTCTGGCCGTCCGACCGGACGATCGGGGGCTGATCTTCATGCGTCTTGCGTCCCTCACTCTGCCGCTTCTGGCTCTACTCGCCGCCTGCGCGCCCTCCGGTCAGGCCCGGCGCGACGGCACCGACTGGCCCGGCTATGGCGGCATCGACGAAAATCACTACAGCCCGCTGAAGGACATCAACGACCATAATGTCGGCCGGCTCGGCCTCGCCTGGTATCAGGATATCGACGGCGGCGGCTCCAGCCTGACCGCGCCGATCGCGGTCGACGGCATCCTTTATTATGCCTCGGGCTACAGCGTCGTTCACGCGGTCGACGCTGCCACCGGCCATGAACTATGGACCTATGACCCGCAAAGCTGGAAGGTCGCCGACCAGAAGATGCGCGGCGCCTGGGGCAGTCGCGGCATCGCCTATGACAATGGCGCCGTCTATGTCGGCACGATCGACGGCCGGCTGATCGCCATCAACGCCCGCACCGGGCACAGGCTCTGGTCGACCCAGACCATCGGCAAGGATGACGAACGCTATATCAGCGGCGCCCCCTGGGTGTTCAACGGCAAGGTCTTGATCGGCCATGGCGGCGCCGATTTCGCCCCGATCCGCGGCTATGTCACCGCCTATGACCAGAAGACCGGCAAGCAGCTCTGGCGCTTCTACACCGTGCCCGGCGACCCGAAGCTCGGCTTCGAGAATAAGGCGATGGCGATGGCCGCCAAGAGCTGGACCGGCGAATGGTGGAAATATGGCGGCGGCGGCACCGCCTGGAACGCCATGGCCTATGACCCCAAATATAATCGCATCTATATCGGCGTCGGCAATGGCTCCCCCTGGAACCAGAAGATCCGCAGTCCGGGCGGCGGCGACAATCTCTTCCTCTGCTCGATCGTCGCGCTCGACGCCGACACCGGCGAATATGTCTGGCATTATCAGACCAATCCGGGCGAGACCTGGGACTTCAACTCGGCGATGGACATGGAACTCGCCCGGCTGAAGATCGACGGGCAGGACCGCGACGTGCTGATGCACGCGCCCAAGAACGGCTTCTTCTACGTCATCGACCGCGCCACCGGAAAGCTGATCTCCGCCCGCAACATCGTCCCGGTCAACTGGGCCAGCGGCATAGACGTGAAGAGCGGCCGGCCGATCGAGAACCCCGCTGCCCGCTATCCCGGCGGCAAGGCGGCGATCGTCTATCCCTCGCCCTTCGGCGCCCATAATATCGAGGCGATGTCCTTCAATCCGGGCAGCGGCCTCGTCTATATCCCGACGATGGATCAGGGCCGCGTCTATATCGACCCGGCCGAGCCGCTCAAGGGCTGGAAGCATCTCAACGGCCAGCGCCTCAGCGTCGGCACCGGCGCGCCGCCGCCCGGCGTGACGCCCGATCGTCCCGCCACCAGCTTCCTGCTCGCCTGGAACCCGGTGACGCAGAGCGAGGCCTGGCGCATTCCCATGCCCGGCCTGCGCGGCGGCGGCGGCACCGCGACCACGGCCGGCAACCTGCTGTTCCAGGGCAATGCCGGCGGCAAGTTCGTCGCCTATGCCGCCACCAGTGGCAAGCCGCTCTGGTCGTTCGACGCCCAGACCGCGGTGATGGCTCAGCCGATCAGCTATCGTGCGCGCGGCCGGCAATATGTGACGGTGATCGCCGGCTCCCGCTTCCCCAGCGCCATCGGCCTGCCGCGCGAATGGAATTACCGCACCCAGCAATGGCGCGTCCTGACCTTCGCCCTCGATGGCAAGGCTGCGCTGCCCAAGGTCGATCCCGTCGACATGCCGGTGATCGACAATCCCGCTTTCGCCGTCGATCCGGCCAAGGCTGCTATCGGCGCCGCCGTCTTTGGCCAGCGCTGCTCCATCTGCCATGGCGCCAACGCCGTGTCGGGCGGCGCCGCGCCGGACCTGCTCCAGTCGGGCGTCCCGCTCGACACCGCCAGCATGAAGGATGTGCTGCACAATGGCATCCTGCGCGAACGGGGCATGCCGCGCTTCCAGGAACTGACCGACGAAGAGATCGCCGGGCTCCAGCATTATTTCCGCCAACGCGCCCGTCAGGTGCTGGCCGCGCAGTCCGCCGGCCAGCCGGGCGCCCAAACGCACAGAGGCTTGAATGAAGGTCAATGACGTCGTCACCTATGCGGTGGAAGGCTCCATCGCGGTCATCACGGTCAACTCGCCGCCGGTGAACGCCCTCTCCAACGCCGTGCGCCAGGGCGTCGCCATCGCGGTCGAGACCGCCATCGGCGATCCGGCGGTCGGCGCGATGGTGCTCATCTGCGAAGGCCGCACCTTCTTCGCCGGCGCGGACATCACCGAATTCGGCAAGCCGCCGGTCGAACCCACGCTGCGCAACCTGCAGCTGGTGGTGGAGAATGCCACCAAGCCGGTGATAGCCGCCATCCACGGCACGGCGCTGGGCGGGGGCCTGGAACTCGCGCTCGTCGCCCATTATCGCATCGCCGTTCCCTCGGCCAAATGCGGCCTGCCCGAAGTCAATCTGGGCCTGCTGCCCGGCGCTGGCGGCACCCAGCGCCTGCCCCGCATCGTCGGCGTCGAAAAGGCGCTGGACCTCATGACCGCCGGCAGCCCGGTCTCGGCCAAGGCCGCCAAGGATATGGGCCTGATCGACGAACTCGCCGCCGAAGGCCAGTTGCGCGCCGACGCCATCGCCCTTGCCCAGCGCGTGCTCGACGAAGGCCGCCCGCTGCTCAAGGTCCGCGACCGCACCGAGAAGCTGGACGAGGCACGCGGCAAGCCCGAAATCTTCGCCGATTTTCGCAAGGCCAATGCCCGCAAATTCCGTGGTTTCAACGCCCCCGAAGCGATCATCCGCTGCGTCGAGGCGTCCCTCGAACTGCCCTTTGACGAAGGCATGACCTTCGAGCGCCAATTGTTCAACGAGCTTCAGGCCGACAGCCAGTCCGCCGCCCAGCGCCATGTCTTCTTCGCCGAGCGTCAGGCCGCCAAGGTCGACAGCCTGCCCGCCGACACCGCCATTCTGCCGATCGCCAAGGTCGGCGTCATCGGCGCCGGCACCATGGGCGGCGGCATCGCGATGAACTTCGCCAATGCCGGCATCCCCGTCACCCTGGTCGAAACCAACGAGGACGCCCTGTTCCGCGGCCTGCGCATCATCCGTGGCAATTACGAAACCACGGCCAAGAAGGGCAAGATGAAGCCCGAGGATGTCGACACGCGCATGGGCCTGCTCACCGGATCGATCGCGATGGAGGATCTGGCCGATTGCGACCTGATCATCGAAGCGGTGTTCGAGCAGATCGACGTCAAGCGCGAGGTGTTCGCCAAGCTCGACCGGATCGCCAAGCCCGGCGCCATCCTCGCCACCAACACCTCCTATCTCGACATTGACGATATCGCCGCCGCCACCAGCCGGCCGAACAGCGTCGTCGGCCTCCATTTCTTCTCGCCGGCCAATGTCATGAAGCTGCTGGAGGTGGTCCGCACCAAGGACACGAAGCCGGAAATCATCGCCACCGCCATGAAGCTCGCCAAGACGATCGGCAAGATCGGCGTGCTGGTCGGCAATGGCTATGGTTTCGTCGGCAACCGCATCCTCGCCGCCCGCAATATACAAGCGGACCAGTTGATCCTCGAAGGGGCCACGCCCTGGGCGGTCGACAAGATACTGTACGACTTCGGCTTTGCCATGGGCCATTTCCAGATGCGCGATCTGGTCGGGCTCGATGTCGGCTGGAACCCCAAGACGACCAGCTCCGCCAATGTCCGGGAAATCCTCAACGAAATGGGCCGCCACGGACAGAAGACGAAGGGCGGCTTCTACGATTATGACGAGAACCGCAAACAGACCCCCTCGCCAGTCGCGATGCAGGTGATCGAGGATTTCGCCGCGAAGCAGGGCATGGTCCGCCGCGATGTCAGCGACGCGGAAATCCAGGATCGCATCCTCTTCGCCATGGTGAATGAGGGCGCCCGCATCCTCGACGAAGGCATCGCCTCGCGCGCGTCCGACATCGATATCGTCTGGATCACCGGCTATGGCTGGCCGAAATATCGCGGCGGCCCGATGTTCTGGGCCGATCTCCAGGGGCTTCCCACCGTCCTCGACCGACTCCGGGCACTGGAGGCTGCGCATGGCGCCGCCTTCACCCCCTCCCCGCTGATCGAACGACTGGTGGCACAGGGCAAGGGGTTCAAGGACGCATGATGAAGGGCAATAAAGTCGCCATCACCGGCATTGGCGAAACCGCGTTCCTGCGCAAGGGCGAGGAAACGGTGATGCAGATGATGACCCGCGCCAGCCTGGCCGCGATCGCCGATGCGGGCCTCACCCCCGCTGATATCGACGGCCATGTCAGCAACAAATATGTCGGCCACCCGTCGGAGGAGGTCGCCCATGCGATCGGCGCCGCGACCCGGCGCTTCACTGCCGTCGCCGACACGGCCGGCGGCACCGCCACCACCGGCGACGCGCTGCGGCTGGCGCAACTCGCGATCGAGGCCGGGCTCGCCCGCCATGTCCTCGTCCCCTATGCCATCCGCTCGACCAAGCCGGGCGGCGTCTATGGCTTCCACGCGCGCGAGCCGCAGAAGGCGGGGCTGGAAATGCCCGCCGGCTTCTTCGGCCAGCCCACCTATTTCGCCACCATGGCCAATCGCTACGCCCATGAATTCGGCATGAGCGAGGAAGAACTGGCCTCCGTCTCGATGACCTACCGCGCCTGGGCGGCGCTCACGCCGAGCGCCCAGAAGCGCGATCCGATGGACCTCGACGCCTATCGCCAGACGCCGATGATCTCGACCCCGCTGCGGGTCGCCGACTGCTGCCTCACCACTGATGGCGGCGGCGCCTATGTGGTGAGCGCGGTGGAGGCTGCCCGCGATCTGCCCCATCCGGTGATAGCGGTGCAGGGCGTCGGCATCGGCTACAATAATTACCCCCATGGCGTGCTGTTCACGCAGAAGCCCTGCACCTTCGACTATCCCGGCTGGGATTCGGCGGCGCAGGCCTATGCCATGGCCGGCGTCGATCCCAAGGATCTGGACCTAGCCCAGGTCTATGACGGCTTCTCCATCTCTGCGATCGTCCAGACCGAGATGCTGGGCCTGTGCGATCGCGGCGAAGGCGCGCGCTTCTATGCCGCCGGCCATGCTAAACCGAGCGGCCGGATGCCGGTCAACACCAGCGGCGGCCATATGTCGGGCGGCTATGTCCCCGGCATCAACCTGCTGATCGAGGCGGTGCGCCAGCTGCGCGGGCAGGAAGGCGATCGCCAGGTGCCCGACGCCCGCCTCTGCGCGGTCGCGGGCCTGGGCGGCAATAATCATTCCACCACCATCCTTGCGAGGGACTGACCATGGGTATTCCCATCTATCCCGTCCATCTGGAAGACCCGCTGTTCCAGGGCTTCTACGACGGCCTCGACGCCGGCGAACTGCGCATCACCGCCGACGCCGAAACCGGCGAATGGGTCTGGTATCCGCCCGAGGTCGTCCCCGGAAAGCCCGATGCCGTGCTGGAATGGCGCCCGGTCTCGCCGGAGGGCAAGGCCTATAGCTTCACCACCGTGATCCGCAGCCTGCTGCCCGGCGACCACAAGGCCGAAGTCCCCTACACCGTCATCCTGTTCGAACCCGACGATGCGCCGGGCGTGCGGATCGCGGGCATATTGGTCGATGACGACGGCGTCGATCCGGCCTGCGACATGCGCCTGCGCTTCCGCCCGGTCGAGGCGGGCGATCACCGCATCGCCGGCTTTGCGCCGGTTCGCTGACATGCGGGTGGACCGGCGCACGGCCATGCTTGGCGGCGCGGCGCTCGCGCTCGCCGGCTGCACCCGCGCCGGCACGCCGCGCGCATCTACGGCCCCGGCGCCCCTGACCCCGGCCGATTTCAGCCTGGTCATCGACGGCCTCGACCATGCCGAGGGTGTCGCCAGCGCGCCCGATGGCCGCCTGTTCCTGTCCAACAGCGGCGGCGCGATCGGCGTGCTGGCGCCGGGCCAGCCGCTGCGGCAGGTCGGCGCCCCGCTCGCCGCCAATGGCGTCGCCGTCGATGCGCAGGGCCGCGTGATCGTCGCCAATATGGGCCTGCTCAAGCAGCAGCCCGGCCCGCTACAGCGCATCAGCCTCGAAACCGGCACGGTCGAAACGCTCGTCTCGGAACTGGAGGGGCGCCAGCTCGTCGCCTCCAACGGTCCCGCCACCGCGCGGGACGGCAGCATCTATTGCACGCACAGCAGTTGGGGGCCGGTCGCCAATATCGGCACCACCACGCCGGCCGGTTTCATCTACATGGTCCGGCCCGACGGCAGCGCCGCGATCGTCGCGCGCGACCTGCGCGGGGTCAACGGCCTCTGCCTCGACCGGGACGAACGCCATCTCTATGCCTCGCTGACCGCCGAAGGCCGCATCCGCCGCTGGCGCCGCAACGCCGACGGCACCCTTGCCGACCCGCAGGATTTCGGCCCGCAACTGGGCACCGTCGTTCCCGACCAGACGGTCAAGGCCATCCTGGCTCTGCCGCCGCAGGAAAAGGCGGCGCTGGGCTATTGCGACGGCATCGCCTTCGACATGGCCGACAATCTCTGGATCACCCTGCCCTTTTCCAACCGGCTGGTTGCGCTGACGCCGCAGGGTCGGCAGATCGACATCCTGCATGATCCCGCCGGCGAAAAGATCGCGATGCCCACCAATCTCTGCTGGGGCGGGCCGGATCGCCGCACGCTCTATGTGGTCTCGCGCGGCAAGGGCATGATCGTCCAGGCGCGCACCGCCATCGCCGGCGCCCCGCTCGCCAACTGGCCGACTGACCGGGCCTGATCGCCACTTTCCTACATCGCGCTTTTCTGCTCCACACTCTGCGATGGACCAGCCGATCTGCTTCAATGCCAGGCATGACCCAAGGGGCGCGTCGCTGTCGCCTCATCGACGCGCACGCATGACCCGTTTGTCGCGTGACTGTCGCGTCGGCGTGACTTTGGCGGCGCGTTTGCGCCGCAAACCGCCCAGATTTTCGATGATCAACGGTGTGAACTTCGCGGCCATGACCTGAGCCTGACCCTGTAATGACCCGATCAGGCCATCTCGATCACCACCTTGCCCTGCGCCTTGCGATCCATGATCCAGCGGATCGCCGCCCGGCTCTCGTCAAAGGCGAACCGCGCGCCGATCGCCGGCCGCAGCCCGCCCCGTTCATACCAGTCATAAAGCTGCGCCATATTAGCGGCATGGATGTCCGGCTCGCGCCGGCTGTGCATCCCCCATGTCACGCCGACGATCGACGCCGTCTTCACCAGCGGCAGGTTCAATGGGATCGCGGGAATGGTCCCGGCGGCAAAGCCGACCACCAGATAGCGCCCGTCCCAGCCCATGGTGCGGAATGCCGGCTCGGCCAGATCGCCACCAACCGGATCGAAGATCACATCGACGCCGCGCTCCCCGGCCAGCGCCTTCACCGCTTGCTTGATGTCGACCTGCGCATAATTGACCGTCTCGTCCGCGCCATGCGCCCGCGCCAGATCCAGCTTCTCCGCGCTGGAGGCCGCCGCGATCACCCGCGCGCCCATGCGCTTGCCGATCTCCACCGCCGCCAGTCCCACGCCGCCCGCTGCGCCCAGCACCAGCAGCGTCTCGCCCTCCTGCAGTCGTCCACGCTGGCGCAGCCCGTGCAGTGCCGTCGCATAGACCATGGTGAAACCGGCCGCGACGTCGAAGCCCATCGCGTCGGGAATGATGCTGGTGCGAAAAGCCGGCGCCACCGCCTGCTCGGCAAAGGCACCCTGAAACGGGATCGCCGCCACCCGGTCACCGATCCGAAAGCCGCTGACGCCCTCGCCGATCGCGTCCACCACCCCGGCCGCCTCGCCGCCGGGAATGAACGGCAATGGCGGCTTGGTCTGGTAGAGATTCTGGATCATCAGCGCGTCGGGGAAATTGACGCTCGCCGCCCGCACCGCCAGCCTGATCTCGCCCGGCCCCGGCTGGGGCACGGGCACGTCGCGGAACGCCAGTTGCTCGGGCGCGCCATGCGCCTCGCACATCAGCGCCCGCACGGATCAGCTACCCAGAAACTGCTGGCGCATCTTGTAATAATCGTCGCTCGGATATTTCTCGCTATGCTGCCCGGCCGGCCAGTCGGCATAGGGCGTCTGCGCGGGTTCGGGCGGCGAGGTATAGTCGGACAGGCCCCGGCGACGGATGATCTTCCACACTCCGTTTCGCCGCTCCAGATCGTCGAGATAGCGGCCCTGGAAAAAGACATCCTCCTCGCCTCCGCCTTCCTTGCGGTCGCGCCGATGCTGCGCGAAATAATAGCATTCGGAAAAGGCCTTGTCCCCCTTCACATCGACCGAGACGTTGGTGATGTGGTGACAGGCATATTTCAGCGTCGACACGATCTTGAAGGCGAAGCCGACGAAATCCGACGACTTGCCCTCGAACTTGCCATGTTTGTGCGTCGATTCCGGCCAGAACAGCGATCGCAGCAGCGCCTCATCCGCCCGGTCATTGGCTCGCGCATAGGCATAGAGGGTTTCGGTGATCGCCTGCTTGGACTCGATGATGTCCAGCCGCTGGGCCATGTCCATGCCGCTTGCCTTTCCCCTGGGCGCGGCGGCCGATGCCTCGGCGGCGGCGGCCATGCCGATCGGCAGCGCCAGCATGGCGGCCAGCGTGCCCCGACGATTGCGTTCTTCCATGCTCATTCTCCCGGATTTTCCAGCAGGCCCGGCTCGGCGCGCAGGCGCGGCAGCACTTCCTTCTCGAACAGGCGCAGGCTGCGCCACGACACTTCGGGGTCCAGCCCGCCCAGCAGCGCGTGGAAGGTGACGGCCGTGCCCCGGCCCAGCCCCTTGAGATATTCAAAACATTCGTCGGGCGTCAGCACCTTGATGTTCGGCATCGCCTTCAGCCCCTCGATCGTTTCAGCGGGCTGATAGCGTGTCTGGCCGGTGCCGCGCTCCTTGGCCCATTCGGCATAGGCGTTGGTCGCATAGGCGACATGCGGCGCCACCAGCGGCCAGTCGCGGTCCGGATCGTCGGAAACATAGAGGAAGCTCGCCGCCGGCTTGCGCAGTTCCTCGGGCGGCGGGAAGCCGGCCTTTTCCCGCTCTTCCTTGTAGAGGGTGAACAGGTCGGGATGGCCGGGGAAATATTGATAGCCGCCCTTGGCCGCGCGGATCGCCGACTTGTCGGTCGACCCGCCCATGTAGATTTTCGGCCCGCCCGGCGTTGCCGGGGCCGGCGTCACCCGCACGGTGCGCTCGCGAAACTCGAACGGCTCGCCGGTCCAGGCCTGCTTCAGCGTGGCCATCGCCTCGTTCATGATCGCCAGCCGCTTGGTGATGTCCTTGCCGAACATCTCGAACTCATGCGGGCGATAGCCCATGCCGGCGGTCAGCCACACCCGGCCGGGCGCGATATTGTCCAGCACTGCCAGATCCTCAGCCAGCCGCAGCGGATCATGCATGGTGACGACCAGTGCCGACAGGTGCGCGACGATAGTGTCCGTCGCCCCCAGGATCGACGCCGCCTGCACCATGGAGGACGGGCAATAGCCGCCCTCCGCGCCATGATGCTCGGCCAGGAACACCTGGGTGAATCCCAGCTTGTCGGCCCATTGTGCCTGCTCGATCGCGGTGCGGTAGAGCACGGGATGCGGCGCGCCGAAATCCGGCCGGTTCATGTCGTAACGAAGGTTCAACTGCACCCTTTGGGTTCCTCTTCCCGATTATCTGTTGTTGGTTCAGGCGGCCGAGACGCGCGACTGGATACGGCCGGTCACGTCCGCCGCCTGCATCGCCTTGCCGCTGTCGATCAGCGCGTCGATCGCGTCCGGCGCATAGCCGATCTCGGCCAATATCTGCCGCGTATGCTCGCCCAGTCGCGGCGCGGACTTGCGCGCATGGCCCGGCGTATCGCTCAGATGGATGAAGCTGCCGAACTGGCGGACATGGCCATACATGGAATCGAAATTCTCGATCACCCGATTGCTGGCCATTGCCCAGTCCTGCCACAGCGCCTCGCGCACCCAGCTTTTCGCCGCCGGTATCTCGCACGGTACACCCGCCGCATCGAGCAGGGCGAAGGCCTCCGCGCTCGTCTTGTCGACAAACCTGGGCTCCAGCGCCGCGAGCAGCGCCGCGTCATGCAGCGACCGTTCCTTTGGCGAAGCAAAGCGCGGATCGTCGACCAGCCCGGCCTGACCGACCGCCTGCGCCAGCGCCGCGAAGCGATCATCCTGCCGGCAAGCTATGCAGATCCAGCCGTCGCTGGTGCGGTAAAGCCGGTCGAGCGCATTATAGCCCGCCTGATCCTTGTCGAGGCGGAAGCCGTAGACGACCTGCTTGTCGGCATCCAGGAAATGCTCGGACGTGGTCCACAGGCTCGAATGGAGCTGGGGTATCTCCATATAGTCGCCGACGCCGCTGATCGCGCGCCGCTCCAGTCCCATCAATATGCCCGCCGCGCCCAGGAAGCCGTTATTATAATCTTCATTGCCGAACACCGACCGGGTCGGCGGATTGCCCGCGCCGCCGCCTTCATAAAGCAGGCCGGTCCAGCCCGATACCAAAGGCGCAAAGCTCTTGAGCAGCGACTTTGGCCCCTTGGAGCCATAACCGGGCAGATAGACATAGAGCAGGCGCGGATTGATCTTCGACAGCGCCTCATAGCCGATGCCCAGCTTGTCGGCCTTGCCGGGGCGCAGATTATGGGTGACGACATCGGCCTGCGCCACCAGCTTCAGCGCCGCCTCCAGCGCCTCGGGCTGCTTCAGGTTCAGCACGATATCGCGCTTGCCGCGCTGCGCCGCGTCGAAACAGTCGGGCAACGGCCGCATCTGGTCGCCGTCGGGCGTCTCCACCTTGATGACATCAGCCCCCAGATCCGACAACAGCCGACCGCCAAAGCCGACCGCGAAGAAGGACGAGAAGTCCACCACCTTGATGCCTTCGAGCGGCCGGTCGATCGGCTTGCCCGCCGCCGCCAGTTCGCCCCGCTTGCGCGCGATCAGATCGGCCAGCAAGCCATTGTCGGCGCCGATCATCGGCGCCGGTCGCGGCGCGGCGCAGGGCGTGCGATCGAACCGCACGGCAGGCGCCGCCTGATAGATGGTGCCGAATTCCGCGTCCGGCAGCGCAATCCGTTGCCCGACAAACTCCACCTGCTCGTCCAGCAAGACTTCGGCCGGCTCCAGCACCGGCAGCGCCGCCACATCGGCCGCCTGGAACAGCGCGATCCATTCGGCCCGCGGGCGCGCCTTGAACGCATCGAAAATCTCGACACGGGCGATATGATATTCGTCGTCGCTCAATGGCACCGACATTTCCGCCACACCCTTGACCACCGACACCCGGTCACCAAAGCCCAGCTGGTCCATCGCCGCCTTGAAGCCGCCCTGGCCACCAGTATGGATCTGCAGGAACAGGCCGTCGCCGCATTCGAACATGCCGGTCACCAGCCGGGTCCGGCCAAACCGGTCGACCGCGCCGGAATCCCCCGCCTTGATGTAGGAAATCCCCTCTTCCTGCCACCAGTTGTTCATCGGCGACTGGGCCAGCATCGCGTCGAGCAGCGAGGATTCGACCCTCTGCCCCTTGCCGCTCGACCGCCGCGCCCGGATCGCCGTCAGCGCGCCGATCACGCCCAGAAACGCCTGACCATAATGAAGCGCGGGATGCCCCAGATAGACCGGCCCCTCGCGGAACGGACTGGACTTGTCGATCATCGTGCCCAGCAGCGCCGCCGCCAGCCCCTCGCCGCGCGGCCGGTCGGCAAAGGGCGTGTCCGCGCCATAGGCGGTCAGCGCCGACACGATCAGCTCCGGATAGTCGCGCGCCAGGCTCTCACCGTCCAGGCCAAGCGCCTTCGCTTCTCCCTCTTCCAGTGCATGGATGAAGATGTCCGCTCCGCCGAGCAGTCCGCGGAGCGCCGCCCGGTCGTCCGCATCGGCCACGTCCAGCTCGACACTGCGCTTGGACCGGTCCCAGCTCTTGCGGGTCAGTTCATGGGCGAAATAGGCGCCGCCGCGCGGCTCGACCTTCAGCACGTCCGCGCCATGGTCGGCGAGCAGCATGCCTGCGATCGCGACCGGCATTTCGGTCGACAGCTCGATAACGACAAGATGGTCCAGAGGGCCGGGCATCACGCACTCCTGTTTGGCGGTCTGCGCCGCCTCTTGTTCGGATCTGGCCGGTAGTGCGCGGAATCGCGCCTCCGACCTTTCCCTTGAAACAGACACGCTTTTTCCCGGCAGCGCAAGTAATATTGCACTATAGGTTCAAATTCATTCCTTGCCCGTCAGCCGTGCCGGATCATAGCGCGGCCGGTCCATCTGAAAACTGTCGCCATTGCGCACATACCAGCCACTGCCATGGGTGCGGCCGATCAATTTCATCGCCGGCGTGTCGAAATAGACCCGCTCACGATCGGTGATGAACTCGTCGCGGATATGTGCCATGACGATCTCGCCGATGATCACCGTCTGCATCGTGCCGATGTCCATCGCCGCGACCTTGCGGCATTCGAAGCTGACCGGGCTGCTGGCGATCAGCGGCGGCGCGACCAGCACCGACGGCGCGGTCTCGATCCCGGCATAGTCGATCTCGCTGACATCGGCCGGCGCATCGACGCTGCAATGGTTCATCTTCTCGGCATCATCCTCGCACACCAGGTTCACGACGAACTCGCCGGTGGCGATGATGTTGGCAGCCGTGTTCTTCAGGCCGCGTGATACCGGCTCCTTGAGCAGGCCCAGCGCCACCAGCGGCGGCTCGGTGCCGACGCAGTTGAAGAAGCTGTAGGGCGCGGCATTGACCACGCCCGCTTCGGACCGGGTGGTGATCCAGGCGATCGGGCGCGGGGTGATGGTCGAATTGACGATCTTGTAGCGGGTCGCCATCGGCAGGCTGCGCATGTCGAACTGCATGACTTATTCCTTCGCCCCAGTTGCAGCCTTCGCGGCAGCCTTCGCCGCTGCGCGTGCCTTGAACGCCTCGCGAGCGCGGGGCACCTCCTCCCCCGCCTGGCAGGTATGGCAATAGACCAGTTCCAGCGCATGATTGGCCGACAGGTCGCCGCTTTCCGCCTGATCCAGCAGCCGCTTGGTCAGTTCGACCGCATGGGCATTGCCGCCGCCAATCGTCGCGCCCAGCGCCAGCGCCTGCGCGACCGCCTCGCCCGGCGGCACCAGCCGGCTGACCAGCCCCAGGCTCAATGCCTCGGCCGCCTCCAATGTCCGCCCCGAAAAGATGATCTCGGCCGCGCGTGCCCGCCCCAGTTGCCGGGTCAGGAACCAGGCCGCCCCGCCATCGGGCACCAGCCCGAAATCCAGGAACGGCGCACCGAACCGCGCATCCTCGGCAGCGAAGATCATGTCGCAGGACATCGCCAGGCTCCAGGACACGCCATAGGCGCCCCCCTCCACTGCTGCCACGGTCGGGATCGGCAGCGCGCGCAGCCGGCGGATGATCCGCTGCCCCATCTCCAGCCGCGCCGCCAGCCGCAGCGCCCCCTCGCCCCGCGCCGGCGGCAGCTTCACGTCGCCGCCATTGCTGAAATAGCCCTCCGCCCCGCACAGCAGCAGCATCCGCGCCGGCGTCGCATTTTCCAGCTGGTCGAGCGCGGCGGAAAACTGCTCCCACATGGCGAAGGAGACGGTGTTCTTCGCGCGCGGCCGATTGAGGGTGATGACGGCCACGCCATCCGCGCGCAGCTCGAACAACAGTTCGGGGTCTTCGCTCGGCGCGCTCATCTCACTCTCCCATGCTGATGCCCATGTCGGGCTTGGGGCATGCCTAGACGAGGCGCACACCATGATGCAAGAAAATTTGCATCATGGTGCAGATTCAAGCCGCTTTCGTCTTGGTCTTGGGCGACATGGGCAGCGCGTCCATCCCGCGCTCGGCAATATCCTTGATCAGCGCTTCGACTTCCTTGCGCGCCGCGCCCTTCAACGAACCGAGCAGGCAGGACAGATAGCTGCTGACCAGCCGGACGATCACCTCATCATCGGGTATGCGGCCCTGCGCCCAGTCGTTGATGGTCGCATATTCGAAGCGCACCAGATCATCGACCAGCTTGTCGACCTGCACCCAGGGCTGAAGTTGCTTCGTGGCGTCGAGCGCCTCTATCCACTGCTTGTTATGATGGATGGCGGGCGAGTGCATAGCGGTCCAGATGTCGCGGTCGACATCCGAACTGAAATAGAGCGCCATGATCGCCTTGATATAATTACGGATCTTCCGGTTGCGCTGGACGACCGAAATCATGCGTTCAAGATTATGCTGCATCGTGCCGGGCGGGCTCGAATAGACGATGCGGCTGACATATTCGTCGAAATATTCCTGGATCGCGGTGGCGATCATGCGCTCGCGGGTCTGGAAGGCGTTGTAGAGGGTCCGCTTGGCGACACCCGCGCGCTGGCCGATCTCGTTCATGCTCAGCGCCGCGATCCCCTGTTCGGCGATCACCTTGCGCGTTTCCTCCAATATCCGGCGACGGCGTTCGATGATCGCCGGACTGGAATAGGTCTGCGGCCGATCGCCATTTTCCTTGAGGTCAGCCATGTCCTTGTCCGTCGTCAAATTCGCTCATCCTCCCCGAGGCGCGCCCGGCGGGGGCACGTAACCGACGATCATAGCGCAATTGCATGAACGTGCAAATTTGATGCCTCACGGCTGGACTTTGTGCAAGCCCCCGCTCGGCGCAGACAAGGAGCCCCGCCTCCCAATGAAAGGAGGCGGGGCGAAGCAGCATCCGCCACAAGGGGACGGATGCCATGGGAGGTCAGTTCGCCTTGGGCGCGGTTTCCCGCGCGCGCTGGCGGATATAATGGCGCAGCCCTTCCAGATCGGCGTCGCTCATTTGCTCGAAGGCGCCCATGCCGCGCGCCATCAGCGCCCCGTCATGCACCACCGACTTGAACGTCTCCGCGTCCAGCGGCACCGCCGACTTGCGCAGGTCGGGCGCGGCGCCGCCCGCCATCATGCCCGCGCCATGACAGATGACGCAGCTGCTATTGTAGATGCCGGCGCCGACCTTGGCCTTGGCGACGTCGACGGTGAAGGCCGGATCATCCTGTATCGGCTCGTCCACCGGCTCGAACTTGGGCAGCGCCTTGGTGCCGCCGATCGCAAAGGTCAGCACCCGACGTTGCTGCTGGCGATAATCCCAGTTGGGGACGTTGGGGAAGCTGCTGCGGAACCCGGTGATCACCGACACATATTGCTTGCCGCCGACCGTGTAGCTGATCGGCGCCGACAATATGCCGTTCTGCGCCGGGAAGGACCAGAGCTTGCGCCCATCGGTCGCGGAATAGGCGTTGAAATTGCCGTCATTCGTGCCCTGGAACAACAGGCCGCCGCCCGTCGCCATGATACCGCCATTGAACACGCCGGGTTGCGGCACCGACCAGGCGACCTTGTTGTTGGCGACATCGAAGGCGACCAGCTTGCTCACCGCAGCGGGCGGCACCAGATTGGCCGGCGGCGCGCCCAGCCCGGTATTGACCATCATCCCCGGCTTGTAGGTCCAGTCCTTCACATTGGCCGGATCGACGAACACGCGGCCGCCCTCCATCACCGGAATATAGCTGAGGTTCGTCTTGGGACTGAACGCCATCGCCTGCACGCCATGCGCGCCATTGGGGAAGGGATACATCATGAACGGCTTGCCGTTCGGATATTGCGCCTCGGGATTGATTTCGGGCCGGCCGGTGACCGGGTCGATCCGCTTGGCCCAATTCTGCTTTGCGAACTCGCCGGCCGAGATGAACTTCCCGGTCTCGCGGTCCAGCGCATAGAAAAAGCCATTCTTGGGCGCGTGCATCAGCACCGACCGCATCTTGCCGCCAATCTCGATATCGGCCAGCTCGATATCCATCGCATCGTTGAAATCGTGGCTGTTTTCCGGGTTCACCTGATAGTGCCAGGCATATTCCCCGGTCTTCACGTCGATCGCCACGATCGAGGCGAGATAGAGATTGTCGCCACCACCGGGCGAACGGATCTTCTGGTTCCACGGCCAGCCATTGCCGGTGCCGAGGTAGATGCGGTCATATTTGGCGTCATAGGCCATGGCGTGCCACACAGTGCCGCCCCCGCCGAACTTCCACCATTCGCCGGTCCAGGTCTTGGCCGCCGCCTCCATCGCCTTGTTCTCGAAGCCCTTGGCCGGATCGCCCGGCACCACGAACCAGCGCCACGCCTTCTTGCCGGTCTTGGCGTCATAGGCGGTCACATAGCCGCGGGTGGGGCTGTAATCCGCGCCGCCAAAGCCGACCACAATCTTGTCGCCGGCCACCCATGGCGGGCCGGTGATATAGCCATTTTCCGCCTCGTCGAGCGTCTGGACCGACCAGCGCGGCTTGCCGGTCTTGGCGTCGACCGCGATCAGCCGGCCTTCGCGCGTGGCGGTATAGATCAGCCCGTCCTTATAGGCGATGCCGCGCGTGCCCCAGCCGGCGCGCATCCGCCATTTCGCCTCGGGCTGGCTCGCCACATCGGGGTCATATTGCCAAAGCAGCTTGCCGGTCTTTGCGTCGAGCGCATGGACGACCGACAGGCCGACCGCAAAATAGAGGACGCCATCTATCGCCAGCGGCTGGGTATAGCTGTCATAAGTGTCGATATCATAGGACCAGGCGAGGCCGAGCTTGCCGACATTGTCGGCGCTGATCTGGTCGAGCGCGCTATAATGCTGCTCCTTGTCGTCGCCGCCAAAGCTGGACCAGTTGGCGGTCGGTCCGCCCGGCGCTGCGCTGTCCGCGCCGCAGGCGACCAGCCCGCTTGCCAGGGCCAGGATCGCCACGGCCGTCGACACTCTTCCCTTCATGTTCTCATCCTTCTCCGTGCGCCCCTGTTCGCGCCTCTTTATATTGCACCTTGGTGCAGATTCATGACCCTGTCAACGCGCCTGCGCGCTTGACAGCGATAAACGTCTCCAACATTATTATGCACCACAGAGCAAAATTGACGAGGGGATGATGGAGATGGTGCAGCGCCCTGTCGCCTGCGCGGCCGCGGCCGTCGCTTTATGGGCAAGTCTTGGAAATGCCGCCCCTTCTTCGGCACCGCCCCGATTGTCCACCGCGTCCGGTCCGATCCGCGGCGTGGTGCGCGACGATGTCCGCTTCTTCGGCGGCATTCCCTATGCCGCGCCCCCGGTCGGCGCCAATCGCTGGCGCGCACCGCAACCGGTCCGCGCCTGGAAGACCGAGCGTGACGCTACAGGCTTTGCGGCCGATTGCCCCCAGCCACGGCGCAAAGAGGACACCGCCTTCCCCCAGGATGAAAATTGCCTGACCCTCAACGTCGCCTCGCCCGACCTTGGCGCCCGCAAATTGCCGGTGCTGTTCGTCGTCCATGGCGGCGCCTATTTCGTCGGCTCGGGTCGGGAGCCCTTCCGCAACGGCATGCCGCCGCTGGTCAAGCAGGGTGTCGTCCTTGTCGCGCCCAATTACCGCATCGGGCGGCTCGGCTTCTTCGCGCACCCGGCGCTGACAAACGAAGCGCCCAAGGCAACCGCCAATTTCTGGCTGATGGATCAGGTCGCGGCGCTGCGCTGGGTCAGGCAGAACATCGCCCGCTTCGGCGGCGATCCCGACAATGTGACCATCATCGGCTGTTCGGCGGGCGGCTCCAGCATCAATGCGCTGATGGCGACGCCGATGGCCAGGGGCCTGTTCGCCCGCGCCAGCGCCCATTCGGCCGGCGGCCTGTTCAACGCCAACCGCCCCCTGCCCCAGGCGCAGGAGCAAGGGCTGGCCTTTGCCCAGCGCACCGGCGTGACCGGCAATAGCGCGCCATCGCTCGCTGCCCTGCGCAGGCTCAGCGTGGCACAGGTGCTGGCCGGCGACAGCGGTGCGCCGGACTTTGGCGCAACCGTCGATGGCAGCTGGCTCCCCGCTCCCCTTTCCACCCTGTTCGCAAGGGGCCAGATCGCGCATGTCCCGTTGATCAGCGGATCGACCAGCAACGAAGCCAGCGTCTTTGGCCTGATGGGCTTTGGCCGGGCCGAAATGGCACGTCGCTTCGGCATCGATCTGTCAGCCGTGTCCGCCAGCTATGGCCTGTCCGACGAGGCGGAATTGCTGCGCCAGGTGCAGACCGACTTCCTGTTCACCTCGGCGGCGCTCGGCATGACCCAGCTGGCGGCCCGCGCCGGCCTGCCGACACGCGCCTATCAGTTCGATTTCGTGCCGCCCGACCAGCGCAGTTCGAAACCCGGCGCGGACCATTGCGCCGACCGGCTGTTCTGGCTCGGCCAGTCTCCCTCGGCCGATACGGAAAGCCGGGAGCTCGCCAGGACCATGTCGGGCTGGATGCTGAACTATGTGCGGAGCGGCGATCCCAACGGCCCCGGCCTGCCGCCATGGCCCGCCACGCAAGACGGCCGCACTGACCCGCTGGTCATCGGCCAGCATATCGCCGCCGCCCCGGACTTTCGCGCCCGCCAGCTCGCCCCCTGGTTCGACAAATGGCAGCGGGAAAGCGGTCAGACCTTCGGCTGGACGCCCACGCCATGACCCTTCGGCTGGAGCATGACGGCGCAGTGGCGATCGTGACGCTCGATCGCCCCGACCGGCGCAATGCCTTCACCATGGCGATGCGCGGCGAGATCGCCACGCTGTTCGACAATCTGGCCCAGGATGATGGGATCCGAGCAGTCGTCCTGACGGGTGCAGGCGGTCATTTCTGCTCGGGCGCCGATACCGGCGAGATGGGTGCCGCCGACAGTGCCGCTTTCCTCAAGCGGATGCGCGCGCTCCACCGCATGATCCGCGCCATCGCCGCCACGCCCAAGCCCGTCATCGCAGCGGTCGACGGCGTCTGCGTCGGCGCCGGCTGGAGCCTGGCGCTCGCCTGCGATCTGATCCTCGCCAGCCCGAATGCCAGCTTTGCCCAACTCTTCGGCCGGATCGGCTATGCGCCCGACGCCGGCGCCATCTGGCAGTTGACCCGGCTGGTCGGCCCGATGCGCGCGAAGGAAATCGTCTATAGCGGCCGGACGCTCGACGCAGACGAAGCCTTGCAGCTCGGCCTCATCCTCTCGATCGAAGCAGACCGCCCAATCCGAGACGCGGCGATCGACCTGGCCACCCGCATTGCGCAGGGGCCGCCAGTCGCACAGGCGATGAGCAAGCAATTATTCGAGGCGACCACGCTATCCTTCGACCAGTTCCTCGACCGCGAATTCTTGGTCCAGCCCTTCCTCGCCACTACCGCCGATCATCGCGAGGGACTGGCCGCAACGCGAGACAAGCGCGCCCCGAACTTCATCGGCCGATAATCCCTTCATCAGCCTTGCCATCATGATCTCCATGGGGAACGGTGCAGCACGCCCCTGTCAATTTTGCTGTCCATCAGGTTCTTCATGGTCTTCACCGATATCGCCACCCGCACCTACAACCATAATTGGCGGCTCGACCCGATCGTGCGCAGCCTGCTCGACACCGATTTCTACAAGCTGCTGATGCTGCAGATGATCCGGCAGCAGCATCCCGATGTCCAGACCACCTTCAAGCTGATCAACCGCACCCACCATGTGCGCCTGGCCGACATCATCGATGAAGGCGAACTGCGCGCCCAGCTCGACCACGCCCGGTCCCTACGCTTCGGCAAAAAGGAACTGATCTGGCTGGCGGGCAACAGCTTCTATGGCCGGACCCAGATGTTCAGCCCGGATTTCATCGCCTGGCTCGCCGACTTTCGCCTGCCGGAATATGAGCTGCGCCAGGTCGATGGCCAATATGAGCTGCGCTTCCACGGGCTCTGGATCGAGACGATGATGTGGGAGATCCCGGCCCTCGCCATCATCAACGAATTGCGATCGCGCGCGGCGATGAAGGGGCGTGGCCGCTTCGCGCTCGACGTGCTCTATGCCCGTGCCAAGGCGAAACTGTGGGAAAAGGTCGAGCGCCTGAGCGCCCTGCCCCATCTCGTCATCTCCGACTTCGGCACACGCCGTCGCCACGGCTTCCTGTGGCAGCGCTGGTGCGTCGAGGCGCTCAAGGAAGGTCTGGGCGACCGCTTCATCGGCTCGTCCAACGTGCTGTTGGCGATGGATGCCGATCTGGAAGCGATCGGCACCAATGCCCATGAACTGCCTATGGTGCTGGCGGCGCTGGCGCCGGACGATGCCGCACTGGCCCGCGCGCCCTATGCGGTTCTGGAACAATGGCAGGCCCATTATGGCGGCAATCTGCGCATCGCCCTGCCCGACGCGTTCGGCACCGCCGCCTTCCTGAAGGACGCACCTGACTGGGTGGCCGACTGGACCGGTTTCCGTCCCGACAGCGCGCCACCGATCGAGGCGGGGGAGCAGATCATCCGCTGGTGGCAGGAAAAGGGGCGTGATCCGCGCAACAAGCTGCTGATCTTTTCCGATGGCATGGACGTCGACAGTATCGAGGCAACCTATCGCCATTTCCATGGCCGCGTGCGCATGAGCTTTGGCTGGGGCACCAATCTCACCAATGATTTTCGCGGCTGCGCCCCGTTCGAAACCGACGGGCTCGATCCGATCTCACTGGTGTGCAAAGTGGTGGACGCCAATGGCCGCCCGGCGGTGAAGCTGTCGGACAATCCCGCCAAGGCGACCGGCGATCCGGCCGAGATCGACCGCTATCTACGCGTGTTCGGCGGCGACGGGCGAAAGGCGGTCGCCGTCCAGGTCTAGCCACAACGGACATGCACCTTGGTCTCTTCATTGGTCCCGCGCAGAGTCGCCATCATTGCCGGCAGCTGATCCAGCGCAATCGCGTTGCTGATGATCGCCTTGGGGTCGACATGCCCCTTGTCCATCTGGTCGGCGATGTGCAGGAATTCCGCCATTCGGTAGCCGACGGCAAATTGCAGGTTGGCGCATTTATAGGATGCCAGCGCCGGAATGACCGCATCCGGCGCCGTGCAGAAGCCCAGCGACACGATCCGCCCGAATGGCGCGACATGGTTCACCGCCCGCCCCAGCATTCCGTCCACCCCGACAGCCTCGAACACGATCCGGGGCGCGCCGCCCAGCGCTTCGATCACCTGCCCCTTTTCCTCGTCACCAAAAGAGAAGAAGGCATTGGCACCCATGGCGATCGCCAGATCACGCCGCCGGTCGGATCGCGACAGGACTACGATCCGCCCCGCTCCTAATCGCCGCGCCCAATAGATGGCATAGAGAGCGACCGTGCCCCCGCCGAGCACCAGCACCGGGTCGCCGGGACGGATATCGGCAAAGCGCGCGCCATACAGGCTGACGGCCAGCGGCTCGATCAGCGCGCCATCGGCCAGGGACAGGGTTTCGGGCAGGCGTACCGCCGCACCGGTCGGCACCACCGCAAATTCGGCAAAGCCCCGCATCGCGCCGCCCGGCTTCGCCCCGCACAATACCGGATTGCCATGTTCCTGGCAGGGAGTGCACTGGCCGCAGCCGATCGAGGGCATGACCGCGACCCGGTCGCCAGCACGAAAGCGATCGACACCCGCGCCGACGTCCACCACTTCGCCGGCATATTCATGGCCGATCTGCACGCCGCGGCCATAATCCCATATGCCGCCCCTCGTCATCGAAAGGTCGGTGCCACAGATGCCGCAGCGGTGGACGCGGATCAGCAATTCCCCCATGGCCGGTCGCGGATCGGGCAGGTCGGCGATGACGATCGGCTGGCCATCGCCCGGATAGATGGCCGCCTTCATCGTCCTGCCTCCGCCAGGTCGAAGCGCGCTACATAATCGCCGAACGCCGACCGCACCTCTTGCGCACTCATGCCATAGTCAGCGATCGAATAGCGATGAACGCCATGCTGCATCTCGGGCTTGTCCGCGATCCGCTGTGCCATGGCCATGCGCGTCGCATCGGGCATCTCCATGCCGATAAAGGCATAGATGCGCTCAAGCACGGCCATGGGCTGCGCATGGAAATCGCCATGGACGATATCGAGCAATTGGCCCGGATGGCGTTCCGCCACCTTTTCCGCCTTGCGCACGGCATGGGACCATTTGGCCGTTTCGCGTGCCAGCATCAGCGCGCCGCGCTCGGCCGCCCGCCCTTCCTCCATCGCCCCATGCCCCGCCATCAGCAGCGACACGAGCGAAGGCAAGGCCTTGGCCGGATCGCGATGGGTCTGGATCACCTTTGCATCGGGAAAGACGGCAAAGAGCAGGTCAAGATTTTCGATATGGCCGGGATTTTTGAGCAGCCAGCGCTTGTCCGGGTCGTTGGCACCGATCAACTGCACACAGCGGCGATAATGGTCATAGCCGGCTGCCTCGCTCTGCGCGCACCACCAGGCGTCATAGCTCGCCGCCGACCAGCCGCAGTTCCACAGGTTGGAGACAAAGGACTGACGCAGCAGCATGCAGCATTCATGCACTTCCTCGGCCGCGACATGATGCGCGGCCCGCTTGGCTGGTGCATCGACATAGCGCCGCTCCAGCAAGGCGACCGAACGGCGGAAATCGGCATCGTCCTGCCAGCTTTCGACCGGTGGACGCGGACGCGGCGTATCGAGCAGCCAGCTTTGCAACCCCTGGAAGCGCGGATCGACCGCCATCAGCCGATGCAACGCCGTGGTCCCGGTGCGCGGCACGCCGGTGATGACGACAGGGCTCAGGATCGGCCGGGCATCGAAGCCCGGATGCGCCTTCATCGCCGCGATCGCACTTGCCCGGCCGCGCAGAACGCCGACCACATGCCCCCAGGCAGTGCGCCGCCCCGCCGCGGTAAAGCGCGGATCATAATCCATCGACTGGAGCAGCACGCGAAGCCCCGGCAGATAATCGTCGGGGCCAAAATCATCATGGCCGGTTTCCGCCGTCACCAGATCGTGCAACTGGTCGAGCGCGGCGGCGAAGCGTAGCGGCGGTTCATATCCGTTCGACATCATTGGCAATCCCCTCCCCTTCACCAGCGCCGCCGACGCTGGCAGGCCCGCACCCGCAGCCGCAACTCCTCGGCGCGCTGCTGCGGCGTGACGATCGGCGTGTCGGCGGGCAAATGGATGCGCAACGCGTTCAGCTTCACCCGCGTGATGCTCGGCACCGGCGCGCTGTCGCAATCATACCAGCGGCCATAGATGCCGCCTTCGCGATAGCCGGCAGGATCGAGCCAGTTGGGCACGCCGGGGTCTTCCAGCGCGATGACGGCCCGATATTTGCCGTCACGGCTCAGCTTCGCATAATGGCCGTTGCTGCTTGACAGGCGATAGACATATTCCAGCGCGTTGAAATAGGGGTCGTTGAGCTGGATATTCCAGTAGGGCGCATGGGCTGGGATATCGGTCTCGATGATCAGCGCCTCATCGGCGTCGAACTGGAAGCAGGCCGGCCAGTAGACCTGCTTGGCGAGCGCGCCGGGCATCCGCACCGGCTCGAACCGGTTGAAACCAACCCGCTCCTTCACGCCATTCTGCATCGGATAATAAAGCCGCGTCTTGCGACCGGGGAATTTGGCCATTTCCCGGATGCGCGCGACAATCTCCTCCGGCGACAGGCGCGGCTTGGGTGGCACCGGATCCAGACATTCGATCGTCAGTTGCGGATCGACCTCGTTCAGCCAGTCATAGCTGCGATAGCGCACCATCAGCCCGCCCGCCTGGGGATCGATTGGCGCCCATTTGCCAGCATAGCCCGCCGGGCGCCGGGCGCTCAGGATCAGTTCGAAATGCTCCCCCGGCTCCAGCCCCAGATCGCTGTCGTCCACCTCATGATGGCCATTGGGTCGGGGCATTTCATCGACCGTCCCGGACAAGGCCCTTTGGGTGGTGAAGCTCAATATCTTGCAACTGCCCCGATTGCCGGCGATGCGGTAGGTCAGATCCCCGCGGATCGGCGACTGGAGGTAGATATCGTCCGGATTGGGCTGGAGCGTATAGACCGGGTTCCACAAGGGGGCCCAATCGGGATGCTCCGGCGTGGCATGGAAATAGGCGAAATAGGCATAGGACAGGCTGGTCATCGTCTGGCGATAGACGTCGGCGCGATAGGCCGGATCGTCGGGGCGCCAGGTGTCGCCAAGATTGGCGACCGCACTCTCCAGATCAGTCAGATAGGCCAGGATGTCGGGTTCGATGATCATGATGGCATGCCTCTCCTCTGCCACTGGCGGGCAGCATATAGATAGTATTCACTATCATTTGATTTTAGGAGAGGCCCCGGCCCGAGATCGCCGGCGCGATGGATCGCGGTTCAGCGCCGCATGAACCCCATCCAGCGCAGCAGGCAATAGCTCACCCCCGCCGCCCCGGCCGCCACCAGCGTCGCGGTCAGCGTGCCATGCGACGCACCGGCAAAGGGCATGCCCCCAGTGTTCATGCCGAACAGTCCGGTGACCAGGGTCGCCGGCAGCATCAGCGCGGTGATGATCGACAGGATGTAGAGATTCTGGTTGGTCCGCTGCGCCGCCTGTATGTCCAGTTCGTCGCGCAACAGCCGTAATTGCGCTTGGCCCTCCAATATGTCGGCGTCCAGCGCCTGCAGCCGCTGGGTCAGTTTCTCGACCGTGGGCAGCAGCGCGTCCGGCAGTTCCTCGTCCCGCTCCAGCCGCTGGAACACGCCGCGGGCGCCGGCCAGCAGCCGATGCAGTTGCGCGAGCCGGCGGCGAATGTGGACCAGGTCGCGCGGCTGGGGCGGATGATGCCCCTCCAGAAAGGCATCCTCGGCGCGCTGGATGTCCGCCGACAGGGTGCGGCTGATATCGGCGATATTTTCGGCAATGGCGCCGACCAGCAGGTCCAGCGCCTGCGCCCCGCCGATCACCCCCTTCGTCCGCTCCAGCCGATGACGGGCGATGTCGGCGCAGCGCAGCGGATGCAGCCGGGTGGTCAGCATCAATGTCGGCGTCAACGCCATGCGCAGCGCGCCGACCCGCGCGGTATCGGCCACATCGAAATCCCGCTCGAAATCATGCAGGACGCAGCCGACCGTGTCGCCATCGACCAGCGCCCGCTGATGCGTATCGGGCGACAGGATCAGTTCGCGCACCGCCTCGGGCAGCATCGCCGCCCCCTCGATCCATTGCCGCGTGCCATGATCGGCCAGGTTCAGGTGCAGCCAGCGAAAGCCGCCCGTCGTCCCGCCATCGCAATGATCGACCGCCCTGATCGCATCAGGCGCGAAGTCCAGCCCCCAGATCAGCCCTGGCCCCATGCCCGGAACCGGCAAGACGATAGGGATCAGCGGGTCATTCCGGTCGCCGATATGCCGCTCCTGTCGATCAGAAGATCTGCGCGAAGACGATATATAGCAGCCCTGCGAGCAGGATCGAACAGGGCAATGTCAGCACCCAGGCCATCAGCAGGTTGCGCACCGTCGCCATCTGCAGACCCGATCCATTGGCTGCCATCGTGCCCGCCACGCCCGACGACAGGACATGGGTGGTCGATACCGGCAGGCCCATATGGTCCGCGCCGAAGATCGTCGCCATCGCCACCAGTTCGGCCGAGGCTCCCTGCGCATAGGTGAGGTGCGTCTTGCCGATCTTCTCGCCCACCGTGACCACGATCCGCCGCCAGCCGACCATGGTGCCCAGGCCCAGCGCAAAGGCGACGGCAATCTTCACCCAGGTTGGAATGAAGCGGGTGCCGGCATCAAGCGAGCCCTTGTAGGTCGTCAGCGCCTTCATTTTCGCTTCGGAAAGACCTGCCGCCTTTTCCTTGCCCAGCCGCTTGATCGCTTCGGACGCCAGATACATGTCGTTGCGGATGTTGGAGACAGCAGCGGCCGGCACCTGCGCCAGCGATCCATAATTCATCACCTGCCGATCGACATCGGCGATCAGCACCGACAGCGCCGGCATGGTCGTGTCGGCAAAGCGCTTGTCGGCGATATAGCGCGTGACCTGCGCGCGCGCCTCGACCGGCTGCATCATGGCGGGCGCGCGCTGGCCTAGCGCCGCCGTGGCGGCAATCGAATTGGCGTGGAATTCGGTGGTGTAGCGCGCCGGCACCGCGCGGTTGAGTGCATAGGCAGTCGGCACCGTGCCGATCAGGATCAGCATGATGAGGCCCATGCCCTTCTGCCCGTCATTGGAGCCATGGGCGAAGCTGACGCCGGTGCAGGTGAAGATCAGCAGCGCACGGATCCACAATGGCGGCGGCATGCCATTTTGCGGCTCGCGATAGAGCGCCTTGTTGCGGACCAGGACTTTCATCGCCACGAACAGCAGCGCCGCCAGGCCAAAGCCGATCAGCGGCGAAAAGAGCAGTGCCTGGCCGATCTCGGTCGCCTTGCTCCAATCGACGCCGGACGTGCCGCTCTTGCCATGCAACAGCGCATTGGCGACGCCGACGCCGATGATCGATCCGATCAGCGTGTGCGAGCTGGACGACGGGATGCCCAGCCACCAGGTGGCGAGGTTCCATAGGATCGCCGCGATCAGCAGCGCGAACACCATGGCAAAACCGGCGCTGGACCCGACCTGCAGGATCAGTTCGACCGGCAGCAGCGACACGATGCCGAAAGCGACCGCACCGGTCGACAGCAGCACGCCCAGGAAATTGAAGAAGCCCGACCAGACCACCGCGATATTGGCCGGCATCGCATTGGTGTAGATCACCGTCGCGACCGCATTGGCGGTGTCGTGGAAGCCGTTCACGAATTCGAAGCCCAGCGCGATCAGCAGCGCCAGGAACAGCAGCAGGAAGGGCAGATAGGCGGTCGGCGCAACGCCCACAGCCGTCGCATCGCTATAGACGCTGTAGACGACATAGATCAGCGCGGCGATGATGGCGGCGCCAAAGCCGATCGAGCTGGCCATGCCCAGCCCCTTGTCCATCTCGGGCCGGCGTGCCCAGTCCATTGCCACGCTTGCATTCATCGAATCGTCCCCGAACGGCAAATAATATTAACCGTCTAGGTCCGCTGCATGACAGCCGCGTTGCGGTGCTGAAATCGAAGGAAAATTCGCCCCCGGCGCTTGCCCATCGGCAATCCGTCCGCCTAGGGTCGCTCCACATATAAGTTGGAGCGAAGATTTGGACGTCATTTCGGTCGTATTATTCCTGTTGCTGGCTGTCGTCGTCAGTGGCGCCTTGTCGCGCATGATGCCGATTTCCATCCCGACACCTCTGGTCCAGATCGCCCTTGGCGCGATCATCGGGCTGTCGACATCGCACAGGGTCGCGCTCGATCCCGAAATATTCCTGCTCTTGTTCCTGCCGCCTCTGCTGTTCCTCGATGGCTGGCGCATTCCCAAGGATGAACTGCTCAAGGACGCCTCGACCGTGGTCGAACTGGCGCTGGGACTGGTGCTGACCACCGTCATCGGCATGGGCTTCTTCATCAACTGGATGATCCCGGCGATGCCGCTCGCCGTCGCCTTCGCCCTCGCCGCCGTGGTCTCGCCGACCGATCCGATCGCCGTGTCCGCCATCGCCGCGCGCGTGCCCATTCCCAAGCGCATGATGCACATCCTCGAAGGGGAATCGCTGCTCAACGACGCATCCGGCCTGGTCTGCCTGCGCTTTGCCATTGCGGCGGCGCTGACCGGCAGCTTCTCGGCCGGCGATGCCGCGCTCAACTTCCTCTGGCTCGCCTTTGCCGGCATCGCGATCGGCGTCGGGGTCACGCTGGTCGTGTCGCGCGCCAAGGCCTGGGTCACGCGCCGCTGGGGCGAGGAAACCGGGTCGCAGATCCTGGTCAGCCTGCTGATCCCCTTCGGCTCCTATATCCTGGCCGAACATGTCCATGCCTCCGGCATTCTCGCCGCCGTCGCCGCCGGCGTAACCATGACCTTCGCCGAAATCTCGCGCGAGGCGATGGCCGAAACCCGGATGCGCCGCAATTCGGTGTGGGACACGATCCAGTTTACGCTCAACGGCATCATCTTCGTGCTGCTGGGCGAACAATTGCCCGGCATCCTCGCCGAAGCGAAGCGCACGGTGGCGCTGACCGGCCATAGCGAACCCGGCTGGCTGGCACTCTACACGGTGGCGATCGTCGTCGGCCTCGCTGCGCTGCGCTTCCTGTGGGTGTGGCTGTCGCTGCGCTTCACCATCCTGCGCAACCAGTATCGCGGCGTCGATGGTCCGCGCCGGCCCAACTGGCGGCTGGTGGCGGCGACCTCCTTCGCCGGCGTGCGTGGTGCCATCACCCTTGCCGGTGTGCTCACCCTGCCGCTTGCGCTCAACGACGGCACGCCCTTCCCCGCGCGCGATCTTGCCATCTTCCTGGCCGCCGGGGTCATCATCCTGTCGCTGATCCTGGCCAGCGTCGCGCTGCCGCTGCTGCTCAAGAATCTCGACATGCCGGCCGAAGCCAGCAAGGCCGCGGAAGAGGACGCCGCCCGCATCGTCACCGCCGAGGCAGCAATCCAGGCGATCGAGCGGCATCAGCATGACCTGGCCGAAACCCATGGCCATGCCGAACGCTATGCCGAGGCTGGCGCGCGCGTAATGGACCTGTATCGCGAGCGGATAGAGGCCCTGGGGGCCGCCGAAGCCGACAGCCTGCGCGCGCAGGGCGCCCTGTTCCGCGATTTCCGCATGGTCGGCGTCGCGGCGGAACGCGCCGCCCTCCTCACCCTGCTGCGCAGCCGCAAGATCGGCAGCGAGGTCGGGCGCAAGCTCACCCGTGAGCTTGACCTGTCCGAAGCGCGCCTGCGCACATGAACGGCGGCGATGCGAACAAGCCGGCCCGGCGGCCGCGCCGATCCTCGGCGGAGGTCGCCAGCCGGCTGATCCTGGCAGCGCAGGAGGAATTTCGCCGCCATGGCTATGCCGGCGCGACCACCGCCGCCATCGCCCGCGCCGCCGATACGACCGAGGCGCAACTGTTTCGCAGCTTCGCGTCCAAGGCCGCCCTGTTCCAGGAAGCGGTGTTCCGCCCGCTCAGCCAGCATCTCGAACGCTTCAATGCCGATCATCCGGTGCCGCAGGACGATGCCAGCCGCGCCGACACCGCGCGTCTCTACATCGCCGAACTGCAACGTTTCGTCACCGAGCATGAGGCACTGCTGCGGGCGATGATGCTGGCCGGAGGCCCGGCGGGGGACAGCGGCAATCCGATCGAGAGCCTGGCCGCCTATTTCGAGCAGGGCGCCGCCGTCCAGTCGGCCCGGATCGAGGGTACGCCGCGCGTCGATCCACGCCTGATGGTCCGCGCCGCCTTTGCCGCAGTGCTCGCAAATCGGCTGTTTCGCGACTGGCTCTATCCGGCGGGCCTGGCGGACGATGCCAGCATCGACGCAGCGATCGCCGATTTCGTGCTGGACGGGATCAACGCCAATCGCGGCTGAGCGCCCGCCCGCATTTCCAGCCTATGTGTCAGCGCCGACAAAATCCCCGGCCCATCCCGTGATAGCAGGCCCTTCTGTCTGCAACGGGAAGGACCGGCGTGCTGGAATATCTGGGAAAGGGCGAGCATCTTCTCTCGCTATGGCTTGGCCTGTTTGTCGCGACCGGGATCGGCGCAGGCATCGTCAGCGGCTATTTCAAGGCGCGCAAGATCCAGCCGCGCGGCTTCAAGTGGAAGATTTTCCGGAACGAGGCCGGCTTTGCCGTCATCAACCTCGCCATCACCGGCCTGCTGCTCGGCACGATCAAGACCAGCCTGGTCGAAATCGGCGCGATCAGCTTCAATCCGGCGCCCGCCGTCTGGTGGACGATCGCGCTCGAATATGCGCTCTATTTCTTCCTGTTCGACACCTATTTCTACTGGCTGCACCGCTGGATGCACAAGGAACCGGTCTATAGCTGGGTCCACAAGCTGCACCATAAGTCGACCTCCCCCAACCTGCTCACCACCCTGTCGGTCAGCCCGCTGGAATCGCTGATCAATGGCGGCTTCGTGCCGCTGTTCCTGACCGTCTTCACCGTCCATGATGCGACCGTCGCGCTGATCGTCCCCACCAACATCATCATGGGCCTCTATGTCCATTCCGGCTATGAGATGCTGCCACGCTGGTGGAACCGCAGTTGGGCGACCAAATGGTTCATCTCCGCCACCTTCCACGATCAGCATCATCGCTATTTCACCGGCAATTTCGGTGGCTACACGACGATCTGGGACCGGCTGTGCGGCACCATGCGTCCGAAGTTCGAGGCCGATTTCGACAAGATCAAGCAGCGCCGGAAGACGGATGACGCCCCGGTTAGCACCGCCAGCGAAACTGCCTGATCCATGCGCGACATCGCCCTTCTGCTCGCCCTGCTGCCCGTTGGCGCGGCCCCGCTTCATGCCCAGACGGCGCCGCCGGTCGGCGCGACCCTGATGGCGCCCGGCCTGCCCGTGGCCAATCTCGACAAGGCGCTGCGCTTCTATCAGGTCGCGCTCGGCCTTGTCCCTGCCACCACGCTGCAACATGGGCCAGTGACCGAAGTCATGCTCTGCGCCGATGGCAAGGCCGGCCGGCTGACCCTGATCCTGCTGCACGACCAAGCGCAGAAGGCGCCGCCGGCCGAAAGTAGCATCGCCAAGATCGTGCTGCGCGTGCCCGACCTGTCGGGGGTTGCATCCCGCATGCAGGCGGCAGGCTATCCGGTCGGTGCGATCCGCGCATCGGGCAAGGGGCCGGCCATATTGATGATCCACGACCCCGACGGCCATGAACTGGAACTGGTCGGCAATCCGCCGAACCCGGCCTAACGCCAAAGCGATATCTCCGCCCCCTGCATGGTCAGGTGCGGGTGGCCTGGGTTAGCCAGATGCCTCAAGGAGAGAATGGATGAGCCAGACACCCAAGGTCGCGGTCGTCACCGGCGCCAGCCGAGGCGCAGGCCAGGGCATTGCCACCGCACTCGGCCAGCATGGCTGCATCGTCTATGTCACCGGGCGCTCGGAAAAGGCCGGCGACGCCCCCCTGCCCGGCACCATCTACGAAACCGCCGCCGCCGTGACGGCCGCCGGTGGTCAGGGCATCGCCGTGCGTGTCGACCATGGCGATGACGAGCAGACCCGCGCGCTGTTCGACCGGGTGTGCGCCGAACAGGGGCATATCGACATATTGGTCAATAATGTCGCCGCCATCCATGACGAACTCACTTTGCCGGGCCGCTTCTGGGAAAAGCCGCTGAAGCTGGCCGACATCATCACCGTCGGCATCCGCAGCTCCTATGTCGCCAGCTATCATGCCGCGCCGATGATGGTCGATCGCGGCCAGGGGCTGATCGTCTTCACATCGGGGTCGGGCGCCTCCCATTATGTCTATGGCCCCGGCTATGGCGCGCACAAGGTCAGCCAGGACAAGATGGCGGCCGACATGGCCATCGACCTGCGCGATACCGGCGTCACCGCCCTGTCGATCTGGATGGGCGCGCTGCGCACCGGGCGCCTGCTGCAACTGATCGCATCGGACCCGGCCAAATATGCTTATCTGGAAAAGATGGTCGAAACGCCCGAGTTCACCGGCCATGTCATCTGGGCGCTGTCGCAGGATCCGGCATTGGCGGATCATGCCGGCCAGACGCTGATCGGCGCGGAACTGGCCGAACATTATGGCCTGCGCGACGTGGGCGATCGCCAGCCGCCCTCCTATCGGCAAAGCTATGGCGTCGCGCCGCTGCCGCAATATGACCGGATTATCCGCTGACCCGATCGGCCAAGCATCGCCATGGCGACGCCCTTTTCAGGTCCGCCGGGCGCCCGGCTGGTTTACACCGAAGTTGACAGAGAGGAGGCCGTCATGAGCGACGACAGTTCCGCCGCCATCCGCGACACGCGCAAGGACTGGATCAGCGAGCATCGCGACATGTATCTGCGATCGGGCGGGGCGCAGGGCCATATCATGGACATCACCGCCGTCGGCGGCCATGGTTTCACCACCCACTGCATGATCCGCTATACCGGCCGCAAGAGCGGCAAGACCTTCATCACCACCCTCATCTATGGCGATATCGGTGGCGAAGTGGTGATCGTCGCGTCCAAGGGCGGCGCCGACCATCATCCCGCCTGGTATCTCAACATCCGCGACAGCGAGACGGTCGACTTCCAGGTCGCGACCCAGGCCTTCCGCGCGACCTGGCGCGAGCCGCAGGGCGAGGAACGCGATCGGGTCTGGGCCTTCATGTGCCAGGTTTTCCCGGCCTATGCCGGCTATCAGCAGTCGACCGACCGCCTGATCCCGCTGGTGATGATGAAGGCGATTGAACCGATCGACGGCTTCAAGGCGTCGGACGCTACCGGCGAACGGCAATATTGAGCGCGGGAGGAGAGCCATGATCAAGCAGATCGTCTTCCTCAGGAAGCGTGACGATCTCTCCATGGACCAGTTCATGGACTATTATGAGAACCAGCATTCGTGCCTGTCGCAGAAGATGGGCGCCAAGCCTGCCCTGCCCAATGCCCAGCGCTATGTCCGCCGCTATGTCACGCCCCAGCCCAACCCGCTGACCGGTGAGATCATTGATCCCGGCTATGACTGCATCATGGAAATCTGGTGGAACAGCCTGGCCGATTATCAGGCCGCGATGAAGGGCCTGTCAGACCCTGCGATGCTCGACATCCGCAAGGCCGACGAACTGCAACTCTTCGCCAGCAACAGCAACCCCGTCTGCCTGGTCGAGGAACATGACAGCCCGATGGGGCCAAATGGCGAAATGATGCAGGTGCAACTGGTGCCGCAGGACTGAAAGGGAAAGCTGGAGATGGACCTTGAACAGGAAGTCGCCGCGTTGCGCGCCACCGTGCGCGACCTGCAGGACCGGCAGGCGATCCGCGATTGCATCCTGCGCGAATGCCGCGGACGCGACCGGCAGGATGTCGACATCATCAACAGCTGCTGGTGGGAGGATGGCGTGGACGAGCATGGCCCCATCATCACCCGCGCGCCCGAGTATGCGGCGCGGGCCAATATGGGCCATGGCAAATTCTTCCTGTCGACGAGCCACAACATCACCAACCATCTATGCGAGATCGACGGCGACACCGCCTATTGCGAAAGCTACACGGTCGGCGGCCTGTTCTGGCAGGATGGCAAGACCACGACGATCGCCTTTGGCCGCTATATCGACCAGTTGGAGCGGCGCGGCGGCGAATGGCGGCTGCTCACCCGTCGCTGCACGATCGAGATGACCGCCGACACCGATGCGAACTGGGTCTATTCCGCCAATGTGAAGGGCTTCCTCAAGCCCCACTGGAGCAGGGAAGACGCCTCCTACCAGCGCCCCGTCATCGCCTCGACCCAGGGCGAACGCTGGTAGCCCGGCGTGGCGAATTTCAGCACTAAAGCGCCCCCGCAGAAAAATTCTGCTTGCTTCACATAAGGTTCATGGACCGGACCTATAGATGTGGCTGTCACTTCTTTCCCCCTTGGAGTGACACCTCCCTGAACCTCGGCCCCGTCGCATCCCTTGTGCGACGGGGTCTCTTTCTGTTCAGGCCATGGCGCGGGCGACGCCCAGCAGCCCCGCCAGCGTTGCGCCGTCATCGTCCCGCCGCCAGGCAAGGCCAGTCTCCAGGATCGGCGCATCCTGCAGGTCGAGATAGCGCACGCCGGTCCGCGCGAGGTTGCGCAGCGACGCCGGCACCAACGCGATGCCCATGCCCGCCGACACCAGGCTGATGATCGTCTGCATCTGGATCGCCTCCTGCCGGATCAGCAGCGGCTGCCCCCGCCCGGCCAGATAGCCGCTCACCAGATCATGGAAGGCCGGCGCCACCCTGCGAGGGAACAAGATCAGCGGCCGGTCGAGCCAGGGATCGCCCTGCGCCTGATCGTCCGCCACCCAGCCCTCCGGCACCGCCACCACCAGCGGCTCACGCAGCAAGGGCATATAGGCGAGCGCGTCGGGTAGCGCGCCATCGGGCGCGATCAATATGCCGGCATCATTCACCCCGTCGATCAGGTCGGCAATCTGCACGTCGCTGGTCGCCTCGGTCAGCGCGATCTCCACCTCCGGGAAGCGGGCGGCATAATCGCGCACCAGCGCGGGCAACAGGCTATAGTCGGCGGTGCTGACAAAGCTGAGGCCGATCTGCCCCGCGCTGCCGTCGCGCAGGCGACGGGCGATGTCCGGCAGCGCGCTCACCGCCTCCACCGCCGGACGAACATGCTCCAGCCATTGCCGGCCAAAGGCGGTCAGCGCAACATTGCGCTTCGACCGGGTAAAGAGCGGCCCCCCCAGCTCCCGTTCCAGCGCCAGGATCGACTGGCTGAGCGGCGGCTGGGTCATGCCCAGGCGCTGCGCCGCCTGACCGAAATGCAGCGTGTCGGCAACAGCCAGAAAATGACGCAGCGGGCGAAGGTCCATGGCAATAAAGTCTCCTTCCGACCTTATATCGCTTCAATAATATATTTCACAACCTTTGCGCAAAGGCGTAGGGGGCAGCCATTGCAGGGAAACAAGATTACAGGAACGGCGCAAAATGCCTCATTATCGTTCACGCACCAGCACCCACGGCCGTAACATGGCGGGCGCGCGCGGCCTCTGGCGCGCCACCGGCATGAAGGACGAGGATTTCGGCAAGCCGATCATCGCCATTGCCAATTCATTCACACAGTTCGTGCCCGGCCATGTCCATTTGAAGGATCTGGGCCAGCTGGTCGCGCGCGAGATCGAGGCGGCCGGCGGCGTCGCCAAGGAATTCAACACCATCGCGGTCGATGACGGCATCGCCATGGGCCATGACGGCATGCTCTATTCGCTGCCCAGCCGCGATCTGATCGCCGACAGCGTCGAATATATGGTCAATGCCCATTGCGCCGACGCGCTGCTGTGCATTTCCAACTGCGACAAGATCACGCCGGGCATGCTGATGGCCGCGATGCGCCTCAACATCCCCGTCATCTTCGTTTCGGGCGGCCCGATGGAAGCCGGCAAGGCCGATATTCGCGGCAAGACCGTGGCGCTCGACCTGGTCGACGCGATGGTCGTCGCCGCCGACGAAAATTACACCGACGAGGAAGTCGCCGCGATCGAGAAGGCGGCCTGCCCCACCTGCGGCAGCTGCTCGGGCATGTTCACCGCCAACTCGATGAACTGCCTGACCGAAGCGCTGGGCCTGTCGCTGCCGGGCAATGGCTCGATCCTGGCGACCCATGCCGATCGCGAGAAGCTGTTCCGCGAGGCCGGCCACACCATCGTCGATCTCGCTCGCCGCTGGTATGAGCAGGACGACGCATCCGCCCTGCCCCGCAACATCGCCTGCCATGCAGCCTTCGAAAATGCGATGAGCCTGGACATCGCGATGGGCGGATCGACCAACACGGTGCTGCATCTGCTCGCCGCCGCGCATGAGGGCGGCGTCGATTTCTCGATGGCCGATATCGACCGGCTGTCGCGCCGCGTGCCGTGCCTGTGCAAGGTCGCCCCGGCCAAGCAGGACGTGCATATGGAGGACGTCCACCGCGCCGGCGGCATCATGGCGATCCTGGGCCAGCTCGAACGCGCCGGCCTGCTCGACACCAGCCTGCCGACCGTCCACGCCACCACCATGGGCGAGGCCATCAACCGCTGGGACATCAGCCGTACCAACAGCGAGGCGGTGCAGGAGTTCTTCAAGGCCGCGCCCGGCGGCGTGCGCACCACCCAGGCCTTCAGCCAGAATAATCGCTGGAAGGAACTGGACATGGATCGCCAGACCGGCGTGATCCGCAGCGCCGAACATCCCTTCTCGAAGGATGGCGGCCTGGCCGTGCTGTTCGGCAATCTGGCGCCCGAGGGCTGCATCGTGAAGACCGCCGGCGTCGACGACAGCATCCTGACCTTCCATGGCACCGCGCGCGTCTATGAAAGCCAGGACGCGGCGGTCGCGGGTATCCTGGGCAATGAAGTCAAGGCAAACGACGTCGTCGTCATCCGCTATGAAGGGCCCAAGGGTGGCCCCGGCATGCAGGAAATGCTCTATCCTACCAGCTATCTGAAGTCGAAGGGACTGGGCAAGGCCTGCGCGCTCATCACCGACGGGCGCTTCTCCGGCGGCACGTCGGGCCTGTCGATCGGCCATGTTTCGCCCGAGGCGGCCGAGGGCGGCCTGATCGCGCTGGTTGCGACCGGCGACCCGATCCTGATCGACATCCCCAATCGCGGCATCCAGCTGCTGGTCGACGATGCCGAACTGGCGAAGCGCCATGAGGAGATGGTCGCCCGCGGCAAGAAGGCGTGGAAGCCGTTCGGCCGCAAGCGCAACGTCTCGCCCGCCCTGCGCGCCTATGCGGCGCTCACCACCAACGCCGCGCGCGGCGCGGTGCGCGACGTCAGCCAGGTCGAAAAGGACTGATGGAAAAAGGCCCGGTCGTTCATCGACCGGGCCTTTTTTTTTGCTTATTGCGCCTTGGCCGCTTCGGGGGCCGCGATCGGGCCGCCCTTCACTTCCGGCGCGCCTTTCAGATAATGGGCCAGCCAGCCCTGCACCTCGCGGTAGAATTGGCGGCTATCCTCCGGCTTGGTGATCCAGTGCCAGGCATCGGGGAAGATCAGCAGGCGGCTTGGCACCTGCATCCGCTGCAAGGTCGACCAGGTTTCCAGCGTGTTCGCCAGCGGCACGCGGAAATCGCGCTCACCCGCGGTCAGCAGCATCGGCGTCTTCCAGTCCTTGCCATAAGTGATCGGGCTCTGGTCACGCCACACCGGGCTGTCGCCCCAGGGCGGACCGCCGCTCGCCACTTCGCGGCCATAGTTGAAGTCGCTGGTGCCCCACTGGGTCAACAGGTCGACTTCACCGGCATGGCTGACGATGCACTTGTAGCGGGTGGTGGTCGCCTCCATCCAGTTGGCGAGATGGCCGCCATAGCTGGCGCCGCCGATACAGGCATTGGCCGTGTCGATAAAGGCATAGCGCTTGCCGGCCTCATCCACTGCCTGGTTGATCTCGTTCGCCGGGCCACGCAGCGGATCGAGCTTGATCGCGCGCGAGAAGGCCTCGCCATAGCCGGTCGAGCCGGTATAGTCGGTCATCAGCACGACATAGCCGGCGCTCGCGAGCAGGTGATAATTCCAGCGCAGGCCGATCTGGTCCATGTTGGACGATGCCGGGCCGCCATGCATCAGCACCATCAGCGGATATTTCTTCGCCGGGTCGAACGCCGGGGGCGTGACGATCATGTTGTGGATGCGCCGGCCCTTGTCGGTGGTGAACCAGAAATGGTCCGGGCTGGCCCAGTCGATCGTTGCGGCGAGCGCCGTGTTGACGTTTGTCAGGTTCTTGTGCCGCTTGGCCGCCGGGTCGATCCGCACGATTTCCGCCGGGTTCACCGAACTGCCATAGCTGGCGATGATCTGCGTCGACTTGGCGTCCGACGGAATGTCGATGCCGGCATAGCCGCCGACCTTGGGCGCGATCACCAGTTCAGGCGTGCCGCCGCTCACCGGCACACGATAGAGATTTTCCATCCCCGCGTCCGGCACGGTCAGATAGAGGCTGCGGCTGTCAGGCGTCACGGCATAGCTGTCCACCGCGCGATCGAAGCCGCCGGTCAGCAGCGTCGCTGCCCCGCCCGCCGGCCAGGCAACCCGGTGCAGCTTGGCCAGATCATAGACTTCCTGGCCCTGCGTGTTGAACTGGAAGATCAGGCTCTTGCCGTCCGGCGTGAACTTCATGTCGCCATATTCGCCCGGCGTCGGCGTCACCAGCACCGGCTCGCCGCCATCAGCCGGCATGCGATAGAGGCCGAAATTGACGCGGGCGTGCGCCGCATTCCAGCGTTCGGTGGTGGCGGTGAAGATGATTTCCTTGCCGTCCGGGCTCCAGACCGGCGCCAGCGTCATGCCGCCGTCGCTCTGGGCATTGCCGCCAAAGCCATCGGCCTGCGCCAGCTTGGTGGCGGACAATATGTCGCGCGCCGGCGCACCCTCGGCCAGCGGCTGGACCCACAGGCTCGGCCGCTTGTCGTCCAGCCAGTCGTTCCAGTAGCGGATCGGGAAATGCTCATAGACGCGCATATTATATTTGCGCGCCTTGCGCTCCTCGGCCGTCTTCTTGTTGGCGGCGGCGTCCATCGCGCCGGGATAGACCGCGCTTTCGAACAGGATCGCCTGACCATCGGGCCGCCAGATCGGCTTGCCCGCGCCGGTCGGGATGCTGGTCACGCGGCGGGCTTCACCACCGGCCAGGTCCAGCACATAGATTTGCGCGACATCGTCGCCCTCGCGCTTGGCGGAAAAGGCGATGCGGCGGCTGTCGGGCGCCCAGGCCGGATCGCCCTCGCCCGCCTTGGTCGCGGTCAGGCGGCGCGGCGCAGCCGATCCGTCGGCCGGCACGATCCACAGGTCGCTGACCGCGCCATCCTTCTCATAGGATGGTTCGCTGAGCGCATAGACCACCCATTTGCCGTCCGGGCTCGCCACCGGCGCGCCGACGCGCTTCATCATCCACAGCGTTTCGTGGGTCAGCACCTGCTTGGGCTGTGCGATTGCCGGCGCGGCGCAAGCGCCCGCCACCATTGCCGCCGACAGCAGCAAACGGGATATCATTGTCACGGTATCAAACCCCTGTTCTGACATTGGGCCGAACGGCCAGGCCGCATGGTCAGCACGATAGGCGCAGGATTTCAAGCAACAAGCGCGGCGACAACGGAGATGGCACGCCCCGTCCCACAGGCTGACGCCCCGGTAAAAACCCCCATTTCCAATTTTCCGCCAATCGGCATCATGCGCCGATGACATGCCCACCTCCTGCATTGCCGGTCGATGCGCCGACCAACCTGCTCGATATCCCGTCCGGACATGCGGCCGAGGAACTGTTCGAGGATATAGTGTCGATGCCGGGCGTGCGGATCGAACGGATTATATCCCACGGCCACAGCACACCGCCGGAGCGCCCCTATGTCCAGCATTGGGATGAATGGGTGCTGGTGCTGACCGGGACCGCCGAACTGCTGCTGGAAGGGATCGGCACCTATCGCCTGGAACCGGGGGATCATCGACTGATTCGAGCGGGCATCCCGCACCGCGTCACCCATACGGACGCGCCGACCATCTGGCTTGCCATCCACATCGGCGAAACCTGAAAAACCGGCGGAAAAGGACGAAAATGCGCCCGTTCCGCAAGCGCATGCATATGCACAGATTTTTTTCAGGAATGGCGAAAGCAGCGCTTGCCATTTGGGACAAGCCGCTGCATATGCGCGGCCTGCCCGGCGCAAGCGGGGCTGCTCCCCGATAGCTCAGCGGTAGAGCATTCGACTGTTAATCGAATGGCCGTAGGTTCGAATCCTACTCGGGGAGCCACTATTTCAGCCCTTGGCAAAGCCGGACTGGCTCCAGACAAGCAAAAATTCAGCGCATCGTACGATTGCGACGCTCGCCAACCATGGCTGGCGAGCGCATGCCTTCAGATTCTGCCGCGCAGCGTCACCAGAATATTGCGCGGATCGCCATAGGCATCAGTCGAACCCCAGCGGATATCATATCCGATCGCCTTGTAATAATGCTTGTCGAACAGATTGTTGACGTTGGCCTGAAGATCGAACCGGTCGCTGATCTTGTATCCCAGCATCAGGTCGGCAACGGCATAGGCCCCCTGTTCGACGCGAAAGGCGACATTGTTGAAATTGGCGCCGTTATTGTCGTTGTAGATGCGGTTCTGCCAGTTAAGTCCGGCGCCGATACGCAGCTGGTTGAGCTTCCCCGGCAGCGTGTAGAAGGTCGACAGTTTCGCCATGTGGCGGGGCATGTCGGTTTCGAAATTCTTGCCGCCATTTTCAGGGTTGGTGTCCCGCACAAATTCGATGCTGGTATAGGTATAGCTGAGCGAAATGTTCCAGTCGGGCGTAATCGCGCCCTGAAGTTCGGCATCAATGCCCTTGCTGCGCACCAGACCTGCAGCCGTCGAGCAACTGCTGGCCGGGAAGCTGGGACAACCGCTCTGGTCGGTCGGCACGAATGCCCTATTCCGTTGGTCGATGCGGAAAAGCGCGATCGCCGCATTCAGCGCCCCGTCGAGATATTCGCCCTTGATACCCACCTCGTAATTCTGGCCGGTGATCGGCTTCAGGATCGCCTGGCTGTCGGTGTCGACAGCAAAGCCCCTGGCCGTCTGCGGCTGGAAAATGTCGGTGAAGCTGGCATAGAACGAATGATGACGATCGATTTCCAGGATCGCGCCGGCATAGACGGTCTGGTGGGCATCGACCTTGTAATCGCCGGTCGCAGCCGTGCGGTTATCATAATCATACCAATCCAGCCGCCCGCCCAGGATGATCTTCAGCCCGTCGAACGGATTGAGCCGGGTCGAGGCATAGAGACCGCTCTGGGTGATGACGTTCCGGCTGTAGGTCGTCGGCACGAAATTGGGCCGAGTACCGCTGGCCGGGTCGAAATCGAACATGTCGACATTGCCTGCGAGCAGCCCTCCCCCGCTGTAATTTTGCGTGCCTGTTGAGGTCTCGCGTCGGCTAGCGCCGAATGTCAGATCATGGTCACGGCCAAACAACGTGACCGGCCCGCTGGCATAGAGGTCGACACTGGCCTGATCCTCGTCATAGGCGGCCTGATAGGCGGAATGGGTGAGCGTCAGGTCGGGCCGCCGATAGACATAGGTGCCGGAGAACATAGCATCCTGCCACACCTTCATGCTCGCCAGCCGGACGCTCCAGTCGTGGCCGAAACGATGGATCAGTTCGCCAAAGACGGTGTTCGACTTCTGGCTTTTGCCTTCCCAGTCATAGCTGGGCCGGGTCGAGCGCGGCAGGTCGAGATGGGCGCCGGTGGCGCTGAGCGGCAAGCCGCCCCAGAAGCTGTTGAAGAAATCATCCTGATGTGTGACGCCCACCATCAACGTCGTATCGGGACCGATATCATATTCGCCGATCGCATGGATCAGGCCGCGATGAATGACCTCGCCGTCGCGGAAACTGCTGCTGTCCTGATAGGAGCCGATGAACCGCACCCGCAGATTGCCGGCCTGATCGACACCGCCCGACATGTCGATCTGCCCGCGATAATTGTCCCAACTGCCGGCCGATCCTTCGAGATTGAACTGAAAGTCGCGGGTCGGGCGCTTACGCACCAGATTGATCGCCGCCGATGGATTGCCGCTGCCGGTTACAAGGCCCGTAGCGCCGCGCACCACCTCCACCCGGTCATAGATGGCCATATTGGCCTGACTGCCCACGACCCATCCCTGATAGCGGGACGGTAGGCCGTCATACATGATATTGTCGATATCGAAGCCGCGCGCGGTAAAGCTCGGGCGGCCGGGCCCGCTGGAATAGTTGAGGAACAGGCCTGGCGTATTTTTCACCACGTCGGTGATGTTGGTCATCACCTGATCATCCAGTCGCTGGCGGGTGACGACGGTCACCGACTGCGGCGTCTCCCGGATCGACATGGGCAGCTTCGTCGCGGTCTTCATCGACCGGGTCGTGTAAGAGCCGGTCCCCTCGGTAGATGCTAGATCGCTGGTCAGCCCATCATCAACGGCCTCCCCTTCGACCCGAACCGACCCGAGCATGACAGCCTGACCATCCTGACTGGCTTGTTCCTGCCCAAACGCAGGCACCACGGCAGCAACAATACCGCCCCCAGAAAGCAGGCCCCCCATCCATCGCATATGTCGCATATCAGCCTCTTTATTGATATTGATTCGCATATGCGAATTAAGGACTGTGATTTATGCTGTCCAGCAAGGAGCACATTACGCCTTCGACAAGGACTATTTGCCGTGCCGCGGCAGGCTTTGCGAACCGCGCAAAAATCAAATGTCTTGTTTTGCAAATAAATCGCATTTGCGTTAATGGCACCATCCCAACGTGGCGATGCGCAAAGCGAACCACTCGCATGGGGTATGCATTTTGTAGGCGACGGGGCGGCTTTCCAATTTTTCTCGACGTTTTTCTTTGGAAATCCAGTCACGCAAAACGTCAATCGAACAGGGCATTGATGAGCATTAGCGAACAGCGGGTTAGGCACGAGCACAGGTCAGTAGAGATCGCTGGAGGCAAGGCATCATGAAGGCATCGCTGCGCCAGACCATGTCGACGCTGCACACCTGGACCGGGCTGCTGCCTGGCTGGCTGCTGTTCGTCATCTTCCTGTTCGGCACGGTTGCCTTCTTCCAGCAGGAAATATCGCAATGGATGCGACCCGAACTGACACCCGCCCCGATCAGTGATAAGGCAATCGACGCCGCCGACACGATCCTGCGCAAGGAAGGCGCGGGTGCAGACGACTGGACGCTCTCCCTTCCCGGCAGCCGTGGCGGCGAAGGCTTCTCGATCAGTTGGACGCCGGCCGGCGGCGACCGCTCAAGTCAGCAGGAACGCATGCTCGACGCGACCAGCGGCGCTCTCACCAGCGTACGCGACACGCGTGGTGGCTTCTTCCTCTATCGCATGCATTTCGACCTTCATTATATGCCTGTCATGTGGGCGCGCCTGCTCGTAAGCTTGGCCGCGCTCGCCATGCTGGTCGCGATCCTGAGCGGCGTGGTCACCCACAAGAAGATCTTCACCGATTTCTTCCTGCTGCGCTTCGGCAAGGGACAGCGTTCCTGGCTCGACGCCCATAATGTGACCGCCGTCCTCGCCCTGCCCTTCTATCTGATGATCACCTATACCGGGCTCGTCACCCTGCTTTTCACCCTGATGCCCTGGGCGATCAGCGCCAATTTCCCGTCGACCGACGCCTATTATGAGGCCGCCTTCCCGTCCGGGCCGAAGAGCGAACCGAGCGAGACCAAGGCCGACTTGCGCCCGATCCCCGAACTGCTGCAGCGTGCCCGCACTCTGCGTCCCGGTTTCGAGCCCAGCTATGTCAGCATCAGCCATCCCGGCAATGCAGCCGCTATCGTCCGCATCTGGCCCCGCACCGAAACGCTGGGCGGCCACCAGCCGATGCTCTACCTTAACGGCGCCACCGGCGAACCGCTGGCCGGCCCGCGCGAAGGCGGTGCAGCGAGCGCGACCAAGGGGGTGATGATCGACCTCCATGCCGGCCGCTATGCCAACCCGGCCTTGCGCTGGCTCTATTTCCTTTCCGGCGTGGGCGGCACCATCATGGTCGGCAGCGGGCTGGTGCTGTGGACGGTCAAGCGTCGCGCCAAGCTGCCCGATCCGGCCCGGCCCCATTTCGGTTTCCGTCTGGTCGAACGGCTGAACATCGGCGTCATCGCCGGCGCATCGGCAGGGATCGCGGTCTATTTCCTCGCCAACCGGCTGCTTGATCCGGCAATCGCCAAACGCGCCGACTGGGAAGTCAACGCCCTGTTCATCGCCTGGGGCGCGATCTTTGTGTGGAGCCTGGGCCGGCCGGCACGGCGGGCCTGGGTCGAGACGCTGGCCGCCTGCGCCCTGCTCTATGCCGCCATTCCGCTGGTCAACGCCGCCACCACGCCGCGCGGCCTGCCCGCCAGCGTGATGGCGGGTGACGCTATCTTCATCCTGTTCGACCTGATGATGATCCTGACCGCCACCGGCTTCGCCTTTGCCGCCCGCAAGGTGGCAACCCACCAGTCCAAGGCCAAGGCGCGCAGCCGCATTCGCCAGCCCAAGCGAGATTTTCAGGAGGTACCGGCATGACCCATGTCGCAACAGCCCTGCTATCCCTCGGCGGCTTTGCGCTGCTGTTTCTGGCGATGGCCCGCCACCAGCAGGACTGGCTTCGTCGCAAGCTGCCCGACCCGCAATCGCGCCGATTGCGCCGGGCGGGCTTTGCGCTGCTGAGCATCGCCTTCCTGATCGCAGGCCTTGGCCTTGGTTGGGGTTATGGCAGCATCGCCTGGTTCGGCTGGCTGAGCGCCGGCGCCGTCACGATCGTGACGCTCAATTGCAATCGCGAGCGCATCCTCGCGCGGGTGCGGCCATGATCGGGTTCAGTTCTGTTGCCCGCGCCCGCTGGGCCAATGCCGGTCGGGTCACGGCCTGCACGCTGGGCGCCTATGGCCTAACCGCGCTCGTCACTGCGGCCCTTTCCCGCCTGCTCGTTCGCCTTGGCACCGATGCGGTCGAGGCGGTCACCGGCGTTACCCTTGCCAGCTTTGCCTTGTTCGCGGTGATCGCAATGAGCGCCTTTCACGCGCGCAATCCGGCGCGGGTCTGGATCTTCATGATCCTCCTCGCCTTGCCGCCCACCCTACTGCTGCTCGCGCTTTCGGAATAGACATGGCTTCGCTCCCTCTCACCCGTGCGCCGCTGACCGATCGCGCGCTTTCGCACGTCGAACCGGCCTGGACCTATAGCCGCTACAGCGACCAGACGATGCCGCTGCGCACGCGCCTGGCGGGCATGGGCGGCGTCGGGGCGATCGGACTGGCCGCCCTGGCGGTGAGCTTTGTCACCTGGCACACCTATGTCGCGCCGAAATCGACGCCGACGCTGAGTATTTTTGCCGTTGCTCCGCCGGCTACGCCGCCGGAACCGGCACGCGAAGTGCCGCCTGGTCCCGAACAGGTGCAGAAGGAAAAGTCGCAGCCCACGCCCCAGCAACCGATGCTGGAACCGCCCAAGATCATCGTTCCGAGCGCCAATATGCTGCCGGCCGTGGCGGCCAAGCCTGTTCCCGATCCCGCACCGCCGATCAAGGAAACCACTGCACCGGAAAGCAAGCCAGCGCCGCCGGCACCACAGATATCGACCGGCAAGCCCACTTGGGAAGGACTGGTGCTGGGCGCACTTAACAAGGTGAAGCGTTATCCCCGCGATGCCCATTTCGCGCGGCAGCAGGGTGTTCCCTATATCCGCTTTGTCATGGACCGGGACGGCACGCTGTTGTCGGCACGGATCGAGCGCTCGTCCGGCGTGCGATCGCTCGATCAGGAAGCGCTGGCCTTGCCCAAGCGCGCGCAACCGCTGCCCAAGCCACCCGAGGATGTGAAGGGCGACAGCATTGAACTGGTCGTGCCGGTCGAGTTTTTCCTGCGATGATGTTGTTTCCTGCGCTGATGGCCGGCCTCGCCATGACGGCGGGCGCGATGGCGAACGAACAGGAAGGGGCGCAGGATAATAGTCCGCCGGCTCATCCGCCAATCGTCCCGGCCGGTCCTGATCCGGTTTATCCGGCCGATTTCTACGCGCCCTTCCAGCCCCAGACCGCGCTCGACGTGCTGGAGCGCACCCCCGGCTTCCTGCTGAGCGAGGGCAACAGCCTGCGTGGTTTTGGCGGCGCGGCCGGCAATGTACTGATCGATGGCCAGCGGCCTACGGTGAAGGCCGGCGGCATTACCGAGGTGCTGCGCCGGATCGGTGCCGCACGCGTCGAGCGGGTCGTGCTGCTGCGCGGGACCGACGCGGCCGAGGCACAGGGACAGACATTGGTGGCCAATGTCATCCTGCGCACCGATGGGGGCGGATCGGGCAATGCCTCGCTGAAATTCAGCCATACCCGCGACGGCCGCATCGCGCCCTCTGCCCAGATCAGCCTTGCACGCAAGATTGCCGGCTGGCAGAGCAATGTGGAACTGTCGGTCGAGCAGGTCCGCTACCCGATCGACGGCATCTACCATATCAGCGACGGCAATGGCATGCCGACCGAGACCCGGCATGAGCGCATCATCGGCAAGGCGCCGGAGATCGGGCTTGCGGCATCGACATCCGGCGCGCTGGCCGGTGGCACGTTGACGCTCAATCTGCGGCTCAATCGGGATGGCTATGAATCCAACCGGGTGATCATGATCACACCGGCTGACGGTGCGGCGATGATCGAGCGGACCATCGGCTATGACGAAAAGGGGCGCAGTGGCGAGTTGGGGCTCGACTGGACCCGCGCCCTTGGCAAGGACTGGTCGGCAAAGCTGGTGGGGCTTGGCCGGGTCGAACGCCTGTCCACCAGCGAGGACTATGTCGAGCCGGGCTATCGCGGCGTTTCGGCGCTGGCGCAGAAGCCGTTGGAACTGGTCGGTCGCACGACGCTGACGCGGGGGGCGACCATGTGCTCCGCCCGGAACTGGGGATGGAGATCGCCTATAACCGGCTCAGCAGCACCCTCGACTATTCGGAGGATAATGGCAGCGGCCTGACGCCGATCACCCTGGCCAACGCCAATAGCCGTGTGTCCGAACTGCGGGGCGAGGCCTTTGCCAATGTCACGTTGCGCCTGGGCAAACGCTGGACGCTGGAAAGCGGCATGGCGTTCGAACTGTCGCGCATCCGCGTTACGGGGGATGCTGCGAACGAGCAAAGCCTGTCCTATTGGAAACCGTCTGCCGCTCTGGTCTGGTCGCCACGCGATACCAGCCAGTTGCGACTGGGCATTCGCCGCACGGTCGATCAGCTCGACTTCGGCGACTTCGCCGCGTCGGTAAATCAGGCAGACGGCCGGCCGCTCGGTGGAAACGCGCAATTGCGCCCAGCCCGTGTTACCCGCGCCCTTGCCCGTGCCGACCATCGCTGGGGCAAGGGCGGCGCGCTGGCGGTCGAGGCCTATCATCAATGGCACCAGGGGATGCTTGGCTATCTCCTCCTCCCCACCGGCGACGAAGCGCTGGGGACGATCGGCAATGCCCGACAATGGGGTATCAGCACGCAGGCGACCCTGCCGCTCGATGGCGCCCTGCGTGGCGCGCGGCTCACGCTCGACGGCACGCTACGGGGATCGCGCATGCGCGACCCCGTAACCGGAGACAACAGGAAGATGGACGATATCGCGCCACGCAGCCTGAGCGCCGAGTTCCGCCACGACGTGCCGAAACTGCGTTCATCCTGGGGGATCAGCTATACCGCCGCCGAACAGGGCGATGTCTTCTACACCGGCGAGCGATTGACCTGGCGCGACGATGCCGCATTCGATGCCTATGTCGAAACCACGGCGCTGGCAGGGTTCAAGACGACGCTGCGGGCCAGCGCGCTCAACGGTCAGGATTATCATCGGCTGCGCCGTTTCTACAGCCCGAGCCGGGCAGGCAGCTATAGCGGGCAGGAACAGCGCAACCAGTGGGAGGGTGCAGTCGTCTCGCTGACACTGGCGCGTGCGCTGTGAACCGCTCTACCCTGCCCCTCCACCGCCGTACACGGACCGAGCGCCGGGTGCTCGCAATGCTGCGGGGCGAGGAGCAGCGGATCGGTCTCGCGGCCATCGACAGCTTCGCCCGCCTGCGCAGGATCGCCATCGAATGCGGCCTGCGCATCCAGCCGCCCGGCGCCCGCTATGTCAGTGACGACGAACTGGTCCTGCTTGCCTCGCTGGCCGATGCCCAGCGCCTCAGCTCTGCCCCCACAATACCCCTGGACGAACGGCTGACCGCCGATATCCGCTCCTGCGCGGAGCTGCTGATCCGGAATAATCTGCGGCTATCGCCCCTTACCCTTTATAGCGGGCGCGGAGCACGCCGAAGCTGACCACAGCCGATGATCGGCGCGCCCATCTCTGCCGCGCAAATCTATGAGCCATTCTCCCGCCAGATTGCCCGAACTCATTTGCGCAAATTGTCTACAACTTTAGTTGACAGTTAACGCTGAGCCCCGGCTGCGGCGGATCAAGATTGAGTGGGGAACAATGAAAAAAGGGATTTTCCTGGCCGCTGGTTGCAGCGCGATCATGGCCGCGGCAATGGCCGGGTCGGCCTGGGCACAGGCGCCAGCGCCGGCAGAGGATGGCGACGCCGGCGGCGGTATCATCGTCACCGCCGAGCGGCGCGCCACGGACCTTCAGAAGACCGCGATCGCGATTTCCGCCTTCACGCCCGAGACGCTGGAGCAGCGCAACATCACCAATGTCCGCGACCTGGCCGGCCAGGTACCCAACCTCTTCGTCGCGCGGACATCGATCAGCCACACCACCCAGACCTTCTCGTTGCGCGGCGTGGGCGAATCCGATCCGATCCAGGAGCCGGTGCTCGCCATCTATGTCGATGACGTCTACATCCCCCGTCAGATCGCCTCGATGAGCGAATTTGTCGATCTGGAACGGATCGAGCTGCTGCGCGGGCCGCAGGGGACGCTCTATGGCCGCAACTCGTCGGCCGGTGCGCTGCGCATCATTACCCGCGCGCCCGACGAGACCACCCATGTCACCGCCGAACTGGGCTATGGCAGCTATAATGACGTACAGGGCCGGGCGCTGGTCAGCGGCAAGATCGCGGGCGACCTGTCGGGCAGCGTCGCCTGGATCCATCGTACCCGCGACGGCGTCACCTATGACCCGACGCTGGGCCATGACGTCAACCGGATCGACCTCGACGCTTGGCGCGGCAAGCTGCGCTATACCGGCATCGCCAATCTCGACGCGCTGCTGACCGTCAATATCCTGCGCGATCGCAGCGATACACGGTCCTATATTCCGGTCAACCAGCCCGGCAGCTTCAGCCGCCGCCGATCCTATTCGGAGGTCGAACCGGACCAGCATCTCAATTCGCGCAGCGCCTCGCTGCGGCTGGTCTATGACCTCTCGCCTACCCTCTCTATCAAGTCGATCAGCGCCTATACCGGCTTCAACCTCAATCCCGTCAATTACGAGAATGACGGCGAGGCCGCGCTGATCCAGAAGAACCTGATCCATTATAATGACCGGGCCTTCAGCCAGGAGGTGCAGCTGAACGGCGACTTTGGCGACCTCAGCTTCACCAGCGGCCTCTTCTACCTGCACGAACGTTTCTTCGTGGAGCGCGACGGCTTCAGCCGCACCGGCACGGCCGCGACCGCGCCCATCAACCGGCTGCGCGCCCACAACATCACCTATACCGATGCCTATGCCGTGTTCGGCGAGGGCACCTGGAAGGCGAACGATATATTCAGCCTGACCGCCGGCCTGCGCGGCACCATCGAGAAGAAGCGTTTCGTCTTCGACAACAAGGTGATCGACGATGATCGCAATGTCGTGGCCCAGTCGATCGCCGGTGAGGCGGAAAAGACCTGGAAGGCGCTGACACCGAAATTGTCGGTGCAAGCGCAATGGACGCCCAATCTGCTCAATTACCTCACCTATTCGCGCGGGTTCAAATCTGGCGGGTTCGACAATCGCGCGACCCGGCTGGACTTGGCCACCCTGCCCTTCGATCCGGAAAAGGTCTCGACCTATGAAGGGGGCCTCAAGGCCACCTTGTTCGGTGGCGCGCTGCGCAGCAATCTCGCCATCTTCTACAATGATTACAAGGATCTTCAGGTATCCTTCTACGACCCTGTCTATGTCGGCTCGCGCCGGGGCAATGCCGGCAAGGCGCATAGCTGGGGCGTGGAACTGGAAAATGACCTGCGCCTGTCGGAGCGCTTCTCGCTCCAGGCGTCGGCCGGTTATCTCAAGGCCATTTATGACGATTATAAGGGTGCGGGGGGCAATGGCGTCGACGCCGATGGCAACCCGCTGCTGAACGCGCCCAAATGGTCCCTGTCGGGCGGCGCCAATTATGCGCTGCCGCTGGGCGCATCCGGCAGCACATTGCGCCTGTCGGCCAACGCCCAATATCAGAGCAGCTTCTATCAGAACGCCCTCGCCCGGCCACAGGACGAAGTGCCGGGCCAGACCTTCATCAACGGCTCGATCACCTGGATATTGTCGGACGACCGTTTCCAGTTCGCCATCCAGGGCAAGAATATCCTGGGCGCGAACAAGCCGGTCAGTTCGACCTACATCCCTTCGACCGGGGTCTATTATAAAAATTATGCCGATCCCGCGACGGTGCTGCTGAGCGCCCGCTTTTCCTACTGACGCCTGCCCTATTGGTCCATTTCATATGCGCTTGAGGAGACCGCGTTGGTCGCGCGGGACAGTCGGGCATAGAGGAAACGGGCTCCCCCTCCCCTCCAGCAGAAGGACAAGGCCATGGCCCGTTCTCCGCATATCAAGCTCGGCTTCATCCTGCATGGCGTCGGCCGCACCTGGCATGACTGGCGCCATCCCGATCGTGACGTGAATGCCAGCACCAGCCTTGCCCGCTATCAGGAACAGGCGGCGACCGCCGAACGCGGCAAGTTCGACTTCCTGTTCGTCGCCGACAGCCTGTCGATCACCGAACGGTCCAGCCCCCATTATCTCAACCGGTTCGAGCCGATCACCATCCTGTCGGCGCTGGCGGCGACCACCAGCCGGATCGGCCTGGTCGGCACGCTGACGGTCAGTTATTCCGAACCCTTCAACGTCGCGCGGCAATTCGCCTCGCTCGATCACCTCAGCGGCGGGCGCGCCGGCTGGAATGTCGTCACATCCTGGCTGGGCGACACCGCCGCCAATTTCAGCAAGAGCGAACATCCCGCCCATGCCGTGCGCTATCGCATAGCTGCCGAATATCTCGATGTGGTCCAGGGCCTGTGGGACAGCTGGGAAGACGGCGCCCATGTCGCCGACAAGGAAAGCGGCCAGTTCGTCGATCCCGATCGGCTGCATGCGCTCGACCATAAGGGCGAGTTCTTCCAGGTGCGCGGCCCGCTCAACATCAAGCGCACGCCACAGGGCCAGCCAGTCATCTTCCAGGCCGGCGCATCGGACGATGGCCGCAACTTCGCCGCGCGACGGGCCGAAGTGATCTTCACCCATGCCGAGACGATCGAGGCGGGCCAGGCCTATTATGCCGATGTGAAGGCACGGGCGAAGGGCTTTGGCCGCGATGCCGACCAGCTGTTCATCCTGCCGGGCATCGCCGCGATCGTCGGTGACAGCGATGAGAAGGCCGAGGCGCGCTACCGCGAACTCGCCGCGCTGGAGTCGATCGACACCGGCCTCGGCTTTCTGTCGCGCACCTTCAACGACCATGATTTCCGCCAATATGATCTCGATGCCCCCTTCCCCGATGTCGCGCATCTGGGCCTCAACAGCCAGCAGAGCGGAACGCTGCGCATCCTGGCCGAAGTCGAGGCGGAGGGGCTGACCCTGCGTCAGGTGGCGGAACGGCTGGCGACGCCGCGCGGCGCTTTTGTGGGCTCGGCCGAGACGGTGGCCGACCAGTTGCAGCGCTGGTTCGAAAATGGCGCGGCCGACGGCTTCGTTCTGTTCGAGCCACTGCCGGGGCAGTTGGCGCTGTTCGTCGACAAGGTGATCCCGATCCTGCAGCAGCGCGGCCTGTTCCGCACCGACTATGAGGGCACGACCTTCCGCGAGCATCTGGGCCTGTCGGTGCCGGACAATCGCTACAGCGTTGCGCGCGAGGCCAAGTCGGCCGCCTGATCCCATCGAACAAGAAAAGGCCCGGCAATCAAATTGCCGGGCCTTTTTCTCGCGTTTAGCGCAGCCAGGCGAGGATATCATCCGCCTCCGGTCGGTCGAGCCAGTCGGGGCTGACCTGCAAGCGCTGCACCACCCGACCCGGCCCCAGCAGCAGCGCCGCTGGCTGCGGCAATTCCCAGCTGCCCGTGCCGGTCACCTCGCCGATCCAGCCGGCGGGCGGTGGCGACGGGCGATCATCGGGGACGAAGGCGATGCCGAGCAGGCAGCCGAGCTGATTGTCGCGATCGGTCGCGACGGCGAAGGGCAGATCATGACGGCGCTTGATCTCCACCAGCCGATCGGGCTGCTGCGGGCTGAGCGCGACCAGCGGGATACTGCGCGCCCGCAGCACCGGCCAGAGCGTGTCGGCATAATAGGGCAAGGCGATGTTGCAGGCCGGGCAGCCGGCGAAGCGGAAGAAGATGAACAAGGCCGAACCCTGCGCCGTCAGCGCGTCGAGTGTCAGCTCGGCACCTTCCACATCGTCGAGTTCCAGATTGGGCAGGACATCGCCGGGCTGCGCCACCGTCGCCGCATCGAAGCGCGCCACCAGCTGCTGCCGCTGCGCCGCGTTGCGCGCCAGCTGGGCGGGCGACCAGTCCCGTTCCCGTTCTGCCTGAAGCGCGGCATAGCGCGCCCTCAAATTGTCGCCGACGATCGTCGCCATCTGCCTGTCTCCTTTGCTGGAGATAGGAAAATGGCGCCGCGGGGCACGCGACGCCAATGAGACTTGGCGGAAAGCCGCCGATTAATCCTTATAGATCAGGCGTCATAGCCCGGTGCCTGGCGCGATGCCTTGCGCAGCGCCGCTTCCCAGACCAGATCATAATGGGTGCGCCGTCCCTCGACCGGCTGGCGCTCGCGCGACATCTGGCGCTTCACTTCCGCCTGCGCCTCCTCCGGCGCGATCAGCACATTGTCGCGCCCGACGCTGAGCGAGCGGACCTGCGCGGTGCAGGCGGATTCCAGCTGATAGATGCCGCTCCATGCTTCCCCCGGAGAAGCGCCGAGCGCCAGCGTGCCATGGTTGCGGAGCAGCATGACCTTGGTGTCTCCCAGATCGGCAACCAGCCGCTCGCGCTCGTCCAGGTTCAGCGCCACGCCCTCATAGTCATGATAGGACAGGCGCGGGATCAGGGCCAGCGCACGCTGGTTCAAGGGCAGAAGCCCCTCGGCATGAGCCGACACCGCCATGCCGTCGGCGCTGTGGAAATGGGCGATATAATGGGCGTCGTCGCGCGCGCCGTGGATCGCCGAATGAATCACATAGCCGGCATAGTTGATACCATAGTCGCTCTCCCCGATGACATTGCCGTCGAGGTCGACCTTGACCAGGCTGGATGCCGTGATCTCATCGAACATCAGGCCGAACGGATTGATCAGGAAATGATGGTCCGGTCCCGGCACGCGGGCGGAAATATGGGTGTAGATGAAATCGTCCCAGCCGTAGAGCGCCGAGAGCCGATAGAAGGCGGCGAGATCGACCCGCACCTTCCATTCGGCTTCGCTGATGCCGGTGCGCGAAAAACGATCATCCTTGAGGATGGTGGCCATGGGGAAAGCTCCTTGCGTCAGGATCCGAAACTGGTGTCGAAGGCCTGCGCCACGTCCCGTTTGGGATCGATTAGGCCGGCGCGGCGATAGCGGTCTACGATCGCCTGTTCATGGGCGATCACCTTGGCATCGACGGGCTGCGAAATGCGGTTGCTGCGCTCGAAACTGGCGCGGGCGATGTCCAGTGGCAGGCCGGTTTCCCTGGCCAGCACGGCGGCGAACTGGTCGGGATGGGCGCGGGCCCAGGCGACCGCCTTCGCCTCACGCTGGAGGAAATCGGCCAGCAGCGCACGCTTGGGCGCGATCGAGGCATCATGGGCGATGTCGATATAGAGCGGCAGGCCGTAATCCTTGGCGTCAGCAACCGCCCGCGCCCCTTCCTTGACCGCGACATTGGTATAGGGGGTCCAGGTCGACCAGGCGTCGATCGATCCGCTGTCGAACGCAGCCTTGGCATCGCCCGGCGGCAGGAAGGTGATCTTGACCTTGTCGGCCGGGATATGCGCCCGCTCCAGCGCCTGGAGCAGCAGATGATGGCCGATCGATCCGCGCGTGGTGGCGATTGTCTTGCCAGCCAAATCCTGGGCAGATCGGATCGGCGAGCCATTTTTCACTAGGATCGCCAGCGCCTCGGCCGCCTGGTTGGCGGGTGCCTGCACCGCGATCGCCTTGACCGGGCTGCCGCTCTGATAGGCGAAGATGAAGGGCGCGTCGGCGGCAAGGCCAAGGTCCGCGGCGCCACCACCGACCGCTTCCAGCAGCGGCTGGGCGGCGGGAAATTCCGACCATTCGACCTTGTAGGAGGCGCCGTCTAGCGCGCCAGAGGCAAGCATCATCGCCTTGACCTGCCCCTTCTGGTTGGCGACGCGCAGCACCGGCACCTGTTCAGTGCGATATTGGGTGACAGCGAAGGCGACACCGGCGGAGGCGATCAGCGCGCCGACGATCAGGATCGATTTCTTGCTCGCCATGTCAGCCCGCGAGCGCGACGTCGACCTTCTCCCGCTCGGCCACCTTGCGGCGGACGACCGGCAGCAGTTCGCGGCCATAGAGGATGGAATCGCCCAGTGGATCGAAACCGCGGATCAGGAAATGATCGATGCCGATGTCATAATAATCGAGCATCGCATCGGCCACCTGTTCGGGCGTGCCGACCAGGCCGGTGGAATTGCCGGCCGCGCCGGTGAGCGCAGCGACGCCGGTCCACAGCCGCTTGTCCTGCCGGTTGGCCCTGGCCGCCTCCAGCAGGCGCAGCGATCCGACATTGGGCGGGCGATGGCCGGTCAGCGGAAGTCCGGCGGCGACCCGATTGGCGCGCACCTGCTCCTCAATCTCCGCCGCGCGCTTCCAGGCCGCTTCCTCGGTATCGGCGATCACCGGGCGCAGCGACAGCGAGAAGCCGGGATTGCGGCCATGACGGGCGGCGGCACGGCGCACCTGGCGCACCGTGTCCTGCACCGCTTCGAGCGTTTCACCCCAGAGCGCATAGACGTCGGCATGGCGCCCGGCGACCTCGATCGCCTCAGCCGAGGAACCGCCGAAGAAGACCGGCAGATTGTCCGGCTTGATCGCGCTGAAGGCCTGGCGAATGTCGTAGAAGTCGCCGCGATGGTCGAACGGCTGGGCCGCCGTCCATTCCTGGCGCAGGATGGTCAGATATTCGTCGGTGCGCTGATAGCGCTGGGCCTTGACCGTGCCGGTGTCACCATCGCGTGCCATTTCATCGTCCGCGCCGCCGGTGATGATGTGGACCGCGACCCGCCCGCCAGACAGCTGGTCGAGCGTCGCCAGCTGGCGCGCGGCCACGGTCGGCTGGGTGAAACCGGGGCGATGGGCGACAAGGAAACCAAGCTTGCTGGTCAGCGCAGCGGCATGGGCCGCGACAATCTGGCTTTCCGGACTGTTGGAGCCGAAGGGGATGAGGACGCGGTCGAAGCCGCCCTCCTCCTGCGCCCTGGCTGCGGCCTCGACATAATCCTTGTCGAGCACGCGGCTGCGCACCGCCGCCTGGGTTTCCGAGCCATTGTTGAAGCCGATATAGCCGATGAACTTGACGCTCATGGGGTCATTCCTTCCCGCTGATCAGATGACGTAGAAGCCGTGGGTGCCGTCCTTTTCGAGCTGGGCGACAAGGCCATATTCCCAATCGAGATAGGCCTGCATCTTCTCGGCCTTGTTGTCGGTGCCCTCATAGGGGCGCTTGTAGCGGCCCTCGGGTCCACGCGGGGCCGGCGCGCCGTCACTGCCGCGTTCCAGCACCACCGCCGACCAGTCGACGGACAGGACATAGACTTCCCAGCCAAGCTGGGCGAGCCAGGAGGCGCTCATGTCGGCACGCGGGCCAAGATCGTCGGTGACGACGATGCGGGCGCCGCGCACCGGGGCATTATGGTCGGTTTCCTGCACCAGCTGGCCGCCCTGCGCATTGCGGAAACCGGGCAGATGCCCCGCCTCATATTCACGCGGCTGGCGCACATCATAGAGATAGAGGGTGCGAGCGGTGTCGGCCTTCAGATGCTCCAGATCGTCCCAGCCGATCCACTTGACCCCGGCGCGGTAGGCGACATCGCGGGCATGGGCACGGGCAGCCTCGATCGCCTTGCCATCGACCTCCGGCGCGGCGCGCACCTGGCCGGTTTCCAGCCCCTGCCCGGCCAGCGTCCAGCCGATCGTGCCGTTGCGCAGCGCATAGACCTTGTTGGGCAGGCCGGCATTGACAAGCGACTGGGTGCCGATGATCGACCGGGTACGGCCGGCGCAATTGACGATGATGGTGGTGTCGGGATCGGGGGCGATTGTGCAGGCGCGCAGCACCAGTTCGGCGCCCGGCACGCTGGTCCCGGTCGGGATGCTCATCGTATGATATTCGTCGTAACGGCGCGCATCGAGGATCGCGATGTCGGCCTTTTCGTCGATCAGCGCCTGCACATCCTCCGCCGCAAGGCTGGGCGTATGGCGGCGATGCTCGACCAGTTCGCCGAACGCCTTGGAGTAACTGTTCACATCCTCGAACAATTCATAACCGGCATCACGCCATGCGCTGAGCCCGCCCTCCAGTTCGCGGACGTCGGTATAGCCAAGCCCCTGCAGCCGCACGGCCGCGCGGCGCGCCAGCCCCTCGCCCGCATCATAGACGATGATCGGCGTGTCGAGCCGGGGGATGCGCCAGCGCGCTTCCTCATCGATGCGGCGCAGCGGGATCTGGGCAGCGAAGAGCGGATGGCCCTGCGCAAAATCATGCTCCTCGCGCACGTCGATCAGGGCGATCTCGTCGCGGGCGATCAGCGCGGTGCGGATATCGGCCGGGGTAGCGACCTCTATGCGGTCCAATATGTCGGTGGTCATGCGTTTCTCGATCTGTCCCAGAGGTTGGGGATGACGCGGTTGGCGTATCCGGAGATGAAGCTTTTGGGCGCGCCGTCGGCGGCGAAGGTCGCGCGCTCGACCGCGCCGATATTGGCGCCATAGACATGGATGCTGACCGACGGGGCGTCGGCCCGGCCGTTGGAGACGCGATGAATGTCGCCGATCCGGGGCGACACGGCATCGACCTCGCCCTCGCGCAATATGTCTGTGCCCTGCGCGACCAGTCCGCCGCCGGGCAGGCGATGGAACCGCTCGACCTGCTCGCTGCCGCGCAGCACGCCGACCAGCCCCCAGACGCCATGGTCGTGGATCGGGGTCGACTGACCCGGCCCCCAGACGAAGCTGACGATGCTGAACCGCTCGCGACTGTCGCAATGAAGCAGATATTGCTGATAGCGATCGGGATCGGGCCGGGCATATTCGGGCGGCAGCCAGTCGTCGCGGGCGATCAACCGGGCAAGCAGGGTGCGGCCGCTTTCCAGCAGCGCCTGTTCGTCGCGGGTGCAGGCGATCAGATCGGCCAAGGCGGTGACGAAACCGCGCAGGCGGCTGGTATCGACCGGCCGGTCGATCGTGGTGACGGCGTTCATTCCGCCGCCTCCGCCTGGCGGGCGAAGGGCACCACACCCTCGCCATGATGGTCGCCGCCCAGATGGGACAGAAGCTGTTCGCGCAGCCGGCCGGCAAGGCCCGCGCGCTCGCCGCGCGCGGCGTGAATGCGCTCCTCCGCGACGATCCGCCCCTTGTCGAGCACCAGCACCCGGTCGGCCAGCGCAATCGCTTCCTCGACATCATGGGTGACGATCAGCACCGCGGGCCTGTGCGTCCGCCAGAGCGAGAGAACCAGGTCATGCATGCGATAGCGGGTCAGCGCGTCGAGGGCGGCAAAGGGCTCATCAAGCAGCAGCAATTGGGGTTCGCGCACCAGCGCGCGGGCGAGCGCAGCGCGCTGCGCTTCCCCACCGGACAGGGTGAGCGGCCAGGCGTCCAGCCGATGGCCAAGGCCGACTTCCTTCAGCGCGGCTTGCGCCCGGTCGCGGATGGCACCGCCTTTCAGGCCCAGCGCGACATTCTTCCAGACCGGTTTCCACGGCAGCAGTCGGGCATCCTGGAACACGACGGCGCGGCTGTCGGGCACCTCCACATCCTGCGCGCCGGCATCGTCCAGCCCGGCGAGGGTGCGCAGCAAGGTGGTCTTGCCCGATCCCGACCGGCCCAGCAGGGCGATGAACTCGCCCGGCGCGATTTCCAGGTCCAGCCCGTCGATGATGCGGTTGGCGCCAAAGCTGCGGGTGAAGTGCTGCAGGCGGACGACCGGTTCGGGATGCGGCTGGTGGGCCGCGCTGTCGATGGTGGAAAAGCCGAGGCGCGCGTCCATGATCAATTCTCCACTATGCTGGGGCGCCAGACGAGGGCGCGGGCTTCGAGGGACCGGACCAGCCAGTCGGCGCCAAGACCGAGAATGGCGTAGACCATGAGGCAGACGACGATGATGTCGGTGCGCATGAAGTCGCGGGCATTGTTGATGAGATAGCCAAGCCCGGCCGAGGCGTTGATCTGTTCCGCCACCACCAGCACCAGGATCGAGATGGACAGGGCGTAGCGCAGCCCGACCAGCAGCGAGGGCAAGGCGGCGGGCAGCACGACATGCCAGACCTGTTCCCAGCGGCTGAGGCCGAAACTCTTGGCGGCATCGAGCAGGCGCGGATCGACGCCGCGAATGCCAGCATAGAGGTTGAGATAGACCGGGAAGATGGTGCCGAAGGCGATCAGCGCGATCTTGGGCGTCTCGCCAATACCGAACCAGACGATGAACAGCGGCGTCAGCGCCAGTGCGGGAATGGTCCGCTTGATCTGCATCAGCGGGTCGATCGCCAGTTCCGCGCCGCGCGAGAGGCCCGCTGCCAGCCCCAGCGCCAGCCCCAGGCCGACGCCGATCAGCAGGCCGACCGCGACGCGGGCGAAGGAGACGAGCAGGTTGGAGGGCAGTTCGCCGCTCAGCACCATCTGGATCAGCGTGCCGATCACGGCAGAGGGCGCGGCCAGCGTCCGTTCGGGGATGAGGCCGGTGCGCGAGCCCAGTTCCCACAGCAAAAGTAACAGCAAAGGTGACAGCCATCGGCCGCCGAAGCGGGCGAGGGAAAAGCGGCGTCTGGCGCGCTGCGACGGCGTTTCGCCCCTTATTGCCAATGCGGTCATGTCTATCCGTCATGCTGGTGAAGTCGCCTTCATCCAACATCAATTCTCTACCCATTCAATTGAGTTTTATCCCAGCGCGCTATGAGGGAAAATCATAGGTCGTCATTCACCCCTGATTCCGGGCATTTCGGCGCGCGATGGGCGGGATAGCTTTTCCTGCCCTCGCACAAAATCTACTATTTTGATTGATATATTGCCATGGATCATAAGTAGCAGGCCCGTGCCCGGCATCGGATCGGCCCCTTTTCACCATCAGAAGGATATGCCGTGCCGGTCAACCTGCCGACCAATCTCCTGCGCAGTTTTGTCGCGATCGTCGACACCGGTTCGATGCTCAATGCGTCGGAACAGGTGTTCGTGACCCAGTCCGCCCTCAGCCTGCAGATCAAGCGACTGGAGGAACTGGTCCAGCAGTCGCTGTTCCTGCGCGAAGGCCGCCGCCTGCACTTGACCGCGGCGGGCGAGGTGCTGCTCGATTATGCGCGCCGGGTGCTGAGCCTGCATGACGAGGCGGTGGCGGCGGTCAGTGCCGGGCGCTTCGCCGGCCCGGCACGGATCGGCATGGTCCAGGATTTTGCCGACAGTCTGCTCTCGGGCCTGCTCTCCCGCTTTGCCGAGTTGCACCCGGACGCGCAAATCTATGCGCGGGTCGCGGGCACGGCCGAGTTGCAGGCGCTGCTCGATCGGCGCGAGCTGGACATATTGCTGGGCTTTGCCGCCCCCAATGACGGCAGCGCGGTCACGGTGGCGCCGATGAGCTGGTATGGCACGGCCGAACTGGTCGAGCGCGACACCATCCCGCTGGCGGTGCTGGAGGAGCCGTGCCGCTTCCGCGAGGCGGCGATCCGCGCGCTGGAGGATATGGGGCTGCAATGGCGGATCGCGGTCGAGACGCCCAACCTCGCCACGCTGCGCGCGGCAGTGGCCGCAGGGCTGGGCATCACCGCACGGACCCATTTGTTCCAGGATGACATGACGGTGCTGGAGCATGAGCGGCTGCCCAGCCTGCCCCGCGTCGCCGCGATCCTGCGCACCAGCGACAAGTTGGACCGCGCCGCGCATCGACTGGCGGAACTGGCGCGCGAGACGGTGACCGGGCTTTAGATTGGAATGATTTAGACTGATCCACTGCGTCATTGCGAGCGCAGCGAAGCAATCCAACATCGCTCAGATGGATTGCTTCACTTCGTTCGCAATGACGATTCAAGGGCAAGTCATCGCTCTTTAACGCCCGTCATTCCCCCTCAGTAGCCGCGCGCCGGATCGACGATGTCGGACGGCGCCTCGCCCCGGACGAAGCGGGTCAGGTCGTCCTGGATCTTTTCCAGCAGGCGATGGCGTACAAGCTGGTAATTGCTGGAGATATGCGGGGTCAGCCGCACCCTGGGATGGGTGTAGAGGACATGCCCCTCCGGCAGCGGTTCGGGGTCGGTGACGTCGAGCGTTGCAAAGCCCAGCCGACCATCATCCAGCGCCCGCACCAGAGCCGCCTGATCGACCACCGATCCGCGCGCGACGTTGATGAGATGCGCGCCCGGCCGCACCCGCGCCAGCAGCGCATCATCGACCAGATGGCGCGTCTGGGCGGTCGCCGGCACGGCGAGCAGGATATGATCCGCCTCCTCCACCAAAGTCCCGACATCGCCGACCAGTTGCACGCCCGGCACGCTGGACTGCGCGCCGGATCGCCGCACGCCGATCACTTGCGCGCCCAGCGCCAGGCCGCGCCGCGCCACCGCCGCGCCGATCGCGCCCATGCCGATGATGCCGATGGTCGTGCCCGATACTCGGCCCAGTTGCGCAGGCCCCCATTGTGCCCGCGAACGGACAGTGACGGCATCGAGATTCTTGGCATGGGCATAAATGGCGGCGATCGCATAATCGGCGATTTCCTCCGACGCGACACCCCGGCCACAGGTCACGAGCGGCGCGTCGAGCAGCCAGTCGGGATAGAAATCGACACCGACCGAGGCGCTGTAGACCCATTTCAGGCGCCCCGGCCAGGGTGCGGGGCGACGCACCTCCGGCGCGCGCCAGGCCGGCGACGGGCGGATCAGCAATATGTCGGCCTCGTCCGCCGCGCTCCAGGGCGCGTCCTCGGCAACGTCGATCAGCACGGGAGCGGACGGGTGGCGGGAGAGGCTCCGGTTGAAATCCGGCTCCATCTGGCTGGCGATGATCAGGGACATGGGTTCAATTCCCCAGCGCCGCGCGCCCGGCGGCAATCAGGATGGTGTCGGTCTGCGGCGAATGGATGCGGCTGCACAGCACGTCGCGATAATGGCGCTCCAGCGGATTATGGCGGCTGATGCCGGGGTTGCCGGTCAGTTCCAGCCCGATCTCGACCGCGCGGATGGCGTTGGCGGTGGCGACATATTTGATCGCATTGGCCTCGACCGCCGACGGCGGATCGCCCGCGTCGATCCGCGCAGCGGCGTCGCGGACCAGCGTGCGGTTGACCTGCAACAGCGCCTCGATCTCCCCGAACTTCTCCTGGACGCGCGGCAGGGTGGCGAGCGACGCGCCGAGGTTGCTCGGCACCCGGTCGTTGAGATAGGCGCGCAGCCAGTCGCGCGCGGCGCGCGCCACCCCGTCATAGATGACCGAGATGGAGAGCGCATTCCACAGCGTCTGGACCGGATCGGGCGCGCCCCATTCCTCCGGCCGGCGAATATCGACCGCATGGTCGGCCGGCGTCGGCGTGTCGGTGAAATGGACGGCATGGCTGACCGTCGCGCGCATCCCCAGATGATCCCAGGCCGGCTCGATCTCCACGCCCGGACTGCCGGCGCGAACCAGGAAATTGCCGACGCGCGGTGTTTCCTCATCGGTCTTCGCCCAGACCGAATACCAGTCGAGCCCGGTCGATCCAGTCGAATAGATCTTCGTGCCGCTGATCGCCCAGCCATGGGCGGTGCGCCGCGCGATCGTGGCAGGCAGGCCGCCGCGCACGGGCGTGCCCAGTTCCGGTTCGACCCGCAGCCCGCCGATCAGCCCCCGGCCCGCCACCGCATCGCGCGCTAGCGTCTCATAGATGTCCGCCGGCCAGCCGCGCGCCCGGTTGGGCGTCGCATGATAATGATAGGTCATGAACAGGATCAGCGCGGTCGAGGGATCGCCCTTCGCCACCGCCGCCAGCACCCGCAGCGCTTCGGAAACCGACGCGCCCCGCCCGCCATGCGCGCGCGGCACGGTCAGCGCGATCAGGCCCTGTTGCGCCAATATGTCGAAATTGGCGCGGGGAAATTCGGCACTGCGGTCATATTGCTCCGCATTGGCCGCCAGCAAGCGGGTCAGCCGGTCGAGCTGGTCGGCGGGCACCGGCCCTTCGGGCGGCTGCGGCTGCACGGAAATTGCCTGGGTCGCCATGATATCAGCCTCTCTTGGGAATGGCGTCATTGAAGCGGGCGTCCCATAGCGGGCGGACGTCCACCCGCTTGGGCACCAGCCCGGCCTTGAAGAAGACATCGGCGACCTGCTGCTGCGATCCGATCGCCTCGGGCGTGACCGGGCGCAGTTCATAGGTCGCGCTCTTACGGCGGAACTGGTCGAGCACATAGTCGCGCGGCACGCCGATATCCTGGGCGACGATGCCGGCCCATTCGTCCTGATGTGCCGCCGCCCAGCCAAAGCCCTGTTGCACCAGCGCCAGATATTCGCGGATGATCGCCGCCTTGTCGGGATCGGCCAGCGCATCGACATGGGCGGAAACGAGATAATTGCCCGACAGGATGCCATTAGCGGTGCGCAAGATCCGCGCGTCCTCGGTCGCGATCGCGCGCTGGATCGGGAAGCCGTAGATCGCCCAGGCATCCAGCGCCCCTTGCGAGAAGGCGGCGGCGCCATCGGACACGCCCATCGCGACCGGGATGATGTCGTCCCAGGCCAAACCGACCTCCTCCAGCATCCGGATCAGGAAATATTGGGCAGTGGTGGCGCGGACATAGCCGACGCGCTTGCCCTTGAGGTCGGCGACGGAGCGCGCCTTCGATCCCTTCGGAACCAGCACCACCTGATTATTGACGTCGCCATGGGCGACCGCAATCTGGCGGAAGCTCTGGATGGTCGATGCGGCGGCGAAGATCGGCGGAATCTCGCTCATCCCGCCATAGTCGAGCGAGCCGCCATTGAGCGCCTCGACCACGAGATGTCCGGACTGGAACTCGCTATAGACAAGGTCGAAGCCGCTTGGCTGGATGCCCGCCGCCTTGAACAGCAGCCGCGTGTCCCCGTCGCCCTTGCCGGTGATCGACACCCGCAGTTTCGGCCGGCCCTTGCCAGCGGTGCCGCAGGCGGTGAGCAGCAGGCTGCCCGCCGCTGCGCCCAGCAGATTACGTCTGGACAACATCTCAGCGACCGCCGGCCGTTTCTCGCACGCTTGCTGCGCTGGGATCACGTTCGAACAGGATGACCGTCGGATCGCGCAGCAATTCGCGCTGGGCCGCCGCCCTGAACCGGGCCAGCCTATCCGTCCACCGCTGCGTCCACGCCATAATATCCAAGTCCTCGTCTGATATGAGAGGACTTTATCTGCCAATTAAGTAGAGATATGTCTGTCAAGCTTTGCTGGGCCGCTTATTAGAAAGCCTTGACCTTCGCAGGGCGGCGCCGGCCGCCTCAATTGGCGATATAATAGTCCTTTGGGAAATCCTGGCCCTCATAGGCCTTGCGCATGGTCCAGGGCTGGGCCGGCACAGTCCAGTAGCTGTCGGACGCCGGCAGGCCGAGCGGCAGCAGGCTTTCCGAGGTGATATACATGCTGCCGGCGTTGGAATAGACGTCACCCAGGCTCGGCTGGTGCCGGGCGAAGCCGATGGTCAGGAAGCCATCAGCTTCGAAATTGCTGGGATCGGCGAAGATGCGGCGCTGTGTCGCCATGGTCGCGGCGCGCACCTGCCCCTCGGGCAGCTTGGCATGGAGCAGTTTGCGCCAGGCAAGATAGGCGAGCGGCTGGTGAACGGCGGTGCGGTAGGTGAGCGAACGGCCGACCGGCGGGAAGGCGCCATCCGGGCCGATCATCCGCTCCAGCGTCTCGCCAAAACGCTGCATCCGCTGGATCTGGATGGCGAGCCGCTCCTTGGGATCGAGCGCGTTGAAGCGCGCATTGCAGCGGACCAGCACGTCCCAAATCTGGGTCAGCATCGGGTGGATGACATAGCTGTTATACATGTCGAAATGGAAATGCTCGCCGTCGGCATACCAGCCATCGCCGACATACCATTCGCTGAATTTGCGCAGCGCCAGGTCGACCCGGATCGGATCCCATTGCGCCCCGACCGACAGCAGGAACACCTCGTTCATCGCCGCAAACAGCAGCCAGTTGGTATAGGGCGGCGCGACCCGGCGCAGCCCCTGTATCTCCTTGATGATCCGGTCCTTGGTCGCCCGGTCGAGCGGATCCCACAATGTCTGCGGCGCGCGCAGCAGCGCGCTGGTGAAATAGGCGGAATCAACCAGTGGCTGTCCCTCCGCCTGCCAGAGCAGATAGTCGGGGCCCTTGGGATCTACACTATGGGCATAGCTCGCCAGCGCCTGCTCACGTAGCCGGGCGCGCAGTCGCCCTTCCGCGCCATCGGTATCGGGCAGCGCAAGCCAGGGCGCGATGCCGTCGATCAGCCGGCCAAAGGCTTCCAGAAAGGCGACCTTGGGATTGCGACCATCCCAGGTCGGGCTGAGTTCGGGCTTCCATTGCGCCTGCAACTGCCCCCTGGCCATGCGCGACAATATGGGGCTGGCCATGCGTTCGAGCAGCGCCAGGGCATAACTGCGGTCGTCCGCATCGACGGCGACTGGCGCGGCCTCCCCGGCGTTGGCAAGCGAGGGCATGGCGGCGAAAGCGGCAGTGCCGGTCGCCATGCCGGTCAGGATCGCGCGACGGTCGATATGGCTGGTCATGGTCAATCCTTGGGCGGGGTGAAGTCGAGGGTCTGGCCGGCGGCATAGGCATCCCAGGCGGCACGGGTGGTGAAACCGCCCTCCCCTTGTTCCAGGCACTGCCGGAATAATAGACGAAGGGCTGACCCGGCTTGACCGTCAGCAGGATGAGTTGATTGTCGGCATCCGCGCGGATATCGGCGATCTGTGCCGGATCGACCCGCAATGCCAGCGCCATCCGGCCATGCGCACCATCTTCCGGCCCCCACCAGCTGATCAGGCCACCGGCACGATCGACGGTCAGGTCACCCGCCCCCTGCCCCGTGGTGCGCTTGCCGATACCGATGCCGACCGTCAGCGGCGTCGCCTTGTCCGATCCTATGGTCGAGACCAGCCGGGTAAAATGGGTGCCGAGCGGAAGGGTGAAACGCCGCGTTTCCCATACCTTGCGATCGACATCGACTGGCCAGGGCGCATAATCGACGCTGAAGTCGGCGACCTGTCCGCCCGATTTCAGGATATGGGCACGAACATAGTTGCGCGACGTCCACAGCTTGTTGGCGTACCAGATGCCCAGACCACCCGCGCCGCGCGTGGTGCCGACATTGTAGAAGTCCAGCCCCTCGCCATGATAGCCATGCTGGTCGCCGCTGCGTAGCTGGCGATCTGCGAAGGGCCAGGCCACATTCTTGCCCCAGCTGTCGATCCCCGATCCCGATGGCGGCTCGGCCGCCTCCAGCGCATGGCCGTAGATGCGATGAGCGGTCTTGTCATTTTCCCACAGCAGGTCGTCGTAGCGATAGGATGCAACCAGTGCAACGGCGGCCGCAGCCTGGCTAGGCGGCGGCGGCAGGCGCTTCTCGACCGGCAGACGATCGCCCGCCCCATCGCCCTGCGCCAGGGCCGCGCCGACGCGAAGACCGATCGCCACCAATCCGATCGATAGATAGGGCGTCCGGATCCGGCGTGACGATGCTGTTGGCTGGGGGCGGTTCACCACAGGCTCCTCTCGATTATTTGTATGATAAGCTGATAAATCATCGAATCAGACTTGCCAAGCCCTTGCTCACATTGCCGCAGGCTGGCAGGCTCGAAAAAGAATATTCACTGGAACGACATCATGGCTAAAGCCGCCTCACTCGCCGACATGCTCTACACCAAACTGGAAGAGGACATATTGTCCGGCCGCATCCCGCCCGGATCGCGCCTGCCCGCGCAAAAGGACATTGCCGAGCAGGAAAATGTCAGCCGCACCGTGGTCCGCGAAGCGGTCGCCCGGCTGGAGGCACAGGGCTTTGCCGTCGCCCGCCAGGGATCGGGCGTGTTCGTGTCGGATGCCGCACGCTACCGCGCCTTTCAGGTCACCAAGGATGAATTGTCCGAGCTATCGGACGTGATCAAATTGCTGGAAATGCGCCTGGCGATCGAGACCGAAATGGCCGGCCTTGCGGCTGCCCGTCGCACGAACGAAGATATTTCGGCGATGCGCGACGCGCTACGCCGCATCCGCGAGGCTGAGGATCCGGCCGTCGCCGCCACAGCCGACAGCCAGTTCCACATGGCGATCGCCCGCGCGACCCGGAATGACTATTACGCCCGCTTCGTCGAATTTCTGGGCGTCCGCCTGGTGCCGCCAAGCAGCCTCTACCTCAAATATCAGCCGGAAAGATCGCACGACGCCTACACCCACAAGGTCAGCGACGAGCATGACGCGGTGCTTGACGCCATCGTCCGCATGGACATCGAAAAGGCGCGCCATGCCGCCCGCCATCACATGCAGGAAAGCCTTTTGCGCCATTCCGAACTCAATGACCTGATCAGCCGGGACGAATGATTGCATGACTAAAGTCTGACAATTGACATCCCCCTCAAAGTTGTATGATAACCTGATCAACACGATCAGAGTCGTGATGAGGGAGGATGGATATGAACAAGGCGTTTCCGTGCGTCGCCATGTCGGTGAGCATGCTGGCCATGATTGCGGCCTCGGCCCCCGCACTGGCCCAGGCAGAACCCCAGCCGACACCCCAGGGTGAAGCCACCACCGCCGACATCGTCGTCACCGGCTTTCGCGGCAGCCTGCAAAAGGGGATCGAACTGAAGCGCGAAGCCGTGGGCGTGCGCGACTCCATCGTTGCCGAGGACATCGGCAAATTCCCGGAGGCCAATGTCGCGGATTCCCTGCAGCGTATTCCGGGCGTGTTCCTCAGCCGCGACGGCGCATCGAACGAGGGTCAGCGCATCAGCATTCGCGGCCTGGGATCGGAATTCACCGTCACCACCATCAACGGCGCACCGGTGCGCACGACATCGTCACAGAATGTCGGCAGTTCGACCCGCGACTTCAATTATGACGTCTTCCCATCCGAATTGTTCGGCCGTGTCGATGTCTACAAGACCCCGCTTGCCAATCTGGAAGAGGGCGGCATCGGCGGCAATGTCGACCTGCAGACGCCCCGCCCCTTCGACAGCAAGGACCGGGTCATCCGCTATACCGCCCAGGCCAATTACAATACCCAGTCGAAGAAGTGGCAGCCGCGCGGATCGCTGCTGCTGAGCGACACATGGGGCGACTTCGGTGTTTTGCTGGGCGCGGCCTATGCCAAGAATGTCAATGAACGGTCCGGCTTCCAGTCGACCGGCGGCTATAACAGCTCGGTTATCGGTTCGCGTGCCTATGCCGGCCCGACCACGACCGGCGGCCCGTTCCAGTTCCAGCTCGACCTCGACAATCCGCTGGCCAATTATGGATCGCTGACCCGCGACCAGGTGGCCAACGCCTATATGCCGCGTTTCTACCGCGTCTTCACCTCGAACAATGAGCGTGAGCGGCTGGGCCTGGTCGGGTCGCTGCAATATAAGTCGGATCGGCTGGAACTGAGCGCCGACGGCATCTTCTCGCAGCTCAAGGATCAGGCGGACGAGTTCACCTTCGGCGTGGCGGTGCGCAACTCCCGCACCGTGCCGGGATCGACCAGCGCACCGGGCACCGGCACCAATTCCGGCCTGATCCCGCTCGACGTAAAGATCGACGAATATAATAATCTCTACGGCACATTCGGGAACAGCAGCTTCATCAACGAGAATTTCTTCCGCAACGCCCGCACCCGCTTCAAATATGTCATCATCCGGGGCGTCTATGACTTCACCGACAATCTGAAATTGTCGGCCCAGGCCAATCTGAGCGAGAGTAACGCCCGCTACACCGCCAACCGGATCGTCAGCAACATCTATGGCGTGACCAGCACCTTCGACCCGACCGGCAATGTCACCTATCCGACCATCAGCTCGCCGGTCGATTTCACCGATCCGTCAAACTACACCACGCCGACACTGGGCTTCTCGCTCAACCGCGAGATCGACAAGCAGAAGACGGCGCGCGCCGTGCTCGACTGGTCGCTGCTGGACGATGGCGAACGCAAGTTCGCGCTCAAGATCGGCGGCAGCTATGTGAACACGGGCAAGCGCATCTCGACCCAGGACGGCAGCAGCATCGCGGCCGGCAAGCTGGTCGGCCTCGACGTCTTTTCCTACATGGATCCCTATATCCAATATGGCGCGATCCGCGACGGCGGCAATTCGGGCTATCCGTCCCAATTTGCGAGCTTCCCGCGCTCCTTCGTGATGGACTATCTCGATGCCAACTCGGCGAACGAGGCGGCCAACGTCAATCTCAACGCTGCCTTCAACGCGAAGGAAATCGTCAAGACGGCCTTCTTTGAGAGCAATTTCGCCCTGCCGCTGTTCGGCAAGGAACTGCGCGGCTATGCCGGCCTGCGCTATTCCGACACCCGCACCATCATCAACAATTATCAGAGCGCGGGCGCCGGCGTCTTCCTGCCGCAGCGGCGCGAGGGCGGCTATGAAAACTGGCTGCCATCGGCCAGCCTGGCCTATGACCTGACGTCCAACTTGCTGCTGCGTGCGTCAGCCGGCAAGACGATCACCCGCGCGGCGCTGACCGCCATTGCCGGCGGCACCATCGTGCCCAACGTCTTCAATCCCGACGTCACGGTCGGCAATCCCAATTTGCGCCCCCAGGTCGCAACCCAATATGACGCCGGCGTCGAATGGTATTTCGCGCCCGGCGCACTGCTGAGCGTCGGCGCGTTCAAGAAGGACATTACCGATCGCGCAACCGCGGTGCAGGACTTCGTCACCTTCGGCTCGCTCGGCCTGCCGTCGAGCGCGTTCAACACGACCTCGCTGGGCTTCCCCAGCGGCACCATCCCGGATGATTTCCTGATCCGTCGGACCCAATATATCAATCAGGGCCAGTTGAAGCTGAAGGGGCTGGAATTTGCCTATCAGCAGAATTTCACCTTCCTGCCCAAGCCGTTCGACGGGCTTGGCTTCACCGGCAGCCTGACGCTGATCGACCAGAAGGGCGATGATTTCGTCACCACCGAAGGGACGCGCGTGCCGATCTCCTTCGTGCCGGAATATAGCTACAGCGCGACGCTCTTCTACGAAAAGGGCCCGTTCGCGATCCGCGGTTCCTATAATTACCGCGCCAAGACAGGCATCACCTCGCAAAATACCGGCAACGACCAGATTCCTTATACCGCGCCGCAGGGCTTCCTCGACGGGACGATCAGCTACCGGTTCAGCGATGCGCTGGAGGTGCGCGTCGATGCGCTGAACATCACCAACGAGAATGTGTACATCTATTATCAGGATCCGGACGGACCGAAGGGCAATGGCCAGTCGCGGCGCGACAACAGCTTCTTCAACGGCACCACCATTTCGCTCGGCATTCGCGGCAAATTCTGACCCCTTCCCCCTTGGGCGCCGGGGACTGCACGCCCCGGCGCCCATCTTTTCGCGAGACGATCATGACCATGCCGCATCCCGTCCCGGATAATATCGATGATGCCGTTGCCGGCGCCAGCGATCGGGCCAGCCGTTATCGCTGGATGATCTGCGGCCTGCTGTTCGCGGCAACCGCGATCAACTATGTCGACCGACAGATGATCGGCGTGCTCAAGCCCGTGTTGCAGGCGGAGTTGGGTTGGCGCGAGAGCGACTATGCCAATATCGTCTTCTGGTTCCAGTGCGCCTATGCACTCGGTTTCCTGGCGATGGGCCGCTTCATGGACCGGGTCGGCGCACGGATCGGCTATGCCGCCGCCTTCACCTTCTGGACGCTCGCCCATGCCGCTCATGGCCTGGTCAGCGGCATTGCCCAGTTCATCGCCGTCCGCTTTGCCCTTGGCATTGGCGAGGCGGGCAATTTCCCGGCCGGCCTGAAGGTCGTGGCCGAATGGTTTCCCCAGAAAGAGCGCGCGCTGGCGATCGGCCTGTTCAACGCCGGCGCCAATGTCGGCGCGATCGCCACGCCGCTGATCGTGCCCGCCATCACCATCGCCTATGGCTGGCGCGCCGCCTTCATCGTCACCGGTGTTGCCAGCCTGGTCTGGGTGGCGGCCTGGCTGCTCCTCTATCGCCGGCCAGAGGATCATGCGCGCGTATCGCCCGGTGAACTCGCCCATATCCGCAGCGATCCGGTGCGCGCCAGCACGCCCATATCCTGGTCACGCCTGTTCACCATTCGCCAGACCTGGGCCTATGCGCTGCCCAAATTCTGCATCGATCCGATCTGGTGGATGTTCCTCTTCTGGCTGCCCGATTTCCTCGGCAAGCGCTACGGCCTCGACCTCAAGAGCTTCGGCCCGCCGCTGGTCGTCATCTATCTGATGTCGGACGCCGGCAGCGTGCTGGGCGGATGGGCATCGTCGCGGCTGATCGCGCGCGGCTGGAGCGTCAATGCAGCACGCAAGGCGACGTTGCTGGCGTGCGCGCTGGCGGTGCTGCCGGTGGTGACCGTCCAGTCGATCGACAATCTCTGGGCGGCGGTGCTGCTGATCGGCCTTGCGACCGCCGGGCACCAGGCCTTTTCCGCCAATATCCTGACCCTGCCGTCCGACCTGTTCCCGCACGCCGCCGTGGGATCGGTGGTTGGCATCGGCGGCACGGCCGGCGCGATCGGCGGCATGCTGATCGCCCAGTTTGTCGGCTATGTGCTGGACATGACCAGCAGCTATGCCCTGATCTTCGCCGTCGCCGGCAGCGCCTATCTGGTGGCGCTGGCGCTGCTCCACATCATCAGTCCCCGTCTCTTGCCTACTGGAGAGCTTGCATCATGACCTTCCGCTCCTTCGCGCCGATCATGCTGGCCTGCGCCATCGCCGCGCCGGCCCATGCCGCCCAGCCCGCCCGCACACCGATCGAGGCGGCGGTGAAGCTGGCCGACTGGCAATTGGCGCGCCTCGACGATCTGTCGCACATTCCCAGCGCCACCGATGAAACGCGCAAGACGCGCGGCTGGGAACAGGCGGTGTTCTGGGTCGGCATGACCGCCCTCGCCGACGCCGGCGCACCACCCCGGATCAAGGAAGCGATCCTGGCCATGGGCCAGCGCAATGGCTGGAAGCCGGGCGACAATCTCTATTTCGCCGACGATCAGGCGATCGCCCAGGCCTATCTCTGGGCCGCAGCCCATGGCGCCGGCAAGGATGCGCTGGCGCCGACCCGCGCCGCGTTCGACACGGTGGTCGACAAGCCGGCGGTCACCACGCTTGCCTTCGCCATTCCGCCACAGGGCTATGGTGCGACCGAATGCCTCAAGCGCTGGTGCTGGTGTGACGCCCTGTTCATGGCGCCGCCCGCCTTTGTCGAACTGTCGCGCCAGACCGGCGATGATCGCTATATGCGCTTTGCGATGAAGGAATTCTGGGCGACCACCGACTTCCTCTTCGACCCTGCCGAGCATCTCTATTATCGCGACAGCCGCTTCTTCGAGCGGCGCGACGACAAGGGGCGCAAGCAGTTCTGGAGCCGGGGCAATGGCTGGGTGTTTGGCGGCATCGCCCGTGTCCTCCCGCTGCTGGCACAGGACAGCCCCGACCGCAGCCGTATGGAAGCGCTGTTCAAGGAGATGGCGGCGAAGATCAAGACGCTGCAGAGGCCGGACGGCTATTGGGCACCCTCGCTGCTGGCGCCGGAAAATGCGCCGCCCGAAACCAGCGGCACCGCCTTCTATACCTATGGCCTTGCCTGGGGGATCAAGGCCGGGCTGCTGCCCCGCGCCGAATATGAGCCGGTGGTGCGCAAGGGCTGGGCCGCGCTGCAAAAGGCGATCCAGCCCGACGGCCGACTGGGCTGGGTCCAGCAGGTTGGTGACCGGCCTGACAAGGTGGCCGCCAGCGACACCCAATATTATGGCGTCGGCGCCTTCCTGATGGCGGCGACTGCGGTGGCCGCGCTCGACGCGCAACGCTGACGCGCGGGAGGACGAGCGGCATGTTCGAAAAAACCTACTACGCCACACATCCGGTGATGATGGACGGCGCCAGCAATGAGGATCTGCGCGACCGGCATCTGGTATCCGGCCTGTTCCGCGCCGGGGAAATCACCCTCACCTACTCCCATGGCGAGCGGTTCATCATTGGCGGCGCGGTGCCGGGCGCCGGGACGCTGGACCTGCCATGCCAGAGCGAACCGGAAAGTGCGGCCGGCCATCCGCTGCTGGAACGGCGCGAGATGAGCGTCGTCAATATCGGCAAGGGCGACGGCACGGTCCGCGTCGATGGCACCGACCACAGGCTCGCCCGCTATGAGGCCCTCTATATCCCGATGGGGTCGCAGGCGATCAGCTTCAGCGGTGAGGGCGCGCGTTTCTATCTGCTCAGTGTCCCGGCTCATGCTGCCTTTCCGCTACGCAAATTGTCGCAGGCGGATAGCAACCCGATGCAGCGGGGCAGCCTGGACACGTCCAACGAACGAACCATCTATCAGTTGATCCTGCCCCATCTGTGCCAGAGCGCGTCGCTGTGCCTGGGCCTCACCCGGCTGGAGCCCGGCAGCGTCTGGAACACCATGCCGCCCCATGTCCATGAGCGGCGATCGGAAATCTATCTCTATTTCGATCTGGAAGAGGAGGATAGAATCTTCCACTATATGGGCCAACCGGACGCATTGCGGCACATCGTGATGGAGAATGAGGAGGTTGTGATCTCGCCGCCCTGGTCAGTGCATATGGGCGCGGGCACCCGCAACTACAGCTTCATCTGGGCCATGGCCGGTGAAAATCTCGATTATGAGGACATGGACGTCCTCGATATCTGCCAGTTGAAATAAGGGGATGGGAATGCACGGACGGATCTGGACGCTGGCGGCGGTCAGCACACTGGCTCTGGCCGGCGGCGCGCTGGCGCAGGGTGGCCCGCCTAAGGTACAGCCCGTGCAGGTCGATCCCACCCGGCCCGACTGGGAAAATCCCGCCATCTTCGCGATCGGCAAGCTGCCCGCCCGCGCCACCGCCTTTCCGTTCGAGAGCCGGGACCGCGCGCTGGCCGGCCATCGCACCCAATCGGGCCGTTTCCTGTCGCTGAACGGGGAATGGAAGTTCGCCTTCTCGCCCGATGCCGACACATTGCCGGCCGGGTTCGAGCGGCCCGATTTCGACGTGTCGGGCTGGAAGTCGATCAAGGTGCCGGCCGACTGGCAGGCCGAGGGCTATGACCAGGCCCGCTATAATAATATCACCTACCCCTTCCCCGCCAACCGGCCGCTAATCCCCCATGCGACCAATCCGGTCGGCTCCTATCGCCGCGACATCGATCTGCCGGCGGGCTGGAACGGTCAGGATGTCGTGCTGCATATCGGGGCGGCGGGCTCGGCTTATTATGTCTGGGTCAACGGCCAGAAGGTCGGCTACTCGGAAGACAGCAAGCTACCGTCGGAATTCGACGTAACCCGCTTCGTCCGTCCCGGCCGCAACAGCATTGCCATCCAGATATTCCGCTGGTCGGACGGCTCCTATCTGGAGGATCAGGATTTCTGGCGCGTGTCGGGTATCGAGCGCGAGGTGTTCCTGATGGCCGCGCCCAGGACGCGTATCCGTGACTTCTTCGCCCATGCCGGCTTCGATGATGCAACGGGCGCCGGCAAGCTGGCGGTCGATATCGCGGTGACGCGGGGGGCCGCCACCAGCGCGCGCTATGCACTGATGGACGGCGATCGCACCGTCATCGAAGGCCGCCAGCCCGTTGCCGCAGGCCAGGCCGAACGCAGCGTGACACTGACCGGCCTGGTCGACAAGGTGAAGCCATGGACGGCCGAGACGCCCAATCTCTACATGCTGCTGGTCGAACTCTATGATGCGCAGGGGCGGATCATCCAGTCCAGCTATGCGCGGATCGGCTTCCGTACCGTGGCGATGCAGAATGGCGTCGTCACGGTGAACGGCAAGCCGATCACCATTCGCGGCGTCAACCGCCACGAACATGATCCCGAAACCTTCCACGTCATCTCGCTGGAGTCGATGGAGCGCGACATCCAGCTGATGAAGCGCAACAATATCAATGCGATCCGTACGTCGCACTACCCCAATGATCCGCGCCTCTACGAGCTTGCCGATCGCTATGGCCTCTATGTCATGGACGAGGCGAATATCGAGAGCCACGCCTATATGGACTATGCCAACAAGCATGGCGAACGGCGCGCCGAATTCCAGATCGGCTTCGACCCGGCCTGGAAGGATGCCCATGTCAGCCGCGTAGCCAACATGGTGGAGCGCGACAAGAACCATCCCTCGATCATATTCTGGTCGCTGGGCAATGAAGCCGGGATCGGCCCCAATTTCGCCGCAGCCGCGGCCGCCGCCAAGGCGCGCGATCCCGACCGGCTGATCAGCTATCTGGGCTGGGGCACATGGGACGGGATCGGTGATCACCGCCCCAATGACTATGCCGACATCTATGCGCCCATGTATGATCCGGTCGCCAAGCTGGTCGACTATGCCACCAACTGGAATTTCCGGCAGCCGATGATCCAGTGCGAATATGCCCATATGATGGGCAATTCGGGTGGCAATCTGAAGGATTATTGGGACGCGATCTACGCCCATCCCGACAAGCTGCAGGGCGGCTTCATCTGGGACTGGGTCGACCAGTCCATGTATCGCTACACCAAGGACGGGCGGCGTTATTGGGGTGATGGCGGCGAATATGGCCCCAATCCGGGCGGCGACATCGAATTTGGCGACGGCCTGCTCCAGTCCGACCGCACCCCCAATCCCGCGCTTTACGAACTGCGCAAGGTCTATGCGCCGGTCCAGTTCGACGGCTTCGATCCGGCGAGCGGCCGCCTGACCGTGCGCAACCGGCATGACTTTATCGACCTGTCGGGCTTCAGCTTCGACTGGGCACTGCTGGAGGATGGCGTGGAGATTGCGCGTGGGTCGCTCGCAGCGCCCAATGTCCCGGCCCATGGCGCGGCCGCGATGACGCTGCCGATCGCAACCATGCCGCGCCGGGCCGGGTCGGAATATTTCATGACGATCAGCGCCCGAGCCAAAGCCGGCTCAATCCCCGCCGTGGAAGCTAATACGCTGGTCGGGTGGGAACAGTTTGCCCTGCAACAGGACACACCTGCCCTGCCCGCCGCCGCCAGCGGCACCGTCGCGATCAGCGACAAGGGCGGCGCGATCAACCTCAGTGCCGCTGACGCTGCGCTGGTGATCGACCGGGCGAGCGGCCTGGTCCGTTCCTACAGCAAGGACGGCCGGATGCTGGCACAGGGTGGCGCGCCCCATTTCTGGCGCGCGGTGACCGACAATGACATCGGCATCGGCACCGACAGGCAATTCGCGATCTGGAAGGGCATGAGCGAGCAGCGCAAGGTCAGCGCGATCCGCCTGACGCCCCAGACCGACGGCAACCGCGCCGTCGAGGTCGACTATCAACTGGGCGATGGCGCTGCCAGCTTCACCAGTATCTACCACATGGCCGGCGACGGTTCGGTGACCGTATCCGGCAGCTTCACCCCCGTCAAACCCGACCTGCCACCGCCCTTCCGCATCGGCCTGGCCTTCAGCCTGCCGGCCGATCTCGATACGGTCGAATGGTATGGCCGCGGCCCGCATGAAAGCTATGTCGATCGCAAGACATCGGCGCCGATCGGCCTGTGGCGCGGCGCGCTGGCGGACCAGAATCACGACTATATCCGGCCGCAGGAGACCGGCAACAAGGTCGATGTCCGCTGGATGGAACTGTCAGGAGACAACGCAGGCCTGCGCGTGCAGGGCGAGCAGCCGATGATGATGAACGCCCTCGCCTTCCCCTATGCCGATCTCGACCGGTACAAGCCGGGCACCTGGAAATCGTCGGACATCCGGCCGCACGACCAGGGCACGCTGCTGATCGACATGGCGCAATGGGGCGTGGGCGGCGACACCCAGTGGAGCGAGTTCGGTAAGCCCATGGCCGCCTATCGCACCACCAGCGCGCCGACGCGCTTCAGCTTCCGCCTGAGCTCCTTCGCGGGCACCGGCACCACGCCCGGCAAGGCGAAGCCGGCGCGCGCGACGGAAATTGAGTGATAGAGGCTGGCGACCTCCCATCCAGTTGACGGCGAAAATTGTGAAGTGCGTGATTGATGCAGGCGCACTCCTACATCGAACAAAATCGCAGAACTGGAGTGAGTGACAAACACGGATAGGAACCCCGCCACCAGCATTGCTCGCCCTCGACCCGAATGGTGAGGTCGCCAGGCGCCGTGTCGCGCGAGCGCATGGCAGGCAAAGCATAGAGAAGCAGCGCGCCAAGGATCAGGGCCGGGCCAATGGCACCCAGCCACAAGATGATCCGCATGCCGCCATGATGGCTGAGCGTACCTGCCGCGCTTCGGCGCCGAAGACATGGAGGGCCGACTGCTGCGCATTGCAGGCGCCAAGGCCGAGCAGTGAAATGGTCCAGAGCCATGGATTGCGCATTGCGCCCGCGTCACCCCTTTTGCGCCGCATCCGGTGTGCAGCGTCTTTCCTGCCAACACGCGAAGCGGCATCCGGTTCAAACATTTCTGTTTCGTAACAAGTGGATGAATTGCCGGTGTCGGCGAAACCAAAAGCCATCCGGCGCATTGGCGGGGGATCATTCTTCCTTCGACACGGAGACATGTCTTGCCCAGCGCCCCGCCGCGCACCCGGCCCCTGCTCCATCCGCTTCACGGCCTGCTGCTCGCCTGGCCGGTCGCCCTGTTTCCCGCTGCCCTGCTGTCGGACATCACCTATCTCAACAGCGCCGAAATCCAGTGGAGCAACTTTTCGGCCTGGCTGATCACCGGCGCGCTGATCGGCGGTGGGCTGGTACTGCTATGGGCCTTGATCGCGCTAACGCGTGCCAAAGGGCCTGCACGCCGGCAGCATGGCCTTTATCTGCTGCTGTTGGCGCTGATGTGGGTCTGCGGGCTCATCAACGCCTTTCAGCATAGCCGCGACGGCTGGAGTTCAGTCGGGACCATCGGCCTCATCCTCTCCATCCTCAGCAGCCTGGCTGCCCTTGCCGCCGGTTGGGTGGCCTTCGCGGGTTATCGGGAGGTTCGGCCATGATCGTGCGTGCCTTCATCCTGGGCGCCGGTCTCCTGGCGCTTGCCGCCTGCGGGCGCAGCCAGCCCGGCCTTGACCAGACCGGCGGCCGGCCGGGCCTGCCCGATCAGCGCCAGACATTGCTGCCGCCGATGAAAATCGCGACGCCCACTGGCTGGGGGAATGAGAATCCGACGGCACCGGCCGGCTTTAGCGTGACGGCCTTTGCCACGGGGCTCGCCATCCCGCGCCAGATGCTGGTGCTGCCCAATGGCGACATTCTGGTGGCGGAAGGGTCGGGCGGTTCGGCCCCCGCGCTGCGGCCCAAAGATGTCATCGCGACCCAGATCAAGGCCATGGGTAAGACATCGGTCAAGGGTGGCAATCGCGTCACCCTGCTGCGCGATGCCGATGGCGATGGCCGCGCCGAATTGCGCAGTGCGCTCATCACCGGATTGAATGCGCCCTATGGCCTCGCCCTGGTCGAGGGCCAGCTCTATGTCGCGACACAGGACGCGCTGCTGCGCTTTCCCTATCGCGAGGGCGAGACGCGCATCACCACGCCGGGCGTCGAAGTGACCAGATTGCCCTCGCGCATAAACCATCACTGGACCAAGTCGCTGGCAGCCGGCCCGGACGGATCGAAACTCTATGTCGGTATCGGCTCCAACAGCAATGTCGGCGAACGCGGCATGGCGGTGGAGGAAGATCGCGCCGTCATCTGGGAGGTTGATCGTCAGTCCGGCATGCATCGCACCTATGCCTCGGGCATCCGCAATCCGACGGCACTTGCAGTTGAGCCGCAGACGCGCCGGCTCTGGGCCGTGGTGAACGAACGCGATGAGCTCGGACCGCAACTGGCGCCCGATTATATGACTGCGGTTCGCCCCAGGGCCTTTTATGGCTGGCCCTACAGCTATTGGGGACAGAATGTCGATCCGCGGGTGCGTCCGCAGCAGCCCGATATGGTGCGACGCGCGATCCGGCCCGATTATGCCCTGGGATCCCATGTCGCGGCGCTCGGCATCAGCTTCGCAACCGGCGGAGGTCTTGGCCCCGCCTATGCGCAGGGCGCCTTCGTCGGACAGCATGGCAGCTGGAACAGACAGGATCTGGCCGGCTACAAGGTGGTATTCATCCCATTCGCCGATGGTCGGCCCGCCGGCAAGCCCCAGGACTTCCTGACCGGGTTCATCAAGGATGGACATGCGCGCGGACGTCCGGTGGGCGTAAGCTATGATCCGGTCCATGGCGCGTTGCTTGTCGCCGATGACCTGTCCAACAGCGTCTGGCGGATAGCCCCCAACCGCCGCTGACATGAGACAAAGGGCAAGGAGAGAGAAAATGGAGAAACGACAGGAAGACGGCGAAACGGTAACCCATCTCTCGAAGGTCGAGGCACGCAGCGGATCGCGAACGACCGTGACACGGTCCATATTGGTGACAAGCCTCGCGCTCGTCATCGCGGTTCTGCTCATCGTGGTTGCGATCGGCTATTTCAGGGCCGACCAGACCGGCGCAGACGAGGTCAATAGCGACAACAGCGCACGATCCGCCGTCCGACAAGATTGAATCCATGGATCAAATCGGGCGCGATTACGTTAAGGGCGCGAAATGAAAGGAAGCACACCCATCGTGCCCGATGACAGCATAGCCAAGTCGCCCTACCCCGATGTCATGGCTTCCATCTTTTCTCCGGCGCCTGCGCCCGCGGAATCGCTCAAGGCCAGGGTGGCATCCTTCCCCTGGAAACAGACGGCGTTGGGAGACAGGGCGGGCTGGCCTATTTCGCTGCGCACCACGGTCGAACTCGTGCTCGCATCGGATTTTCCGATGTTCATTGCCTGGGGTGAAGCACAGATCTTCCTGTACAATGATGCCTATGCGCCCTTCCTCGGAGCCCGTCATCCATCGGCGCTTGGCCAGCCGATGCGCGATGTCTGGCCCGAGATCTGGCATGAGCTTTCGCCCCTGATCGACCGGGCGCTTGGCGGCGAGACGGTCTCGGTCGAAGACATGCATCTCGTCATGACCCGCAATGGCTATGCCGAGGACACCTGGTGGACCTTTTGCTACAGCCCGCTGCGCAACGACGCGGGGGAGATTGCAGGGGTTCTCGACGTCGCGGTGGACGTCACGCAGAAATTTGCCGATGCCCGTAGGATCGCGGAAGAACAGTCCCGGCTGGAGAAAAGCGAGGCGCGCTTCAGCGCTCTGGTCGGCGCGACGTCCGACGCCATATACCAGATGAGCGCCGACTGGCAGGAAATGCGCCAGCTCGATGGCCGCGGTTTCCTGATCGATACGCAGGCGCCATCGGTTCGCTGGCTTGAGCTCTACATCCCACCGGATGACCAGCCGATGGTTATGGCTGCGATCGCCCGCGCTCTCGAAGCCAGGGCGCCCTTCATGCTGGAGCATCGCGTACGCCAGGCCGATGGCGCTATTGGCTGGACAGCGTCCCGCGCCGTCCCCATCCTCGACGATGACGGCAATATCCTTGAGTGGTTCGGCACGGCCACCGATGTAACGGCCTCGCATCTTTCGCGCGAAGCTCTGGCCACAAGCCGGGAAAAGCTGGAACTCGCGACACGCGCGGCCCGCCTTGGTCAGTTCGACTATTGGCCGCAGACCGGACAGCTTGAATGGGACGATCGCTGTCGCGCCCTCTTCGGCCTGCATCCCGGCGCCCCCGTCAGCTATGAAACCGCCTTTCTGGCCGGCCTGCACCCTGATGATCGCGAAGGGGCCGATGCAGCGGTGCGCGCCGCGCTCGATCCGGCCGGCACCGGCATTTTCGACACCGAGTATCGCACGATCGGGATCGAGGATGGCGGCGAGCGGCACATCCATGCCCAGGGCCTGGCGATGTTCGAGGGCCAGGCCCCGATCCGCCTTATCGGTACCGTGCAGGACGTCACTGCCGACCGTCAGGCGCAGGCCAGTTTGCGGGAAGTGGAGGAGCGGCTGCGCCTTGCCGGTCGGGCCACCAATGATGCGGTGTGGGACTGGAATTTCCGCGACGATCATGTGACCTGGAACATCGCCCTTGAACATGCCTATGGCCACAGGCTCGAAAATGTCGAACCGACCGGCGAATGGTGGCTGGACCATATCCACCCGGATGACCGACAGCGGATCAACGACAGCATCCATGCGGTGATCGATGGCGAAGGCACCGACTGGACCGACGAATATCGCTTCGCCCGCGGCGACGGTGGCTATGCCGATGTCCTCGATCGCGGCTATGTCCTACGCGGTCCTGCCGGGGAACCGTTGCGCATGGTCGGCGCAATGCAGGACATGTCCGCCCGCAAGGCGATCGAGCGGCAGCTTGAGGAGGATCGCCGCAGGCTTGCCGAGGAGGTCGAGACCAAGACGGCCGAGCGCGACAGGGCGGAGGAAGCGCTGCGCCAGTCGCAGAAGATGGAAGCGGTCGGCCAGTTGACGGGTGGCCTTGCCCATGATTTCAACAATCTGCTGACGGGCATTTCCGGCGCCCTGGAAATGATGCAGATACGCATAGCGCAGGGCCGGGTCGGCGAAATCGACAAATATTCCGTCGCCGCCCAGGGCGCCGTACGCCGCGCCGCGGCGCTCACCCATCGCCTGCTCGCCTTCTCCCGCCGGCAGACGCTTGATCCCAAGCCGGTCAATTCCAACCGGCTGATCTTCGATCTGGAAGAGTTGATCCGGCGCACGGTGGGACCACAGATCGAGGTCGAGACGGTCGGCAAGGCCGGTATCTGGACGACCCTGGTCGATCCCAACCAGCTTGAAAATGCGCTGCTCAATCTCTGCATCAATGCGCGCGACGCAATGCCGGACGGGGGACGCATCACGATCGAGACTGCAAACAAGTGGCTGGACGACATGGCCGCGCGCGAACGGGATCTGGAGCCGGGCCAATATGTCTCGATCTGCGTGACCGACACCGGCACGGGCATGACGCCCGAGGTGATTTCGCGCGCCTTCGATCCCTTTTTCACGACCAAGCCGATGGGCGAAGGCACCGGCCTTGGCCTGTCCATGATCTATGGTTTTGCCCGCCAGTCCGGCGGGCATGTGCGGATCTATAGCGAGATCGGCACGGGCACGACCATGTGCATCTATCTGCCCCGCCATTTCATGGAGGACGAAGGGAGTGACGATGCATCCCCGCCCCCCCTCCTGCCCGCGATGGCAGCCGACAAGGCGATGAAACGGGGCAGTATCCTGGTGGTCGATGATGAACCCACGGTACGCCTCCTCGTCGTCGAGATTGCGCAGGAACTGGGCTATGATGTGCAGGAGGCAATGGATGGTCCAGGCGCCATGCGGCTGCTGCAAAATGGTGCAGCCTTTGATCTGCTGATCACGGATGTGGGGCTACCCGGTGGCATGAACGGTCGCCAGGTGGCCGATGCCGCGCTCAGCCTCCTGCCCGATCTCAAGATCCTGTTCATTACCGGCTATGCTGAAAATGCCGTCATCGGTAACGGACAATTGGCGCCGAACATGGCGCTGGTGACCAAACCCTTCGCAATGGACGCGCTGGCCAAGAGAATTGGCGACATGCTGCCCTGATCCTTCAGGCCACGACCAATCAGCCAACGCACCTGTCGACAGCATCACCAACAGCGCTAGCCGGCCTCCGGTTGGCGACTGCCATTTTGCGGCCAGCGTCCAGCAACGACTTCCACAGACGACGGATCATGTGCGGGGTCTTCCGCGTTCATGGGGCAAGCAAAAAGGACAGAGATGATGCTTGCCAACGCCCGCCGTGAAATCCTGACCCGCCCGATCTTCTCCCTCGTCGAGGCAGCCCTGCCCGCCCTTTCCGCTACGGAGAGCGAAGCGATCGAAGCCGGCAACAGCTGGTGGGACGCGGCCCTGTTTACCGGCAATCCGGATTGGGATCAGCTTCTTGCCGTGCCGCCCGCCAGGCTGACTGATACGGAGCAGGCCTTCATGGATGGCCCTGTCGAACAGCTGTGCGGCATGATCGACGACTGGCGCATGACCTGGGAAACGCACGACCTGTCGCAGGAAGCCTGGGACTATCTCAAGCAGGAAAAATTCTTCGGGATCATCATTCCCGAGGAACATGGCGGCCTTGGCTTTTCCAATTTCGCTCATAGCGAGATTGTCCGCAAGATCGCGACCCGATCCGTGTCCGCGGCCGTCACCGCCATGGTTCCCAACAGCCTGGGACCGGGCGAACTCATCCTGCGCTTCGGGACGAAGGAGCAGCAGCGCTACTGGCTGCCGCGGCTGGCGGATGGTCGCGAAATTCCTGCTTTCGGCCTGACCAGCCCGGAAGCCGGCTCCGATGCCGCCGCGATGGTCGACGAAGGCGTCATCTGCAAGGGTCAGTGGGATGGCGAGGAGGTGGTGGGCATCCGCCTCAACTGGCGCAAGCGCTATATCACCCTGGGTCCGGTCGCGACCTTGCTCGGCCTCGCCTTCAAGCTGCGCGATCCCGACCATCTGCTGGGCGGGCAGGAGGAGATCGGGATCACGGTCGCGCTGGTCCCCACCGACCTGCCCGGCGTGTCGATCGGGCGCCGGCATATCCCCTCGATGCAGAGTTTCCAGAACGGCCCCAATGAGGGCCATGACGTGTTCATCCCGCTCGACAACATCATCGGCGGCCCGGATCGCGTCGGCCAGGGCTGGAAAATGCTGATGAGCGCGCTGGCAGCCGGCCGGGGCATTTCCCTGCCTTCCCTGTCTGCCGCCGCCGGCGCCTTTGCGGCCCATACGACCGGTGCCTATGCGCGGGTGCGCTCCCAGTTCAACCTGCCGATCGGCAAGTTCGAGGGGATACAGGAGCGGCTGGCGCGGATCGCGGCCAATGCCTATCTGCTCGATGGCGCGCGCCGCCTTACCTGCGCGGGGCTCGATCAGGGGAACCACCCCGCCGTCATTTCCTCGATCCTCAAGCTGCATGCGACCGAACGCATGCGGACCGTCATCAACGACGCGATGGACGTGCATGGTGGCAAGGGCGTGATCGACGGACCCAATAATTATCTGGGTAACCAGTATCGCGCGATCCCGGTCGGGATCACGGTCGAGGGCGCCAATATCCTCACCCGCAGCCTGATGGTGTTCGGCCAGGGCGCAATCCGCTCCCACCCCTATCTGCTCAAGGAAATCCGCGCGGTCGCCGATGCCAATCGCGGGCGGGCGCTGGCGCAGTTCGACGATGTGCTGTGGAAGCATGTCGGCCACGCGCTCAAGACCGCGATCCGGGCCTTCGCGCGCAACTGGACCGGCGGCCTGTTTGCGCCAGCACCCAAGGCCGGACGCGCGACCCGCTATTATCGCCAGATGAGCCGCTATGCCGCGGCCTTTGCCTTCATATCCGACATTGCCTTCATGACCTTGGGCGGTGAGCTCAAGCGGCGCGAGCTCCTGTCCGCCCGGCTGGGCGACATCCTGTCGGAGCTCTATCTTCTGTCCGGCGCGCTCAAGCGGTGGGAGGATGAAGGGCGCCAGGATGATGACCTTCCCCTGCTCGCCTGGTGCATGGACAGCGGCTTTGCCACGATCGAACAAAGGTTCGTCGAGATCATCGAGAATTTTCCCGCACGGCCCGTCGGCTGGATGCTGCGCCTGTTCATCCTGCCGTTCGGCCGCCGTCGCCATGGCCCGACCGACCGGACCATCCGTCAGTGCGCGCAGATCATCCTGGAGCCCTGCCCAGCGCGCGAACGGCTGATCGATAATGTCTTCATCGGCGGCCCGGAAGAACCCATCGCCCGCCTGACCGAAGCCTTTCGCCTGATGGTCGATACCCAGCCGATCCACGACCGGCTGCGCAAGGCGCGGATCAAGGATTGGGCCAAGGCGCACGAGCGCGGCCTGTTGTCGAGCGCAGAACTGGCGCAGCTCCAAGAGGCCGATCGCGCGGTCGCGGACGTCATCGCCGTGGATGATTTCGCACCCGAAGATCTGCGGCGCAATCCCGCTGCATCGGACGTAGCGCAGGCCGCCGAATGAGCCGGGCGGTCGATATTGTCGATGGCACCCGCACGCCTTTTCCGAAAGCGCGCGGCGCTCCCTTCACGCCTGTCGATCTGAAGGCACGGTTCGGGGGCAAGATAGAGATCGACTGGGACATTCCCGAAGCGCACAGGGATAATCTGCCCGAGCGGATCGACGCGGTCCTGCCCACCGCGACATTTCCGCCCTTCCCGTTCGGCACGGACTTTACGCGGATCGAGCTGCAGCTGCTGCGGGTGATGCAATATCTGGCAGACCATGCGGCAAGGCCCGCCCAGCTGGCCGCTCTGGTTGCCCGCGGCCTGCGCGGTGGTCAGCCCGACGAAGCGGAATTCGCCGCGCTCGAGCGCATGGGGCTGGATGCGCCCCATGGCGTCAGGGAGCATAGCTACCGTGCGCTCATCCTGGGGGCCCTGCGCAGTGCCGGACAGTAAGGACAGGAAAGCGGCGACCAGGGCAGGCGTCATCTCGGCAGATAGGGGAATGGTCCAGATGCATGAAGCCAAGGATAGCCCGCACCCCGATCTTGACGCAGAAGAGGCCGCGCATGTCGAGGAGCGTAGCACGGGTTCGGCAAAGGTCGTCCATGAGGTCGTGCGGCTCCAGGGCGAGGAGGAGCTGGATCGACCGATCCTCGCGCTCTTGCTTTCTGGCCTGGCCGCCGGCCTCGCGATCACCCTGTCGCTCATGTCAGAACTGTTCCTGCGGGCAAGGCTGCCCGACACAGACTGGGCGCCCCTCATCTACCTGCTGGGCTATCCGGTCGGATATCTGATCGTGATCATGGGGCGGCTGCAGCTCTTTACCGAAAGCACGGTCACAGCGGTGCTGCCGGTCGCGACCCGTCCGAGCCTTGGCAATCTGGGCCGGCTCGCGCGCCTGTGGGGCTGCGTGCTGGCGGGGAACCTTGTCGGCGTCACGCTCGTGAGCGCGCTGATGGCCGGTGAGGTCATCATCACGCATGAACAGCGCATCGTGGCGCTGGATATTCTCGCCAAGCTCGAATGGCAGGACTGGTCGAAAACCCTGACGCTCGGCATTCCGGCGGGCTTCATCATGGCCGCGATTGCCTGGGCCCTGCCCAATGCCAAAGGCAGCGAATTCTGGGTGATCTTCCTCCTGACCTATGTCATCGGCCTCGGCGGCTTTTCGCATGTCGTCACCGGCTCGTCCCAGATCAGCTTCCTCTGGCTGAGCGGCGAGGTCAGTTTCCAGCAGGCCTGGTTCGGCTTCTCTCTGCCTGCGCTCATCGGCAACATCATCGGTGGCAGCGGCCTGTTCGCGGTCCTGGCCCATGGGCAGATGAGAAGCGACCTGACCGAATGAGGGGGCGACGCCGGCATGGCCGCCAGGGCGATTGGCATCCCACAGAAAAGGTCGGATGGAGGCGCCTGCCGCGGGCGGAATGATACCCGTTGGAAGCCTGGCTCGGCATGATGGCCGCATGGGCCGTCGAGCCACGCAACGATCGCTTGGCTCTTGTGTTGGAAGGACGGCGCGGGTGCGAGGCGGGGACATCCAATGCAACGGTCCGTGCCAGGAGAGGCCCCGAAATCCTGATGCCTTGCCTGGAGCTCACCAATGTCCAGAATGACTGTTTCCGACCTCTTCACCCAGACGCTCCACCTGGCTGGGGTGAAACGAATTTATGGCGTGGTGGGCGATAGCCTCAATGGCATCACCGAAAGCCTGCGGCGTCAGGGCAAGATCGACTGGATCCATGTTCGGAACGAGGAGGCAGGCGCATTTGCCGCCGGTGCGGAGGCGCAACTGACCGGCGAACTGGCCGTTTGCGCGGGGTCCTGTGGCCCAGGAAACATGCATCTGATCAACGGCCTCTATGATTGCCATCGCACCCGTGTTCCCGTCCTCGCCATCGCGGCTCAGATCCCCAGTGCCGAGATAGGCTCCAACTATTTTCAGGAAACCAGGCCTGAAGCCCTATTCAGGGATTGCAGCGTCTATTGCGAGACCATTTCCGATCCTGACCAGATGCCGCGGACGCTCGAGACGGCCATACGTGCTGCGGTAGGGCATCGCGGCGTTGCGGTCGTATCGATTCCGGGCGACGTGGCGCTGCAGGCCGCCGAGGGAAAACTCGCGCGATCAATCGACGCGCTCCTGCCCGCCAGGCCCCTGATCCACGCGGCGCCCCGCGAGATCGAGAAACTGGCGACCCTGCTCAACGATGCGGGGCGCGTCACGATCCTTGCCGGGCGAGGCTGCAGGGATGCCCATACCCAATTGCTGCAGATTGCCGGTGCGCTCCAGGCGCCCATCGTTCACGCGCTGGGCGGCAAGGAATGGGTCGAACATGCCAATCCCTATGATGTGGGCATGACCGGCCTGATCGGCTTCTCGTCGGGCTATGAGGCGATGATGGCCTGCGATCTCCTGCTGATGCTCGGCACCGATTTTCCCTATCGTCAATTCTATCCGACCAGGGCGAAGGTCGTGCAGATCGACATGCGCCCTGAAAATCTGGGACGCAGGACACCGATCGATCTGGGGCTGGTGGGGGATGTCGGTGCGACGATCGAAGCCCTTCTACCCTTGCTGAAAGGCGGTCGCAACACCGCCTTCCTTGCTTCAGCCAAAGACAATTATGCCAGGGCGCGTGAGGGACTGGACGAGCTTGCCGACGGCAAGCCGGGCGGGATCCTGCATCCCCAGCATGTCACGCGGGTTCTGAGCGAACAGGCAAGCGACGACGCGGTGTTTGCCTGCGACGTCGGCACGCCGACGGTCTGGGCGGCCCGTTATCTCAAGATGAATGGCCGTCGCCGGCTGCTTGGCTCCTTCAACCATGGATCGATGGCCAACGCGCTGCCGCAGGCCATTGGCGCGCAAGTCTCCTATCCCGATCGGCAGATCGTCACCTTGTCGGGCGATGGCGGCCTTGCGATGCTGATGGGCGAGCTACTGACCCTGCGGCAACTCGACCTTCCCGTGAAGATCATCCTTTTCAACAACGGCACCCTGGGCTTTGTCGAGATGGAAATGAAGGCGGCCGGTCTCGTCGAGACAGGTGTCGCGCTCGACAATCCGGATTTTGCCGCCATGGCCCGTAGCATCGGCATCCATGGCGTAAGGGTGAGCGATCCCGGCGATCTCGACAGCGCGATGCGGGACGTTCTGTCGCATCCCGGCCCGGCCTTGCTGGATGCCGTCACCGCGAGAACCGAACTGTCGCTCCCGCCCAAGGTCACGCTTGAACAGATGAAAGGCTTCACCCTCTATATGGCCAAGGCGATCATGAGCGGCCGCGGCGATGCCATCATCGAACTTGGCAAGACCAATGCCGGACTGCTGCGAAAACTATTTTGAGTAGCGCGCGAAGATTTGGGCGGCGCCGCCAAGGTAGAAGGCGGCGCCACTGGCCATTCGCAGCCACCGCTATCATATTTCCGGGAGGCCCTGTACCGCGAAACCCCGCCCCTTCAAGCCTTTCGCCCTCTTCAAGAGGATAACAGCATCGTCGATATCAAAGGGATGCGCGTCCTTCATGTCGGCAAGCTCGTCCCAGTCGATCGGGACCGCGACCGGGGCACCCGGCCGAGCGCGCGCAGAATAGGGCAGGATCGCCGTGCTGCCGCGCTGGTTACGCAGCCAGTCGATGAAGATGCGGTCCTTGCGTTTCGCCTTGCTCATGGTCGCAACGAAGCGGTCGGGCTCTGCCGTGCTGAGCGCCTGGGCGAAGCGGGAGGCGAAATCCTTGTGGGTATCCCAGTCGTGCCCAGGCGTCAGCGGCACCACGACATGCGCGCCCTTGCCGCCCGAGAGCATGGCAAAGGAGACGAGGCCGATGTCTGTTGATTTCCACTGAGAAGTGCCCCGGTGAGAAGTGTCCCGGGTTTTCCATCGAGAAGTCCCGCTATACGATGCCAGCAGGGCAAACGCCGTATGACGGCTCTCTACCAATTCTGCCTTCGATCCATCTCTCGCAAAAGGCAGCAAAGTCCCAGCCCCGGTGGTAAGCGGACTGGCCGCTCATGGGCGCACCATTTTCCCGATAGAACGGCTTCGATGGGCGCATGGCTGCTGGGCAGCTCGCAGCAGCGACCGCTAGTCATCCGGTATCAAATCTGCCGCCACCTGACCCGGCAAGTGAGAATCAGCGCGACAACCTGTGCCGCTACAGTGAGAAGTCCTAGCCAAAGGATCGGGCCTATCGCGCGCCCCTGGATCGCGATCGCTGACGCGAGGGAAATGACGGTAAGAAGCCATCCAGCTATCCGGAAAGCCAGTGGTGTGACGCCAGACGGCTGCTTTCCAACCTGATCGTGATAATGCTTGGGCATCGACAACGCCAACAGGGACATCCCCAGCACTGCAGGGATAAAAGGCAGCAAAGCCGTCATCAGCTTGACATACGGTTTGCAAGCAGAAGGACAGCTATCGTCAGGATTCCTGTCCCGCCGGCGATCCAGATCCATGGGCGCTTAGCATGAAATGGGCGGCGACGCAGGGAAGCTGGACGTCGGCATCTTTCCCCATCATCCTGAACTTCGTCAACGTGGGGCTGCTGGCCTTCGCCATGCGGACACTTCCGGCAGGTACGGCCTATGCGGTATGGACCGGTCTTGGCGCAGTCGGGGTCGCCGTCATGGGCGTGATCCTGTTCGGGGAACGATTGAATCCGGTGCAGATGGTCTTTATTTTTCTCGTTGTTGTCGGCGTCGTCGGCACCAAGTTCTTCGCGACCGCTTAACATGTGGAATGATCTGTTCCTCGTGTACGGCGCCTATATCCTGACCGCAGGCAGCCCCGGCCCCAGTACCATGGGCATCATGGGAATTGCCATGCGGCATGGACGCAGACCTGCTGCGGCGATGGCAGCCGGCGTGGTGACGATGTCGTTCGCGTGGGGTCTAATCGCCGTGACTGGGCTTGCAGCGCTGGTCATTCGCTATGCACAGGCACTCGCGATCCTGAAGTTCGCTGGCGGTCTTTACCTGCTGTGGCTTTCCTTCAAGTCCGCCCGGTCAGCCATGCAAGCGGATGCGGCGCCCTTGGTGATTTCCGCAGGAGAGGAAAATCTTGGCGCCATGTATCGGCGCGGAGTGTTCATGCACGTCGGGAATCCGAAGGCGATCCTCGCCTGGGTTGCCCTCATGTCCCTCGGCGCCGGAGCACATGCCTCTACTGAGCACCTGGTCCTGGCCTTTGGCGGCTGCGTCCTTCTCGGGGTGCTAATCTTCTTTGGCTATGCCGTGCTGTTTTCGACGCTGCCGATGATCAAAGGCTATGCCAGAGCTCGACGCTGGATCGATGGAGCGCTCAGTACAGTTTTCGCTGGCGCCGGCGTGCGCCTGCTCTTCGGCCGATAGTAGATTGGGTTATCCGTTATGACTATTTTCAAGGGCGTTTCCGCATTCCCGCCGACGCCGGCAAACGAAGACGGCATTGTCGATACGGACGCTCTCGGTGTTCTCGTCGATCGCCTTGCTAAAGCAAGCGTCGATTCAGTGAGCGTTCTGGGTAGCACGGGCGCTTATGCCTACCTGGATCGGGAGCAGCGCAATCGTGCTGTATCAGCCGCAGTGGAAGCGGCTGCCGGCCGTGTGCCCGTGGTAGCAGGTATCGGCGCGTTGCGAACAAGCTGGTCGCGCGAACTTGCCGTTGCCGCACAAAGCGCCGGTGCCAGCGGGCTTCTCCTTGCGCCAATGTCCTACGCGCAGTTGTCCGCCAGAGAAGTCGAGCACCATTTCAAGGCGGTCGCTGCGGCGACGGATTTGCCGCTCTGCATCTACAACAACCCGGGCACGACGAATTTCAAATTCTCGCACGACCTGATCGTCGATCTCGCACATGTACCGGGTATCGCGGCGGTGAAGATGCCGCCCCGCGATGATAGAGCCTACGCCGACGAGATGGAGCAGCTTCGAGCCCGAATGCCGGAGGACTTCAGGATAGGCTACAGCGGTGACTGGTGCGCGGCACCGGCATTCCTGGCGGGCGCCGATGCCTGGCACAGCGTCGTTGCCGGCGTGCTGCCGGAGCCGGCAATCTGCCTCACGCAGGCTGCGATGGCGGGCGATGCTAAGGAAACTGCGCGGCTGCAGGCGCTTTGCGCACCCATGTGGGCGCTCTTTGAAAAGTACGGTAGCCTGCGCACTATCTATGGGATCGCGGAAATCCTCGGGCTGAATGTCGGGACCGCCCCGCTGCCGGTGCAAGGCTACGTTGGCCTGGATCAGTTGGATGAGCTACCGGCTGCGATTGACAGCATGGTCTCGGCTGCAAGGTGAAATTTCGGCATACAACGCCCATTCGACGATGATCCTAATGTTAGCATAAACGATCATCCGGCGACGCGCGGAATTTCTATCATCCCGCCAAGTCCAGCGGCGACCCAAAAGGCGACCGGCAGCGTGGCTCCTGTTGCCATCCTGGAGCTTCCGATCAGCAGTCGGCCAGGCATGGGCATCCAGAACGAGAAAGCGGAAGGACCGCACCTGAGAACGGCAAAATCGGTGCTGAGCGTCTTGGATGGGTCGTAACAGGAAGGCGTCTTAACGGCCGGGTCTGGCATTTGACGCTACGATGACTACCAGTGCCGACCGCTCCCATTCACGAGCCAAACGATCGGCACCCTTATTCCCGCCTTCGGCCTAGCTTTTCAGGGCCTGGCCTTGGACAAGTGCAAACTTCGCTGTCGGGGCATGACGCGTCAGTTCAGCGATTTCGCCATCAACCGCTCCAGCCGTTCTGCAAAAGCGCGAGGATCGGCGGGTGGCTGACCTTCGGCGATGCGCGCTTTGTCGAGGAGCAGGAAGGCGAGGTCGCTCCGCTCTTTGTCGCTGGCCCCGGTCTGGCCGAGTTTCGCGATGAGCGTATGGCCGGCATTGACTTCCAATACCGGCTTCGGCCGCTCGGGCGCCTGCCCGGCTGCGGCCAGCATCCGTTCAAGCTGCAGGTCCATCGCGCTTTCCGACGCGACGATGCAGACGGCGCTGGTCGTCAACCGGTCGGAAACGCGGACATCGGACACATGTTCGACCAGGGCGTCCTTAGCAAAGCTGATGAAGCTGTTCACCTCCTCGCTCGGCGCGTTCGTCGCTGCGCTGCCTTCAGCCAGCGGGATCAGGCTGAGGTCGGTGGCGCCCTGGGTCACCGACTTGAAGGGCTTGCCGTCATAATCCGCGCCAACGGTCGTCCAGAAGCTGTCGACCTGGTCAGGGAGCAAAAGAACCTCGATCCCACGCGCCTTGAAGCCCTCGAGCTGCGGCGATTGGGCGATGCGGTCGAGATCGGTCCCGGTCGCATAATAGATCGCGGTCTGGTTGTCCTTGAGTGAGGCCGCATAGTCCTTGAGCGAGCGCCACTCGCCGTTCGAGGTGCTGGTCTTGAACCGGGCTAGGCCTAGCAATTGCGCTCGCCGCTCGAAATCCTCATAGAGGCCTTCCTTGAGCACGGCCCCGAAATTCTCCCAGATCGCACCATAGCGGTCTGCATCGCTGGTTGCGATCTTGTCCAGTTCCGAAAGGATGCGGTTGCTCACCCCCTTTTGAATCGCGGACAACACCGGGCTGTCCTGGATCATTTCGCGCGACATGTTGAGCGGCAGGTCAGCTGAGTCCACAAGACCCCGCACGAAGCGCAGGTAGCGAGGCAGGACTTCCGCCTCGTCCGTGATGAAGACGCGGCGGACATAGAGCTTGATCCGGCCCTTGCGGTCGGGATCGAACAGGTCAAATGGCTTGGTTTCGGGAATGAAGGTTAGCACAGAATACTCGTGCCGCCCCTCCGCGCGATAATGTAGCGTAAGCGCGGGCTTATCGAACTGGCCCGCGACGCTACGGTAGAAGTCGGCATAATCCTCTTCGCTGATATCCGACTTTGCCTTGGTCCAAAGTGCCGCCCCATCAGCGACCTGCCGCTCTTCCTCCTCGCTGCCCACCTCCTTGATGAAGATAGGCACGGGGACATGGCCTGACTGCGCCTTCACGATCCGCTCGACCGTGTAACGCTCGGCATAGGTCTTGGCATCATCAAGCATATGCAGTGTCACCCGCGTACCGCGCGCTGGCGCCTCCGCCTTGTCGACTGGCGCAATCGTGTACGACCCGAGGCCGTCCGACGACCAACTGGCGGCCTTATCAGTTCCTGCACGCCGCGACACGACATCAACATTCCCCGCCACCATGAAAGCGGAATAGAAGCCGACACCGAACTGGCCGATCAATTGCTGGCCTTCACCATTCTTGTCAGCGGTCAGCTTGTCCATGAAGGCCTTGGTCCCCGAGCGCGCGATCGTGCCCAAAGTCTCCCCCATATCAGCGGCGCTCATGCCGATACCGTTGTCCTCGACGACGATTGTCCCGGCTTCCTTGTCGAGCACCAGCGTAATGCGCGGCTGGGGATCATCGCCGAACAGGGCGGGATTGGAAATTGCCTCATAGCGCAGCTTCTCGCACGCGTCGGCGGCGTTGGAGATCAACTCGCGCAGGAACACGTCTTTGTCGGAATAGACCGAGTGCACCATCATGTGCAGCAACTTCGAAACATCTGCCTCGAAGGCATGCGTCTCAGGGGCGCTCACGGTGTCGGTCGTCATGGGTCTTCGCTCTCTCATGTGGCAGACTGTGCGACGGTCAGATGGATCGAATGCGATTTCCATTCAAGAGGTTGGTTTGAAAGCAGGCTCTATCTTGGCCCTTCCTTTTGAAAGCTTTGCCTGCCAGCACTTCCTCGCTACCTTTGATTCACAGCAACGTTGGGCTGGTATCTTTACGCCTCAACGCCACAATGGGCATGCTGATGTTCCCTGGATGAAGCCTTGTTCATTAGCGTCAGGGCAGGCTCATTCTGGGAACGCCGCGACACCCGGGGATTGCTCGGTCTTGCTTGTTAGGGTTTGGCCCAGGGGTTTCATACATTATCCCTTCACGCCTTTACCGACGCCATGAAGAACGCTGCCCGGCAGCACCTTTTTCCCGTGCTAGCATGAAGAAGCGGACTGACTGGATTCGGGAACGAGAAATTCGACCGTGAATGTCTCAGAAGGGTCGGGGCCGGGCCTAGGGCCATGATCGATGCCCCGCTATCGATCATGGCCCTCAGGCTCAGCCCAGATGAGTCTTGAAGAACGGCACCAGCCTGTCGAGCGCCAGACCGACCGGCTCCGGCTTGTCGTAGAGGTCATAATGCGACCAGTCCTCCAGCGCGACGAGCTGCCGATCCTTAGAGGCGACCGATCGACCGTAGATTTCCATCCCGTCGCGATAGGCGCCGAATGCCCCCACCTTCTGGCCGATCACCACCATCATCGGCTGCGTCATCAGCATCTCGGCAAAGGCGAAGGCGTCCCAGCCCAGTGTATTCTGCGCATGACTGAACAGCATCCGGGTCCAGCCGCCCGGCTGCTGCCCGCGCGGGGTCTTGTAATAATCGGTCGCCTCGAACACATCGCGCTCGGTGAGGCCCGCGTCCCTGGCAGCTTCGGGGCTGGCAGGCAGCAATTCATTGACCTGCAATTCGCCGCCGCGCGCTTCCTTCGTCCGCTGCGTGGCCATGGCATCGAGCGCGCCCAGAGGATCATAATTGCTGAACCCCTCGCGGAAAAGGCGGCCGATATTGACGGGCGTGATCGCCACGACCGCCTTGATGCGCTTTTCGGTGAGGGTGGCGTTCAGCACATAGCCGCCCCCGCCACAGACGCCGATCACGCCGATCCGGTCGGCATCGACATAGGAAAGCGTCACGGCATAGTCGATCACATGGCTGATATCCTCGACCCGCTGGGTCGGATCCTCGATCCAGCGCGGTTCGCCGCCCGAGGCGCCCTGAAAGCTGGCGTCATAGGCGATGACGACGAAGCCCTGTTCGGCCAGTGCCTTGCCATAGACATTGCCCGACGTCTGCTCCTTGCAACTGCCGAACGGGTGGACGGCGATGATTGCCGGCCAGCTCTTTGCGGCATCGAAATTTGGCGGGAACAGGATGTTGGCGGCGATGTGCCAGGCCATGTCGCGGTTCTGGATCTGAACGCTTTCCATGATCATTTTCCTCGGGAAAGATGGGGGTGCCGGGAGCGCAATGCTCCCGGCGCCTGCTTGCGCGATTACTCGGCGGGTTCGGTCACGGCGGCCATCAGCTTGGCCGTGAAGAACGGGGCAAGGACAGACACAGCCTCGTCGACAAAGGCTTCGCGATCATAGAGGTCCATATGATTGGCGCCCTCGACGACATGGAACGCTTTGTCGGTGCTGGCCGCGCGATCATAAAGATCATCGCTCATCCACTTCGAGCCCGCCATGCTGCCGGCGACGATCTGGATCGGCTGGGTCAGATAGACGTCGGCCATATGATAGGCATCATAGGTGATGATCTGGTTCAGGCTGCGCAACGTCGCAAAGCCGGGCGCGGTGGGATATTCGGCGCGCGGCGTATGATAATATTCCCAGGCCTGACGAAGCTCCTCGTTCGGCGCATCCGCCTCGTTCATCGGTGCCAGCGGCATGGTCGCATGGCCCTTGCCCTCGGCGTCGGCGGTGCGGGCGCTCGAGCCGGCCTCGACATAGGGCAGCGCGTCGATCGATTTCACCATATTGTCCCAGCCATTGCGGAACATGGAGCCGATATTGACCGCGCTGACCGTGCCGATCGCCTTGATCCGGCGATCCTGGATCGCGGCATTGGCCGTGTAGCCGGCGCCGGCACAGATGCCCATCGCGCCGATCTGGTCCCGGTCGACATAGGGCAGCGTCGTCAGATGATCGATGACCGCGCTTACATCCTCGGTGCTGATATGGGGATTTTCCAGCTGACGAATATCGCCACCGCTTTCGCCCTGATAGGAGCGGTCGAAGGCGATCGTGACGAAGCCCTGCTCCGCCAGCTTGCGGGCATAGGTGCCGGCCGTCTGTTCCTTCACCCCGCCGCCCGGATGCGAAACGACGATCGCCGGATAGCGCCGGGATTCATCAAAGCCTTCGGGCAGGTTGATGACGGCCGACATGGCTATCGACGGGTTGTTCGAATTGGCGAAGCTGATCTTGCTCATGTCTCGGTCTCCTCGGGGCTGGCGACGGGGGACCGTCTGCCGATAAGGGAGATATAGACCCTGCCGATTGCGTGGATTAGACAGGCAATACTGCTTGGTCCTATCACTGGAGTGATGAATGAGGCGCGATGAGATCGCTGATCTGGCGGCATTCGTGATCGTTGCGGAAGAACGCAGCTTCACCAAGGCGGCCGCACGCCTGGGCATGGCGCAATCGGGGCTCAGCCAGATCGTGCGCAAGATCGAGGAGCGGCTTGGGATGCGCCTCCTGTCCCGCACCACGCGCAGCGTCGCCCCGACAGAGGCGGGGGAACGGTTGATCGCCACGCTGGGGCCAATGTTGCATGATCTGGACGGCGCCATTGCGTCGCTGGGGGATTTGCGGGATCGGCCATCGGGCACGATCCGCGTGACGACGGTGGAGCATGCCGCCAAGACGATCCTTCTGCCAGCGATGCGCAAGCTCCTCCCTGAAAATCCGGATGTCACGGTTGAACTGACGATCGACTATGCGCTCGCGGATGTGGTGGCCGATCGGTTCGACGCCGGTGTTCGGTTGGGCGGCGAGATCGCCAAGGACATGATTGCGGTTCGCATCAGCGCGGATGTGCCAATGGCGATCGTCGGCGCGCCCGCCTATTTCGCCGGACGAAGCGCGCCGGCGTCTCCGGCCGGCCTTGTCGATCATCGCGCCATCAATCTGGGCTTGCCCGGTTCTCGGGCGCCCTTGGCCTGGCGTCTGATGCGCGGCGGGCGGGAGGCGAAGGTGCGAGTCGGCGGACCGCTGGTGCTGACGACGATTGAACTCGTCCGTGCTGCGGCGCTCGATGGTCACGGTCTCGCCTATCTGCCGACCGATCAGGTGCAGGATGATCTTGATGCCGGGCGACTGATCCAGGTTCTGGGCAAGTTCACGCCCGACCTGCCGGGCTATCAGCTTTATTATCCCAACCGGCGGCATGCCTCCGCCGCTTTCAAGCTGTTTGTCGAAGCCGTACGTTACCGCGGCTAAGCTCTAGATGCGAATAAGCGGAAGGTCTGCATCCGGTCCGCGAAAATTAGGAGCTGAGCGTCCGGCGTGGGTCGGGCCTACTCTGAAGCGTTCTTCCTGCGGCCATCATGGCCGCAGGAGATGTGTCATGGGATTATCCGAGTTTGATCCCGCCGCTCGCGAGCGGATATCGTGGAACGCCGGACGTAAGGTTGGTGCGAAGCGAGCGCTCAAACCTCGCCAGATCTGGGCGATCCGCTTCTTTCTCGATCAGCATGGACGGGTCCGGGACCGGGCCCTCTTTGACCTCGCCATCGATAGTAAACTTCGAGGCTGCGATTTGGTGAAGATCAGGATCAGCGATATCGTTTGTGATCGAAAAATTCGAACACGAGCCACTGTCGTTCAGCAAAAGACCGGCAGGCCGGTTCAGTTCGAACTGATGGACGATGCTCGCGCCAGCCTGCTCAAATGGCTCGAGCTGCGGCGTGGATCGCTGGAGGATTTTGCATTACCCAGCCGCACCGATCACTCAACCCATATAAGCACAAGGCAATATGCCCGCCTTGTCGATGAGTGGGTCACCGGAATTGGCTTGCCCAGTGAGGATTATGGTACCCACTCTCTGCGGCGGACCAAGGCATCGATCATCTACAAGGCGACCGGAAACCTCCGCGCTGTCCAGATTTTGCTTGGGCACACGAAGATCGAAAGCACGGTTAGATACCTTGGTGTGGATGTGGAGGACGCTTTGACGTTGGCAGAGGGCACCGAAATCTGAGATTGCTTGGCTCCTTGCCACTGCGAGGAGCCAGGACTTACACTGCGGCGGCTACGCGCCCGTTTTGCAGATTTTTGCGAATCCAGTTTTCCGCCTTGGCCAGGAAGGCGGGCGTCGCCGTTTCCTGCATACGGTCAAGCCAGAAGCGGGCGCCTTGCTCATCCCCATTCGCGGCCAGCATCCGCCCATGGTTGAACTGACCGCGAAAGTCGCCGCCTTCGGCCGCACGGCGATAATGATCGGCGGCCTGTTCCATGTCCCGATCGACGGCCCAGCCATCCTCGTAGAAGCTGCCGATCATGTTGATCGACTAGGCGTGGCCCACGGCTGCGGCCTGCCGGAACAGGGCGAGCGCTCGTGCCCGATCCTGTGGCACGCCCTCGCCCAGGGCATGGAGCGTCGCGAGATTATAGAGGGCCCAGTCCAGCCCTTGGTCAGCCGCTGCGCCATACCATTGGGCTGCCAGGGCCTTGTTCACGCCAGTGCCCCATCCATGTTCGCAGGAGCGGCCGACCATGTTCATTGCCATGACATTGCCGCCTTGCGCCGCCAGCCCGAACCAGCCCAACGCTGCGACCGGATCGCGTTCCAGCCCCTTGCCGTCCAGGCATAATTGCCCAACCAGCAACTGCGCTTCGCCATGACCGGCCTGCGCCGCTTCCAGCAGTAGCGGCGCTACATTTTGGGGTGGGCCGGCAAGCGCGGCGACGCGTTCGTCGTCAGTCATGGTCATCAGTCATGGTCATCAGTCTGGGCTGGGTCTGCATCATCTGTTCCATGCAATGGCCCGCCCCTTGCGAGGCGGGCCATCATCAATCAGCCGGGTGGGCCAGCGGATCAATATTTGACATTAAGCGTCGCGATCGCCGTGCGGCCGGCGGCCTGATTGGCATAATGGGCGGCATAGGCCTTGTCATAATAACGCTTGTTGAAGACGTTGTTGACGTTGACCTGCAGGCTCACCGCATCGCTGAACGCATAGGATGCATTGCCGTCGAAGCGCCAATAGCTGGGCACCATGCGGGCCAGTTCCTTGGTGATGACGACCGCGCCATTGCTGATGGTGCGCGTATCGGAATAGCCGCCATAGACCTTCGCCATGTAGATCGCGCCGCCGCCGATGGTGAAGGCCGGGGTGATCTTGTAATTGGTGAAGGCGGTCAGGCTGTGCTTGGGCGTGTTGGGGAATTGCTTGCCCGTATTCACGCTCGGTGCGGCGATCGACACGCCGTTGACGGTCGTGACCGTCGAACCGCCATCGACGATCTCCGAGTCCATATAGGTATAGCCGCCGAACACGTTCCATTCCGGCGTGATATTGCCGTTGAAGCCGAGTTCGATGCCCTCGATCTTGCGCTCGCCGATATAGGCGACCGTGCCGGCATCGTTGGTGGCGCGGGCATTCTTGGTCTCGGTGCGGAAGGCGGCCAGCGTCAGCGACAGGGCGTCGCCGAAGAGGTTGGCCTTGGCGCCGATCTCGTAGGACTTGGTCTTTTCGACCTTCAGCGCGTCGGTCAGCGCCTGCGAGGTGGTGTTGAGCGCATTGCCCTCGCTGCCATTGGCGAGGAAGGCGCCGGGCGGCGTCGCGGAACTGGAGGCCGAGGCATAGAGGCTGCTATTCTCGGTCGGCTTGAAGATGATGCCGGCCTGATAGTTCCACAGATCATCCTCACGCTCATAGAAGGAGCGGTTGGCGGTCGAGGTTGCGGCCAGACCTGGGCTGACGCTGGTCTTGTAGCGGTCGAAACGGCCGCCCAGGTTGATCAGCAGCTGATCGGTGATGGTGATGGTGTCGAAGAAGGACGCAGCCTGCGTCGTGGTCTTCGACAGGGTCCAGGTCTTGGGCGCGCTGCGCACGATATCGGCCGTTACGGTCGAGCTGTCGCTGGCATAGCTGATCCAGGGATCGCTGGGATTGGGATTGTCGACGGTCGTGCAATTATAGCGGGCCAGCATCGCGGTCGAGCAGCGCGGGCTGACACTCGAACCGCTGGCGATCGCGGCACCGGTCGCGGCGTTGGACACATAGGTGCCGTTCGCCGCCTTTTCCTGACTGAACTCCACCGATGCCGAGAAGCTGTTCTTGATCCCGCCGATGCTGAACTCACCGGACAGGTCGGTCTGGTTCAGCAGGCCGTCGGTCTTGGAATAGCGGGTGTTGGTGCGACGCCAGACCAGACCGCCCGCGGTCGCCGCATTGGCGGCGTTGGTGCCATAGACATTGCCCTGCTGGTCGTCGGGCTGGGTCCAGACATAACCCTGGGTGCTGCGACCGTAGCGGGTGGTGTTGCGCAGCGTCACGCCGCCGAAATCATGTTCGGCGCGGATGGTGAAATTGTCGACATTGGTGTCGCGGAAATCACGATCCTTGAGGCCATAATAAGCGCCGCGCGGGACGCTGATTTCCTTGCCACCGATCGTGGTGAAATCCTGTGCCGGGCCGGTCTCCGTCACGCCGGCCGGGGCATTGCCGATGGTGTAGAGATAGGGAATACCCGAATCCGGCAGCTCTTCGGTGTGAAGATGATAATAGCCGATGGTCAGGCTGGTCGGGCCGTCGAGGCCCAGCTTGAGCGAGGGCGCAACGCCCCAGCGCTTCGACCAGATCGCGTCGCGACCGGCAACGTCCTGGTCATGCCACATCGCATTCAGGCGCACGCCGACAAATTCGTTGATCGGCTGGTTGATGTCGATCGTCGCGCGCTTATACTCGGCATTGCCCAGGCTACCGCTGGCGGCAATGAAGCGGTCGGCCTTGGGTGCCTTCGACACCAGGTTGATCGATCCGCCAGCGCTGCCGCGACCGCCCATTGAGCTGTCCGAACCCTTGACCACCTCGATCTGTTCGACCGCGAACACTTCGCGGCTTTGCGCGCCGATGTCGCGCACACCGTCGAGATAGGTGCTGGCCTGGCTATCGAAGCCGCGGATGAAGGGGCGGTCGCCCAGCGGATTGCCACCTTCGCCTGCGCCCAGCGTAATGCCTGGAACCGTGCGCAGCGCTTCGGTCAGGGAGGCCGACGCGGTGTCGTGAATGAGCTGCGACGGGATGACCGTCACAGACCGCGGGGTGTTGACCAGCGGCGCCGTGAATTTCGGCGAGTCCGCCTTGTCGACCTTGTAGCCTTCCTCGTCGATCGCCGTGTCGGTGACGACGACACCGCCCAGCTTCTGGCCCTCGGCGCCATTTTGCTGGTCGTTCGACTGGGCGATGGCCGGCGCGGCCGTGGCAAACAGGCCGACGCAGCTCAGCGCCAAAAAGCTGGTGGATGCGCGATCGCGCGTGTCATTCAGGTTCACGGATAATCCCCTTTTTCTGCTGTTGTGAATGGGCCGGCTGGTGCCGGTCCCATGGGTCAGGAATGGTGATGGAGGCGCATTTCGGCGGCGATGGGCGCCGCGCGATACCAGCCATGGCGGACGCGCTGGAGATGCCCCTCCTTGCAGAGGCGGCTGACATATTGGCGCGAGATGCCGATGCCGATGAAGTCGCCGGTGCTGGCCACCTGCCGTGAACGGGCAAGGGACAGTGCTCGGGCGCGCGCCAGCCCGGCCTGCTCCGGGCGCGACATGGAGAGAGCGGACGATGCCTTGTCGGTGCCGGCCTGCGCCACGGGCAACCATATCCCGGCATCGCGCAGCAGCAGGCCGCAGCGGAGCAGCCGTTCTGGCGCGTCCTTTCTGTCATCCCTTATGCCGACAAGGGCACGGCGTTGCGCACTGCCCAACAAAGCGAGCAACTCGACCTCGCCATCGCTGACGAACGGCGATTGCAGGGCGAAGCAGTGTACGCCCTGCTGGGCGGCAAGATCGACCAGCGCGACGAAGTCCGATCCTGCTTCGGGCAAGGCTGCGAGCCGGGCTGGCAGTCGGCCGCGCAGCGCCGCGATGACCTGCCGTTCGGGCGCCGTGCGACGGGCCAGCAAGCGCGTGAACTTCATGACCCTTGCCTCCTGCGCTTCATGGCGTCCCGTCCTTCATGATCGGCTGTTGCGAGCGCTAATAATAATGACTCGCAGACGGCGCCTGTTTACTGATAGGCGTTCGCAGGTCCATCAAATCGGGCAACATTGGGAAATGGTATAGAAACCCCAATGATCATCGGGGCGAGCGGTGCGCCATGGAGGGAGGGCAAGACTAGTTGGACGCGATGCGAATATTGCTGCTGGAAGATGATCGGGACACGCGGGACTATCTGGCCCGCGGGCTGAAGGAACTGGGGCATTGCGTCGTCGCGGAGAGCGACGGCAAGGCTACCCTGGCGCGGACCCTGAGCGAGGCCTTTGACATCCTGATCCTCGATCGGATGGTGCCGGGGCTCGATGGCCTCACCATGTTGCGGCTGGCGCGCGAAGCCGGATGCCAGGCACCGGCGATCATCCTGTCGGCCATGGCCGGGATCGAGGACCGGGTGGCGGGGCTGGAAGGCGGCGCCGACGATTATCTGATCAAGCCTTTTGCCTTTGCCGAACTGACGGCTCGACTGGGCGCGCTGGCGCGCCGTCCACCGCCGGGTGATCGCGGCGATTTCCAGGCGCTGCTGCGCGTCGCCGACATCGAAATGGACCTGCTCAGGCGCACGGTGCGGCGCGGCGACCGCCCGGTCGAACTGCAGCCGCGTGAGTTCAGCCTGCTCGAATTCCTGCTGCGCAACCCGGACCGGCCGGTGACGCGGACGATGTTGCTCGATCGAGTGTGGAATTTCGGCTTCGATCCCAAGACCAATATCGTCGAAACCCATATGAGCCGACTGCGCACCAAGCTGAACGAGGGCGGGCGCGAGGATGCGATCCGCACGGTCCGGGGATCGGGCTATATGGTGTTGAGCAGCGCGCAATGACCCTTCTCCCGCGCACTATAAGAGGGCTGTCGATCCTGTCGGCGACGGTATCGGGCCTGGTCATCCTGATTCTGGGCGTGGCCGCTATCCTGATCTCGCATCACGAGATCGAGGCGCAGATGGACCATCGCATCGAGCGCGAGATGGATGCCCTGCTGGATTTCCATGCGTCGAACGGCGCAGCCCAGCTCGCGCAGGTCGTGCGTGCCCGTGACGGCGCCACCACCGGTGGCACCGGTTATCTGGCCGAGACCGGCGGCGACGGGCGAATGATGCTCTACGCGCTGGCCGATGCCGAAGGGCGCCGGATTGCCGGACATCTCATCCCCAAGATGCCGGCTGACGGCTGGAGCGAGTTTCTGCCCATCCGCCATCCCGATGGCTCGATCGGAGAGGCACAGGCGCTCAGCCGGCGCTTGCCCGATGGCGGCCAGCTCGTCATTGCAGCCGATCGCTCGGCACTGCACCGATCCGATGATCGTATCCTGTTCGTGGTGATGATCGGCCTGGGCGTGATCCTGCTGACCGGCACGTTCAGCACCATCGCCTTTGGCCGGCTGGTCCGCCGCCGGCTGGTGCTGATCAGCGGCACGGCGCAGGGGATCATCGAAGGCGACTATGCCCGCCGGGTGCCGGTCGATGGATCGGGCAGCGAGTTCGACCGGATATCGACCATCCTCAACCAGATGCTCGGCCGGATCGAGGAACTGATGGGGTCCCTGCGGCAGGTATCAAGTGATCTTGCGCATGACATGCGCACCCCGCTCGGCCGCATCCGCCAGGATATGGAGCGGCTCGCTACAGCGACGAACGAGCCGGCCACCAGCCGATCGGCGGAACGCGCCATGGTCGACATCGACGCGCTGCTTGACCTGTTCGCTGGCCTGTTGGGGGTTTCCGAAGTGCGCGGCTTTGCAGCCCGGAAACGCTTTGTCGGATTACGATTGGACGAGGTGGTGACCGATGTCGTCGATGCCTATCGGCCGGCCTTCGACGATGATGGTCGCGATCTGACGGTGGACCTGCAGGCAGTAGAGGTGCTGGGCGATGCGCAATTGCTCAAGCGCGCAGTCGCCAATCTGCTGGAAAACATCCTAGCCCATGCAGGCAAAGGCGCGAGCGCGACACTCTCACTTCATCGCTTTGAAGGGCGCGTGATCCTCACTGTAGCAGACGATGGGCATGGGGTTCCGGAAAAGGATCAGGAGAAGATATTCGAACGGCTGGTCCGGCTGGACCCCAGTCGTTCAAAGGGCGGTCACGGCCTCGGTCTCAGCATGGTGCGGGCGATTGTGCATGCGCATCATGGGAGGGTCGGAGCAAAGTCGCCCACGCGCGGCCTTACGATCATGCTCCAATTTCCAATTGCGAACGTCAGGCGCGCTCCTGGCAGCGGCAACGGGCCGGAACAGATCGCTCAACGAACTGTCGACTAGTCGCGTTTAGAGACAAAAATGATATCGTGAAGCATCTGTGGTTGCTGCAGCAGCCAGCGGAGTGGCTGCCAAATTTGCGATTCATCACGACTTATTTATCCACAATCCGCTATTTTTTTGGACATGATCAAACGGAAACTTCAATAGCTGACGGTCCGGAACTGGGCTTCCAAAATTTCTTCCCGAATGACCGACTAGGGTCGGCTTCTCCATTCTCATACGAGTGGTGAGCCGCCCTTCTGTTCCCACGGTGCATGATAGTGGTACCGAACCAGCACCTTCGAAACCTCCATGATTTGTGACCATAGACAATAAAACGCCCTGTCGAGATGTTTCGCCATGGCCGACGCAAGCGCTGTGTGCCTCATTGGAACGCCCTTGCGACGAGCGATGCTGCCAAGGTCAGCATGACGATGCCGACGACCGCATCGAGCACGCGCCATGCCGCAGGACGCGCAAACAGGGGCGTCAGCAGACGAGCGCCATACCCAAGGGCTGCAAACCAGCCAACGCTGGCACTAGCGGCCCCCAGGACGAATATCGGGCGCAGCGCCGCCGGCGGGGCCGACCCCGCCGCCCCCATCAGCAGAACCGTGTCGAGATAGACGTGCGGATTGAGGAAGGTGAAGGCGGCGGTAGCGCCGATCGCCTTGCCCAACGTGATCCCGCCCTGCGTCGTCACGGTCATCGCCTCGGGCGCCATCATGCGCTGGAACGCCTTGAGGCCATACCAGCCCAGGAACAGGGCGCCGCCGATTGACAGGAGGAGCGTCAGTTGCGGCATCGCGCCCAGAAGCGCGCCGACACCGCCGACGCCGGCCGCGATGAGGATGGCGTCCGCGCAGCCGCAGAACAGCACGATCGGCCCGACGTGCTCGCGCTTCAGGCCTTGGCGCAAGACGAAAAGATTTTGCGCGCCAATGGCCATGATGAGCGCGGCCGACATGGCGAAACCGGTGAGGAAGGTGGGAAGCGTGTTTGTCATCCAGCAGCCTATGGCGTGGCACCCCACTTTAGGAAAACTTGTTCTACTAATCCTGATGAAGTAATTCTTCATCATGCTCGATTATCCTGCCCTTGCCGCCGTGGCCGCCATTGTGCGGGAAGGCAGCTTTGAACGCGCGGCCGAACGGCTGGGCGTCACCCCCTCGGCCATATCGCAGCGAGTGAAGGCGCTGGAGGAGCGGCTCGGCACGATCCTGATCGTCCGGGGACAGCCCTGCACGGCCACCAACCTTGGCCGGCAGCTATGCGCCCATGTCGACCAGGTCCAGTTGCTGGAGGCCGATCTCGCGCCGTCGCTCCATGGCTCCGAAACGCCCGTCACGCTCAAGGTCGCGGTCAATTCCGACAGCATGGCAAGCTGGTTTCCCGAAGCCGCAGCCGATTTCGCCCGCAACAGCGGCTGCATGCTGGAGTTCATCCTGGAGGATGAAGCGCATACCGCCGACCGCCTGCGATCGGGCGAAGTGGTGGCAGCGGTTTCGGCGGACCCGAGCGCGGTGCAGGGATGCCGGACCATCGAACTGGGCGCGATCGACTATCTGGCCTGCGCCAGTCCGGCCTTCATTGCCCGCCATTTTCCGGACGGCGTGACCGATCAGGCCCTGAACCAGGCCCCCTGCCTGCGCTTCGACCGCAGGGACGGATTGCAGGCCCGGTGGGCACGCGAGAGCCATGGGATCGATCTTGAGCCGCCGACCCATTGGGTGCCATCGACGCTGGGATTTCTCCACTTCGCGCTGGAAGGCATGGCCTGGGGAATGCAGCCGGTGATGCTCGCGCGCGCCCCAATAGACCGAGGGCAGCTTGCCGAACTCAACCCCGGCACGCCGATCCGAGTCATGCTCTACTGGACCGTGGCGCGGCTTCAGGCGTCAGCGCTTAAGACGCTGACGGATGCGGTGCGGCGGGTTGCCCGAACAAAACTGATCCAACTGAATTGAGTATAGTCCTGTTGCAGCTGTGCAGCGGACAGTCCGCAACTGATCGACGAGAATTAGAGGGTGAGTGTCGGGAAAGGGTCGAATCAGGACTGGCCTGCTATCGCTATAGCAGAAAGGTCCGCAGTGGCTTCGATAGGCGCACCAGCCTCCTTCCGTTCAGAGTATCGGTCAACGAGCTGCGCCGCATGCGGCCGCATCAGCACCGTGAAGCGCACCAGTTCCTCCATCACGTCGACGATGCGCTCGTAATAACTGGACGCTCGCATCCGTCCGGCTTCGTCAAACTCCTTGTAAGCCATCGCGACTGAGGACTGATTGGGGATCGTGAACATCCGCATCCAGCGGCCCAGCAGGCGAAGCGAGTTGACGGCATTGAAAGATTGCGAGCCGCCGGACACCTGCATGACCGCAAGCGTTCGCCCCTGCGTCGGCCGCATCCCGCGCATCTGGAGCGGCAGATGGTCGATCTGCGTCTTCATGATGCCGCTGATCTGGCCATGCCGCTCCGGGCTGCACCAGACCATCCCCTCCGACCATAGCGCGTGCTCGCGCAGTTCATGAACGGAAGGATGATCGTCTCCGGCTACCTGATCGGGCAGCGGCAGGTCGCTGGGATCGAAGATTCGTGTCTCGGCGCCGAAGAACTGCAGCAGGCGGGCGGCCTCTTCCACGGCGAGGCGCGAGAAAGAGCGTTCCCGCAGCGAGCCGTAGAGCAGCAGGATACGCGGAGCCGGTTGGTCCGGGCCGAGGCCAGCGGCGGGACGAGCCAGCGCGAAAGCCTTGTCCAAAGCAGGAAGATGATCGGGGTCGGCGAGTTCGCGCAGTCTCATGCGGAAATACCTTTCTCGTACCAAGGGCGTGTCCGCTTCACCAAGGCGACGATCGACAGCATCACCGGCACTTCGACCAGCACGCCCACGACCGTTGCCAGCGCGGCGCCGGAATTGAGGCCAAAGAGGCTGATGGCAGCGGCCACAGCCAGTTCGAAGAAGTTGGAGGCACCGATCAGCGCCGAAGGGCCGGCAACGCACCATGCCACGCCGAAACGGCGACTGAGCCAATAGGCGATGCCGGCATTGAGATAGACCTGAAACAGGATCGGCACAGCAATCAGCGCGATCATCAGCGGTTGCCGGATGATCTGTTCGCCCTGGAAGCCAAACAGCAGCACAAGCGTCAAGAGTAGGCTGGAAAGGCTGATCGGGCCAATGGCGGACAGGAAATGCTGGAGCCGCCTTTCACCGCCGCAAAGGAGCGCGCGGCGGAGCAGTTGAGAGATGACCACCGGGACGACGATGTAGAGCCCCACCGACAGCACCAACGTGTTCCACGGCACGGTGATCGATGCCACGCCCAGTAGAAGACCCACCAGCGGTGCGAAGGCAAAGACCATGATCAGGTCGTTCAATGCCACCTGGCTCAGGGTGTAGTTCGGTTCACCATCAACGAGGTTGGACCAGACGAAGACCATCGCTGTGCAAGGCGCTGCAGCCAACAGGATCAGCCCAGCAATGTAGGACGACGATGCGTCTTTAGGCAGCATTGGCGCGAACAGGTAGCCGAGAAAGAACGTGCCGAGCAGCGCCATCGAGAAGGGCTTGATCGCCCAGTTTACAACAAGTGTAACGCTGATACCGCGCCAGTGCTGCCGAAGGCTATGAAGCGCGCTGAAATCGACGCGCAGCAGCATCGGGATGATCATCAGCCAGATCAAAGCCGCCAACATGAGGTTGACGTTGGCGATCTCCAGCGCTGCAATCGCCTCAAAGGCGCCCGGGAGCAAATGTCCCAGCCCGATCCCGATCACGATGCACAGGGCCACCCACAGCGAGAGATAACGCTCGAACAGCGACATGGTCGTCAGTCCTCCCCGGAAGCGACAGGCCCGGTCGCTGTACCGCCGCCCAGGGCGATCTGCATGTAGACCGTGTCGAGCCAGCGTCCGGCCTTCCAGCCCATGCCAGTCAGGCGGCCGACATGCTCGAAACCGCAGGATCCGTGGAGCGCGACCGAGGCCGGTTCGCCGCCGCCAATAACGGCGACCATCTGCCGAAAGCCATAGGCTTCAGCGGCCTCCAGCAAGGCCTTGAGCAACAGCTTGCCGATGCCGCCGCCGCGCCGGTCGTGCGCCACGTAGATGCTGTTCTCGCAGGCATAGGCATAAGCTGGTCGATCGCGGAACTGCGTGGCGTAAGCGTAGGCCACCACCGCTGATCCATCACAGGCAACAAGGAACGGCCAGCCTCGCCCGGTCACCATTCGTATCTTCTCTACGGTCTCGGCCTCGGTCGGTGGCACCACCTCGTAGGTCGCCGTGCCATTCAGGACATGATGCGCATAGATGGCGGCGATGGCCCTCGCATCGTCTATCGTTGCGCTGCGAACCGAAAGGGTCATCGCCGGGTCGCTTCCACGACTTCGCCGTCTTCCTTGACGAACGTGCTGCGCTGCTCGGTCGGCAGCAAATCCAACACTTCTTCGGACGGGCGGCAGAGCTTCACGCCCAGCGGCGACACGACCAGCGGCCGATTGATGAGGATCGGATGCTCCATCATCGCGTCGACCAATGCCTCGTCCGTCAAGGTCTCGTCGCCGAGGCCTAGTTCGGCATAAGGCGTTCCCTTCTCGCGCAGGAGAGCGCGCGGAGTAATGCTGGCCCGCTCGATGAGCTCAACCAGCAGCGCACGGCTTGGCGGCGTCTTCAGATATTCGACAATGTGGGGCTCGATGCCCGCATTGCGGATCATAGCCAGGGCATTACGAGAGGTCCCGCAAAGCGGGTTATGGTAGATCACGATATCAGTCATTATCGCCTCTTCAGCAGCAGGTCAGTTCGGCCAGCAGCGGCTCGCACAGTTCGGCGCGCCCCTGGCAGCAATCCTTGGCCAGATAGATCATCAGTCCGCGCAGCACGTCGAGGTTGGCGCGCTGGATCTGTTGGCGGCCACGCTTCTCGGAAAGCACCAGGCCGGCCTTCACCATCACGGCCAGATGCGTCGAAAACGTGCTCTGGGTCAGCCCTGATGCCTCAACCAATTCGCCAGTCGACAGGCCATAAGGCTCATGTCGGATCAACAGGCGGAACGCATCGAGCCGCGTCGGATGGCCGAGAGCGGAGAGTATCGAGAGTGCATCGCTGGTGTCCATGCATCGTAATTATCCGATGCAATCAAATCAGTCAATAAGTCATCGCTAATTTCCGATGCTTTAATCGACAGGCTTGAGGGCAGCTTGAGACCAACTGCTAAATGGATGCTGACTTCCGGAGATTGGCTCCGAGCGCGCGGCTGGAACGGAAAACCTGACCGTCTGCTCCTGGGAAGCAAAAATTGCCACGTGAACGGCTGCAAAGGGTCGCCTGCCGCCGGATAGGCGGGGAGAGGGCACGCTCACGTTCTCCCTTAGCATGAGGCGCCCATTCCATCCAAGAGGCCACAGCCTCACTCCTCCGGGTAGCATACTCGCGACGGCAGAAATCGGCGCCCTATGACCGCCATTATGAGGATGCCGACCCAAGCTCACACGGTGCTGACCGTACCGCCATCTATGACAAATTCAGCGCCGTGGATCGCCCCTGCGCGATCCGAAGCCAAATAGGCGATAAGGTCGGCGACTTCGGAAGGCTCCGCCCCGCGGCCGATTGGAATGCCGCCGAGAGCCTCAAGGACTGACTGCCTCGCATCCTCGATTGTGCCGCCATTCGTGTCCTGCAGGCGCTCCAAGAAGCGGCCCGTCGACTCAGTCATGATCCAGCCAGGGGAGACCACGTTGACCCGCACACCCTTGGGACCAAGCTCCTTGGAGAGCGATTTGCTGTAGGTCCTGAGCGCGGCCTTGGCGGCGGCATAAGCTGTCGTCGATTCCGGCAATGGCAGCACGGACTGGATGGACGTGACATGCACCACGGCGCCGGCGCCCTGTTCGATCATCTTGGGCACCAGCAGGCGATCGAGGCGGACGGTCGCCAGAAGGTTGAGGCTCAATTCCGCAAGCCAGTGTTCATCGGTCAAGGCAACGAAGCCGCCGCCCGGCGTGGACGAACCGCCGATGACATGCGCGAGAATGTCAATGCCGCCCAAGCGTTCGAGAGCAGCATCCGCCAGCGCCTTGCTGCCTTCCGGGGTCGCGAGGTCGGCCTGGACGAACTCCACTCCGTCGATGGGCTCCGGCGTTCCGCGCGCGGCGGTGATAACGTGCGCGCCTCCGGCCAGAAACCGGTCTACCGTGGCGCGGCCCGCACCTTTGGTGCCGCCGCTGACGAGTACGCGCTTTCCTGCGAACTCGGTCCGATCAGCCTTGATCGTCATGCCGTGACCTCCACTGCCTCGATCGCATCGGCTTCGATCGCGAAGCAGTAGGTGAAGCGGATGGGACTACCGGGAAAGTCGCCATGGGCGGGGCCTTCGACGACGACCAGACCGTCTTCGCGGCGGATAGCATCCGGCGTGAAGATGGCTTTCACGGCGATGACCTTTTCCTCGAACAGGGTCCGGATCTGGTCGTGGCCCTCAAAGCGCTTCCCATTATCCAGGAAAGCCGCGTCAGCAGCAAACGGCTTGAGCATGGCGTCTGCATCGAGCCGTGCGTTGGCCGCGACATAGTCGGCGATGGGTTTGGGTAGTTTGATCGGCATTGCTACGCTCCTTGCGGTGACGAGGAGAATTTAGCGCCGCACAATGATTGTGATAATCGGGCTAAACCGGCATGTGGCGTTGCGAAAGGCAGGACAATGTCGAAGCACGGTTTGATCGAATTTGACGCTGTGCTCGCGATAGCGCGGCGGGCATCGTTCCGCGCGGCAGCGCTGGAACTGGGGCTTTCCACCACCGCGCTAAGCAATGCCGTCGGCAAGTTGGAAGGGCAGCTTGGCGTCCGACTGTTCAATCGCACGACTCGCAGCGTGTCCCTCACCGATGCTGGACGAAATTTCGTCGAGCAGGTTGGGCCCGCTGTGAGCACCCTCCACGAAGCGATGGGAGCCGCTCGATCACAGCAGGAAACACCCTCCGGAACTCTGCGGATCAATGCTTTCGCCACAGGCGCACGGGAGATACTCGGCCCACTTTTGCTGAAGTTCCTGCGACGTTATCCCAAGGTTCACATCGATCTCGTCACCGAGGGCCGGATTGTCGACATCGTCGCTGAGGGGTTTGACCTCGGATTACGAACCGCAAACCTGGTGCCGACCGACATGATCGCCATTCCAGTCGGACCTCCGCGCAGTTTTGCCGTCGTGGCGTCGCCTGCATATTTCAAGGCCAACGACAAACCACGCACACCCCCGGACCTGCTTCACCACTCCTGCTTGCGCATCCGGTTGCCAAACGGCGCGCTGCATCGCTGGCACTTCGAGAAGAACGGCCAGCCTGTTTTAATCGATGTTTCCGGCCCCATAACCCTGGACGAGGCGAGCCTGTCGCGCATCGCCGTGCTCGATCATGTCGGCATCGGTTATTTCATGGAAGCCGACGTCCGGGACGACATCCAGGCGGGACGCCTGGTCCGTGTCTTGGAAGACTGGACGCCGCCGCTCGCACCCTTGTGCCTCTATTATCCTAACCGGCGAAATGCTTCAGCTGCTTTCAGGGCCCTGATCGAGATGGCGCGACAATCACCGGGGTAACCGACTTGCCGGGACTGCTTTTGCCATCAACTGCGATTCTCCGTGCTAGGCTGAATGGCGGTATCGGGTCGCGACCTGCTGGAATACCGGACGGACCGCAACTGGGCATCGGGGTATAGCGTCCGAACGGCAACAAGGGGGCGCGCGCCGCTGCCGGATCGGTCATGGCCGTGATATGATCCCAGAATATATCCGGGGACAATCTATGCAACTGACCGACAGGACGTTATGGGCCTCAGCACAAAAGGTCATTAAACGGCGCGGTGCGGAGGCGCCGGATTATGCGGTTGCTCAGATCGCAGAGGCGGAAGCGGCTGGCGACGATGCGTCCGCACGGGCATGGCACGAGATCGCTGAGCGCATCGATCAGTTAATGGATTGCAGGACCGGCCAGCCGCTCAGGCGACAATAAGACGGGTACCATTCCGCGAATGATGCTTGATGCGCTGCTGGATGGACAGGTGATCGTCACTAAACCTTTCCTCGATTATGCCTCGTGACCCAGTGGATTGCGACCAGGCCCATGATGGCCGACGTGAGTGACGCAAGAAGAATTCCTAGCTTTGCCGCCGCCAGCACCGTCGAAGGATAAGCTAGATTCGCGATAAAGAAGGACATGGTGAAGCCGATCCCGGTTAGGAAGGCACCGGCGATGAGCGTGGGCCAGTTGAGACCTGCCCCGAGTGTTGCTAGGCCCAATCGCACGGCCAACCAGCTGAAGAGCAGAACGCCAATCGGCTTGCCGAAAACCAGCGCGAAAAAAATAGCAATAGAGACAGTCTGAAAATCGGACGCTGAAAACGCGACCCCCGCATTAGCCAAGGCGAACAACGGCATGATTACAAACCCGACCCAAGGGTGCAGCATCATTTCCAACCGTTCCAAAGGCGACAGGGACTCGCTGATAGCTCTGCCCGCTTCCACGAGCTCGCGGCGATCCGATGTATCGCCACTCCACTCGTGATCGCGTGGATTTAGGATGTTCCCCAGAATGGCGCGCAAGCGCGGCCCCCCTACCCAGATGCGCGTCGGAGTCATAAGCCCGAGAATAACGCCTGCTATAGTAGCATGGATGCCGGAGAGATCGAGGCATAGCCAAACCGCGCCGCCGAAGAGGAAATATATCGGGATGCTCCTAACACCGAGACGAGCGGCGATGGCGATTAGGCACATGGCGATGAGCGCAAAGCTCACCGCGACGAAATTCAAGGCGTTTCCGTAACTGATCGCAACAACGAGGATCGCGCCGATGTCATCGAATATCGCGAGGGCTATGAGGAACAGCCGGAGGCTTTCGGGAAGGCGCGAACCAAAGAGCGCAAGACCACCGATCACGAATGCCGTATCGGTAGCCATTACCGTGCCCCAGCCTTGGGTCCCGACATCTCCTGCGAGAATCGTAACGTAGATCAAAGCAGGCACGATCATACCGCCCAGCGCCGCCGAAAGAGGGAGCGCAGCAGTTCTCAAATCTCGCAGTTCGCCCAGGGCGAACTCTCGCTTCATTTCTAGGGACACTAGGAAGAAGAAGAAGGTCATTAGCGCATCGTTGATCCAGTGTCCCGTTGACCGGGTAAAATCCAGTGCGCCCAGTTGCATGCCGATCGGCATTTCCCAAAACGCCAGAAATTGCTCGGACCAAGTCGTATTTGCCAAGATCAGTGCGACGATCGTTGCGACTAACAACGAGGCCCCTGCAGCAGCCTCGATCCTGAGGAAGCGGGTAAAAGGCCTCGTTATTCGGTCCGCAAATTCGTGCGGAAGGCCCGGACTTCCCGAATCGATCATCTCACTCCCTTCATACCCAGCCTAGCAAACAAAAGCATTCCGGAGCGGCATGTCATCACGGCACAGCGCCGGATAAGATTCGCCTCAAGCGCGAAATAGTGGACCGCTTCAATATTTCCCAAGTTCAGAAGTTTGCGAAGCCCCGGTCCGGGTTGTCGCTCAGCAGCCTTTCCTCCTCACTGATTTCCTGTTCGCTCTGAGAGCGCGCCGTCTCGGCCATAGCGCGTATCTTCTCGCGGCGAGCTTCGCGCCGCTCTGCAAAGGCCGCCTCAGTACCCCATGCGTTAGCCGCCCGGCGGGCAATCGCTCGCTCATTTTCTAACGACGCCTTATCAGCGCGGTCGCGCTGGATGGCCTCCTGCGCGCGACAGAATGTGGATGAGGGTTCCATGGCATATCCTTCCAAAAGATCGTGCCCAATAAGCTTATGAACGGAAGCAGAATCAGGAGGGCGGATGATCCCGTCTCGCTTGAGCGATCGCATCAATGAGGCGAGAGTATCGATACTCCCTATATTGAAACTGCGCCCCTATCATCCGGGTGATGCCATAAAGATGCATCTTCGCAGCATCGCCTTCATCGAGCTCTACAAGAATACTCGTGCTTTCTGCATTGCTGCCTGAAAGCAGGTGCGCCGGACCACCAGCGTCGCCTTCTACTGACGATGACGATAATGCCGCGCGCGACGCGCGTAGAGCTTGCGATGTGCCGCTTATGTGTCCATTGGCAAAATCGTTGGCCAGGACCCTTCTTTTACGATGGATTTCCGAACCGGGCGTCTCGACGTCGATCCCCGAGGTTGCTGGGGACGTAACATTAAGCTTTTCATCTGAGTCACATCCATCATCCCAGCTGTCTTCACAACTGTGATGCGCGGCTTCACGGCGGGCCGCCTCAGAAAAAGGTGCTAACGAAAAATCGGACGAAGCAACCGGCTTTTCCACGGCCGTTACTGCATCTACTAGTACAGACATAATTCGTCTCCAAGCATGAGCGGGAGCACGAACTATCTCTCTGCTGTACTCAAGCCCAAGGCGTTAGGAGTGCAGTATGTTCGATATAGGATGTGAAATCGGAAATACCATGGGCGGCGAGCGATTTTGAGCAACTGTCGCGCTTCGTCTTTGTGAGAGTACGAAAAAATGGATTGCTAAGTCCTTCTCCCGTTCGCTGCGCCGAGCATTCATCTCACCTCCACTTAACATTTTACCATGACGGGGCTTTTGGAACATTGGAAAAATGAGAGGCCGCCGCCTTTTGCAAATGTGATCCTCAGAAGGCGCACCTCGCAATCATCTTACAGCCAGCTGAAATTGCGCAGGCGGCCAGCGTCGATCGCTCAGGCCCGAAAAGCGGAACGTCCGGACCTGCATCACGAAAACTGACGACTAAAGCGGTAAAGATGGGGCAACCGCGGAATCAGGACTGGGTCGCTATCGCCATAGCTGAATGGTCCGTAGCAGCATCGATCGGAACGCCTCCTCCTTGCGTTCAGAGTGTCGGTCAACGAGTTGCGCCGCATGCGGCCGCATCAGCACCGTGAAGCGCACCAATTCCTCCATCACGTCGACTATACGCTTGTAATAACTGGACGCTCGCATCCGTCCGTCATCGTCGAACTCCTTGTAGGCCATCGCCACCGAGGACTGATTGGGGATCGTGAACATCCGCATTCAGCGGCCCAGCAGGCGCAGTGAATGTACGCATCCGGTGAGGACCGCGGCTACTGACGGTTTGCTGGGGGTTTTGGCATCTTACTTGCCGAGGAAGGCCTCGACGCCTTCTTGAGCGAGCACATCGCGGAATGCAGCATCGGCATCGCGGTCGGTGGGGAATAGATTGTCCCAGACCGTCGAGGTGCCGTGCTCGTTGACGACCTCGAGGGACCAAGCACGTTCGGTGGCGAGCCGCACGATGTTGATGGTCAGCCGTACGCCCGCCTGTTCGATGGACCGGCAGAGAGAGGATTCAATCAGTTCGGGTTGCGGGTCAAATTCCATGCCGTGATGCTATGAGGTCACGGCTCCAGCTTCAACGCTGTTGGTTTCCAATTCCATGGGAGCAGATCGCCAAGCCGATTAGCCGGATGACCGGCGATGCGGGCAAGGACGTCGGCGAGCCAAGCCTGGAAATCGAGGTCGTTGAGGCGACAGCTTCGAATGAGTGAAAACATGATGGCGGCGCGCTGACCGCCGCGATCGGAGCCGCAAAATAGCCATGCTTTCCGCCCGAGTGGCACACAGCGTAGCGCCCGTTCCGCTGCGTTGTTCGTGAGGCATACCCTGCCATCGACGAGGAAGCGGGTGAAGGAGTCCCAGCGCCGGAGCATATCCGTGACATTTCCGCTTCGAGCCTGCGGCGGGGCAAAACGATGGCGATCGGCGTGATCGTCCCGCGCCTGACCGACACGGTCATGGCGATGCTGTACGAAGCGATCGCCAAGGCCTGCGCAAAGAGCGGGCGGATCGCGCTCGTCGCGACGACCGACGACAATATCGATGCTGATGAGCGTGCCGCCGAGACGCTGATCCAGCGTGGGGTCGATGGCCTGATCCTGGCCACAGCGCGCACCGGTGACGATCTGCCCGACAAGCTCGAAAAGCGCGGTGTTCCTCGTGTCCTGGCGCTGCGCACGGATGGCCACAGCCCGTCAGCGATCGGCGATGATCGACTTGGGGGCTATCTCGCGACCCGGCATCTCATCGATCTTGGACATCAGCGGATCGCCATCATCGCCGGTCCCTCCTTTGCTTCAAGCAGCCGCGAGCGATTGGCGGGCTACAAACAGGCGCTGGAAGAAGCATCAATCACCCTCGATCCATCGCTCATCGTGGAATCCAGCTTCAGCATCGAGGCTGGGGCAGAAGCGGCTGAAGCAATCATGGCTCTGGACCAGCGCCCCACTGCCATATTTGCAGTGAACGACAATACCGCCATCGGCGCACTCTCGAAACTCACCAATATGGGGATTACGGTCCCCGGCGACATCTCGCTCGTTGGCTACAATGATATCCCGATCGTCAGCCATCTGCCGACGCCGCTCACGACGATGCGGGTCCCGTTTGACCAGATTGCGGCAGCGGCGCTTGAGCTACTGGATACGCCACCAGCGGCAGGCAGTTCGGCGACAATCCTCGTAGCGCCAACGCTGATTCCTCGCCGGTCATCCGGACAACTTGCAAAATAGCTGCCCGTCTGGAATGGAGAATTAAGAATTGGGCCGTGAACGGCCGGAATTGGTCGATGGTTGCCGGCAGCGTATGCCGCGTCGACAGTCATTGTAGCGCGACCCGAAAAAGGCCGCTTCTAACACCCAAACATCTTAAATCTTCTCAATCGTATGCTGGAGCGGCCGCAATCGCAGGAACGTAGAAAGCTGCGATCTTGTCGATGAACTGTTGCGGATCGCTACCGACAAGGTTGGTCAGCACTATAATTGCGAGATCATCCTCCGGGTAGATGAAGAAGGCCGCCCGGCCTCCGCCAATTCCACCGACTATCGGATGCGGCGCGGCGCGGACGATTGGCCAGCCCATCGCCCACTCGTTGCGATCTCCGTTGTTGAGCGTGTCTGCCGTCCAAAGGCGCTTCAAACTCTCAGGCTTCGCCAAAAGCTTGCCTGTTTGAAGAGCGATGACCCAGCGCGCAATCTCGCGTGCGGAGGCGTTAAGTCCGGCACCGGTTCGCGTAAAGTGCGGCAGATCGTCCCGCCAACGGCCAAGCTCTTTCGTTGCGGCACCTCCATGACCCGATCCATAGAAGCTGTAGGGCGTCGCAGCGTCCGGAACGATGTCGAAGCCATCGCCGAAGTGAACATGCATCATGCCGGCCGGCTTGAACTGATGCGCAGAGAAATACTCAGCGAACGACATGCCGCTCAGCGTGTCGATGATCCGCGCTAGCAGTGCGTAGTTGGTCTGGTTGTATTCGAAACGCGTACCGGGCGCAGATTCAATTGGCAAAGCCTTGACCGTGGTCCAAGCGCCTTCCTCGGTGCCATCGCCAATTAGTCCGGTGCGTCCAATGATATCAGGCAGGCCCGAGGTGTGGGCGAGAAGCTGACGAACACGTATGTTTTGCCATGTGGCGGGTAGATCTTCGAGATAGCGCGAAATTGGCGCATCAAGGTCTAGCTTTCCCGCTTCGACCAACTGCATCGCCGCGACGCCCGTGAAGGATTTCGTTGCCGAATTGATCGGAAACACCGTATCCTCTGTAACTGCCACCCCATGCTCAAGGTTCGCAATTCCAAAAGCTTCCAAGAGTATTATGTGCCCGTGCTGTACTACCGCAATTTGCGCTCCTGGAATATGCTTCGTAGCCATTTGCTCGCGCATGAACGCCCGCGCCTCGGCATTCGCGGTGAGGAGAAAGCGCTGAACTGGGACTGCCGACTGAGGCAACCGCGAAGGGCGAACCGCAACAGTCAAAGGAGCAAGCTTATGGGGCGATTCCGCGGGTCCAGGAGATGGTGCAGCCGCGACAAGCGGCAAGGCCAGTATCGCTCCAATCGATTTCCGAAACCGCATATTTATTCCTCCGACTACAGATGTAGTCGTATGTCTTGAACGGCAATTATGCAAGCCGTATTTGACGGTCTATAGCGCGCCGCCTGCTCGCCATGGCACGCCTGCGAGCCATCAAGTCCTTGTCCGCTGCGGTTTCGAGCCGGCGTTCATAATCGAACCTAGATGGGGCGCCAGCTAAGATTGCCCGAAGACGCTGGTGCGCCTATGACCGCCTGGCATCCCGATGTTGCCCAGCAGTGTGTATTGGAACAGATCGACATTCGATCACCGATTTTTGGAATGGGCGCCATTGGCCCGTGGGAGAGCGGCTGATTTCTATTCTGGCGAAAGCTATAACTGCCATCGTGGTCTGCCAGAAAAAACTTGGATGTCCATACTTCCAGATTTGTCTGCATGAGAGAGGCTTTGTTGCATAGTTATCGATGGATGCGGACCCCAGAATACTTATAATTATTATGCGATCCTAGCGGTATTTGGCGTCCTATCTCGAAGAAGCGATTGAGGATCGCAGCGCGCCTCGAGCTAAGTAACTTGACGCTTGAAGGTGCGCGCAGAAACGCGCTGCCTGAGCAACTCGAAGCCGTACAGTTTGGTCTAGACCAGGCTGCGTTGGTCATATTCGCTCCATTTCTTCCAGATGTTGCGGCCAAGCCGCGTCATCGCGCACTGCGCTTCGTTGCGGGCGTCGACGCCAAAAAGGAACCGATGAGCATATCATTCGTCCAAGCCGCATGGATTCCCAGACTCAACAAAAAGGTGCTCCATTGCCTCGCCGGCTGACAGAAGCAGGCGAGCGTTTGGTAGCTGAGGCTGCTGCAAAACACGGCGTAAGCGTTGATGCGACATCCGCTCTGCTTTTGGCGATCATTGAGGGCAATGGCCACCAGGCACAGTTCAATCATCCAGATCTTGGAGGCATGGGCCAATGGTTGACAGGGGGCATGCTCATGATCGGCGACATGTTCAACAATAGCTTAAAGGCGAAAATCAGCGCTCTCGCCGATGACTTGGCCCGTGCTGCCATCCAGGAACCTATGTTGATAGAGCCTGCTAGACCACCCTCCCTTTCTATCAATTCCAGCACGTCTTCTCGTTGGCCCGAAGACCTCGGCACGCCATCCACCACCGGATCGCAGAACCAGATGCACTATGCCGTTTTTCCGGCAAGCCGGCGGCTAGCAATTGTCACGGACGGTCATATGACCATTTACGACACGCAAACCCATGTGATTTCCGGACTCGCCCAGCAGCAGGGAAGCGGTCAGAGCCTGACCCTGACGAGCCAACATGGTCCGGTACCATTGTCTAGCCTCCAGCGGGTCCACCATATTGACCCCCAGCAAAGCCCGCCGGAACCGGTTTCGAAGGAGAGTGACGTCGTTCGGGAGGAACCGGGCAGTGAGGTCTCCACCGCAGTTCCGGCGCAGGATCGACCGTCCCGAGCTCGGATAGAAGATGATCACGCAGCTATCTTCGCCAAAATAGAAGGTCTGTCTGACCTTTACGAAAAAAAGATTATCACAGCCGAGGAATATGCTGTCAGGAAAGCCGAACTGCTTGACCGACTGTAGGATCGCCAACACCCTAGCTATCTTGAATAGCACGTATCTAACGATACTGTAATGAAGGCATCGAACCGGCAATTTTATAGCCAGCTTCATATATACTTTCCGCTATTTATCTAAATCGCGCCGACACTACGAGATCCGTACGTTGGATCGAATCCCCGATCGCAATCTAGTCTGCCATTTCGTCTTCAAAGGTGCATCCATCATGAAAATGAATATCCATGCCCATCTCGACTATGAACTGGACGAACCCACCGACATACTTCTGCAACTCGAAGCAGCTGCCATACCCGAGCAGACCGTAGAGTGGTCAGACTTAATTCTGCCTAATGCCGAGCACGTCGCGCGTGTACCTGCTCAGGACTGCATAGGTGAGCGCATCTGGCTGCGCCTTTCGGGCAAGATGGTCGTCGACTATCGGGCATCCGTGACCGTCAATCGCCTGCTAGCTGATTGCAGAACGCTTCCCAAAGTGCCACCGCATCAGCTCCCAGGCGAGACCGTGCCCTACCTTCTGTCGTCGCGCTATTGCGAGTCCGATCGGTTTCAAACGTTCGTAGATGCCGAATTCGGCAAGATTGAAGGCGGCGAGCTCATAATGGCGATGCGGGATTGGGTACACGGCCATCTGAGCTATGTGCCAGGTTCGAGCAACGTCATGACAACAGCGGGCGACACATTCATCTCGCGGCAGGGAATTTGTCGCGACTACGCCCATCTTATGATCTGCCTGGCGCGTGCGGCAGGCGTCCCTGCCAGAATCGCAAGCGTCTACGCGTTGGGCGTAAATCCTCCGGACTTCCATGCGGTGGCAGAGATATTCCTAGGCGGTGAGTGGCACCTCGTGGATCCGACGGGAATGGCGAAGGAAGCCGCGATGGTAAAAATTGGGGTTGGCAGGGATGCAGCGGATATTGCGTTCCTTACCACATTCGGCAATGCGCGGCTGATTGCACAATCGGTGTCGGTCGAGCCCAATCTTGATTGAGTCTCAGCGGGCTCCAGCCAACAGATTCGCTAGGTAAGCAGAATGCCCATGAAGCGCTAAGGGGCCAGTCTTCTGGATCCGTAAAACGGCAGACGTGAATCCCACAAAATGTCTCCTACACTGAGGAACGAGCGTTTCTCCCAAGGGTTTGTGCAGCATGAGAACGACGACAATGCTCATGACAGCCGCAGCGTTCTTCTGCACGATTGCCGCTTGCGACGGACCAAAGGAAAAGGCGGGGGCAGCAAAGGATGAGGCCGCAGCCAATGCTTCTGGCGTCCCTTATCAGGGAGATGGCCCTGCCGAGCGTGCTGGTCGAGCAGCAGATCGTGTAGATCGGGCCGCAGCGAAAGCCCTCGATTCCCGAGCTGATGCGCTAGAAGACCAGGGACGCGCCATTGAAGCGCAGGCGGATGCGGAAGCTGACAAACTGGAACAACAGGCGCAATCCATTCGCGACGCAGCCAAAGCCAAAGCTAAGAAATTGAATCAGCAGGCAGAAAGCCTAAAATCCTCCTCTTAATTGCCCTATTTTTGTTAAACGATCATGCGTCGAACGCTTCGACTTTTTGCGCCAGCGAATCCGGACGTAGAGTTTCGCTCTATTTACCGGATCCGTCATTGGATAGGACGCGATCAGGTTCGGATTACGCGTCAACGACTTCTTGGTCACGACTTCGGTGATCCAGCACGCGCACGGCCTAGTGTCGCTTCCCCGCCCCTTCACTGCAATCTTCTGGCAAGGCGCAACGATATAGGCGTCATGGAAGGAAGTCGGCCAGTGTCCTATACACGTTGAGGTTCTGCCAGCGTACCCCGCCCCCCCTACAACCTGCGTAGGTGCCAAATAGCTCGCGGGTCAGCCGTCGGGACGCTATAGAAAGGTTTATCTGCGCGCGACCCTCGGAGCGCTCGCGCTGCGATTTCCGACGACGAATTAGCCGCGTTACACGACCTCATCGTTGACACCAACAATCTGACCGTAGGGCACTAAGCAGCATAGGCAATATCATGCGGCGCAGTTTCACGTCATATAGCTGTTTGATTTCACCCATAAAGGTAAGAGACTCCCTCAGCGTCGGAAGGCGCAATGGCGGCCTCGCGGTGGGCGATCAGCGTGCCGAGCTGGAGGAAGTAAAGCTCAGTCCTCACAGGTGACGCCCCCCGCCCCACCTCTGCCCGGCCTCGCGTCTCGGCTCCATGAAGCGGGCGCGGTCATCGGTACATTCCGCACCCGACATGTCGTAGGACTACGCGCCAGGATCATGTCGACGAGCAGCCAGTAACGAACCTGCCTTTGGCTCCCCGCCCGCTAAACATGATAGTTGAGAATGCTGAGCGCCAGCCCTTTGGATCTGAGACACCGCGCGGAACGCCCCGCAAATCATTGCGCGACTTATGCCGCGGATGCGCCCAATGCCTGACACTAACGGAAGCAGTAGCAAGCCATCAGCTCCTGCAGTCCCTAATAAGAATTCTTCGCTACGTCCCAATTGACTGCGTTAGGATGAATGAATGTTTAAGTCTTCTGGAACGAAAAGACCGCAGAGTGGTTTTCCTGGCGCATTAAAGCGGTTTCCATTCATTCCGGTTCATAGCCGCATGATTTGAAGTAGTTTGCACATTCGTCGGGCTTGAAGATATCGACGAGCCTGCCGATCAGGTCCCACAGGCCGCTGACGGTGCGCTCTCCTGCCTTGCGGAGCATGGCCTTAAGCCGGGAGAAGGCCTTTTCGATTGGATTGAAGTCCGGGCTGTATGGCGGGAGGAAGCGCAGGGTCGCGCCGGCAGCTTCGATCCTTTCCTTCACGGCGGCCCGTTTGTGGCTCGAGAGGTTGTCCATGATGACCACGTCGCCGGGACGCAGTTCGGGCACCAGCACCTGGGCGACATAGGCTTCGAACCAGTCGCCGTTGATCGGCCCGTCCAGCACCATCGGCGCGACCATGCCATCCATGCGCAGGCCCGCGACCAGCGTGGTGGTCTTGCGGTGGCCGTGCGGGAAGCCCATCCGCAGCCGCTCGCCCTTCCGGCAGCGGCCATGGCTGCGGGTCATGTTGGTGGCGGTCCACGTCTCGTCGATGAAGACGAGGCGTTCGGGTTCGAGGTCGATCTGGCCGTCGAACCAATGCTGCCGTTGCCTCAGGACGTCGGGACGGTCCTGCTCGATCGCGTGACCGGTCTTTTTTTGCGCGTGATCCCGTGACGCACGAAGAAGCGATGCACCGTGCCGATACCGACCGGGGCCCCACGCTCGATCAGCCGCGCCTGAACCTCGACCAAGGTCATGTCGCCCTGCTCGGCGATCAGTTCCCGAATGAAGCCGCCGTGCGCTTCGATCTTACCTGAATGCCGGTCACCGCCGCGCGGCTTGGCAACGGCCCGGCCATGCTCCAACGCAAGCCGTCGCCAGCGGATCGCGCTCGACACGCTGACCCCGAAGCGGGCCGCTGCCGCATGGCAACTCAGCCCACCATCAATCGCTGCGACAACTCGGTCCCGAAGATCCTGTGATAGCGTTCGTGCCATCCATGCTGGCCTCCTGCCACCAGCAGGAAGGCTGAATCACAACGGCGCCGCGAAGGGAATCCCTGACGAGTCAGATCGTGTGGAAACCGCTCTAAAGGAGCTCCCATGATTCAAGACGTCAATTTTTGCTGGGATCAGGCTCAACTAAATCAAGATAGAGCAGATGCGACCGACCTTCCAAATGTCCGGGCGGTCGCGCTGGCAGCAGCGCTCAGCTGGCGCAAGGAGGCTGAAATAGCCCAGCGCATGGCTGATCGCCGCGATCGTCAAATTAAGGGTTCACCTTTGATTTATTAAAGATCTCGCCACCGTTTTATAGCGAGCGTTCGAAAGTTCATTAGTTAACCGTGGCTGGGGCTGCGCTCAGCCAGCCAGCCACCCAGCTTCAGCGACCGCCTCAAAGCTACCAGCTCTCGTTGATCGCCGATAGGGGCGCTATCGGCGCATTGAAAGCAGTGTGCTGCAATTCAACGACCGTGTGGAGTTCATTCTCCGGGGCACCCGTTTAAGGCGCACTGTCCCCCGATTTATAAAAGCTTGTAAACTGGGTGTTGTTTACGATGACGTTACGAGATCAGGGTTAAGAATGTCGTCATATGGTGAAGCGGAAGGCCGCCCCAAGAGATATCCCTGGACCTGATGGCACCCCAAATCCTGCATCAAATTAAAGTGCGCCAAGGTTTCCACCCCTTCCGCCACCGTAGCCACGCCCAGTCTATTCCCCAGGTCGATCACAGCCGCAACGATCGACGCGCAATCGGCGCGGTCGAGCGCGTCGCGCACGAAACTGCCGTCTATCTTGATTTTGTCAAAAGGAAAGAGTCGAAGATGCGCCAGTGAAGAATAGCCGGTGCCAAAGTCATCCAGGGAAATGCGAACACCAAGTGCCCGGATCTGCTCCAGCTCTGCGACGGATGCTGCCTCGTTTCTCAAAAGCGCTGTTTCGGTGATTTCGAGTTCGAGCCTTTCGGGGGGCAATCCAGACTGATCAAGGGCCGAACGGACGACTGATAGCAATTCCGACCGCCCCATCTGCGAAGCGGAAATATTAACCGCCACCGTCTCGCCTCCATCCCATGACATGGCCTCACGGCACGCTTCATGGAGCACGTGGTGGCCCAGTTTGAGGATTAAGTCGCTGCGCTCGGCGGCCACAATGAACGTGGCGGGGGACACCCAGCCCAACTCGTCGTGATACCATCGTGCCAAGGCCTCTCTGGAAACGACTTTACGATGCCGCAAGTCGATAATCGGCTGATAGAATATGCTCAATCCTTTTCCCGACGAAAGAGCAATGCGCAGCTCATTCTCCAGGCGGTTGGCTGCAACAAACTCGTCCTGCATCTCCGTGGTGAAGTAGCGCACGCCCCCTTTTCCAGCAGTCTTCGCGACGTAAAGCGCCATATCGGCGCGAACCATCACCTCTTCCGCCGACGTCGCATGCTTCGGGAAGAGCGCAACACCAATTGATGCGCCAATCTGCGCAACGCGCTTCCGCTCGAGAACGAAAGGCTCTGAAAGGCGCGTTAGAATGTCGCTTGTAATTGTATCGCATTGCGAAGTCGAAACATTGGTCAGCACGATCGCGAATTCGTCGCCTCCCTGCCTAGCAATGACGGCAGAGTGGCGGTCACAGGGTTCAGAAAGGCGCTTGGCAACAGCGACAAGGAGTTCGTCGCCAAATTTATGCCCGAGCGTGTCATTGATTACTTTGAAACCATCCAGGTCAATCAGCAGCAACGCCCCCGGGGTTAGCGCATCCGACGTGAGCTTTAGCAGCGCGTCGTTGAGAGTGACCCTGTTTGCCAGACCGGTGAGAGCGTCATGATGGGCAAGATAGCGGATCTTTTTTTCTGCTTCCACTTCGCTGGTGACGATCGCCCAAGTCAGCATCGGCCCCAGATAATTGCCATCATCGGCGTGTATGGCCGAAGCGTTGAGGTCCAGTACTTCGTTTCCGAGATTTATGCGGATGCGATGCGGTAAGCGCGTCGGATCCGAGAGGAGCCGGCGCTGTCGGTCAGGGACTAGGTGAAATATGTCGATGCTGGCTCCAATCATGGCTTCAGCGTCGATGGGAAGAAGATGCTCAATGCGCCTCAAAAGTTTGCGAGAGGCGTCGTTGAGATAGGTAATCTTGAAATCGATCGGGTCAGCGGTCATGACCGCGACTGGCATATCATCGATCATTCGCATCAATCGGGCTTGCTCTGTTTGCTTTGCCGATGCATCGGCTTCGGCCGCTATCCTCCTTGCAAAATCGTCATAGTTTATCGATAAAACGACCAACATGCCGATCGAGACGAGTGCAGTATTAAGCGCCATGGCAAGAAAAGTTGGTTGCCCGGCCCAAGCGAAGAATCCAATAAATGCGCCGTTGACGATCAAGGTCACGATCAGTGCTGCCTCACGGACATGCATCAAGCAGAAGATGCACACAACTACGGTATTAGCCATATAAAAAGCCAGATAGGATTTGGTGTATGGCGTACCGTATGAGAAAAGAAGGAAAGACCAAACGGTAAAGGATGAAGCAATTATCGGCGCCAGTAGCATTGTCGCCCTGAATGCCTTGGCTGCTTCTTCAGGTGATGGTATCGTCTCGTATGCCTTCAACCAATGAAGCATTCGAAGGACGCAGGCAGCGGTAAAAAGTGCGGGAATTGCGACGGTCAGCCACAAAGGCGCGATATCTGTATGAACGTACGCGACGATCCAAGTGCTCGAAAGCAGGATGGGATACATCATCGGCATCTGTCGCGAATACGCTCGATACTGAGCGCCAGCGAGACTTGGAGTCGATCTAGAAAATGATTTGATGAGTGTCGACAGCATCCCGCGTGGCGCCTTCTAAAAGTTACGAGGGTGCTGAAAGGTCGTTTCAATCCTCGCTCCTCTATCAAAGCGGCGGATAAGTCAGATTGTTCCGGGTTTAAATTTTCGGACTGGACATGCCCCCATTTTCCTCACCGCTTAGTTAAAATTTGATTTAATAGTTAATTCCCCCGAAGAAGGTTTTGCGTTTTTTGTTAGGCTCTTGACGTAATATGGACGAGCTTAATAGAAGCGGCCAGTGCGGGAATGGCGATTTTTTCACTTTGCTCTTGTCAACAAGAGTGAATGGCCGGATCTAGCGATATGCGATGCCCCGACAAGCGTAAGTATTAGGCGCGTCGCAGCCCGGCAGCTGGATGTTCGCCGAACAACGGGTCTTTGGCACAAGTCAACGTTTCCGCATCCCCCGACGAACGAATTAGGTTTTCGGCGGGCACCTTTAAGAGACTGTCCTCGAGCCTCATGCGTGACCAGCGATACACCTGATGAGGACGATGGCAGCGGCGGCATAAATTAGAGCAATTGCAGATATATCGGTTAGCTCGAGATCGTTGGCGACGAGGTCGCCTCCTGCGGCGTGCCCCCCCCCCCCCCCCCCCCCCTGATCAACAAATCCCCAGGGGCCGAGGAGATGAACGCGGCCCACGATGGGATGGCTCGGCATTTGCTGAACTGAGATGGCCTGGCGCAAATGGCTGTGCTGGTGTAATCGGCGGTAATGGATCCTATATCGCAATCCGAAGCATGGGCTCCGCTCGCCTGCTGCACCAACACGCGATGGCTTGGATGAAGACGACGCTAGATCTGTTCGATATGCCCGTGGTTCCTGGTCTTGCGATGCGTGACGATATGCTGACCAAAGTACAGGAAGCGGAGCTAATCGATAAGATCAATGGCTGTAACTTAACCCCGTTCCGTTTCCAGCGATGGACAGGCAAGCGCCTGACCTACAGCTACGGCTGGAACTATGATTTCGAGCATATGCGCTTCGCGCCGTCCGAACCAATGCCGGACTGGCTTCTCGAAGTGCGAAGCCGCACCGCTTCTGTTGTCGGGCTTGCTGCGGACGATCTCGCCCAGGCTCTGCTGATCCGCTATGATCCGGGCGCCGGCATTGGCTGGCATAAGGACAGGCCAGTATTCGAGCATGTCGTGGGCATTTCGCTTGGCAATGAAGCCGTGCTGCGTCTGCGCCGCCGAACGAGTGCCGGGTTCGACCGCGCCAAAGTCTCGCTGCCGCGGCGCTCAATCTATCATTTGTCTGGTGAAGTGCGTCACATTTGGGAACATAGTATCGCACCTATCGAGGTGCCGCGCTGGTCGATCACCTTCCGAAGCATGTCTGAAAAGGTTCGCACAGCGTGAGCAGTCGCCCCTACCCCGTCACGCCGGATGGACGCTACTTCGTAGTGCGCGGGCGGCTCTGGCGCATGAGTAACCCTGCTCTAAAGCCTGACGAGCGTCAGCGCTTGGTGAAGGAACTGATGGACGCCCGCCGTGCCGTCGGCGCGGCCAGGCGCACGGCCGATCATGTAGCCGAGACAATCGCGCATGAATCGGTTCATCAAGCCAAGGTGGCGCTCGGCGAACGTGGCCCGGTCTGGTGGGACGATGGCACGCCCGACCTTAACCGCCATCTCGCACGCACAGGCCCCTATGCACAATGGTATGCTAGCCTCCCCGAAGGAATTGATTAGCGCATTCGTTTGCGTTTCGTCTTGTCAGGCAATTTAATGATAACCGGCGCATGGTCGCTGGTCCTATCCCCGCCCGCGTGTACGGCGATCGACCTCCGCCGATATCAGCCGCGTCACCGCCTCGTCGTTCAAAAGGTCGTGATCGATCCGAAGGCCTGCGTTGCGCTCGAACGAATTGCGCCAATATTTCCCGAAGGTGTAGATGCGCTCGTCAGGGTGAAGATGGCGCAACGCATCGGTCCACCCCAGCTCTAGCAGCCGCGCATAAGCCTCGCGAACTTCGGCGGCAAACAGCGCATCGTCGCGCCAGTGATCAGGTACATAGACGTCGAAATCGGTCGGCATAACGTTGAAGTGGCCAGCAACCACCACCGGAGAATCCAGGGCCACAAGCGTCGAAAGATGATCATGCAGCCAGTCGGACCAGCGCAAGTTATAATCGAATTTGGGACCGGGTCTTGGGTTGCCGTTTGGGAGATAGAGGCCGACGATCAGCACACCGTCCACTGCGGACCCGATGTAGCGGCTCTGCACATCCTCCGGTTCGCCCGGAAGCCCCCGGCGCGTATCGTGAATCTCGCCAACCCGGCTCAATATCGCCACACCATGCCAGCTTTTCTGCCCCAGCCAAATCGCTTCATAGCCATGGTCGAGGATAGCGCGCTCGGGAAAGCGCTCATCAGACGGATTGAACTCCTGCAGACATACCACGTCCGGCTCGGCAAGGGCGAGCCAGCGCAAAAGCAGCGCAACCCGCCCGTTGATGCCATTGAGGTTGTAGGTTGTGATCTTCATGGCGTGAGCAGGCGGAACAGATATGCCTCGGCCTGACCCCCTCAAATATCCGACCGATCTCGACCGGGTAGCCGCGCTCATTCAAGGAAGCGAGTGCGAAGTCGGGCAGCATGAGTATAATTTCATAACGTCTATACGCGACTTTTCGTCGCATATTCCTCTCCTGAGCGCACGGGCTCCGCAGTGCAGGCTTTCACAGGGTGGAACCAGGAAATCGATCATGTCGGAACATTTTCTGGGGGAACCGCGCAGCTTTTCATACTGAGCCAGGTTAAGTTCCGACTTTTGTTTGGAACATTGGTAGCTTGAACGCGTCTCCGTACAGCCGCCCTTTTAAGATTGTTGCGTTTCCTGGAGACTGGGATGTCAGATTGCCGGATATTGGAATGGCTGTCGCTGAACACCGAAAATTTCCGGCTTTGGCATAATGCGCAACGAGAAAGCGCAATAAGCGTGGAGCGATATTTGCTGCATCGCGAACATATCCAGGAGCCAATCTCATTTGTCGACGGTGAGATGCGCCGATGCGCGATCCGGTCGGACAGCCTGTGGGAAATAAGCGTCCGACATCTCGATGGCTCGCAGAGCCACATCGGTGGTCCGACATTCGAGCTATGCCTCAAGGCTGCGCGCGAAATGCTTCTCTTGAGCTTTGCAGGTGCAGTTGCCGCCTGAACTGTGCATTGCGTCGATTGGTGTTCAGCCGATCGTCCAGACGTTTGAGCATAGAGGATTGTGCCACGTCCTCGCCTTCATACCCCGGCGCAATCAACGAACGATAAAAATTAGCCCCGTCAGGCCAGTATTATAGCAGAAGGGAAAACTGGCTCGTGCTTCGCCAATTGGGAATCCGTCGAAGCCAGTGATCCCGATTCGGCAAAGATAACTTGAGAGAAAGAAGACTTCGCCGTTTCCCCCCTTGCCGCGACCGCGACGGATATCTTCACCTTCGATGCCGCGAGAGTTGGTTATACTCATAGAAAGCTCGCCCAAGCTTTAGCATGGGCTCGGCGCGGGCTTTGTCGGCATGCCCCTTGCTTCCAGCTTACTTTGACGGGGGCGTGCAGAGAGCCAACTTCTCTGCGGGAAGATAGGTTTATGGAATAATCAATTCGTGCGCCGGTTGAAGCGAAATGACCGCCTGGTTATCATGGTTCGATAGTCGTTGACCATCTTGCCGGGCGTACGCAACCATATCCGCCTCTCATTGCGATCCTGCGCAGGGAGACAAGCGACATGCTCGGCCCGGAGAAGGATGGGATCCCTCCATTCGATCGCCTGCTCAGGAGTATCAGCGGCCTCGATCTGCGAGAGCAGGTCCGTCGGACCAGTCAGCTCATAATCAAGATGGGCATGGACGCAAAGTTCCATGCAAACTGCCAGCCCTCAAAAAACCGACCCAACTTGAATATAACTTTGCTATATTCCACAAATATCACTCTTTTCCTCTATGCAACACGGTCCACGATCGAAGATATCAATTCGAATAAAGATATATTTCGAAATTTGCATATAAATATTTGCGATAATCAAATTATGCTACACCCACCTATCAATACTGATCCAGTTTATAAATTGATCCAGATTATAACGATTTCCTGTCATTTGCAGCTAAATCTGAGGAAATTTATCAAAACATGTGGGTTGAACAGCTGCCGATCGCATTCCTAGCGCATCGTCGCCGGGAGAGTGTGGAGTGCGTATCGCGATCATAGCCCATTTGAAATATGCTATTGGCGAGCCATTCGCCGGCGGTCTGGAAATGCATACGCATATCCTCGCCCGGTCGCTTCGGGAACGTGGCCATGATGTCACCCTTTTTGCCTCGACGCGATCCGACCCAAGCCTGGGACTAGAAGCAATCTGTGAGGAAACCTCACTTCTCGAGACAGGTACTGCTGAGGCAAATGATGTCGCCTTCTTTCGCGAACATCACGCTTATCTGGGCCTCATGACCGCATTGCGGACACGCTCGTTTGACATCATACACAACAATTCCCTGCACTATCTTCCGGTCAGCATGTCCGACACGCTGGCGGCCCCTGTCTTGACAACCCTCCATACACCGCCCTTCTGTTGGCTGGAGAGCGGGATCAGGCTCAATCGCGGATCGATGACCTATGTGGCGGTCTCTGAAGCCACAGCCGCGATGTGGCGCCATGTAGCGAATGCCGAGTATGTCATTCCCAATGGTATCGACCTCAGGCACTTTCCCTATCAGCCCATCGCCAACCGCGAGCCTTATCTCGTTTGGTATGGCCGGATTGTTCCTGAAAAAGGGCTGGACTATGCGATCAACGCTTCGCGGCTAGCGGGGTTGCCCTTAAAGATCGCCGGCCCGATCTCGAACCAAGGCTATTTCGAAAAGCTCATCGCACCCCGATTGGGAGGTGATATCGAATATGTCGGGCATCTTTCTCACATCGAGTTGTCGAAGCTTGTAGGCGGTGCTGTCGCCGCCCTTTGCACGCCGCGGTGGGAAGAACCTTACGGTCTGGTCGTGGCTGAAGCGCTTGCCTGTGGGACCCCTGTCGCCGCATTCGCGCGTGGTGGCGTACCATCGCTCCTGAAGCCTGACTGCGGCGTTCTCGCCGAGCCGGACAATGTTTCCTCTCTCGCATCGGCAGCACTTGCCGCCTCGGCGCTCGAGCGGAGCGCTTGCAGAGCATATGCCGAGCGATATTGCTGCTCGCGGCGCATGGTCGACGAGTATGAGGCTTTGTATCGACGCCTTGCAATGGCGCAGGTCGCGATCCCGAACGAGTCGGATATTGGGCTCCTGCCTGTCGCGGATGTCGCATGAGGCAGGTCTGTATCTGCGTGCCGGCGCGCAACGAGGCAGAGCATATCGGCCGCCTAATCGAAGCCTTAGCCTTGCAGGGAACGCGGACGCCCTTCGCTGTCGCAATCTGCGTCAATAACAGTAGCGATGCCACATACACCGTCGCTCTCGATGCCGCGCAACGCTTCAACGCACGCTTCCCGCTCAAAATGATCCAGCGAAAGTTCGCCCCCGTCTTTGCGCACGTCGGGTCTGCTCGTCGCGCCGCGATGGATTTTGGCGCCGAATTAGTGGGCCCGCGCGGCTTACTGATTTCCACTGATGCTGACTGCCGCCCCCCGGTAGACTGGGTGGACGCCATCCTTGCGCATTTCACTCTTGATCGGATCATTGGCGGTCGGATCGAGCTGGATGAGTTGGAAGCCGCCCAATCACCGGAGATATTATCGCTGCGTCGTCGCTTTGACGCCTATTGGGGTACGGTGCGCGCGATCGAGGATGCGATCGATCCGGTTGATTGGGACATGCCGCCCCGGCATGGCGATCATACGGGCGCGAGCCTCGCGCTATCGTCAGATCTTTACATCCGCGCAGGCCGCGTGCCACTCCTTCGCACAGGCGAGGACCGTGCCCTGGTCGAAGCAGCGATCGAAGTGGGCGGCAAACTAGTTCACCCCAATGCCGTATGGACGCGGGCATCATCCCGTACCGCGGGGCGCGCCGATGGCGGCATGTCGGCTGACATGCGGCGGTGGCTGGGCTGCACACAGAGGGGGGACACTCCTTTCGTTCCGGCTCTATCGCATTGGGAGGCGCGCGCACGATGGCGGTTTAAGGCCAGGCGCGAAATGAGCGCAGCAGCTTTTGTAGATGCGGAACGCGCCCTCCCCCCATTGCCCTGTGACATGCCGCTTCCAGAGCCGGCCGCTATCTCATGAGCCGCCCGATCGGCTATTATGTCCATCATCATGGAGACGGTCACCGTCAACGCGCTATCGCGCTTTGTCGGTCGCTGGGGGGCGTCACGTTGCTGGGGACCGGGCTGACGGCACGGACTGAGGGCCTTCCCTGCCTCGACCTGCCTGATGACCGTCTCGATGATGAGTTCTGGGGTATCGACGGTTCCGAGCGGCCTTCGTCTCTCCATTACGCGCCGCTGGACCATGAGGGGATCCGGCAGCGCACCGCATTGATGGCAGCCTGGATCGCGCAGGCGCGCCCGCGTCTGATGGTAGTAGACGTATCGGCCGAGGTGGCGATGCTTGCCCGTCTCGCATCTGTGCCCACTGTCTATGTCCGTTTGAACGGTAGAAGACTTGATGCTGCGCATCTTGAAGCTTTCCGCGGAGCAACTGCTCTACTTGCCCCCTTCCACGAAGCCCTGGACGATGATGAAATTCCCAGCTGGGTTCGCAAAAAAACCTTCTATGCCCCTGGCGTCGTCCGATCAGCGTGCAGCCAGGCAATTGAGTGCGATGGCGTCGTACTAATTGTCCTCGGGCGCGGGGGCGGCATTTCTGACGGGAATAGATGGGCCGAAATTGCTCTCGCGACCCCCGAGCGCAAGTTTCGCATTATTGGTCCCTGCACGGTGCCTGCATTCTTTCCAGACAATCTAGAATTACGCGGATGGGTCGATGATGCCGATGCGCAGATCGCAGCTTCAGCGGTCGTTATCGGCGGTGGGGGAGACGGCGTTGTCAGCGCGGTATTGAGGGCGCGTCGTCCTTTCATCTGTGTGCCGGAACCACGCCCATTTGACGAACAGGTATCGAAGGCGGGAAAGCTTGCGGCTGTAGGCGGCGCGATCGCATGCTTTGAATGGCCGCCAGCCGGCAAATGGCCAGGAATGATCAATCAGGCGATCAAGCGCGCTAGATGTTGGCCTGACTGCCTGATGGACACAGGTGGAGCGGAACCCGTCGCCCGCTGGTTGGACGACCTTGCCGGCGCATCGGCGGCAAACAGGAGCCGTGCTACGTGATCCCCGATATCCAAGGTCAGGCCCCCGGAACGATCGACATTGTCGATCGACTGGCAATGTTCGGCGCGCGCTATGACGCGGCACCCAACTTCCCCAGCGAGAGCATGTCGGCCCTTATCGAAAGCGGTCACCATCGCTGGTTTGCCCCCCAAATATGCGGGGGCCTCCCTTTCGAAGACGAAGCCACGCGCTGCCGCACGATGGCGAGAGCCTTGCGCGAAGTAGGTCGCGGCGATCTCAGCATTGCTCGGCTCTACGAAGGTCATGTTAACGCTATGTCCCTGTTCGAGTGCTTTGGGGTGCCCGATCAGTTACACTGGCTGGCAAAAGCCCTCGATCGCGGAGCATGGTTCGGAGTTTGGGCGACCGAGCCATCTCCCGGCGTGCAATTGACGCGAGAGGCTGTCCCATCACTATTTGGCGAGAAGATATTTGCCAGCGGGGCCGGAGGGCTGGATTACGCGCTTGTAACGGCCGCGAGTGAAGGCGAGCACCGTCGGCTCGTCATTGTTCGCGCTAATGAGAAAGTCCGCGCCGACCTATCAGGATGGCGGGTCCGAGGCATGCGCGCGAGCGTGAGCGGACGCTATGTGCTGGACGATATAAAGGTTGAACCTGACATGCTGCTGGGCAAGCCAGGTGACTATGATCGGGATCCCCGTTTTACCGCCGGGGCCTGGCGCTTTTGCGCTGCACAGCTTGGCGGAATTGAAGCGCTCGTCACAGAAATTCGGCGCTCCATGCGCGACGCGGCGCGCGACGATCCTGTCCAGCGCGCGCGGTTCGCCGATGCCACCGTTGCCGTGCGAACCGCTGGCTTCTGGGTGGCGGAAGCCGCACATCGTTTCGCATCTGGTCATGACGATGCCGTAGCCGTGGCTCGGATGACACGCGGTGTCGTCGAGGATGCCGGGTTCATTGTGATGGAGGCCGCCGCGAGGATCCTCGGGACACAAAGTGCCCTTGACGGGCAACGTGCTGACAAAATCGTCCGCGACCTATCTCTCTATCTTCGGCAGGCAGGTCCAGATCATGCCCGCGACGAGGCCGCCAAGGCGCTTCTTGACCATGATATCTGGGTTGAGGGCGAACGCTTGTGGTGAACGCTGAGACTCTTTCGCGCAGCCGCTGGTCGCAGGCGCGTTGGCTCATATTGGCACCCCACCCTGATGATGAAACGCTAGGGGCGGGCGCGCTGATAGCGCATTGCGCCACCCGCGATCGATTAGGCGCTATCGTCTTCCTAACCAACGGCGCGGGATCGCATCCCGAAGGTACGCCGCGCATAGCGATCACCCGACGCAAGGAAGCCCGGCACGCCATTGGCAGATTAAATGCTGCCGCCGCCCCGGCGATTTGGATGGGGTGGCGCGACGCCCACCCCCATCCTATCGACAGCCAAGCTTTCAGCCGAGACGCTGATCGACTTGCGGCTTTCATCCGCCGGAGCCGGATCGATGCGATTGCAGTGTCCGACTACAGCGAGACGCATTGCGACCATGTCGCCGCCTATCGACTTGCGAAGGCCGCTACGCGCCGGGCAAAGCGGCCAGTTACGTTATTCGCGTTTCATGTGTGGAGCGATCCGCCACCCTTTGCCCGACGGATTGCGACGCCAGCCATGCCCGTTGGACGCAGGCGACACGCGCTTTTGGCGCATCGCAGCCAGATGTCACCGATAATGGGCAATGGCTTCAGGCTCCCGCGCGAAATGCTGCGCATGCCCGCCCGGGACATACTGACATTGAGAAGGGATCGACAATGAATGTCACGAGCCTCAACGCAGAATATTTCGATGATATATTCGCCTCAAATGATGATCCGTGGGATCTGGCATCCAGCCACTATGAAGCAGCCAAATTCGCCCATACCCATGATGTCCTGGCGGACCGCCGATATGCCCGTGCGCTTGAGATCGGCTGTGCACATGGTGTTCTCACCAGCCATTTGACTCCAATTTGCGATAGCTTGCTGGCAATTGATATCAGCACTAAGGCGCTCACGAAGGCGCGAGAACGGGTGGGCGACCGTCCTGGCGTAACGCTCGCACAGATGGCGTTCCCGCGCAAGACACCGGATGGCGAAGGCTACGACCTCATCATTCTGTCCGAGGTCGCCTATTATTGGGACCTTGTAGATTTGGATCGGGCAAGTGAATGGTTGCGCGATCAGGTTGTTTCCGGCGGCCGAATAATCCTTGTCCACTATAGCGAAGAGACTGATTACCCTCATAGCGGCGACGAGGCGGTCGAGGCTCTTTGGAGCGAACTAGGTTCGGATTTCGAGGTGGAGCTGGCCGAACGGCAGGACAAGTACCGACTCGACCTGTGGAACCGCCGATAATGGGCATTTCCGTACTCACTATCGTTCGCAACCGTAGCCTGCATCTGGCGCAGCTTGTAGAGGGCTTGCAGCGGAGTGATCGTCAACCCGATGAACTGATTGTCGTTGATATGAGCGATGATCCGGTCACATTGCCACCGGCTCAGTTCCGCGTGCATATCGACCAATTCGAGGCCAGAGGCCTTCCGCTGGCAGCAGCCCGAAATCGAGCAGCTTCGCTGGCCAGTAATGACAAGCTCGTATTTCTGGATGTCGATTGCATCCCCATGCGACAGTGCATCGGGCTCCTGGCTGATACCCTGAGCGAACATGATGCTATTCTATGCGCGGATATCCGTTATCTTGGCCCAGATGATGCCCGCAGCTCCTGGACCGAGACAGAATTGCTGAAGCGCGGTCGGGCCCATCCGGTGCGCTCATTTCCGGACAAAGGCGTAAGAGAAGAGGCAAATGCCGGGCTGTTCTGGTCGCTAGCCTTCGCGCTGCGGCGCAAGACGTTCCAAGCGCTGTGTGGGTTCGACGAAGAATTCATCGGCTACGGCGCTGAAGACACAGATTTCGGGTTCAGAGCGGCGGCAACTGGCCTAAAGCTGCTTTTTGTCGGGCAGGCCATAGCCTGCCACCAATATCACGACAGTTACGATCCACCGCTGCAGCATCTCGATGATATTGTGCGAAATGCACGGCGCTTCCATACGCGCTGGAAGCAGTGGCCGATGGAGGGCTGGCTCGGAGCGTTTGAGCGTCTCGGCATCGTGCAGCGCCAAGGAGATAAGCTTGTCCAGCTTCGCGTACCGACACGAGCCGAGATGATAGGCGCAAAGGTTGAACCGGCAAACTGGACATCAGATCAAAGCTAGCAGGATAACCACGTTGAACAGGCGGCTGACATTTGAAACAAGCGATTAGCGGTCCCCCTGCGTAGGCGTGGATTGGCACCAAAGCCACCTCCCCACCATACGAGACAGAGTTTGCATAGTCGGTGCTTGGTGCGCGGGGTCGCGGACCGTGTCAGGCTCCCGCTCGCTCATATCTCAAGCGCTTTGTGACTTACGTCGCATGACGCGCCTCCATGAATTCCCGACAGATATGTTTCTCTCGATATCATGAAGATCATAGCATCGCGCCTTGCGGGCTGGCCGAACCACCCCCATATTGTGCAGTGCAGCATAAGCAAATTATCGAGGGTGGACGGCTGCTGTTGTAGGATAGGAGTTTTTTGCGTGGCCAAATTATCCGCTACAATCGCCCGACTGGCAGCCATGCGCGCCAGCCACTCGCCCCCGACATCATTCGATGGTCCAAATCGCTTGGCAGACCTCGATGCTTTTGGGACAAACCCAGGCGCATTGAAGGCAAAAATCTATGTGCCAGAGCAGATTGCTGAGAAGCCTGCGCTCGTCGCGGTATTGCATGGCTGCACGCAAACTGCCGGAGGCTATGATCGCGGCGCGGGCTGGTCTCAGTTAGCAGATGAGCATGGTTTCATTCTGCTGTTTCCAGAGCAGCAGCGCGCAAACAACCCTAATCTCTGTTTCAACTGGTTCTCACCCACTGACAATGGCCGCGATCTGGGCGAGGCGCTGTCCATCCGACAGATGATCATGGCGATGGTACATAGCCATGGTGTCGCCCCGTCGCGCATATTCGTGACAGGTCTTTCCGCAGGGGGCGCAATGGCCTCTGTCATGCTTGCCAGCTACCCGGAACTGTTTGCAGGCGGCGCGATCATCGCCGGCCTGCCGTACGGATTGGCGTCGAATATCCCGCAGGCGCTTGAAGCCATGCGGGGATGTGGAGCTTTCGAAGCGGAGGATCTAGGTGATCGGGTCCGTCGCGCGTCAGACCATAACGGACCCTGGCCACGCATTTCGATATGGCATGGCAGCGCCGATGCGACGGTCCACAGTTCCAATGCGGAGGCAATTCTTGCTCAGTGGCGCTCGGTCCACGGTCTGGAGGCGGCACCAAATGTTTCAGAGCAGATAGCCGGACACCGCCGGCGCTCCTGGAACGATGCAGCTGGACGCCCGCTTATCGAGGATTATCGCATTGCCAATATGGGCCACGGAACGCCACTCTCCACAACTGGGCAGGATGCTTGCGGCATGGCAATGCCGCATATGCTCGAAGCGGGCATCTCATCCACTCGCCGGATCGCATCGTCCTGGGGCCTGTTAAAGGCAGGCTCGGAGCGCAATTTCGTGCAATCGGATGGAGAAGCTCATAAGGGCACTCCGAGTGTGCCGGTATCAAAGGGAAGCCGGTTGGACGCGTTGCCCTCCGAACTCTCACGACCGATTATATCAGGGAATGCAGGCGTAGAAAAAGTCATCCACGATGCACTCCGTGCCGCGGGCCTCATCCGCTGAGCAGACTTCACCTTGTAGATTGAATACGGCCGATCCGGTAGGGACCATAGCGCGACGCCATGACCTTTCTTTTCCAACTCAACTCGACCACCCCCTCCGCCACTAGCTGATCGATTGCGGCGTGGATGACCGGCATCACTTGACGCCACGAGGGGCCTTCCGGATCAGCGCTCACTTTACCGGCAATCATTCGTGCGACCTCGCTTGGACAGATTGTCGCTTGGTCTGTGCGGCGGGCGAGCAACTGCAAAATCGTCCTTCGCGCATCCGCTATCCGCTCGAGGGCAATGTCAGATGTCATTGGCCTAGGGAAGGATGGGCGCCGGGTTCAATGTGGTCACCTCCGCAATTGCCAGTGCCGTCTTGCCTGCGGCAGCGCTCGGAACAAATTTCACCTGCTCCCCATCCCTCGTCCATCTTCTGCGCCAGATGAATCGGCGTCCGCGACCAATGCCGATTTTCAAGAGACGCTTCAGCTTGTGGTGGGTCATGACAGGATCAGGATCAGAGCCCGATCTTCTCGAGTGCCGATGCTACCTCAGGATCCAAGGCTTGGTCGGATTTGGGCATCAGGCGGTTTAGCGCAGTATGCAGCCGCTGTTGTGCGACCTGCAATGTCTTATGTCGCACCTCCCGCGTCACGTTGGTTCGCCACGATCGGCTCTCGCCCAGCAGAACTGCCCATTTTGCCTCCTCTGCCGCTAGGATCGACAGTGCCAGCCGTAAACCATCTCGGCGGCCATGCGCGTAATCCTGTTCCATGACCACCACCTTGCATATTTCACATTCGGTGCATCGGTAACGCGTGCCAACGAGTGGCTGAGCGATACACTGTTGCCAAGTTATCGGTATTTTGCACCATTTCCTGCGACACCTTGAACAGCTTTCACAACGCCGTACCCAACGGCGGCCAGCAGACCGACCTTTACCACCGTACCGACAATTCGAGGCGTGAAATAGCCGATGACGGCTCCCTTCGCGCCGCTGTCGCCGTCCTGCTGGTCCAGCTTGGATCCTACGAGCGCACCGATGATTTCCGTGATCATAACTTGTTCCCTTGTTGAGACCAGAGGAGCGCACGACACCGGTTGAGGTTCCGCTGTTATCGTCTGATCCTTATGTTGGGCAGCATCCACCTAAGCGAACTAGCCGGGAATTTTGCGGATATATTCGGGTGAAGCGGACCGGCAGCACTTAGAGAGCCGGAACTGCGTGCTGAGTTAGCGACAATGCGCAGCTTGTTGTAGAGCCGCCTTACCGGCCCGCTATCGCATCGCGAACACTCTGGGCGAGGCATCAAACTGACAGGACCACCAGCAAGGCGGATTTAATTGCAATTTTGTAAAGGCGGCGCATCAATGCGTCCGCTATCGGCTATACGGACAGCCTGATCGAGATAGGCTATAAAGGTTTGCCACTTCGCGATGGCATCTTCCCCACCCGTTTTCGCCAACTCCCCTGTCTGACGAGCGACAATCAGCGGCGCGCATCGGCGCCTTGCCGCTCGAAGAGCATGGAGGCTCCCCAAGCGGCATGCTCCGGTTTTATTATTCAGCAGCAGCTACCTCGGTGCCCCTCTTGGCTCGCCCCTTGGGAGCAGCAGCCTTAGACGTTGCAGCCTTCTTGCCCTGGCCCGGCTTTCGCCCCAGGCCAATCTTGTGAGCAAGCTCCTTTCGCTGGGCAGCATAATTGGGTGCGGTCATCGGATAATCGGAAGGAAGGCCCCACTTGGCGCGATAATCGTCTGGAGTCATCTGGTAATGGGTCATCAGATGGCGCTTCAGCATCTTCAGCTTCCTGCCATCTTCAAGACAGACGATGTAATCCGCCTTCACAGACGAACGAATGGAAACGGCGGGCAGCAACGGTTCCGGCGTCGGCTCAGCAGGGACAGACAGTCCCGCAAGCGCGCGATGCACGTTAGCGATAAGGTTGGATACGTCACCGACCGATACCGAATTATTGCTAACATGCGCAGCAACAATATCGGCGGTGAGCGTGATCATAAGCTCGTTGTTATCGGCCTGCTCAGTCATTTCTATGCGTCCCGTTTAGATTTATCGGAATGCTCTATCTATGATCATCTATTCCGAATGTCACCCTAGTACCGATGAATTTCTGAAAGATATCATCAATATGAGATGGATTGTTGTGGTTCTCTTTTTGTAACTTCTGGCAAGCTGGCTAACGCCCCCGATAAGGCTCGCAGCCTATGCCATCACCGTCCCTATCCAGATGAGGGCCATACCCTGGCTGACCAGCATAAACAGGTGCAGCCCCATCCGCTCTTGCTTGGGTGCATCTGCGACAGGACCAGGAAGATCGGCTATCAGTTGAAGCGGTAAACCGCCTTTCCGGGTCGGTCCTGCCGGCAGGCGACGATGACTGCTGATCACCCACATCGGCAGCACTTATGTACGACTGAGAAGCTACCGAGCCCTGCGGTCGCCGGGAATCCTCTTCAGCAATAGGGGGGCTCGATGAGGAGGAAGGCAGCGGAGAGCTGCCCACTCCACCGAAAGAACCAATCACGATCGCCACACCAATGATAGCGATCGAAAGGGGACTTCCCTTTTGCCTACGATGTTTGGCGTGCCGATGATGGTGCCGCTTCATTCCGACAGGATGGCGAGGGAGGTAAAGGAGCGGTTGCTGGCTCATTAGCGCGATGATTCAAAATTTGCCTCGTCGGCCGCTCAACAGAGGCAGAATGCCCCCCCCACCCCATGGAGCGGCCATCCGATGGTCGGCCAGCGAACGGATTGAATAGGCCGCAAACGGCCTGAAAAACGCAAGGCCCGCACTCCAACGATCCGGACTCTGGTTTTGAGCGTCAGGCTTGAGCGGAATCTGCGCGGCCTCCTTAACTTGAAGAAGGGGAGCCCTCAGGCTCCCCATCAACATCACCCCAAGGCCTTCGCCATCAAACGCTCCAGCCGCTCGGCAAACGCGCGCGGATCAGTCGGTGCTTCGCCTTCAGCAATTCGGGCCTCATCAAGCAGAAGGAAAGCCAGATCCCTTCGTCCTTCTTCATCGCTATTGGCCTGTCCCAGCTTCGTGATGAGCGCATGACCGGCGTTGACCTCCAGAATGGGCTTAGCTCGCTCCGGCGCACGGCCGGCCGAAGCCAACATCTTTTCCAGTTGAAGGTCCATGGCATTGTCTGCGGCGACAATGCAGACGGCGCTGCTCGTCAATCGGTCCGAAATGCGCACATCTGACACCTGATCTGCCAGAGCCTCCTTTGCAAAAGCGATAAAACTATTGGCTTCATCGCTGGGCGCGGCAGCGGTGGCGTTCCCGTCGGCCAAGGGGATAAGACTCAGGTCAGCAGCCCCCTGCGTGACGGACTTGAAGGGCTTACCCTCATAATCGACGCCCATCGTCGTCCAGAAACTATCGACCTGATCGGGGAGGAGCAGAACCTCGATGCCGCGCGCCCTGAAACCCTCGAGCTGCGGGGACTGCGCGATCCGATCCAGATCATGGCCGGTCGCATAGTAAATCGCTGTCTGATTTTCTTTCAGGGCACTGACATAGTCCTCAAGCGAACGCCATGCGCCGTCGGAAGTCGTACTCTTGAACCGAGCCAGACCCAACAATGTTTCGCGGCGATCAAAGTCTTCGTAAAGGCCTTCCTTTAAGACCGGTCCGAAATTTTCCCAGATCGCGGCATATCGCTCAGGTTCACTTACTGAAAGTTTCTCCAGGTCGGAAAGTATGCGGTTGCCCACACCCTTTTGGATGGCAGACAGAACCGGGCTGTCTTGGATCATCTCGCGCGACATGTTGAGAGGCAGATCGGCGGAATCGACCAAACCGCGAACGAAACGTAGGTATCGCGGTAATATTTCCGCTTCGTCCGTGATGAATACGCGGCGCACATAGAGCTTGATGCGGCCCTTGCGGTCCGCGTCGAATAGATCGAACGGCTTGGTTTCGGGGATGAAGGTCAGAACCGAATATTCATGACGCCCTTCAGCACGATAATGCAGCGTCAGCGCCGGCTTGTCGAACTGACCTGCGACACTTCGATAGAAGTCAGCATAATCTTCCTCGCTGATGTCGGACTTCGCCTTGGTCCACAGCGCCAGGCCATCGGCGACCTGCTTTGGCTCATCTTCGCTGCCGGCTTCCTTAAGAAAGATCGGAATGGGGACATGGCCTGATTGCGCCTTGACAACCCGCTCCACGGTGAAGCGCTCGGTGTAAACTTTGGCATCGTCGAGCAGGTGCAACGTGACGCGCGTTCCGCGTGCAGGCGCGGCGCCAGGTTCGGCCGGCGCAATCGTGTAAGTGCCCAACCCATCGGAGGACCAGATGGCAGCATCAGGCTCTCCCGCCCGGCGAGAAGTAACCTCGACCTTACCCGCCACCATGAATGCAGAATAAAAGCCGACGCCAAACTGGCCGATCAGTTGCTGCCCTTCGCCATTTTTGTCCGCAGCAAGCTTGTCCATGAAGGCCTTGGTGCCCGACCGCGCAATAGTGCCCAGTGTTTCACCCATATCCGCAGCAGTCATGCCGATGCCATTATCCTCGATCACGAGAGTGCCGGCTTCCTTGTCCAGCCTAAGCGTGATGCGCAATTGAGGATCATCCCCAAGCAGTATCGGGCTGGAAATCGCCTCATAGCGCAGCTTTTCGCAAGCGTCCGCGGCATTGGATATCAGTTCGCGCAGGAAAACCTCACGGTCGGAATAGACCGAGTGGACCATCATGTGCAGGAGCTTGGAAACATCTGCCTCGAAGGCCCGTGTTTCAGGGGCGGTAACGGTGTCCATTGTCATCGTCTCTCTGGCTCGCATCCTAGAATTGCGGGCGACAGATGGATCGAACGGTTTTGTCGTTCAAGAGGCGGGGCAAGGAAAGCATGGGTCGCGCATTTGAAAATGGTAGATTCTCGTTTGGATGGGCAGCTGAAGCTCCAGCCCAGCCATTCGCCTAAGGCGCATGTCGCTTGACGCAGCGCAATGCGGTTATTCGTGCAAGCCGACCAACGGCTTGCGTAGAAGTGCCAGAGCATTGGACTGAAAAATCCTTCGCCCGAGCATCACCCATTTTGCCCGATCGACACGCCAGTGAGCGCTTGCAGCGCCGTGAGCAGGCAATCTCCATGATCGGCGCTGGCTGCGGGAACTGCCGGCTCTTCGCGTCGCATGGCATGCCAATAGCCGCCGCTGGTCTGCGCTGCCTTATCGTTGCTTGCGGCGAGCCAGCTCTGCGTCGCCTGTCCGGTCGCGATGTCGACCGGCGCGGACGCGCCGCCCATGCGTGTGCGCACCCAGCCTGGATCGACGGCGTTACTCAGCACGTCAGGCCATCGCCGTGTCATCGCCATAGCAAACGCGACGATTTGAAGCTTGCTATCGGCGTAGGCCTGTTCCGGGTGCCAGCGACGCCGGGTCCAGTCGAGATCATCCAGACCGGCATTGCCGCCCCGGTGAAGCCCGCTGCTCATGTAGACAAGGCGCTCGGGCCGTTCGATGCAGGCGGTCAGGACATAAGGCGCCAGCAGATTGACCGCGGTCATAACACTGTGGCCTTCCGCCGTCCGACCGCTGCCACTCGCGCCATATAGTGCGGCATTGTGGATCACTGCGTCCATGCGACCGATTGCATTCACCGCATCGGCCAAATCTCGTGTTTCCGACAGCAGGCTGAGATCGCCGGTCACTATTGCCAAAGCTTGCGGCATTTGCGCTGCCAGAGCCGCAGCCCGTTCGGCATTGCGGGCGTGGAGAACGACATCATGTCCGCCGGCAAGCAACGACTGCGCAGCGGCCAGCCCAAGGCCGGTCGAACTGCCAGTGATGAAAATTCTCGCCATATCGACTCCTTGCTCGGCGCATGGCCAGCGCCCAGAGGGCCAAAACGCATCGGGTCTATCTACGCTGCCAACCTTCGCGTTCGGCGAAGATCCTCTGCATTTCCACCATATTCTCGGTGCCCCAGCTGCATAAAGGCTCGAGCGCCTGAGCGAGGCTTTGGCCGAGGGGCGTCAGCGTATAGTCCACGCGCGGCGGCACTTCCTTGTAATCGGTGCGCAGCAGGATCCCATCTGCCTCCAGTTCCTTCAACTGCTGGATCAGCACCTTGTCGCTCACGTCGCGGATCGCGCGTTTGAGCGCGCCGTAGCGATTGGGGCCCTGGAGCAGGAAATAGAGGATCAATGGCTTCCATTTGCCGGCAATGACTTTGAGCGTTGCGTCGAGACCGCAAGTGAAATTGGGAGCGACGGTTCCGGCCGAACAGCCTCCTCCGAGCATTGGAGAGACAGCCAGGGATTTGGGCTCTTCAGACATTTTCGATACTTACCAAAAGGTGCATACTTGCCGATAGGTATATGCGCCTCCAGCTACGTGCAACCTTAGATTTGGAGGCATCCATGAATAGACTGCAAGGCAAGACCGCCATCATAACAGGTGGCGGTACGGGCATTGGTCTGGCTTCGGCCAGGCGTTTCATTGCGGAGGGCGCGTTCGTCTACATTTTCGGGCGTCGACAGGAAAAACTCGATGCTGCCTTAAGCGAACTAGGGGCAAATGCCCGCGCAGTGGCGGGTTCGGTTGCCGATCCTGCCGATCTCGATCGCTTGTTCGAGACGGTGCAGGCAGAACGCGGATCGTTAGACATTCTCTTTGCCAATGCAGGAACCGGCGCGCTGGTGCCGCTGACGGACATTACTGCCGACCATTATGCCGAAACCTTCGACGTCAACGTGAAGGGCACGATCTTCACAGTGCAAAAGGGACTGAAGCTCATGGACACAGGCGGCTCGATCATTCTGACCGGGTCAACCACGGGTGTGATGGGGACACCGGCCTTCAGTATTTACAGCGCCTCCAAGGCTGCCGTGCGCAATCTTGCGCGCAGTTGGGCGCAGGATCTGCGGGGCACGGGAATCCGCGTCAATGTGCTATCGCCCGGGCCAACGCTGACCGAGCTGGCGGCCGAGGTCGTCGGCAGGGAGGCAATGATCGAAATGGGGGCAACCACCCCGATCGGTCATGTTGGTGATCCATCCGAAGTGGCGGCGGCCGCCGCCTTCCTGGCCTCATCTGACAGCAGCTTCATGACCGGAAGCGAGCTATTCACTGATGGCGGGCTGGCGCAAATCTAGGCTGCATACCGTTCGTCTCGCGCCGGCTTGCTTCAGGGCAAGCTGGCGCCATGTCGCTGATAATTGGATGATGCTCAGACTGCTCGTCTACCTGCATTATGAACGATGGCATGCGCTGTGCGGCATGTAGCACCTTCTCCAAAATCTTACCGGCACGAAATCTCATATCAGTTATTCAAAAAACCCTTCCACTGATATGGAACAAAATATATAATGGCAATTAAAGCTATTCACGTTGCACAAATGTAAATAGCAATTATAACCGCACGTTTTCAACAAATTTACGATATTACGGAGCGTGATTACTTCAATTTGATCACCTGGCTTGGCATAAATAAGAGATATATTTGCATATCAATATAAATTATCGGTCAGATAATTTTGCTGACACCTGGCAAACTTTTTATAGCTGCTGATAACGCGAACGAGGCAACGCACGCTGCGCAGCTGATGACAATGAATTTCAGCACTGGCGCCGCTGCCCACGGCATGGCCAGAACGCTTAGCGCAACCAGGACGGGCGGATGCAGGATGAGTGCGCCAAAAGCCGTCGATCCGAGCCTCGACACAATTTGCGTGGAATTCCTCCCCCATCGCTGCGCAGCAGCCAGCAAACCCAGGATCACCCCGAACGCGACCGCTGGATCCCAAATTGCGTAATAGAATGCATTGATGTTCCATCCTCCCTCAAATCCCCCCAACCGCCCACGTATCAATAGCATGAGCGGCAACGTGGAGATTGCGAGAATCGAAACAATCAGCCAGCCCGCAGCATCCCGCAATGTGATACGCTCAAGAAGCCCGCTCCGTGCCGCTGCACAACCTGCAATGTAAAAGAAAGCGTAGCAGCTGAAATAGCCAAGCTGAAGCCATAGGAATTCCGTACCGACCCGCATGACCAGTCGTACGATGAACGAGAGCAGGCCAAGGCCCAAGGCGATCAACGCCAAAGCGGGCATCGCAGGCAGAGCATCCACTGACACGGCAGACCATCCCGCGCGGCGACGGCAAGTCTGCCAAATCGCATAGCACATAGCGAATATCAGTAGGGCAATAGCAAACCAGAGCGGCGTCACCGCAGAAATTGGGGCGTTACTACCTTCATTCTTCGATATCGCGCCTCGATCAGACTGAACAACCCAAACAGCCCCAGCCCGCAAGCGACCACGCTTAAAATAAGCGTCCCTTCATCCTGCGCCCGTAGCTGCCGCAGCGCCTCCCCAAGCCCCCCGGCGCGATCGGGGTCATGGTTCAACGCCGCAGATATAATGAACCAGCCGATGAGGGAGAACACCAGCGCACGGGCTGCATATCCAATACGTCCTATCCACCGAACATAGTCGGGAGCCGGCACGTCGCCGCTGAGATCGTCAAACCGCGCCTTATACGCCTTGAGCGCTTGGGCAATCGCGACGATGAGCAGGAGGACGCCGAGCAGAATAAGCATGAACACACCTCCCGGTTGCTCCAGAAGCCATGCCGACCAACCTTGCGCGCTTTCATCTCCAGGACTTCCATGCTCTCTGCTCGCTTGCGCAAGAGCCATTTTGCCTGCGGCGGTCGCCAGCATGATATGAGACACACCACTTAAGCCATAGCCAAGTCTTTCAAACTGTCCTTTCACGGTTCGACCGCGGCGCTCAGGGTCGATGACTGCCTCTGTAAGCCGCCAGACCGCATATCCAGCAAATCCAACCGCACAAAACGACAATAGGACATGACCAAGCGGCGCGTCAGCCAAAGTGCCTAAAGCACCCTGATTGTCGGTTGTTTCGCCACCGTGCAATGCGACGTCGAGCGCAAGCCATCCAATGATGATGTACACGAGACCGCGTGCAGCGAAACCGAGGCGCGCGAACAACGTCATACGGTCACTATATCTCATGCAGCCCTCCAAAGAACCGCCAACCTTCCGACGCCTGCACCTGTTCCCTCGAAACAGTCATCTAGCATCAACCTAGAGCTTCGGCGGCTGAGTACAGGCCCGCATCGATCACATACCGCTTACCCTGAAAATCTTCCGGCGAGCCGCGACAACATTGATAGCGCTAACCACACCATATGTCATCGCGGCTGACCCCATTGACTACTATGTCCTTTCGTGCATATTTTGCGCGACTAAAAATATAAATGGGCGAGGAAAATGACCAAGAGACACTCTTGTGCGTCTATGAATTGCGCTAAAATGATAGCGCTACCGCTTTTCACCTCTGCGGTTTCAGTATCGATATCTCATCTTGAGATATCATGCCCGGCCGACGATCTTCGTGATGGTAGGATTTAATGGACCGCAGAGCGGCGCTCGCGTCCATCGTCGGCGTGCTGGGCGCGAACATCTTCGCCCCGCTTGCACGGGCCATCGCCTACCAGCCGAACCCGGTCATCAATACCGGCGCGCCCGAGATCATATTCACGCCCGCACAACGAGCGCTGGTCACGGCGCTGAGCGAACGCATCCTGCCGACATCCGATACGCCCGGTGCTATTGCTGCAGGCGTGCCCGAATATATCGAACATATGCTGGGCGACTGGGCGATCACCGATGAACGGGCAACGATCTTCGACGGCCTGGCCGCGATCGATGCCCGCAGCATGGCCGATTATAAAAAGCCGGCCGTAAAAGCCTCGGCCGCGCAGCAGGACGCATTGCTGACCCTTGCGATAAACGGCGAACTGCCAGGTGGAACTCCCTTTTTCGAGGCGTTCCGCCAACTTGTCATCACCGGCTATTATACGTCCGAAATCGGCATCACGCAGGAACGCGAATATCTGCCCGTCCCCGGCGAATATGACGGGGCCTACCCCTATGCGAAGGTCAAGCGGATCTTCTCCTCATAGGGCGTGCAATCGCCTTCGATCCTCGATCCATTCATTTCCGACACGCTTATCGGAAGGGCAAAATCATGGCAGCAACAGATCGTTTCGACGCTATCGTCATTGGTTCGGGCGTCAGCGGCGGCTGGGCCGCAAAGGAGCTTACGGAAAAGGGGCTGCGCGTCCTTATGGTCGATCGCGGTCGCATGGTCGAACATGGGGAAGATTATCCCTTCGACGGCAAGTCGGCCTATGACATTCCTGCGCGTGGCAGGATGCCGGCTGCCCTTGCCAAGAGCGATTATTTCGCGCTCAACGGCTGGGTCTCGCCCGCCACCCAGCCCTTCTTCATCAACGACCGGCTCAACCCCTACGACTATGACGCGCCCAACAAGTTCAACTGGGTTCGCCCGTCAGTGGTCGGTGGCAAGTCGCTGACCTGGGGGCGCTGGAGCTTCCGCTGGAGCCAGGCCGATTTCGAGGCCAACAAGAAGGAGGGCGTGGGGACCGACTGGCCCATCCGCTATGACGATGTCGCCCCCTGGTACAGCTATGTCGAAAATTATATCGGCGTTTCGGGTGCTCGGGAAAATCTGCCTTATCTTCCCGACAGTGAATTCATGCCGCCCTTTCCGATGAACGTCGCCGAAAAATGGCTGAAGGAACGGCTGGAAAGCGAATTTCCCGGACGCAAGCTGATCAACGCCCGCCTCAGCAACATCACGGAAGACAAGCCCGAGCAGAATCGCACCCGCTGTCAGAAGCGGGCTCAATGCGACCGGGGCTGCAGTTTCGGCGCCTATTTCTCGACGCAGGCCGTCACCCTGCCCGCCGCCCGCGCTACGGGTCGGCTGACGCTGCGTGCGGACAATTGGGTCACGAACCTGGAATATGACCCGACCCGAAAGCGCGTAACCGGTGTCCGGATGGTCGACGCCAATACTGGCCAGGTGGAAGTTGTTCAGGCCCGTATGGTCTTTTTGTGCGCATCAGCGATGAGTTCGCTCCACATCCTGCTCAACTCCCGCCCGGCAGGCAGCGAACGCAGCTATTTCCATTCCAACGGTGCGCTCGGCAGCGCGGTGATGGATCATATCTTCCGTGTCGGCGTGTCGGGCGACATTCCGGGCATGAGCGAATTTGTCGAATATGGCCGACGGCCCGGCGGCGTCTATGTGCCGCGCTTCCGCAATCTGGAAGCGGAGGATCTGCCCTTCAAGCGCGGCTACGGCTTCCAGGGCGGTGCTGGCCGTCAGGCGTCCGCGCCTGAAGGCTTTGGCCTGTCCATGAAGCACGGGATGCGCGAATATGGGCCGTGGCGCTTTACCATGAGCGCCTTTGGGGAATGCCTGCCCTATGAGGATAATCGCGTCATGCTGAATTACATCAAGACCGATCGCTTCGGCACGCCGCTGTTGCGCTTCGACGTCCGTTTCCGCGACAATGAAATCAGGATGATGGACGATGCGCTGGAACAGGGCATGCTGATGCTGCGCCAAGCGGGGCTTACGAACGTGACCGGCGGTCGCGGCAAGCATGTGCCAGGTGAGGCGATCCATGAAATGGGCGGCGCCCGAATGGGGCATGATCCCGCCACGTCGGTCCTGAACAAATGGAATCAGGCGCATGACGCCGCCAATTTGTTCATCACCGATGGGGCGCAAATGGCCTCTGTGTCCTGCGTCAATCCGTCGCTGACCTTCATGGCTATGACCGCCCGAGCTGCCGATCAGGCGGTCAAGCAGATGCAGGCTGGGGTAATCTGACCCGACAAGCAGCGTCATGGGCCAGCGCGCCAAAGGAGAGACGATGTACAGAATGTTCGCGACCATCGCGCTATTGACCATGGCACAGGCGGCGCCCAACCCTCATCTACCTGCGCCCACCTATGACACTGCCGCCCCGACTCTTCCGAAAAACCTGAAGCATGCGGTGCTCATCCTGTCCAAGACCAATGGCTGGCGGCATATTGAGCATATACCTCATTCCAACATGGTCCTGGCTGATATTGCTGCCAATCTCGGACATGCCAGCTACACCACCGAAAATGCGGCAATCTTCAACGACGAACAGCTGCGACATTTTTCCGTCATCATTCTCAACAGTGCGAGCGGTGATTTCCTGACCGAGGCGCAGCGATCAGCCTTTGCGCGCTTCGTCGCGCGCGGCGGTGGCGTGGTGGCGCTGCACGCGGCCGGAGACAACAGCCACAAGGCGCCCTGGTATACCGGGACGATCATCGGCACCAAATTCATCGGGCATCCCGGAGGCGCGGATCAGTTTCAATCCGCGCAAGTCATCGTCGACCAACCACGGCATCCCGTCATGGCTGGCGTGACCATGCCTTGGGCGCCCGTCGATGAATGGTATTCCTTCGATGCGAACCCGAAAATGCAGGGCATGGCGATACTCGCCCGGATCGACGAGGCGAGCTACCACCCCGGCGCCAAGCTGACGATGGGATCGCATCCGGTGATTTGGACCAATCCAGCCACCAAGGGGCGTGTCGTCTACTCGGCGCTCGGACATTTGCCGGAAAGCTACGACGATCCAAATTATCGCCGCATCCTTACGAACGCGATCCACTGGGCTGGAAAATTCGGTCGGTAAAACGAGAAATTTGATTAGCGCTGAGACCACTAGCGTCATGTGGGCTCAAGTCCACTCCATACCGAGTGAGTGTGTCTGCCAATACGGGTCGCAAGTTTTCATGTTTCCAATTAAGAATATTTCTCAATCGGAACAGATTCTGTCCGACCTCGTTCCCAATGCTACCAACATTTAGGAGGACGGGATGGTTGACAACAGGTATAATGATCATGTGGTGATCGAAAAGAAGGGGCCGGGACGCACCATCGCAATTCTTGTGATAGCCGCCCTAGTGATCGCGGGCATCCTGTTCGCGACCGGCTTCTGGTCTGCGGACGTAAAGGGAGGGGATATGCCGGAAGTCAGCGTCAAGGGCGGCGAACTCCCGAAGGTTGATGTAGATTCCAAGGAAGTCGTGGTCGGCACCAAGAAGGAACAAATCGAAGTTCCGACCGTCGGCGTCAAGGATAATGGCGAAAAATAGAGCCAGATCCATGCTACGAATTTCAGATGGATATCTTTTGCGATATTCGTAATGAAACGGAGATAATATTTTTTAAATATGTCCCCACTTTACATAGTGGGGATTTTTTTGATCCTGAATTCTGACGGCCTACATAGGCTCTTCCGCACTCGTAGCGATGTCCCCGCCAGCTCATCACGCGCTCATCAGGGCCCGACATCATCGCCGCCGGCCCGAAGGCGGGAACCCTTACGCTGGCCAAAGCCAAGCGCCTTTGCCACTCGCTCATTCCAACCATAAGGGTCTGCCCGGATCACCGGCGCCCCTTTATTGTCGAACAATATTGTTGAATAAAGCAGGCGAACCGGGATTTCCCGCGGCAGTTCGACAAAGCCTTCCTTGCCCGTCGCGCGCACCTTGTTCCATTGATCCAGAATGCCTTCGTCCCGGGCGATCTTCTCGGCAAAACCCACCGCATCCTCGACCCGGATGCAGCCATGGCTGCGCTGGCGCTGAACCTCTGAGAACAACTGCTTGGCCGGCGTATCGTGAAGATAAATTTCATGGTCGTTCTTCATGTCGAACTTGACCAGCCCCAGCGAGTTTTTCGGACCTGGCTGCTGGACGATCCAGCCATCCTTCCAAACCATGTTGTTGCGCTTCATGTAGCCAGCGCCCTTGCCTGCGATCTCCTTGTTCTGGATCGACCGAGGAACCGTCCAGGTCGGATTGGCGACCAGCCGATAGATGGGCGATCCCAGCTGGGGCGTTTCGGTGTCAGGTTCGCCCACCACCGCCTTGCGCGTATCGGCAATCTTCCCGTCGCGCCAATAAGTGAGGCGCGCGGCGGCGAGGTTGACGTCGATCCGCGTTCCGGGCGGCGCCCGGTCGAGCCACCGCATCCTCTCCATGGCAACGGCGATTTCCCGCGCCCGATCGGCATCCGACAGGTTGAGGATTTCAAGGGCCTTTTCGCCGATCACGCCGTCGGGCTTGATGCCATAATCGACCTGCATATGCTTGACGGCGCGCACTAGCGGCTCGGCGTAGCGAATGCCGGCATTGCCAGCCCGATCCAGATAGCCCGACGCCACCAGCTGCCGTTCGATCGCGGGCATGCGACTGTCGGATGTTCCAGGATCGATCGGCTTTCCTGCGTCGGGGATGGGTTTTGCGGCACCGCTTCGCTCCTTCCCAAGCGCCAGATAGGCCCTGGAAAGATTGCGATAGTCTTCCTCCTGCGGCGCAAGGCCATCGAGCCAGCCGCGCAGCTTGCCCGATGCCAGCGCGTCTTTCAGCCCGCGTTGGAGATCCGGCCTGAAGGTGCCGAGGGTGTAGACCTCATAGAGCTTTTTTGGATCGCTCGCGCCGCCAGCCAATGCCCTGGCATAGCGCAAAGCACTTTGGGTAAGCGCATCCTGACCGGCGCTTGTTGTTGGCTCTCCTTCAACGCCGAAGGATAGATGGTCGAGGCCATGCGCGGCGCGACTGTCAATGGCCTGCTTGAGATCATGGATTGCGTCCTCGTTCCACTGCGCTTGCCGCTGCGCCGACGCCGTGTCGGCCCGGTTTCCGCTGCCCGACTGGCTGCTGCAGGCCGCCAGGGTCAGGGCGATGGCGACCATCGGAAGGGCGACAAGGGATTTAGGCACGCATTTCTCCTCACAATCTCTTTCCTACAACGCGTGACCTCGGTCGCGGCTCCGGCGCAGGCGCGCTGTCATGCTACTGATCGAGCGCCAAGAACTCGACGACGCCGGTCACGCAACAAATTCAGCCGGAGTATCGGCACGCAGCATCTGGGCGAGACGGGCAGCGTCCCAATTGCTCAGGCGAATGCAGCCATGACTTTGCGAACGGCCGATGAGGGTTGGTTCGGGAGTTCCGTGAATGCCGTAATGCGGTTTGTTGAGATCGATCCAAACGACCCCCACAGGGTTATTCGGCCCCTCACTGAGCTGCGCCTTCTGGTCACTACTGTCTGCGTCCCAGAAGAGATCGGGGTTGTAATGATAGGTGGGCATGAAGGCGATGGTCCGGATCATCCATTTCCCCAGCGGCAGCGGATCGTGATCGCTGCCTGTCGTCGCCGGGAACTGAGCAATTAGCCGGTCCTGTGCGTCGTAGACTCTGAGCACGCTCTGCGATTTACTGACGACGATTTTGGCTGCGCGCGGCTGGCTCGCGCTAATATTGAGATCCGCCAGAACATCCCGCCATCTTGCCGGCAGGCCCGGCTCATAGGTTCGATCAGATGGTAGGAGTCCGGGCAACAGCAATTCCATCCCGGCTCTGGGGGCTTTGAGACCCGGATTGAGCCGAATGAGGATGTCGCTGCTTGTATGGAAACGCTCAGAGAGCTTCTCCACCAGGTTGCGATAGCCAAGAAATGGGAGCGTCGCCTGATCGACGATCCTTGAGGGGATGTCTGGCGTAAAAGAGGCCTCGAGTGCTTCCGCTTTCAGGACCATGCGAATGAGCGTTGGCGCCCTCTCTCCCGCCAATGCCTTGCGGCTTGCGGCATCAAGCACGCCGCTTTGCTCCAGCCCGCGCGCTTCCTGAAATCCTTTGAGGGCCATCACGAAAAAGCGGCCTTTTCTTCCATCGATGATGCCCGGCGCAAAGCCCGCTCGATCAAGCTGGACCTGGGCCTGAAAAATGGCCGGATCGATGCCTGCCGGGAAATGGGCTGGAGCGCCCGTTTGGTCTCTGGCAGGCGTGGATGCCTGCGCTGAAGCTGCAAAAATGAGACCAACCGAGGCCAAAATCCGAAATTGCCATGGAACCGATCTTTTCACGTCGCCAGAAACACCTTATATGACAGGGACATAGGCAACGCTTGCGAGCGGCCTTTATCTCCCTGAAACATGTTCGGGACCAACGACATTTATGATATTCGATCGACGGTCGGTGCTGTTCGGCGCCGCAGCCTGCGGTATGGCGCAGCTATTTCCTGAAGCTTCATGGGCATCCATTCCGGAACGACGGCTCGCCTTTCGCAACCTGCATAATTCGGAGCATATCGATGTCTGCTATTTTTCCGGCGGACGCTTCCGCAGGGATGGCATCGCCGAGCTTAATCACTTCATGCGTGACTGGCGGACGGGCGAGACGATCAGGATGGATACGAGCCTCCTCGACACGCTCGTCCACCTCCAGGCAGCGACCGGCGCAGACAAACGCGCCCATTTTACACTGATATCGGGTTACCGTTCGCCAAAGACAAATGGCAGGCTGCACCGCAGCTCGTCCGGCGTCGCATCCAAGAGCCAGCATATGCTTGGCAAAGCCGTCGACATAAGGCTCAAGAATGTGCGCCTCGCCAATCTCCACAAAGCAGCCCTCTCGCTGCGCGCAGGTGGTGTAGGCTATTATCCCGAAAGCAATTTCGTTCATGTCGATACCGGCCGGATCCGTCATTGGTAGAAAGAATCTCCCAACGACAATCCTAACCATTCATCGTCATCTTGAAGCTACTCTCGAAAACAGAGGCTCAAACACCCGTTCGACCATCCCAGCCCCCCTCCGTGACGCCCGGCGAGTACAGCGGCGTCCGTCCTTTGCCGACGCATTTGCCCAGGAGACGCTACGACATTCGCGTACACTCAACGGTAGCCCCATCCCGCTCGGAATATTTTGCGCAACCAATCTGGGACAGGGTTCGTTTCCTCCGCCAACCAACGACTGGAGCCTTGAACGTTGAATCGCCCTGACACCGAGTCACCTACGCGCGCCCAATCTGTCTTCGAGTTTGATGCTGCATTGGCGCTTGGCATTCTTTGCGGTGTTCTGTTTGCGGCGATCGTTGGGTTGATGCGATAAATTCGGACTAAAGGTGCAGCTAGGATTGTTGTGTCATCTCCTCGACATGACGGTGTGACCTACCCAGTCTGATAGGCGGGCAGCTTCTTTTGGCCCCCTTAAGTCTTGTTGGCGAAGCAGTGGGTTGGAGCGCGCGGAGCCGCATGCATGTATGCCCCATCGGCGATAATCACATGTCTATATTCGATTGCCTGCGTCTGCCTCCCTACCTTTAGGATGCATGCGCAGGATGCACGGGCTATCACTTTCCTTTCCCCGGCGCCGTCGACAGGTGAGCTGGGCACTTAACTTTCGAACAACTGGACAAGGTTGCCCGTTAGACGCCTAACCCGTTCTAAAGTCGCTTGGTCTGCTCCAATCGACGTCCACTGGAACCAACATAATTGCCGCGTTTTATGACGGCATTGCGAGACAGACGCTCGCGTTTTCTCCCGTGGATCCCATTATAGATGCAGCAGCTTCACGAGAATTTCTGGAACATCCGTGGCTCTTTCAAGATCGCCAAGATATTCGACATCGGCACGCAAACCTCGCTCGTGCGCAAGCGCGACGGAAGCTTCATTCTGATCGACAGCTACAGCGTTGCAGGATCCGATCGAGAGAAAGTTCTGGGCCTGACCGATAACGGCGCGGCGATTGACACGATCATCAACGTCCACCCATTTCACACGCTTCATTGCGCTGCAGCCCATGATCTCGCGCCGCATGCCCGGCTGTTCGGCACGCGCCGGCATCATGAGAAGGCGCCTGAACTACCTTGGGAACAGGCTGTGATTGAAGATGCTGAAACGCAGGCTCAGTTCAATGATCTCGAATTCTCCATCCCAGCCGGCCTCGATCTGGTGACAAACGACAAACGCGTCCATGCTGCCTCTGTCCTCGTACGACATCGCCAAAGCGGCATCGTTCATGTCGATGACACGCTGATGGTCCTGGCAGCACCGGGTGCGCTCGGCCGCATATTCCCCCAGTCACGGCTGCATTTTCATCCAATGCTGGGAAAGGCATTGCAACACCGCCCTGGCGCTGCCGACGCGTTCATCGCGTGGGCACAAGAGTTGGCAGAGAGGTGGTACGGAGCTCCCTATGTATGCGCTGCCCATTCGGCCGTGCGCCATCTGCCGACCGATGGTTGGCGAACTGAGGTCACTGCAGCTCTCGCAGGCATCTGGTCGACGCTCCAACAACATCGCACGCGCTACGGCTGAACGCCGCACGACCTCACTTCATTGCAAGGACATGCCCCATGAGCGCCAATACCGCCCGTACCATAAATCCACTGACAGAAGAGTTGATCGCCACCTACGACTATATGTCCGATGATGAGATGGCTCGTGCCATCTCCGCTTGTCACAATTCATTCCTTGAATGGCGTTTGCGCAGCCTGGAAGATCGCGCCGCGATTATTGCTGCGATCGGACAGGCCCTGCGCGACGCAAAGGAAGAGTTTTCGGCTCTGATGACGCAGGAAGTGGGTAAGCTGATCGGCGACAGCCGAAGCGAGGTCGATCTGGTCGCAGCCATTTGCGACTATACGGCGGCAAATGGTCCGAACGTTCTGGCCGACGAGGAGCGTTCGGCAGACGGAGCCACTGCCTATGTCACCCATGCGCCGATCGGCGTCGTCTATGGTATTCAGCCTTGGAATTTCCCGGCCTATCAGGCGGTGCGTTACTCGATTGCGAGCCTGATGGCGGGCAATGGCGTGCTCCTCAAACATGCGGATAGTTGCACCGGCAGCGGATTGTTCCTGCGTGATCTGTATGAGCGCGCTGGGCTTCCCAAAGGCCTTTTTACGGTTCTGATCATTTCCCACGAACAGTCCGACAAGGTGATCGAGAATGATCTGGTTCGCGCCGTCACCCTGACCGGAAGCGATCGCGCCGGCAAGTCAGTTGCAGCCAAAGCTGGCGCGCTCGTCAAAAAGACCGTGCTGGAACTTGGATCCAACGACGCTTACCTTGTTCTCGACGATGCCGACATTGATCTCGCTGTAGAAACCTGCGTGGCGGGCCGCATCTACAATAATGGTCAGACCTGCGTTAACGCCAAGCGGTTCATCGTCACCGAACAAAATCACGATGCTTTTGTCGACGCATATGTCGAGAAGTTCCGAGCCATCCAAATGGGGGATCCCAGGGAAGAGGCGACAAAGCTCGGGCCACTGGTTAGCAAGGCACAGCGCGACAAGCTGCATCAACAGGTGGAAGACAGCGTGGAAAAGGGCGCCCGCCTTCTGGTCGGCGGAGAAGTGCCTGAGCGTACTGGCTGGTTCTATCCTGCTACAGTTCTCGTCGATGTTGCGCCGGGCCAGCCCGCCTATGATGATGAACTATTCGGGCCAGTGGCCTCGATTATCCGCGCCAAGGATGACGAGGATGCGATGCGAATTGCAAATGACAGCCGCTACGGGCTTGGTGGCGGTATCTTCAGCCGCGACGTAGATCGCGCGCGCGAACTGGCCGCAAAATATTTCGATACCGGAATGATATTCATCAACAGTTTCGATGTTGCCTCGCCGGATCTGCCGTTCGGCGGCGTCAAGATGTCGGGCTATGGTCGCGAGCATGGGCCCGAGGGGCTCAAGGAGTTTGTCAACGTCAAGTCGATCAAGATTGCTGGACGCGGCGCATGACGACCACGCTTTGCTGCGACGTGGCAGTGATCGGCGGTGGCACAGCGGGTCTTGCAGCGGAGCGTGCCGCCCGCAAGAATGGAGCCTCGACGCTGCTCATCGACCCTGAATTTGGCGGGACGACCTGCGCACAGGTTGGTTGCATGCCCTCCAAATTGCTTATCGCCGCAAGCCGGGAAGCCGAGGGCATCAGGCGTGCGAAGCTTTTTGGCCTTGTGGTAGAAGGCATCAAGATCGATGGGCCCGCTGTACTGCGGCGCGTACGTACGGAACGAGACAGGTTTGCTCGCCTGACGCGCGAGTCTATCCAAGACCTACCTGAGCGAGTTGCCGTCCGCGCTCGCGCCAGTTTTATTGGAGCTGGTCGCCTCCAGCTCGATGACGGACGCGTGGTTGAAGCACGCACAATCGTCATTGCGACTGGCTCTGCACCCATATTGCCGACGCAATTCTCGGTGTTAGGTGATGCCGCGCTTACGAGCGACACCATATTCGAACTAGATGATCTGCCAGAACGCCTCGCGGTGATCGGTTCGGGCGCCATCGGACTTGAGCTGGCCCAGGCATTTGCACAGCTTGGTGTCGAGGTCACGCTGTTCGACAAGGGCGAGCGCATGGCAAAAATACGTTGCGCAAAGGTCCATGCGCAATTGCGTGCAATTCTTGACGACAAGATGACGGTGCGCCTTGGCGTCGATGTGACCCCACACCGGGATGAGGATGGGGCAAAGCTGAGCTGGACTGGCTCGAGTGAAGGCGAGGCCTTCTTCGACAAGGTGCTGGTAGCTGTGGGACGAAAGCCTCAGCTTGATGGCCTCCAACTCGAAAGCGTGAAGCTCGAACTGGATGACAATGGGGTTCCCAGGCATGATCGAGCAACGATGCGCTGCGGGGAAAGCGCAGTTTTCCTTGCAGGCGACGCAGCGGGGGACTTGCCGCTACTTCACGAAGCCTCACACGACGGCGCCATCGCCGGGCGCAACGCCGCGGCGTTTCCCGCGCCAATCCCGGTAGATCGCAATCCCCCCTTCGCTATCACATTCACCGAGCCGGTGCTTGCGAGGATAGGCAAGGCTGAGGAAGACGGCGCGGTCACGGGAACTGCGGATTTCTCTGACCAGGGGCGTGCCCGCGTTGATGGACAAAATCGTGGCGTTCTTACGCTGTACGCCGCGGCAACAGATGGCAGGCTTATAGGCGCCGACCTTGTCGCGCCGGCAGGAGAGCATCTCGCGCATATGCTGGCCTGGGCTGTTCAGGGTGGCCACACCGCCACGCAGTTGCTGAACATGCCTTTCTATCATCCTACTGTGGAAGAGGGTTTAAAACAGGCGCTGCGCACAATCTGCGCCGCAACGCCTATAGCTCTTCCGCCCGATCAGGATGCGGGAATGCCGGCAGGAGCCTGACGGCGCAGCAGGAAATCGCCTGCCGCTAGAACAGAGAGACGCAAATCGTCTCGACATTGGTGACCAGTGGCCGTGACCATCGGCGTACCAAGTTTCCTTCAACAGCGCTTTGCAGCGGCATCCCGACCGACTGACGGGCTAGCGCGGGAATCTGGCTCGTGCGAGCCGGTGGCGCGGTTGCGATCGGGCGTGCGTTCGCTCCCTCAGCCCGGGGCGTCAACCGCCAGCAAATCCTGCTCTTCAGGATGACGCTCTAAATAAGCAGCGACGAATGCGCACAAGGGTACGACCTTGAGTCCTTTCGACCGGGCATCCTGTAGAGCACCGCCAATAAGCTTGGAGCCAATACCCTGCCCTTCTAGCGCGGCCGGCACCTGCGTGTGAGTGAATAGCAAAGCCCCATCACGTCGCTTGTAGTCCGCAATCGCGACCTGACCATCGACATTCAATTCGTAACGGCTTTCGCCTTCATTATGTTCAACCTTGTCAATTTCGCCCATGAACACGCCCTCTCGCCGAAAAATCGGACCTGCGCGCGGGTCTTGCGCACCGGCCAGCTTATCGAACAGCTGGGGCCTAGCGCGGTTCCCGCACCGTCTCCCAGCCATGCTCTTCGGCTCTTTTGCAGCGCCGCTGTAATTTTTCGGAACGCTGCGAAAATGCGAATGTTGACATGTGCATGGATCGATCTTTGACAGCGTCACTCTTCAAATCCTGCGTGGCCGCAATGGCCATCTTCATCGCTGCAGCGCCATTGACCGCTCATGCCTCCCAGAATGAGCGAATGTCCTTCCGGTGCGATCGTGGCCGCAGCTTCCAGGCTGCACTCGGCAAGGACCATGTGGTGGTTCCGATTGGAGCACGCAGGCTCATCCTGCAGTCCCAGCCCTCCTCACTGGGTCGGCGTTATGAAGCGCCAGGCTCCGTCCTCATCATCGATGGTGACCTTTCCGCACTCGTCATTGACGACGATCTGGGCTTTCGAAATTGTCGAGTTTCGTCTCCGGCGCTAGGCTAGAGTGTGAAAATTCGGGCGCGATGGCGCAGAGCCAGCAAATCGCGACAAGCCTTCTGTCAAAAGCGTCTGATCAGATCGGTTAACGCCGGAATTGCAACACGTTCGAAGCAGATCGTTCCGGGCCAGCTACGCTGGTGTCGAGCCCGATAATAGCGTTGGGGTGCTGGAGGCCGTCCATGATCAGGTCCGCCCAGCTTTGCAGCATTTCCCGGCGGGGTTTGAAATAGCGGGCCCTATTATACGCCCACTCCGATGCCGATGTGCCTTTGGGGACATGGGCAAGGACAAGATCAATGATCATTCGATCCCCGTCACGCTCCAGTTCTGCGGCTCTCTCGTTCATCACAGTCGAGAATGCAGAACGCCAACCATGCGGGACCATGCGTCCCTTATAAACGCCACCCCATAGTCGCTTATACAGGGTGCTGATCGCAGCATCACTCATCGGCTCCCGCCATGTCCTGCTGCTTGGGAAGAGAAGGGCGAACTGACCGGTTAGCGCACGAATAGCGTGAAGCGTTGCGACTGCCTGCCGGGAGAGCGGGACGTCATGGCCAAAAATCGGATTAGCCTTATCCTCCACAGCCAGTTTCATCCGGGCTGCAGGAATACGCCACAGTGCCGCGGGACAAGGGCGATCCGGGTCGCTCCAGTCGATACCCTCAATCTCTTCCCAACGAGCGGTTCGCAAGACCCCGACTCGAACGGCGCTGAGCGCCAGTAGACGCGACGCAAGCCGGGTCTGCGCGCTGCCGGTAGACAGGTCGACACGCCGCTGGAACTCTATCAGTTGAGGCACTCGCGTAAGGGCCGGCTGCTTTATACCGGGCGGAGAAGGCCGCAGCGCATCGCGGATGATTTCGACGCTCACGACAAGCTCGGTAGAGACGAGACCTTCCGCCCGGGCGCGCTTGAGCACGCCAAGCACATAACCGCGAACGCGCTTGGCGGTTTCAATCGCGCCGCGCTGTTCGATCCGCCTGAGGGCAAGCAGCACAAGCTCACTGCTCAACTGGCTGACCGGCAAATGTCCAAAAACAGGAAAAATGTCCTTCTCGAGCCTCGACCGGACCCTGAAGGCATTGGCCGCCGACCATAGGGGCCGCTTGTCATCGAGCCATTCCTCCGTCTTAGCCTGAAATGTGGCATCGGCAGCAGCAAGCGCCATCAGCCGGCGGCGCTCAAGTTCGACTGCCGGATCCAGACCATCACGTAGCATCGCACGCGCCTGCGATTGTCGGTCACGCGCCTCGGCGAGGCCGACTTCGGGAAACAGGCCGAAGGTGAGCAGCTTTTCCTTTTCACCGAATCGGTATTTGAATCGCCAGGATTTCGCACCAGCCTTCGTAACGTAAAGGAATAGGCCCTTTTCATCGGCTAGCTTGTAGTTTTTCCCCGGTCGCGGCCGCATTGCGGGCCATGGCAAAAGTCAGAGTCATCGATACCCCCAAATGTGGTTTCGATACCCCCACCGATACCCCCAGATTCGCGAGATGCCCTGAAACGTCTTGCTACATTCTGGATGAAGATCGGATCGTAAACCTCTGATTAAAGGAGATTTACGATATCATATGATCATCATGAAATCGAGAGTTGGTGGGCCCGGCAGGACTCGAACCCGCAACCTAGCCGTTATGAGCGGCCAGCTCTAACCATTGAGCTACAGGCCCCACCTTGAACGCGGCGATAAGGAGCATCAGGCGGCTTGGCAAGCCTTCCCGCGCGCCGGAATGGCATCCAGTAACTGACCCAGGCTGACCGCCGCCACGCCGCGCCGCGCCAGATGGCTCAGCACCCTATCCCACCAGCCGTAAAAGGCGGTGCGATCGGACTCGTCACGGACATAGGGCGTGTGGCCCGGCTCCAGTGTGGGCGAATGGAAACTGAAATTGAGAACGCGCACGCCTTCCTCGATCAGCGCATCGATCGCCGCAGTCGCTTCGGCTGCGGTGATGCCTTCGGGCGTCAGCGGCACGCGCGAGAGCATCCGCGCCCGCGCCAGCGCACCGGCCAGCGGCCCCATCGCCTGGGTCGCGCGATAAAGCCCCTCGCCGCCGCCCCGCAACAGGCCGGTGATCGCGGTCGATAGCGGCAATTCGACCAGGCTGCGGGTCGGCCCCGCCCAATAGGGATTTTGCGGCAGGCCATGGAAATCGGGGCCATGCTGATGGCTGTAATCGAACCGACTGCGCACCGATGTATCGAGGCGAAAGCCTGCCGCCTCCAGCAGCCGCGCACTGTTGGGGCCGACGCCATAGCGCCCCGCCCGATAGGCGATCGGCCGCTGACCGAAGCGATCCTCGATCCGCCGGCACAGCGCCTCCAGCTTGGCTGCCTCCACCGCCTCGGGCAGCGAACCGACATAGGAATTGGCGGCATTCACATCCTCCACATGGGGCGGATTGACCCAGGGGTGGAGATGCGCGCCGACATCGGCCTCGCCCGCTGCCACCCACGCCCCCATCATTCCGGCGGCCGCATCGCTGTCCACCACCGGATAGTCGGTCACATAGACGGGCTTGACCCCGGCCGCCGCAAAATAGGCCTGACCGCGCGCCATGCCGGCCAGCGCCGTCACGCCATGGCCTTCCCGGCGGAAGGGGGCGTTCCAGTCGAATTCCTCCTCGGTATCGACGAACAGCATGAAACGAGTGCCGAACGCGGCCGGAAGCGCAATCATATCCTCGGGCAGCGGCGCCCGAAGCAGATTGCCGTCATGATGATGAGCTGATTGCATCGCCCTTCCCTATCCCGCAATGGTTGCGATAGGGTTTCGTTCCGGTCAAGCCCGCGCCCGACCAGCCCGAAAATCAGCCATTGCCAACGACATCCTCTTCCATCCCGTCGACCGGGATGCGCAGCAGGAAACGGTCCGGGCCGACATCCAGACTGCCGCCGCAGCCGGCCGCCAGGCTGCGGATCAGACGCAGCGAGAAGCCCAGCCCCAGCAACGGTCCGTCGGCCCAGTCGCCCTCCGGCGTATAGCCCGGATCGAGCAGATGCGCCTCGTCCATGCCGCTCAGCGTCGACGGGCGATCGATCGCCAGCACCACCTTGCCCGACGCGCCATCGGGCTGGAACCAGCAGGCCCCGGTCACCGCCTCGCCCTCGGGCGCGACCGAAATCAGCGTGCGCAGCAGATGCTGCACCATGCGCTCGCCCTGCACCGGATCGATGCTGATCTGTGGCAGATCCTGCGACACGACGATGTCGATAGGCGTCACCGCCCGACCATCCTGATCGCGGAAACGGGCAGCGACCTGCATCACCAGCAATGCCGGATCGATCGTCTGCGGCGCACCGATGCCATCGCCCCGCGACACCTTCGCCGCCAGATCCAGATCGTCGAACGCCGCCAGCAGATGGCGCGCATCGACCGCGATATTGCCGGCCATCTCGCGATATTCGACGCCGGCCGGGCCGAACAATTCCTGTTCGATAATCTCGGCAAAGCCCAGGATCGCGTTCAGCGGCGTGCGCAGTTCATGCACCAGCTGGCGCAGCGAATCCGCCGACAGGCCGGCAATCGTCACCGGTCCCGACGGCGTCGTCGCCACTTCGTGCAAATAGGGGCGCCGTGCCTGGCCGCGATAGCCCTGGAACCGACCGGACCGCGGATCGAAGAAGGGGGTTGCCGACAGGCGCCATTCGCCTGCCATCATCCCGCCGATGATGGTGAAACGGCCATTCTGGAAACCGCTGCGACGCTGGAACGCGCCGGCGACATGGCCATCGGGACCGCTCGCCCCTTCCAGCGCGATTTCGCCGAGCGACAGGCCGACCAGCGCGGCACGCGGCCCCTGGTCCACCCAGACCAGCACGCCGGTCGAATCCGTCTCGAACGCAAAGAAATGCGGCTGTTCGGCGCGCAGCGCGGGCTGCGTCACCGGCGCGACGATGATGTCCTGCGGCGGCGCCTCTTCGGGCGGACGCCGGGTGCTGGTGAAGCGCGCAATGCGGTCGACCAGGTTGCGGATCTGGTCGGGGCCGGGTTCGGCCACCGGCTGCGGCGCAACTTCCGGCTCGACGACGGGCTCAGGCGCGAGCGCCATGTCCGCGGTCAGCAGCATGTCGGTCTCACGGACGCTCGTGCCGCTGGTCAGCACCAGGTCGGTCGGGCCAAACGCTTCGAGCCCCTGCCGCGTTTCGGGGCCGATGTCGCGACGGCCGCGCAGCACACCGCGCGCCGTGGGGCTGAGGTGCGGCAGCAGTGCAGCCCACAGCGGATCGGACAGGCGTGCGCGTGCCATCGCCGCGCCGGCGATCGCCGGACGGTCACCGGCAAAGAAGCGGATCAGGCTGGCCGAACGCAGCCGGCCGCCCAGTTCTACGACGGTCGCGATTCGCTGCATTTCAGACAGTTGCGGCCGCAACTGGGCCAATCGACCGAGCAGAGCCTCGCGATCGGGTGCGTCCATGGGGGGGCGATCATAACGATCATGCTGCGCCAGCAGGTCGACACATTGCCGCCACAGCGTCACCGCGCCCACGCCGCTGCGATCGTCGGCAGCCAGCACGGTTTGCATGATGTCGTTGAAGCGCAACCAAAGTCCCCATATTCAAGCGGTAACAGGCGGCATGCCCGCATCGCTGTTCGTTACATCCTAACCGATAAGCAGTCCTTACCCAAAGCGAAAGCGTGTTTTCGACGCACAATATGAGCGTCGCATAGTGGGACAATTGCATTGCGCTGAAATATTATTATGATGCGCCCGCAGTAACAGGTAAGGAAATAATCAATCTGATGGCGGGGCCCAATATCGATGACATCGACCTGCAGATCCTGGGCGAATTGCAGGATAATGGCAGGATGACCAATGTGGATCTGGCGCGGAAGGTCGGGCTGACGGCCCCGCCGTGCCTGCGCCGCGTCCGCGCGCTGGAGGAAGCCGGCGCCATCACAGCCTATCATGCCGTGGTCGATCCGGCGATGCTCGGCTACACCATCACCGTGTTCGCGATGGTCAGCCTCAAGAGCCAGGCCGAGGCCGATCTGAAGGCATTCCAGGACCATGTCGATGCCCTGCCCGAAGTGCGCGAATGCCATATGCTGAACGGCGAGATCGACTTCATCCTGAAGGTGGTCGCGCGCGACCTGCAGAGTTTCCAGCAATTCCTGACGTCGAAGCTGACGCCGGCGCCCAATGTGGTGAGCGTCAAGACGTCGCTGACGATCCGTACGTCGAAGAATTTGCCCGGCGTCCCGCTGCCGGTCTGATCCGGTCAGCCCGCGACAGCCGGCACGCAGACGCAACGAAAAAGGGCCGGCCCCACGGGGGACCGGCCCTTTTTCCTGTCACGTCACGCTGCGATCAGCTGGCCGTCTGGGCCGCACCCTGCTGCGCCGACTTGCGATTCTGCAGATCGACCCAGACCGACCAGAAGCCGGCGACATTGCTCCAGTTGCCGCTGGTCACCTGGGCCAGCGCGGTCTTGCCACCGGCCAGATCGCCCGAACGGGCCAGCGCGATGCCCAGGCGCGCATTGGCATGGCCCTGATCGACCCCGCCCTTGCTCAACGCCAGCCGATACTGCTCCACCGCCTGCGGATATTGACCAAGCGAGAAATAGCCGTCGGCCGCATTCAGCGCCGCCTTGCCATCGCTTGCCGCCGCAGCCTTCTTCGCCAGCGCGGGCATGGCGGCGATATCCTTGGTCGCCTTGGGCGTCACCGCCTTCAGCAGCTGCGCCGTGGTCGCCTGGCTGGTCGTCAGCTTGCCGGCCGAACGGCCCGCCTCGATGATCGCCTTGGCTTCGGCAAAATTGCCGGTCTTCTCGGCCAGCTGGGCATAGGTCTGGTAATCGCGCTCGCTAGCCATGGCGCCATTGGCGGCCTGCAGGCGATAGAGGTCCAGCTGGACCTGCGGGTCGCTTTCCTGGCCGGCCAGATAGTTGGTCAGCGCCGAACGCCATTCGGGGGTCGACGGATAGACTTCCAGCCGCTCGCGATAGAGGCTGCTCACCTCATCCCAGTCATTGGCCTGATAGGCCATGGAGATGGCGCGGTCATACCAGGCGGCCGGAATCGGCTGACCCGATGCCTTCTGCTGCGCCAGCGCCTCCTGCACATAGGCGCGGGCTTCCTTGGACTTGTTCTTGCGCATCGCGATATCGGCGCGCAGCATGGTGGCGTCGATGCCCGAATAGCCCAGCGTCTTGGCATAATCGAGCTGCGCCACCGCATCGGTATAGTTCGCGACCATGTAGGACAGATAGCCGGCGATGAAGCGCAGGCGCGGCGCGTCCGCCTTCGGCACCGAACTGGTCTTGAACATGTCGGTCAGCGCGATCCGCTGGGCCTGGATGTCCCGGCGCAGCACCGCCACCTCGAAGCGCAGGCCGGCCGCGGCATAGGCTTCCATGTCGGTGGTCGGATTGAGCGCGGCGATGCGCAGATTGGCGGTCGACGCGTCACGCGCCTTGATCGCGGTTTCGGCGGCCTGCACATCGGCGCGGAAGGCGTCGGACATCTCGATCGGCGGACCTGCCACCACGATCTTCTTCTTGGCCGCAGCCGGCGTCGCCAGCATGGCGCCGGCCAGCACGACCGGCAGTCCGATAGTCAGAAAAACAGGATTCCGCTTGGCCATGAAAGGCCTCCCCCACTGCAATATCCCGGCCCCCGGCCGGTCATTCAAAAAAATATAGGCGCACAGACCGCCGAACCAGCGACGATCTGCGCGCCTTATACTAGATTCAGGCCTTGGTGCCCAGATAGGTCAGCCACAGATCGGCGATCTGCTTGCGCGCACCGCCCTGGACTGCCTCGAACGCCGACTTGGCGCCGGCATTGTCGCCACCCATGGTCTTGGCAATGCCCAGGCGGGTGTTGATCTCGTCGGCGTCGACGCCACCCTTCTGCTTGGCCAGTTCGAACATCGCCGCCGCCTTGGCATAGTCGCCATAGCCCAGATAGGCGTCGCCGGTCGCAGCCGCGACCTTGCCGTTGGCAGCCTTGCCGGCATCCGCTTCGGCGGCACCCAGCGACGACTTGTCGCCCGGAATGCGACCCACGGCGGCCTGATAGATGTCGCCCGCCTGGCTGGCGTTCAGCACGCCCTTGGCGCGGCCGGCGTCGATCGTCGACTTGACCTCGCCATAAATGCCCGTCTTCGACGCCATTTCGGCCAGTTCGGTGAAGTCGGCAGCGACCACCAGACCCTTGGCCGCCGACATCAGGCGCAGCACGTCCAGATTTTCGCGGTTGGTGATGTTCGGGTTCGCCTGCTGGAACAGGCGGATCAGCGTGCGCAGATTTTCACCGCTCGGATTGGCGGCATAGGCCCACTTGGCCCAATCGGTGACTTCCGGCAGGCGCGCGGCAGCCGCACGGCTGACGCCGATCTGATACCATTGTGCCGGCACGGGCTGGCCCGACGCCTTGGTCGCGTCCGCCGCCGCCTTCAGCGCAGCGAGGCCCTGCTGGTTGAAGCCACGCGCCGGCTCGGCCGAGGCATTGCCGGTGCCGGCCTTGCCGAAATAGGCCTGGGCGATGGTCGGGTTGACCTGCTCGGCCTTGTAGCCAGCAGCCAGCGCCGCCTGGCCACGCGAAATCGCGACGTCGTAATTCTTCTGGGCGAGAGCCGCATCGGCCGCCACCATGTTGAACTGGCCGGTCTGCTCGGGCGGCGTCAGGCCGCTGTCGAGCATCTGGTTGAGGCCTTCCATCTTCAGCGCGTCATCCTTGCTCTGGATGCCGGTGTTCAGCTTGATCGCGCCGATCTGGTACTTGTCGTCGTTCGACGCCGCCTTGCCGTCAGCCTCGGTCAGCGCCGTCTTGGCACCGGCGAAATCCTGGGCATCGGACGCCTTCTGGGCCGCCTGGAGCGACTTGAGCACTTCGGGCGACACGTTCAGCTTGCGGCCGGCCGGCTTTTCTTCCTTCTTCGCGGCGGAGGCGGGAGCCGAAACGGCGCCGCCGGTCAGCGCCAGAGCCAGCGCGAGCGACAGCGGGGTAACAAAACGCATGATCCTCATCTCCTTTTCGCGCCTGACAGGGGGACCACAGGCGACATCCGGGTTGAACGCCGATTAGGGGTCGGCGCGTGAACGGGCTTTGAACAAGCCTATATCCGCGCATTTTGCAACTGTCATGCTGCCGCTTCGTTCCGCTTTTCTTCGCGCCCGCCAATCACCGCCTTGGCTGCACATGCGGGCGCGCGGGCGCGCGCGAGGGGTGACAGATTTGTTTCGCTCGGCTAGTGCAGTGGGAACGCATCACACCCATCCAAAAAGAGAATCGCCTTGACCGACGAGACCGTCCTCGCCGACCCTTCGGACATCAGCCCCATCAGCATCGTTGATGAGATGAAGTCGAGCTATCTCGACTATGCCATGTCCGTGATCGTCTCCCGCGCCCTGCCGGACGTGCGCGACGGCCTGAAGCCGGTGCATCGCCGCATTCTCTTCTCGGCCCAGGAATCGGGCTTCGTCTACAACCGCCCCTATCGCAAGTCGGCCCGTCTGGTCGGTGAAGTCATGGGTAAATATCACCCCCATGGCGACAGCTCGATCTACGACGCATTGGCCCGCATGACCCAGGACTGGTCAATGCGCGTGCCGCTGATCGATGGTCAGGGAAACTTCGGTTCGATGGATCCCGATCCGCCAGCTGCCATGCGTTACACCGAAGCGCGCCTAGCCAAGGTCGCGACCGCGCTGCTGGAAGATCTCGACAAGGACACCGTCGACTTCACCCCCAATTATGACGCGTCGGAAAGCGAGCCGCAGGTATTGCCCGCCCGCTTCCCCAACCTGCTGGTCAACGGCGCGGGCGGCATCGCCGTCGGCATGGCGACCAACATCCCCCCGCATAATCTGGGCGAAGTGCTGCGCGCCTGCCTTGCCTATATCGAAAACCCGGCAATCTCGACCGACGAGTTGATCCAGATCGTCCCCGGTCCCGATTTCCCGACCGCGCCGCTGATCCTGGGCCAGTCGGGCGCCCGCAACGCCTATCATACCGGTCGCGGCTCGATCCTGATGCGCGCCCGGCACGAGGTGGAGGAAGGCCGCGGCGACCGTCGCTCGATCGTCCTTACCTCCATCCCCTATCAGGTCGGCAAGAGCGGCCTGGTCGAAAAGATCGCCGAAGCCGCCAAGGACAAGCGGATCGAGGGCATCAGCGACATTCGCGACGAATCGAGCCGCGAAGGCGTGCGCATCGTCATGGACCTGAAGCGCGACGCCACCCCGGACGTCGTCCTCAACCAGCTGTGGCGCAACACCCCCGCCCAGTCGAGCTTCCCCGCCAACATGCTGGCGATCCGTGGCGGCCGCCCGGAACTGCTGGGCCTGCGCGAGATCATCGAAGCCTTCGTCAAGTTCCGCGAAGAGGTCATCACCCGCCGCACCAAGTTCGAGCTGAACAAGGCGCGCGACCGCGCCCATATCTTGCTCGGCCTGGTCGTCGCGGTCACCAACCTCGACGAGGTGGTGAAGATCATCCGCGGTTCGGCCAGCCCGGCCGCCGCCCGCGAATCGCTGCTGGCGCGCGAATGGCCGATCGGCGAGATCGCGCCCTATCTCGCCCTGGTCGAGGCCATCGAAACCGAAGTCAGCGGCGAGAGCTACAAGCTCAGCGACGTGCAGGTCCGCGCCATCCTCGACCTGCGCCTCCATCGCCTGACCGCGCTCGGCCGCGACGAAATCGGCAAGGAACTGGCCGAACTGGCCGAAGCGATCGCCGAATATCTCGCCATCCTGGGTGACCGGGTGAAGCTCTACGCCGTGATGCGCGAAGAGTTCGAGGCGATCGAGAGCGAATTCGCCACGCCGCGCGTGTCGGTCATCGCCCCTGCCGCCGACGGCATCGATGACGAGGATCTGATCGAGCGCGAGGAGATGGTCGTCACCGTCACCGTGCAGGGCTATATCAAGCGCACCCCGCTGGAGAGCTTCCGGGCCCAGGGCCGTGGCGGCAAGGGCCGTTCGGGCATGGCGACCAAGGATGAGGACGCCGTCACCGAATTGTTCGTCACCTCGACGCACACGCCGGTGCTGTTCTTCTCGACCGCCGGCAAGGTCTATCGCCTCAAGGTCTGGCGCCTGCCCGAGGGCGGCCCCGCCACCCGTGGCCGGCCGATGATCAACCTGCTGCCGCTGGCACCGGGCGAAACCATCCAGACCGTGCTGCCGCTCCCAGAGGACGAGGAAAGCTGGAAGGAACTGCACGTCATGTTCGCCACCGCGAACGGCACCGTGCGCCGCAACAGCATGGACGCCTTCGCCAATGTTCCCAGCAACGGCAAGCTCGCGATGCGCTTTGACGAAGGCAGCGACGATCGCCTGATCGGCGTCGCCCTCCTGACCGAAGAGGATGACGTGCTGCTCGCCACCCGCCAGGGCCGCGCGATCCGCTTCGCCGCCACCGACGTGCGCGAATTCCAGAGCCGCACCTCGACCGGCGTGCGCGGCATGACGCTCAAGGACGGCGACGAAGTCATCTCGCTCTCGATCCTCAAGGGCTTCGACGCGACCACGGAGGAACGCGACGACTATCTGCGCGCCGCCCCGTGGAAGGAGAATGAGGCGACCCCGGCAATCAACAGCGCCGAACGCATGGCCGCTTTTGCCGAAGCGGAACAGTTCATCCTGACTGTCTGTGCCAATGGCTATGGCAAGATCAGCTCGGCCTATGATTATCGCCGCACCGGTCGCGGCGGCCAGGGCATCACCAATATCGACAATATCGCCCGCAACGGCCTGGTCGTCGGCAGCTTCCCGGTCGCGCATGAGGATCATCTGATGCTCGTGACCGATCAGGCCAAGCTGATCCGCATGGGCCTGTCGTCGATGCGCGTGATCGGCCGCAACTCGGCCGGCGTGCGCCTGTTCAACGTCGCCAAGGACGAGCATGTCGTTTCCACCGCCCGGATCGAGGACGGCGAAGATGACAATGCCGAGGCAGCGGTAGAAGGCTCCGTCGAGGGCGCACCTGAAGCCGCCCCGGAAACCGGCAGCGAGGGCGGCGAAGCGTGAGCGAGCTCTTCGCCTACAAGATCCTGACCGCCGAGCAATATGACCAGTTCAAGGCCGACGGCGTGTTCAAGGGCGCGCCGATCGACCTGCAGGACGGCTATATCCACATGTCCACGCGCGATCAGGCGGCCGAAACGGCGGCCAAGCATTTCGCGGGACAGGATCGGCTGGTCATGCTGATGATCGACCTCGCCCCCTTTGGCGAGGCGATCAAATGGGAAGTGTCGCGCGGCGGCGCGCTCTTCCCCCATCTCTATGGCGACCTGCCGATCAGCGCGGTCGCCGGCAAGGTGATCCTGCGCCTCGACGACGCCGGCAATCATTTGTTCCCGGCTGGGTTCTGATCCATTCCCCTTCTTCCCGAGCCAGCCTCGGGGAGGAAGGGAACTACCCCCGCCCCATCTCCACCACCCGGCCACGCACGACGCGATAGGTCCAGCCGCCCCAACTGATGCGATTGGATGTGGCAGCCTGTAGCTGCACCGCCAGATGCGCCCAGCAGACGGCAAAGGGCGTCACCATGTCCCACCAGAGCGATCGGCGCGCCCGCGCCGCCTGCTCTGGCTCCAGCACGGCCGCCAATATCCGCCGCCGCGCCGCCGCCCGCCCCCAGGCCGCGCCATAGCCGATCGCGATCGCCGGCCAGCCGCCCCAGCCCAGCGCCCACAGCCAGAAACCCGATTGCAGCGCGACCGCGCCGGTCGCCACCGCCCACATGCGCGGGCTGTTGGTGAGGATATGGCGATATTGACGCACCCCAAAACTCCAGAGCGCACCAAGGCCCCCGTCCAGCGGGCTCGCCACCAGCAGGTCGCGCACCGGCCGCATCCGCAGCTTCGCGCGCCATCCAGCCAGGCCGATCGCCATGTCGTCGGACAGGCGCCCGGCCAGCGCCCCGTCGATATCGATCCGCTCGGCCGCTGCCCGCGTCATCGCCATCGCGCCGCCCCAGGGCATGGTGGAACTGGCCGCGCGCGGCAGCGTCGCCAGTTGCAGTTCGACCGCGCCGACCAGCGCCGGCATGCCCTGCCCGGCCGGCAGCAGCAGCCGATAGCCTGTCACGATATCCGCCTTGCCCCGCACCAGCGGAAAGAGCAGCCGCCCGACCAGCCGCGCTGGCGGTTCGATGTCCGCGTCGATGAAAATCAGGTAACGATCCGCGTCGCGCAGGGCCTTGAGAGCCGCCCGCAGCTTGTGGACCTTCTGCCCCTCGTCGCGCGCCACGCCGGCGCGCACGATCTGCACCCAATCCGGCTCGGCCGCAGCCAGCGTCTCCGCCGCTGCACAGGCGCCGGAGGTCGCGAGCAGCAACCGGAACGGCGCACTCTGCGCCTTCAGCCGGGTGACAAGTTCGCTGTCACCTTCCCAGTCATCACGCACCGACAGGATCATGACCGCGCCGCCGGGCGCCTCCTCCTGCCGGTGCGTCGGCAGATGGCGCCAATAATTGACCACGCCCAGCAGGCTCAGCGCCTGGAGCAGCAGCCACAGCGCCAGCATCATCGTCACCACCAGCCCCCTTCGCGGCTCTTTACCGCCTCAACGGCTCCTGTATGACGGGCAGGACCATGCTCTCCAACCCCTTTCTCTTCACCCTGCTCCGTCTGCTTCCGGCCAGCCTCGCCTCCTGGCTGGGCGGCTGGCTGTCGGCGCACGTCGCCCGTCCCCGGATGAAGCTGCGCGACGCCCGCGCCCGCGCCAATCTGGCACGGCTGCGGCCCGACCTGCCGCAGGCGGAACGCGAAGCAATCCTGACCCGGCGCTGGGTGAATGTCGGCCGCACGCTGGCGGAACTCGCCAATATCGACCGACTGGTGAATGCCGACCATGTGACCGTCATCGACCAGCCAGCCTATCAGGCGGTGCTGGACGGTCCCGGCCCGATGATCGCCTTCACCTGCCATATCGGCAATTGGGATCTGCTCGCCGCCCATATCAAATGGTCGACCGACCGACCGGGCCTTGGCGTCTATGAAGATCCCGAAGACCCCCGGATCGCCGCCCAGCTCAAGAAGGCGCGATCCAGCTATATGGGCGAGGCGATCGGCGGCGATGGCGCGGCACGCGGCGTGCTCAAGCATCTGACCCAGAAGGATCGGGCCACCCTCTATATCCTGGCTGACGAACGACGCGACCGGCAGGTCTGGTTCCCGACCTTCGGCCGCGCGCTCGAACCGTCGGGCAATCTCTCGATCGCCCTGCGCCTCGCGCGCAAGGTCGGGGCGCAATTCCTGCCCTTCTATCTGGTCCGCACCAGCGGCCCGCATTTCGCGCTGCACTGGCATCCGCCGCTCGATCCCCGGACGATGAGCGATGCGGAGATCGTCGCTGTCCTCGATCGCTTCCTGGGCCAGGCCTGCATCGACCATGCCGATCAGTGGCTGGCGCTGCACGACATGGACCTGACCCAGCCTGTCTGAATGTGACTTCCCTTCCCTTACGGTCTAAAGGCCCGCCATGTCCCGAATCGCGATCAAGATCTGCGGCCTGTCGACGCCGGAGACGGTGGACGCCGCCGTGCGCGCCGGGGCGAGCCATGTCGGCTTCGTCCATTTCCCCAAAAGCCCGCGTCATGTCGAACCCGACCAGATGCGCGCGCTCGCTGCGGCCGTCCCGGCCCATGTCGATCGCGTCGCCGTGGTCGTCGATGCCGATGACGAACAGCTTGCCCGCCTGACCGGCACCGGCGCACTCAGCGCCCTGCAACTCCATGGCAAGGAAAGCCCGGAGCGGGTCGCCGCCATCCGCCAGCGTTTCGGCCTGCCGGTGTGGAAGGCGATTTCGGTCAAGACCCGCGCCGATATCGACGCGGCCCAGGCCTATGCCGGCACGGTCGACCGGCTGCTGTTCGACGCGAAGACGCCCGATGGCGCGGCGCTGCCCGGCGGCATGGGCCTGCGCTTCGACTGGACCTTGCTGCGCGGCGTCGCCATGCCCGCGCCCTGGGGCCTGTCCGGTGGCCTTGGCATCGACAATGTGTGCGATGCGATCCGCCTGACCGACACGCCGCTGATCGACGTTTCTTCGGGCGTAGAGGATGCACCGGGCATCAAGAGTGTGGACAAGATCATGGCCTTCTGCAAAGCGGTGTCGGCATGTTGACGCTGAACGCCCCTGCCATGCGCATCGAAGGACGATGGCGCTGATCGCTTCCTGACCACAAGCGAACGCCCATCATTTGTCCCCGGAAAGATATTCATGACCGACACCATCACCCTGCCCAACAGCCTCCGCAGCCAGCCGGATGACAATGGCCATTTCGGCGCCTTTGGCGGCCGCTATGTCGCCGAGACGCTGATGCCGCTGATCCTGGAGCTGGAAAAGGTCTACAAGGCGGCCAAGGCAGATCCCGAATTTCACGCCGAATATGCCGAGCTGCTGCGCTCCTATGTCGGCCGCCCCAACCCGCTTTATTATGCCGAGCGGCTGACCGAAGCGCTGCGCGCCAAGGCCGAACCGGGCAAGGGTGCCAAGATCTACCTGAAGCGCGAGGAACTCAATCACACCGGCGCGCACAAGATCAACAATTGCATCGGCCAAGCGCTGCTTGCCCGCCGCATGGGCAAGAAGAAGGTCATCGCCGAAACCGGCGCGGGCCAGCATGGCGTCGCCACCGCGACCGTCGCCGCCCTGTTCGGCATGGAATGCAAGATCTTCATGGGCGCCAAGGATGTCGAACGACAGAAGCCCAACGTCTTCCGCATGAAGCTGCTCGGCGCAGAGGTGATCCCGGTCCATTCCGGCTCCTCGACGCTCAAGGATTCGATGAACGACGCCCTGCGCTACTGGGTGTCGAACGTTCATGACACTTTCTACATCATCGGCACCGCCGCCGGTCCGCACCCCTATCCCGAGCTGGTGCGCGATTTCCAGTCGATCATCGGCAAGGAAATCCGCGCGCAAATCATGGAAGCCGAAGGCCGCCTGCCCGACATGCTGATCGCCCCGGTGGGTGGTGGCTCCAACGCCATCGGCATGTTCCACCCCTTCCTCGACGATCCCGAAGTCGCGATGATCGGCGTGGAAGCGGCCGGCGAAGGCCTCGACAAGAAGCATGCCGCCTCGCTGGCGGGCGGCGCATCGGGCATCCTGCACGGCAACCGCACCTATCTGCTCCAGGACGAGGACGGCCAGATCACCGAAGCGCACAGCATTTCGGCTGGCCTCGACTATCCCGGCATCGGCCCGGAACATAGCTGGCTGCACGAGATCGGCCGGGTGAAATATCTGCCGATCAAGGATGATGAGGCGCTGGAAAGCTTCCAGACCCTCTCGCGCCTCGAAGGCATCATCCCCGCGCTCGAATCCGCTCATGCCGTGGCGGCAGCCGAACAGGTCGCGCCGACGCTGGACGCGGACAAGATCATCGTCGTCAATCTGTCGGGCCGGGGGGACAAGGATATTTTCACCGTCGCCGACGCGCTGGGAGTGGAGATGTGAGCATGACCGACCGTCTCGCCACCCGCTTCGCCGCCTGCAAGGCACAGGGCCGCGCGGCCCTCATCACCTTCGTGACCGCCGGTGACCCGGACGTTGCCGCGACCCCTGCCATCCTCGATGCGCTGGTCGCGGGCGGCGCCGACATCATCGAACTGGGCATGCCCTTCACCGATCCGATGGCTGATGGCCCGGCGATCGAACTGGCGAACCTGCGCAGCCTCGGCTCGGGAACCAAGACCAGGGACGTGTTCGCGCTGGCCGCCGATTTCCGCACGCGCCACCCGGAAACGCCGTTGATCCTGATGGGCTATGCCAATCCGATGCTGGCGCGCGGGTCCGACTGGTTCGCCGACCAGTGCCAGACCGCCGGCGTCGATGGCGTGATCTGCGTCGATATCCCGCCGGAGGAAGATGCCGAACTCGGCCCCGCCCTGCGCGCCGTCGGCGTCCACCTCGTCCGCCTTGCGACCCCGACCACGGACGCCGCCCGCCTGCCCGCCGTGCTGAACGGCGCCAGCGGCTTCCTCTACCATGTCGCCGTCGCCGGCATCACCGGCAAGCAGCAGGCGGCACAGGCCAATATCGAAATGGCCGTCGATCGGCTGAAGGCCGCCACCGACCTGCCGATCGCGGTCGGCTTCGGCGTGCGCACGCCCGAACAGGCTGCCGCCATCGGCCGCGTCGCCGATGGCGTGGTGGTCGGCTCGGCGATCGTCGACATCGTCGGCTCGCACGGCGATGCCGCCGGCCCCTTCGTCCAGGAATTCGTCGCGTCGCTCAGCGGCGCCCTCACCACTTCTATCCGGGAGACCGCAGCATGAGCTGGATCAACCGCGTTCGTAACGCCCTGCCCTTCACCAAGAAGGAAACCACCGCCGAAACGCTCTGGCATCAGTGCCCGTCGTGCAAGGAAATGGTCTTCATCAAGGAATGGGAGGAAAATCTCTCGGTCTGCCCGCGCTGCGACCATCATGGCCGCATCGGCCCGTCAGAACGGTTCGAGCAGATCCTCGACGCCGGATTCATCCTGCTGCCGACGCCCGGCGTGCCGGAAGATCCGCTCAAGTTCCGCGATAGCAAGCGCTACCCGGACCGGATCAAGGCCGCCCGCGCCTCCACTGGCGACCAGGATGCGCTCATCAATGCGCGCGGCGCAATCGACGACGTGCCTTTGGTCATGGGCGTGCAGAATTTCGCCTTCATGGGCGGCTCCATGGGCATGGGCGTGGGCGCGGCCTTCATCCAGGGCATCAATGACGCGATCGCGCATAAATGCCCCTATGTCATCTTCACCGCTGCCGGCGGCGCACGCATGCAGGAAGGCATCCTCTCGCTGATGCAGATGCCGCGCTCCACCGTGGCGATCCAGAAGCTGCACGCGGCCGGCCTGCCCTATATCGTCGTGCTGACCGATCCGACCACCGGCGGCGTGACCGCGAGCTATGCGATGCTGGGCGATATCCAGATTTCGGAGCCCAATGCCCTGATCGGCTTTGCCGGCCAGCGCGTCATCGAAAGCACGATCCGCGAAAAGCTGCCCGAAGGCTTCCAGCGCGCCGAATATCTGCTCGACCATGGCATGCTCGACATGGTGGTCCATCGCAGCGAACTGCGCGACACGCTGGCCCGCGTGATCGGCTATCTGACGCCGCGCGCCGCCGCCTGAGCCTCAAAAGCGCGATAGGGGGATCAGCGCGCCATGGCCGACCATGCCGTTTCGGACGACCCGCAGGTCCAGGCCCAACTTGACCGGCTCTGGTCGCTGTCCCCCGGCGCCGACATATTGGGACTGGAGCGGATCACCCGGCTGCTGGAGCGGCTGGATGATCCGCTCCATCGCCTGCCGCCGGTCTTCCATGTCGCCGGCACCAATGGCAAGGGGTCGACCTGCGCCTTCCTGCGCGCCGCGCTGGAGGCGGACGGCAAGACCGTCCATGTCTTCACCTCGCCCCATCTGGTCCGCTTCAACGAACGCATCCGCATCGCCGGCAAGCTGATCGACGATGCCATGCTCGCCGCCTATCTCGCCCGCGTGCTCGATGTAGCCGAAGGGATCGGTGCCAGCTTCTTCGAGGTGACGACCGCCGCCGCCTTCCTCGCCTTTGCCGAACATGATGCCGACGCCTGCATCATCGAGGTCGGCCTTGGCGGGCGGCTCGACGCCACCAACGTCATCGTCGATCCGGTCGTCTGCGGCATCGCCCAGCTCGGTATCGATCATCAGGCCTTCCTGGGTGACACGCTGCCCGTCATCGCCGCGGAAAAGGCCGGCATCGCCAAGCCCGGCGCGGCGCTGGTGACGCAGCGTTATGATGCCGCCCTCGCCCCGGTGATGCAGGACGCCGCCGATCGCGCCGGCACCCGATGGCTCGCCATGGGCTCCGCCTGGGACGCCGCCGTCTATCGCGACCGGGTCCATTATCGCGACGAACAGGGCCATGTCGACGTGCCGATGCCGCGCCTGCCCGGCGCGCATCAGGTCCAGAATGTCGCCCTCGCCATCGCCATGCTCCGCCATCAGCAGGCCGTGCCGGTCAGCGAGGCGGCGCTGAAGGCCGCGCCGCTCTGGGCGCACTGGCCCGCCCGGCTGCAACGGCTGGAGCGCGGTCCGCTGCTCGCGGCCCTGCCCGATGCGGCGGAAGCCTGGCTCGACGGCGGCCATAATGAAGCCGCCGGCCAGGCGATCAGCGCCTTCTTCACCGCCGACCGGTTGCACAGCCGCCAGATCCAGCTCGTCATCGGCATGCTCGCCAACAAGGATATGGATGCCTATCTCGCGCCGTTCGGCGGCCGGATCGCCCATATCCATGCGCTGCCGGTGCCGGGGCATGATCATCATCCGCCCGAACGCTTCGCCGCCATCGCCGCCCGCTGGGGCATAGGCTGCACCGCCCATGACGGGCCGCAAGCAGCGATCGCCGCCATCGCGCAGGATGCCGCCCAGGCCCAGGATGCAGCACCGATCATCCTGATCGCCGGCTCGCTCTATATGGCCGGAGAGATTTTGCGGTTGAACGGACAATTACCCGACTGATTTAGACTTGCGAATGCCTCGCAATAGCGTAGCTTGTGTATCCCCGAGTCACACAAAGGCGCACCCGCATGGCATATGGAGAAAGCTACCCCGTCGAACTGCCCCGGCCCATTCCGGGCGGCTATGGCAATCGGCTGTTCCTGTTCGTCATGCGCCGCATGGCGACGGCCGGGGTCAATGATGCCCATGCCGCCAATGCGATGCTGGGCGCCTTCGGCAAAAGCTATCGCCGGCCCCTGGTGCTGATGCGCGCGATGATGCTGGAACTGGCGCGCGCCGCCAGCCGCAAGATATTGGTCGCGCCCTGTTGCTGCGCGCGGATGACCGCGGACGAGGCGGCGATCATGCAAGCGGTGGGCGATGCGCTGCGTGATCCGCATACCGCCTTCGACAATGTCTCGGGACTGCTGGGCAATGACGATGCGCTGGGCGCGCTCACCTGCCTGCAGGCGGTGGCGCAGGCGCATAGCGACCTTGGCCGGCCGCTGGACCTCTACGCGGCAAATTAAGCCGCCGCCTTCCGCAACTCCGCCAGCCGCTCGCCGGCCCAGCGATACATGTCGGCCTGGGCGGCGCGCTGGGTGCGGTCGAGCCGCCTGGCCCGCTGCTCGACCTCCTCCAATATCTGCCGCGCGCGCAGCCGGTCACCCTGCTCCAGCAGGAAGGCGGCATAATGGCAGCGCGCCTCCTCGCCGGCATAGCGGCTCATCACATCCTCGAACAGCAGGCGCGCCTGCGCATCCTCACCGATATCGGCCAGCATCCGCGCCCGCAACAGCGCACGCCGATCCCATTCACTGCCCCGGCCAACTTCGGGCACATCGTCCAGCTCCGCCAGTCCCTCGCGGCTGCGCCCCAGTTCGAACAGGGTCTGCGCCAGCTTGACCTGCGTCGTCGCATCCTGTCCCGGCCCCAGCGCCAGCCCCTTGCGATAGGCCGCCTCCGCCTCGGCAAAGCGGCCCAGGTCCAGCAGCGCATCGCCCAGCGCGATCCGGTTGGCGGCGGTTTCCGCCAGGTCCAGATCGGCCCGCGCCTTGCGCAGGCCGCGTTCGGGATCGACCTTGCCGACCACCTGGCTGCGCGCGGTACGCAGATGGCGATTGCCCCAATAGGCCGGCAGCACCTCCAGCATCAGATAGGCAAAGCAGCCCGCCAGCGAGAAGAGGAAGATGAACAGCATCCAGATCTGGTTGCGGCCGCTGCGCACGACATCGACCGCACAGATGATCTGGATACAGATGGACGCGACGAGGAAGATCATGCGATGCAAAAGTCCTGATTGTTCGACCTATTCGTCACCTCAGTCGTCCGTCGTGCTGGGCTGACGAACGCTGTCCACGACAAAGCCCTTATGCCAGATCAGCCAGAGCAACAGCATGCCGGGCAATGCCGCGACGACCGTCGTCAGCCAGAATCCGACCCATCCTACATTCTCAGCGATGATCCCTGCCGGCGCAGCCAGCCAAGTGCGACCTACAGCAGCGAACGATGACAATAATGCGAATTGGGTTGCGGTGTAGGCAAGGCTGGAAAGGCCGGACAGATAGGTGACGAACACCGTCAAACCGATACCACTCGTCACCTGCTCCGTCGCCACCGCTATGGTCAGCCACAAATTCGAATGGCCGTGCATCGCAACGATGACGAACGTCAAATTGCTGAGCATCATCATCAGCCCCGATATAAACAGGGCGCGCCCCATGCCGAGCCATGCGATGAAAGGCGCAGCCAAGGCCGTGCCGACGATCAGGCCCCAGAAGCCGACGACCTTGTTGATGGCGATAAACTCAGCATCGGTGAACCCAAGATCGACGATCATCGGGTTGAGCATGCCCTGCCCCATCGCATCGCCTATTTTGTAGAGCAGCACGAACAGCAGGATCAGAACCGATCCCTTGCGCCCCAGAAACTCGATGAAGGGATTGAGCACCGTTTCCTTTAGCCATGCGCCGAACCGCTTCCCGGCCATTTCCCCATGGCGATCAACATAAGTGCCCGGCCCAGCCCAGAGCGCCCCCAGCGCACCGGGCAGCACCAGCAAGGCGGTCAGGCCATATGCAAGCGGCCAGCCAAGGCCGAGTCCTGTCTGCGGTGAATAGAGGAAGATCGTCCCGACCCCGGAGAAGAAGGCGCCAAGCCGATAGCCGAACTGGTTCGTCGCCGTGCCATAAGGCATCTCTTCATCGCTCAATATCTCGATACGATAGGCATCGATCACGATATCCTGTGTCGCGCCCAGGAAGGAGACCAGGATCGCGCAAAAGGCGAAATAGCCAAGATGATTGGCAGGATCGCTGCTCCCCAGCATCCAGATCGCGCCGAACAGCAGCAACTGAATGAAAAACAGCCAGGCGCGCCGCTGACCGAAAAGCCGCGTGAGGATCGGAAGCGGGAGCTTATCGACCAACGGCGCCCAGAGCCATTTGAGCGTATAAGGTGTCGTCAGGCCGATAGCGAAACCGATCGTAGACTTCTGGATACCCACTTTGGATAGCCAATAGCCCATCGTGCCAAGCAGCAGCATAAGCGGAAACCCGCTCGATATGCCGATCAACAAGGCCACGAACGGCATTTTCCCGAAATAGGGACGCATGACATCCCGCCAGTTCCGTTTACCCTCGGCGATATCTGTCACACATATTCCCCGCGCCCGTTCATTACGGGCGCCACCATATGAGCAAATGCAGCAGAGGCAAGCGGCACGGGCCTGCCTGCCCCGGATCAGCCCGGTGTCAGGCGATCTCGGCGAACAGCTTCATGCCGCGCGGCTTGCGTGGTGGCGCACGTCCGGCCAGCACAGCATCGACCACCGCGATCGCCGCCAGCAGGTCGCGCGGGGCGAAGGGCTTGGCGAGGCAGCCGACCGCCAGCGATCGCGCATCGGCGGGACAGGCACCGGTGACGAACAGCACCGGCAATTGGCGCGCATGGGCATGACGCGCGACCTCTATGCCGCAACGCCCACCGCGCAGATTGATGTCGGTCACGACCAGATCGACCGATCCGGCATCGATCACGCGGGCAGCATGAGTGTGACTGTCGACGGTGGCGGCGATACGATAGCCTGCCTGGGACAGGATATGCTCATGGTCGAAGGCGACGAGCGGTTCATCCTCCACCACCAGCACGCTGCGAATGGCGTTGCGCGGCGCACCTGCCCCGTCTCTCGCCCCGTCCCTGGCGGTGTCGTCCCCTCTGATTCGCCCGAAAAACATTTGCTGTCCTGCCCCGTTTCCGCCATGCAACCGACCAACGCCGCGCCCCGGCGCCGGGTTGCGCCCGGCCGGGGCTTTGCCGTTCACATGGACGGCGCTATGGCACCGTTCATCATATTGCACATGCCGCCCTGATATGGGGATGGCCACCCGTCACGAAAAGGAATGCATCAAGTGGAACCGCCAAAAAAATCTGGTCCGCCGCGCCGGTCAGGTCCGGGCGGTCCCAAGCGTACCTCCGGCCCCGGATCGCGTGACGGCGCCGATCGCGGCACTGGCCGTGGCCCCGCCCGATCGGACGCCCGATCGGATAGTCGCAACGAAGGTCGCTTTGACAGCCGGAGCGAAGGCCGTCCGGGCCGCCCCGCCCCGCGTGGCGAGCGCCCCGATCGCAATGGCCCCGGCGAGGCCCGAGGCAATCGCTTTGGCGAAGGCCGCAGCGAACGCGGCGAAGGTCGCGGCGCCCGCCCCGATCGCAGCGCTTCGGGCGAAGGCCGTAGCGGTCGCTTTGCCGGAAACCGCGAAGAAGGCCGTGGCGACCGCCCGGCCCGCGGCGCGCGTCCCGATCGCAACGGTGCCGGCGAAGGCCGTGGCCGCTTCGGTGAAGCGCGCGGTGAACGCAGCGAACGCCCGGCCCGTGGCCGCCCCGATCGCGCCGCCCAGCCGGATCGTGCCGAACGCCCCGCCCCCAGCGGTCGCCCAGCCGAAGACAAGCGCCCCGAGCGCGCCGCCGCTGGAGATCGCCCCGCGCGCGCGCCCTTTGGCGAGCGTGCCGCCCGCACCGCTTTCGGTGACCGTCCGACCCGCCCGCGCCCGGAAGGTCGCACTGAAGGTCGTATGGGCGGCACATCCTATCCGCCGCGCCGCCCCGGCAGCAAGAAGCCGGCTGCGCCCCACACCGCCAACCCGCACCCGGCCCGCGCCGCCGCGGAAACCAGCGGCAAGGGCGAACCCCAGCGTATCGCCAAGCTGCTCGCCCGCGCCGGCATCGCCTCGCGCCGCGAGATCGAGCGGATGATCGAGGAAGGCCGTATCGCCAGGGACGGCGTCACGATCGACACCCCCGCGACGCTGCTGACCTCGCTCCATGGCGTCACCGTCGACGGCGATCCGGTCGCCGCGCCCGCGCCCGCGCGCCTGTTCCTGTTCCACAAGCCGACCGGCTTCCTCACCACCGAGCGCGACCCTGCCGGTCGGCCGACCATCTACGACATCCTCCCCGACGACCTGCCGCGGCTGATGCCGATCGGTCGCCTCGACATGAATACCGAGGGGCTGTTGCTGCTCACCACCGATGGCGAGTTCAAGCGCGAGATGGAATTGCCCTCGACCGGCGTGCCGCGCACCTATCGCGCCCGCGCCTTTGGCGAGGTCAGCCAGCAGCAGCTCGAGGATCTGTTCGACGGCATCGAGATTGACGGCATCCAATATGGTCCGATCGAGGCCAATCTGGAACGGCGCACCGGCCGCAACCAGTGGATCGAAATGACCCTGACCGAAGGCAAGAACCGAGAAGTGCGCCGCGTGCTCGAACATTTCGAACTCAAGGTCAATCGCCTGATCCGCACCAGCTACGGCCCGTTCGAACTGGGTGAACTCGCCGGCGGCGCGGTCGAGGAAGTGCGCCAGCATGACCTGGTCGCCTTCCGCAGCAGCCTGAAGAAAGCACAGAAATGAGGATCATCTCGGGTCAATGGCGCGGCCGTCCGCTGGTCGCGCCCAAGGGCGACGCCACCCGTCCCACCGGCGACCGCACCCGCGAAACGCTCTTTTCGATGCTGGCGAGCCGGCTGGGATCGTTCGAGGAGCTGGCCGTGGGCGATTTCTTCGCCGGCTCGGGCGCGCTGGGCTTTGAAGCCCTGTCGCGCGGCGCCGGCTCTTGCCTGTTCGTCGAGCAGGACAAGGCGGCGATCGACGCGATCCGCGCCAATGGCGACAAGCTCGGCCTGCGCCCCGACATCCGCCAGACCAGCGTGCTCTCGCTCGGCCCGACGAAGACGCCGCTCGACCTCATCTTCATGGACCCGCCCTATGACACCGGCGCGGGCCAGGTCGCACTCGACAAGCTGGCGCGCCTGGGCTGGACCAGCCCGGCCACCTGGATCAGCATCGAAACCGACCGGCGCGAGGACGTCGCGGTCAAGGGCTTCACCGTCGACGCCGTGCGCGACGTCGGCAAGGCGCGCCTCACCCTGCTCCGCGCAGAGGACAGCGCGCCCGCCGCGTAACGATCAGGCGGAATATCAGGCGGCCTCCGCGTAGGCCGCCTGTTCCTTGCCGATCAGGATATCGGCCAGGAAAGTATAAGCTTCCGCCCAGGCGGCCAGCACCTCATCGGTCGCCACTTCTTCGCCCAGCACCTCGCGGATCGCGGGCAGCAGCGCGGCCGCCACCTTGGGATAATGGTCCGGCTGCACGCCCGTATCGACATGGCGCTGCACCATGCGCGCGATCGCGCCGTCCAGCGCCTGCAACTTGTCGACATTCTCGGCAAAGCCCAGGATCGCCGCCGCCAGCCGGCGCGGCTGCTCGCCGCTGGCCTGCGCCGCCTGATCGAACATGTCCTTGATCGACGCATCCTCGAACAGCCGTGCATACATGCGAGTGGTGATCTCGACGCCATGACGCCGCAGCGCCGGGCCGGTCGCCTTCACGATGGCGATGGTTTCGGGGGACAGATTTGCGCGCATGACAGGCTCCTTATCGGGGACTCAATAAGGTTCATTTAATATGCATCTTTTAAGATGTAAATTGAATATATATTTATACCACCCTGTCCGCAGGATAGGAGGGCGCGATGCAATTGACCCGCCACACCGACTATGCGCTGCGCGTGCTGATCCATCTCGCCGCCGTGCCGGGCGGACGGGCGACGATCCCGGAAATTGCCGATGCCTATGGCCTGTCGCGCAATCATCTGATGAAGGTGGTGCATGGCCTGGGCCAGGGCGGCTTCATCCGCACCCAGCGCGGTCGGGGCGGCGGCTTCGCCCTCGCCGCCGATCCTGTCGATATCCGCATCGGCGCGGTCGTACGCCATAGCGAGCCGGACATGGCGATGGCCGATTGCGCATCCTGTGCGATCCGCCCGGCCTGCGGCTTGTCAGGCATATTGGCGCAGGCGGTCGGTGCTTTCCTGACGGTGCTGGACGGCTACAGCCTGGCCGACGCGGCGCGTGACCGGACCGGCCTCGCAGCGCTCATCGCCGCCCTGCCCGGCCCTGCCGCTGCCGATCCCAAACCGGATCTCAGCCCGGCCTGCGCATCCTCTTCTTCGCCTCGCCCGGATTGACGCAACCGTCCTGCACGCCCTTGCCGCAGACCGGATAGGCCTTCGCCTCGGTCGGCGGCGGCGTCATGTTGCCGCCTACCGTCACAGGATTGGCCGCCGTGCCCACCGGCGCGGCGGGATCGCGCGGCACGTCCGCAGGCGCCGGCACCATGCCCGTCTCGGCCGGCACCGCGCCGGTCGGCTGCGCGGCATTGGGATCCTGGTTCTGGGCCGGCGGCGACATCGCCTGCGCCCCGGCCTGACCGGGCAGCGCCGCCATCGACAAAGCGGCAAAGCCGGCGATCATGATGATCTTCATCGGGTTGGTCCTTCTACTCCTTGCCCCGAGCAAAGGAGAAACCGGCCGCCCCACCTCTCTGTTCCGCGTCAGCGACGAACCGTGCCGCCGCTGACGCCGGCCGCACGCTCAGTCTGCCGGATAGCGATCGAACCGGGGCAGGTCATGCGCCGCCGCCATCCACGGGGCCGCCTCGGCATATTGGACATGGATCGCCGGCGGAAAGACCGTCTGATCGTCCAGCGTCGCGCTCTGGATGTCGATCATGCCGGGAAACACCGTCGGGTTGGTGTAGAACAGCCCGGTGCCACAAGTGCCGCAGAAATGGCGGGTCGCATTGTCCGACGATTGGTAGGTGACCGGATCGCCCTCTATCGTCACCTTGTCATGCGGGAACAGCGCCCAGCCGACCATCGGCGCGCCCGCGCTCATCCGGCAATCGCTGCAATGGCACAGCGCGCTGTAAACCGGCTCGCCCTCCGCCGCATAATGGATCGCCCCGCACTGGCACCGCCCCGTCACCATCATCTTGCTCCATTCGCATCTTGCGTGATTCTCTTTTTGTTCTCATAGATTGCCTCCCGCTGCAAGGCCATCCGCCCTTGCCCCCGCAACCGCCCATCCCTAGTTGATCGCCCATGACCGTGCCTGCCCCCTCTCCCAATGACCCGCCCTATCTGAAGGGCCTCAACGAACCGCAGCGCGAAGCGGTGCTGACCACGGAGGGACCGGTGCTGGTGCTGGCCGGCGCGGGCACGGGCAAGACGGCGGCCCTGACCGCCCGCCTCGCCCATCTGGTCGCGACCCAGCGCGCCTGGCCCTCGGAAATCCTGGCCGTGACCTTCACCAACAAGGCGGCACGGGAAATGCGCGAGCGTGTCGGCCGGATGATCGGCCCGGCGGTCGAGGGCATGCCCTGGCTTGGCACCTTTCACGCGATCGCCGCCAAGATGCTGCGCCGCCATGCCGAACTGGTGGGCCTCCAGTCCAATTTCACCATCCTCGACACCGACGACCAGTTGCGCCTGATGAAGCAGCTGATCCAGGCCGAGGGGATTGACGAGAAGCGCTGGCCCGCCCGCCAGCTCGCCGGCCTCATCGACCAGTGGAAGAACAAGGGCCTCACGCCGGAGGAAGTCGGTGCCGGCGAGGCGGAGGGCTATGCCCATGGCAAGGGGCAAAAGCTCTATGCCGCCTATCAGGCCCGCCTTCGCGAGGTAAATGCCTGCGATTTCGGTGACTTGTTGCTACATTCTCTCACTATCTTGAAGCGTCACCGCGATGTGCTGGAGCAATATCAGCAGCGCTTCAAATATATCATGGTGGACGAATATCAGGACACCAATAGCAGCCAGTATCTCTGGCTCCGCCTGCTCGCCCAGACCCGCAAGAATATCTGCTGCGTCGGCGACGATGACCAGTCCATCTATTCATGGCGCGGCGCAGAAGTCGCCAATATCCTACGGTTCGAAAAGGACTTCCCCGGCGCCGTGATCGTCCGTCTGGAACAGAATTACCGCTCCACCCCCCATATCCTGGGCGCCGCCTCCGGGGTGATCGCGGAAAATGGCAATCGCCTGGGCAAGACATTGTGGACCGACATCGACGTCGGCGAGAAGGTGCGCGTGCTCGGCGTGTGGGACGGGCCGGAAGAAGCCCGCCGCGTCGGCGACGAGATCGAGGCGATCGCCCGCGCCGGCGGCTCGCTGGACGAGGTCGCGATCCTCGTGCGCGCCCAGCACCAGACCCGCGAATTCGAAGACCGCTTCATCCAGATCGGCCTGCCTTATCGCATCGTCGGTGGCTTCCGCTTCTATGAGCGCGCCGAAATCCGCGACGCGCTCGCCTATCTGCGCCTCGTCAACCAGCCGGCCGACGACCTGGCGTTCGAGCGGATCGTCAACGTGCCGAAGCGCGGCCTGGGCGACAAGGCGGTCGAGAAGCTGCACCGGCTGGCGCGCGCGGAGGGCATTCCCCTAGCCCTCGCCGCAGCCCGCATCCTCGACACCGACGAACTGACGCCCCAGGCGCGTCGTTCGCTCGGCGCCTTCATCGGCGACCTCGCCCGCTGGCGCGATCGCGCCGCACAACTGCCCCATGCCGAACTGGCGCGCCAGATCCTGGACGAAAGCGGCTATACCGCCACGCTCCAGGCCGAACGTTCGACCGAGAGCGCCGGGCGGCTCGAAAATCTGAGCGAACTCACCCGCGCGATGGAGGAATATGAGACGCTGGGCGCCTTCCTCGAACATGTCAGCCTGGTCATGGACAATGAGGCGCAGCAGGATGAGCAGAAGCTCACCATCATGACCATCCACGCCGCCAAGGGGCTGGAATTCGACAATGTCTTCCTCGCCGGCTGGGAGGAAGGCATTTTCCCCTCGCAGCGTGCGCTGGACGAAGGCGGGCTCAACAGCCTGGAGGAGGAACGGCGCCTCGCCTACGTGGCGATCACGCGCGCGCGCAAGCGCTGCACCATCCTCCACGCCGCCAACCGCCGCATCTATGGTCAGTGGACCAGCTCCATCCCTTCCCGCTTCGTCGGCGAATTGCCACCCGAACATGTGGACGAGGAAAGCAGCATGTCCGGCGGCGCCTCGCTCTGGCGCGCCAACTGGTCGGAACGGGACGATCCCTTCGCCAATGTCGCGCGCGGCTCGTCGCGCGGCCCCGGCTGGCAGCGCGCCCAGACCAGCGGCCAGTTCAGTCGCGAACCCGTGCGAATCGTCGAAGCCCGCACCTCCGCCGTATCGCTCGGCAACAAGGGTCGCGACGATGTGTCCATCGGCCAGCGCGTCTTCCACCAGAAATTCGGCTATGGCACGATCGCCGCGATCGAGGGCAACAAGCTGGAAATCGACTTCGAAACCGCCGGCCGCAAGCGGGTGATGGACAGCTTCATCACGCTGGCCTGAACGGCGCCCGCCCTGTCCTCATTCGCGAAGGCGGGAATGGCCCAAAAGGGTGGGAACAAGACATAGCCCCTCCCTTCCAGGGAGGGGTTGGGGTGGGTTGCGAGCGTAGCGAGCTTCTGCCCTATCGACCGTAGACCGCCGCTACGCGGCGCACCCACCCCCGGCCCCTCCCTGGAAGGGAGGGGAGTAGGAAACGTCTGCTTCTGGTCGCTTCCAGACCATCCTCCCCTGCAAGGGGAGTTCAAGGGAGACCCGTGTCTCCCTTGAACTGGCCGTAGGCCAGACGGAGGGGCGCCCCCTCTCGATACGACACCGCAGCCAGCCCGACCGAATCCGAAGGCCATCAACGCAATCCCATGGGTTGCGTGTGCATGATGCTATGTGAAGAAAAATGGTGGAGCCTAGCGGGATCGAACCGCTGACCTCCTGCATGCCATGCAGGCGCTCTCCCAGCTGAGCTAAGGCCCCATCCTGATACGGCGCAAGCCGCGTCCCGATGGATCAGACCATGTCCGGCACAAGCCGTCGGCCGAAAAATTGGTGGAGCCTAGCGGGATCGAACCGCTGACCTCCTGCATGCCATGCAGGCGCTCTCCCAGCTGAGCTAAGGCCCCATCCTGATACGGCGCGAACCGCGTCCCGAATGGATCAAACCATGTCCGGCACAAGCCGTCGGCCGAAAAAATTGGTGGAGCCTAGCGGGATCGAACCGCTGACCTCCTGCATGCCATGCAGGCGCTCTCCCAGCTGAGCTAAGGCCCCGTACCATCTTGAGGCGCCGTTGGGTCCGGCGCCTCGGAGGTCGCTGCCTCTAGGATCAGGCGATCCCGTTGGCAAGCAGAATTTTCACTTAATTGTCGTCGTCGCCGTCATCGTTGCCGGCATCGACGCCCAGGTCGTCATCGCCGCCCAGATCGACGTCATTATCCGGCGAATCGCCGTCATCATCGACGTCCAGATCAATGTCCAGATCATCGTCCGCCGTCTCCAGCTCGCCATCGGCCGTTTCCACGACCTTCTTGGGCGCGGCCTCTTCATAGGGCAGCGGCTGCTTCGACTTCAGCACCGGTTCGGGCTCCCAGGCGGCGCCGCAGTTGATGCAGGTCACCGGGTCGTCCTTGCCCAGGTCATAGAAGCGAGTCGCGCATTTCGGGCAGGTCCGCTTCGTGCCCCATTCAGCCTTCACCATGTCCGGCCTGTTCCTTCTTCGATGCTCAAACAGAAATCACGCGGCACAACGGAAGTCGGCCACGAAACGTCGGGCGCCTTGCCATAGCGAAACCGCGCTGTCAAAAGCCGGGCGCATTTTTTCGGTTCCAAGATGATGGATACCCCGTGACCAGCCATAATGACCAACCCAGCCCGATGACCTTCACCGCCGCCCCTGCCCTGTCCGGCAGCGTCGCGGTTCCGGGCGACAAGAGCATTTCCCACCGTTCGCTGATGCTGTCCGCCCTGGCCGTGGGCGAAAGCCGGGTCGAAGGCCTGCTGGAGGGCGAGGATGTGCTGGCCACCGCGGCCGCCCTTCGCGCCATGGGCGCGAAAATTACCAAAGTATCCGCCGCCGATGGCGGCGGTGGGCGCGCCATGGGCGCCGACATCCGCCGTGACGATGACGGCATCTGGCATATTCATGGCGTCGGCGTCGGCGGCCTGCTCCAGCCGCAGGAAGCGCTCGACATGGGCAATAGCGGCACCTCGACCCGCCTGCTGATGGGCCTGGTCGCCAGCCATGGCATCACCGCCACCTTCGTCGGCGACGCATCCCTCAGCAAGCGCCCGATGGCGCGCGTCACCGAACCGCTCTCCCGCGTCGGCGCCAGCTTCACCGCCAGCCCCGGTGATCGCCTGCCGCTGACCATGACCGGCGCCTGCCCGGCCGTGCCGCTCGACTACACCCTGCCAGTCGCCTCAGCCCAGGTGAAGTCGGCGATCCTGCTCGCCGGCCTCAACACGCCCGGCATCACCCGCGTGGTCGAGCCGATCCCGACCCGCGACCATAGCGAACGCATGCTCAGGGGCTTCGGAGCCGACCTTGAGGTCGAGGTCCAGGCCGACGGCACCCGCATCATCACGCTCAAGGGCGAGGCCGAACTCAAGCCGCAGAATATCGTCGTGCCCGGCGACCCCTCGTCGGCCGCCTTCCCGATGGTCGCGGCACTGCTGGTGCCGGGATCGCAGGTGACGATCGCCAATGTCGGCCTCAATGCCACCCGCGCCGGCCTGATCGACCTGCTGCGCGAAATGGGCGGGTCGATCGAGATCATCAACGCCCGCGAAGTCGGCGGCGAGCCGGTCGGCGACCTGGTCGTCACCGCCTCCGCCCTGAACGGCGTCGAGCCCGACCCCGCCCGCGCGCCCAGCATGATCGACGAATATCCCGTCGCCTTCGTCGCGGCCGCGTTCGCGCATGGCCGCAGCATCTTCCGTGGCCTCGATGAACTGCGCGTCAAGGAATCGGACCGCATCGCCACCATGGCCACCGGCCTGCGCGCGATCGGCGTTACGGTCGAGGAACTGGAGGACGGCCTCATCATCGAGGGCAGCGGCGGCCAGCCCCTGCCCGGCGGCGGCCCGATCGCCACCAGGCTCGATCACCGCATCGCCATGAGCTTCGCGGTCGCCGGCCTGGTCTCGCGCGATGGCGTCACCATCGACGACATGCGCCCGGTCGCGACCAGCTTCCCGACCTTCACCACCCTGCTCCAGACGCTGGGAGCCATCGCATGATCATCGCCGTCGATGGGCCCGCCGCATCGGGCAAGGGCACGATCGCCAAGGCGCTGGGGCGCCATTATGGCCTGCCGGTGCTCGACACCGGCCTGCTCTATCGCGCCGTGGGCCTGTCCGTGCTGAAGAATGGCGGCGACCCGGATCATCAGGCCGACGCGCTGGCCGCCTGCGGCTTTGACGACGCCATCCTGGCCGATCCGGCGCTGCGCAGCGAAGCGGTTGGCAGCCTCGCCTCGCGCGTATCGGTGCATCAGAGCGTGCGCGACGCACTGGTCCAGCGCCAGCGCGACTTCGCCACCCAGCCGGGCGGCGCCATCCTCGACGGGCGCGACATCGGCACCGTGATCGCGCCGGATGCCGACGCCAAGATCTTCGTCACCGCCAGCGTCCATGTCCGCGCCGAACGCCGCTTCAAGGATGCTGAGGCCCATGGCGGCGCGCCCGACATGGACAGCCTGATCGCCGATATCCAGGCGCGTGACACCCGCGACATGAGCCGCGACCATGCCCCGCTCAAGGTGGCCGATGGCGCCGACTTGCTAGATACCAGCAATTTGACTATAGACGCCGCCGTCCAGAGGGCCATCGCGCTTGTGGACGCCCAGCTTGAAGGTCGCCCGTAGGCGTGTGACCCGATAAGGCGCGCGGAAATTCCGGGCGCCCTTTTCGCTTTTCCAGGCTTGGCGTTCCAACGCCCAACCCCTTGGATACGCAGGCGGTATTCGGCCGCATGCGTGGTTTGGCCAAAGACCATCGGACACAACCGATTGGCCAGCAATGATGAGTGAAGGACCAACCATGGCCTCTACGGCATTCCCCTCGCGCGACGATTTCGCCGCGCTTCTCAATGATTCTCTCGGTGGCGAAGACGGCGGCTTTGAAGGCCGCGTCGTAAAGGGCACCGTCACCGGCATCGAAAACGACATGGCGCTGATCGACGTCGGCCTGAAGTCGGAAGGCCGCGTACCGCTGCGCGAGTTCGCCGCTCCCGGCCAGAAGGCTGACCTCAAGGTCGGCGACGAAGTCGAAGTCTATGTCGACCGCGTCGAAAACGCCCATGGCGAAGCCATGCTGTCGCGCGACCGCGCTCGCCGCGAAGCCGCCTGGGACAAGCTCGAAGCCGAGTTCACCGAAAGCGCCCGCGTCGAAGGCGTCATCTTCGGCCGCGTCAAGGGTGGCTTCACCGTCGACCTCGACGGCGCCGTCGCCTTCCTGCCCGGCTCGCAGGTCGACATCCGCCCGGTTCGCGACGTCACCCCGCTCATGGACATCCCGCAGCCCTTCCAGATCCTCAAGATGGATCGCCGTCGTGGCAACATCGTCGTGTCGCGTCGCGCCATCCTGGAAGAAACCCGCGCCGAACAGCGCTCGGGCCTGATCCAGACCCTGGCCGAAGGCCAGATCATCGAAGGCGTCGTCAAGAACATCACCGACTATGGTGCGTTCGTTGACCTGGGCGGCATCGATGGCCTGCTGCACGTCACCGACCTGTCGTACAAGCGCATCAACCACCCGAACGAGATGATCAACATCGGCGACACCGTCCGTGTCCAGATCATCCGCATCAACCGCGAAACCCAGCGCATCAGCCTCGGCATGAAGCAGCTGGAAAATGATCCGTGGGAAGGCGCCGCCGCCAAGTACCCGGTCGGTGCAAAGCTGTCGGGCCGCGTCACGAACATCACCGAATATGGTGCGTTCGTCGAACTGGAGCCGGGCATCGAAGGCCTGGTCCATGTTTCGGAAATGTCCTGGACCAAGAAGAACGTCCACCCCGGCAAGATCGTTTCGACGAGCCAGGAAGTGGAAGTCATCGTTCTCGAAGTCGATCCCGAGAAGCGCCGCATCTCGCTCGGCCTCAAGCAGGCCCAGTCGAACCCGTGGGATTCGTTCGCAGAACGTCACCCGATCGGCTCGACCGTCGAAGGCGAAGTCAAGAACGCGACCGAATTCGGCCTGTTCATCGGCCTGGACGGCGACGTCGACGGCATGGTCCACATGTCGGACATCGCCTGGGGCATCTCGGGCGAAGACGCGCTGGCGCTGCACCGCAAGGGCGAGACGGTTCAGGCCGTCGTTCTCGACATCGACGTCGAGAAGGAGCGCATCAGCCTCGGCATGAAGCAGCTTGAGCGTGGCGGTCCGGCCGCTGGCGGCACCACCGCCGCTGCTGCTGGCCTGAACAAGAACGCGATCGTCACCGTGACCGTTCTGGAAGTTCGCGACGGCGGCCTGGAAGTCCAGGCTGGCGAAGATGGCGCCACCGGCTTCATCAAGCGCAGCGACCTGGGCCGCGACCGCGACGAACAGCGTTCGGAACGCTTCCAGATCGGTCAGAAGTTCGACGCCATGGTGACCGGTTTCGACCGCGCCAAGAAGCCGACCTTCTCGGTCAAGGCAATGCAGATTGCCGAAGAAAAGCAGGCTGTTGCACAGTATGGATCGTCGGACAGCGGCGCGTCGCTGGGCGACATCCTGGGCGAAGCGCTCAAGGCCAAGAACGAAGGCTAATCCCTTCCTTCCTGCCAACAGGCAAAGAAAAGCCCGCCGGAACCCATGTTCCGGCGGGCTTTTTCATGCCCTTCCATCACTTCCTTGCCCTATCGAAACGATTTCATTGCTCCCCGATTGTCAACAGCTTTCCAATTGTTTATAAATGTCGGCAGGGGAAATTAGGGGTGCTGGAGGAACTATGATCCGTTCTGAACTGATCCAGAAACTCGGCGAAGAAAATCCGGGCCTCAGCCTGCAGGAAGTGGAAAGGATCGTCGATCTTTTCTTCCGCGAGATTGTCGATCGCCTGTCGAGCGGCGGCCGGGTCGAACTGCGCGGTTTCGGCGCCTTCACCACCCGAGCCCGCGATGCCCGCACCGGCCGCAATCCCCGCACCGGCGAACAGGTGCCGGTCTCGGCCAAGCGCGTGCCCTATTTCAAGCCGGGCAAGGAAATGCGCGAACGGCTGAACGGCAAGGCCGCCGACTGATCAGCCCCTTGACCTGCCGCGCCTGAGCCTTCAGGGGAAGGCGCAGCGCGGACGTGGCGAAATCGGTAGACGCAGCGGACTTAAAATCCGCCTCCCCCTGGGAATATGGGTTCAAGTCCCATCGTCCGCACCAGGCGGCTTTTCTCGACAATCAGAAATCGGCGCTGATCAGCGCCAGGCGATCGAGCGCCAGCATTTCCCGGCGGGTCGGATGTTCGGGATCGTCGGCGCCCAGCCACAGCCTGACCAGTTGCCCCTCTTCCATCCGTGCCAGTTCGGACGCAATCTCGACATCGGCGATGGGGCTCATGCTGCGGCCGCATGCGCGGGCATTGATCTGCGCCGCAAGGGCGGCATTCTTGCCGGCCAGGGCCTGTTCGACCCTTGCCCAGATCAGGATATCCCCGGCGCTGATCGGCGCATCTTGCAGCGGCGCAGCCATCATTCCCATCACCATTCGTCCATAGCAAATCCGACCGCCCTTCTAGCGCCGCCGATTTTGCACCGGGATGTCCGGAAAATTACAGGCCGGTAACGCAAATGTCATATCATCCCGCACCCGCCTGTGCCCGGCAATTTGCCCGGAATTCTTTTGGCAAAAGGCTGGCATTTCCGTGCGTCACCCGCAATGATGCCTCATGACCGATGCAATCAATCCGCAAAGCTTCAGCGACTCCCTCGTCATCCTGGGGGCTGCGGGCCTGGTCATTCCCGGTTTCGCCCGCTTCCGCATCAGTCCCGTCATCGGTTTCATCCTGGTGGGACTTGCCGTCGGTCCGGCAGGACTTGGCTCGCTGGTCGGCCAATATCCCTGGCTCTATCATGTCACCATCTCCAACCGGGCGGCGATTGAGCCATTTGCCGAATTGGGCGTCATATTATTGCTCTTCTCCATAGGTCTGGAACTGAGCTTCCGGCGATTGTGGAGCATGCGCGCCCAGGTGTTCGGCGTCGGCGCGACCGAATTGCTGGGCAGCGCCGCGCTCATTGCCATGGGCCTCTATCTGCTGGGACAGCCGACCGCCGGCGCGATCGGCCTCGGCCTTGCCCTTGCCCTGTCCTCCACCGCCGTGGTGCTGCCGATGGTCGGCACCCAGAGCGCGGTCGGCCGCTCCGCCTTCTCGATGCTGCTGTTCGAGGATCTGGCGCTGGTGCCGATCATCTTCATGCTCGGCGCGCTGGCGCCATCGGTCGCGACCAGCCCCGACGCGGCCTGGAACGAACTGGCGACCACCCTGCTCAAGGGCGGCCTCACCATCGCGGTGATGCTGGTCTTCGGCCGCATCTTCCTGCCCCATATCTTCCGTCAGGCGGCACGCACCAAGAGCCCGGAAGTCTTCCTCGCCGCCAGCCTGCTGGTCGTCATCCTCTCCAGCCTCGCCACCTCGATCGCCGGCCTGTCGCCGATCGTCGGCGCCCTGCTCGCGGGCCTGCTGATCGCGGAGACAGACTATCATGGCGAGGTCGAGGTGATGACCGCGCCGTTCAAGGGGCTGGCGCTCGGCGTCTTCCTCATCACCGTGGGCATGAGCCTGGACCTGCGCGTCATCCTCGCCAACTGGCCCAGCCTGTTGCTGGCCGTGCTGGGCGTCGTCGTTGCCAAGACATTGGTCACCGGCCTGCTTCTTTATTTCTCGGGCGTGCGCAAAGGCGTCGCGCTGGAAGTCGGCGTGCTGATGTCCAGCCCATCGGAAACCACGCTGATCGTGCTGTCGGCGGCCGCCGCGGCCAAGCTGATCCTCCCCTCCACCGCCGCCTTCTGGCAGATCGTCACCGCCATCGGCCTCACCATCACGCCGCTGCTCGCGCGCTTCGGCCATGACATCGCCCAGCGGCTGGAAAATGCCATTGGCGAGGAACGGGTCGAGAGCGAACCGGACCAGACCGAGGCGGCCGCCGTCGTCATCGGTTTCGGCCGCGTCGGCCAGATGGTCTGCGACCTGCTCAAGACCCATGGCCAGCGCTTCATCGTCGTCGAATCCGATCCCGATGTCGTCGCCGAGGCCCGCCGCCTGGGCTATCCGATCCTCTTCGGTGACGTCGCACGTGCGGAGATGCTCGACCGCCTGCGCCTTGGCCATGCCCGCGCACTTATCCTGACGATGGACGATCCGGTCCTGTCGGTGCGCGTCACCAAGCGGGTGCGTGGCTGGGTGCCCGACCTGCCGATCATCGCCCGCGCCCGCGACGCCGATCATGCCGCCCATCTCTACAAGGCCGGCGCCAGCGACGCCGTGCCCGAAACGCTCGAAAGCTCGCTGCAACTGGCCGAAACCGCGCTGGTCGACCTCGGCGTCGCCATGGGACCGGTGATCGCCTCGATCCACCAGGCGCGCGAGGATCTGCGCGTCGGCATCAAGGAAGCCGCCCAACTCCAGTCCGCCCCCCGCCTGCGCCGCCTGCGCCAGGACGAGGTGCCCTGAGGGCATCAGCCTTTCCTATTGCGCTGATCTCTGTTCTATCCTCCGCGATGAAACGCCTGCACGACATCGCCCCATATCGACCGCAACTGTCGCGTCGCTGTCGCCTGGCTGTCGCTTCACTGTCGCGTCGAAGGTGCGTGGCCGTGACCCGATTGTTACGTCACTGTCGCGTCGGTGGCGCGTGGCAGGCGCGTTTCCGGTGCAAATGGCCCAAATCCATGCTGACGACACTGTGAACTTCGACTGTCGCGTCGCCGCGTCAGCCCTGATGCACTTCGGGCGGGCTGAACACCGACCAGCCGGTCCGCCGCGCCAGCATCTCCAGCGCTTTGGTGCCCAGCGCACTGTTGCCGCTGGCGTTGAGGCCCGGCGACCAGACCGCGATCGCCGCGCGGCCCGGCACGATCGCCAATATACCGCCGCCCACGCCCGACTTGCCGGGAATGCCGACCCGGAACGCAAAATCGCCCGATGCATCATAATGGCCGCAGGTCAGCATCAGCGCGTTGATGCGCCGTGCCCGGCTGGTCGACACGACCCGTCCGCCCTCGGGATGGCGTCCATCCAGCATCAGGTATCGGCCCGCCAGCGCCAATTGCCGACAACTCATCTCGATCGCGCATTGATGGAAATAGCTGCCCAGCACCAGATCGACCGGGTGGCGGACATTGTTGAAGGCGCGCATGTAATTGGCGAGCGCCATGTTGCGATAACCGGTCGCCGTTTCCGACGCGGCGACCTCCTCATTGATGCGGATCGCGTCGTCGCCGGCCAGATAGCGGACGAAGCGCAGCATCTCGCCGATCGCCACGCGCGGCTGATGCCCGCCCAGATTGACGTCGGCCACCACGATCGCCCCGGCATTGATGAAGGGATTGCGCGGGATGCCATGTTCCTGCTCCAGCTGGACGATGGAGTTGAAGGCATTGCCCGACGGCTCACGCCCGACCCGGTCCCACAGCTGGTCGCCGACCTTGCCCAGCGCCAGCGTCAGCGCGAACACCTTGGAAATGGACTGGATCGAAAAGCCGGTGTCAGCGTCGCCGCCGGTCAACAGCCGCCCGTCGGCGGTGGCGATGGCGACCCCGAACTGGCCGGCATCCACCTTCGCCAGTTCGGGGATATAGCTGGCGACAGTGCCCCGCTCCGTCTCCCTGGCCATGGCGGCCACGATATCGTCGATCAACGCTGTCAGATCCATGGCAGCCTCTTAAGCCCGGCTCAGCCAAACAGCCAGTGGCCCAGCATCCGGTCGAACGGGAAGGTGAAGAAGCCGGCGATCAGCAGCGCGCCCGTCACCATGCCGCGCACCGACCGGCGATGGCGCTTGAGGTCATGGCGCCGCGCAGACAGCACGATGATCGGCACCTGGATCAGGGTGAAGATCGACAGGATATGGATGATGCTGAACCGGCTGCCCGGCCCGTGCAGCAGGAAACTGTCGAGCGCGGTCAGGAACAGCGCGCCGCTCCACACCCAGCCCAGCCAGCGATGCCACCCATCGCCGCGCTGCCGCAACAGCATCACCGGCGTCAGCGCCAACGCGACCAGGATCGTCAGCAGATGGAACCAGACGAGGCCCGGCACCTGCCCCCACTGCCCATGCCCCCGCCCGATCGCGGTCAGCACCACGGCGAGCAGGATGACGGACGCCACCGCCAGGACGCGTTCATAACGGTCGGGCGCAATCCCCTTGGGCTGCGACGATGTGCTTGCAATGCTGGCCATATATCCCCCTGAACCGCACCCTGTCAGGCGCGCAGGGGCGGGTCAATCGGCTGCGGACAGCGCCGTGTTGACCGTGCCGATGCGCCGACGGACCACGGCGGTCAGTTCCTCGATCGTCGACACCTGTTCTACGCCATAGCGGGCGGCAGTGATGTCGACATTGCCCTTGCGCCAGAAGCCGTCGGGACACAGCACGACCAATTTTCCACCGCGCGCATGCAGGCCCATTTCCAGCAGGCTGACCGGGCTTTGCGTGCCCGGCGCCAGATAGAGGATGATGATGTCGGCGCTGTCGAGCGCCGCCAGTTCCCACTCCACCTGTTGGCGGAAATGGGGATCGCTGGCTTCGGGCTTCCAGGCCGGGTTCCAGTCGGCCCGGCGCGGGTTCAGGATCGTCACCTTCTCGTCGGCCAGCGCCGCGATCATGTCGCGCTGCCAGTCGGTCGCCTTGCCCATGTCGATGCTGCCGCCCAGGAACAGACGCGCGCGATCATGCGCGGCCGGCAACGGCGCGGGCGAGGTGATGGTCACCGCCTCGCCCGCCCGCGCCGTCATCGGCAGGGCGAGCAGACAGGATGCGAGGATCAGGCGCAGCATAAGGACGAAAGGCGCACCGGCGGCGCGCCTCCCCATCTTGTCAGGCCGGAACGCTGGCGAGTGCGGTCTTGACCGCGTCGATCGCGGCCTGCGCCTTGTCGCCATCGGGGCCGCCGCCCTGGGCCATGTCGGCACGGCCGCCACCGCCCTTGCCGCCCAGCGCCTCGACGCCTGCACGGACCAGATCGACCGCGCTGAAGCTACCGGTCAGGTCGTCGGTCACGCCCACGGCAATGGTCGCGCGCCCATCGACCACGGCCAGCACGGCCGACACGCCGCTGCCGAGCGTCTTCTTGTTGCCGTCGACAATGCCACGCAGTTCCTTGGGGTCGAGGCCGTCGATCACCTGGCCCAGGAAGTCGACGCTGCCGACCTTCTCGGGACCGGCCGGCTTGGCCGAACCGCCACCGCCCAGCGCCAATGCCTTCTTGGCTTCGGCCAGTTCCCGCTCCAGCTTGCGGCTCTGCTCGACCAGCGCGGCGATGCGCGCGGGCACCTCTTCCGGCGTGGTCTTGAGCGCCGCTGCCGTCTGGCGCAGCTTCTCGTCGCGCTCGACCAGCCACAGGCGCGCAGCCTCACCGGTCAGCGCCTCGATCCGGCGCACGCCCGAGGATACGGCGCTTTCCGACACGATCTTGAACAGGGCGATGTCGCCGAGCGCGCGGACATGGGTGCCGCCGCACAGTTCGACCGAATAGCTATGGTCGTCGCCCTTACCCATCGAGAGGACGCGGACTTCATCGCCATATTTCTCGCCGAACAGCGCCATCGCGCCGGCAGCGATCGCGTCGTCCGGGGTCATCAGCCGGGTCATGACCTCGTCATTATGACGGATCTGCGCGTTCACGTCGGCCTCGACCTTGGCGATCTGCGCCTGGGTGAGCGCCTCGGGATGCGAGAAGTCGAAGCGCAAGCGGTCGGCCGCGACCATGCTGCCCTTCTGGGTGACATGGCCACCCACTTCCTTGCGCAGCGCGGCATGGAGCAGGTGAGTGGCGCTGTGATTGGCGCGGATGCGATCGCGGCGTTCGACATCCACCGTCAGGTTGACGGTATCGCCGACCTTGACGCTGCCCGCGCTGATCACCGCCTGATGCGCATGCAGGCGGCCGAGCGGCTTGGACGTATCGGCAACCTCGGCCACCAGGCCGCCCAGCGTGGTGATCGTGCCGGCGTCGCCATTCTGGCCGCCGCTCTCGCCATAGAAGGGCGTCTGGTTGGTGATGATCGTCACCTTTTCGCCGGCCGACGCCGCATCGACCCGCGCGCCATCCTTGATGATGGCCAGCACTTCGCCCTCGCCCTTGGTCGAGGCATAGCCGATGAACTCGGTGCTGCCGAGCGTTTCGGCGATATCGTACCAGATCTCGTCCGACGCCTTCTCGCCCGATCCCTTCCAGGCGGCGCGCGCCGCGGCCTTCTGCTCGGCCATGGCGGCGTCGAAGCCGGCGCGGTCGACAGACAGGCCCTGGGTCCGCAGCGCATCCTCGGTCAGGTCATAGGGGAAGCCATAGGTGTCATAGAGCTTGAACGCGGTCTCGCCCGACAGGGTCGCGCCCTCGGCCAGATCAGCGGTCGCCTCGTCCAGCAGCTTGAGGCCGTTTTCCAGCGTCTTGCGGAACCGGGTTTCCTCGCGCAGCAGCGTTTCCTCGATCAGCGGCTGGGCGCGGACCAGTTCGGGATAGGCGCCGCCCATTTCCGACACCAGGCTCGACACCAGGCGATACATCAGCGGATCCTTGGCACCGATGATGTGCGCATGGCGCATCGCGCGGCGCATGATCCGGCGCAGCACATAGCCACGGCCTTCGTTCGCCGGCAGCACGCCGTCGGCGATCAGGAAGCTGGTCGAGCGCAGATGGTCGGCGATGACGCGGTGGCTGGCCTGAAACTCGCCGTCGGTCGCGGTGCGGGTCAGCGCGCCGCTCTCGGCGATCAGCGCCTTGAACGTGTCGATATCATAATTGTTATGGACGCCCTGCATGACGGCCGCGATCCGCTCCAGCCCCATGCCGGTGTCGATCGAGGGTCTCGGCAGTTCGCTGACAATCTCATTGGCTTCCTGCTCATATTGCATGAAGACCAGGTTCCAGATCTCGACGAAGCGGTCGCCATCCTCCTCCGGCGATCCCGGAGGGCCACCCCAGATATGGTCGCCATGGTCGTAGAAGATTTCCGAGCAGGGACCGCACGGGCCGCTGTCGCCCATCGCCCAGAAATTATCCTTGGTCGGGATGCGGATGATCTTGTGATCGGGGAGCCCCGCGATCTTCTTCCACAGGTCGAACGCCTCGTCGTCCGTGTGATAGACGGTCGTCGTCAGCTTTTCCGCGGGCAGCCCCCATTCCTTGGTCAGCAGGGTCCAGGCATGATGGATCGCCTGTTCCTTGAAATAGTCGCCGAAGCTGAAATTGCCCAGCATTTCGAAGAAGGTGTGGTGGCGCGCGGTATAGCCGACATTGTCCAGATCATTGTGCTTGCCGCCGGCGCGAACCGATTTCTGGCTCGACGTCGCGGTCTTGTAGGGGCGGGTTTCCAGACCGGTGAAGACATTCTTGAACGGCACCATGCCGGCGTTCACGAACATCAGCGTCGGGTCGTTGTGCGGCACCAGCGGCGCGGACGGAACGATGGTGTGGCCATTGGCCCCGAAATAATCGAGGAAGCTGCGGCGAATGTCGTTGGTCGAGGTCATGCGCGCGATTTAGTGGGAAGCGGCCCGCCGCACAAGCGGGGGATTTGGTCTATTCCTCCCCGGCACGGGGAGGTGGCGGCGCGAAGCGCCGACGGAGGGGCACCGGCGGGCAGTCGGAGACTTTCAGTCACGCGAAGCGCTCATGGCGCCTGCCCCTCCACCACGCCCTTCCGGGCGCGGTCCCCCTCCCCGGTCCGGGGAGGAATTACCCCATCGGTTCCTCGATCGACACCGGCGGCTTAGAGAACCATTGCGGCCCCTGCGCGGTCATGTGGAAGCAATCCTCCATGCGCACGCCCATTGTGCCGGGCAGGTAAAGGCCCGGTTCGTTGGAGAAGCACATGCCGATGTCCAGCTTGGTCGTCTCGCCATGGACGAGATTGACCGGTTCATGCCCCTCCATGCCGATGCCGTGACCGGTGCGGTGGGACAGGCCGGGCAGCTTGTAGCCGGGGCCGTAGCCCAGTTTCTCATAATAAGTGCGAACCGCATCGTCGACCGTGCCGGCCGCCACGCCCAGCTTCGCCGCCCGGATCGCGACCTGCTGCCCCTGCGCCACTTCGTCCCACACCTTGCGCTGCTGCGCCGTGGGTGCCGCGCCGTAGACGAAGGTGCGACTGATGTCGGACTGATAATCCTCGACCGTGCAGCCGCAATCCATCAGCACCACCTCGCCCGCGCGTACCGACTGCGGTTTGCCCGAGCCATGCGGATAGGCGGCCGCTTCGCCGAGCAGGATCAGGTTGAACTCACCCTTGCCGCCCAGCGCACTGGTCGCGGCCGTCATCAGCGCGCCGATATCGGCCGGGGTCATGCCCGCCTTCACCTGCGGATGGGTCCAGCGATAGGCGCCCATGGTGACATCCGCCGCCTTCTGCATCAGCGCGATCTCGGCCGCCGTCTTGCGCATGCGGATGGCGCGGGTCACCGGGTCTTTCGCCAGGGTCGCGGCGGGCAGCGCGGCCTTCAGCCCATCGACCGCGAAATAGCGGACCGTCTCCTCGATGCCGATCCGCCCCTTGTCGAGGCCCCGCGCCTTCAGATAATCGGCGATCGGCGCATAGGGGCTTTCATGCTCCTGCCAGACGCGGACCTCGGCCGGAATGGCGAGCGATTCGTCGATCGAGGGCTTCTCGAAAAAGGGGCAGACGACCAGAGGCGTGCCGCTGGCCGGAATGACCAGCGCGGTCAGCCGCTCGGAGCGCCACCAGCGAATGCCGCTATAATAGATGAGGCTCGCGCCCGGCTCGACCAGCAGCGCGTCGATGCCCTGTGCCTGCATCATCTTCTGCGCCCGCGCCAGCCGGTCGGCGCGCTCGGCCTTGCCGATCGGGGTGACGTCGCGCGTGATCGACTGGAGCGCCTCGATTGCCTTTTCCTGCGCGAACAGGCGCGGGCTGACCAGCGAAGTGGCGACCCCGGCAGCGGCATAGCGAAGCAAGGTGCGGCGATCAGGCGTAAGCATAATGTCCCCCGGTGCGCAGCGCGGCCTGATAGGCGGGCCGCGCCTGTATTCTCTCCAGCCACCCGATCAGATGCGGACGCGATTCGTCAAGCCCGCCGCGTGCCCGCGACGCCTCGATCGGAAAGCTCATCATCATGTCGGCGGCGGAGAAGTCCGGCCCGGCGAAATAGGGCCGGCTTGCCAGTTCGCTTTCCAGCCAGTCGAGATGATCGTCCAGCATCTCCTGCACCGTCGGCCGTGCCGGTCGGCCAAGCAGGCCCAGCTTGCCGACCACCAGCAGGGCCAGCAGCGGCGGCATCATCGATCCTTCGGCATAATGGAGAAACTGGCGCCAGCGGATCGCGCTTTCCGCATCAGTCGGCGCGCCGAAGCGACCACCGGCCCGTGCGACCAGATATTCCATGATCGCCCCGGTCTCGATCAGCCGATGGCCATCCACCTCCACCACCGGCGACCGGCCGAGCGGATGGACGGCGCGCAGGGCGGCGGGCGCGCGCATCGTCTTGCGGTCCCGCTCATAGCGGCGCACTTCGTAAGCCTCGCCCAGCTCCTCTAGCAGCCACAGGATGCGCTGCGAACGACTATTGTTCAGATGATGGACGATGATGGTCATGGCGCCTCTCCCATGCTGCGACCCGATCAGGGCTAACGCAGCATGGGAAAGAGTGACAGCGAAGTTTACGCTATCTCGAGGACTTCCTCCGCCTTGGCACGGGCGCGATAGGCGTGCAGCAACGGCTCGGTATAGCCATTGGGCTGCTCGACACCCTCGAACACCAGGGCGCGCGCCGTCTGGAAGGCCAGGCTCTCGCCCTCGCGCCCGCTCATCGGCTGATAGAGCGGATCGGCTTCATTCTGCGCATCGACCTTGGCCGCCATGCGGGTCAGCGCAGCATCAACCTGTTCCGCAGTGCAGACGCCGTGCAGCAGCCAGTTGGCCATATGCTGCGAAGAAATGCGCAAGGTCGCACGATCCTCCATCAGGCCGACATCATGGATATCGGGAACCTTGGAACAGCCGACGCCCTGGTCGATCCAGCGGACGACATAGCCCAATATGCCCTGCGCATTATTGTCCAGTTCCTGCGCAATCTCTTCTTCGGAGAAATTGCGGCCGACCGCGACGGGCATGGTCAGCAGCCGGTCGAGCGACGCGATGCCCTCGGCCTTGCGTTCTTCCTGACGGGCGAAGACGTCGATGCGATGATAATGGGTCGCGTGCAGCGTCGCCGCCGTCGGGGACGGAACCCAGGCGGTGTTGGCGCCGCTCCGGGGATGGCCGATCTTCTGCTCCAGCATGTCGGCCATGCGGTCGGGCGCCGCCCACATGCCCTTGCCGATCTGCGCCCGGCCCGACAGGCCGCAGGCCAGGCCGATCTGGACGTTGCGATCCTCATAGGCCGTGATCCAGTCGCTCGCCTTCATCTCGCCCTTGCGGATCATCGGCCCGGCCTGCATCGACGTGTGCATCTCGTCCCCGGTGCGGTCGAGGAAGCCGGTATTGATGAAGACGATCCGGTCGCGGACGGCATGGATGCAGGCTGCCAGATTGGCCGATGTGCGCCGCTCTTCATCCATCACCCCGACCTTGATCGTGTGGCGCGCCATGCCCAGCATATCCTCGATCGCATCGAACAGGCGGTTGGTGAAGGCCGCTTCCTGCGGCCCGTGCATCTTGGGCTTGACGATATAGACGCTGCCCGCCCGGCTGTTGCCATCCGCCTTGGCCAGATCATGCAGCGCGATCAGGCTGGTGACGATGCCGTCGATGATCCCCTCGGGCGCGTCCTGCCCATCGGGCAGCGCGATCGCCGACGTGGTCATCAGATGACCGACATTGCGGACGAACAACAGGCTGCGGCCCGGCAGCGTGAAGGCGCTGCCATCGGGCGCAACATAAGCGCGATCGGGATTAAGCGCGCGGGTCATCGACTTCCCGCCCTTCTCGAACGTCTCGGTCAGGTCGCCCTGCATCAGCCCCAGCCAGTTGGCATAGGCGGTAACCTTGTCCGCAGCATCGACCGCCGCGACCGAATCCTCCAGGTCGCAGATGGTGGTCAGCGCGGATTCCAGGATAACGTCGGATATGCCGGCGGGATCGGTCGCGCCGATCGGGTGGGCCGGGTCGAAGACGACCTCGATATGCAGGCCATTATGGCGGAACAGCTTGCCCTTCGCACTCGTGCCGACGAACTGCGCCGGATCGGCCAGGACGATTTCTCCGCCCGCCAGATCGGCCCAGCGTCCCGTCGCCAGCGGAAGGGCATCGTCCAGAAATGCCTTGGCCCAGGCGATGACCTGCGCCCCGCGCGCCGCATCATAGCCCTTGCCCGAAGCCGCGCCCGCTATGGCGTCCGTGCCATAGAGCGCGTCATACAGGCTGCCCCAGCGCGCATTGGCGGCGTTGAGCAGGAAACGGGCGTTGAGGATCGGGACGACCAGCTGCGGCCCGGCCATGCGGGCGACTTCGGCATCGACATTCTCGCTGCCGATCCCGAACGGCGCCGGTTCCTCGACCAGATAGCCGATCTCGCGCAGGAAGGCCTGATAGGCAGCGGCGTTGTGCGCCTGTCCCCGGCGCACCTGATGCCAGGCATCGATCTGCGTCTGCAGGTCATCGCGCGTGCGCAGCAGCGCCGCATTGTCGGGGGTGAAGCGCGCCAATATGTCGGCAGTGCCCGCCCAGAAGGCGTCGGCATCAATGCCCGTGCCCGGCAGCGCGCGCTGCTCGATGAAGTCGGCCAGCGTTGCGGCGACCTTCAGGCCGGCGCGGTCGATCATGCGGTCGGTCATGCAATCCACTCCTTGCTATGCCGTCCTTTTACGCCTTTCCAATTATGCCGTGTATACGCTATTATTCGAATAGAGACTTTCCCGTGGTGAACGAATATGATGGACCCGGACCATGAATTGTTCGTGAGCATCGTCGATGAAGGCGGGCTGGCCGCCGCCGGACGGCGGCTCCACATATCGCCAGCGATGATGTCCAAGCGGCTGGCCCGGCTGGAGGACAGGCTGGGCGCCCGGCTGATCCACCGCACCACCCGCCGGCTCGCGCTGACCCCGGCGGGCGAGCGGCTCCATGGCGACCTGCGCGCGATCCTCGCCTCCCTCGACGAAGCCGAACGTCGCGTGTCGGGCGTGTCGGCGATTGCGTCCGGGCCGCTGCGAATCACCGCCCCGACCTCCTTTGGCCGCATGCATCTCGCGCCCTATCTCCGGCCTTTCCTGGACGCCCATCCCCGCGTCGACCTGCGGCTCGACCTGTCGGACGACTATGTCGACCTGATCGAAAGCCGGGCGGACCTGGCCATCCGTATCGCCGCCGATCCGGGTGCCGGCCTCACCGCCCGGCGGCTGGCGCCCAATCGCCGCATCCTGTGCGCCGCGCCCGCCTATCTTGAGCGCTTCGGCACGCCGCGGCGCATCGCCGACCTCAAGCAGCACCGCCTGCTCGCCGCCGATGGCCAGCTACCCTGGCGGCTGATCGGTCCCAAGGGGCCGGTCGCGATCGATGGCCACAGCCATATCCGCACCAACAGCAGCGAAGTCGTGCGCGAACTGGCGTTGTCGGGCAGCGGCATCGCGCTGCGTTCGCTGTGGGACATCAGCGACGCGCTGGCGCAGGGCGACGTGCGCCAGATCCTGCCCGATCATGAAGGGTCGAGCGACGTCGCCCTCTATGCCGTGCAACTGCCACAGGCCAATCCGCCGCTGGCCATAACCGCCTTCGTCGACTTTCTTGCTGCGCAATATGCCCTTGCGCCGCCGTGGGAGTCGCGGACGGACCGCACTGGCTTGCCCTAGCGGAACACAGTCTCTAAGGCGCATCGCATGGACGATAACACCCGCCGCGCCGCCCTAGACTATCACCGCCTTCCCCAGCCCGGTAAGCTCGCGATCGAGCCGACCAAGCGCATGGTGAACCAGCGCGATCTGGCGCTGGCCTATTCGCCGGGGGTGGCCGCCCCTTGCGAGGAGATCGCTGCCGATCCCGCCAAGGCGCTGGACTATACCGCGCGCGGCAATCTGGTCGCGGTCATCTCCAACGGCACCGCCGTCCTCGGCCTCGGCGCGATCGGCGCGCTGGCGTCGAAGCCGGTGATGGAAGGCAAGGCCGTCCTCTTCAAGAAATTCGCCGACATCGACGTGTTCGACATCGAAGTCGACACCACCGACACGGACAAGTTCGTCGAAGCCGTCGCCCTGCTGGAGCCGACCTTTGGCGGCATCAATCTGGAAGACATCAAGGCGCCCGAATGTTTCGAGATCGAACGGCGCCTGAAGGAACGGATGAACATTCCGGTCTTCCATGACGACCAGCATGGCACCGCCATCGTCGTCGCCGCCGCCGTGCGCAACGCGCTGGTGCTGCAGGGCAAGACCCTGGCCGATGCAAAGCTCGTCACCTCGGGCGCCGGTGCCGCCGCGCTCGCCTGCGTCGACCTGCTCGTCTCGATGGGCCTGCCGATCGACAATGTGACGATGACCGACAAGGACGGCGTCATCCATTCGGGCCGCGAAGGCATGCTGCCCAACATGGCGCGCTATGCCCGCGACACCAACGCGCGCACCCTGCCCGACGTGCTGCCAGGCGCCAACCTGTTCTTAGGGTTGTCGGCGCCGGGCGTGCTGAAGCCGGAATGGCTGCCGCTGATGGCGCCCAATCCGCTGATCTTCGCGCTCGCCAATCCGGAGCCGGAAATCCGCCCGGAAGCCGCGCGCGAAGTGCGCCCGGACGCGATCATCGCCACCGGCCGTTCGGACTATCCGAACCAGGTCAACAACGTCCTGTGCTTCCCCTATATCTTCCGCGGCGCGCTGGATTGCGGCGCGACCCAGATCAACGAGGCCATGAAGGTCGCCGCCGCCGACGCGATCGCCGCCCTCGCCCGCATGCCCGCACATGACAGCGTGGCGCAGGCCTATGGCGGTCGCAAGCTGGTGTTCGGCGCCGATTACATCATCCCGACCCCGTTCGATCCGCGCCTGATCGGCGAGATTGCCGGTGCCGTGGCCAAGGCGGCGATGGACAGCGGCGTCGCCACCAAGACGCTGGACCTGGAAGAATATAAGCGCGCCCTATCGCACCAGAACACCCGCTCGGGCCAGCTGATGCTGCCGGTCTTCCACGCCGCGCGCGGCAGCCAGTGCCGCATCGTCTATGGCGAGGGCGAGGATGAGCGCGTGCTGCGTGCGATCCAGGACGGTCTGGACGAAGGCATCGTCAAGCCGACCATCGTCGCACGCCGCCGCCTGCTGGAACAGAAGCTGGCCGACATGGGCCTCAGCTTCCAGCTCGACCGCGATGTCGAGGTGATCGATCCCGAGACGGATCATGACATCATGCGCGAACTGGTCGAGGCCTATCGCGCCATCGCCGCGCGCAAGGGCGTGCCGCCAGACGAAATCCTGCGCCATGTCTATCGCCGCCCGACCGTCACCGCCGCCATGCTGCTGCGTACCGGCCGGGTCGACGCCGCGCTGGTCGGTGGCCGCTCCGAATATTGGGGCCAGGTCGAACATGTGCTGCGCATCATCGATCGCGCGCCCAACCACAGCCGCATCTATGCGCTGTCGGGCCTGATCCTCGACGCCGGCGCGCTGTTCATCACCGACACCCATATGGTGCCGGACCCGACGCCGGACCAGATTGCGGAAATGACACTGCTGGCCTCGACCGAGTTGCAGCATTTCGGCCTGAAGCCGCGCGTGGCGCTGCTGTCGCACTCCAATTTCGGTGCCTCGAACAGCCCCAGCGCCCGCAAGATGCGCGCCGCGCTCGACCTGGTGCGCCAGGCCGCGCCGGAACTGGCGGTCGATGGCGAAATGCACGCCGACGCCGCGCTCAGCCAGGCGCTGCGCGAACGGCTGATCCCCGACTCCCGGTTCGAGGGGCCGGCCAACCTGCTGGTGATGCCGAACCTCGACGCCGCCAATATCACGCTGACGGCGCTCGGCGCCTCGTCCAGCTCGCCCACGGTCGGGCCGATGCTGATCGGCACCGCCCAGCCGATCCATGTGCTGACGCCCGGCGTCACCGCGCGCGGCATCCTCAACCTGACCGCCATCGCCGCCGCCGAAGTGGCGCGCGAAGGCTGACCTTAACCTTTGCCGGTTAGGCTGTTAGCTTGACCGGCAAAGGATGAAGCGAGGAAGATCATGGCAGGCGTCATCGGCACATTGGCTCGCAGCCTTGGCCCGAAACTGCTGATCGGCGCCGTCCTGGGCGGCGGCGCGCTGCTGCTGACCGACAAGATTGATCGCAACGCCGGCAACGCGACCCAGGCCAAACCGGCCGAGGCCGCCGCCGCACCCAAGCCGCTGCCGCTGGTCGAACGGCGCAGCGACCAGGGCATGAAGGTCGATCCCCATGCGCTGGCGGTCAAGCGCGTGCTCAAGATCGAGGGGCCTTTCGAGCATGGCGACTATGCCTGGGACGAGGAAGGCGCACCGGCCAAGGGGCCGGTCATCATCACCGTCGACCTGAAAGCCCAGACCCTTTCCGTCTTCCGCGACGGCTATGAAATCGGCGCCGCCGTCATCCTCTATGGCGCGACCGACAAGCAGAGCCCCTTGGGCGCCTTCCCGATCATGCAGAAGGACGCCGACCATTATTCCAGCACCTACAACAACGCGCCCATGCCCTATATGCAGCGGCTGACCAGCGACGGCGTCGCCATCCACGGCAGCGACGTCAAATGGGGCTATGCCACCCATGGCTGCATCGGCGTGCCCAAGGAATTTGCGCAGAAGCTGTTCGGCGTCACCAAGGTCGGCGACATGGTCATCATCACCAACGGCAAGATGCTGGATACCAGCAAGGCCGTCGTCAGCGGCTGACCGGCCCTATTGCGGCGCATCCTCGATTGCGGGTGCATGACGCACCGTCAGCGCGCTGCCGCCCGATGCCGCGATGATGCAGAATATCGCCACGCCCTGCAGCGCGGTCAGCCGCTCGCCCAGCACGACGAAGCCGGCCAGCGCGCCGATCGCCGGCGCCGCGCTCAGCAACAGGCCGAACACCGGTGCGGGCAGGCGCCGCATCGCCTCCATCTCCAGCGAATAGGGCAAGGCGCTCGACAACAGGGCGATCGCCAGCCCGACCATCAGCACCCAGGGCGAAAAAAGCGACGCGCCGGCATGGGTCAGCCCGACCGGCAGCACCAGGATCGCCGCCGCCAGCATGCCCCAGGCGACCGCATCGCCGCGCAGCGCGCCCGACACCCGCTTGCCGGTCAGGATATAAAGCGCCCAGCAGGCCGCCGCCCCGACAGCGAAGATGACACCCAAAGGATCAAGCACGGCATCGCTGCGCAGCGGCAGGAGCAGCAGCAGGCCGATCACCGCCGCGCCCAGCCACAGGAAATCACGCGGCCGGCGCGACCCGAACAGCACGATCGCCAGCGGCCCCGTCACCTCGATGGCCATGGCGATGCCGAGCGGGATGCGGGCGAACGCCTGATAGATCAGCAGGTTCATCAGCGCGAGGGTCGCGCCATAGATCAGCAGCGGCCAGCGCACATCGGCCGGAATCGGTCGGCGCCATGGCCGCCGGAACAGCATCAGCAGGATCGCCGCCAGGAAGATGCGCAGCGCCGCAATGCCATAGGCACCGACGATCGGGAACAGCGTCTTGGCAAAGGCCGCGCCCATGTTCATCGACAGCAGCGACGCCAGCACGGCGCCAGCCCCCGCCAGCACGGCACCCTGCCCGTTCATCTCAATCCTGCTCATGTTCAATGAATACCATATACGATTAATTGGAAAAGCGTCATTCGATGCCGCGTTGCACCAGATGCGTTGCCAGTTGCAAGAATCTCATACGTATGCAGCCTTGACCATCGCTGTCACTCGGCCCATCTGGCGGACTTCCGTCATTTTGCATTGCAGCATGGAGCTTGTCATGGGCAGCCAGTCCCACAAGGCGCACCCCGCGCTCGTCCTTTTCGCGCTGTCCGTGGGCGCCTTTGCGATCGGCACGACCGAATTCGCCTCCATGAGCCTGCTGCCCTTCTTCGCGCGCGACCTCCACATCGACCTGCCGACCGCCGGCCATGCGATCAGCGCCTATGCGTTGGGCGTGGTGGTCGGCGCGCCGCTGATTGCCGCCTTTGCCGCGCGCCTGCCGCGCCGCACGCTGCTGATCGCGCTGATGGCAATGTTCGCGGTCGGCAACGGCCTGTCGGCGCTGTCGCCCAGCTATCACTGGATGCTGCTGTTCCGCTTCCTTTCGGGCCTGCCCCATGGCGCCTATTTCGGCGTCGCGGCGCTGGTCGCGGCCAGCCTGGTGCCGATCGAGAAGCGCACCCTGGCGATCGCCAAGGTGATGTCGGGCCTCACCATCGCAACGGTGCTGGGCGTGCCCGTCGCCAACTGGATGGGCCAGATACTGGGCTGGCGTTCGGGCTTCTTCGTGGTCTGCGCGCTCGCCGTGCTGACCATGAGCCTGGTCGCGCTCTACGCCCCGCGCGACGCCGGTGACCCGAAGGCCAGCCCGATGCGCGAGTTGAGCGCACTCGGCAAGTCACAGGTCTGGCTGACCCTGCTGACCGGCGCGATCGGCTTTGGCGGCCTGTTCGCGGTCTACACCTATGTCGCCTCGACCATGATCGAGGTGACCCATGTGTCCGAAACCCTGGTGCCGCTGATCCTGATCGTCTTTGGCCTGGGCATGACGGTCGGCAATCTCGCCGTCGCCTGGCTCGCCGACCGCGCGCTCAACCGCACCGTCATCGGCATCCTCGTGTGGAGCGCCGTGGCGCTGGCCCTCTTCCCCTTCATGGCCGGCAATATCTGGAGCCTCAGCCTCATCGTCTTCCTGATCGGCATTGGCGGCGGCATGGGCACGCCGTTGCAGGCGCGACTGATGGATGTTGCGGGCGACGCCCAGACGCTGGCCGCCGCACTGCACCACAGCGCCTTCAACATCGCCAATGCGCTCGGCCCTTGGCTCGGCGGCCTGTCGATCGCGGCGGGCTATGGCCTGGTGTCGACCGGCTGGATCGGCTGCGCCTTGTCGCTGGGCGGCCTGGCCATCTATCTGATCGCCATCGCCACCGCACGGCGCAGCGCCCAGCCCGCGCTGGTGCCCTGCGAATAAGCCGCTTCCTTCCATCCGTTCCGCTGGCTAAGGCGGGCGGATGACGGATCGGGCACGCGAACAAACCTTACAGGACGCGGCAATCGCCGCATTGCGCCGCGGCGACGCGGCAGTGGCGCGCGCCACCCTCTCCGAAATGGCCGATCCGCCGGCCATGCTGCTGGCCCAGGCCTGCAATCGGCTGGGTGATCTGGACGGCGAACAGGCCGCGCTCAACCGCATCCTGCAACAGGACATGCGCAACCTGCCCGCACTACTCGCCATGGGGCAGAATTTCCAGCGGCGCGGCGATCTGCGCGGCGCGACATCCTGGTTCCGCAGCGCCCTGGCACAGGCCGCCGCCCATGGCGCCCCGCCCGCTCTGCAACCGCCGCTGCAACGCGCGCAGGAGGCGATCGCCGGCGCCAGCCGGGATTTCGAGGATCATCTCGACGCGGCGATGGCTGGCCTCCCCACGCTCCCGCGCATTGCCCAAGCGACCGACCTGCTGCTGGGCAAGACGCAGCTTTATCTCCAGCAGCCCAGCATGTTCTATTTTCCTGGCCTGCCGCAGCGCGCCTTTTACGAGCGCGACGAATTTGCCTGGGTACCGGCGGTTGAAGCGGCAACCGACGCCATTATCGCCGAACTGAACGACGTCCGCGCCGGTGCGCCCGATTTCGCGCCCTATGTCCAGACGCCCACCGATCGCCCGGCGCCCAACAACCCGCTGCGCGACGATCCCTCCTGGGGCGCCTATTATTTCTGGCAACAGGGCGAGATCGTGGCGGACCATGCCGCGCGCTGCCCCGCCGTCATGGCCGCGCTCGACCATGCCGATCGCCCGATGATCACCGGCCGTTCGCCCATGGCTCTCTGGTCGCTGCTCAAGCCCGGCACCCATATCCAGCCGCATCATGGCCTGCTCAACACCCGCCTGATCTGTCATCTGCCGCTGATCGTGGCCGACAATTGCGCGCTGCGGGTTGGCGCCGAAACCCGCGCCTGGGCGCCGGGCGAGATGCTGATCTTTGACGACAGCATCGAACATGAGGCCTGGAACCGGGGCAATGACACCCGCGTCGTCCTGCTTTTCGAAGTCTGGCGCCCGGAAATCCACGCGGAGGAACGGATCGCGCTCACACGCCTGTTCGAAGCGATCGACCAGTTCGGCCCGAAACAGGTCGACGCCGGTTAACGCCCCTTTTCAGACTGCCCGTCTGCGATTATGGGCGCGGACAAAGACGACAAGAGAGGATGGCACGGGGCGCTCACGCTTTTCGGACATGCCATGACCTCGATCGACCCGACGCCCCCGGCGCCGTCGCCTGCTCTGCCCGTTCCGCCCGCCCATGTCGCGCGGCCGCATAGTCCTGCCGAGGATTTCTATGCGATCGCCATCGGCTGCGCCTTCATCGCCATGGGGCTGATGCTGCTGAAACAGGCAAAGCTGGTGACCGGCGGCATGGCCGGCATCGCGCTGCTGCTGTCCTATTTGATCCATCTGTCGCCCGCGACTTTGTTCCTGCTGATCAACATCCCCTTCTTCCTGTTCGCCGGGCGGGCGATGGGCATGGCCTTCGGCCTCAAGACCCTGTTCGCCAATATCGCGATCATGGGGGTCGGCCTTGCCATGCCCTATGCGATGGAGATCGCCCGGATCAGCCCCTTCTTCGCCGCGCTGTTCGGCGGCTCGATCATCGGCTTCGGCATCCTCGCCATCGCCCGCCATGGCGCGGGCGTGGGCGGCGTCGGCGTGGTCGCGCTGATCCTGCAGAAATCGCGCGGCTGGAATGCCGGTCGCACCCAGATGGCCTGCGATGTGCTGATCCTGCTCGCCTCGCTGCCGATCCTCAATGCCGAGCGTTTTGGCCTGTCCGTCCTGTCGGCCGCCGCGATCAACGCCGTGCTGTTCGTCAACCACCGCCCTGGCCGCTATATCGGCCATTGATGCGCGCCGGCCTCCCCGGTTAGACGGACCCCGGCGCCCATGCCGGTGCGCCCATCATAAAAGGGGTCCAGAATGAAGCGGTTCGCGCTCTGTATAATATTGGCCAGCACGGCCCTGTCGGTTCCGGTCCGTGCCGCGACGCCCACCAGCGCGACCGCACCGGCCGATGCCCGCGCCATTGCCGCGATCCGCGCGCGCCCGGCGGTCAAGGCCGCCTTCGCCGCGCTGGAGGCCGAACATGACCAGTGGGTCGACAATATCGTGACCCTGACCCAGATTCCGGCGCCCCCCTTCAAGGAAGAGGCGCGGGCCAAGGCCTATGCCGACATGTTCCGCGCCGCCGGCCTTACCGATGTCGAAATTGACGAGGGCGGCAATGTGCTGGGCCTGCGCCGTGGCAGCGGCAAGCCGGGCGGCAAGCTGATCGTCGTGTCCGCCCATCTCGACACCGTCTTTCCCGAAGGCACGCCGGTCACGGTCCGGCGCGAGGGCAACAAGCTCCACGCGCCCGGCGTCGGGGACGATGTCGCCGGCCTCGCCACCCAGTTGAGCCTGATCAAGGCGATCGTCGGCGCCAACATCAGCGCGCCGATGGACATATTGTTCGTCGGCGATGTCGGCGAGGAAGGCCTGGGCGACCTGCGCGGCATGAAGCAGCTGTTCCACAAGGGCAAATACAAGGACCGCATCGCCAGCTTCTTCTCGATCGACGATGGCTCGGTCGATGGCCTGATCAATGGCGGCGTCGGATCAAAGCGCTATCGCCTGACCTTCACCGGCCCCGGCGGCCACAGCTTCGGCGCCTTCGGCCTAGTCAATCCGATGACGGCGATGAGCCAGGCGATCGTCGATCTCTACAAGATTCCGGTGCCCCAGTCGCCCAAGACGACCTACAGCGCCAGCGTCGTGGGCGGCGGCTCCTCGGTCAACGCCATCCCGCAGGAAGTCTGGCTGCAGGTCGACATGCGATCGGAAAGCGCGGCTGAACTGGCCAAGCTGGAACAGGCGTTCCTCGCCACGGTGGACAAGGCCGTTGAGACCGAAAATGGCGCCCGCTCGATCAAGGAAGGTCCGATCCGCGTCGACAAGAAGGTCGTGGGCGATCGTCCGGCCGGCAGCACCACTGCCGATACGGCGCTGGTCCGCCAGACCGCCGCTGCCTATGCTGCCGAAGGCGTCACCGCGCGGATGAGCTTCAGCTCGACCGACGCCAATGTGCCGATGAGCCTGGGCATCCCGGCCATCACCATCCCGCGCGCGGCGACCGGCGGCCGGGGCCATTCGCCCGACGAATGGATCGACGTGTCGGCGCCGGAATCGCTGAAGGTCAAGCGGATGGACCTGGTCGCCCTGCTCGCCGCAGCCGGCTATCGCTGATCAACCTGATGGGGCCGGCCAAAATGCCGGCCCTGTTCAGTCCGTCCCGTTCAGTCCGCCTCGCACAGCGGTTCATCCTCGCGATCGCGCGCACGCAGGGCCGCGCCCGCATCATTGGCGATGCGCGGGAAGGTCACCCCTTCCAGATTGCCGCGCCCGTCGCACAGCCGGTCACAGGCCATGTCGACCACGCCGGGCAGCGCCACCTGGTCGCCATCATATTGGGCGACGATGATGCACTTCCTGCCCCCGGAAAAGCTAAGGATCAGCTTGTCGCCGGCCCGCCGCGCCGTGCCCGCGCCATGGCAGCTCTGTTCGGTGCCGAAGATCGCCTCCAGCCCGAAACGATAGTCGCCCGACTTGGCGGGAAGGACGCAGAGCGAATCCCGCCCCGCTTCATGCCGCCGCTGGAACAGCCCGACCGGCGCGATCCGCGACGCGTCGGCAATGGCGCCGGTCGCGATCGCCGCGCGCTCCAGCCCCGAAGCCGCGGCCCCGCTGCGATCGGGCGCGGCGGCGCCCGGCGTCGCGGCCTGCTGACACCCGGCCAGAAGACATGCGAGAAAAAGGCTAGTGCGCCGCATCGACGCCCGGTTCATCGACCGCGCTCAGCCCATCGGGTCCGATCCGGCGGAAGAAGCAGGACCGCGCACCGGTGTGACAGGTCGGCCCCGCCGGCTCTGCCAGTACCCAGACGGCATCCTGGTCACAGTCGATCCGGATGTCGCGCACACCAAGCATATGGCCGGAGCTTTCGCCCTTCTTCCATAGCGATTTGCGGCTGCGCGACCAGAAATGGGCCAGGCCGGTCTCGACCGTCAGCGCCAGCGCATGCGCATTCATATGCGCCACCATCAGCACTTCCCCGGAGGTGACATGGGTCACCACCGCGGTGATAAGGCCATGGTCGTCATATTTGGGGTTGAGGGTCAGCCCCCGGTCGCGTGCGTCATCCATCCGCGCGCTATAATCGGCAATGCGGCCCGTGCGAAGTCCCTTCGGCGCTTTGCATTGGGGCACGGCCTGACAGCGCCATCGGGTCGGACTGTCGCATTTTGGCAAATCTGTTGCACGGATGCTACAGAATGGCGACAGTCCTGCTTGCCCCAAGGCCCGCGCGCGCATAGCGTCGCGCGCGATCCGCAACAGCGGACACAAGCAGGGAAACGGATGCCAGGCCAATCAAGGGGGCCAAATATGACATCTTCGCATATCTTCACCAGCATTTCGCGCGGCGCGCTCGCCGTCGCTCTCACCGCTCTGGCGCCGATCGGTGCCGCCCACGCCCAGACCGAAGCGCCTGCCGCATCGGGCGAAGGCCTGGGTGAAATCGTCGTCACCGCCTCGCGCCGGGCTGAAAATGCCAAGGACGTGCCGGTCGCCGTGACCGCCATCGGCGGCGAAAAGCTCGACGCGCTCAACAGCAGCGGCCTCGACGTCCGCTTCCTCGCCGCGCGCACGCCCAGCCTTCAGGTCGAAAGCTCGTTCGGCCGCACCTTCCCGCGCTTCTACATCCGCGGCCTTGGCAACACCGATTTCGATCCCAACGCCGCCCAGCCGGTCTCCGTCGTGCTCGACGATGTCGCGCTCGAAAATCCGATGCTCAAGAGCTTCCCGGTGTTCGACCTTGCCAGCGTTGAAGTGCTGCGCGGCCCGCAGGGCACGCTGTTCGGCCGCAACACCCCGGCGGGCGTCGTCAAGATGACCTCGGCCGCGCCGACCGATCATTTCACCGGCTATGCCAGCGCCTCCTGGGCGACCTACAACACCGTCAATGCCGAAGCCGCGATCGGCGGCCCGATCGCCGACGGCCTCAGCTTCCGCGTGTCGGGCCTGCTCCAGCGTCGTGACGACTGGGTCAAGAACGACAATGAAGGCGGCAACGCCGCCAGCGAGCTGGAAGGCTATCGCGACATGGCCGGCCGTGTGCAGCTGGCCTATGAAGCCGGCGACTTCAAGGCGGTGCTGAGCGGTCATTATCGTGACCTGGACGGCAGCCCGCGCGTGTTCCGCGCCAACATCTTCAAGCAGGGCAGCAACCATTTCGTCGACGGCTTCGACAAGGATCATGTGAACCTGGACGGCTATACCAGCCAGTCGATGAAGCAGGGCGGCGGCAATCTGCGCATGCAACTCCATGTCGACGGCCTGGGCACCTTCTTCTCGACCACCGGCTATGAGAAGGCCAGCGTCGAAAGCACCGGCGATATCGATGGCGGCGGCTGCTACCCCTATACCGGCTGCACCGCCGGCCAGCTCGGCGTCGGCTCGTTCGATTCCAACACCGGCGGCGTGACCAAGCCGGAGGAATTCAGCCAGGAATTCCGCTTCGCGACGGACGACATGAACGGCATCCGCCTGCAGGCGGGCACCTACTTCTTCCACCAGCGCCTGAAGTATAACGAATATGCCTATGATCTCGCGGGCAACCGGGTGAGTGCGATCCTGCACAACAACACCAACGAGAATATCGGCCTGTTCGCCTCGGGCGAAGCCAAGGTGACGTCGGCCCTGACGCTGCGTGCCGGCGTGCGTTATTCGCACGACGACAAGCGCGACACGATCACGCTCGATCCGGCGCTCGCCGCCAGCAGCATCTCGTCGCAGCTGATCGGCGTCGACCTGCCGCTCAGCAACACCGCGCAGGGCAGCAACCTGTCCTGGGATGTCAGCGCCACCTATGCGCTCAGCCCCGACGTGAACCTCTATGGCCGCGTCGCCACCGGCTATCAGGGCCCGGCGATCCAGGACCGCGTGACCTTCTTCAGCGTCCCCTCGGTCGCCAAGAAGCAGACCACCATCTCCTATGAAGGCGGCATCAAGGGCGCGATCGCCAACATGGTCCGCTTCGACCTGTCGGCCTATTACTGGAACACCGACGATCTGCAGCTGACGGCTGTCGGCGGCGTCGGCAACTCGGCCCGCCTGATCAACGTGAACAAGGCGGTCGGCTATGGTCTGGAAGGCAATCTGGAGGCGCAGCCGCTCGATCACCTGAACCTGACCGTGGGCGGCAGCTACAACTTCACCGAAATCCGCGACAAGAACGCCTTCGTGGCGGTCTGCGGCTCGGGCATGTGTACCCCCACCGGCAACACCTTCGTCGATGGCGGCACCACCTACAGCTATCTGGACGGCAATGACCTGCCCCAGGCGCCGCGCTACATCGCCAATGCGACCCTGCGCTATGGCATTCCGGTCGGCGACGCGGGCGAAGTCTTCGCCTATACCGACTGGGCCTATCGTAGCAAAATCAACTACTTCCTCTACTCGGCGGCCGAATTCCGCGGACGTTCGTCGCTGGAGGGTGGCCTCAAGGTCGGTTACAAGTCGAACCATGGTTATGAGATCGCAGCCTTCGCCCGCAACATCACCAACCAGATCCGCGCCGTCAGCGCGATCGACTTCAACAACCTGACCGGCATGATCAACGAACCGCGCATCATCGGCGGCATGATCAAGGCCAGCTTCTAAACCGAAGTCTAAACGCCCCATAGGCGTTAGTCGGCAGAGGAAGGGCGTCCCGCAAGGGGCGCCCTTTCTTGTTGCGCCCAGGGCAGCGGAAAGCCGCCGCCACGCGCCAGGAAAATGATCGAAGCCAGAAACGCGAAAACCCCATCCTGCCGAGGCAGGACGGGGTTTCATTTCGCGCATTCCCGAAGGAAATGGGGCGATCGACGGGATCCGAACCCGCGACCTCCGGTACCACAAACCGGCGCTCTAACCAACTGAGCTACGATCGCCACAGGGGCTGTTGCCCCGCGAGAAGGGCCACATATGCGGCCGCCCCTCCCCCGTCAAGCAGCTTATGTCAAAGGATGAAAATTATCGCCCGGCATCGTTGCCGGACGCCGCCAGACGGGCGCGCAGCACGGCCAGTTCGTCCGCCCCGACGCGCGGCCGACCCTCCGCCGGCTTGCCCTTGCGCAGCTTCTTGCGATCCTTTTCCGACGGATCGACGGCGCGAACCCGGACCGCGGCATGGCCCTGCCCGCGAATCCCCAGTTCCTCCGCCGCGCCGCGCGACAGGTCGATGATCCGCCCGCGCGAAAAGGGACCACGGTCGTTGATCCGCACCAGGATCGTGCGTCCGCTATCCAGCGCCGTCACCTCGACATAGGCGGGCAAGGGCAGGCTGGTATGTGCCGCCGTGATCCAGCCCGGCCGGAAGCGTTCGCCATTGGCGGTGCGATTGCCCGATTCCGATCCATACCAGCTGGCATAGCCGACCAGGTCATAGCCCGGCTGGTCGGCCGGCACATAGGTGGTGCCGCGCACCGTATAGGGCTTGCCGATGCGCACCGGCATGTCGCTCACCGGACGGAAATTCCCCCCGCCACAGGCCGACAATGCCCCCAGCAGCGCCAAGGCTGCACCCGAAGTCCCGATACCCCGTCTGATCGCTCTCATGCCCCCTCCTACCTCCGCAGGCGCAGCAGGTCGAGGGCAGCGGGCCGATCATCGCCGCGATCCGGCGCACAAGGCCATGAAAAAAGGGGCAGAGACCCCCGGCCCCTACCCCTTCCTTTCGACATGCACGCGCCGGGCGGGTTTCCCCTGCCGCAGCGCCACTCTCCCTCACTCTGTCCCGACCGCGACGCCGGCAAAATCATCGAATGACAAGGCGCCCGAATGGGCGCGCCTGCATCCTTAGTTGACCGAATCCTTCAGGCCCTTGCCGGCCTTGAACTTCGGCTGCGACGACGCCTTGATCGTCATCGTCTCGCCGGTGCGCGGGTTGCGACCGGTCGAAGCCTTGCGCTGCGACACGGAGAAAGTGCCAAAACCAACCAGGCGCACTTCGTCGCCCTTCTTCAGCGCGCCGGTGATGGCGTCGAACACGCCCTCGACCGCCTTGCTGGCGTCGCTCTTGCTGAGACCGCTGCTTTCAGCGACGGCGCTGATAAGATCCTGCTTGTTCATGCCTTGGGAACCCCCTTTATAGATGTTGGATAGTCAAGGAATCGCGGCGTAGGCGGGGCAATAAGGCCCAGCTTTCAAGCGGTGTCAAAGGGAAAGCGTCAAAAAAGCCGGCTCCGGCGCGTTTTTGCCCCCATGGGCATAAACGCGCCGAAAACCGGGCTTTTAGTGACGGATAGCGGGATCGCCGTCGCGACCCTGGCCGGCGCTGGGCTGCGCCGCCAGATCATCTTCCTCGGTCCAGGTGATCGCTTCGGGCTTGGACACCAGCGCGCGCGCCAGCACCTCGTCGACATGGGACACCGGAACAATCTCCAGCCCCTCGCGAATGTTGGCCGGAATTTCCGCTAGGTCTTTCTCGTTTTCCTGCGGGATCAGCACCGTCTTGATGCCACCACGCAGCGCCGCCAGCAGCTTCTCCTTGAGGCCGCCGATCGGCAGCACCCGGCCGCGCAGCGTCACCTCGCCGGTCATCGCCACATCCTTGTGGACGGGAATGCCGGTCAAGGTCGACACGATGGTCGTGACCATGCCGATACCGGCCGACGGACCATCCTTGGGCACCGCGCCCTCGGGCAGGTGGATATGGATGTCCTTGCGGTTGAACAGGCTCGGCTTGATGCCATAGCCGGGCGAGCGCGCCTTCACATAGGAGAAGGCGGCCTGCACCGATTCGTTCATCACCTCGCCCAGCTTGCCGGTCGTCTTGATCAGGCCCTTGCCGGGCACGGTGACCGCCTCGATCGTCAGCAGTTCGCCGCCCACCTCGGTCCAGGCCAGGCCGGTGACGGCGCCGATCTGGTTCTCTTCCTCGCCCACGCCGTGACGGAATTTCCGCACGCCGGCATAGTCGGCCAGGTTTTCGGGCGTGATCTCGACCTTGTCGAACGCGCCTTCCAGGATCTTGCGCAGCGCCTTGCGGGCCAGACGCGCCACTTCCCGCTCCAGCGTGCGGACGCCGGCTTCACGGGTATAGTAACGGATCAGGTCGCGCACCGCGGCCTCGGTCACCTCGAACTCGCCATTCTTCAGGCCATGGGCGTCGATCTGCTTGGGCACCAGATGGCGCTGGGCGATCTCGACCTTCTCGTCCTCGGTATAGCCTTCGAGCCGGATGATCTCCATGCGGTCGAGCAGCGGCTGCGGCAGGTTCAGCGAGTTGGCCGTCGTCACGAACATCACGTCGGACAGGTCGACGTCGATCTCCAGATAATGGTCCTGGAACTTGCTGTTCTGTTCGGGGTCCAGCACTTCCAGCAGCGCCGATGCCGGATCGCCGCGGAAATCCTGGCCCAGCTTGTCGATCTCGTCGAGCAGGAACAGCGGGTTCATGGTGCCCGCCTTCTTCAGGTTCGACACGACCTTGCCCGGCAGCGATCCGATATAGGTGCGGCGATGGCCACGGATCTCGGCTTCGTCGCGCACGCCGCCCAGCGACTGGCGCACGAACTCGCGGCCCGTCGCCTTGGCGATCGAACGGCCCAGCGACGTCTTGCCGACGCCCGGCGGGCCGACGAGGCACAGGATCGGCCCCTTCAGCTTGTTGGTACGCGCCTGCACCGCCAGATATTCGATGATCCGGTCCTTGACCTTCTCCAGCGCGAAATGATCCTCGTCCAGGATCGCCTGCGCCTTCTTGAGGTCGGTCTTGACCCGGCCCTTCTTGCCCCAAGGCAGGCCCAGCAGCACGTCGAGATAGTTGCGCACCACCGTCGCTTCGGCCGACATGGGCTGCATGCCCTTGAGCTTCTTGAGCTCGGCCGTCGCCTTGGCGCGCGCTTCCTTGCTCAGCTTCGCCTTGGCGATCTTGTCGGCCAGTTCGGCAAGCTCGTCGCCTTCCTCGCCCTCGCCATTGCCCAGCTCGCGCTGGATCGCCTTGAGCTGCTCGTTCAGATAATATTCGCGCTGGGTCTTTTCCATCTGGCGCTTCACGCGGCCACGGATCTTCTTCTCGACCTGCAGCACGCCCAGCTCGCCTTCCATGAAGGCAAAGACCATCTCCAGCCGCTTGACCGGATCGGGCTCGACCAGCAGCGACTGCTTGTCGGCAACCTTGACGTTGATGTTGGCGGCGACGGAATCGGCCAGGCGACCGGCATCGTCGATCTCGCGCAGCTGCACCGGCGTTTCGGCCGGCAGCTTCTTGTTGAGCTTGGCGTAATTCTCGAATTGCTCGGCCACCGAGCGCATCAGCGCAGCGGCTTCCGGACCTTCGGCGACGATCTCCTCGACCGGCGCGACCTCGGCGACCAGATAGCCCGCCTCGGCCGGCGCCAGATCGGCCAGCTGGGCGCGATGCTTGCCCTCGACCAGCACGCGCACCGTGCCGTCGGGCAGCTTGAGCAGCTGCAGCACCACCGACACCACGCCGGTGTCATACAGCGCGTCCTTGCCCGGATCATCCTCGGCCGGGTCCAGCTGGGACACCAGGAAGATTTCCTTATTGCCCTCCATCGCCGCTTCCAGCGCGGCGACGCTCTTGTCGCGACCGACGAAAAGCGGGACGATCATCTGCGGGAAGACGACGATGTCGCGCAGCGGCAGAAGGGGATATTGCGTAGTCATTCACTCTCCAGGGCCGGACTTGCGGCCCGTCATGCGGTTCATCGCCTTTATGGGGATGCCCGTCGCGTCAATCAATCAGCGATCACCATATTGCTGCAACGATGAACAAGGGCTTATCCGCCAGCGGCAGCCCCGGAACGGCAATGCGCGCCGGCTCAGAAGGGCAGCTTGAAGCCCGGCGGCAGCGGCAGGCCGGCCGTCATCTTGCCCATTTCGGTGTTGCTGACCTCGTCCGCCTTCTTGCGCGCATCGTTGAACGCGGCGGTGATAAGGTCTTCCAGCATCTGCTTTTCCGACGGCGCCAGCAGGCTGTCGTCGATCGACACGCCCAGGATGCGGCCCTTGGCCGACGCCTTCACCTTGACCAGGCCGCCACCGGCCGCGCCTTCGACTTCCAGCTTGTCCAGATTGTCCTGCGCGCGCTGCAGCTCTTCCTGCACGCGGCTGGCCATCCCCAATATTTCGTTCAGATCCTTCATGCTTCAGCACTCCATTGTTCCGGCTCATCCGAATGGACCAGCTCGGCATCGGGGAAGGCGTCCATTGCCGCCTTGACCACCGGGGTTTCCAAAATTGCGGCGCGGCTGTCGGCCAGCTGGCGCTGTTCATTGGCCAGCAGGGTCGGCTTGGCCTCCCCCTCGCCCTGCGTCACCGTCCAGGCAACGCCGGTCACCTCGCGCAGCGCCGGGATGATCCGGGTGGCGAAGTCGGGCGACAGGCTGGCCGTGCCGCGATACTCCAGCATTGGCGGATCATAGCGGATGATCCCCACGCAATCATGCATTTCCTGCGCCAGATGCCCCTTGCTCTTCTGCCAGAAGGCTTCGATCAGATCCTCGAAGGTGGCGGGCAGGCTGGACGCGGGTTCCGGCGCGGGCGCGGCAGCAGCGGGCGCCTGACCCGGCATCGCCGGCGCGGCCGCCGGCACCCCGCCCTGCAGCATCCGGGCAAGGTCGCTGGGATCAGGCATGGTCGCGGCATGCATCACGCGCAGCAGCGCCATCTCGCACGCCTCGATCGGCAGGGCGGCGGTCGCCACTTCGTCATGGCCCTTGAGCATCAGCTGCCACAACCGGTGCAGCGGGCCAAAGCCGATCTGCGACGCCCAGTCGGCCAGCGCGCCGCGTTCCTCGTCGGACTGGCCCGGCGTCGCAATGTCGCGCCCGGCCTTCACCAGCGTGACCGCATGCACCAGTTCCAGCAGGCCGCGCATCAGCGACAGCGGCTCGACCCCCAGCGCATATTGATCGCGCACCCCGCCCAGCAGCGCGGCGGTATCGCCCTCCAGCAGCAGGCCGAGCAGCCGGCGCGTCGAGCCGCGATCCGACAGGCCCAACATCTCGCGGACCTGCGCGGCCGTGACCATCGGCTCGCCCTCGCCCATTTCGGCATGGGCGATCGCCTGGTCCAGGATCGACAGGCCGTCACGCGCGGAGCCCTCGGCCGCCTGCGCGATCAGCGACAGCGCATCCGGCTCGGCCGCGACCTGTTCGGCCTCGACCACATGGGCGAAATGGCCGGCCAGCATCTCGGCCGGGATGCGGCGCAGGTCGAACCGCTGGCAGCGCGACAACACCGTCACCGGCACCTTGTTCACCTCGGTCGTGGCGAACAGGAATTTCACATGGGCCGGCGGCTCCTCCAAAGTCTTCAGAAGCGCGTTGAACGCGTTCTTCGAGAGCATATGGACTTCGTCGATGATGTAGATCTTGTAGCGCGCAGACACGGCGGCATAGCGCACCGCCTCGATGATCTCGCGCACGTCGTCGACGCCGGTATGGCTGGCGGCGTCCATCTCGACCACGTCGATATGCCGGCCCTCGGCGATCGCCATACAGGGTTCGCACACGCCGCACGGGTCGATCGTCGGCCCGCCCTGCCCATCCGGGCCGATGCAGTTCAGCGCCTTGGCGATCAGCCGCGCGGTCGACGTCTTGCCGACCCCGCGCACGCCGGTCATCAGAAAGGCATGGGCGAGGCGCCCGCGCCGGATCGCATTGCCCAGCGTCTGGACCATGGCGTCCTGCCCGATCAGCTCGCGAAAGTTGCGCGGACGATATTTGCGCGCAAGCACGCGATAGGGCTGAGGGGAATCGGACATGCCTGTTTCCTAAAGCCTGATCGTTGGCGGTGGAAGCGCTTTGCGCGCCGTCACCGTGCGCCGGGCCACGATCCCGAACGGACCCCAATGGTGACAATGCTGCGTGAAAAGGTGGGAGCCGGAACGACCCGCAGAAAAATCGTTGTGGCTGCTTCCGTCAGGACCTGACCAGGTTGGCGACGACTACGTCCGCCCGACTCCCGGCCGGGCATATGGCGAACTCATGACAGGAAGGCAAGGGCTTGCATGCCCTCGCCATGCCATAAGCCTAGTTCAGCCCGCTCTTCTGCGCCTTGCTGACGAATTCCAGCGCCGAATGGGCGGCTTCGGCGATCGCCGCCTCGGCCTTCTTGTCGTCCACGGTCGGCCGGTCGAGATAGATGGCCAATATATATTCCTCACCCGCCGGCGACTTCACCAGCGCGACGTCATTATAGGCGGTGCCACAGCTGCCGGTCTTGCTCCCTGAGGTCCAGCCTTCGGGCAGGCCCGCCTTGATCCTTTTGTCGCCAGTGGTGCTGGCATTCAGCCAGCCGCGCAGCCTGTCGGCATCGGCCGCCTGCATATCGCGGAACAGCAACCGCCCCATCAGGCCGGCCATCGCCGCCGGACTGGTCGTGTCGCGCGGATCGCCAGCGACATTCTCGTTCAACTCGGGTTCGATACGGTCGAGCCGCGTGATCTTGTCGCCATGGGCACGGATGAAGGAGGTCAGCCCCTCCGGCCCGCCCAGCATCGGCAGCAACAGGTTGGCGGCACTGTTGTCGCTGACCTCCACGGCCGCCGCGGCCAGTTCGGCCATCGACATGCGGCCGCGCTTCTTGTTCTTCTTCACCACCGGCGCGTAATCGAGAATATCGTCCTTGGTGAAGGGTATCTCCCCCTCCAGCCCGAACTTGCCGCCCTGCGCGCCGATCAGCACGGCAGCCGCGAGCGGCGCCTTGAAGGTCGAGCACATGGCAAAGCGATCATCGCGGTTGAAGCCCAGGATCAGCGCACCGTCGCGATCGACCAGCGCGATGCCCATGCGCCCGCCGGTCTCCTCCTCGATCTCCTTGGGATTGCGGACGGAGGTGAGCGCGGATTGCGGCACCAGATAGCGCGGTGCGGGCGGCATCAATGTCGGCAAGGTCGGCACCTCTTCCGCCTTCTTGGCCGGCGCCTTCTTCTTGGGCGCGGCCGACAGCGGCAAGGCCACGACCAGACAGGCGGTCAGCGCCGCGAGCGAGAGGGGTTTGCGCAGCGCCATGGCTTACATACCTTGCATATTGTTGAATTCGCCAGGGATACGGACAGTCAGCGCGTCCAGTTGCTCGGACAGGATGATCTGGCAGGCCAGGCGGCTGGTGCGGGTCGCCGCAGCGGCCAGGTCCAGCATATCCTCCTCATCCTCGCTCGCGCGCGGCAGGCGGTCGAAATCGGCGGCATCGACGATGACATGACAGGTCGAACAGGCCATCTGCCCTTCGCATGTTCCTTCCAGCGGCTGACCCGCCGCCTGTGCAACCTCCAGCAGGACGGACCCGGCAGGCGCATCGACCTCCAGTCGATTTTCGCCGTCGGCGCTGATGAAGGTGACCATGGTCATGCTATGCGATGCTCCCTGCTCACGGCGCCGCTTGTGCGGTCGCCGCCCCGTTAATCACCTTCGCAGCCTCCTCCAGTTCGGCCGGTGTCGTGTATCGGCCAAAGCCGATCCGCACCGATCCGCGCGCCTGACTGTCTGAAAGACCCAAAGCACGCAGCACATGGCTAGGCCGCCCGGACCCGCTCGCGCAAGCGCTGCCGAGCGAAAAAGACACATTGCGGCAATCGGACAACAATCGCGCGCCGTCGATACCAGCGCGACGAATGTTGAGATTGCCGGGATAACGCGCGTCGGCGCTGCCGTTCAGCGTCCAGTCGGCGAACAGTGCGCGCGCCTGCGCAGACAGCGCCGCGATGTGCGCGCGATCGGCTTCGGCCTGTTCCCGCATCAGGCGCGCCGCCACGCCAAAGCCGGTGCACAAGGCGGGCGACAAGGTGCCCGACCGCAGCCCGCCTTCCTGTCCGCCGCCATGGATCAGCGGGTCGATCTTCACCCCGTCGCGCAGCCACAGCGCGCCGATGCCCTTGGGGCCGTGAATCTTGTGCGCACTGATCGCCACCATGTCGCACGGGTCGGGGATCGGCACCCGGCCATAGCCCTGCACCGCGTCGCACAGGAACAGCGCGCCCGCGCCATGGGCCAGTTCCGCCAGCGCGCCGACCGGCTGGATCACGCCAATCTCGTTATTGACCAGCATCGCGACGACCAGCGCCACCCCCGGCACGATCGCCCGCGCCGCCGCAGCCAGATCGACCAGCCCGTCGCCATCCACCGGCAGGACTGTCACCGCCCGCCCCATCCGCCGCATCGCCGCCACCGTATCCAGCACGGCGGCATGTTCGGTCGCGATGGTGACGATGCCGCCCGCCGGCGCGCCCTGGATCGCGATGTTCAGCGCCTCGGTCGCGCCGGAGGTGAAGAGCAGCTTTCCGCCCGGCGGCAGCAACTGGCCGATCGCATCGCGCGCCAGTTCCACCTGCGCCGCCACCATGCGCCCGGCGCGATGCGCGCTGTGCGGATTGGCGAACTGGTCGCGCAGCAGCGGCACCATCGTCTCGAAAGCTTCGGGCGCCAGCGGCGTCGTCGCCTGATAGTCGAGATAGATCACCGGCCCGCCCGCTCCGCCATGGCGGTCCATGTGGCTAGGAAGCGATCGACATCGCCCGCGCTGGTCTGCGGGCCGAAACTCACCCGCACCACTTCGCCCGCCGCCGCCGCGTCCCAGCCCATCGCGCCCAGCACATGGCTGGTCTTGAGCGATCCGGACGAACAGGCGCTACCCGCCGACACGGAAATGCCGGCAAGGTCGAACTGGATCAGCTGCGCCCGCGCCGACAGGCCGGGCATGCGATAGCTGGCGATCGCCGGCAAACGCGGCGCACCACGCGCCACGATCTGCCCGCCCGCCGCCTCGATCCCGGCGTCCAGCCTTGCCCGCAGCGCGGCCGCCACCGGCATCCATTCGCCCCGCGCCTCCAGCGCCGCCGCCATAGCCATGATCGCCGGCAGATTTTCGGTGCCGGCGCGATAGCCCTGCTCCTGCCCGCCGCTCGGTTCGACCAGCGCCAGGTCGCGGATCAGCAGCGCGCCGATCCCCGGCGGCCCGCCGAACTTGTGCGCGCTGATCGCGATCATGTCGGCGTCGGGCAGGGCCAGCTTGCCCGCACTCTGGGCGCAATCGGCAAACAGCAGCACCCCCCCGCGCCGGAAATCCGCCAGTGGCTGGATCACGCCCGTTTCGTTGTTCACATGCTGGATCGCGACCAGACTGCCCGGCGCCAGCTCCGGCAACAGCACCCGGCCATCGCCATCCACCGCCAGCCGCTCGGCCTCCCTGGTCACGCGCAGCACCGCATCATGCTCGACCGGCGAGGTGATGATTCGCGCCGCCTTGGCGCGGGTCAGCGCGATGGCGATCGCCTCGCTCGCGCCGGAGGTGAAGAGGATATGGCCATCCCATCCCAGCGCCGCCGCGATCCGCCGCCGCGCATCCTCCAGCATCGCCCGCGCCGCGCGCCCGTCGCTGTGCGGGCTGGACGGGTTGGCCCAGCCCGCCATCGCGGCGACCATCGCGGCCTGCGCCTGCGGCAGCATCGGGGTGGTTCCGGCATGATCGAGATAAAGGCGGTCGGCGGCCAAGCGGAACTACTCATTGATTGCGGAAATGGCGGCGGCATCTATATAGGCGGATTGCCGCGCTGCGCCAGCGTGAAGGCCATATGGCCAAGCCCCGGCGCGCGCACGGACCCTTTCCTCGCTGCCCCGTGGCAGCCCAGACCATAACAGGTGCCATGCCCGACGTCATTTTCCCCGGACCCGAAGGTCGCCTCGAAGGCCGCTTCAGCCCCCCGCCCCGCCCGCGCGCGCCGGTCGCCATGATCCTGCACCCGCATCCGCAGGGCGGCGGCACGATGAACGACCGCATCACCCAGGCACTCTACAAGACCTTCGTGAAGCGCGGCTTTGCCGTACTGCGCTTCAACTTCCGCGGCGTCGGCCGCAGCCAGGGCACGTTCGACAATGGCATCGGCGAACTCAGCGATGCCGCAGCGGCGCTCGACTGGGTGCAGAGCTTCCACCCCGAAGCGCAGACCACCTGGATCGCCGGCTTCTCCTTCGGCGCCTGGATCGGCATGCAGCTGCTGATGCGCCGCCCGGAAATCCGCGGCTTCATCTCGGTCGCGCCGCCGGCCAACATGTATGACTTCTCGTTCCTGGCGCCCTGCCCCTCGTCGGGCATCATCGTCCAGGGCACGGCGGACGAAGTGGTGACCGCCAGCGCGGTGCAGAAGCTGGTCGACAAGCTGCGCACCCAGAAGGGCATCACCATCCATCATGACGAGATCAAGGGGGCCAACCACTTCTTCGAGCATGAGCTGGACCAGCTGATGAAGTCGGTCGACAATTATCTCGACATGCGCCTGTCGCCGGACTCGCCGATCCGCTGAGGACCGGCCCGATCGGGATCATGGAGGGGCTGCCGCCGCGCAGCCCCTTTTTCTTTGCCCGCACGAACCGCCTGCCGATCAGGACCGGTACCACACCCACCGCATCCAGCACCGACCCGCGAGCGCATGTCGATCAGCCTGATTTTCGCGATTTCAAAACCCCGCCTCTGGCCTTTTGCAGCGGTATGTCCATCGCCCCTCGCCATGAAGCCTTGATGGCCATGCCCAGAAAGAGCGCCATCCACTCACTCGACGGCTTCTCCCAAAAGCTGACCTTGGCATATCAGTCATCCCGGACTTGATCCGCGCCCCATTCGGCAGTCCCTATCTGGCGTAGTGCAAAATGGATCCTGACCTCCGTCAGGATGACGCCCGTGGCGATTGGCAGGTTTCGACCAGTTGCTGACATTTATTCCCCGACGTAAATGTGGCGCATGATTAAGACAAAATCGGTGATCTGTGCTTTATGCGCCTTGATGACTGCCTGTTCGGAGGCGAGCCAGCAGTCATGCACTGATGATTGCAGAGCTTATCACAGGGATCCGGATTTGGTGAACCAAGTTGTCCGCGATACCGGCCTGCCTCTTTGCAAGGACGCGAGTATTTTCAAAACGACTAGGCCCGCCCGAGAGATAAGCAATCCCATTGCTGATTATGAAGTTCAGGTTGTTCTGGAAGGCTACTGCCCAGAGAGTTTGGATGGGTTTCTCGATAAGGATGGGGTGGCTACCTTTCTGACCTCTGCTGGTCGGCACGTCACAGTCAGCGCGTCAATCTATTCAACATACGTAATTTCGGTTTGGTGGGCATCTGAGAAGACTGTCCGTTGATCACCCCTGATCGTCGCTCATCCTGCCGATCGGCACGTGTCCTGCCCGATAGTGGCCTGTCCGCTCGTGGGCCGAAAAGCTGCCCGGCACGAAGCGACCAGAAGTTGCCTTCCATGCGTCGAATTGCGGTGCCTAGTTGCGGACACTCCGTTGAATGGGATAACCATCATCTATGACGCAACTGACAGAGTTAGAGCGAGCAGCAATAGAGGCGATCTTGGCCGAAAAGCCGGATCATTTCGGTCCGTTGAGCGAGCAGCTTCAATCTGTGACGGTTGAGAAGCGAGAGAATACCGGTGGTGGCTTCTTCACGACAATCTCGGTATCCTCGTTAGCACCGGCCGCAATCGTACCCAGCCCTTTGGGGCTGAAAGTGTATGCAAACATAGATGGCATGGAACACGGCCTTGGGATGCTCCTGTTTTTCGAGCAAGGGCGAATGAGCCTTTTGGAAGGGTATTCTGTCGGCGGGGAAAATACTTCTGCGATCGAGTTTGGGACGGTCGCTTTTGCGATCAACGATTCGCCAGCCACATTGCATGGGAATGTCAGATAGTCGCCACACGCTGCCCACGAGCAGATATTCCGCTACCCACCCAACTCCGTCACTCCAGCGAAGGCTGGGGTCTCAGGCGGTGGCAGAAGGAGGCCGCCGTCTAGCGCTATCCGTTTTTGTCGCGTGCGCCTGCCTGAGACCGCAGCCTTCGCTGGGGTGACGAGATAAGGACCAGTCCGCTTCCCAGCCAAATCCCGCCCGGCAAAGGCTGTGATTTTCCTGTTCTTCAAGAGCGGGCGATAGTGGAGTGCGGTCAAGCGTCGCGCGGTTCATGCGCGCGGCGCCGTGAAGAAGGCGGAGGAAGGACAGGCCGAACGGCGCCAGACCAGCAACCAAGCCGCCATCCCGCCCGCGCCCTCCCCAGGGGCGCCGGCAGGATCAGGCCGGATCAGTTGGCCTTGGACAGGTCCACCTTCTCGACCCATTCGGGGTAGAAGGTCGGCTCGCGGTTGGACCAGCCGACCGCGGTGGCCGCCGCCTCGCTGATCGACTGCAACAGCAGCCGGCGCTTTTCGGGATGCAAATGCGGCAGGCTCGCCGCCGCGCAGAAGGCGCCCGGCAGCCAGGGCCTCGCCCCCGCCCCCAGCAGCCGCTCATAGAGGAAGCGATAGGCCGAGAAGCTCGCCAGCCGGTCCTGCCCCAGGTCGAAGGCCGACACCGTCACCAGCGGCGCCATGAACGGCTCCACCTGGTCCAGCCCGCTATCGTCGGGGACATGCGCCTTGATCTCGTCCAGCCGGCCATAGATGCGCGCCTGGGCGCGGATGCTGGCTTCCTCGACCATGTCGCGCGACCATAGCTTCATCGCGTCGCGGCGATGCAGCCCGATGTCCAGCGATCTGCGAATATATCTTTGCGTGGCCGACGGGAAACTGGCGAATTCCCGCAATTCCGCCAGGGTAATGGCCCCGTCCGCCGGTCTTGCACTCGTGCCCATTGCTCATGCCCTCCGACTTGAAGTCGATCAGCAGAACATGCGCCTCACATGGTTAGCAAAGGCTTAACGGGCACCTGTCCCACCGATTGTCACAAGGGACCAGATTTCGTTTTGCAGTGCAACATGATATTTTTGTGAAATGCGACGGACGGAGGATTATGCCCCCGCTTCAACCGCTTCGGCTTCCAGCAACCAGGCCAGTCCCGCCGTCGCATCATCGAATATCCGCAGATAGGGCTGCGTCATTTCGCGCTTCACCTGCAACCGCGTGATCGCGCTGCCGGTGATGATGGCGATCCGCCGGGCCTTGGGAAAATCGCCCAGATTCGCGCGGAAGGACGCGACCGCCTCCTGTGGCTGGGCGCTGCTGGCGCTCATGTCCATGCGCAGCAGATAGCCCGGCTTGAACCCCTCGGCCAGGAAGCGGGCCTTGCACTCGCGGGCATAGGCCGCGACTTCCTCCGCGGTGAACAGCTTGGACCATTTGATGTCCAGCAGGTTCAGATCATGGCGAAATTCGATGTGGTACATGGCGCAGTCTCCTGCGCGCTCCCTACCATGACCGGGTTAATATTTCGCCTCAGGGGCGCCCTGCTCAGGCCGGGCGCCGCTCCAGCACCGCGCCGATCATGCTGCGCCACACCGCCACGTCGCCGGCCCGCGCCATGTCGGCATCGGGTTCGCGCAGCGTGTGCAATATCGCATAGGCATCGTCGACATGGTCGGGCCAGGCCGCATCCACCGCGCCCGCCGCATGGGGATCCTTGCCGCCACCATTCAGGCTGAGCTGGCGCCCGGCCAGCACGCGGGCAATGCGTTCGATAGCGGGGGTGGTGGAAGTCGGCATCGTCGTCTGCTCCTCTCGCGCGGGAAGCCGGCCTACCGCCTGATGGCGGTCGGGACCGCGCTTGCCAGACTGGAATAACATGGATTTTCGCGGTCCGCTATCGGTCAGCGATCAGGCTTTTCGGGCCGGGGGCTTTTCTGGAAATCCAGAAGACGGCACCGGTTCGCCGTCATCGTCGGGCCGGCTGGTCGCGGGCGGGTCCGACGCGTCCATGCTGTCTTCCAGCGCCTCGTCCAGCTTCTTCTCGCTCTCGCGCTTCGTATCGCTCATCTGCGCGTCTCCTTTTCTCCTGCTGGATCAACCGACAGGAGCCAGCGCCGGTTCCGCACGCCACCGCTTCGACCAACCGCCAAGCCGCTTCGACCAGCATCGCGCGCAGGGGGCGACAGCGCCGGCAAGCTGGCGTAGATATCCTCCATGACACTTCCCACCGAAGACGGGCCACGCGGCGTGGCGCCTGCCGTCGCCCTTTATTCCATCATCGGCTTCTGGTTCTTCTATGCCGTGCTGATCAGCCTGCGCGCGGCGGTGGTCGGCTTCGATTCCCAGATCGAAATGGCGGCCCGCCGCGCGGTGGTGACATTGATCGGCATCATCGTCACCTGGGTGCTTTACCTGGTGCTGCGCCGGTTCGACGGCAAGCCGCTGATGATCCGGGTGGTGGCCGCCTTCTCGCTCGCCGCCCCCTTCGCGCTCGCCATGGCGGCGGCCAATTTCTATGTCTTCAACATTTATGACCCGGTCAGCATGTTCCCCGATGCGGATCATGAGAAATATACCCAACAGGGCTATGCCCTGACCGCGATCCTGGAAGATGCGCTCAGCCGCTATTTCTTCCTCGCCGCCTGGGCCGGCCTCTATCTCGCCCTCTCCTATGCCAGCGAAGCGCATCGCACCGAACGCCGCGCCGCCCGGCTGGAACGCGCCGCGCAGCAGGCCGAACTGCGCTCGCTGCGTTATCAGGTGAACCCGCATTTCCTGTTCAACACGCTGAACTCGCTCTCGTCCCTGGTGATGAAGGACCGGCGCGACGAGGCCGAACATATGATCATGTCGCTCTCCAATTTCTACCGCACCAGCCTCACCGGCGATCCGCTCGATGACGTGCAACTGGAAGAGGAAGTCCATCTCCAGAAACTCTATCTGGATATCGAGGCGGTGCGCTTCCCCGATCGGCTGGCTACCCGGATCGACATTCCCGCCGACCTGCTGACCGCCTGCGTGCCGGGCCTGATCCTTCAGCCTCTGGTCGAAAATGCGATCAAATATGGCGTCTCGCGCACCTCCAGCCCGGTCGCCATAACCATCCGCGCGCGCGAGGAGCATGGCCTGCTGCACCTCACCGTCGCCGACAATGGCGACAAGCCGCCCAGCCCCGGCGATGGCGGCAGTGGCATCGGCCTTGCCAATGTACGCGATCGCCTGTCCGCCCGCTTTGGCGATCAGGGCCGGATCGATTATGGTCCGCAGGCCGATGGCGGCTTTGCCGTCAATCTCTTCCTTCCGCTCAACCGCCGGGGGTGCTGACGCCCATGTCCATCCGCACCATGATCGTCGATGATGAGCCGCTCGCGGTCGAGCGATTGCAGATGCTGTGCGCGCGCGAACCGCGCATCGCGCTGGTCGGCACCGCCAATGATGGCGAGGCGGCGTTGCGCCTGGTCGAGGCCCTCAAGCCCGACCTGCTGCTGCTCGACATCGCCATGCCGCTGCTCGACGGCATCGGCGTCGCCCGCGCGATCAGCCAGATGGGCATCCGCCCGGCGATCATCTTCGTCACCGCCTTCGAAAGCTTCGCGGTCGAGGCGTTCGATCTCGCCGCGGTCGATTATCTGCTGAAACCCGTCGCCCATGATCGCCTGACCCGCGCGGTCGACCGCGTCGAACAGGCGCTGCGCAGCCGCGATGGCGAAGATGGTACCCCGCCCGCCCCGGCCGAACCCGCGCCCGAATGGGCCGAGGAATTCTGGGTGCCGCACCGCTCCGAACTGGTCCGCATCGCCGCCGACCAGATCGACCGGATCGAGGCGGAGCGCGACTATATGCGCCTCCATGTCGGCGCCCATAGCTATTTGCTGCACCAGACCATCAGTTCGCTGGAGGAACGGCTCGATCCGCAGGCGTTCGTCCGCCTGCACCGCTCGCACATCGTCCGCCGCCCGCATATCGCGCGGCTGCGCCATGATGGCAGCGGCGTCTGGTTCGCCGCGCTCGCCGACGGCAATGAGATCCGCATCGGCCGCACCTATCTCGCCAATGCACGGGCCATGACCGGCCGCTGAGAGTTCTTTTGGACATGCGCCTCCGGCGCACCGGCACCGGCCCGCTACCCGCTCAGTAGATCCACTGGATGCGGGTCAGCACCGTGTCGCTCTCGCCGCGCTCGCCGAACCGGTCGAGCCAGGTATGGCCCCAGGTCGCGCCGAATTTCCAGCGCGTCGTCGCCCACCAGTTGAGCCCCAGCATCGTCTTCTTGAAACGGCCACCCTCGATGCCATTATCGTCCAGGTCCATTTCCGAATAGCGCGCCACCAGTTCCGGCGCGCCCCAGCGGCCCTTGGGTATGACGCGCCGGGCATAGCCGACATTGCGGTCATAGGGCCGGGTTTCGCCGGTCAATATCCAGCTGCCGGTGACATACCAGCCATGGAAGACCGGATCGCGAAATTCGCGCGAATTGGTCCGGTTCAATATATATTCGCCCAGGAACGAGACCGGCCCGACATTCAGCAGCGCCTCGCCGGCAAAGCCGTCGCTGCTCTGCGCCGCGAATTTCCCGGTGTCGATCGCGACATCGCCGACATTGGTTTCTGCCCGGCCGCTATAGCGGATCGTGCCGTCCGCCGCCGCATGGCGATAGGCGACACCGACATGCAGGAACTCGTTGCGGTCCGGCACGTCCCAGATCAGCCCGGTCATGCGCGCCGAATAGTCCCAGCCACGATCGGTCGAGCTGCCGAAATCCCAGCTATCCTTGTAGGCCCCCGCCGAAAAGGTCGCCGCCTTGTTCGCGCCCAGCACCTGGACGAAGCGGACGCCGAAATTGCGCGACGTGAAAAAGGGCGTCAGCACGCGCTCGCTATGCGGCAGGTTCGCCGAATCCCCGACCATTTCGTACGAGAATGTCTCCTTGGTCTTGCCCAGCGTCATCTTGGTGCGGCTGCCCAGCGGAAAGGTCAGCGACGCGTCGGTCAGCTTCCATTTCTGCTCGGGGTTGGTGTCGAACCCCTTATATTCGCCGCTGACCTGATAACTTACCCGATAATCGCCGCCGACCGATCCGATCAGGCTGAGCCGCGCCGATCGCACCTGAAACTCATTCTCCTGCCGGCCGATCTGGCTTTCATTGACCGCGTCCTGGCTGAAATCGGTCCAGTCGCCGATCAGCGACAGGCCCAGCCGGATCTTGAAGAAGGGCAGTTCCTTGTTCGGGTCGGCGGGCTTGCCGGCGCGAAATCGGGGACGACATAGCTCGGCGTCTCGTCCACCGCATGCACGTCGCCACCGCTATGATGGCCGATCGGTTCGTAGAGCGATTCCGTGCTCTGCGCTCGGACATCGGGCGCGCATAGCCCCCCGGCCATCAGCATTGCCATGATGACGGGCGAAGTGCCGGGAAGACGCGCGCGCATGACCATTATCCCCTTGAACCTGTCCCTTCTGATCGTCGCAAATCCGGAGGTCCGCCATCGGGGGAAATACCGAGAATGACCGGGGCGACGGGCCTTTTCCCACGCAAAAAGGGCCCGGCTCGCGCCAGGCCCTTTCCCTCCCTTGGCAGGATGATAGGCGTCAGTTGCCGACCACCGGCCGGGCATCCTTGGCATCGGCATAGCGTTCGTTGGTCTGGGCGCGGGCGATGGCGGTCGCGATCGGCGCCTCGACCTGGGCGATCGCGGCGGAACGGCAGGCGCTGAAGGCCGCCAGGTCGCTGGTCGAGCAAACCTTGCCCGCGGCGCGGGAAATGCGGCTGCGCAATTGCTGCTGGTCGGCATGGCGGGTCAGGTCCAGGTCGCCGAAGCGGACCATGGTGCTGCGGCCGTTGGACTTGAACTCCTGCGCCGAAGCGATGCCGGAACCGGCCAGCATGGCGGCGGCACTCAGGGCAGTGATGATCTTGGCGGTGGCGAACATGGCGTGTCTCCTCAAAACTGTCTTGGCATCCGGCCTGCGTCGTCAGGGGGCGTCGACGCGCCGGATGCGAACGGTTCGGCGGGGGTCTTGTGGGGGCGTTGCGCCATATCCCGTTCGCCCATCCTGTGTACGCGCCGTGCCCTCTCGCCGCTGGTCCGCTTCGACCGGCGACCCCCGGCATCGGCCAACGACCAATCCATCGACCAAGCGCGGATTTGCGGGGACGAACGACCGGACGAATGGCATTCATCCACGAAACAATCGTGCATTCCCTAGGGGAAATTACGGAGATACAGGAGGAGCGGACATGAAAACGCCCCCGGCGCAAGGGAATGCCGGGGGCGTATCCGGATGCTGTCGGGCACTCCAGATCTTGTCTCAACTGTTACCGTCAACACGGCACCATCGGCCGTGAACCGTCGCTTAACGCGCTGCTCTCTGGCCTGTTTCGATGTCAGAATAACGACAAGTCGGCGGTCGCAGCGGCCCGTTCGATGATCGGCCCATGGCCTCCGCCCGATGGCATGGCCACTGGACCAACCGTCCACCACGGCCCACCAACGACATCCGCCCTGCGATCAGGCGTCCAGCGCAGGCAAACCCGCCCGTTCCAGTGCGCGAACCAGATAGGCGCCAAAGGCCGCATCGCGGGCGGGCAGACGATGGCGCATCCAGGCCAGGCCAACCAGCGCCCGCCAGGCGGCCAGCGCCTCGCCATCCATCGTCGCGGCCCGGCGGTAACAGCGGACATAATGGGCCGTGGCCAGATCGCGGACCGGCCCCTCCAGCCAGCCACTGGCTTGTCCCGGACCAAAGCGCATCAGCATCTCGCTGCGCACCACATCGGCCGCCGGCATCGCCCGCGCCGCCTTCGACCAGTCGATCGCCACCAGCCCCTCGCCACTGACGATCAGATTGGCCGGATGCAGGTCGCCATGCGACAGCATGTCGCCCTCGCCCAGCTGGTCCAGCCGGTCGATCGCCGCCGCACGCAACCGCCCACCGATCGGCGCCATTTCGATATCCTCGGTCAATATCGCCTTGCGGCTGCGCAGCATCGGCACCGGCTGTCGATGGATATGCGCCTGCAACTGCGCCATCGCCCGCATCGCCCAGCCCACCCGATGCGGATGGCGCCAGATATAATGGAGCAGGTTGGGGCCCTCTATCTCGCTATAGATGATGCCTTGCCGCCCGCCGGCCTCGCACCGGCCGAACAGCCGCGCCGCCGGCAGGCCGGTCGCCTGGATCATCTCTGCCGTCACATATTCGCGGCGAATGATCGACGGGTCGACACCCTCGTGGAACAGCTTGAGCACCCGCCCCCCCGTCCAGCCGATAGACCGCGGCGGAGGCGCCCTCGGCAATGAAGGTGGAAGGATCGGGCAAAGTCATGCCCCTCGCCTGTGCCGCAGGCGGGCAGGATTGGCCAGCGATTTCGCGTCGACACCCCCATGCCTCCGGCGCGACCGCCATGTCCGCTCCCATCGCCCACAGCCCGAGGCCCCGTCCCGCCGCGCTAGAAGCGGAAGGACAGATTCCCCCGCCACTGCCAGCTCGACAGGCCGCCCGATCCGATCCCGTAATATTCGCCCGATCCGATCAGCGCGACATTGCCGCGCAACTGGATGCGCGTGCCGAACCGGACCGATCCGGTCGCCGGCGTGGTCGCGATCAGGCGCAGGTCCGGCCCCAGGACACGGCCGCCATTGGGGCGCAGATAGGCGAAATCGACGCCGCCCTCGACATAGGGGGTGATGACCATATCATCCGATCGGAACGGCCGGCTGATCTCCAGCGAAGTCGCCACCGCGCCATAATCATAACGCGCATCGCCCTGCAGCACGCGCAGGTCGATACCGCCCACCTGCCCCTGCAGCACATAATTGTCGTGCCAGATGCTGGCATAGCTCCACGACAGGCGGGGCCGCAGCAGGAAGCTGCCCAGCGGGCGCTGCGCACTCATCCCGATCGTGCCCGACAGGGTGAAGCTGTCATGCTTGCCCGACAGCATCAGCACATGCTGTTCATATTCGCCGAAATTGAAGCCGATGCTGGCATCCAGCACCACGTCCGAATCTGCCATCCGATGCACCATATAGGGCTTCACCGTGATGGAATCGGCCTGCTGGCGCATGCCGCCATTGAAGGATTTATAATCCGAATTGCCGAACTGGATGGCCAGGCCGGCAACGGTGCGCTTGTCGATCCAGCGATCCAGGCCAATATTATATTGGTTCGCGCTGCCCTTGGTCCGGGCGCCGGAACGGTCATCCTTCAGCGTCGAATAGTTCCATTCCCCCCAGGCAGTCCAGCGCCGGCGGGCATTGGCCGCAATCCGGCAGGCCTTCTCGACCAGTTGCGGATCGCCCCGCAACCGGCCTTCGCGCCCGGCCCGGCAGACTTCATCGGCGGTCATCAGCATCGGGCGCCGCTCATCGCGGCCCGGCGCGACACCGGTCGGCGCGATCGGCGGCAGCGTCTCGGGGCGCGGCCGCTGCAACGGCCGCACCGTCGGCCCGCCCACGTCCGGGCCAGGCCGCAGCCCCGGTGTCACCGTATCCGGATCGGGTCGCAAGCCCGGCGTCACCGTATCCGGATCAGGACGCAGACCCGGCGTCACCGTGTCCGGATCAGGACGCAGGCCCGGCGTCACCGTATCCGGGTCAGGCCGCAGACCCGGCGTCACCGTGTCCGGATCAGGCCGCAAGCCCGGCGTCACCGTGTCCGGATCAGGACGCAAGCCCGGCGTCACCGTGTCCGGATCAGGACGCAGTCCCGGCGTCACCGTATCCGGGTCAGGCCGCAGACCCGGCGTCACCGTATCCGGATCAGGTCGCAAGCCCGGCGTCACCGTATCCGGATCAGGTCGCAAGCCCGGCGTCACCGTGTCAGGATCAGGCCGCAGACCCGGCGTCACCGTATCAGGATCAGGCCGCAAGCCCGGCGTCACCGTATCGGGATCAGGACGCAGCCCCGGCGTCACCGTATCGGGATCAGGACGCAGCCCCGGCGTCACCGTGTCCGGATCAGGCCGCAGTCCCGGCGTCACCGTATCCGGATCAGGCCGCAGACCCGGCGTTACCGTATCCGGGTCAGGCCGCAGGCCCGGCGTCACTGTATCCGGATCAGGCCGCAGACCCGGCGTTACCGTATCCGGATCAGGCCGCAGTCCCGGCGTCACCGTGTCCGGATCAGGCCGCAGACCCGGCGTCACCGTATCAGGATCAGGACGCAGCCCCGGCGTCACCGTGTCCGGATCAGGCCGCAGGCCCGGCGTTACCGTATCCGGATCAGGCCGCAGTCCCGGCGTTACCGTATCAGGATCAGGCCGCAGGCCCGGCGTTACCGTATCAGGATCAGGCCGCAGGCCCGGCGTCACCGTATCAGGATCAGGCCGTATTTCGGGTGTTGGCGTATCAGGGTCCGGGCGCACTTCCGGCGTCACCGTATCGGGGTCTGGTCGCGCCTCCGGCGTAATGGGAACGGGCACTGGCCGCAGTTCGGGCGTGACGATTTCGGGATCGGGTTGCCGTTCCGGGGTCACCGTGTCGGGGTCAGGCCGCAGCCCTGGCGTCACCGTATCGGGGTTCGGACGCAGCTCCGGCGTCACGGTCTCGGGCAAGGGCCGCAATCCGGGCGTGATCAAATCCGGATTGGGGCGCAACCCCGGCGTTACCGTATCCGGCAAGGGGCGCAGCCCCGGCGTCACCGTATCCGGGTTCGGCCGCAATTCCGGCGTCACCAGATCGGGCAGTTCCGGGTCGGGCCGGTTCCAGTGATCGGGGAAATTGATGCCGCCCGGATGCTGGTCGGCGGAATCGACGAAATTGTCATATTCCGCATATTCGGTGCGGATATGGGCGAACAGATTATGGGTGCCGCCATTTTCCCGCACGATGGGCGATACCGTCAGGTGCAGGCCGGTATCGGGCTGGGTCCAACTGTCCACCCGCTCCCCGGTCTCGGGAAAGACGACGAAAAACTCGCCCGGATCGACGCCGGACAGCCACACCGAATGGTCCTTGCCCTCGGTCCAGCCCAGGAAGATGATCCGCCCCGCCGGCGTCTCGCTCTGGGCCATGGCCCCGGTCGTCGCCAATGCCATGCCCGCGACGCTGCCCGCCACGCTCAGGACGCCCGCATGCCAATGGAGCCGCCAATAGGTCATGCCCCGTTTCTACGTGCGATCCCATAGCCGCGGCCATCCATGGAAACCCCGAGACAGGCCGAGACGCGCCCGCAGCCGAACCAGAAACGCCCTTCGGCCGGCGCAGCGCGCCATCGTCCACGCCCGGCCATCTTCCCCTGGCCGCTCCCCCTTCCTATCTTGCCTCCCGACCGGGCAACGCCCCTTGCCCCCACGGAACAAATCTGGAACAACGCCCCCATGAGTCTGACCCACATTCCGAAGCAGAGGTTTACCGAATGCTGACCCACATCAGCGTCCGCGGCGCGCGCGAGCACAACCTCAAGGGCGTCGATGTCGATCTGCCCCGCGACAGCCTGATCGTCATCACCGGCCTCTCGGGCTCGGGCAAGTCCAGCCTCGCCTTCGACACCATCTATGCCGAGGGGCAGCGCCGCTATGTGGAGTCGCTCTCCGCCTATGCGCGCCAGTTCCTGGAGATGATGCAGAAGCCCGATGTCGAGCATATCGAGGGCCTCTCCCCCGCCATCTCGATCGAGCAGAAGACCACCAGCCGCAACCCGCGCTCCACGGTCGCGACCGTCACCGAGATATACGACTATATGCGCCTGCTCTGGGCGCGCGTCGGCATCCCCTATTCGCCCGCCACCGGTGAGCCGATCAGCGCGCAAACTGTCTCGCAGATGGTCGACCGCGTCGCGCTCCTGCCCGAAGGCACGCGCTTCTACCTGCTCGCCCCCGTGGTGCGCGGGCGGAAGGGCGAGTATAAGAAGGAACTGACCGAGTGGCAGAAGGCGGGCTACACCCGCGTCCGCATCGACGGCGAACTCTACCTGATCGAGGACGCCCCCGCCCTCGACAAGAAATATAAGCATGACATCGAGGTCGTGGTCGATCGCCTGGCGGTCAATGCCGACATGGCCACCCGCCTCGCCGACAGTTTCGAGCAGGCGCTCAAACTCGCCGACGGCCTCGCCTTTGTCGACCTGGCCGAGGGCGTCGTCCCCGGCCGCGAGGATGAAGCGCAATCCGCGGGCAAGATGAAGAATGCCGGCATCCCCGCCAACCGCATCGTCTTTTCCGAGAAATTCGCCTGCCCGGTCAGCGGCTTCACCATTCCCGAGATCGAGCCGCGCCTCTTCTCCTTCAACGCCCCCATGGGCGCCTGCCCGGCCTGCGATGGCCTGGGCGAGCGGCAGGAGTTCGACCCCGAACTGGTCGTCCCCAACGAAGCCCTATCGCTCAAGAAGGGCGCCGTCGTCCCCTGGGCCAAGTCCAACCCGCCCAGCCCTTACTATATGCAGGTGCTCGGCTCCCTCGCCAAGGAGTTCGGCTTCTCCCTCGACGCCCCCTGGGCCGATCTGCCGGGCGAAGTGAAGCTCATCATCCTCCACGGCACCGGGGGCAAGCCTGTCACCCTGCGCTTCGTCGACGGCAAGAAGAGCTATGAGGTGAAGAAGCCGTTCGAGGGCGTGATCGGCAACCTCAACCGCCGCCTGCTCCAGACCGAAAGCGCCTGGATGCGCGAGGAACTGAGCAAGTACCAGACCGCCATGCCCTGCGAGACCTGCCACGGCGCGCGCTTGAAGCCCGAGGCGCTCGCGGTCAAGATCGCCGGCGAGGACATTAGCGTCTCCACCCGCCGCTCGGTGGTGGACGCGCTCGCCTTCTTCACCGCGATGCCCGACGCGCTCAATGAGCAGCAGAACCAGATCGCCCGCGCCATCCTCAAGGAAATTGTCGAGCGGCTCGGCTTCCTCAACAATGTCGGCCTCGACTATCTGAACCTCGACCGCACATCAGGCACCCTGTCGGGCGGCGAAAGCCAGCGCATCCGCCTCGCCAGCCAGATCGGCTCGGGCCTGTCGGGCGTCCTCTACGTCCTCGACGAACCCTCGATCGGCCTGCACCAGCGCGACAATGACCGGCTGCTCGTCACCCTGAAACGCCTAAGAGACCTCGGCAACAGCGTCATCGTCGTCGAGCATGACGAGGATGCGATCCGCGCCGCCGACTATATTGTCGACATGGGGCCGGGCGCCGGCGTCCATGGCGGCACCATCGTTGCGCAGGGCACCCTGCCCGAACTCTTGGCGCACAAGGACAGCCTGACCGCGGACTATCTCAACGGCACCCGCCGCATCGAAGTCCCGGCCAAGCGCCGCAAGGGCTCGGGCAAGAAGCTCACCGTCCACAATGCCCGCGCCAACAACCTGACCGGCGTCACCGCCAGCATCCCGCTCGGCACCTTCACCTGCATCACCGGCGTGTCGGGATCGGGCAAGTCCAGCTTCACCATCGACACCCTCTACGCCGCCAGCGCCCGCACCCTCAACGGTGCCCGCATCGTCGCCGGCCCGCATGACAAGATCACGGGCCTGGAACATTGCGACAAGGTGATCGACATCGACCAGTCGCCGATCGGCCGCACCCCGCGCTCCAACCCGGCCACCTATACCGGCGCCTTCACCAATATCCGCGACTGGTTCGCCGGCCTGCCCGAAGCGCAGGCGCGCGGCTACAAGCCCGGCCGCTTCTCCTTCAACGTCAAGGGCGGCCGCTGCGAAGCCTGCCAGGGCGACGGCGTGCTCAAGATCGAGATGCACTTCCTCCCCGACGTCTATGTCACCTGCGACGTCTGCCACGGCGCCCGCTACAATCGCGAGACGCTGGAGGTGAAGTTCAAGGGGATGAGCATCGCCGACGTGCTCGACATGACGGTCGAGGATGCGGTCGAATTCTTCAAGGCCGTGCCGCCGATCCGCGACAAGATGGCGATGCTCGCCGAAGTCGGCCTTGGCTATATCAAGGTCGGCCAGCAGGCCACCACCCTGTCGGGCGGCGAAGCCCAGCGCGTCAAGCTCGCCAAGGAATTGTCGCGCCGCGCCACCGGCAACACCCTCTATATCCTCGACGAACCCACCACCGGCCTGCATTTCGAGGATGTCCGCAAGCTGCTGGAAGTCCTCCACGCCCTGGTCGAACAGGGCAACAGCGTCGTGGTGATCGAACATAATCTCGATGTCATCAAGACGGCGGATTATATCATCGACATGGGACCGGAAGGCGGCGTGAAAGGCGGCGAAGTCGTCGCGCAAGGCACGCCGGAGCAGGTCGTGAAGGAACCGCGCAGCTTTACCGGGCGCTATCTGGCGCCGTTACTGGGGCTGGAGGCCGTGGCGGCGGAGTGACTCCCATCCTTTTTTGAGCAAGTAACGCTTTACTGTGGAGCAGGATGATGCATTGATATTGGATCACGGCCTGGGGGATGATGATGCACCTTCCGACACTTTTCTCTGCGTATTTTAATATACCGCCTGAAAAACTTGACGATGCCGGGCTTATAGATCCATTTGTCGATCTTGACCTTCCCCTATTCATTGATCCATTGCTTCTAGAAAAATCCTCAAACTCGATTATCGCGAGTGAAGGTATCGATGCATTTAGGACGCATTTTGAAGTCCTCGTGCGACTACTTACCGTATCAGAGAAGGAAGGAGACACTGCTTGGCGCACTGCTGAGAAGCACCTCAGCCTTAAAGAACCACCAGAAAATGGTTTGGGTTATGGCCGACGAGGGCGATCAGGAAACTCGCGGCCAAGTCGCATTAGATTGCAAGTCTTACGCACGACTAAAGACATCATTAAAGTCGGCTCTAAAGACCCTGAACTGATATCGCTCATGAGCTTTTTGGAAGAGGATGTAGGTTCTGATACTATCAGCGACCTGACAACTCGCGCGTTGAGCGATCAACTCTGTCAGTTGACCAGTGATTTTTGCGCTAACCTCGGCATCCCAATCAATAAATCAGACGACCTCGGCTACTCCTTGCCCACGTATGAAGCTCCAGATGGCCGGTTGAAGCCAATGGTCCTGAGAGGCTGTTTGGAAAATCGTTGGCGGGGGTTGTCGCGAGGCTCTGCGTCTGATTCAGGCTCTGGATGTGGACCCACCAGAGCCGAGGGCGCATGGCCCAGATTGCCAAGAAGACGAAGCGCTATCCCAGTGATCTGACCGATGAGGAATGGGATCGCCTAGCGCCCCTGATGCCCAAGCCGGGGCGCCGGGGCCGTCCACGCGAGGTGGATTTTCGCGAGGTAATCAACGCCGTGCGCTACCTTGTTCGGTCGGGCTGTGGCTGGCGGATGCTGCCGATCCATTTCGGAGCATGGCAGACGGTTTATGGTTGGTTCCGGGAACTGGCTCGCAGGTTCCTGTTCCAGACAATCCACGACATCGAGCTGATGCTCGATCGCGAGCGCCAAGGGCGGGAGGCCAGTCCGAGCGCAGCAGTGATAGACAGCCAGTCGGTCAAGGCGCCATCGGCAGAAAAGCGTGGGTTCGATGCAGGCAAGAAGGTTGTCGGGCGCAAGCGGCATATCGCCGTCGATACCGATGGTCGGCTGCTGATGCTCAACCTGACCACTGCGGACATTTCGGACAGCGCGGGTGCCCAGGCCATCCTCGATGGCATCCGCAAACGCTGGCCCTGGATCAAACATCTCTTCGCCGATGGCGCCTATGACCGCCTCAAGCTCATGGACAAGGCAAGCTATCTGGATTTCGTCGTCGAGGTCATTCGGCGCAGCGACCAGCAGCAGGGCTTCAAGGTTCTGCCCCGACGATGGGTCGTTGAGCGGACCTTTGGCTGGATGATCCGATGGCGCCGATTGGTCCGCGATTACGAGAAGCGCATCGACGTCTCACAGGCCATGATCCTCGTCGCCATGGGCGGCAATCTCCTACGCCGAAACGTTCACCCCTGATTTTCCAAACGGACTCTGATCCCGAAAGACATCGTTAGAGACCTTCCTGTTACCGATAGTTGGGCAGATGTTTGGGAGGCAACTCAACACAATGTCGCGTTGCGAGACAAGGTAAACAAGCTGCTCGGCGGCATCGCCCAACCCACTATAAAAGAGCAAAAAGCGGCAGTTCGCTCCGCAGTTTTGCAATCTTCAACTATCTTTGAGCAATTTCTCAATGCCGTCAAAAGCGCTGCATCATCTTACGACCAGAACGAAGATATCTTTGGATTCTACCGTTTCAGAGACGCATTAATAAACAATAAAATTATCACGAAAACTGTGCCCTACGATATCAAAAAGGGACCAAACGAAATCCACAAGATTGTTTTAGATGCCGTTGGGGCATTTCAACATCACGTTGAAAAAGGCAATCTTTGGGAAGCACTTTGGGCAGATAACACGCCAAAAAGGGAGCGCGCATCTCAGTTAATATTTTACGCAATCGCAGATGCTTATTGCAAAGCTCACGATATCGACCTCAGCGCTGAGCCAAATATGGGCGGTGGCCCGGTAGATTTCAAATTTTCTACCGGCTATACTGCACGAGTCTTAGTAGAGATGAAAAGATCCAGCGGGACAGTTGAACATGGCTACAATAAACAATTAGAATTTTACAAAGATGCAGCGAAGTCGGAATTTGCGATATTTGTTGTAATAGATTATGGCGATGGGCATATTAAGATTAAAAACATTGAAAAAGTTCGAGATGAGAAAATTTCTCGGGGTGAGCGAGCATCTGACATAATTGTGATCGACGCCGGTAAGAAACTTTCTGCAAGCAAAAGAAAATAGTTCCCTTGGTATGGCCTGATCTATCGCGACGTTATGGCCTCAGATTGGCATAGCCCTGCATTTTTGATAGGCTTTCTCCATGACGAAGCTCACGCCCATCGAGTCCGAATTTGCGACGACCGAGGAGGCCGCCGCCTATGACGCTTGGTTCAAGGCGGAGGTTGAGGCGAGCCTGGCCGATCCCCGGCCGGGCGTGCCACATGATCAGGTAATGGCCGAACTGCGCGCGATCATCGACGCCAAGAAGGCCCGGCAAGGCTGATGCCACACATCATCTGGCGCGAGAGAGCGCGGGAAGACGTGCGCACTATCATCGACTATATTTCTGATCGCAATCCGACGGCTGCGCTGCGCCTGGCCGACCTGTTCGCCCAAGTCGCAGAACAATTGGTCTATCATCCCCATATGCACCGCAACGGGCGCGTTCCCGACACGCGCGAAGCGATCGTCACACCCAACTATATCCTCATCTATCGGGTCGGCACCGAAGCGATCGAAATCCTGAACGTCAAGCACACCCGCCAGCAATATCCCTGATCGTCGTAGCAACCGCTACGCAGGAATTGGTCTCCAGTGCGTCCAGACGGAGCCGAAAAGGGCGTCTTTCGAGTAACGAAGCGCAGCGTACTTCAAGTACGTGAGCACCGGAACGCAGAAAGGCGCGCTTTGCAGGCCCGGATGGGCGCACTGGTGGCCAATTCCTATTCCGCTGTCCTACACCCCGCCTTTCTGCCTACCCTTCCGGCAACGCGTCCTCTTTCCCTGAAAGGGCCTTGCCATGTCCTGCACATTCCCGCCGATCACGCCGCCCCTGCCGGACACCATGCCCACGCCCGATCCGCAGCGGCGGGTCGATGGCTGGAGCCCGGCGCGCCAGCGGCGCTTCCTGGAGATACTCGCCGCCACCGGCGTCATCATGCTCGCCTGCGAAGGGGTGCACATCACCGCGCGCTCGGCCTATACACTGCGTATCCGCCATGACGGCGCCGCCTTTCGCCTCGGCTGGGACGCCGCGATCCTGATCGCCCGCGCCCGCCTTGCCGACGATCTCCTGTCGCGCGCGATCATGGGCAGCGAGGAGACGATCCGCAAGGATCCCGACAATTACGAAGTCCGCCGCCACCGCCATGACAATCGCCTCGCCATGTCGATGCTCGCGCGGCTCGATCGCATGGCCGACAGCCCGCCCGAAGGGTCGGATGCCGCGCTCGCCCGCGTCGTCGCCCAGGATTTCACCGCCTATCTCGACCTCATCTGCCCGGCCGAAGAGGCCGACAAGGAATCCGAACTGATCGGCCTGCCCCGCACGGGAATGGAACATATGGCCCGCCAGATGGCCGACGCCCGCCTGCTCAACGGCGACCAGCCCGAGACACCCGAACCCGTCGCACCGGAAGCGGCAACCGCCCTCGCCCCCGCCGCCTCGGTAGCGCTCTTCATCGCCGCCCGGCTGGCGCTCCAGCCCGGTGCGAAGCGCCCACCTGTCCAGCCCGGCATCTCGCCCTTTTCCGACCGCAATGAACGGTGTGAACTTCGCCCCCATATCCACCGCGCCGACCTGCCGCCGGAGGAGGCCGCGACCCGTTTGCGCGGCGTCTGGTGGGATGAGGATCGCGAGCAATTGCGCACCGATTACCCCGCCCCGCCCGACTTCACCGGCGACCAGAGCGGGGATTATTACGATATCGACGATTATGACCGCACCCTGACGCAAGCCGAGGAGGCCGCCTATGCCGCGGAGCTGGAGGCGCAGGCCCGCCCCTATGAGGAAGCCGCCACCCGCGCCCGCGACGCCCGTTTCGGCTTCGCGCCGGGCAGCGACGAGGAAATCGCCGTCCTGGAAGCGGCCGGTTACGAGCTGCTGAGCGAGGATGAGGAAGACGAGGAGGAAGAGGAGGACGCGGCGGCAGACCCCGCCGAAACGGCCAGCGATTTGCCAGGACGCCGGCAATGCCGTACAAGGGCGCTGCTATAGTCGCAAATCGACGGTCTTCGGCGCTTTGCGGCACCTATCTCCCTCTTTCCCTGCCCCTCTAGCGACCCGGCGTGCCCGCCATGGGTCCGCCGCATGAAAGAAGGAAATATCATGAGCAGCATCACCGGAACCGTGAAGTTCTTCAACGCCGACAAGGGCTATGGCTTCATCGAGCCCGACACCGGCGGCCAGGACGCGTTCGTCCACATCAGCGCGGTCGAGCGCGCCGGCCTCGCCACCCTGCGCGAGAAGGACCGCGTGTCCTATGACCTGGAGCAGGACAAGCGCGGCAAGATGGCCGCGGTGAACATCGCCCACGCCGAATAATCGGCCGATAAGCGAATGATCGGGCCGGGCGCCATCTCACCGTGGCGCCCGATCCCGGTCAGATATAATCCTCGGCAATGCTGGCGCCCAGCAGGATCAGGTTCGCCGCGATCAGCATCGCCATGTTCGCGCGCCGGCTCCGCACCCGCAGCAGCGCGACCAGCAGGGTCAGCAGCCCCACCAGCCCGCCCAGCAGGATCGGCGCGGCATAGGGGGCAAGCGGCCCGGCGGGGGCTTCGGCCACCGGCCTCACCTCTTCCAGCACGCCCTGGCCGATCGTGACCGCGACATTGGCCAGCAGCAGCCCGCCGATCACCATCCGCTTCTGCCGGTCATACCAGTCGTCGAAATCGGGCCATTGTTCCGGCTCGTCGGGAAAGATCAGCGACGCGGCGAGATGATAGACGCCCACGATCGCCAGCACCACGACCAGCGTCAGATAGCTCGCATCCATCTGGTCCCGCATGATATAGGCGCTGCCCCAGAAGCTGGTGAGGTCCAGCAGCACGAACAGCCCCAGCAGCGGCGTCAGCCAGCCGATCCGCACCGGCTTGGCGGTCCGCTTGAGCTTGAGCGCGCGGGCAAAGCCGCCCAGCACCTCGGCGATCGCCAGCCCCAGCAGCAACCCGAACACCGCGAACACCAGATCGAATGCCGACATTGCCACCCCCTTGTCACGGCGGCCCCCGCCACCGTCCGTCGCAAGACTAGCAAGGCCTGTCGCGGACGCAATCATGCTCGGAACCCTTGCCGCCGACGCCGGTTCTTTTCCCCGACTGGCAACCAAGGAGTTCCCCATGATCCGCACCCTGATTTTCGGCGCCATCGCCGGCTATGTCGGCAAGAAGCTCTATGACGAGGGCAAGCTGACCGAGTTCAAGGACGACCTCGTCGCCCGCTACAGCGAAGCCAAGGCCAAGCTGGAGGACCAGCGCATCCAGGACAGCCCGGCCCCGGTCGTCACCCCGGCCACGGCCAGCGGCGCCTCGCCCCTGGCGCACTGACGCCCATCCTCTCGGCGGCGCGCCATCTCGACGCGCCGTTGATGCCGTCCGCTCGCTGCCGCACTCCCCTCTCGATGGCAGCGGCGGGCGGTTTCGCGTTTCTGATCAGTATCTTGGCGCAACCTTCGCGCCGCTTGCGGGTTCTCCTCCCGACAGGGAAAAGAAGAGGAGACTATCCCGTGCGTACCCCCATAATGGCGCTTGCCGCCCTTGCCATGCTCCCGCTCGGCGCCTGCGCCTCGGACAATTATGGCGGCGGCTATGGCTATGACCGCCCCGGCGGCTACAACCGTCCGCCCGGCGGCCGTGACCGCGACCGGGATCGCCGCCCGCCGCGCCGCCATCTCGGCGACAATGACCAGATCTACCGCGACCGCGACGGCCGCTATTATTGCAAGCGGGATGACGGCACCACCGGCACCATCGTCGGCGCCCTTGCCGGCGGCGTGCTCGGCAATGTCATCGCTCCCGGCGGCTCCAAGACGCTCGGCACCATCCTGGGCGGTGCCGGCGGCGCCCTTGCCGGTCGGGCCATCGACAAGAACGACATCAACTGCGAATAGCCCGCACAGAAAAAGGGCGTGGGGATCACTCCCCACGCCCTTTCCTACTCAAGCCAAATCAGCTTACAGCTTGCCGGTCAGTTCCGGCACCACCTTGAACAGGTCACCGACCAGGCCGATGTCGGCCACCTGGAAGATCGGCGCATCCTCGTCCTTGTTGATGGCGACGATGGTCTTGCTGTCCTTCATGCCGGCCAGATGCTGGATCGCGCCAGAGATGCCGACCGCGATATAGACTTCCGGGGCGACGATCTTGCCGGTCTGGCCGACCTGATAGTCGTTGGGGACATACCCAGCGTCGACCGCAGCGCGCGAGGCACCGACCGCCGCGCCCAGCTTGTCGGCCAGCGGCATGATATATTCCTCGAAGGTCGGACCGTCCTTCAGCGCGCGGCCACCCGACACGATGATCTTGGCGCTGGTCAGCTCGGGGCGTTCCAGCTTGGCGATCTCGGCGCCGACGAAAGAGGAAATGCCCTTGTCGCCGGTCGAGGCCACAGCTTCCACCGCACCATTGCCGCCTTCTTTGGCCGCCTTTTCAAAGGCCGTTCCGCGAACGGTGATGACCTTCTTGGCGTCCTTCGACTTGACCGTGGCAATCGCGTTGCCGGCATAGATCGGGCGGGTGAAGGTATCTTCGCTCTCGACCGACAGAATGTCGCTGATCTGCATCACGTCCAGCAGGGCGGCGACGCGCGGCGCGATATTCTTGCCGTTGCTGGTGGCCGGCGCGACGAACGCGTCATGATGGCCCATCAGTTCGACGATCAGCGGCGCGACATTCTCTGCCAGCGCATGGCCAAAGGCCGCGTCGTCGGCGACATGGACCTTGCCCACGCCGGCGATCTTGGCGGCTTCGGCGGCAACGCCGTCGACGCCCTGGCCAGCGACCAACAGATGGACTTCGCCCAGCTTGGCTGCAGCGGTCACGGCGGAAAGGGTCGCGTCCTTGACGGCGCCGCCCTCATGTTCAACCCAAACGAGCGTCTTCGTCATGCTGCAACTCCCAGAGCCTTGAGCTTGGCCACCAGTTCATCGACATCGGCAACCTTGATGCCGGCCGAGCGCTTGGGCGGTTCGGAGACCTTGAGCGTCTCCAGACGGGCGGCGATGTCGACGCCGTAATCAGCCGGGGTCTTGTTCGCCAGCGGCTTGGACTTGGCCTTCATGATGTTCGGCAGCGACGCATAGCGCGGCTCGTTGAGGCGCAGGTCGGTGGTGATGATCGCCGGGGTGTTGAGCTTCACCGTCTCCAGGCCGCCATCGACTTCGCGGGTGACGTTGACCTTGTCGCCCTCTACCTCGACCTTGCTGGCAAAGGTGCCCTGCGGCAGGTTCAGCAGCGCGGCGAGCATCTGGCCGGTCTGGTTGCTGTCATCGTCGATCGCCTGCTTGCCCAGGATGATCAGGCCAGCGCCTTCCTCTTCCTGAACCTTGGCGAGCAGCTTGGCAACGCCCAGCGGTTCGACTTCGTCATCGGTCTGGATCAGGATGGCGCGGTCCGCGCCCATCGCCAACGCCGTGCGCAGCGTTTCCTGCGCCTTGGCGACGCCGATCGATACCGCCACGACCTCGGTCGCCGCGCCCTTTTCCTTCAGGCGAATGGCTTCCTCGACGGCGATCTCGTCGAACGGGTTCATGCTCATCTTGACGTTGGCCAGGTCCACGCCCGTGCCATCCGCCTTCACCCGCGGCTTCACATTGTAATCAATAACCCGCTTCACGGGCACAAGGATCTTCATTTCAACATCCTCCATTTTCACGCCATCGCCCGCCAACGCGAACACGGACGTGGGCGACCCGTTTCCAGGTCACCCACGCCCTATGGCGTATCTTCTCAGGTGATTAGGGGGCTCAGGCCGCCTTCCTCACTTCTGCCACGATCTTCTTGGCCGCATCGCCCAGATCGTCGGCGGGGACGATCGGCAGACCCGAATTGGCCAGAATGTCCTTGCCCTGCTGGACGTTGGTGCCTTCCAGGCGGACAACCAGCGGAACCGACAGGTTCACTTCCTTGGCAGCCTCGACGATGCCATTGGCAATGATGTCGCACTTCATGATGCCGCCGAAGATGTTGACCAGAATGCCCTTAACGGCCGGGTCCTTCAGGATGATCTTGAACGCCGCGGTCACCTTTTCGGTGGTGGCGCCGCCACCCACGTCCAGGAAGTTGGCGGGGAATTCGCCATTCAGCTTGATGATGTCCATGGTCGCCATGGCCAGGCCAGCGCCGTTCACCATGCAGCCGATGTTGCCGTCCAGCTTGATGTAGGCGAGGTCGTACTTCGACGCTTCGACTTCGGCCGCATCTTCCTCGGTCAGGTCGCGCAGTTCGGCGATGTCCTTGTGACGGAACATGGCGTTGCCGTCGAAACCGACCTTGGCGTCGAGGACGAGGAGGTTGCCCTGCTCGGTCAGCGCCAGCGGGTTGACTTCGATCTGCTCGGCGTCGGTGTCGAGGAACGCGGCGTAGAGCGACGCAGCAACCTTCGAAGCCTGCTTGGCGAGGTCGCCGGTCAGGCCGAGCGCAGCGGCAACGGCGCGGCCGTGGTGCGGCTGGAAGCCGGTGGCCGGATCGACCGAGAAGCTGTGGATCTTTTCGGGGGTCGAGTGGGCGACCTCTTCAATGTCCATGCCGCCTTCGGTCGACACGACGAAGGCGATGCGGCTGGTGGCGCGATCGACCAGCAACGCCAAGTAGAATTCCTTGGCGATGTCGGCGCCGTCGGTGATGTACAGACGATTGACCTGCTTGCCCGCTTCGCCGGTCTGGATGGTGACCAGCGTGTTGCCGAGCATGTCGGTGGCGTGGGCCTTCACCTCGTCCAGGTTGAAGGCGAGGCGGACGCCGCCCTTGGCTTCGGGGGCCAGTTCCTTGAACTTGCCCTTGCCGCGGCCACCAGCGTGGATCTGCGACTTCACGACATAGAGCGGCCCGGGCAGCTTCTTGGCGGCCTCGACGGCTTCCTCGACGGTGAAGGCAGCGTGACCGGCGGCGATCGGCGCGCCATACTTGGCGAGCAGTTCCTTCGCCTGATATTCGTGAATGTTCATGGGCTAGCCCGTCCTTTGTTCACAGGAAAACTGTTGAGGCGGGTTAAGCACAGGCGAGGAAGCAGGGCCAGAGCCATTTCGCAAAACGACTTTGCAAAATTGCAAAACCCTTGCGAAACCCGACCCTGCTTTATTGTGAAATCGGCGTCAGAAGGAGCAGTGAATGGCGGCCTTGCTGGTCACCAGGAAAATCTCCGGATCCTCCAGCGCACGGACTTTATAGAGGAGTTCATCCATGCTCATCTTGCCCATGTGCGACTTGTGGAGCGATGCGATCGACTGGAGCCGCCGCAACTGCACCAAACTGAGCCGATCAACCATGCGTTCGGCCATGCAGCCCGCCATTCGCGGCGAAAGACCAGCGTCGATCAATCCGGCACGCACACGTGATTCGGGGGAAACGCTGGCGCAGGAGGCCAGCAGAAGGGAGCCGGCGAGCGCGCCGATCGTTGCACGAAAAGATATGGTTGCCATGGGCATGGCCATGACAGCAGATGGCTGAACAGAGCCTAAATGCGCAGGACATCCAAAGGAGTTTGCATGGATCGGATATTTTCCGCCCTGTCGGCACGGATCGCCAGTTGGACCGGCCAGCCGCTCGCCTTCATCCTGGCGGTCGGCGTGGTATTGATCTGGGGCGTGACCGGCCCACTCTTTCATTATTCCGACACTTGGCAACTGGTGATCAATACCGGCACGACCATCGTAACCTTCCTGATGGTCTTCCTGATCCAGAATGCCCAGAACCGTGACGGCGCCGCGATCCAGGCCAAGCTCGACGAACTGATCCGTTCAATCGAGACTGCGCGCAACGACTTCATCGGCATCGAACATCTGACCGAAGCCGAACTGGAAAAGATCAAGAAGATATTGGAGCGCGAATGCGGTGCCGATGGCCCGCATCAGGAAGTTATCGATCGCCTGATTTCCCGTCGATAGCGCGATGGCGCAACGATCGGAGGATCAATGCGCCGGAATGATCAGCCTCTCCTGCTGCTCATTGCGTCTGCGATAGGCTTCGACCTGATCGATATAACCGCGTGCCAGCCCTTCATAGGCAGCGCGCCCCTCGGGCGATGCTGTTGCCTGCGCGTTGATCAGCGACATCTGCTGGCGGTGCAGCAGATAATTGACGTCCGTCTCCATCGGTTCGCCCTCCTCCCGTATTTTTCGAAAGTGCGGTCGGCGCGCTGACGCGAAGCGAGTCGCGGCAACGGCAAGGAGATAGTAGCATGAAGGTTAATGCTACGCGATTCCCCTCACCCTGCGCCCCGCGCGACTGATCGCGGTGTCGGCGCAAAACGCAGCACCGCATAACCGCACAGCGCGGACAGCAAGGATCCGCCAAGGATGCCGATCTTGGCCTCCTCGACCAGCAATGGCTGCCCCGGAAAGGCGAGCGCGCCGATGAACAGGCTCATGGTGAAGCCAATGCCGCACAACAGCGCCATGCCGTAAATCTGCACCCAGGTCGCCCCCGAAGGCCGCGCCGCGATGCCCAGTTTCTGCGCCAGCCAGATGCTGCCGAACACGCCCAGTTGCTTGCCAAGCAGCAGCCCGAGCGCCACGCCGATCGGCAAGGGGCTGAGCAGAGCGCCGATCGCTTCGCCATTGAGCGTGATGCCGGCATTGGCAAAGCCGAAGAGCGGCACGATCAGATAGGCGCTCCAGGGATGGATCAGATGTTCCAGGCGATGGAGCGGACTGTCCACCGCATCCGGCGCACCCGGCGTGCGATTGACCGGGATGGTGATGGCGGCGAGCACGCCCGCGATCGTGGCATGCACGCCCGACAGTAGCATCAGATACCAGAGCAGCAGGAAGCCGATGAGATAAGGTGCCAAGGCCCGCACGCCGACGCGGTTCATGCCGAACATGACCAGCAGGACGATAAAGGCGCCGGCCAAAGCCATGACATCCAGCCCCTGGCTATAGGCCAGCGCAATGATCGCGACCGCCCCCATGTCGTCGACGATCGCGACAGCCGTCAGGAACAGCTTGATCGATGCGGGAGCCCGCGATCCCAGCAGCGCCAGAACCCCGATCGCGAAGGCAATATCCGTGGCCGCCGGGATCGCCCAGCCGCGCGCCAGGGCCGGTTCCCCAGCCGTAACGGCCAGATAGACCAGCGCTGGCGCGATCATGCCCGCCCCCGCCGCGATGAAAGGCAGGCGCCGCCTCTCCCAGGTGGACAGTCCGCCATCGACGAACTCACGTTTGATCTCCAGCCCGACCAGCAGGAAGAAGATCGCCATCAGTCCGTCATTGACCCACAAATGGATCGTCGTGGGACCGAGCGCAGGAGCAAGCACCGGCCCCGTCACCATATGGAAGATGTCATGATAGACATGGCCGGCAGCACCCGGAAGATTCGCCATGATCATTGCGATCGCGGCCGAAATCATCAGCAAGACGCCACTGCCTGCTTCTCCCTTCAGGAAATTCCTGAGGGCGGACACGGGCCGTTCGGTCACGTCTCTTCTCCATAAGTGCTTGCCGGTATTGCCATTCTTCCCCCTTAGGGAAATTTCCGCTCAGGTCCAACCCAGATCAGCCGGCCAATGTTGACAGACTTTCTCCAAAATACTTGGAAGACCGCTGTTCTCATGACATAAATTCGCCCTGCCGCATGGCGATCGGGACAGGGGGAATCCGGGATCGTGGGGGACATGCTCTTTGGCGCGCTACAGGCGCTGCATTATGAGATATTGTTGTTCGCGGTCATCGGCTTCGCATTGGGCGGGCTGGATGATCTGGCGATCGACCTTCTGTTCCTGATCCGCCGAGCCTGGCGGGCGGTCCGGCATCCTCGCCGCCTCCGCATGACGATGGCGACATTGCCACCTTCATCGACGCCCGGCCGTATCGCCATCTTCATTCCCGCCTGGCAGGAAGCGGACGTCATCGGCGCAATGTTGCGCCATGCCGTACATTGCTGGGGCGATGCCGATTATCGCATATTCGTCGGCGCCTATCCCAATGATCCGGCGACGATCGACGCGATCGCATCAGCCGCCATCGATCAACCCCATATCATATTGTGCCTGAATGACCGCCCCGGCCCGACTACCAAGGCCGATTGCCTGAACATCAACTGGCGCAGCATGCTGGCGGAGGAAGGTCGAAGCGGCATCCGGTTCAAGGCCGTCGTCATGCATGATGCCGAAGACGTCGTGCATCCCGATGAAATCCGGCTGTTCGATCATATGATCGACCGGTTCGCGCTGGTGCAATTGCCGGTACTGCCACTACCGGGTCGCGGCACCTGGTTTTCCCGTGCCATCGCCAATCATTATTGTGATGAGTTTGCCGAAACGAATTGGCCGTTAGCGCAATTGTGAAAACTGCTGTCCGCCGGTTGCGATCGAAAGGATTTCATCCATCTGGCGGACCACTTGCACGACAACGCCGCGCTGGCGATCGAGGCGCGGCCGGACAATGATGCTGGATATGATGGATCGCAGTCGCGGGATCGCCTCAAGCTGCGCTTCGGGATCGGCTAGGGCCGCCTCCAGCTCTTCCACCTGGCGCCTATAGACTTCCTCCACATGCGGATGCAGCGCCAGAACATTCGGGACGGCGTCCATGCTGGCGAGCTGACGTTGCAGCGCTTCCTTGTCTGCGCGGGCGCTGGTCAGCATGTCGCGGATTTCTTCGAACTCGCTGCCGCCATCGGTGAAGGCCTGTAACATGCGCTTCATCCGGCGCTCGGCTTCCTCCAGCTTGCGTTCCAGCTTCGCCCGGTCGCGGCCCATGTCGGCGCTCTGTCGGGCGAAGTCGCGGTGATATTCGCGGACATAGGCGCTGACCACGTCGGGCGACAGCATGCCTTCCTTCAGGTCATCCAAAACCATCCGCTCGAATATGTGCGTGCCGACAAGGCGATTGTTGGTGCAGGCCTTGCCGTAGCGGTAATTGCTGCATCCCCAGAACTTGCTGGAGCGCAGCACCCAACGCGCGCCGCACGCCTCACAGACGCCAAGCCCGGAGAGAATATGCTTGGGCCGGCGCTGTCGTTCGGGGCGCACGCCCTGGTTCGATGCCAAGCGGGCCTGCACCTGTTGCCACAGATCATCATCAATGATCCGCAAGTGCGCGATTTCTTGGCGCTCGACCACGTCTTCGCCGTTCGGCCGCATCAGCCGCTGGCGGGTCTGCGGGTTGACCACCGTCCGGCTGCGGCCATAGGTGACGACGCCGACATATGTTTCGTTGCGCAAGATGCCGCGCTTGTGGCGCGTATCGCCACTGATCGCAGTTTCATGCCAGATGCCGCCGCGCGATCCAGCGACGCCATCGGCATTAAGGCCGGCGGCAATCGCGTTCGGGCTGCGGCCTGCCGCATATTCGCGAAAGATACGGCGAACGATGTCGGCCTTGTCCGGGTCAATTTCCCGTAGGCCGCGCACGATCTGGCCGCGATCGTCCAACCGGTTCGCCTGTCGATATCCATAGGCGATGCTGCCGGGGATGCGCCCCTGTTTCAGCGTGCCGATCTGGCCGCGCCGAACGCGCTTGGCAAGGTCGGTTCGGAATTGCGCGTCGGTAAAACCCTTGATCAGGCCAATCATGGGTGTGACCGCGCCGTCGAACAGGGTGAACAGCCGGGCGCCAGCGAATTCGATGCGCTCGCGGAGAATATGCGCATCAGCAACGTGGCGAGATATGCGGTCGGTCGACTCTGCCAGCACCTGATCGACGCCGCCAGCCTCCACCATGCGCATCATGGCATTGAGGCCGGGGCGCTGATCCGCGCCGATGCCGGCAGCGCCGGAAATGGCGGCGTCCTCGAAGGCGCCAATAACGGTCCAGCCTTCGTCGGCGGCGCGCTTGCGACACAGCGCGATCTGGTCCGCTGTCGATCGCGGGTTCTGGTTATCGCTGCTGAAGCGGGCGTAAATGACCGTTCGCACGGGCGTCCTCCTGTCGGCCGCCTCCCTGCGCGGCGCGAAGGGCGGCAATGTCTCTCTTCACCTGCATCCGCGCAAGGGCTTCCGCAAAGGCGATCATGTTCGGGTCGGCCGCTGGCCGGATTTTTGTGGGCGCGCTCACGCGGCGGCCCTTTCGGGATGCTCTGGCACCGGCTGGTCCAGCACGTAGAGCAAGGTGAACTGAATTGCATATTGCAGATCGCGCAGGCCTCGCACCTTTCCGGGCAGCTTATAGAAAGCTTCCGGTGCTTTCCGCAGGGTGGCCGCAATACTCTCGACCATGATCCGCTTATGCTCGACCGGCCAATGGATCGGCCGGCGCTCGCCATTCAGGATGCGCGCGAAATGCTCGATGTTGGACCAGATTATTTCGTCCTCGATCGCAGTGTGGCTGTCTAGTCTGCCCGCGCGTTCCCACGCCACCTTGCGGCGGGCGCGTTCCTCGCGGGCGATCTGGACCAGCTGGAAGGGTGCGGGCCGGGTCATTGCACAGTCTCGTGCGTGAGGCGGCCGTGGCGATCGAGCGCGGGCGGCTGGTCCGGCAACCGATTTATGCCAGTGTGCCTGAACGGATCGAGGCAGCGCCAGATGCTATCTCGCACATCAAACCGAAACCACTTGCCGCCCGCGCGCGCCTCTCGATAGTCATTCCAGAGGAACTGCAAGTCGCCTTCCCGCCAAGGGCGCGCTTCATGAGTGACGATTGCGCCATCACGCCATACCGGCCTCGGATCGGGGCGCATCAAGTCCAAAAGGTCAGCCAACGCGTGCGTCCCCCGGAAGGCCGCAGGTGCATGGGACTGCATGGGCATCCTTTAGCGCCCCCCCATCATCGTCCCAGCACACGCGTGAGGCGAAGGCTTCTGCGGCCTTGTCGAGCTGGCGCAGGGTGTCGTGGCCGGCCTGCTGCTCATCGACGCTCTCGCGTCCATACTCATCAAGCACTTCCCGCGCAGCCACGACCAGAGCAGCGACATCGGCGGGAACTGCTGGGGCGAGCGCACGGCGGGCCTCGCGGATCAGCACGGCCGTCCACTGCTGCGCGTCTTCGGCAAGGCTGTGCCATTCGGGTGCGGCGTAGACGCGCAGCACTGGATTGCTGTCGACAAGGGCGTGGGCAAGGCGAAGCTCTTCCTGAGTAGGAAGCGGCGTCCGCCCCACCCCGGCAGGCGCGGCGAGATTGAGCATGGCGACGATGCCCTGCGCCTCCGGTTCTGACAGGAAGCGCTGTTCTTCGTCGAGATCATCAGAAGCGGCGCGGCAAATATACCAGCGGCCATCGGGTATCTTGAACGGACGCGCCTCATATTGTGGCGGGGTCCGCACGATGTGGCGCGGATCGAGATAGTCGAGGATGCGGGTATAGAAGAGCGCTTCCTCTGCGTCGTCGGGGCCGCCCTGGGCGTCGATCGACAGGCGAAACGCATCAGCCAGCTTTTCGCCGACCGATACCGCAAAGGCAGTGTCGCCCAGCTGGTTGCCTTCGCGGGCGAAGGTCAGCAGTTCGTGGGCCGCCTCGCTCGCGCAGCTCGCCGCCGCGATAGCCTTGGACCGGGTGTCGGGCACCGCGATGCCGAAGCCGCATTCGCAAATGATGGTGTCGCGGCCGGCGCAATCGCGGGTCGACCAGCTGCGATCGCAATTGGGGCAGCAAAGGATCAGCTTAGACATGCTTGGCCTCCAGTTCAGCGACGCGGGCGCGCAGCTGCATGTTGTCTTGGTGCAGGGTGCTGAGCCGCGCGCGGTAGCTGGTGTTGCTGCGACACAGGCGGCGGACATCATTGGCGCGCTTGCGTTCGGCGATCCCGTCGAGATAGGAAGCGACGCCCATCGCGGTGTTGACGGCGGTTACGGCCCGGCTGTCCATGTCAGTCGATCCTTTCGAAGCCGGTGGGGGTGAGGCGCGAGAAGCCGGTGCTGGTCATTTCGACATCGCCCAGCTTCTTCACGGTGTGGGCCGGGCCGGGCACCGGCTTGCGCCATGGCGGGCGGTAGCGCGTCGCCGGGCGGCGATCGGCAAGGGTGCGGCGGCTCATCGGCGAGCCTCTCGCAGGCTTTCCAAGATGCTATCGAAGTCGATGGCCTCCAGATCGTCTTGCGCAGAGGTCAAGGCGTCCACAGCTGCATCCGCGGCTTCATAACGCTCGCTCCCCTGCATGTTCTCGGGGATGGCGTCTCGGTAGCTTTCTTCGTCAGCGCGGATATCGGCGACAATCTGGGCCTGCATTTCCAGTTCCATCTGGATGCGTTCGATCGCGGCTATCGCGCCGTCAATTTCCTTACGGCGGTCCCGGTTCATGCCGGCACCACCTTCGCCGTGCGGCGATAGACCGGGCTGAGGGTCGGGCCGGTGCCGGCCCAGCCAGCCTTGTGCCAGCCCAGCCCGCGCATGATTTCGACCAGATGATAATTGTCCCGGAAGGCCGGGACTTCGCCGGCAGCGTGGGCGGCATGGAGATGGTGGCCCAGATCGCGCAGGACCACTTCGTTACGATCGCGCAGGTGGCGGGCGACATGGAGGGCAAGGCGCTTGGTATCGCGGCCGATGCCCTTGACCGCCTGGATGCCGTCGCGGTCGACCAGATTGGCATCGACCAGATCAGCGACGGCTTCGCGGCGGCGGCCCTGCGCGCCCGCCCCGTCGCGGACGATCAGCGCGGTGGCGCCATTGTCGAACAGCTGGCGGATCGTCCAGCGCAGGCCCTTCGACAGCACGACGCTGCCGGGAAACGGAAACTCTGTAGGCGCATGAAGCATGATTGCCTCCCGTTGAGTGAACGGGAGGCTTGTGCGATAATCGCATATTACGTGTCAAATTATATTTCTGCGATTATCGCATAGTTCGTTTACCCGATTGATCTATGTTCCTTTTATGTTCCATTTGAACAGAGGGAAATGTGGGGCGAATCGATAATGCTACTGACCATTCCGACCTATCGCGTGGTTTGCTTTGGCCGGCCTGCGGGGCCATGGCGCCTTCGGCTGACGGCCGCTCGGCGCGACGCAATCGCGGACGGATTGGGGTGCTACGATGAATGGGGAGGCTACTTCGATATCGTGCCTGGCGCGATCGAAGAGAAACGAGTTTCGCCTAAGCTGCTTGGCCTTTCAGATAAGCAGCTAGCCGAAATGATCACATCCGAGCGGCGCGCCAAATTATCCGTCCGACAACGTCAAAGCTCTCGCCACCAAGCAAAATCTCCTTATGCGAGGGATTTGACGAGCAGGGCACGAGACGCGCGGGGTCGGACTTGAATTGCTTGAAGGTGGCCTCACCCTCTGCATTCAAAACAACGTAGTAACGATTGCTGAAGAGAACTCGATCGTCCGGGTCGATGATCACGGTGGCGCCATCATCCACAAGCAAGTCCATTGAATCTCCCGACACGCGCAGAGCAAAGGCCCTAGCCGGAATTGACGGGTCCGGTGTCGGAACGACATCGATAGGATGCTGAAGAGCCTCCCGCCAGTTCCCGGCGGAAACTTGGCCAATGACGGGCAGCGACCTTAAGATCGGCTGCGACGCACCTAGCACCTCCTTTATCGCTTCCATCTCCGACACAGTGATGCGCCTCTTGCCGTTCAGCGATTTGTTGAGCTTGTTCTGATCGATGCCAATGCGCCGCGCCAGCTCAGACTGGCTCATATCGTGCTGATTGAGCAGCTGCAGAATGTCTTCAGGGTCCATAGGGCCACATTGCGACACAGTGCGATATTCGCAATTTCTATAATCGAATAAGCACCCTTGCCAATCATCTGCGATTATCGCATAGGTCGCCTTATGAGCGATCAAGCCAATTTCATTATTGATGAGCTGGGCGGCACCGCTGCCGTGGCTCGCATGACGAAGAACCCGACTTCGACAGTCCACAGCTGGCGTAAGAATGGCTTGTCCCCTTCGCGTCTCGATCACCTGCGGTTAGCCGCCAAGGAAGAGGGGCTAAGCTGGCCCCTCGATATTGCTGAACCAGTGATGTCGTCACCCGATAGCGCGCCCAAAAATATCGGGCAGGCCGCCTGATATGGCGCGGGGGGCGGAAAATCTGGGGCCGGCAGATATCGCGATCAGCGAGGCCACGGCCGATGCAGTGCATGCAGCCGGTCGACAGGTCTATGTCAGCCGCATGCTGGAGCGCAGCCAATCCACGGTGGCGCAGTGGGGCAATAGCGAAGTCGCTGAATTCATTCCGCTGCGCCTGGTGCCGGTGGTGGAGAATATGTCCGCCGGTCAGGATGGATGGCCGCATATCACCCGCGCGTTGGCGAAGATGCAGGGTTTCGAGCTGTTCCGCCTGCCCGCGCCGGAAGGCGAGGCCATGGATTGGCTGGCCCAGATCGGCATCCTGTCGACCGAAGGGGCGGATATCACCCGCAAAATCTGCACGGCGATGGGCGACCGCAAGGTGTGCGCCCACGATGTGAAGCGGCTGGGCATGATCGAGGATGCGGAACAGTTGGTCAGCGTGGCGGTCGCCATACTTGCCCGGCTGCGCGCGGTGGCGGGGGAATGACGTTCATGAAGCCGGAACAATTTCGCAGCTGGGCCGAACGCGCGCAGCCGGGTGAAGACGTGGTCTATGCCGAAGGCGTCCGCCCCGGCGACGCGATCGGCGCCATGGTGCGCAGCCTGCATGATGCCGGGCTGGTCGCCATGACCAGCAAGCGGGTCGATGGCCGGCTGCGCTTCATCGCGCAGCGCCTGCCCGATCCGCGCCCGTCGCAGCTTCGCGCCCGACAGGTGCCGCAGCGTGGCTGGTTCCAGCTGGCGGCCAATGACGGCGCGATGACGACGCGGGCAGTGCTGCGCATCCTGCAACAGGCGGCAGCGCGCGGCCTGCCCTGCCCCACAAATGAGGAACTGGCCAAGCGGGTCGGCCTGAATGGCAAGGTAGCGGCGTCCTATCGCGTCCGCCGCCTGGTGCAGCTGGGCAAGATCAGCGTGGAAGAGCCTTCGCCGCTGGAACGGCGGGTGGTGACCATCCTGGCCACCGGCAAGCAGACACAAAGGGCGATGCTGTGACCGCCGCCCTTCCCCCTTTCAAATCCGTCGCCTTCGGGTCGCACGACGGAACGGGCGCGGCGCCCAGCCCTGTGGCAGCCGCGCCCGCCAAACACTGAGGCGGCGCGGCGGTGGAGCGGGGCGGGACCGACATGGAGACCAGCCTGACACCCGGTGAACTCTATCGCCGCGCGCGCCGGATCGAGGCGCTGGCCCGGATCATCATGGATTGCACCACGCGCGGTTCCCGCAGCGCCGACAGCGCGCGGGCCAGCCAGTTGCTCAAGGAAATCGGCGCCATTGCCGGGGAAGGAAGCGAATGATGGGTATCCTGAACAAGCAGGCCTTCGGCCGCCTGCCGGTGCCGAAGATCGACGCCGAACCGCTGCGCGTGGTGCGCATCCCCTGCCCGCGTTGCGGGACGGTGAATTGCGCTGACCATAGCGCGAGCGCGCTGACCTCGCGGGTGGTGACGCCGGCTTTTTGGCGGGGCGCCTGACAGGATCGACGGGGCTTGCAGGCCCCGCCGTGGCCGCAAACGTCAGCGGCTCGATACAGGCGTGACCAGTCGGAGAGGCGGCGATTTCCCACAAGAGAGGTGCGATGATGAACGATCTGAAATTCGAGCTGGGCCAGCATGTTCGCCTGAAGACCAGCGATGAAGAAGGCCATGTGGTGGGCCGCGCCGAATATGAGGCGTCCGAACCGGCCTATTATATCCGCTATCGCGGCGGCGACGGTCGCCAGATCGAAGCGTGGTGGGGCGAAAGCGCCCTGACCGAAGCCTAAATCATGTCGCCCTGGGCACGGCAGGAAAAGGCCCAACCTCTCGCATCGCCATCATTGTTTTGCCTGATTTTCGGGGTGGGATTTCTTGTCTCTTTCACAGTCATTCTTGGACGAAGTCCGCGCCCGCACGACGCTTTCGACGCTGATCGGCCGTGCCATCAAGGTCGAAAAGGCCGGCAAGGAACAGAAGGCCTGCTGCCCGTTCCATCATGAGAAAACGCCCAGCTTCACGATCAATGATGAAAAGGGCTTCTATCATTGCTTCGGTTGCGGCGCGCATGGCGACGCGATCCGGTGGCTGACCGATCATGGCGGGCTGGATTTCATCGACGCAGTCAAGGAGCTGGCCGGCGCGGCCGGACTGGACATGCCAACCCGGTCGCCCGAAGAGGCGCGGCGCGAGGAACGGCGGATCGAGGCCGGCGACGTGCTGGGCCGTGCCGCCGACTGGTATCAGATGCAGCTGCGCCAGAGCCGCAGCGCCTATGCCCAGCTGACCGCGCGCGGCCTGACGGAAGAAACCATAGCCCGCTTTGGCCTGGGCTATGCGCCGGGGCAACAGTCGGTCGGCGCGATCGGCCTGGCGCCTGACGCCCTTGCGGGCTTTGGCCTGATGGCTGAAACACCGGACGGTTATCGCGACCGGTTTCGGGGCCGGATCATGGTGCCGATCGCCGATGCGCGCGGCCGGATCGTGGCCTTTGGCGGTCGGGCTACGCGCGATGGCCAGCTGCCCAAATATGTGAACAGCGAGGGATCGACCTTCGCCAAAGGATCTACCCTCTACAATCTCCACCGGGCGTCGCCGGCAGCGCGATCGGCGCGACGCCTGATCGTCGTGGAAGGTTATTTCGATGTCATCGCCCTGGATCAGGTCGGGATATCCGAAGCCGTCGCACCGATGGGCACGGCCATCACGGTCGAACAGCTGGAACGCGTCTGGCGTGTCAGCGAAGCGCCGATCATCCTGATGGACGGCGATGAAGCGGGGCAGAAAGCCGCCATTCGCGCGGCCGAACGCGCGCTGCCGCTGGTCGCGCCGGGCCGTGGGCTGTCCTTCGCCACCCTTCCGGACGGTTCCGACCCTGACGATCTGGCGCGATCGGGCGGCCGGGAAGCGATTGACGTGGTCCTGTCCGCTGCGGTTCCGCTAGTTGACCTGCTGTGGAGCGCAGCGCTTGCACAGGGAAATGCGGCGACGCCTGAAGGCAAGGCCGGCATCTGGCAGCGCCTGGCGCAGTTGGCGGCGGGTATCGCCGATGCTGAAACCCGTGCGCAATATCAGGCCGAATGGCGGGCGCGATTTGATCAGGCCTTCCCGCCCCCGCCGCCGTGGGCGCGCGATTTCGATACCCTTCCGACCGGAAGGCTGGAAGCTCTGTCCGAACAGCCGGGGCCGGTGCAGGCGCGATTGAAGCGGATTGCGCAGGAATGGTTCGACAAGCGTCTGGAATATCTGGAGCCGACCAAGGCGGCGATCCTACGCCTCGCCTTTGTCGCGGGGCGGCGGGCTGGTGCCGGGCTGCTGGCGGAAGCGGCGGTCAAGGATCGGCTGTGGCGCGATGCTGGCGATGTCGACGGCGTAGAGAATGCCGATGTCGACCGGGCGATAGGCGACGGGGTCAAGAAGCCGTGGGATATCGGGCCTGATATCGTCATGATGGATTGCGCCGTACTGCCCATGACCGATTTCGGCATCGGCGAACGACTGATCGCCCGCCATGGCGAGCAATTCCGCTTCACCACGGCCAAGGGCTGGTTGGGGTGGGACGATCGCCGCTGGCGCGTTCTGGATCAGGAAAAGGATGGTCCGCCGCCCGCTGAGCTGCAAAAGGCGATCTTCGACACGATCCGCGACATGCAATCCGAAGCGCGGATCATGCGGCAGACCGGTGTCTATCAGGCGGAGGAAAACCCGCACGGCCTCGACCAGTATATCCCCAAGGGTAAGAACTTCGTCCTGCTGTCGACCATCTTGGCCGGATATGGTCGGCAAAGCGAGCAGGCGGGAAAGCCGTCTTCCATCGCGAAGCTGGCGCAAAAATGGCTGACCGTCGCGATCGAGGCTTTCGATTGCGATCCGCTCGCCATCAACGTGTTGAACGGGACGCTGCGGTTCGAACGGTATCAGGATGAGGAAGGGCGCCGCCGGGCGCGCTTCTCGCTGGAGCCGCACTCGCGCGCTGACCTCAACACGAAGCTGGCGCCGGTGGCGTTCGATCCCGACGCGATCAGCACGATCTATGACAGCTTCTTCGCCTGGGCGCATCCTGACGAAGGTATGCGGCGCTATCTGCATCAGGTCGCCGGCTATACCGCGACGGGCGACACCGGCGAACAGAAGCTGTGGTTTCACTATGGCCTGGGCGCCAACGGTAAATCGACGGCGATGGACCTGTGGGCGCATGTGCTGGGCGACTATGCCGGCACGATCGGCATCGAAACCTTTCTGGATCAGGGGATCAAGAAACGCGGCGATGCTGCCTCGCCCGATCTGGCGCGCCTGGGCGGTGTCCGCCTGTTGCGCGCGTCGGAACCGGAACGCGGTTCGCGGCTGAATGAAGCGCTGGTAAAGGCGGCGACGGGCGGCGAGCCTATGGCCGTGCGCGCGCTGCATCGCGGCTTCTTCGACCTCCTGCCCCTCTTCAAGCTGCATATCGGCGGCAACTATAAGCCCGATATTCCGGGCACCGACGAAGGCATATGGCGGCGCATGAAGCTGGTGCCGTGGAACGCCCATGTGAAGGATGGCGAGCGCGACGAACGTCTGCCGTTCAAGCTGCGCGACGAAGCGCCGGGCGTCCTCAACCATATTGTGCGCGGCCTGCTGGACTGGCTGGCCAACGGTCTGATCGAGCCGGATGCGGTGCGCGAGGCGACCCAGCAATATCGCGAGGATAGCGACCCGCTGGCGCGCTTCCTCAAGCTCTGCACCGCGCAAGACCCGCAGGGGCGCATCCAGTCCTCGCGGCTCTACGAAGTGTTTCAGGCGTGGTGCAAGGCCGCTGGCGAAAAGGAATGGAGCCAAAAGGGCTTCAGCAAAGCGATGCTGGACAAGGGCTTCACCAAGAAGGCCAGCGACGGGATGCAGTGGCTGGGCATGCGCCTGATCCGCGATGCCAGTGACTTCGTGGATGAACATGGGCGCGTGCGCGCCGAACTGCCGCCATCGGCCGATGACATCCCCGCGATCACAGAGCCGCCTCCTGACATGGATGACTGGGTGCCGCCCTTCTAGCGGCGGCGGTTTGAAGGCGGATGCTTCCGGTCTGGAAGGGTGGCGGAAGCATCATGGAAGGAAGAAAGCGCGGATTTCTGCGCCATTGGAAGGGTTGGAAGGGTTTGCCGAATGTTTCCTTCGTATGTGCGGGCGGGCGCGGGCGCATGTGCGAGCTATAATATTCATAAATCATTCCAATCCTTCCAATGCTTCCAGATTAGAAATTAAGTCATTGATTATACATCGGTTTATAGTCGGAAGGGTTGAGCGATGATGGTTCCGGCCATGGAAGGGTCACAGTTCTGGGCATTCGCGGACGTGGAAGAGCGTCTGGTCGAGGCGATGCGGCTGTGGTGGCATGTCGAGGGCGCGGGCTGGCCGTTCGCTTCGGACGGTCCGTGGCACCTGATCGGCGAGGATCGCACTTGGGATTGGGACTTAGATCGGCGACCCGATGTTCGGGTGCCCAAGCTGCCCTTGTCGCGCGATCAGATGCGGCGCCGGGACGAGGCGACGGCATGGCTGCGGCACGCGCCTGATCGCGATCGGCGGTTGGTTGTGCTGGGTGTCACGGCGCTGGCAGCTGGGCGGAAGCGGGTGCCGTTCCGCGCCTTGCTGCGGCCTATGGGCCTTCGGACGGGCGCGGAGGGGCTGCGCAAGCGATACTCGCGCGCCATCAACGCGATTTGCCAAGTGCTGAACGCCGCAGAAATGCGCGCATAGAGACGGCGCAAGGGGTAGAATGTGATGGTTGCGAAATATTCTTTGTCCGCCTTTGCCTCCGAAACTGCTATCCAGTGGATACGCTGGTGGCGGGCCTATGGGCGCGGAACTGGCGCGGACCTCTCCAACCTGATGACGCCTCGCCCTGCCCATGCAGCGCGGGGCGTCGTCATTTGCGACCGCGTCGCGGTAGGGGACGGAATGCGCCGGGGCTGCGACCGCGTCGCAAATGCCAGCAACGAAATTGCGCAGGCGGGCGCGGCGCGACAGAATATTGCGCCCACCCCCCTTTGGGTCCTCCCCGCTCGCGAGCCTATACGGGGGCCGAAGGCGATGGACGTGCAACTGCGTCGGGATTTTTTCTAGGCTTTTGTTTTTCTTTCGGTTTTGATCATGCGCGGCTCACTCTCTGAACTCGCCTCCCTCGCGGGGATGCCTTCCGAGCCCACGCTTCGGAAGATGATTGCCACCGACCCGGACTTCCCGGGTATCGTGAAGTTCGGGAAAAACGGCGACGCCTACGAAATCGATCTGGATGTTGCAGGCCGCTACATCCAGTCGCTCGATCAGGCCAAGCGTGACGCCGCGCGGAACCGTCGCGAAGAGCTGGACCTGTTCGCGCAGGGTTTGGGGCTGTCGATGCCCACTGCCGAACCCGGCCTGACGGTCGCGGATCGCAAGGCGCTGCTGGAAGAGGAAATCGTCGCGATCAAGCTGAGCAAGCTGCGCGGCGAAATGATCGAAAAGGCCGGCGTTGAAGCCGCCATAGGCGAGCTGCTGGTGTGGTTTCAGCAAGCGGGGGCGACTTTCTCGGCCCGGCTGGCAAAACGCGCGGATGTTCCGCGCGAACTCCAGATCGAAATCGATACGCTGATGGCGGCCGATCAGTCGGCATTGGCGCAACGGATGAAGGAACTAGCGGAGAAGACGGCGGGAAGTGATGGCGACGATGGCAGTGACATCCTTGCCAGCACCGCGTTGGACGCTCCGACCGGTTGAAACTGGGGCGCAACTCTTCGCGCGTCTGTCACACCTGTATGCCCCGCGCGAAAAGCTCCCCGTCAGTGAGTGGGCGCGGAAGAATACAGATTTCGATCTGGACGCGCTGCCCTGGCATCGCGTCGTCATGGATGCGCTGGGCGCGCCTCAGACGGGCGAAGTTGGACTGTTGGGGCCGTCACAGGGCGGTAAATCAACGATCGGCCTGTGCTGGTTAGGGTCGCTGATTGATCAGGACCCGTCCGATTTCATGATGGTACAGCCGGACCGGATTGCGACCCAGACATTTGTCGTCACGCGGATACAGCCATTTGTCGACAAGACAGCGGCAATTCGGCGCAAGCTGCTGCAAACGGCGAGCGCCAACAATATATTCCTGAAGCAATTTCAGGGCATGTTCGTCATGTCGATCTGGCCGGTGCCCAGCCAGTTCGCGCAGCGTCCGGTTCGCTGCGGTTGGCTAGACGATTATGACCAGATGGACAGCGACGTTGGCGGCACCGCTGACGAAGCGGGGCAAGGCTCGGCAATCAAGCTGCTGAGCGGCCGACAGACTACCTATGAGGGTCGCGACACCAAGTTTGTGTCATCGTCCCCCGCCGACGAAGCCGGCGGCAAAACAGAAGCCTTCGTGGAAAGCGGAACCGACGAAAGCCTGCACCCCGAATGTCCGTCGTGCGGCGATCGGTGGAAAATCGATATCCGGCGCGACCTGAAATTTGATCGGACCGGTGGCCCCGAACTTGCGGAGCGCACTGCCTTCGTCACTTGCGCATCCGGTTGCGTGCTGGAGCCGAAAGATCGGCGGGCCTTGCTCAATAGCCTGAAGCGTTTGCCTGAAGGCGGGTTTGTCGCGGACAAGCCGGATGCAGGTCCGTGGCGCAGGACATTCCGCGTCGATGGGCTCATGGCTTTCACCAGTTGGCCGACGTTGGCGCGCGAACTGCGCGACGCGGAAATCGCTTGGGAGACGAGGCAGGACGAAGGGGCGCTGCGCACCTTCTGGAATACGAAGGGTGGGAAAAACTATCGGTCGATCCTGTCCGGGGAAAAGCCGCTGCAGCGCGCCGACCTGGCGAAGCGCCGCGACCCGACCTTTGCAATCGGCACCGTACCGGCAGGCGTCAAGGTCATCGTCATAGTTGTCGATGCGCAGGCGGCTAGCTTCGAATGTGCCGCAATCGGGTTCGGCGACAAGCTGGAAAGCTGGATCATCGACCGGTGGTCGATCGATGTTCTGGAAGACGGAACGCCAATCCGCCCGTTTGACGAACCATCCCATGCGGAGGCCTTGCTGCCGCTGTGGCGCAAGACATGGCCTCTGGCCGATGGGTCGGGCGATAGCCCGCCAGCTTTGTCGGTTGCGATCGACACCGGCGGTGGCGGGCGCAAGGAAGACAGCTGGACGAAATCGGCGCAAGCATTGTGGCATAAGGCCACGGGGCCCAGCACTCGTCAGGGCTGGGGTATCGAGCGGCGCCGGATCACTTTGTTGAAAGGGGGCAGCAAGCCGAATTCGCCGCGTCTGATGCCGCAGGGTGAATTTGCGGACAAGAAGATATCCGGCGGTGCGAAAAAAAATTCGCCGGACCTGTGGTTGCCCAACGTCCACCGGATCAAGAACATCATCGACGTGCGCCTGCGCAAGTCGGCGCGGGGGCCGGGCTACATCAACATACCCGGCGCCGATCGGCCCGGCAGTCGGACGCGCCATGTTTCCGAAGGTGAGCCAGGACTGAGTGATGAGTATCTGGATGAAATCGCCGCCGAAGAACTGAAGGACGGCCGCTGGGTCAAGCTTCGAGCGCGGAACGAAACGCTCGATCACCTGGTCTATGCCTATGCGTCGATCCTGAAGCCCCCCTTCGCGCAGAGTCGCGATCATATGCGCTGGGTGCCCGCCGCCTACCGCGTGCCGGACCAGGCCATCGCGATAGCCCCGGCCAACGATGCGCCTGCGGCGATCGTCGTCGTGCAGAAGAAAGTGGACATTGTGGCACCGGGTCGATCGCGCCCTGCCCCGGCCAAGTCGCCAACGCGGCGGGACTGGCTGACATCGACGCGATCCGACTGGCTACAACGGAGACGATAAAATGGCCTGGACCCGCGCAGACCTGGAGAAGATCCAACAGGTTCTGCTCAACCCCACGAAGAAGGTGACCTTTTCCGATGGGCGCAGCAGCGAGAGCCATAGCCTCGACGAGTTGCGCCGCCTTCGAACCGAAATGAAGGCCGAGGTGGTCGCAGACGAGAGCCGGACCGTTCCGAAAAAGCGGTTCACGATCGGCAGGATGGGCCGGTGAATATCATCGACCGCGCCATCGCGGCCTTTTCGCCGGAACGGGCGCTCAAGCGCGCCATGATGCGCACCCAGCTGGATCGCGTTGATCAGGTCCGCGCGATCCAGACGCGCAAGCAAAAGCGCAGGGGTGACAGCTGGGCCGTCAATGACCCATCGGCCCGCCCCGTGCATTCCGCCGCCAGCGCCATGTCGGTTGTGGATCGGCACAAGTTACGCCGGATATTCCGTTTCAATCCCTTCGCCCGGAAGATGAAGGCGAACTTGCTCAACAATCTGGTCGCATACGGCATCACTGCTACCCCGACCGGCTCCAAGAAAATGCAGAAGGAGTGGCGCGACTGGATCGCAGCTGCGGACCATGACGGCATCCAGGACCTGTATGGCCTTCAGGAGCTGGTGACATGGACCATGCTGCTCGACGGCGAAGTCTTCATCGTCCGGCGCGCGGTAGCAGGTGCGGGCCATCCCCTTCGACTTCAGGTGTTGCGCGTCGATCAGCTGGATGGCGCGGTCGGCGGGCTGAAGGTACGCGACGGGATTGAATGGGGCGAGGACGGCAAGCCCGCCTTTTATCATTTTCGCAAATCGATTGATCCGATGTTCGGCCAGGGTAGTGAGCGCATTCAAGCGGCCGATGTCATTCATCTGTTCCGTCGCGAGGAGCCAGGCCAGTGGCGCGGGCGCAGCCACTTCGAGTCCGTGATCGAAGGACTGGACGATGTCGATGACTATATCGAGGCGGAGGGTGTCAGGAAGAAGCTGGAGAGCTGCTTCGCTGCCTTTGTTGAAACTTCAATCGATGCCGATCCTGCAGATCGCGGGATTGGCGACCAAAATGGTGATGTCGACAGCCGGTCAGAGCAGCCTATCGAGGCGCTGTATCCCGGCATGATTTCCTATCTGGACCAGGGCCAGACGGTGAAATTCGGCGAACCGAAGGCGGCGGGTGGCTTCAGCGACTTCCTCCGATGGGGAAGCCTACGCGTCGCAGCGGGCGGCGAGGTTACGTACGAAGGCATGACGGGCGACCTTTCGAACGTCAATTTTTCCAGTTTCAAGGCTGGCTCCAACGAGTTCGAAACCGGGATGGGCCGCATCCAATGGTTGACCATCATTCCGCAATTTTGCGTCCGCGTAGTCAATTGGTGGCTTGAGGATGCCTTTGCGACAGGCCGGGTCGGCTCCCGCGATCTGCGATCCCCATTCAAGCATACGCCGCCTCGCGTGAAAACGATCGACCGGGCCGGTGACGCCAAGGCTGCCCTGTTGGAAATGCAGGCCGGGATCGAAAGCCGGCGCAACATCATCGCCGAGCGCGGCAATGACCATGACGAGTTGATGGAAGAGATTGCGGCCGATCGTGCCGCCAATGTGAAACGCGGCATCGCCTTCATGGGCGATCCGTCAACGCCAGGAGACAAGAATGCCTCAGACGCAAGCCAACCCGGCGCAGACGGTAGCGCCGATGATGTATCGAGCGGCGGCGACACTACCGTCGTCGTATGACGATAGCGACAACAGCATAGAGATTTGCTGGACTACCGGGGCCGCAGGGCTTCGCTTCGACTGGTGGGACGGCGAATATTATATCGAAGAACTGAGCCTAGACCGCTCCGCCGTCCGGCTCGATCGATTGAACAACGGTGCCTGCCTACTGGACAGTCATAATGACTATTCGCTTCGCAGCGTGTTGGGTTCGGTCGTGCCGGGTTCAGTCAAGATCGGTGACGGCCAGGGGACAGCCCGGGTGCGCCTGGCCAAGACACCCGACGTCGCCGACACCAACCAGAAGATCATCGACGGCCATATCCGGAGCGTCAGCGTCGGATACATGGTCCACACCTATCTGCGCACCGAAAAGCAGGGGGAAAAGCCCCACATGCTGGCCACCGACTGGGAGCCGATCGAGCTATCCATGGTGGCGGTGCCCTTCGATGCCGGCGCGCAGGTGCGCGCCCGTAAAGCCGAGCAGGGCGGCCACCCCTGCATCATTCGCGGTGCGCCCGCGACATCCGAGGAAGTTGAAATGCCTGAACCGATCGCCCCGGCGCCGGCGCCCGCACCGGCACCTGTCGTCGTTCCCGAAGCTGACACCCGCACCGGCGAAGTGACGCTGAAGCGGATGATGGACCTGTTCAACCGGTCAGCGCTGAGCGATGCCCAGCGGACTGCGATCCTATCGCGTCATGCTGAAACGCCGATGACGGAAGAGCAACTGACCGACGCCATCACCGACGCCTATGTCGCCGATCGTGCACAGCCACAGATCAACGGCTCGATCACCATCAGCGCCGATGAACAGGATAAATATCGTGCCGCCATGTGCGGCGCTTTCGTTGTCCGCATGAGCAACAGCTTCGAAGCGCCGGCAGACGGTGGCGAACTGTTCGGCCATATGGGCACGCTGGAAATCGCCCGCCAGTATCTGGAACGATCGGGCGTGCGCACGGCCGCCATGAGCCCCTATCAGCTGTGCCAGGAAGCGCTGGGCTTCCGTCACGGCGCCATGACCACCAGCGATTTCGCCATCGCCCTCCAACAGGCCGGCAATGTGGTTATCATGGCGGAATATGAGGCGGCCACCGACAACTGGAAACTCCTGTCGAAAGAGACCAGCGCGAACGATTTCCGGCCCACTCCCATCGTCGGCCTGGTTGGCGCGGCCGAATTCCAGATCGTCGCGGAGAACGGCGAATATACCTACGGGTCGTTCCAGGACATCGGCGACAGCTACAAGCTGTGGACCGCCGGCAAGATTTACTCACTGTCGCGCCAGCTGATCATCAACGACCAGCTGGGCCTGTTCAGCGATATCTCTTCGAAGCTGGGCCGGGGTGCAGCGCTGCATGAATCGAATGCCGCCTGGGCGAACATCATCGGCAATCCGATCCTGTCCGACGGCTATGCGCTCTTTTCCAGTCAGCATGGCAACCTCGCCGGGGCCGGGTCGGCGATCACCACCGCTGCGCTTGGCGTCGGCCGTGCCGCCATGCGCAAGCAGCGCGACCGCGATGGCTCGACCGTGATCAATCTCGTGCCGAAATATCTGATCGTTGGTCCGGACAAGGAAACTGAGGCAGAAACGGTCCTGACGGCCGTCGCCGCCGCTCAGAGCAGCAACGTCAACCTGTTCGCTAACAAGCTGACGCTGATCGTAGAACCGCGTATTACCGACAATCGCTGGATACTGTTCGCCGATCCACGCGCTGCTGCCGTTGTCCAGCATGCCTATCTGAAGGGGCAGCGCGGCGTTTACACCGAAACCCGCGTCGGCTTCGAGGTTGACGGTGTCGAATATAAGGGCCGGACAGACTTCAACGCGAAAGCGATCGACTACCGCGGCGCCTACATGAACCCCGGCCAGTAAGCGGCCGCACTCCACAATGGTTTTCGACAAGGGCGGCTTCGGGCCGCCCTTGTCGTTTCGGGAAAGGTAAATCCATGAAGATTGTAGCCTTGCAGCGGACCGTCATGATCAATGGTCTGCCCAAAGGACCAAATGACGGTCCGCAAACTGTGACGAACGCTTATGCTCGCCACTTGGTCGATAACGGCGATGTCGACAAAAATGACGTTCTCGACGCCGATATCAACGATCCTTCGGAGGAAACGGAAGTGGTCGAGGGCAAGGCCTTTGACCGGGCCGTGGATAGGGCCGTCAAGCTGAAGCTGAAAGAATTGCGGGCGGGCGACGAAAAGACGCTGGCCGATGCATTGCAGAAGCAGAAGTCCGAAGGCGACACCGCCCTTGAGGCCGAGATGACGCGCATCCGCGAAGAGGGCGACAAGCTCCTGAGCGAAGCGCTCGACGCGCAGCAGGCAGAGCAGGATGCGGCGTTCGAAGAGCGGGTCGCCGCGGCTGCCGCCGAAACGGCCGGAAATAACGAAGCGTAAGCCCGGCTCCCCATCCATCTTCCTAAGGAGGTATCCATGAAGAACTTCATCCAGCGGGGCGACAATGTGGATTGCATTGCCCCCTATGCCGTTAAATCCGGTGACGGCTTCCTCGACGGCGCGGAATTTGCCGTCGCCTCGACAGATGCAGCACTGGGCGCACCTGTCGTCGGCGTGACGCGTGGCGTCTTTTCCTTGCCCAAGGCTGCTGTCGCCATCACCCGCAAGACGGTGGCCTATTGGGACAGCGCCGCCAAGGTCCTGACCAACGTGGCGAGCGGCAATACCAAGGTCGGCATCTTCCAGGCGGCTGCCGCCAGCGGGGCGCCCACCGTGGCCGTAAAGCTGGTCCCTGCAATCTGACATTAACCGGTGGCGGCGTCCGACGCCGCTACCATGGAGGCACAGCATGAAAGCTATCCAGCTCCATACTGCCGAACGCGACAACGAAGGGGTCCGCCAGGAGGCGGGCGAAATCCTGGTTGTCGGCAACGGAAAAAAGCAGATCGACGCCGACCGTGCGAAAACACTGGTCGACAATGGCGGCGCCGTCATCGCGCCGGACGCCACGAAATGACCGATTGGGCGGCCGAGGCGGCGCGGCTTCATGCCGCCTTCGCCGACCCGATCCTCTACACCGGTTCAGGGCTGGTGGAAGAGTCGATCACGGGCACCAAATGTGATCAGTCCGGCGATGCGTTTCAAGGCGCGGGCGCCACTATCCGCCATGTCTGGTTCGAAGTGCAGATGGCCGATTTCCCGAACGCGCCCGGCAAGGGCGACCGAATTGTTCACACTGATCGCATGACCGGAGCGACTACCGAATGGGAAGTCATCGACCGCGTCGATCGGGCGGACATCGGTGCATGGGAACTGACGGTGGAAGAGGCATGAGCGTCCGCGAAACCATTTTTGCGGCGATCGAAGCCGCACTTGGTGCAACCGGTGCGCAGGAAATCGAGCGGATGCCGTCGAGCGATCCGCTCAAGTTCGATGCCCTGCACATCATGGATGATGGGCAAGCCCAGATCGAGGGCGAGGCGGGCGCGACCCGCTACGGCATGGCGATTTCCATCGAAGGCTATGTCGAAGGGTCCGGCGGTTCCGCCATGCACACGCGGCTGAACAACCTTCACGCCAGCACGGTCGCGGCCGTACTTGGCTTGATCGGCGTCGTTCCCGCGATCGAGGACATAGAAGAGGGCGACCTGCGTCCGGCGGTTGCGCCGCTGGCCAGCAAGGCGCGCCTCGCCTTCAGCCAAGATTTCACCATCACCTTCGCCACCCGGCGCGGGCAACCTTAACGACCCAAGGAGCAAGACATGGGTGATCCCGTAATCCGCCCCGACAATGCGGTGGCGATGTTCAAGATCGAAACCACCGAAGGCGTCGACGCCGTTCCCACGGCGGCCGATGCCTTCCCGTTCGAAACCGGCCAGCAGTTCAACAGCCCCTTTACCACCGAAGACTCCAGCGAAGTGACCGGCTCTTTCGTCGCCGGTGCGCCGACCGTGATCGGTCAGCCCGCCGAAATCACCTTCCGCTGCAAGATGAAGGGTGCGAACGCCGCCTATTCCGCCAGCGTCAAGCCGCCCCATCATGCCCTGCTGGTCGCGGCCGGCAAGAAAGCCCTGTTCACCGCAGCCGTCGCCGCTGCCGCCGTCACTGCCGTGGCCGGTGGGACCGCGACGCTAGCGGCCGCCTTCGCCGCGACTGCCCAGGCCTATCGCGGAATGCCGCTCAAACTGTCAGGCGGGCCGGGCGCCGGGCGCACCACCTTCATCACCGACTATACGGCAGCGCGGGTGGCAACCCTTGCTGACAGCTTCAATCCGGTGCTGACCACTGCGACGCAGGCCGAAATCCTCCCCAACTGGACCTATGCCGGGACCAGCCCCAAGGATCAGGCCGCGCGGCTGACCGATCAGCCCAGCGGCACACTCTACCTCAACGAAGACGGCGTCCTGCGCAAATATACCGCCTGTCGTGTCAGCCTGACGGACTGGGGCGGCGATACCGCCAAGTCCGGCTTCTTCACCTTCCGCATCACCGGCATCTATGCCGGCAAGGTCGACGCGACCATGCCGGACGCGGCCGTTCCGCTGCATAGCGGCCCGATCCTGGCAATGGGTGTCAGCGGTGTCGACCCCGCCTTCCTCGTCAATCGGCAGCAGCTTCCCATTTCGTCCTGGTCGATCGCGGAGAACACGACGCAGGAAAACCCGGAAGACCCCAACACCACCTATGGTTTCGGCGCTTCGCAGCTCGGCCGCCGCGTGCCCGAACTGCGATGCGATCCGCTCGCCACGCTGGTGGCGACGCGCAACGTGGAAGCGGATATTGCGGCGATGTCTCAATATCCCGCGCTGATCCGCGCCATCGGCGCCGCCTACAACCGCTGGGCCATCACGTTGCCGCTGGCGCAGCCGATCGCGGCCGACAGCGGCACGCGCGGTTCGCTGCGGTCGGAAGATACCCGCTTCCGCCTGCTCAGCCCTGGTCGCGACGCCCAGGCGCGCGACGGCGACTCGATCCTCTGTTTCTGGTAAGGCCCATGTCGATAATCATCGCATCCACCGCCGCATCTGCGGCCGAACCCTTCACGCCGAAATGGCTGGAGGGCACGCCCGGCGCCCCGACCTTTTACATTCGCGCAGGCGACATCATCGAACGACAGCTGATGGAAGCCGAACTGTCCGGCCCTGCCTATAATGCCGGTGAAATCTGGCCATGGGAAAAGCATGGTGCCCTCATCGACGGTATCAGCGCCTTTGCCGGGGAAGACACTGCCCACCTGATCGCGCTTGCCGAAACGGCGGCGAAAGGCGAGCTGGTCGACCCTGCGGAAATCCAGCTGTTGCAGCAGGTTACCCAGACGATCGCCCAGCATTTCCCGGCCTATCGGGCGCTGGTCGAGCGTGAGGAACGACGCCGGGCGATCCTGCCCATGGTCGCATTCTGCCGCTATTGCGTGGATTGGGAGAATGTCGAGGGTCGACCGGTGCGCGGCATCAATGGCCAGATCGACCCGGCGACGCTGACGACGATCGAACCGCTGCTGCTGCGCGTCGCCGGTATGGAGGCTTATGACCGGCAATATGGGCTTAGCGCCCGAAAAAACTCCGATGCGCCCTCGAAGTCCGGCGACGACCAAGAGACTTCGCCTTCGGTCGAACCTTCGGGGACGGATGGATCATCGCCGGAGAGCGATACCGAGAAAACCCCCGCCTGACCCTGCCCGCCTGGGCGCTCTTCGCCGTCGACCTGTGGTTGCGGTGTCGAGCGCGCGGCGGCGCCCTGGGCGGAGGCACCCCGTTAATGCCGGGGCCGGGCGGCTATGGGCAGCAGCCTGCCGCCCTGATGGATGCCTTTGACCTGCTGGAAATGATGGTGAGCGAGAAAGACGATGCCGGCACTTGAACTATCCGTCGACCGGGCCGACCTCGATCGCCGCAGCGAAGCCATTATTACCGCCATGCTGCTGGCTGGCACCCGCTCCATCCATGCCAGCACGAAATGGCTGGAGCGCCGCCTGGAGGATCAGACCAGGCGTTCGGTGAAGGGGCGTCTGTGGCGCGCGTGGAAATCCGACGCTTACCCGGCGCAGGGCCGCCCGGCCTATGCGCCGGAAGGTCAGGTCTATGTCAACGGCGGCAAGCGCTCGATCGGTGCGATGGCCTATTGGACCAAGCCCGGCTTCAACAAGAAGGCGTCGGGCGAATGGCTGGCGATCCCGACGCCGGAGGCCGGTGTGCTGGGGCGCAGCCGCAATATCACGCCGGGCGAGTGGGAGCGCCGCAACGGCATCCGCCTGGAATATGTGCATGGCAAGGATGGCAAACCGTCGCGCCTGGTAGCTGAGCATGTGATGTTCGGCGCCAATGGTATCGGCGTCCGCGTCCCGACGAAAAAGCGGCTGCGCAATCAGCGCTATATCAATCGGGATGGAAGCCCGGCGAGGGTGCAGTCGGTCACCATCTTCGTGCTGATCCCGTTCCAGCGTTTTGCCAACAAAGTGGCGGTCGATCCGATCGTGCGGCAGGCGGAGGCTTATCTCGCCAAGGATTACCGCGAGCGCACGACGGCAGTGGGGCGGCAGTTCAGCTAGTCTTTGGTGCTCTTCTTGATGGTTTCGATAACTGCGCCAGCGCAGATCAAGCCTACTCCACTGACGAACATGGCCGCTCCGTAAATCGCTGCCAATACTACGTCGAAGGGGCTGTACGTCGTCATGATGCCGACGATCACTAACAGCAGACCAACGGCATAGAACCCGACACTCATCATCATTCCCCTGCATTTGCGGGGGCATCCATAGCCCGCTGACCTATGTTGGTCCAGCAATGGAGTCCTGTGCATGGTTGATATCCTTGCCCGCCTGAAAATTCGGGCGGAAGAATTTTCGCGCGGTGCCGATCAGGCCTTTGGACGCTTCGAGCAGCAGGCCGCGAAGTCTGGCAATCGTGCTGGCGACGAATTTGCGCGCGGCCTTTCTGCCCGGCTAGATGCCCTGACCACAGGCGCGGGCGTCGCTGCCATCATCTCGCTGGGGCAACGTGCGCTCGACCATGTGCAAACGCTAAAGAAGGAAAGCCAGCAGCTCGGCATTTCGACCAAGGCGCTTCAGGAATATCGCTTCGCTGCGGCGGAAGTCGGTGTCGAGCAGCAGGATTTGAGCGACAGCTTCACCGACCTGACCCAGAAAATCGGCGAAGCGCGCGGCGGCAACAAGGATGCGAAAGAGGCGTTCCGCGATCTGGGCATCGATATCGACACCACTACGGGACGCGCCAAAAGCATGGAGGGCGTGTTCAATGAGCTGATCGGCAAGCTGTCACAGGTGAGCGATCCGACCGAACGCGCGCGCCTGGAAGCCCAGCTGTTCGGCGATGAATGGCGCAAGATCGATCCGATGCTGCGCGCTGGCGCCGGGCGGATCGATGCCTTGCGGCAAGCGGCGAATGAGTTTGGGGCCGTCATTTCTGACGATGCGATCCAGAACGCTGATGCGACCGCCCGCAAGGTGCAGCAGATGAAGATGGTGCTGGAAGCCAATATTGCGGATGCCGTCGCCAAAAACTCGGGCGCTATTCTGGGCCTGGCCAATAGCCTCACGCGCATGACTGGCAGTTTGGCGCAATGGTGGAGCCAGAACCCGGAAAAGGCATATGCGCTGATGGGGGCAGCAGGCGGCGCGCGCGCGGGGTTCACCTTCGGTGGTGGCGTGGGCGCCGTAATTGGCGCTGGCGCGGGCTATGTCGCCGGGTCGGTTTACGGCAAGGCGGACAAGCAAGCCGCCGATGACGCCAATATGACCTTGTCATTCCGTCGTCAGCAGGCGTTGAACGCGAAGAAAGAGCTGGATGCTTTACGGGCGGCGCAAACCAGCGGTTCGCTGGTCAGTTTTCGGCGCAGCGGTAGTGACCGTTCCGGCGGCACGGTGCAGCAGGCGGAAGCCGAAGTCATGCGGCAGGCAAAGCTGCTGTGGCGCGCTGCCCAGGTTGCACAGACGCCGGCCACGCGCCGCACCGGTTCGATCTGGACCAGCCCGGTAACTGTAGATCCCGAAAGCTCCGGTGGCAGTGGATCGGCGGGCGGCCGCGCGTCGGGGCGTTCGGCAAGCTCGGACAAGTCCGACGCCGATCGCGAACTGGAAAAGCAGAATGATGCCGAACAACGGCTGCGTGAAAGCCTGGAAGAGACGATCGAGCGTCAGCGCGACAGCCAGCAGCTGGCTGATCTACGCGCGCGTGGCCTCGATCGGCAGGCGGACCTTCAGGAAGCGATGCTGGAAATCCAGCGCCAGTTCCCCGGCTTGGAAGGCACGACGAACGCGAAAGCGGCGGAACTGCTGGGCATCCGCGAAGAGCAGGTGGCGCCGCTGCGCGAGCAGTATGAGCTGCTGAAGGAAATCCGCACCGCCGAAGTTAATCGGGATGCAGACGCCGCAGAAGCCAAGGCGCGTGTCGAGAATGAGCGCAAGGCACAGGAAGAGATCGACCGCCTGCACGAGGAAGCGGACGAACGTCAGCGCCGGTCGATCGAGGATTTGTCTCGCCTCTATTATGACCTGTTCTCTGGCCATAGCAGCGATATCTGGCGCGATTTCAAACGCGAAGGCATGGAGGTCATGGCGACGCTGGCGGCGCAGTGGACCATTGCACAGTTTTCCGGTCGGGCGTTCGATCCTCTCACAGCTCTGAACACGGCCACCAGCACCATGGGCTTCGGCGGCCCGGCAAGCGCCATCCTGTCGGCGCTGACCAACGGTGGCGGGCGCGCCAGCGGCCTGGCTGAGCAGGCGGCCGCAGAAGGCGGTGACGCGGGGCAGATCGCGGCGGCGGCAGGCCTGGCCAAGCAGTTCGGTGCGACCAGTGGTCTGAGCGGGATCGCAGCCGGCGCAGCGTCGGTGCTGGGTCCGCTGGCCATGGCGTCGGCCGCCAACAGCATGATCGGTGAAATTTTCGGTTTCAAGGGTGGGCCGCTGGGCGTGCTGACTGGCCCGATATCGAACCTGATCAATCCTAGCCGGTCGGCGGGTGCCACCATCACTGGCCTGGACAGCGTGTCGATCGGCGGCAAGGACAAGAAGCAATATGGCGTCGCCAGCGATCTGGCCGACAATGTGCTGTCGGGCCTGAAGGATTTGGCCGACCAGCTGGGCGGCAGCGTCGGCAGCTTCCGCACCACGATCGGCATCCGCGACGGCGACTATCGCGTCAATCCGACCGGATCGTCGCTGAAAACCAAGAATGGCGCAGTCGAATTTGACGACGATGCCGAAGGCGCCATTGCCTATGCCATTGCCGACGCGGTGTCGGATGGCGCGATCATGGGTATATCGGAGGCGAGCAAGCGCCTTCTGACTTCGGGCGCCGACCTGTCTGAGGCGATCCAGAAAGCGGCCGCGATCGAGGCGATCCCCAAGGCGTTGCAGGCGCGTCTAGACCCGGTCGGTTACGCGATCGAGCAGCTGAACGACAAATGGGACGACACCTGGGCCGCGTTGAAAGAAGGCGCTGCCACCGCTGAGCAGATGGCAGAAGCGCAGCAGCTCTATAATCTGGAGCTGGAAGAGGTGAAGAGCAGCACCGCCAGCGCCGCCCAAAGCCTGAAGGACTATCTGAAGGCCATGGATGCGGGATCGTCTTCGCCGTTGTCGCTGCGCGATCAGGAAAAAGCGGCCTATGATGAATTGGCCGTCTATCTCGACAAGATCGGCAAAGGCCAGTCCATCGACCAGAGCGCCTATCTGGATGCGGCCCAGACCTGGCTGGATATCGAGCGCCAGCTATACGGGTCGACATCCAAATATTTCGAGGCCTTTGACGCCATTCAGGCGGCGACCGGTTCGGCGATATCCTCGATCGAGAATGTCAGCTCCATTGCCGGCGCATCGGACCAGCTAGCGCAGGAAACCGCATCGGCGGCCAAGACGACGGCCACCACCACAACCAGCATGGCCGCCGACACGTCCAACATGGTGCTGTTGCTGGAAAGGCAACTGGCCGCCAGTCAGGCGCTGTTGAAGGCATTGGGTGCGAGCGATGGCTCCACTTTCACTGGCACGTCCCGGAACTACTGATGCCCGCCCTTCCCGCTGATATCGCCGCAGCCCTGCGGCCACAGATCGTCGTGTCCAACGAAGATGCGGCAATCAAGACGCGCTTTCCTTCCGCCAGGAACAACAGCGATCAGCCTGCCGAAGGCTTTTTCGATCTGCGGGCCGATGCAGAAGCGGCCGGTGCCCAGCGCCGGGCGCTGATCGGCACCGTGCGTCGCCGCTTCACCGTGAAGGTCGATGACATGTTGCTGATCGTGGACGGCGCAATCCCCACGCATCGGCTGATCGACACTGAACAGGGCGTCGATGCCGACATGATGGTCAGCCGGATCGAAGTCGATCTGGAAGACGAACAAACCAATGTGGAATATTTCGGATGAGCAATGCAGTGATCGTGAAGCCGCTGGCCTTTTCGTCTGCCAGCGCCAGCTCCACGGCGGCCGGTAGCGACCCTGCCTATGTCGGCAATGATCATATGGGCGTCGTGTGGAAAAGCGCCACGGGTGCCGCCAGTCAGACGCTGAAGATCGACATGGGCGCCAATGTCACGATCGACAGCATCCTGCTGTTGGGCTGCACCGGCGCCAAGTCCAGTTGGACGCTGAAGGTGGAGGCGGCCACGGCGGCGCAGGGCGCGACCTTCCCGGCCGGATCATGGGCGGGCGCTGCCCTGCCCTTCCTGGCCGGCAGCGCCATGCCGGTGTCTGGCCGTGGCCGATCGGTCTGGTTTGCGCCCGCATCGCCGCCGCCGGCTTCGCGCTATTGGCGCCTGACTATCGCCGGGCTGGCCAATGCCGCCGCGACGGTCGCGCGTCTGGTCATGGGCCGCAAAATCCAGCTTCAGCGCAATTTCCAGTTCGGTGCCGCCTTTGGTGTCCGCGACATGAGCAATGTCGATTTTTCCGTTCGCGGGGTGCTGTTGCGCCGTCGCGGCGTGAAACTGCGGTCTGTCGCCGTCACCTTCGGCGCCGTCTACAAGGATGAGGTCGAAGCCGTCGTGCATCCGCTGATCGAGGAAATCGGCATCAGCGAGCCTGTCGCCCTGATCACCGATCCCGACGATGATGCGCAGCGACAGAACCGCATCTGGTTCGGCCCGCTTGTCGGCGATCTGGGCACGGTCTGGGCGAAGCCCGGCGGCTTCGAATGGCGCGCCAGCCTGATCGGACTGAACGCATGAAGGCGTGACTGATCCAGATTGACGCCTATGACGGCGCCACCGCCACCACGCTGCGCATGGCCAGCCATGACGATGACAGGCTGTGCCATCTCGACGGGCAGACCTGGTGGCCCGTGATCGCGAAGCTGCCGACGCTGCGCTATGATTTCTTCGACGGCAGCTTTGATGGCGGCTCGATCACGTCGCCGTCCGGCACGCTGGAAGCGAATATCGAGGCGATCCCGTCTCTTCCTCGCCTGGCTATCCATGACGCGCGTATCCGCATCTGGGGCGGCGAGCTGGGCGACGCATTCTCAAGCTTCGTGCTGACATTCGACGGGCGCGTGAAGGAACAGCCTTCTGTCGACGGCGGCGCCATGTCGATCAGCTTTGGCGCGGATGATAGCTGGCTGGATCAGCCGATGCTGGCGACCTATGCCGGCACTGGCGGGGCGGAAGGCGGCACCGATCTGGAGGGGCAGGTCAAGACGCTGGCGCTTGGCGCGCCGCGCTTCGTCCCGGCCACTTTGGTCGATGCCGTCGACAATATCTATCAGCTGTCCGGCTATGGGACGCTCAACGGGTTTGAAGTGGCCTTTGAGCGACTGAACCGCTTTGGCGCTCCTTCGGCCAATGCGGCGAGTTTCGCGGCCCTTAAAAGCGGTGCTGTGACGCGCGGGCAGTGGGCGACGTGCCGGGCGCTGGGCTTCGTCAAATTTGGCGCGCCGCCCGAAGGCCTGCTGTCCTTCCACATTCAGGGCGATGCCGTGGGCGGCTGGAGCCGTCTGCCCGGCGATATCATCCGCCGTATCGCCACGATCGCGGGTGGCGCTGCCCGCCTGTCGGCAGCGGACGTGGCCGCCCTGAATACTGCTCGCCCCTGGCCGCTCTCGATCGTCGTGAATGCCCAGACCACTGCGCGCGAGCTGATCCAGCGCGTCGCCATGTCCGTCAACGCCGTCGCCTATGTCGATTGGCTGGGCGTATTGCGCCTGTCGGCGATCGGCATTGGGGTTGCCAGCATGACCATCGCGGCCGATGGCAGCAGCCTGCCGCCCGTTGCCGATGTCCAGCAGGTCGAAACCAGCGCTCCTTACTGGAAGATTGCCCAGGGCGCGGCGGTCACCTGGCAGGTCCATGGGCTGAACGACATCGCCTTCAGCGCGCCGCTGAACCCGCGTGGCCCTTACGACCCTGACGAAACCTATCGTGAAGGCGACATGGTCACGCTGCCGAATGGCTCGCAATGGCTCTTCATCGGCACCACGCCCGCGAAGGGGTCGGTCCCGGCGGACAATAATCCGAATTGGTTTCGCCTGTCCGACGCCATCACTGCTGGCAACATCACCTATGAAGATGGAACGCCGGTTGAGGAATTGAAGCCCGCTCAGCCGGGCGCGACCAATGGCGCAAGCGCTGCGGAAAAGGATCAGCTGGCCCAGCTCGCGACGGATACGGCGGCGGCTAAGGTTCGGATAGCTCAGGCAGAGCAGGATATTGAGGACCTGTTCGAGACCTATGGCGACAGCGCCAGCGCGGCGGCATCCGCAGCAGCTGCTGCCAACAGCGCGTCGGCCGCGCAGGGTTATGCCAGCACGGCCAGTAGCGCTTCCGCGAATGCCGGCGCTGCGCGCGACCAGGCGCAGGCCGCCCAAGGCGCTGCGGCCAGTTCGGCGACGGCGGCAGCGAATGCCAAGACGGACGCCGAAGCGGCCTTTGCCAGCAGCGTCACCGCGCGCAATGCTGCCCAGGCCGCGCAGTCAGCTTCCGAGACGGCGCGCAATCAAGCCCAGACCTATGCCAGCAACGCCAGCGGAAGCGCTACTGCGGCGGCCGGCAGCGCCACCACCGCGAGCACCGCCGCGACTAATGCGGGCAACAGCGCAACCGCCGCAGCCGCCTCGGCTGTGTCGGCATCTTCCAGCTATGATGGCGCGCGCCTGGCTGCTGTCAGCACCATGCCGTCCGACTTCATCAATGACGGCGAGTTCTGGTCATCTATCTTCTATTCGGGCGCTGGCCTGGCGCCCAAGATCACGGCCGATAGCACCTATAGCTTCCCGACCGTCAGTGGCATCGGTAAGGTCGCGCAGATCGTGGTCGGATCGTCTGAGGTTCGGCTGTCCCAGATCGGATTGATAAATCTGGTCGACGGCCGCCGCTATCGCATCACGGCTATTGCGCGGCAGACGGCGGGCGCGACGGGCGCGACGCTGCGCTTGTGGCGGATCGGCTGGCAGAGTGGCGCGACGACGGTCGGCAATTCCAGCGCCAACCAAGTCACTGCCTCGCTCAATACTTGGTATACGCTGCAGCAGGAATACAATGCCTCCACCCTGATTGCAGCCGGGGCGGTCGGCACCCGTGCCATGATGGGCTTCACGGATGCCGGCACCTATCAGGTGCAGTTCATCCGTCTGGAGGACATCACCGAAAGCACGGCGGCGGCCACCTCGTCGGCAGCGGCAGCGACCTCCGCAAGTGCGGCCGGTCAGTCTGCAACCGCCGCGCAGAACAGCGCCACGTCGGCCAACACCTCGGCGGGCAATGCATCGACCAGCGCCGGCCAGGCGTCGACCAGCGCGACCAACGCGGCTGGATCGGCCAGTGCTGCCCAGACCAGCGCCACCAATGCCGCTGGATCGGCGACGGCAGCGGGCAATAGTGCGACCGCCGCATCGTCCAGCGCATCCACTGCCAGCACCAAGGCGACCGAAGCGAGCCAGTCCGCCAGCGCAGCCGCTGGCTCGGCAACCACGGCCAGCACCAAGGCGGGCGAGGCCAGCACCTCAGCATCGCAGGCCGCGGCAAGTGTCACGACGGCAGCGGGCCATGCGGCCACCGCGCAGACGCAGGCCACCAACGCAGCGAACAGCGCCACAGCGGCCGGCAACAGCGCGTCGGCGGCGTCGAACTCGGCCAGCACCGCCCAGACCGCCGCGAACAATGCGGGCACCTATGCCACCGCTGCCCAGCAGTCGAGCGTCTCGGCGACCCTGGCGGCCGCTGCTACCCTGCCGATCGACTTCACCCAAGACGGCGAGTTCTGGACCGGCAATTTCAACAACACGCCGCCCACCACCGTGTCGATCGCGCCCAGCGCCACCTTCAGCTTTACCGATGTTTCTGGCGTCGGTCGTGTGATGCAGGTGGTCGGAAGCACCAGCAACGTCCATGTCAGCCAGCGTGGGTGGCTGAAAGCTGTGGCGGGCCGTACCTATCGGGTCGCGGCCTTGATCCGCGTGTTGTCCGGCACGGGAGGTGCCTGTTCCGTGTTCGCGTCGGCCGTGAAGGCTGAGGGCGGGCAGGCGTCGGCTTGGTCGACGGGGCAGTCCGCGATGACTGTGGGCCAATGGTATGAGATAGCCCGCACCGTCACCGGCGACATGGTCCTTGCCGCTGGCGCCGGGACGGGCGCCTATCTGCGCACGATCGTCCGCATGGAGTCGGCGGTCACCTATCAGGTGGCATGGGTCCGCGTGGACGACATCACCGAGAGCACTGCCGCATCCGGTTCCGCAACGGCAGCGGCGGCCAGCGCTTCGGCCGCATCTGCCAGCCAGACGGCAGCCGGCAACAGCGCCTCGGCTGCGCAGACCAGCGCGACCAACGCGGCGACCAGCGCGGGCAACGCCAGCACCTTTGCGGGGAATGCCAGCACCTCGGCGACGAACGCGGCCACCAGCGCCAGCAATGCCGCCGGCTCGGCCAGCACGGCTTCGACGCAGGCGACCAATGCCGCCAACAGTGCGACCGCCGCTGGCAACAGCGCGACCGCCGCGGCTGGATCGGCATCGACGGCCAGCACTCAGGCGACCAATGCCGGGAACAGCGCCAGTGCGGCGGCCGCGTCGGCGGTTTCGGCATCGTCCAGCTATGATGATAGCCGGCTGACGGTGGCGAGCCAGATGCCGTCCAGTTTCCAGCGGGGCGGCGAATACTGGACTCCGTCATACTTCACTGGCGCCGGCATCGGGGCGAAGATCACCCCGAACGCGGTCTATAGTTTCCCGACCGTGGCTGGCGAGGGGGTGGTCGCTCAGATCGAGGTGACATCTGGCGACGTCAATATAGCACATATCGGCCTGATCCCGCTGGTGGCGAACCGGACGTTCCAGCTCACGGCCCGCGCGCGTAAGATCGCGGGGGCAACGGGCGGGACCATGCGACTTTGGCGTATCGGCTGGCAGAGCGGTAATACAACGGTCAGCAACAACAATGTCAGCCGCACGGCAGATGTGCTCAATACATGGTATGATTGGTCGTGGGAATTCTCATCCAACACGCCAATAGCATCCGGTGCGGTCGGCGTCCGCGCTATGATGACCTTCCTTTCATCCAGCCCAGGCACCTATCAGGTGTCATTGATCCGTCTGGAGGACATCACCGAAAGCACGGCGGCGGCCGGATCGGCATCGGCGGCGGCGAGCAGCGCCAGCAGCGCTTCGACCAGCGCAACCAATGCGGCCAACAGTGCCTCTGCGGCGTCCTCCAGCGCGACCACCGCATCGACCCAGGCGGGCAACGCATCCTCGTCGGCAAGCAGCGCGTCGACCAGCGCGGCGAACGCGAGCAGCAGCGCCACCAACGCCGCCAACAGCGCCACCTCGGCCAGCGGCTATGCCAACACCGCCCAGACCAAGGCGGGCGAGGCATCGGCGTCGGCTTCGGCCGCATCGTCCAGCGCCAGCGCTGCCAGCGCCTCGGCATCGAGCGCGCAGACCAGCGCCACTAATGCCAGCACCTATGCCGGTCAGGCGCAGAGCAGCGCGACGGCGGCCAGCACCTCGGCGACGGTGGCCAGCGATGCCGCCGCCGCAGCTCAGACCAGCGCCACCGTATCCGCCCAGGTGGCGGCCGCGTCGATCAACCCGAACCCGGTCTTTGCAGCCTGGCCGACCGGATCGACATATCCGACCGGCTACACGGCCAACGGCACGGCGCCGACGATCAGCAAGCCGACCGGCAAGCAGTCGCCATATGCGCTGGGCACCACGCTCAACAGCTCGACCGCCAGCAGCATCGGCGTGCGGACCTCCCCCGTGCAGGACGCATCGGTTACGCTCAATAGCTGGATTGTGCTGGAGGTTGACGCGCAGATCGGGTCCGGCACCTATCAGGGCGCTGGCGTGATGTTCCGCATCATGGACTCCAGCGGGACGGAGACAGTCAACTACAAGGTGTCGCTCTACAGCGATCCCGACATCGCCGGCGCAACCGGCAATGCGAGCGGTGTGCGTCGGTGGCGCAGGCTGGTGCAGATCACCGGCGCGAACCCGAATGGCTGGCAAATCTTCATCTTCAACCGCTGGTCGAGCCTGAGCGGGTACACCTCGTCGGCCACCAGCAATTATATCGAGTGGAGCAAGGTCAGTTTCCGGCCGGCCTACGATTCCGAGATCGCCTCCAAGCAGGCGACGGCCGATATAGCCGCCCTTTCCGCGACGGTGACCCAGCAGGCCACCACGCTCGCAACGCTGACCACGCAATATGCCAATCTGTCGAGCACGGTATCGGCGCAGGGGGCTTCGGTCAGCCAGCAGGCGACGGCGATCGCGTCGCTGGAGGGCAATGTCACAACGCTCTTTGCGAAGTGGGGCCTGGAGCTGGACGTCAATGGCTACGTCAGCGGCATGGTGACCAACAATAATGGCACCCGCGCCGACATGACCTTGCGCATGGACAAGGTGAAGATGGTCACCCCTTCCGGCCTGGGCGGCTATTGGCAGGTGACCTTCGACAATCAGGGCCGCCCGACCCAGACGATCGGCGACGATGCCTCGGGTGTCATGATCGAGCTGGGGTATCTGTCATGAGCGGCTGGGGGATGCGCACCAAGCGGGGCGGCGTCATCGAGCAAGACCCGTTCACGAACATGGGCAGGATCATCGGCCGCGTGAACACGAATGGGGTCGATGGTTCCGTCACGGATGACGGTCTGCTGACTGGCACACCCGAATGGCAGGTGGTGCTGCTCAACACGCCGTCCGCCGCATCGGCCGCGCCGACCATCAGCGTGTCGGGCAATACCCTGTCCTGGGCATATCCCAGCGGCGCCACCTGGCCCGCCGTCATTGTCTATTGGGTGCGCTGATGGCGAGGTTTGGCGCAAGATTTAAGAACGCGGCCACCGGTTCGGTGCAGATCGATGATCTCTATGCGAACATGGCGCTCATCTCGAAGTCGTCGCACACGGTGGGCGCATCGGTCGGTAACGATCTGCGCAACACCACCGTCACCTTCACGGCAACCGAGATGCCGACGATCGCCTTCAACTGCACGGCGCCAACCTTCATCGCCTGGGTCGTAAGGGACGATAGCGCCAATAGCTGGGCCTTCACCTTCTCGACCTACACGACGAACGCCGCGCTCACGATTACCATCTTCAGGTTTGCCGAGCCACCCGTCCTCGGGGCCGGCTGGGGCATGAGGATCAAGCGCAACGGTGTGGTCAAATATGATAGCCGGCACCGCTATGCGTCGATCCCCGCATCGCTCCGGGGCACGTTCGAAACCAGTTCCGATATCGGAACGGCTGGCCCTTCAACGTCGCTCGCGTTCGGCAAGACCTATGCGCTGATGATGGGGTCCAGAACTGGCCGCAATAGCAGGGTCGTGACGCCGGTGTCCGGCGCCCAGAATGGCTACAATGACAATATGTCGTCGGCGGCGCTGGCCGCAGCGATCAACGGCAATGCGATCACATCTCGCTACTGCCTGACGCAGTTCAGTACGACGTTCTTCCCTGTCCCGCCGTCGCCGCCTGCCCCTTCCGGCTACAGCTACAACCAGCGGCAATATTCCTGGGCAATCCTCGACGTAACCAATTTTTGAAGGAGAATGACGTGATCCCCGTTTTGAAACTGAAGCTCGACAATGGCGCCCGCTTCGAGCTGCCCGCCAACAGCATCAGCATCGTCGAAGAGCGCAGTGCCGACGAAAAGGGATGCCGCATCGCGTATGACATTGGCGGCGGCGGGGCCGATGAAAGCCTGTCCGATGCCTATGGCTATGTGAAGAAGCAGGTCATCGATGCCGCCGGCATCCAGAACCCGATCGAGGTCGTGGCGGTCAACGAACAGGGCGAAACCCATCTGGTCACCCTTTCTCGCGACCGTATCGTCGGCCGCCGCGAAGTGCTGGAAAGCCCCATCGGCGCCAGCACCATCCTGACGATCGCCAGCGGTCAGGCCAGCTTCAAGCTTCAAGTAGCAGACACCATGGACGAAATGGACGGCACCACCAGCCCGGCGGCCAAGCGCACCCGGCGCGCCAAAGCCTGATCCCCACCAACCTCGTTTCTGAACTGGAGCAAGACATGACCGAAACCACCACCCCGACGCTGGCCGAACTGATGGCGCAGCAGACCGAACTGGAGCGGCAGATTGCCGCTGCCACCCTGTCGTCGGTCCAGGCTGCTCAGGCCGTCATGGCCCGCGCCAGCACCGGCAAGGTCGCTGACGATCTGGAAGCGCTGCAGGCGTCCCTGCCGGCCAATGGCACCGCCCATCAGCAGATCGGCAATGTCATCAGCGTGATCCGGAACGTCGCGACCTGGCTGCCCAGCGAAGTCACTCGCCTGGAGGCGCTTGCTGGCGAGCCGCAGACCGAAGAGGCCGCCTGACGCATGTCCGATCCGGGATCGGCCGCCGGCGAGGCAGGGGGAATTATCGCCGGGTCTGTGGCCGTGCTCTATGCCTTGGGCAAGGGCACGGCCTGGCTGCTCAACTGGAAGGATGCACGGGCGCAATCCCGCGCGGCGAAGCTCCAGCTTTGGCACGACGAACTGGCGAAGCGGGAGAAAGAGCAGGACGATCGCGACCTGCAATATCGGCAGCACATCGAAACCCAGCTCCGGCGTCTAGCGCTGGAGAACCGGGTGCTGCGGCGGGCATTCGAGTTGGTCGCTGAACCACTGCGGCGGCTGGAGCCGGAAAATCCGAAGCTGGCCCAAGCGCAGAACATGCTCGACCGGGCGTTTCCGCTCGATCCGGGGCTGTCGATCGACATGGGGATACTGGTCTCGATGATCGACGAGCCAGGCGGCGAAGCCGAGCAGGTCTGAATCTGGCGACAATCTGAAACCATAGGGCGCTTCGGGCGCCCTTTTTCGTGGAGCAAGACATGAACATTGATCAGCTGATCGATGACGCGATCGGCCGTGAGGGCGGCTATGTGAACAATCCCAAGGATAAGGGCGGGCCTACGCGCTGGGGCACCACCGAACAGGTGGCGCGAGCCTTCGGCTATACGGGCGACATGCGTGTTTTCCCGCGCGAGACGGCCGTCGAAATCTACCGCCAGCGGTATCTGATCGAACCGGGCTTCGATAAGATCCTCGCCATGTCCGCAGCGATCGGCGAGCTGCTGTTCGACACCGGCATTAACATGGGCCAGGCCATAGCTGGCCAGTTCCTCCAGCGTGCGCTCAACCTCTTTAACCGCGGCGCCTCTCTGTACCCTGATCTCAAAGTCGACGGCGCATGCGGCCCTATGACGCGGCAGTCGCTGGCCAGCTACCAGCAGCGGCGCGGCGCGACCGGCGAAGGACTCCAGGTGCTGCTCTGGACCATCCACGCCTTCCGGACCGGACGTTATGAGGAAATCAGCCTGGCTCGTCCGGCCAATGAAGAGTTCAGCTATGGCTGGGTGGCGCGGCAGGTGCGCATGGGGATCGCGGGATGAACGCCTTTCGCGATCGTGAAGGGGACCGCCGCGTCCTCACCCTCATCGGCGGTGGCATCATTGTCACCATCTTGTCGATCATCGCTGCCATCGCCTTCGCACGCAATACGCCAGACTGGGCGGAGAGCGTGTTCAGCGCGATCGTCGGCGGCATGATCGTCAAGCTGGCCGACGTTCTCTCGGCGTTGGTGTCCCTGTCAAGTAATCGCCAGATCGAGCGCGTCACCGATCAGCTGGCAGTTGCAACGCCGCCCGGTCCGCAGACCGTGAAGATTGAGCAGCCGCCGGAAGAGCCGGTCCCTGTGCAGGCTCAGTGATGGGACTGGGCAAGATCACGCGCGGGTCGGCAGGGTTGGGTTTGCTTTCGAGGCGCTAGGTCACGTCTGGTCGGCCCGCGGCTCGCTGGTGAAGATCATCAAGGGCACGCGATCAGAAAATGAGCTGAAACTGCCGCGACATACTGAACAAGCTAACGATGATACCTAGTCCAATTCGAAGATGCTAGGCAATTGAGATGTCTACGCCAGAGCAACCGATTTTTCATCATGAAAATATCGACTTGCGAATTTTCGGAGACTGTCGCAACTATCCGCATGAAGCCGGGATAGCATTTTGCCGGACAGAAAATGGAGCTGAATTGCGATTCCGGTAAATTTCGCAATGCCTCGAAGTCTTTGATGTTGGCTTTCCTAACAGGGGGTAGGATGAGTAATTTTAGCAAGGCGACGCATCTTTCGGTTTCTGATCGGACCGCCTATATTAATTTTGAAGGGGATTCTGCAACGAATCTGGTTGAATTGAGGATCGACGGTCAGCGAGCGCCGTTCCGTCCTTGCGATGATAAAGACGCTCTCGCGCAAGTAGGCGGGCCTATCTTCCATTTCGACTGGACTGAGATCAATCAGACGTCCCGATCCGTCCCTGCTGAAAGCAAGTCTGGTGAATATTTCGCTTGCTGGGTAAATCATCTTCCTGACTGGTCTCTATCTGGTAGCCAGACTTTGCAATTGCTGATTTCCAAAGCAACGGCACCGTGTCAGATAATCTTTGGCAATCCGCTCATTATCGATGCAACATCCACTCCGATGTCAGTAAAGATTGCTTTGGCTGCGCATCGCGCAAAGGCATCTCTGAATGTCGATGTGACAGACTTGGAGAGCGGGGATGTGAAGCGCCAGAGCGTTGCGTTTGATCCAGAAATGCAAGGAGGCACGACGCTTGCCGGCTACCAAAATGTAGAATTTTTGCTCCCTAATAGCCCAACGAAGAAAAGCGTAGCGTTATCGATCGAATACCACTCTGCATTGGAAGACAGGATCGATATTGAGCCATTTATGTTCATTGCTGATGCTCGCGTGGCTCCAACAAAAGAATCTGAAAACCAGTCAGCAATTGTAACGAAAAGCCTGATTTCAAGAGGAGCACCGAAAAGAAATAACTGGATGTCCGCACAATTTCCGGCCTTCGTCACGGAGGGTAGCGATATTGAAATATTTGTAAATGGGGAGTTGCTAGAGAAGTTTGCTGCCCCCAACGGAAATATCGCAATAAAGGAGGATTACGGCCATACGATTATTCTAAATTCGGATGCCGATTTTGATATTTTGATGTACGTTGACGGAGAATTTTCTACGAAGATTCGCGTGGGTGTGGGCGACACAATTGTGCATATGCCGACGTCTGCCCTGGATGGAACGAATCACCACGTCGCATTCAAGGACGAAAGTGCTTCCTTCGTTTACCTTGAATGCGTCCTACTAGTTCCGGCGGTGATAACGCCCGTTGAAATTATGCAGCGTGAGACTCCACCGCCATTCCCGGATTCTATTTTCGCTCAAACAGCCCGTCGTTATGCTTCTTTGAAAAAACAGATGGCTTTGGGTGACGGGCGGGCTGACTTTGGTCAAATTGCTTATGCGCTCTCCGTGCTCGAGGGGGGGTATGGCAAGGTTCGCCTTAAGCCACTTCAATTTCCCGTTGTCACTAATCCTGATGTATCCATCATCATTCCTGCACACAACAAGGTTGAGGTGACTTATCTGGCGCTGTGTTCGTTGCTCGTCGCGCACAATCACGCGAGCTTCGAAGTAATTGTGGTCGACGATGGATCCACCGATGAAACCGCTACACTCGAGGAATTTGTCAGCGGGATAACGGTTGTTCACAACGCAGAGGCCTTGCGGTTTATTGGCGCATGTAATGCCGGTGCAGAACTGGCTCGAGGGCGCTTTATCGCTCTGCTCAACAATGATGTCGAGGTAACCTCTGGCTGGCTGGACGAACTGATTGCAACGTTCGACCGTTTTGAGCGTGTGGGATTGGCGGGCGCGAAGCTGCTCTATCCTGATGGAAAGTTGCAAGACGCAGGTGGCATAATTTGGGGCACCGGAAACCCTTGGAACTACGGCAATCGCCAAAATCCGAATGCACCGAATTTTTCCTACGCGCGCCAGGCTGACTACCTCTCGGGCGCTGCATTGATGGTTCCCATCGACCTTTGGCGGGAGATTGGGGGCTTGTCCACATACCTGTCGCCAATGTATTTTGAAGATACCGATTTATCGTTCAAAGTCCGGGAAGCAGGTTACACGACTTGGTTCACACCCTCGTCGGTTGTCTATCATTACGAGGGCATGACGAGCGGCACCGATGTCAGCAAGGGGTTCAAGCGTTTCCAAGAGGTTAATCGCCCAAAATTCAAGCGTCGTTGGGCGCAAGCTTATAGCAATTTTGGTAAAGAGGGGCACCGCCCTGATCTGGAGAAAGATAGAGGAATCGTCGGTCGAGTTTTATTTATAGACTACTCTACACCGCGCGGAGACCAGGATGCGGGCTCTTATGCAGCCCTAAATGAAATGAAGCTAGTTCAGTCACTTGGTTACAAGGTGACTTTTTTGCCGATGAATATGGCACATCTTGGAAGTTATACAGAAAATCTACAAAAAATTGGTGTCGAAGTTATCTACGCCCCATTCTTTATGACAGTAAATGATTATCTTTCAAAACACGGGCAAGATTTCGATGCATTCTATATAACACGATATTACGTAGCCCAAGATGTGATAACTCAATTGAGGTCAATCGCGCCGCATTCGAAAATCCTATTTAATAATGCTGATCTTCATTTTCTGCGAGAAATCAGAGCCGCTCGATCAGATGGTGACGAAGATTTGCTGAAAAAAGCTATCAAGACGCGCGATGAAGAGCTTTCAGTTATTCGCAAAGTCGATGCCGTTCTTTCTTATAATGAAGTAGAGCATTCTGTCATTGACGCTTATACAGACGGAGAAGCCAAAGTGCTGCACTGCCCTTGGGTCGTGGAAAGCGTGGCTAAACCGATTGCGATAAACGAGCGTGTCGGACTATCATTTCTTGGTGGATTTCGTCACCATCCGAATGAGGCAGGCATATGTTGGTTTGCTAATACAGTCGCCCCACTTCTTCCTGATAGCCAAACCTATCAAACCTTCATTTATGGCTCGAGCATGACTGATAAGGTTCGCGCACTGAAGTCGCCCAAAATGGAGCCTGTTGGCTTTGTGCCCGACGTCGCCGATGCATTTGATCAGCATCGCGTGTTCGTTGCTCCCTTGCTGTCAGGCGCGGGTATCAAGGGAAAGGTTTTAAGTGCCTTGGCTTATGGAATTCCGTGTGTTCTCACCCCTGTGGCGGCTGAAGGAATAGGGCTGAGATCTGGACATGATTGCATTATCGCTGAAAGCGCTGAGGACTGGCGAAAGGCGATCGTAGCGCTATGCGAAGACGATGAGCTGTGGGAAAGATTGTCAGCTAATGCCCTGACCTATATGCGCAATTCGTTTTCTTTCGAAAACGGTCGCAACTACATGCGCAAAGCGTTTGAGGCTGTCGACCTTTTCCGGTCGCTTTCCTGAAAAGCTGGCGCAGTTTTACTAGCGGCCATTTCATCTGTAAGAAGGCACAAAGCTATGGCTAAAAATCTGTAACTGGCAGTTCAGTTTTTTTTGGTTAGGTTCCGATACGAATAGGGCCTGGTGCGAATGCGCCAGGCCCTTCCAGCATCTATTTCGGTATTTTCTATGGTAAGCGCACGCCGCGCAATTTAATTTCCGGGTTCACTGGTGGCGCGCTCAATATCAATCAAACGCTTATTTAGTCTCTTGAAGTCATTTGACATTTCGATAATCGTAAATTCCATCTGGGCTATTCTTTTCGCCATTATTTGAATTGTTTCACATTTTGATACCGGCACCACTCTTTGCTCGATAAAATTTCTGACTTTCTGGAAAAAATCCAAATTTAGCTGCCGAGCTTCAATTAGAAAACCAGATGGATCAGGCAGATTGTGCGCGAGCTCTAAAATTTTCCCTTCGTCAAATTTAGCATCATCATAAAAGCCCACTTGGTGGCGAAAATAACGGTACTTATCGACGCCAAGGCGGGTTTTTGGCAAAATGGCCTTCTTACCGAGAAGCATAGACCAATATGCGCCATGGTAGGAGCTTACCAAAATAACTTTAGAAGATAATATGTATTCAGCTATCGATCCAATCGGTTCTGCATTGGTTATCGACGAAGAAAATCCGGAAACAGCAAAAGAGCTTTCCAATGCACTCCTAATCACCCCGACCTCTCGCTTTATTTCCACGTCGGATTGCTTTTTATCAAAGGCGGGATGGAGGCAGGAGGCGCAAGGTAGAAACGATGCCTGGTAGGGATGGTTGTAGTCCCGAACTCCGCTGAGAAGTGTTTTTTCGAAATTTATTGGAACAGTGGACGTCTTCTTGTTAAAAATATTATCAGCGTTATATTTATGAGTTCCGGCACCCCAAATTATTACATTGTCGCATTTTTCGGTAATCTTATTGAAAACTTGATTCAACTGGTCGGAATTATCTAATAATCCGCCACCTCCAAATATTACGATATCACTTTTTTCGATCTCATGCCAAAGAACGGACCAATCTGAATGCAATATACATGTGTACTGGGAGAAAAAATCAATGAAATAATAATAAGGAGAAGCTATCCAATCCCCAACGTTGGCAGACGCATTTAGCTTTTCTAAGTGGTGAATGAAATGAATCTTCGGATTATTAGTTTTTGTGATGATATTGCTGATCATTTCATTTTCCAGTTCAAATTTACGGGTTAAAATATCATCATATTTTGTGCAGTGAAATTTTCTAGATTGTTTTTTGTACATCGTAATTTTAAATGCCTACTACTGGCATTCAGGGAATGCTAGTATCTTCGACATAGCCAAAGTCTGTGAAGGCGGTAAAGCCGGAAACATAGATATGCACCCTTTGAGGTTGAAAGCATACGAGAGAGCCTTGGCGTCGCACCCGCCATCTAAGGTGGGCCCGGATTTCGTTTGCAATAGGCGTCGGCCATTTACAGGCTGCAGGTTTCGCCTGGCGGTTGCGTGACTGAAGCCGATAAAGCCCCTTATCGCCAATGGAAGCGGCCTTGAAGCGACTAAATCCCTGTTCGACTCCTCCCCCCATATCGGAGATGACGCTCGCCCAGTCTGGAATGACGCTAACGCCCAATTAGTTGAGATGGCCTCAGGGAATGAATCGCCTGGGCGTTGGCGAAAACCGGACGGTCGGCCACCGACCAGAAGTTGCCTTTTTAGGCACGCTCCGCTCTGCCCTGTTTGCTGCCATTCAAAATGGCTGTAGCGTGAGACGATGTGGAAACGCGCTCTGCCCATTGCCCTGGCTTTGATCGTTGGCTTAGCGGCGGGCTGGTTCCTCAGAGGAGAGATTGCCATAGACACTTGTCTGGACATGGGTGGAAAATGGTGGAAACCCGGCCTTTGTCGGGACGCCACGAAATTTCTCCTCAATTAGAGACGACCGTCTTCGACCATTTCTTGCCGTCCGTTCGGAAAATTGGATTGCCCGCAACTGGCCATTCGTTCAGCTTGACCAATTGAGTCTGGGGGGCGTCGTATGGGCCAAAAAGAACGAATGGACTGCGCGAACAATGCTTGGGAAGCGGCACCTTGGGATGCCAGTGATGAGATTGCCGACAGTCAGTTGAAAGGGTTCCAGCAGCGGTCCGAATGGCCGATTTTTTGGACCTCGGTTCGAGAATCGTCCGCAGAATTGTTTGGACTGGACAGGCAGTGGTTCATTTCTCGCGACGTTGAATATTATGCGGAACATGCCGGTGAGCAGCTATTGCTCATGCAGCTTGCATGGCACGGCTTTCCTGATCCTCCAGAATGGCGATTGGCTTCACGAAGCGCCGGAAAAATCGATGAGCCATGGAGCGAATGGGGCTATTTCGCTAAGTTACCCCAAGCTTGGATTATCCCGTAGATCGATCCTTGGTTACGAAAGCTGCCTGTCTCACACCGACCAAAAATTGCCTTTTACGTTTCTGTATCGGGCGTCCAAAAGCGGACATCTTGCCGAGCATTGTCTGGCAACCGGCGGAACGATGAGTAAAGCCATGAATGAAAGCGTAATTATCCGCGCAAGCATCCGACTTTTATCGACGATAGAAGGAGGGCGAAGGCATGCGATCAGCGGAAGTTACCGTCCGAACCATAATTTCTTTGAGCCGTTGGACCTCGAAATGGCAAGGGGTTCGATTGATGTGCCAAATGGAAAGGAATTAAGACCGGGCGAGAGTGCTGAGTTTCTAATCGAGTTGTTTATTGGACCTCAGCATCAAGCGGAAATTTATCCCGGCCGAAAGTGGCGCATTCAAGAGGGCGCGACATTGGTAGGATGGGGAACCGTCAAAGAAGTCCTATCATGAGGAAGTTGAAGGGGGGCGATGGCAAAAATTGCCCCTCAACGCTCGAAACCCGCCATTCCGCTTCCCACCCCTGTTAGATGCTCATCGCGCCGAGCGGCGCCAAGCACACCCGACAGCGGTCGGTCCGCTCCTGGGCGGGGAAGTTGCCGGGCCAGAAACGATCAGTTGCGAGCGGAAAAAAGGAAAAGAAGCCAAGTCAGACGAAATTTCATGTTGACCTTTGTAGATGACAAGAAACTTAAGTTGCCGCCGACAATGCATGGGGAACGGAGAAATTGCAGCTGCGTCTGGAGCCGTGTAATTGATTGAGTGGGCAAATCTTCAATAGATACACACTCGGAATTTTGTCTGTCGAAACTTCAAAAACGTTCTTTCCATTTGTGATAAGATAACTGCATATTTTAATATTCTGCATACGCATTTCCAAGCAAAAATATCTATTTTTGATCAGATACGATGCATTTTCATCTGAATATCCGTGAACTACAGCTTTTCCTCCTTGGAAAAAGCTTATTCCATTATCATGGTTCCAAAAAATTGGATATTTCTTTATATTATTTCCAATTAATATACGTTCTATCTCTTGATCGCTCAACTTTCTGTATTTTGAATTCGGAGTGCGGTTATCTCCCACGTCGTCTTCACAAGAGGATGTCGCGAATGCGGCCATTAGGAGAATTGTTGAGAGTGATTTTCGCGCAAGCATTGCATCCCCGCTGATCAATTCTAGCCCACGGTTATCGTCTCTTTTCGACATTGTATATTTCAAAGCAGACCGTCGCCTAACCACCCTCGATCGCCGTTCACCGGCGCGCCTGGCGCCCCGCTCCCCCGATAGGTGCCCGTCCGCTCCTGGGCAGGAAAGCTGCCCGGCGCGAAGCGACCAGAAATTGCCGTTCAAACGGATAGGATTGTTTCCCAATAGCGGACGACAATCGCTTTGATATAACGCCCCTCTGTTGAGGGGGATGAAGATGGCCAAATCAGGAAAGCGCGAGCGACATCAGGATGCTTGCGAACAGCTACCAGATGTGGATGTCTTCCTGTTTTCCAAGGGAATATCTGCTTCTGACTACTTTATCACCGATAGCGGTTCGATCGGGTTCAGAGATAAAAACGGGCGAGAGTTTGATCTGATAATCGATCATCCGCGCCTCGCGATTGCCGCACTTAACACGCTCAAAGCGCTTGGCGTTGGATCAATCGTCTAACTCGCTTGCCCTGTCCTCAGTTGCCTTGTGGTGATGGTGAGCTTACTCGGAGCCAATGCAAGACACTCAAAAACAAGTGCCGGAAATCACTGAGCAGGCGAGAGCCGAAGCTAGAATGCAGCCGAATGGTTGGGTTTATGCCATTGGTGGAGGATACAACGATACTGAGGCTGTGCCACCTCAAGCAATTCAGGGCGCTTGGAAAGTCGACGCATCCGGGAACATTACAGGTGAGTTTTTACATAATCCCAATTACGATCCGGCGTTCCGGAAGCGGCATTAGGACTGCTATCCGTAATACGTAATTCACAAGCCGCCATTCCGCTTTCCACCCCTTTCCGCCGTTTGCGCGGGTCGCGGCAGAGTGACGCTAACGGCCAATGAGCTGAAGCCCATGGCAAGTCCCTGACGGTGAGGGAATTTCTTGGTGCATCCATTCCCTCTGCTGGCGTCGCCTGCGCCTTTGAAAGAAATATATTGGCCGCTCTCGCCCCTCATGCTGGCGCGGGGCCATTCGATCCGGGGTCATTGACCGAAGATTATGAAGCGGGGTTGCGGATCGCCGACATGGGCGGCCGGGGCATCTTCCTGCGCATCCGTGATGCACAGGGCCGTCTTGTCGCGACCCGCGAATATTTTCCCGACAGCGCTCCGGCCGCCATCCGCCAGAAGGCACGCTGGATCATCGGCATTTCGCTTGCCGGATGGGATCGGATGGGCTGGCAGGGCGGCCCGGCCGAATGGTGGATGCGGATCAGGGACCGGCGCGCCACCCTTGCGGCCCTGATCATCGTCGCCGCCTACGCCACGCTGCTGCTCTGGAGCGTGTTGGAACTGGCGCGCCCATTCCTGGCGCCGCAAATGCGCCCGTCGACGCCGCTGATCGACACCTTGCTGACGCTCAATCTCTGGCTCATGGCATGGCGCATCACGATGCGCGCAATCTTTGCCGGCCATGCCTATGGCTGGCGGCATGGACTGGCGGCCGTGCCGCGCATGTTCGTCGGCAACGCGATCGCTATCCTGGCCGCCCGGCGCGCCGTGATCCTCTATGTCCAGTCGCTGCTGGGCAAGCCACTGGTGTGGGACAAGACGCAACATCGCTTCCCCGACATGGAGGAGCAGGCATGATCGGATCATCGGCCGATGGACGGCCGGTGCGCTTCTTTTTCATGCTGTGCATTGGCTGGACCGGCATGCGTCTGTTCGGCACGATCGCGTCGACAGCACCGCTACCAGCGACAGTGCCAGCCCCGGCCAAAGGCAGTCGGATCGGCTCCCCCACTCGTCAGGAGCGCATGATCCCGATCATCAACAGAGCAGAGACAGCAATATATTCTGGCAATAAGTGGCAAGCCATCCGTGCGCGTTCGCCCTTCAAGCCAGTCCGGACCGCTTATGCCATCGCGCCACTATCGACGGCATGGTCGTTGAACTCTGGCGCCTCCAGACAAAGATCTCCCCTAGCCCAGCCCAAAGCCATGGAACCGCTTGCCATTTCGGTATCGACCATATCGCCCGTCGGTCATGATCGCTGGCAAGGCAGCGCCTGGCTGCTCTGGCGCTCCGGCGGTGGTTCTTCGGCAGACCTCGCCACTGTGGGGCGCCTTGGCGGGTCGCAGGCCGGGGCACGGATCGACTTCGACCTGATGCCGCGATCCTCGGGGCGCCTTGCCGCTTATGGTCGGGCCACGACGGCCCTCCAGTCGCCAGAAGCGCCCGAAACCGCGATCGGCCTGTCCTATCAGCCAATACGCCATATCGCCGTCAGCCTTGCCGCCGAACGACGGATCGCGCTCGATACCCAGGCGCGCGACGCTTTCGCGCTGTTGCTCGTCGGCGGTTTTGGCCCAAAACCCGTGGCAGGACCGATCGAGGCCAGCCTTTATGCGCAGACCGGCATGGTGGGGCTGCACAAGCGCGACCTTTTCATCGACGGAAAATTCTCGCTTCTCGCGCCGATCAAGGGCAGCCCTCTGCGCGTTGGCCTCAGCCTGTCTGGTGGTGCGCAACCCGATGTCGAACGACTGGATATCGGCCCCGAAATCCAGTTTCGCCTGCCCCTTCCAGCGATCGCCGCACGCATCGGGATCGAATGGCGTGAACGTGTCGCCGGCCAAGCCAAACCGGCTTCCGGCCTGGCGGTCACACTCGCCGCCGATTTTTAGCCTGCCAGCCATCTCTCGGCTTTCGCTCGGAGTCTTTTGTCTCTAACCCGATGGGGCATGGATCTATACCTGCCCATCGCCAATCTGTCGGTGAACGCCCTGGTCATCATCGGACTGGGTGGCGTCGTCGGCCTGTTGTCGGGCATGTTCGGCGTGGGTGGCGGCTTCCTCACCACGCCGCTGCTGATCTTCTATGGCATCCCGCCTACGGTCGCAGCGGCCTCTGCCGCCAGCCAGGTGACCGGCGCCAGCGTGTCCGGCGTCGTCACCCACATGTCGCGCGGCACCGTCGATTTCCGCATGGGCGGCGTACTGATCGCCGGCGGCGTGGTCGGCGCGGGCCTTGGCGTCCTCATCTTCCGCCTGCTCCAGTCGCTGGGGCAGATCGATACGGTGATCGGCATCCTCTATGTGCTGATGCTGGGCGGCATCGGATCGCTGATGGCGAAGGAGTCGATCCAGGCACTGATCGCGCTCAAAACCGGCAAGCGCATGCAGGCGCGCAAGCGCCGCCACCATCCGCTGGTCGCCGCACTGCCGATGCGCTGGCGCTTCTATCGCTCGGGCCTCTATATCTCGCCGCTAGCGCCGCTGCTGCTGGGCATGGCAACCGGCATCCTGACCATGTTGCTGGGCGTGGGGGGGGGCTTCATCCTGGTGCCGGCGATGCTCTATCTGCTCGGCATGAACACCCAGTCGGTGGTCGGCACGTCGCTGTTCCAGATCCTGTTCGTCACCATGGCGACGACCATGATGCACGCGATGACGACCAAAGCGGTCGATCTGGTGCTGGCCATGCTGCTGCTGATCGGCAGCGTCACCGGCGCGCAGGTCGGCACCCGGCTGTCGATGACGATCCGCCCGGAATATCTGCGCATCCTGCTCGCCGCGATCGTGCTGCTGGTCGCCGCACGCATGGCGCTGGGGCTGGGCTGGCGGCCCGACGAAATCTTCACGATCGACGTGAAATGAGGATATCCTGCCTCATCCTGCCAGCCCTGGCCCTGCTGCTGAGTGCCGCGGACGAACCGCAACTGGTGCCTGATGTGTCGCAGCGCGAGGTCGAGATCCAGTACAGCTTCACCGGCGCGGACCTGCTGCTGTTCGGCGCCATCGTCTATCCCGACGGTCGGCGGCCGGACAAGCCGGCGGACATCGTCGTCGTGCTGAAGGGCCCCGAACAGTCGATCACCATGCGCGAAAAGCAGAAGGTCGCCGGCATCTGGGTCAATGCCGACCGCGCCCGCTTTCGCTCTGCGCCCAGCTTCTATGCCATGGCCTCCTCGCGCCCGATCGCCCAGATCGTCGATGAGCGGACCGCCGCAATCTACGAACTGGGCGTCGACAAGCTGCAACTCTCCCCCTCCTCGCTCAACGATAGTGCCGAGCTCGACCGGTTCCAGGCTGGCCTGGTCGATCTGCGCCAGCGCAACGGCCTGTTCGTCGAACGCCCCGGCACGGTGGAGATTAGCGACGGCGTGCTCTATCGCGCCCGCCTGCCGCTTTCGGCCCGTGTGATCGTGGGCGATTATACCGCCGAAACCTTCCTGGTGCAGGACGGCCGCGTCGTGGCAGCGGCGGTGCGCGACATCCATGTCCGCAAATCGGGCTTCGAACAGTTCATGGCCGTCGCGGCCGAACGCTGGTCGTTCCTCTATGGCCTGACCGCCATCGCCCTGGCCGTCGGCATGGGCTGGGCCGCCGGCGCAGTCGCCCGCCGCATCTGATCGGCCGCCTCTCCAAAAGTTCATCTTCCAGCCACGCTACCGCAGGCCGTCATGGACCATATCGGTCGTGCCACCTCCCCTCCCCCTTGGGTGGCACGAAACAGGCCAGCTTGGACCAGCTGGCCGAACGGTCGGAACGCGTGGGTCTTGTTCCGACCGCTCACAGCCCGGCACGTCGGTCTCCTCCCGACGTGCCGGGCGCTCGGGTCTATCGAGGAGACGGCATGATGGCGCGCAGCGGCAAGAGCATCCGATATATCCTGCCCATCCTGATCCTCGCTCTGCTGGCAGCGGCCTTCCAATGGCTCGGTTATCTGGGCGGCGATCCCTTTTCCCTCTCCCGCCCACAGGGCTATCGGCCGGGCCATGGCACGCCGATCGTCATCATCCTGTCGGGCGACATGGGCATGAAGGTCGGCATGGGGCCGGGGATCATGGCACGCCTGACGCGAGACGGCATGCCGACCGTCGGCGTCAATTCGCTGACCTATTTTCGCAGGACCCGCAGCTCTGCCGAAGCCACTACCCTGATCAGCCAAGCCCTGGCTCAGGCCCACAGCATTGATCCCGCCGCGCCGGTCATCCTGATCGGCCAGTCGTTCGGCGCCGACATGGCGCATGTCGGCCTTGCCGCGCTGCCCGCTGCCCAACGCCGGGCCATCGCCATGGTGGCGCTGGTCGTGCCAGGCGCCACGGTCGAATATCGCGCTTCGCCCGGTGAGATATTCACCTTTGCCATGGCGGAGGCGGACGCCCTGCCGACCGCGCGCAAGCTCGACTGGGCGCCTTTGCTCTGCGTCCATGGACAGGAGGAAGCGGCCAGCCTGTGCCCATTGCTGCACCAGCCCAATGGGCAGACCGTCGCGCTGCCGGGCGGGCATCCATTGCACCATGATGTCGATGCGCTCTACCATGTCCTGCACGCGGCCTTCGCCCGGCAGGGATTGATCCGGAAGACCTGACCCATGCCTCATGCCTTGCGCCTGTTCCTTGCCGGCATCAGCCTGATCGCCGCCGCTCCGGCGATGGCGGCCGATCCGGTGCTGGGTTCCTGGATCAATCCGCGCGGCAGCGTCACGGTCACGACCGGCGCCTGCCAGGACAGATTGTGCGGCTGGGTCAGCCACGCCAATGCCGAGGCGCTGGCCGATGCCAGCGATGCCGGCATCCCGCATCTGGTCGGCACCACCCTGTTGCAGGATTATCGCCCCAAGGGACCGGGCCATTGGGCCGGGCGGGTCTATGTGCCCGACATGGGCCGCACCTTCTATTCCACCATCGACCAGCAGGGCCCCGATCAGTTGAAGATTTCCGGCTGCATTCTGGGTGGGCTTTTCTGCCGCAGCCAGCTCTGGCACCGGGTCAAAACAGGGTAGCGGCGGATGGGGGCCATGACATATTTGCGCCGTTACCAGACGCCCTTGTCGGTCGGGCTGGTCGTGCTGCTCGCCGCGCTCGGTTTCGTCGCGCTCTACCATCTGCTGCACGATGTGCATGTGCGCGACATCCGCGCGGCCTTTCATGCACTTGGCCCGACAGCCCTGATCCCCGCCCTGCTGCTGACCGCGATCAGCTATGTCACGCTCACCTTCTACGACGTGCTGGCGCTGCGCTCGATCGGCCGCCCCTTGCCCTATGGCACGGCGGCGCTCGCCTCCTTCACCAGCTATACGCTCAGCCATAATCTGGGCCTGTCGCTGCTGACCGGCGGATCGGCGCGCTACCGCATCTACAGCGCGGCGGGGCTGGGTGTTGCCGATGTAGCGCGGGTGGTCGCGATCGCTGGCGCCACCTTCTGGGGCGGCGTCCTGACGCTGGCGGCGGCCATGCTGGTCTGGCGGCCGGAAACGCTGTCGATGGGCGATGTCCGCCTGTCCGCGCCAATGCTGCGTTTGGCGGGCAGCCTGACCCTCGCGGCCATCATCGGCCTGATCCTCTATGCCGGCCGGCAGGGACGGATGCTGCATTTTGGGCGCATGTCCCTGCCGCTGCCGCCTGCCTCGCGCATATTCTGCCAGATCGGCATCGGCGTGATCGATCTCGCTGCGGCCAGCGCTGCGCTGTTCGTCCTGGTGCCCGGCGTCCGCCTGCACGCCTGGCCTGCCTTCTTCCTGGGCTATGCGCTCGCCATCGTCGCCGTGCTGCTGACCCATGTGCCCGGCGGCGTCGGCGTGTTCGAACTGGTGATGCTTGCCGCCCTGCCCGGCGTGGACCGGCCGCAGCTGGTGGCCGCGCTGCTCGCCTATCGGCTGGTCTATTATATCCTGCCGCTGCTGATCGCGGTCGGCATCATCGTTGCGCAGGAGGGCTGGCGCTGGCGGCAGCCGCTGCGCCGCACCCTGCGCGGCCTGCAAGCCGTCACGACCGGCCTTGCGCCGATCATGACGGCGGCGCTCGTCTTCCTGGGCGGCGCCATCCTGCTGGTATCGGGCTCGCTCCCGGCCATCCCGCATCGCGTCGCCACCCTCAACAGCGTCGTGCCCCTGCCCTTCCTCGAAGCCTCCCACATGGCCGGCAGCCTGGTCGGCGCGGCGCTGCTGATCCTGTCGGCCGGCCTCTACCGGCGGCTGGACGGGGCCTTCTGGCTGACCCGCATCCTGCTGCTGGCCGGCGCGATCTTCTCGCTGCTCAAGGGGCTGGATTATGAGGAGGCGGCGGCGATGCTGCTGATCGCCGCGCTGCTGCAATGGGCGCGCCCGGCCTTCTATCGTCGGACCCAGCTCATCGCCGACGCCTTCACCCCTGGCTGGCTGGCGACCGTCGCAGTGGTTCTGGGCCTCTGCGTCTGGATCGGCTTCTTCGCCTACAAGCATGTCGAATATCAGAACGACCTCTGGTGGCATTTTGCCGCCCGCGCCGATGCCTCGCGCTTCCTGCGCGCCAGCCTGGCCGTTGCCGTCCTGCTGATCGGTGTGGCGCTTTGGCGCCTGCTGCGCCCGGCCGCGACCATTCCCGTCTTGGCGAGCAATGCCGCCGTCCCGCCGGAGGCCGCGCTGGCGCTGGCCGAGCGCACCGACGCCAATCTTGCCTATATCGGCGACAAGCGCTTCCTGGTGTCGGATGGCGGCACCTGTTGCCTGATGTACCAGATCAGAGGGCATAGCTGGATCATCATGGGCGATCCGATCGGCGCCCGAAGCGAGTGGGCGGACCTGCTCTGGCGCCTGCGTGAACAGGCCGATGCGGCGCAGGGCCGCCTGCTGCTTTACCAGATCAGCCAGGACATGCTGCCGCTCGCAATCGAACTGGGGCTGCAGATCGTCAAATATGGCGAGGAGGCGCATGTCGATCTGGCCGGTTTCACGCTGGACGGCCCGGATGCCAAGCCGCTGCGCTATGCCGAGCGGCGCGCCGTGCGCGAAGGCGCCAGTTTCGAGATCATCCCCGCTGCCATGCTGGACAAGGAAATGGACCGGCTGGCCGAGATTTCCGCCCATTGGCTCCAGGCCAAGGGGCACAAGGAAAAATGCTTCAGCGTCGGCCGCTTCGATCGCGCCTATATGGCGCGGTTCGACTGTGCCGTGGTGCGGCAGGAGGGCAGGATCGTCGCCTTCGCCAATATCTGGGCCGCGGCCGACCAGTCCGAACTGTCGGTCGACCTGATGCGCCATGACGACGGCGCGCCCTATGGCACGATGGACTTTCTGTTCATCCACCTGATGCTGTGGGGCAAGGCACATGGTTATCGCTGGTTCAACTTGGGTCTTGCGCCTCTTTCCGGGCTGGAGGCGCGCCGACTGGCACCGCTCTGGTCGAAGCTGGGCGCGCTGCTCTACCAGCATGGCAATGCGCTTTATGGCTTTGAGGGACTGCGCGCCTACAAGGACAAGTTCGGGCCGGAGTGGGAACCCCGCTTCGTCGCCGGGCCGCAGGGCCTGTCCTTCGGTCGGGCGCTGCTCGACCTTCAGGCACTGATCGCCGGATAGCCATTGCGTGGCAGGCGCATCCCGCGATAGCGCTGGGCGATGCACGCCATCCATCATATCGCCATCATTGGGTCCGACTATGCCCGGTCCCGCTATTTCTATGTCGACATTCTCGGCTTTGCCGTGCTGAACGAGGTCTATCGCGCCGAGCGGGACAGCTGGAAATGCGATCTGGCCGTCGGCGGCGCGCAGATCGAGCTTTTCTCCTTCCCCAATCCGCCACCGCGCCCCTCGCGCCCGGAAGCCTGTGGCCTGCGCCACCTTGCCTTTGCCGTCAGCGACCTGGATGCGGAGGTCGCCCGGCTCGAAAGCCATGGCGTGGCGTGCGAGCCGGTACGGGTGGACGAATATACCGACCGGCGCTTCACCTTCTTCGCCGACCCCGACGGACTGCCGCTGGAGCTTTACGAAGAAGAGGTCCGCGCCATTTGACAGCATCAGGCCATGGCCCTTAGGTAACCGGTATCAATAATCGGGAGAGGGTCATGGCAGTCAGCCGACGGGACGCATTGCTGGCGACGGCTTCGGCGGCGCTGGCGGGTGGTTTGAGCGAGGCGCGGGCGGCGCCCCCTGCCCCACCGGCCACGCCTGCCCCCGCGCCCGACTGGCGGCGCGGCTTCGACAATCAGCGCGTCGCCGACCTGGGCGACGGCCGCTTCCTCAATCCGCTGATCGCGGGCGACCATCCCGATCCCACCATCCTGAAGGATGGCGCGGATTATTACATGACCTTCTCGACCTTCGATTCCTATCCGGGCCTCATCATCTGGCATTCGCGCGACCTGGTGAACTGGCGGCCGGTCGGCCCGGCGCTCCACCGGAATATCGGGTCGGTCTGGGCGCCTGAACTGTGCAAGCATAAGGGCCGCTATTATCTCTATATCCCGGTCAAGGCCTCTCCCAACACGAGCTATGTGATCTGGGCCGACCGGATCGAGGGGCCGTGGAGCGATCCGATCGACCTCAACCTGCCCAACCATATCGATCCCGGCCATGCGGTGGGCGAGGATGGGTCGCGCTGGCTGTTCCTGTCGGGCGGCGACCGGGTGCGCCTGACCGACGATGGTCTGGCGACCGTCGGCCAGCCCGAACATGTCTATGATCCCTGGCACTATCCCGACGACTGGGATGTCGAGGGTTTCTCGCCCGAAGGCCCCAAGATTTTGCGCCATAAGGACTGGTTCTATCTGGTGACCGCCGTGGGCGGCACGGCCGGACCGCCGACCGGGCATATGGTGATCGCCGCCCGTTCGCGCTCGATCCATGGACCGTGGGAAAATTGCCCGGCCAACCCGATCGTGCGGACCGTCGATCGCGCCGAAAAATGGTGGTCGCGCGGCCATGCCACCCTGGTCGAGGGACCGGATGGCAGTTGGTGGTCGGTCTATCATGGCTATGAAAATGGCTATTGGACACTGGGACGCCAGACGTTGCTCGACCCGGTCCAATGGACGGCGGACGGCTGGTTCCGCATGACCGGCGGCGACCTGTCGCAGCCGATCGCCAAGCCCAGGGGCGGCCAGGCCGGGCCGCATGGCCAGCCGCTGTCGGACGATTTCCGCGCATTGCACGTCGGTTCGCGCTGGAATTTCTTCAAGCCAGCGCCGCAGGAAGCGCAACGCGCGCGGGTGGAAAACGGATCGCTGGTCCTGAAGGCCAGCGGCACCGCCCCCTCCAGTTCGTCGCCGCTGCTGCTGGTGGCAGCTGACCAGGCCTATCAGTTCGAATGCACGATCGAGATTGCACCGGGCGGCGTCGCCGGGCTGCTGCTCTTCTATGACGAGCAGCTTTATTGCGGGTTGGGCTTCGACCAGGAGCGGTTCGTCACCCATCAATATGGCATCGAACGCGGCCGCCCCGCCAATCCCCATGGCCGCCGGATGCGGATGCGCGTCACCAACGACCGGCATATCATCCGCTTTCACATCAGCGGCGATGACGGCAAGAGCTGGACGCGGTTCGACCGGGGGATGGAAGTGTCGGGCTATCACCATAATGTGCGCGGCGGCTTCCTGATGCTGCGCCCCGGCCTCTATTCCGCCGGTGCGGGTGAAGCGCGCTTCACCGACTTCCGTTTTCGCGCGCTTTAGGCCGATTGGGGCCGACACGGGACGCGACAGGCGAAGTTCACAGTGTCGTGCGGGCTATTTCGGGCCAATGCGCCTGTGATGCACCCACGACGCGCCGGTCATGCGCCTGTGACGCGACAGTGGCGGGGGAAACGGGTCACGCCCGCGCGCCTTCGACGCGACACCAAGGCGACAATGAAGCGACAGCCACGCGACAGGCGGGTGGTATGAAAAGCGATGGGGCAGCGCTGGCATGCCCAAGGGTAGATCAGAGATGGGCCGAGTAGGAAAGCCGGGGCAGCGTCGCGAAAGCCCACCCCGCTGCGACTAGCGCGCTGCGCGCGCAAGTCTCGCTGCCCCTCCCGTTTACGGGAGGGGAATGGCAAGTTTCTGCCTTAGACCTTGGCTGGAGCGCGGCTGCGCAGCAGCGCGAGCAATAGGCCGATGCCGCCGGCAAGCAGCAACAGGTCGACCAGCAGCCCCTGCCCGCCCGCCAGCAGCGGTGCGCCGTGCAGCAGCGCCACCACCAGCAGGCCGGCGACCAGCGCCCATTGCAGGCCGCGAGACAGACGCGGACCGGGCAGCGCCTTGGCCATACCCGCGGCCAGCACAGACAGAATGGTGAGGCCCAGCCAGGCCAGCGGCAGCGACACATGCGGCAAGGCGAAGGCCAGAACGGCGGTGAGGACGAGGATGACCGGCTGACCCCAGCAGATCGCTGCCCAGATCCGTTCCCATTGCGGCGCGGGCCGGCCGCGATCGCGGCGGCGGGCCAGCCAGATGGTCACGCCGCTGGAGGTGACGATGCACAGCGCAATGCCGAGCAGGCCATAGGCGATCCGCACGGGCAGCCCGCCGAACCAGCCGAAATGCAGCTGGCCGATGCCGCTCAGCATCCGGGTGCCGGCGACCAGATCCTGCGGCTGTTCCTGATGGAGCAGTTGCCCGCGCGCATCATATTGCACCTCGTCCTGCTGGGTCAGCAAGTGCGGCCGGCCGCTGTGGATCGAGATGCGCATATCGGCGCGGCCGGGCCGTTCGACCATGATATTGTCCGCCACGGCCGCCGGCGCGCGGGCGCGGGCATCGGCGATCAGCCGGGCGATATCGGGAATGGGCACGGCGCGCGCGTCAACCTTGGGCAGCGGATCGAGGAAGAGTTCATAGACCTTCCCCATGTCGCCGCGATAGAGCAGCATCGCCAGCATCGCGACGATGATGGTGCTGAGGCCCAGCAGCGCGCCGGTCAGCGCCAGAGTGAAGTGAAAGGGCAAGGCCCAGATGCCGAGGCGATTGTGCAGATCGGCCTCCTGCAGCCGGCGCGAACCGCCCAGGCGCAGGTGGAAGGCATCGCGCAGCACGCGCGGATGCGCCAATATGCCCGACACCAGGGAGGACAGCAGTGCCACGCCGGTCAGGCCGACGATGAACTGCCCCCAACTGCGCGGCAGATGCAGGTTGATATGGAGATGGAGCAGAAATTCGGTCCAGACCGCTTCGAGATCGGACAGCGCACCATCGGCCGCCACGGCCCATTTATGCTCATAGGTCGCGCTGAAGGCCGTGAGGCTGGCGCCATCCTGTTTCGCAGTGGGCAGCGACAGATAGAGGGTGGTGTCGGCCGGCGCGCGCCTGGCCGCTTCGGCGATGGCGCGGGCGGCCGAGGCATCCGACAGGCTGGTCACCACCGGCGTCGCCGGCACTTCCCACCGCTCCAGATCGGGCGCGAACACCGCGACCGTGCCGGTCAGGCAGACGATATAGATGATCGCGGCAAAGGCCAGGCCCAGCACCGAATGGCTGCTGAGCACCGATCGCACCGTTTCGGGCGACAAGGGCCAACGCCATTTCTTTGCCCGGCTGTTGGTCTGGACGCTCTGGTCGTTCATGCGGCCCCTCCCAAGGCGGCGAGGCCGAAGCCGATGATGCTGGTGCCGACCAGCACGGCGGTGGCGCGGAGCAGGCGACGGTCCGCCAACGTCCAGGTCATGGCCAGCCCCCAGAGGATCGGAAGCAACAGGCCGCCAAGCACGATCCGGGTGCGCGGATCACCGGGCAGATAGACGGTGACGCAAAAGGCGACGCCCATCGCGGCCGTCATGCCGAGCGGCCCGGCGAGCAAGGCGCGGAGCACCCCGCGCCAGAAGCGGCCCGGTTCCTCCAGCGGCTCGGGCGCGACATCGCCATCGCGCACCCGCGCCGCCTTGCGCCGGACCCGGCCGAACCAGATGATGGCGAGCGCACCGATCCCCTCCATCGCCAGTCCCAAGGCCAGCCCCTTGACCGGCCCGATCAGCAGGAAGGCAGCGACCAGCAGGCCGATCAATATGGCCCATCCCGCCAGCAGCAGGCCAAGCACGGAGCGATCCCGCCGCACCCAGGAGCGGCGCAGCAGGGCCGCGCCCAGGGCGCCGCCGGCGATGAGCAGCAGGCTGGCGAGTGCGATCACCAATGGACGCTCGCGCCGACGCCGACGGTCTGGGGTTCGCCCAGGATCGCCTGATGGATCGCGGCATATTGGTACTGCATATAATCCTCGTTGAGGATGTTGCGTGCGAAGACGAACAGCGACCAATGATCGGTCTCATAACCGATCTTGCCATTGACGACCGTGCGGCCGCCGACCTTGTACTGGCCCTGATCCTGACCGACGCCGGTGAAGACCGACGAACGGTAATTGGCGTTGAGATTGGCGACGAAGCCCGGCCCGAACTGCGCATTAATGCCGCCCGACAGGGTCCAGCGCGGCGCATAGGGGAATTGGGTGTCGGTGAGGTCAACCGTGCTGGTCGCCCCGGCGGGCAGGACGAAATCGGTGAATTTGGTGCGGACATGGCCGACCGAGCCATAGAGATCGATGCCGCGCGCGATAGTGGCATTCGCCTCCACCTCGAACCCGTAAAGATGCGATCCGGCCGCGTTCACCGTGTTATAATCATAGGCATTCTGGCCGAAATAGGCGGTGACCTGCTGGTCCTTCCACGTCATGTAGAAGGCATTGGCATTGAGCGTCAGGCGCCCGTCCAGCCATTTGGAGCGCAGCGAGCCTTCATAATTCCAGCTATATTCCGGATCATAGGCGACGAGCAGGGCGCGGGCCGGGTTCTGGCTGGAGCCGCCCGAGCGATAGGCGCGCTGGACGGTGAATGCGGTGGTGAGGTCCGGCGTCCAGTCCATGCTGATCCCCGCCTTGGGCAGGAAGGCGTTGAAGCTGCGGCTGTTGGACGCCAGCGGCGAGGAAGCATCGTCGACCAGCCCCAGAACGCCCTGGTTGATCAGCGAAATGATCGGGGCATAGGCCGCGCCGAGGAAATTGGCATCGGGCAGCGTGCCGTTGAAGGTCGCCACGGTTTGCGCAGCATAGCGGTTGCGCTCATGATCGTAGCGGAAGCCGCCGATCAGGGTCAGCCGGTCGGTCAGCTTGAAACGGGCGTCGCCGAACAGCGCCATCGTCTCCACCTTTTCCGGCTGGTCGGCCGAATAGGCGACCGGGATGACCGGCAGTTGTGACGCATAGGCATTGCTGAGGAAAGTCGCCTGCGCTGCGGTCGCGCCATTGGCGCGCAGCAGGGCGGCGATGGTGGCGGTCGGCGTATCGATGTTCACCCGGCTATTCTGGTCGATGCTGCCGGTGCGGCGATAATACCAGGCGCCCAGCAGGCCGCTCAGCCGTTCGCCATCATAGTTGAGGCGCATTTCCTGGGTCAGGGTGCGGTAATTATAGCGATTGTCGATCGCCTGGATATCCTGCGGCGTGCCGTCGGTATCGATCACCGAATGGACGCGCGAGCGGTTCCAGGAGGTGACGCTCGACAGTTTCAGCCCCTGGGCCAGCGGATAGCTGATGTTGAAGACGGCAAGGTCGCTGTCGATCTTGCCGCGGCTGGGCTGGTCGCCCGTGGCGATACGGTGATTGAAATAATTGGGCACGTCGGTGCGGGCATATTCGTAGAGATAGCCGCCGTCGCGCCGCACGCGATTATAGCTGGCGACTGCCTCCAGCCCCGGAATGGCCTGGGGCGTCCATTTGATCTTGCCGCGCAGATTGAGCGATTCCAGCGCATCGCTATATTCGTCGCGGGTGACATTGTAGATGAGGCCTCGATCGTTGCGGCGCTCGGCCGACAGGCGGATGCCCAACTCATCCTTGATGATCGGTCCGCCGATCGCGGCGGAGAAGGTGCGATCATCATATTCGCTCCACAGCACGCGCGCGTCACCGCCCCAGCGGGTCAGCGAGGGATCCTTGCTGGTGATGACGATGCCGCCGGCCAGCGCGTTGAGGCCCTGGATGGTCGATTGCGGGCCACGCAGCACTTCCACCTGCTGCACATCCCACAGGTCGGTCGGGCCGCCATAGAGCGCCCATTTGGGCACAGGCGCGCCATCGACATAGACGCTGGCGGCGTCTGCCTGCCCGCCCGCGCCGACGCCGCTGTTGCTGATGCCGCGGATGGTGAAGCCGGACGAGCCGTAGGTTTCGGACAGGTTGGCAGTGCGGTTATAGACGTCCTGGATGGTGATCAGCGCCTCGCGCTCGATCGTCTCGGGCGTGACGACGGCGATGCTGGTCGGCGTCTTCTGCAGGGTGCGAGCGCTCTTTTCGCCGGTGACGATGATGTCGGCGCGGGCCTGGTCCATATCGGCATCCGGCGCCTGTTGCGCCATGGCTGCGCTGGTCAGGGCAGCACCGGCCAGCGCGACGATCGCCGCCCCGGAAAAGAAGAAAGACGACCGCACCATATAATCCCCCAAATATTCTTGGCGGCGCCATATTTGAGAACGCTAACGCGAGTCAATGTCATTGCGTGAATGGACTATTGCTGTCGTCTGCCCGGCACCATCCCTACCCCACCGCTGGCCCAAGAAAAAGGGCCAGCCACCTCGTGCAGAAGGCGGCTGGCCCGTGACGGCGCGACCCGAAAGAACAGGCTACATTTTCACGCGCGCGCCGAACTGGAAGGTGCGGCCGAAATGGTTGTACTCATAGTTGCGATTGGCATCGAGGTCGGTGTAGCGGCCGCGATATTCATCGGTCAGGTTGATGCCGTCGAGAGTGAATTCCAGCCAGTCGGTCGCCTTGTAACGAACCGAGGCGTCGACATTGACGGTCGAATTATAGCCTTCGAAGACGTTGCCGGTGCCGCTGTTCTGGTCGCTATAAGGCCCGCGATAGCTGGCCGAGACGCGCGCGCTGAAGCGGTTGTCGTCATAATAGAAGGTGCCGTTATAGGCCCGCTTCGACACGCCGAACAACGTATTCTCCCGCGCGACATTGACCAGGCCGCCACCCGGCACGACCGCCGGCCCCGACACATTATAGGTGGCGTTGGAGTCGATGAAGGTCGCGTTGGCCAGGATGCCGAAATGCTTGAAGATGCCCGGCAGGAAGGTGAAGGGCAGCTGCAGCGCGATTTCCGCCCCCTTGAGCGAGGCGCCGGTGCCGTTCACCGTGGTCGCGATGGTCCAGATCGGTTCCGCCTGCAGCGCCGGATTGAGCGCGGCGGGCGAGGAACTGACCAGCACCGAAGCCGGCAGGCCGGTTTCCGCGAAGGTCGCGTTGGAAATGGTCGCGGCGACCGGGAAGCTCTGCACATCCTTCTTGAACAGGGCGACCGAGAAGAGCGACTGGGGCGCGAAATACCATTCGACGGCGAGGTCATAGGCGGTCGCGCGATAGGGGTTGAGATAGGGGTTGCCGTAGCTGACACGATATTGGAAGCCGTCGGCCGAGCCGCCCGGCGTCAGGCTGCCTAGCGTCGGGCGGGTCATCACATCGGCCACCGCCGCGCGAATGACCAGCTTGTCGGTCGGGAACAGGGCCAGGTTGGCGGCCGGCAGCCAATCCTCATAGCTGCGCTTGATCGTGACCGGGATGCCGCCATTGAGGCCGGTCGAGCGCTGATCGGTCTTGGCATAGCGCATGCCCGCGTTCAGCGCATATTCGAGGCCGAACAGGTCGCCCTTGGCATCGAACTGGAAATAGCCGCCGGTCACTTCCTCGCGCACCGACCGGTTGTTGCCGACGTCGAGCGCCAGCGCGCGGTCATAGAGCTTGGTGTAAGCGGTCGCCGTGTCCAGATTGGGGATCAGCCACTGGGTGGTGGTGCCCGACGGCTGGCCCGCCTTGCCCAGGGTGAAGAGTTCGCTCAATTCCGGCGTGGCCTGGAAACCATAGACGGCGCTCGGGCCGAACAGGCTGGTCGGCGAACAGGTGATAGTGCCCAGCACCAGATCCTTGCCGCCATTGCCGCAGACCGCGGTATCGCGCTGATAGCCGACGGTCTTGAAGTCGAACCGGCGCCACATCGAACCGACCTTCACGGTCAGCCCCTCCGCCGCGTCCCATTCGGTGCGCAACTGCGCGGTCTTGAACCGGTTGGTGGTGTTGGACGGACGGTCGCGGATTTCGGCGAGTTGGAAATTGGCCGGATCGGTCACGCTGGTGCCGAAGGTCAGCTTGGGATGCTTCATGTCGCTATAGTCATAGCTATAACCCTGGGCATCGCGATCATCGAAGACCACCGTGGTTTCGACCGGAATGTCGGCGTTGGACTTGGACAGGCCGCCCAGCAGGGTGAAGCGGAACTTGTCCGTCACATCCTGGTCCCAGGTGCCGCCGACCTGATAGAATTCGGTGCTCGACTTGCGCAGATAATGTTCAGTGCGGACCCAGGCATCGTTGAGCGTGGCCGAGATCATGTTGCCATTATCGTCATAGACCGGATTGACGACATTGATCGACCGCTCGTTGGAGCGCAGCAGCACCTCGCCCCACTTCTCCTCACGGGTTTCCTTGAAGCGCGAATAGAGGCCATCGATCGAGATCTTGGTCGCATCGGTCGGGGCGAACTGCACCGATCCGGTCAGGCCGAGCCGCTCGCGATCATGACGCACCTCGCCATAGCGCGGAATGCGGGGATGGAAGGACAGCGCGGCATCGTTACAGGCTGGGCTCGGAATATAGGAACCGCCCGAATTGGGCTGGGTGAAGCAGGCGGTGCCATCGACATTGTCGAAGCGGGCCTGGGCCCAGCGCACGCTGTTATTGCCCAGTTCCTTGGTATCGAGCGTCGAATAGGCCGCCGACAGGGCGACGCCGAAGCGGCCGTCGGCCGATTTCCAGGATGCGATGCCGGCCAGACGCGGCCCCCAATTCTTGGCCAGATCATTATAGGAAGCGGTCGCCGAACCGACGAGGGTCAGACCTTCCTTGCCACCGAGCGGATTGCCGGTGTTGAGATCGACCACGGCGCCGAGCGAGCCTTCGTCCAGCGAGGCTTCGGCGGTCTTGTGAACGACCAGCGAACTGAACAGCTCTGACGCGAAGACATTGAAATCGAAGGAACGATCGCGGTTCGAGCTGGCACCATCGGTCGAGGTGGCGACCGTTTCCAGCCCGTTGACGCGCACGCGGGTGAACTGCGCGCCCAGGCCGCGCACGGTGATCGCGCGCCCTTCGCCGCCGTCACGCTGGATCGAGATGCCGGGGATGCGCTGCAGGGATTCGGCGAGATTCTGGTCGGGGAACTTGGCTATATCCTCCGCCACGATCGCATCGACCGAACTGACCGACTGACGCTTGAGGTTGATCGCCGCGCCCAGCGACTGGCGGAAACCGGTGACGATGATGTCGGATTCCTGGGCCGCGGCATCCGCCTGCCCCTGATCCGGCGCAACCGCGGCATCGCCCTGCACGGACTGAGCTTGGGCCTGAGCGGCGGAAACGCAGGCGATGGCGCATGCCAGGGTCGAGGCTGCGGACAGCCATTTCCGGGCGGACGAAGCCTGTACGAACGCAATCATAGAAACATCCCTCCATATTTCCGCCACGCCTCTTTGGGGGTGCGGCCCGATGTTGTCCCCTTGAAGACACCGGTGTCAGAAACTTGTGACCCGACTGCGGATCAATGTCAATGATCATTGCGGCAATTATGTCTGAAGCTGTCAGGCCAGCGCTCGCGGCGATTTTCCGCGCCCTCCTGTCGGAAAAGCATCCATATCGAGCCATTTTGCACCGCAATATGGGCCACACCGCGTAGAATGACGGCGCGCAGCCCGCGCCTTCGCCTCGCCGCCACAATGACCGCAAACAGATTCGACACCGGTGTCAAATTGCTTGCATCATCGCCGCCACGGTGCAAGTCTGGCCAGGAGAGGAGCCTTCGGAAGCATGAAAATAACCGCCAGACTGATCGCCCTGCCGCTTGCCGGCCTTGCCCTGATCCCCCTGCCAGCAAACCTATCCGCCGCCCCAACCAGGACCAGCGCATCCAGCACAACGACCGCGTTTCCGGGCGCCGCCGGCTGGGCATCGGCAACGCCCGGCGGCCGGGGCGGCCGCATCATCCGCGTGACCACGCTGGCAGCCGATGGCCCCGGCAGCCTGAAGGCGGCACTGGAGGCGAAGGGCCCGCGCATCGTCGTGTTCGAGGTCGGCGGCGTCATCGACATGGCGCGCCAGACCATCACCATCCGCGAACCCTATCTGACCATTGCGGGCCAGACCGCCCCCTCCCCCGGCATCACCCTGATCCGGTCGGGCATCGACATCGCCACCCATGACGTCATCATGCGCCATATCCGCGTGCGCACCGGAGTGGACGACCAGCCGCTACTGAGCGGATGGGAGGCGGATGCCATGTCGGTGGTCGGCGGCCATGACATCATCGTCGACCATTGCAGCTTCACCTGGGCGATCGACGAGAATATGTCGGCATCCGGCCCGCGCTTCAATGGCAAGACGCCCGACGAATGGCGCGCCAACACGGCGCATAACATCACCTTTTCCTATAATCTGGCGGCCGAGGGCCTGGCCAATGCCAGCCATCCCAAGGGCGAGCACAGCAAGGGCACGTTGATCCACGACAATGCGACCAACATCCTGATTTATCGCAACATCTACGCCCATAATGTCGAGCGCAACCCGCTATTGAAGGGCGGCGTCCATGCCGCCGTGGTCAACAATATCATCTATGATCCGGGCGAACGCGGTATCCATTACAACCTGATGGCGCTGGAATGGGGCGAGCATCCCTATCAGAATGGCAAGCTGGCGGCGGTCGGCAATGTCATGCGCGGCGGCGTATCGACGGCAACCGGCCTGCCCTTCCTGACGCTGGGCGGCGACGGCGACCTGGAATATTATGGCAAGGACAATCTGGCAGTCGACAAGTTCGGCAAGCCATTGCCGATGTTCGGCCGCTATGGCGAGACCAAGGCCAGGCTGATCGAGACGCAGACGCCGCCGACCTGGTGGCAGGGGCTGGACGTTCTGCCGGTGCGGGATGTCGAGACCCATGTGCTGTGGCGCGCGGGCGCGCGCCCGTGGGACCGGGATGCCGACGACCTGCGGGTGCTGTTCTTCGTGGCGGAAGGGCGCGGCGAGATCATCGACAATGAGAAGCAGGTCGGCGGCTATCCCAAATTCGCGCCGACCCGCGCGCCCTTTGTCGAGGGCGAGTGGAACCTCGACACGATGGAGCCGAAATCGGGCCGCTATCCCGGCCAGAAGGACGAGACGACCGAGCATCTGTCGGACCGCGACAAGATGATGCGACAGGAGCCAAAGCCATGAGCCTGATGCTGTTGCTGGCGGCGGCCGCAGCGCCGCCGATGGTGGTCGTCGACGAGCGCGAGGTGATGCGCGACGAGCCGCCGCCCCATGGCGAGATCGGCATGTCGACCGCCTATCGCATCAGCGACGCCGTGCCGCAGCCGCGCAGCATGGAATTCCGCAAGCGCGTGCTGCATGTCGGCGCGGCGATCGGCGTCCATCCGATCGCCCATGACGAGGTCTATTATGTCCTGTCGGGCGAAGGCGTGGTGACGTCCGACGGCGTGGAAAAGCCGCTGACACCGGGCATGGCCGCCTATCTCTACAAGGACGCCAAGGTCGGCATCCGGCAGGTCGGCAAGGAACCGCTGGCGCTGATCATCAGCTATCCGGTGGTTCACTGAGCAGGCAAGTTACCAGGCGCGCGGCACATTGCCGATGCGCTTGGCGACATCCGCCTCGATCGCGTTGAGCTCGGCTTGGCTGAGCACGCCCGACAGCATCAGCCGGCGCATCAGCTCATCGACCAGAGCTGCGAGAAAATGCAGCTCGCCGCGTTCCGAGACATAATCGACATCCTGGGTATCCATGCGGTTCCTCCAACTGCATGGACGGACTCAACGCGCCCACCCCCTTTTGGTTGCGGCCCGGCAACGAACGGCGTTCAACTGCCGGGCTGGATATAGGGGACGCGGGCGAAGAGTTCCCGCTCCCAGCCGCGCGGATCGCTTTCCACATGGCTGTCGAGATCGACGATCATCGTCTGGCGCCGGTCCAGCCGATATTGCGGCCAGGGCGCCATTCCGCTGCCATTGGGATCACCGCGCCGGGCGAAGGCCAGGAAACGCTGCATCAGCGCGCGCGACGCGGCCTGTGCACCTGCGCCCGTGCCGGTGAAGCTGCCCGGCGCATCGAGCGTGCCGAAGGCGAGCGCGATGTCCATGGTGTGCGGCGCGCCGCGTTCGGGCTGGGTCGGCGAGGCGAAATCCACCTGATAGACCCAGGTCGGCGCATCGGCGCGGGCGCGCGCCTCCGCCTCCAGCACCTGCCCCGGCCAGCTGCGCCCGGCCGTCGTCGCGGCATAAAAGATGCGCTCCGCCGACCAGTCGGGATAGCGCGCGCGATATTGGGCGACGATCCATTCGGGCGAGAGGTCCATGCGCAGTTCCGGGGCGATCCGGGCGGCGAGGTTGGACCAGTCCAGCCCCTGGAGCTTGGGGCCATGGGGATCGATGAAGGCACGGGTCTCATCATGGGTGTTGCCGAGCATCATCGGGATCGCCAGCGACTGGGGCGGCGCATCGGGCCAGAAGGGATGGCGCGCGAGATGCGTCATGTCGAGCACCGGCCCCATATAGAGACCGCCGCCCAATATCGGATCTTGCGCTGCCAGCCCCTCCACCAATTGCGCGGTCGAAAGTGACAGCAAAGATGACAGGTCATCGGCCTTTACACCCAGCCCGGCGAGATAGGCCTGCGCCCGCTTCGTCGCGTTGAGCGGGCCGGAGGCCGTCACCTGCTGGCCGCTCATGGTGATGGCACGGTGGAACAGGCCGGCGGCAGCAGGCATCGCCATCATCGTCGCGATCTTGGCGCCGCCGCCCGACTGGCCAAAGACCAGGATATTGCCGGGATCGCCGCCAAAGGCCGCGATATTATCGCGCACCCATTGCAGCGCGAGGATCAGGTCGAGTTGGCCCGCATTGCCGCTGTCGGCGAAGCGCGGATCGAGCCGGGCGAGATAGAGATAGCCGAATATGTTGAGCCGGTGATTGACGGTCACCACCACGACATCGCCCTGCGCCGCGAGCCGGTCGCCATAGGTCAGCGGATCGACCACGGAGCCGTTGGAATAGGCGCCGCCATGGATATAGAGCATCACCGGCCGCCTGGCGCGCGGGTCCGGGCCGGGGGTCCAGATATTGAGGAAAAGGCAATCCTCGCCCTCCGGATCCTGCTTGCCCTGTTGCGGGCAGGAGGGCGCGAAGGCGCCGGCATCGGCCGTGCCGGCCCAGCCATCGGGCGCAAGCGGTGCCTGGAAGCGGCGGGGCGCGGTATCCTGACCATAGCGCAGGCCGCGGAAGACATGGAGGCCGCCCTCGCGGGTGCCGGCGACCCGGCCCTTGCGGGTGGTCACGATGCTGGCGGTGGCGGCATGCGCCGGGCGAGCGAGGCTGGCGCCCAGCAGGGCCGCAGCCCCGGTCAACGCGCTCCGCCGGTCGATATCGGGCATCCGTCCTCCTGTGATGGGTCGGGAGGCTGAGCCCTCCTCTTGGATCGGGGGTGTCCTGCGCCCCTCCTTAGGGAACGGGCGCAGGACGGGATATCAGCGGGCCAGCCAGCCGCCATCGACGGCGAGGACATGGCCATGGATATAGTTGGCCGCCGGCGACGACAGGAACACGGCGGCGCCGCCAATGTCGCTGGGGTCGCCCCAGCGGCCGGCCGGGATGCGTTCCTGGATCTGGCGGTTGCGGGTCTCGTCGGCCTGCAGCGCGGCGGTGTTGTTGGTCGCGATATAGCCCGGCGCGATCGCGTTGACGTTGACGCCCCTGGCCGCCCATTCGTTCGCCAGCAGCTTGGTGAGGCCGGCGACGCCGCTCTTGGACGCAGTATAGCTCGGCACCCGGATGCCGCCCTGGAACGACAGCAGCGAGGCGATATTGACGATCTTGCCCGAGCCCTGGGCCAGCATGTGCCGCCCGGCCGCCTGCGCCAGGAAGAAGGTGGACTTCAAATTGGTGTCGATCACCGCGTCCCAGTCTTCCTCGGTGAAGTCGACGCTGTCGGCGCGGCGGATGATGCCGGCATTGTTGATCAATATGTCGAGCCCGCCCAGCTTGGCGATCGTCTCGTCGACGACGCGCTGCACCGGTTCGATGCTGGAAAGATCGGCCGAGACGATCTCCGCCTTGCGGCCGAGCGCCCGGACCTTCTCGACGGTCTCTTCCGCCGGGGTGCGACCGACCGCCGCAATGTCGGCGCCGGCCGCCGCGAGCGACAGCGCGATCGCCTGGCCGATGCCGGTATTGGCGCCGGTGACGATGGCGACCTTGCCACCAAGATCGAAGATATTGCTCATGTCAGGACTCCCTGGCCCCTCCCGCTCGCGCGGAAGGGGCGAAAAACCTTCAGGCCAGCTGGCAGATGTCCAGCACGTTCATGTCGGTATAGTCCTGGTTCTCGCCGGCCATCGCCCAGATGAAGGCATAGGCCTTGGTGCCCGATCCCATATGGATCGACCAGGGCGGCGAGATCACGGCTTCCTCATTGGCCATGACGATGTGACGCATCGCGTCGCCCTCACCCATATAGTGGAAGACGCGATCGGCATCGCCATCCAGCTCGAAATAGAAATAAATCTCGCTGCGGCGCTCATGGATGTGCGGCGGCATGGTGTTCCACACCGAACCGGGCTTCAGGACCGTGAGGCCCATGACCAACTGTGCGCTGTCGCAGATGCCGGGGATGACCAGCTGGAAGATGGTGCGTTCGTTGGATTCCTCCAGGCTGCCACGTTCCAGCGCATTGGCGTCGGCGATGCCGAGCTTGCGGGTGGTGAACGCCTTGTGGGCCGGGCAGGAGGCGAGATAGAAACGCGCGCCGGCGCCGGCGAACTCCACGTCCTTGGCGCCCATCGTCACATAGAGGCAATCCTTGTTGCCCAGGGTGAAGACCTCGCCGTCGACGGTCACGGTGCCTTCCACGCCCGAGACATTGACGATCGCCAGTTCGCGCCGCTCCAGGAAGGGATGGCCCGCCGCCGAAGCCGGCTCGGCCTGTGCCGGCAGCTTCACCGGGGCATCGGCCACCGCCACGCCGCCGATCACGAAGCGTTCGGCATGGGTATAGTTCAGCACGCATTCGCCGTCACGGAACAGCCCGCCGATCAGATAGCGATCCCGCAGCTCCTCGTTCGACACGCACTCCATCATGTCGGGGTGGGTCGCATAATAGGTCTTGTCGAACATGATATCCTCGCCCGTTTGTCTGAAATTTCTCCCTTGGGAAGCAAATTCGGAAACCGGTGTCAACCTTCGCGTGGATCAGCCCGAAGCAGGCGCCACCGAACTGCGCCGGATCAGGGTCGAACTGAACAGCGACGGCTCACTGACCTCCGCCTCCTCGCCGATGGCGGTGCCGATCAGCTTGAGCGCGGCGGCGCGGCCCATGGCCGCGATCGGCCAGCGCACCGTGGTCAACGGCGGCCAGACGCGGGTGGTGAGCGGCGTATCGTCGAAGCCGATGATCGACAATTGCTCTGGTACCTCGATCCCGCGCAGCCGCGCGGCATAGAGGACACCTGCCGCCATCTCATCATTGCTGGCAAAGATGGCGGTCGGCGGCGAGGTGAGATCGAACAGATTTTCGGACGCCGAAACCCCTGATTCAAAAGTATATTGTCCGTCCGCAACCAGGCTGCGCGGCAGGCTGATGCCGGCTTCCGCCAGCGCCATTTCAAAGCCCTCGCGCCGTTCCTTGGCCGAGCGGAAGCCATGCGGCCCGGCGATCAGGCCGATCCGCCGATGCCCCTGCGCGATCAGATAGCGCACCGCATCGGCCACCGCGTCGCGGTCATTGGAGGCGACCATATGTTCAGGGTCATCGAGCAGGGCCGAGCCCATGCGCACATAGCGACAGCCGGCATCGTCGAACAGCTTGGAAAGACTGTCATTTTCGGACAGCGGCGGCAGCACCACAACGCCGAACAGGCGCTGGCGCGTCACGAAATTATGGATGTCCTCCATGACCATGGCCGCGCCCCTGTCCACCGGGCGCACAACCAGTTCGAACTCGGTGCCGTGCAGCGCCTCCAATATCCCCTTCTGCATGCTCAGCACCATCTGGGCATTGGGATTGTCGTAGATCAGGCCGATCAGGAAATTGCGCCCCAGCGCCAGCGCGCGCGCCTGCGGATTGGGGACATAGCCGGTCTGGCGGATGATTTCCTCCACCTTGCCGCGGGTTTCCTGGTTCAGCAGCGGCGATCGGTTGATGACGCGGCTGACCGTCTTCTTCGACACGCCGGCCATGCGGGCAATGTCGTTGATGGTCAGCTTGGCGGTGGCGCCCTCGTCCCTGGGTGTCTTTGTCATGGCCCTTTTATAGCGCGCTTATGCCCCGCAACCAGCGCAATATGCGTCGCTCGGCAAATCTATTGACACCGGTTACTCTTGCAGGCATCCCGAGAAGAAGAACCAGCCGAGAGGATCATCGTGACCGCCGCTTCCCCTGCCGCCATTGCGCGCGCCTTCGTCACCGCCCGACAGCAGGCGACGGGCTTTTCCGACTATCCCGGCCCGATCCCGCCCAGCCTGGCCGACGGCTATGCAATCCAGGCGGAGGCACTGGCGCTGGTCGATGCGCCGGTCGGCGGCTGGAAGGTCGGCCGCGTGCCCGCCCCGCTGGTCGAGCGTTTCGGCGCGGATCGGCTGGCCGGGCCGATCTTTACCCCGACCATCCATGAACTGACCCCCGATGCCACCGGGCTGGTCTTTGCCCATGGCTTTGGCGCGGCGGAGGCGGAATTCCTGCTGCGCATCGGCCGGGCGCCCGACCCGGCCCAGACCAGCTTCACCCTGGAAGAAGCCGCCGCGCTGGTCGACGCCGTGCATATCGGCCTGGAAATCGCCAGTTCGCCCTTCACCGGCATCAACGAGCATGGTCCGGCCGTCACCGTTTCGGATTTCGGCAATAATAACGGCCTGCTGATCGGCGCGGCCGTGCCGGACTGGCAGAAGCTGGCATTTGCCGAGATCGACATCAGCCTGAGCATCGACGGCGTCGTCGCCGGCACCGGCCGCGCCGTCAGCTTCCCCGACGGGCCGATCGGCTCCGTGCGTTTCCTGCTCGAAAATCTCGCCGCGCGCGGCATAAGGCTGCAACCGGGCACATGGATATCGACAGGCGCCGTCACCGGCGTGCATGAAGTGCGCGTCGGGCAGACGGTGGTTGCGGACTTCGGACCGCTCGGCACCGCACATTGCGTCATCCGCCCCCAAGCGGCCGCCTGACAAGGCCGCAGGGCAAGAGGAGAGGAAGAGAATGAACGAGGCCGTCGCCGGAGCAACCCAGAGGGTCGGGCGCTATCGCTGGGTGGTCGTCGGGCTGTTGTTCGCCGCCACCGCGATCAACTATGTCGACCGGCAGATGATCGGCGTGCTGAAGCCCACTTTGGCGGCCGAGATGCACTGGTCGGAAACCGACTATGCCAATATCGTCTTCTGGTTCCAGGCGGCCTATGCGATCGGTTATCTGGGCTTTGGCCGCTTGGTCGACGCGATCGGCGCGCGGCTGGGCTATACCGTCGCGATCATCATCTGGACCATCGCGCATGTCGCCCATGGCGGCGTGCATAGCGTGACCCAGTTCGCCTTCGCCCGCTTTGGTCTGGGCGTCGGCGAATCCGGCAATTTCCCCGCCGGCATCAAGGCGGTGGCCGAATGGTTCCCGCAGAAGGAACGCGCCTTCGCGATCGGCCTGTTCAACGCCGGCGCCAATGTCGGCGCGATCATCACGCCGCTGCTGGTGCCATGGCTGACCATCCAATATGGCTGGCGCTTCGCCTTCATCGCGACCGGCATATTCGGCGTCGTCTGGCTTGCCGCCTGGCTGATCTTCTATCGCCGGCCGCAGGAGCATCCGCGCGTCGGCGCCGCCGAACTCGCCTATATCCAGCAGGATCCGGCCGACCCGGTCACGCCGATCGGCTGGCGCCGGCTGATTGCCGTGCGCGAATGCTGGGCCTTTGCCATCGGCAAATTCTGCATCGACCCGATCTGGTGGTTCTTCCTCTTCTGGCTGCCGGGCTATCTGGGCGAGCGCTATGGCCTCGACCTCATCAGCTTCGGCCCACCGCTGGTCGCCATCTATCTGTTGTCGGACCTTGGCAGCGTGGCCGGCGGCTGGCTGTCGGGACGGCTGATGAAGGCCGGGCACAGCGTCAACGCCGCGCGCAAGCTGACCATGCTGGTCTGTGCCGCCGCGGTCACGCCGGTCTTCTTTGCCCAGTCGATCGACAATCTGTGGGTCGCCGTGCTGGTGATCGGCATCGCCACCGCCGCGCATCAGGCCTTTTCCGCCAATCTCTATACGCTGCCCTCGGACATGTTCCCGCGTGCGGCGGTCGGATCGGTGGTCGGCATCGGCGGCACGGCCGGCGCGATCGGCGGTATGCTGATGGCCAAATATGCCGGCTATATCCTCGACAGCATCGGCAGCTATGCGCCGCTCTTCGCGGTGGCGGGCAGCGCCTATTTCATCGCCCTGCTGGCGATCCACCTGCTTTCGCCCCGCCTGGCGCAGGTCAAGGTGCCGGAATAAGTTCCCTGGGGGAGGGACTGCCCCGGACCGGCGATGGGGATTGCCGGTCCGGGGCGCCTTGCGTTCTCAGCGGCCATGCGCCGCGATCAGCTTTTCGCTTTCCTGCCAGAAGCGATCGACGATCGCTGCATCCTCGACCAGCGTGTTGGGCGTGCGCGGTGCGCGGCGATACCAATAGCCGCCATTGCTGGCCGCCCCTTCGGGGGCAGTCGCCAGCCAGACCAGCGTGTCCGCTCCCTCCACCTCGCTCGCCTTGTCCAGCCCGCGCGAGCGCGCCTGCGTATCGGCCGGCGCATGCGAAAAGAAGTTGGAATCGACCGCGCCGGGATGGACCGCATGGGCGACGATCCCCTCCCCCGCCAGCCGATCGGCCAGCGCGCGGGCGAACAGCACATTGGCGAGCTTGCCGGTGCAATAGGCCATGCCGGGGCTGAACCGTTCCAGATTCTGCATGTCGTCCAGGTTGATCGACGGGATCATCTCGCTGGCGTCGGAGGCAGTGTTGAGGATGCGCACCGCGCCCGCCGGCTGATCCTGCGCCGCCTTGCGCAACAGCGGCAACAGGCGCTGGGTCAGCAGGAACGGCCCCAGATGATTGCCGGCGAAATTCGCCTCCAGCCCCTCGTCCGTCATCACCAGCTTATCGGTCATGCCGCCGGCATTGTTGAACAGCAGGTCGACCCGGTCGGTCAGCGCGGCGATATCCTGCGCCAGTTGGGCGGCTCCGCCGAGCAGCGACAGGTCGGCGCGCAGCATGGTGACGGGCGCGCCGGCCGCCTCCGCCGCTATCTCCGCCTCGGCAGCTGCCAGCCGTTCGGGATCGCGGCCGGTGCCGATCACCTGCCAGCCCTGCCGCGCCATGGCCTTGGCGATCGCCTTGCCGATGCCCGAACTCGCGCCCGTCACCACCGCCACCCGTGCCCGTTCCACCATATCCTGCTCCTGTCGCTTATCCCGGCACGCTAGGCGGTCGGACGCGGGCCAGACAGCCGCGGGAGCGATATGTGGCGCGCCCCGTCCATAGCAAAGCTATCACCCCCCTCAAGCAAGGGGCGGGTTTCACCCCGCCATGGCGTCCGCTATGTCCCAGCGCGAAACATAAGGGGGGACGCACGGATATGGATCGAGTGCTTGGACTTGCATGGGCGGCGCAAACGCCCTTAGGTGACGCCATGACGGGTCGCACCACCTGTCGTCATGCACCGCAGGAGCGGCCGTGACGATCAATCCGCTCTATTCCCTGACGGGCTTCATCGTCGGCACGCTGGTCGGGCTGACCGGCGTTGGCGGCGGATCGCTGATGACGCCGATCCTGGTGCTATTGTTCAATTTCCACCCGGCTGCGGCCGTCGGCACCGACCTTCTCTATGCCTGCGTCACCAAGAGCGTGGGCAGCCTGGTCCATGGCTGGAAGCGATCGGTCGACTGGGCGATCGTCGGCTGGCTGGCGCTGGGATCGATGCCGGCCGCGATCGGCGCGCTGATGGCGCTCAAGGCAATGGGGCCGCCGTCGGCCGCCGTAGTCGATCCGATCAAGGTGACGCTGGGGGTAATGCTGTTCCTCACCGGCCTGGTGCTGCTGTTCCGCGATCGGATCACGGCCTGGTCGCGCACCCATGGCCAGGATCGCAGCCCCGCCACCACCCGCAACCTCACCATATTGCTGGGCGTGATCGTAGGCGTGGCGGTGACCATTACTTCGGTCGGCGCCGGCGCGATCGGCGCGACCGCGCTGCTGATCCTCTATCCGCGCACGCCGCTCGCCCGGATCGTCGGCAGCGACGTCGCCCATGCCGTGCCGCTGACGCTGGTGGCGGGCATCGGCCATTGGTGGCTGGGCACGGTCGACATGTCGCTGCTGGCATCGCTGCTGATCGGGTCGATCCCCGGCATCATCGTCGGTAGCCTGCTCGCCTCGCATGTGCGCGAAGCGGTGCTGCGCACGATCCTGGCGACGATCCTGATCATCGTCGCGCTGAACCTGATCCTCTGATCCTGCCGCGTCAGTCCGGCAGGAAACCAGTCTGACGCAGGCGATCAAGGGAGTCGCGCGCGATCGGCGCGGACAGGCCGTTGGTCAGCCGGATTTCCCGGCCCTTGCCCACGCTTGCTCCGTCGGCAAGCGCCGCCTTGGCCACCCACCAGCTGCGATGGGTCTGCGCGCCGGGCACATCGTCCATTTCGGCAATGGCATCGCGCAGCCGCATCAGGATCAGTTCGCTGCCATGCGGCCCATGGATGCGGACATAATGATCCTCGCTCTCCAGGGCGATTATGGGACCGGTGAAAGCCGGGCTGAGACGCTGATGAAGGCGAACCTGCTTTCCCGCCATCGGCGTGAGCGGCGGCGCACCATCGGTCGATGGCGACACGAAGGGTGAGGCCGGTCCCATATGATCGTCATAATAGCGCAGCAGATGCGCGTCTGCCCGCTCCGCCCACCAGGCGATGGTCATCACCAGCAGGCAACAGAGCAAGGTGAAGGGCAAAAGGCCGGCATAGCCGCCCAGCAGTCGCACCTCATCCCGCCCGACCAGCCGCCAGATCAGCGCCATGGGAAAGCTGGAGGCGACCATACCCCAGAAGACCAGCGACCCGCGCGGCAACCGCGTCGCCCGCGCAATCGCCCGCCAGGCGATCAGCGTCGGCCGCGCGAGGATATAGGCGCCCATCAGCATGATCCACCATCGCCCGGCGCGCAGCAGGAAATCGCCCGACAAATAGGTGCCAAAGGGGCCAAGAAAGCCGATCACCGCCGCGACCGGCAGCATCGCCCAGAGTTCGAGCAGCACACGGCGGAGACGTTTCACGCAATCCCCCTCTCCATTCGCGAAACGCGAACCGGGAATGGCCCGGTTTTCCGCGCTTTTTCTTCTATTCCTCCTGCGTGACGAAAAGCCGCTTGCCCGTCAATCGTGGGCTGCCATCGCTCCCTCTCATACCGGCGGGCCGATGAATGGATCATCCGCGCCGACCGGCCAAGGAGACAGACCATGACCGATTTTCTGAGCACCAAAGGCGCGATCGCCATCATGTGCTGCGCCATCATCGCCCATATGGGCGCCTTTGCCCTGGCCCTGGCCTGATGCGCCGAACAGCCCCTGCCCGGCCCGCCCGGCGCCGTATCAGGCGTCAGGGACAGGCCGGGTTGCGGGCATCGGGATAGGCGAGATAGCTTATGCTCGCCGCTGGTAGCGACTGCATGCCTCGCGCGGCGACGCCCTTGAGATTGGGCAAGACGCCATCCTGCCCCACCGCCAGCGTCCGGCCGTTGAGCTTCACGCTGCCCGCGTCCAGATTGTCGGCGGTCAGAGTGTAGCGGGTCGCCTTGCCGGCGAGCGACAGGCTGGCGGGATTGGCGGTATCGAGATTGATCGCGACCAGCGCGACGCCGCCCGGTGTGCCGCGCAGACACTGGCTGTAGAGATGCAGCTTGCCTTCATCCCGGCCCGCATCCAGCACGACATTGCCCATCAGCCGCGCCCATAGGACCGCCGCCCAATAGCTCGGCCGCGGCATCATCGTCGCCTCATCGATCAGCGCATAGTCGCTGGCCGCCAGCGTATTGTGGAAGACCACGGTCACGCCCTGCTTCGCCTGCCGCCCCAACTGATCGACATAGCGGAAACTGTCGCGCCAGGTCGCTGCCCAGGCGTCGCCGCCGCAGGCCGCCTGCGCCGTTTCGGTGATCCAGATATCGGTGCCGGGCGCGAAACGCTGCTGCCGTTCCTTGTAATAGGTCGCCGTGCTGTCGGCGCGCGCCAGCCAATCCTCGTCCAGTGCCCGGTCCGGGCTGATCCCCGCGCTCTTGTCCATCGCGGCGCAGCGTTTCGAGACGGTGCCGTAGAAATGATAGGAGAAGATATCGACCCTGGGGCGCGGCTCGGCGCTCATCAGTGCGTCGGTCGGCACCACGCCGATATTGCGCGGCATGATGACGAAGCCGGCCTCGCCCGTGCTGCCCGGCCCGACGATCTTCATCTGCGGCGCATCGGCATCGCGGAAGGCGCGAAAGACGGCCATGTCGCGGGCGAAGGCGGCCGCGTCATAGCGCTTGGGCAGGCCGACCATAGATCCCGCATTGGGTTCGTTGATGAGTTCGGCGGCGTAGATATGGCCGCCTAGCTTCTCGGTATAGGCGTTGAGGCGGCGCGCCTGATCGGGATCCCACACGCCCGACGCGTCGCGCGCGCCGTCGCTCACGGGGAAGGATACGACCAGCTTGCCGCCGACGGTCTTCACGAAGTCGACGACGCCGGCCCATTGGGCACGGGTCAGGACGCTCTGATAGCCCTTGGGCGGCGTGGCGGGCGGCGGCGTATCGCTGTCATGGAAATAGACGGCATTGGCCCAGCCGCCACTCACGCGCACATAGGTCGGCCCCAGCGCGCGGGCGAGATTGCGCAGCCGCGTGTCACCGGTCAGGTCGATCGGCTCGCGCTTGCGGAACATGACGGCGGCGATGTCGACGCCGCCGCTGCCGCCGGCCGCCGGCTGGGGCGGCGCCTCGCCCGGCTTGGGATAGGGCGCCCAGAAGCGACCGCCAACCACCTCCACCATCTCGACATTATAGGCCTGATACTGGTCATCGACCTTCGCGACCTGAGCAAAGCGACCGGGGTCGGCGGGAGGCGTGGCAGCGCCCAGCATCACGCCCGTCATCGCCAGCAGGGGAAGACTGCCTACCATCAACATGCGGCCCTTCGTCACGGCATCCTCCCTCGATTTTGCGGGAGGCTAACCCGGCGCCTGCACGCCCACAAGTTGGCATGACCAATTTGGACAAACCAATCACAGCGGCGATGCACCCAAACCATGCGAATTTTGCGATTTTCCTTAGGAACAAAAGGGGCACTTGTGAATTTGCATTTCAAGGCCGCAATAATATCCAATCCGACAAAATATCCCGAAAATAGACGATCCCCGTACTATTCCCGAGGTTCGTTCAGCGTGATTTTGGATAGAATGAAAAGGAACAGGGAGTATCCAGCCATGAAGCCAATTCGTAGCGCTAGCAGCCCCCAAGCCCGCGTCGCCTTCACGCCGACCAGCAAGAAGGCCGGCCAGTGGGTCCAGACCCCGCACGGCTTCGTCAGGGTGGACAGTCCCGCCCCGAAACATGCCGAGTGAACGGATCGGCTGAACCGGCCAACTGAACCGATCTGACGGCCGGGCTTATCGGGCGGACAGCCCCTTGTTGCCGCCGTGCAGGCGCAGCTTGAGGCTGTTCTGATAATAGGCCACGGCCTGATATTGGCCGATCAGGACCGTCAGTTCGATCAGTTGCGCCTCGTCCAGACGCGCAGCCAGCACGGCCCAGGTTGCGTCGGCGATCATGGCGTCGCCATGCAGTTCCTCGACGGCGCGCAGGATCGCCCGGTCATGGTCGTTCCAACCCGGATCGGCCGAACCGGTCACGATCCGCTCCACCTCGTCCCGACCGATGCCGGCATGGCGCGCGATCATCACATGCTCGCCCCATTCATAGGGCGCCTGACAGAGCCAGGCGACGCGCAGGATCGCCATTTCCCGATCGCGCGCAGAAAGCTTGCCCTGCGTCAGCAGCGTGACGCCAACATCGGTCTGGCGGGCGAACAGCGCGGGATGGCGCATCATGGTGCGAATGATTTCGGGCAGACGCGCCAACACAACGGACATGTCGCCCTGCCCCTGCGCCTGGGCTTCGGTTACGTCGGTCAGCAGGTCCGCCTCGCGCGCGTCGATGCTCTGGTTGATGGCGATCATCTGCCGGATCAGCGGGTCGAGATCGGCGCTATATTCGTCGATGCTCAGCGCTTCGATGCGGGGCGCATCGCCCAATATCTGGGCATGGCGGCGCGCGATGCGGGCGGTTGCGGCCTCTCCGTCCATGCCCTTCCCCTGCGTTCTTCTGGCCGCGATGGGGTGGCGCGACGCCCCGGCTGTGTCAAACCGCCGGGGCGCTATCTGTCAGCTCAATATTCGCCGGGTTCCGAATGAAACTCGTGCCAGACGCCATTGAGGATGCCGAAGCCGACGGCCAGGCCGACGCCCAATATCCAGGCAAAATACCACATAGGTCGGATCCTTAGTAAAAGTCGGGGTTGAGGCGGATTTCGCGGTCGGTCACCCGGCCGAACATCACCTTATAGGCCCAGGCCGTGTAGGCCAGCACGATCGGCAGGAAGATGACGGTGCAGATCAGCATGGTGAACAAGGTGCCGTGGCTGGACGAGGCATTCCATGCGGTCAGGCTGGACCCCGGATCGATCGAGCTGGGCAGGATGAAGGGGAACATCGACAGGCCGACGGTGCTGATGATGCCGACATTGGCGATCGACGAGCCGGCAAAGACCAACGTGTCGCGCCGGCCACGAATGCCCAGCAGTGCCAGCACCGGCCCCGCAAAGCCCAGGATCGGCGCCAGCAGCATCCAGGGATGCGCCGCATAATTGTCGAGCCAGGCGCCCGCCGCCGCGACCGCGCCGCCCAGATGCGGGTTGGACGGGCCATTGGGATCGATCACGCCATCGACGCGATAGCCCATACCGCTCCAGGCGACGAACAGCCCGCCGATGGCGAACAGCAGGATCGACAGGATCGCTGCGCCCTGACCATAGAGGCGCACGCGCTGCAGCACCGGCCCCTGCGTCTTGAGGCTGAGCCAGCCGGCGCCATGCAGCACCAGCATCGCGACCGACAGCAGGCCGGTCAGCAGGGTGAAGGGCGTGAACAGGCCCAGCAGCGATCCTTCATAGAACATGCGCAGATCGCCATCGAGGCGGAAGGGCGCACCGACCAGCACATTGCCGACCGCGACGCCAAAGACGAGCGCGGGCACCAGGCCGCCGACGAACAGCGCCCAGTCCCAGCCGGCACGCCAGCGAGCGTCCGGTTTCTTCGAGCGATATTTGAAGCCGACGGGTCGCAGAATCAGCGCCGACAGCACCAGGAACATGGCGAGATAGAAGCCGGAAAAGCTGACGGCATAGACGAAGGGCCAGGCGGCAAAGATGGCGCCGCCGCCCAGGATGAACCAGACCTGGTTCCCTTCCCAGGTGGCGCCAACGCTGTTGATGATCATGCGCCGTTCCTCGTCGGTCCGGCCGGCAAAGGGCAGCAAGGCCGCCGATCCCAGGTCAAAGCCGTCGGTAAGGGCGAAGCCGATCAGCAGCACGCCCAGCAGCAGCCACCAGATGACGCGCAGCGTTTCATAATCGAGCGGAATGGTCATTGTCCTAACTCCGGTTGGCGGGCGTCATTCGGCGGGCACGGCGCGGAAATCGGGCGCCGGCTCGGCGGGGCTGTCAGGCCGCCAGGGGACATAGCGTTCCGGCCCCTTGGCGATGGTGGCGAGCATCAGCTTCACCTCGATCACCGCCAGGATACCGTAGAGCAGGGTGAAGCCGATGATGGTGGTCCACAATTGCGGCACCGTCAGGCTGGAGGCGGCGAGGAAGGTCGGCAGCACGCCGTCCACCGCCCAGGGCTGGCGCCCGATTTCCGCCACCGCCCAGCCGACCTCGATCGCGATCCAGGGCATCGGCATCATGAACAGGGCCAGTTTCAGGAACCAGCGCGCATCGAACCGCCGCATCGACGAGAAGGCAAAGGCGGTCGCGAAGAAGGCGATGAAGGCAAAGCCCAGCCCCGCCATGATGCGGAACATCCAGAAGATCGCCGGCACATTGGGCACGGTACTCCAGGCCGCCTTCTCGATCGTCGCGGCATCGGCCTGGCGCGGATCGGCGATGAAGCGCTTCAGCAGCAGGGCATAGCCCAGATCCGCCTTGTTGCGCTCGAACGCTTCCCGCGCGACCAGGTCGTTGCGATCGACCTTCAGTGTCTCGACCGCATCATAGGCGATGATGCCGGCGGCGATCCGCACCTTGGCGGTGTCGACCAGCTGGTTGATGCCGGTGACTTCGCCGGTCAGGCTGCGGGTGGAGATGAGGCCCAGCACATAGGGTATCTTGATCTCATGCGTGGTCTCGCGCCCGCTGTTGGACGGCAGGCCGAACAGGGTCAGGCCGGCCGGTGCAGGCTCGGTCTGCCACATGCCCTCGATCGCGGCGAGCTTCATCTTCTGGTTCTCGGTCAGCGCATAGCCGCTTTCGTCACCCAGCACGACGACCGACAGCGACGCGGCAAGGCCAAAGGCGGCCGCGACGGTGAAGGAGCGCTTGGCGATGGCGACATGCTTGCCCTTGAGCAGATAAAAGGCCGACACGCCCAGCACGAAGACGCTGGCACAGACATAGCCGGCGCTGACGGTGTGGACGAACTTCGCCTGGGCGACCGGATTGAAGATCACCGCCATGAAGTCGGTCACTTCCATCCGCATCGTCTGCGGGTTGAAGGTCGCGCCGGTGGGATGCTGCATCCAGCCATTGGCGACCAATATCCACAGCGCCGACAGGTTCGACCCCAGCGCCACCATGAAGGTGGTGAGCAGATGGCCGCGCTTCGACAGGCGATCCCAGCCGAAGAACATGAGGCCGACGAAGGTCGCCTCCAGGAAGAAGGCCATCAGGCCCTCGATCGCCAGCGGCGCGCCGAAAATGTCGCCGACATAGTGAGAATAATAGGCCCAGTTGGTGCCGAATTCGAACTCCATGGTGAGGCCGGTGGCCACGCCAAGGACGAAGTTGATCCCGAACAGCTTGCCCCAGAAGCGGGTGATATCCCGCCAGATCGGCCGGTCCGTCATGACATAGACGCTTTCCATGATGACGAGCATGAAGGAAAGGCCCAGTGTCAGGGGCACGAACAGGAAATGGTATAAAGCTGTGAGAGCGAATTGCAGCCTGGATAATTCAACGACGGCCATGCTTATCATCGCGACCCCCTTTCTTCCCTGAACCAAGTTGGCTGGCGAAATATGGACGTGACGGCGCTACATCATTGAGACAGATCAAATTATATTCTGCCGCCAAACCTAAATGAATGGGACGCAAGGTCTAGCTAGGGAAAACCGCAGGCATGGGTTGGGTCATCGACATCATCGGCGCCGCTCTTTTCGCGGCGGGACTGGCGCAGGGTGTCAGTGCGCTGGCCGATGGCGTCGCGATCGGCTGGCGGTCGCCGCTGCTGCTCTTGGCCGGCGGGCTGGTGCGTGCGGCCGGGCTGATGCTGGCCCATGTCCAGGCGATCCGGTCGGCCCAGCGCATCGTCGCCGCGCGGCGATCGACGCTGCTGCCCCGGCTGCTGGGCGGACGGCTGGCCCGTCCGTTGCTGGCGGGCGAGAATGCCACGCTGGCGATCGACCATCTCGCCGCGATCGAGGCGCATGGCGCCCGCTTCCTGCCGATCCGCAAGGCGGCGGCGCTGGGGCCGCTGCTGGTCGCCGCCATCGTCGCGACCGCAAGCTGGGTTTGCGCCGCGATCATGCTGGCAACCTTGCTCCCCTTCGCCTTCGGCATGGTGCTGGCGGGCACGGCGGCGCGGGCGGCGGCGGAGCGGCAACTGGCGGCCTTGGCCGAATTGTCGGGCCTGTTCGTCGACCGGCTGCGCGCGCTGCCGCTGATCCGTCATCATGGCGCGCAGGTGCGGATCAGCCGACAAGTGGCGGGCGCCGCGCAGGAGGCAGCGACCCGCACCGGCGCGGTGCTGCGCGTCGCCTTCCTGTCGGGGGCCGTGCTGGAATTTTTCGCGGCGCTCTCGGTGGCGCTGGTCGCGGTCTATTGCGGTTTTGCGCTGCTTGGCCTGCTACCCTTCCCCGCCCCCGAAACACTGGAGCTGCGCGCCGCGCTGTTCGCGTTGGCGCTGGCGCCGGAATTCTACCTGCCGATGCGCCGCTTGGCCGCGGCCTATCATGACAAGCAGATGGGCGAAGCGGCGGACAAGGCAATCGCTGCCGCCCTGCCGGACGTGGAGGCCGCGCTGCATCCGGCCAGCGCGCCGTTCGATGGCCTTCATCTCAAGGATTTGCGGATCGGCATCGGCTCTGGAATCGGTCCGGTCAGCCTGATGCTCAAGCCGCATGACCTGATCGCCCTCACCGGCCCGACCGGCAGCGGCAAGACCAGCATGCTCGCCGCGATCGCCGGACAGATTGACCCGGCCTCGGGCGAACTCTCTCCGGTAGATCCCGCGCGCATCGCCTGGGCGGCCCAGCGGCCGCTGCTGCTGCCCGGCAGCCTGGCCGACAATATCGCCCTCGCCCGCCCCGATGCCGACCGAGCGGAGATCGCGCAGGTTGCCGCGCGTGTCGGCTTGACGCCGATGCTGGCCGCGCGGCCCGAAGGGCTGGACCTTGCCATCGATCATCAGGGGGCGGGCCTGTCGGGCGGCGAACGGCGGCGCATCGGCCTCGCCCGCGCCATCCTGTCCGAACGGCCCGTTCTGCTCTGCGACGAACCCACCGCCGATCTGGATGCGGAGAGCGCCGCCGACATCATCGCCCTGCTGGTCGCCTTGTCGGCCGAGCGGGCGATCCTGGTCGCCACCCACGATCATCGCCTGACCGCCGCCGCCCGTCTGGAGGTGATGCTGTGAACCCGATCCGGATCGCGCTCGACAAGGCGACAGGCTCCGCGATGCTGCTGCGCCGCGCGACGCTGTGCGCCGTCATTGCGGCGCTGGCCGGCATTGCGTTGCTGGCGCTGGCCGGCTGGTTCCTGACTGCCGCCGCCATGGCCGGAGCGGCCGGCACGGTCGCCGTGCAGGCGTTCAACTATCTGGTGCCCAGCGCCGCGATCCGGCTGCTCGCCATATTGCGCACAGTCTCGCGCTATGGCGAGCGGCTCTGGTCGCACCGCGCCGCGCTCGAAGCCATGGGCGGCCTGCGCGCCAGCCTGTTCGCGCGCCTCGCCGCTCAGGACAGCCGCACCGCCCTGCCCTTGTCCAGCGGCGACGCCGCCGCGCGGCTGACCGGCGACATCGACGCGCTGGAGGATCTGGTGGTGCGCCGCCCCAGCCGGATCGCCGGATTGATGGCGGCGCTGGCCGGCGTGATGCTGGCGGCGAGCGGCGGCTGGCTGTCGGCCCTGCTGCTGGCGGTCATGCTCGCCGCCCTGCCGCTCTTGCTGCGCATCCTTGCCTGCCGCCTGACCGAAGGCCCCGCACAGCAGGCCGCCGATGCGCTCGGCGCAATGCGCGCGCGCTATGTCGAACTGGCGAGCGCCCGCGCGGAAATCGCGGCCTATGGACTGGGGGATCGCGTGATGGCCGAATTGGCACCCCTCACGCACCGACTCGACCGGGCCCGCGCCCGCCTGTTCATCGGCGAAGGCGTGCAGGCCGCCCTGCTCGCGGCCTATAGCGCGCTGGCGGTCATGCTGGTGCTGCTCGGCGCCGATGCCCCCGCGCCGCTGGTCGCGCTTGCCTTGCTGGCCAGCGCCGGCGCGGTGGAGGCGATGGCCGGGCTGTCGCGCACCGCCTTCCGCCAGGCCAGCGTCGATGCCGGCCTTGCCCGGCTGGCCGCGCTTGATGCACTGCCGCTGGACGATGCGCCTGCGCCATCCGCCGCGACAGCCCAAGTCATCCGTTTGGGCGGCATCGAGTTGCGCCCCGGTGCGCGGGTCGCCGCCACTGGCCGCTCCGGTTCGGGCAAGAGCCTGCTTGCGGAGGGTCTGGCCGGGCTGCGTCCGGTTACGGCCGATGTCGCGCTTGGCGGCCATCCGCTGGCAGCCTGCTCCGGGCCGGCGCTGCGCGACCAGTTCGCCCTCTCGCCCCAGGACGCGCCGATGCTGGCCGGCAGCATCGCCGACAATCTGCGCATCGCCCGGCCCGGCATCGATGCGGCCGATATGGCCGATGCGCTGCATGTCGCCTGTCTCGACCAGCGCATCGCCAGCCTGCCCGGTGGCATCGACTATCGGCTGGGTGAAGCCGGCGGCACCTTGTCAGGCGGCGAACGCAAGCGGCTGTCGCTGGCACGCGCGCTGCTGACCGGTCGTCCCTGGCTGTTGCTGGACGAGCCGACCGAGGGGCTGGACGCCGCGACCGAGGCGCTTCTGATCAGCCGGCTGCGCATCTGGCTCGACCGGACCGGCACCGGCCTGATCCTGATTTCGCACCGCCCCGCGCCACTCACGCTGACCGACCGACAGGTGCCGGTGTCTGCAATCGCCCCCCTGCCGGGCCAGGGTCTACCCGGAGTGGCAAGCGCGGCGTGAGGATGATAGGCTTTGTCTTGCAAGCGCTTAGAGCCTGTTTGAAAAATCGCGAAAGGGCGATTTCCAGTACGGTTCCAGCCCGCGCCCCCGCCCAACCACCCGATCCAGTGTCATCCTGTCGGGTGGTTGGGCGGGGGCGCGGGCTGGAACCGGCTTTCTCAAACGGGCGCTTAGCTACCACCTGACCAGACAGGGAGATGTTCGTGCCGCCAACCATCCTCATCGCCACCGATCTGACCGCCCGCAGCGACCGGGCCTTTGACCGGGCCGTCGAACTGGCGACCGATCTGGGCGGCACGCTGCTCGTCGCCCATGCGCTGGACAAGGGCGATGCCGCCCATGTCGCCCGCGCCTCCGATCGCGCCAAACGGGTCATCGCCAAGCTGACCGAGGGCGTCGCCGCGCCGGTCGAACCGGTGCTGATCCAGGGCCGCGCGCCCGAAACCATCGCGGAACTGGGCAAGGAGCGGGGCAGCGCGGTGATCGTCGTCGGCCCGGCCCGCCACAATCATGTCGGCGACTTCATCCTGGGCACGGCGGTCGATTATCTGGTCCGGCGTTCGCCCGTGCCGGTGCTGGTGGTCAAGGAACGGCCGCGCCATCCCTATCGGCGCATCCTGATCGCCACCGACTTTTCCGACTGCTCGCTCCATGCCGTGCAGATGACCGCGATGCTGTTTCCCAAGGCGCGGCTCGATCTGGTCCATGTCTATGATGGCGGCTTCCCCTCCCGCCTCGATCCCGACCAGACCTTGGCCTTCGCCCGGTCGGAAGCGGAACGGGAAAGCGCCGAATTTGCCGCTCGTCCGGAACTGGCCGGCCAAGCCCGCCCGTTCCAGGTCGAACTGATCGAGGGTCGCGCCGGCGAGGTGCTGCCGACCCTGATCGCACAACGCGATATCGACCTGCTGGTGCTGGGCGCCCATGGTCGCAGCGGCTTCGTCCATGCACTGATCGGCAGCCGCGCCTCCGAATTGCTCGAAGGCGCGCCCTGCGACGTGTTGATGGTGCGCGATTAGAAGGCGTCGATCTCCAACGCCATGATCGACGCTTCACCGGCGGCGATCGTGGCGGCGAGGCCCTGCGCCTGCGGCAAAACGCGCAGCGCGAAATAGTCGGCCAGCTTCAGCTTCGCCTGATGCAGCGGGCTGTTGCCCTGCGCGGCCGCCTGCGCCATCCGGGTCCACATCCAGCCCATCGACACCAGCGCGAACAGGCGCAGATAATCGACAGCCGCCGCGCCGGCTGCATCCATGTCCGCGCCCTGCAGGGCCGCCGTCGCCGTGCGCAGCGCGTCGAGCGCCGTGCAGGTGCTGCGCGCGATCACGCTCCCACCGGCTGCTTCCACATCGGCCGCGATCAGGGCGAAATAGCCTTCGACCACCGCGCCGCCCGCCATCGGCAGCTTGCGCCCGACCAGGTCTGCCGCCTGCACGCCATTGGTGCCTTCATAAATCTGGGCGATGCGCGCATCGCGCACATATTGTTCCATGCCCCATTCGCGGATGTAGCCATGGCCGCCAAAGACCTGCTGCGCCTGCACCGCGCTTTCGAACCCGAAATCGGTGAAGGATGCCTTCACCACCGGCGTCAGCAGCGCCACCAGCGCGTCGGACCTGGCGCGCTCGCCGGCGTCGGCGTGGTGCTGCGATCGGTCATGCTGCAGCGCGGTCCAGCCCGCCAGCGCGCGCCCGGCCTCCACGAAACTGCGGATATTGAGCAGCATCCGGCGAACATCGGCATGTTCGATGATCGCCACCGGCGCGCGCTGATTGTCCGCACTGCGACCCTGCAGCCGTTCCTTGGCATAGCCCGCCGCCTGCTGATAGGCAGCGCCGGCAATGCCAAGCCCTTGGATGCCGACCATCAACCGCTCGGCATTCATCATCGTGAACATGGCGGCCAGGCCGCGATGCGCCTCACCCACCAGCCAGCCGGTCGCGCCGTCATAATTCATGACGCAGGTCGGCTGGGCATGGATGCCCATCTTCTTCTCCAGCGCGCCGACCGACATGCTGTTGCGCTGGTCGAAGGCACCGTCCGCGCCGGGCAGGAATTTGGGCACCAGGAACAGGCTGATCCCCTTCACCCCCGCCGGCGCATCGGGCAGGCGCGCGAGCACCAGATGGACGATATTACCGCCGAAATCATGGTCGCCCGACGAGATGAAGATCTTCGTGCCGGTCACCGCATAGCGGCCATCGCCTTGCGGCTCGGCCTTGGTCTTCAGCAGGGCAAGGTCGGTGCCCGCACTGCTTTCGGTCAACGCCATCGCGCCGGTCCATTCGCCGCTCACCATGCGCGACAAATAGGTCGCCTTAAGTTCCTCGCTGGCATGGGCGGCGATCGCCTCGCAAGCGCCACGGGTCAGGCCGGGGAACAGGCCAAAGGACAGGTTCGCGGCCGACAGCATCTCGTCCAGCCACAGCTGCAGGATGAAGGGCAGCCCCTGCCCGCCATGGTCGGGATCGGCCGACAGCGCCGCCCAGCCGGCATCGGCAAAGTCGCGATAGGCCTGGGCAAAGCCGGGCGGCGTCCGCACCGCGCCGTCGATCAACTGGCTGCCATGCTCGTCGCCTTCGCGGTTGAGCGGCGCCAGGCGCTCGGCGCACATGCGCCCGGCCTCGTCCAGCACGGTCACGGCCAGGTCGGCGTCGACATCCTTGTTCAGCTCCGCCATCGCCTGGTCGAAGCCCAGCACCTCGCTCAGCAGGAAGCGATAATCGTCGATCGGCGGAACATAGCTGTACATCGAACCTCTCCAAATTTGCTGCGGATCAGCTATACCAAACATCTGTTACAGTCAAACGCGCACGGCATCCTTGCCGCTGCGACGCACACCGTTGACGCCCAGACTATAACCGATCGTGGCGAAAAATGGCGACGATCTGCGCGGCGATCTGCGGCCGCGTCAGCCGGCCATCACGATACCAGTCGGCCGCAGAATTGAGCTGGCTGAGCAGCAACGTGCGATAGAGCGAACGGTCGATGTCGGCCGGCAGCGGCAGCGCCGCCACCAGATCCCGGAACAATTGCTCGAACCGGTCGCGGCGCGCCACAAGCTGGTCGCGCACGCCATCCGGCACCGCGCGAAAATCATTCATCATCGGCATGGTCAGCGAATCCGCCGCCAACTGAATATCCAGCAGGCTGGCGCAAGCCGCCTCCAGCCGCGCCCAGGGATCGGCCTGCGTCGCGACCGCCGCCGCGATCCGCGCCTCGGCCGCATCCAGCGCGCCATTATGCAGTTCGACGAACAGCGCGTCCTTCGACTTAATATGGTGGTAGAGCGATCCGCCCAGCACCCCGGCCTGCTCGCCAATGTCGCGCATCGACGTGCCGCGATAGCCCTTGCGCGCAAAAAGCTGCGCGGCGATTTCCAATATCTGGCGGCGGCGGCCCGATCCTTCGTCGCGCCCGCCCGCCGATGCGGCATCCCCGATCGTCATGTCAGCGCGCTAGCACAGGGCGGGACCACAGGCCACGCCCCGTGCGATCGCTCCCGGCTCAGGCCGGCACCTTCTGGCCATAGGGCGCATCGGCGTCGCGCGCCGGGATCGCACCGCGCCGACCGATATTCCAGCCGGCCAGACGGTGCCCGGCCAATGCCGCCTCTGCCGGCTCCGCGCCGGCCAGCCGCGCATGCAGATAGCCGCCGTTAAAGGCATCGCCCGCGCCGCTCGAATCCACGACATCGACCCGCGCCGGCGGCGGCACGAGCGCGCCACCGACCAGACAGCCTTCGGCGCCCAGCTTGACCACGATCTCGCGCCCATCACCCGCGCCCCAGCGGGCCGCGGCGTCGGCGGCATCATCCGCCTCGCCCATTTCGACCTCGTCCGCCAGAGTCGGCAACCCGATGTCGCACAGCGCGATCGCCCGGTCGCGCCACGCCCGCGCGGTCGCGGCGTCGCTCCACAGGCGCGGCCGGTAATTGCCGTCGAAGGCGATCCGGCCGCCCCGTGCCTTCACCCGTTCGCACAGCGCCAGCAACGCCTCGCGGCCGGCATCGGGCAGGATCGCAAGCGTGATCAGCGAAAAATAGAGCAGGTCCGACTGGGCGGCGGCATCAACCATCGCGCCGCTTTCGGGCAGGTCGAACATCGCCCGCGCCGCGGCCTCGCCGCGCCAATAATGGAAGCTGCGCTCGCCGGTCTCATCCGTCTCGATCGCATAGAGGCCGGTGGTCCGGCCGGGTGTGCCGATCAGCAGGCCGGTATCGACGCCTTCCGCTTCCCAAGCCTTGCGCAAATCCTCGCTCATTGGATCGGCGCCGATCGCGCTGGCAAAGCGCACCTTGTCCCCGGCCCGCGCCAGGTGGATCGCGGTGTTGATGACATCGCCACCATAGCGCAGGTTCCAGCCATCGCCGCTGCCCCGGCTCAGTTCCAGCATTGCCTCGCCGATGACGGTGATAGTCGCGTCGCTTGCCATGTGATCCTCTCTGATTGAAGCAGCGTCGTGCGGGGCCTGCCCCATGAAGTCAAGCCGTTGCGATCCCGTCCCATATGGCGGAACAGATTGCATCGTGCCGCGTTTGCCATAGGCAAAGATACAGGATCGAAAATGTCAGGGGCGGAAATGGGGACGACAGAGACAGGCCAGCCGGTCAACCGGTTCGAATTGCTGGTCCAGAGCGTCACCGACTATGCGATCTTCATGCTCGATCCGGCCGGCTTCGTCGTCAGCTGGAATAGCGGGGCGCAGCGCATCAAGGGGTACAGCGCCGACGAGATTATCGGCCAGCACTTTTCCGCTTTCTATACGGAGGAGGACCGCGCCGCCCATGTGCCCGCCGCCGTACTGCGCACCGCCGAGGTCGAAGGGCGGTTCGAGGCGGAAGGGTGGCGCCTGCGCAAGGATGGCACCCGCTTCTGGGCCAATGTGGTGATCGATCCGATCCGCGACCCCGCCGGCCATCTGCTCGGCTTTGCCAAAGTCACCCGCGACCTGACCGAACGCCGCGCCGCGCAGGAGGAACTGCGCCGCAGCGAGGAACGCTTCCGCCTGCTGGTGCAGAGCGTCACCGACTATGCCATCTACATGATCGATCCGGTCGGCACGATCACCAGCTGGAATAGCGGTGCCGAACGGTTCAAGGGCTATAGCGCCGAAGAGATTATGGGCCAGAATTTCGCCCGCTTCTATTCGGAGGAAGACCGCATGGCCGGCCTCCCCTCCCGTGCGCTCGATACCGCCCAACGCGAAGGCCGGTTCGAGGCGGAGGGCTGGCGCATCCGCAAGGATGGCACCCGTTTCTGGGCCAGCGTCGTGATCGATCCGATCCGCGATCCGGCCGGCGAACTGCTGGGCTTCGCCAAGATCACCCGCGATCTTACCGAACGGCGTCAGGCGGCCCAGGCGCTGGAGCAGGCGCGCGAGGCGATCTTCCAGAGCCAGAAAATGGACGCCATCGGCAAGCTGACCGGCGGTGTCGCCCATGATTTCAACAATCTTCTGGCCGTGATCGTCGGTAGCCTCGATCTCGCGCGGCAGCGTCTTGCGGCCGGTGCTGATATCAGCCGCTATCTTGACAATGCCATGTCCGCCGCCGATCGCGGCGCCACCCTGACCCAGCGGATGCTCGCCTTTGCCCGCAAGCAGGAACTCAAGCTGGAACAGGTCGACTGCATCGGCCTGATACATGGCATGGCCGATCTGCTCAAGACCACCATCGGCAGCAGCGTCGCGATCGAGACGCGCTTCCCGCTGTCGCTGCGCCCGGCCCATGCCGACCCGGCCCAACTGGAACTGGCGCTGATCAATCTGGCGGTCAATGCGCGCGACGCCATGCCCGACGGGGGCCGCCTGTTGATCGAGGGCAGCGAGATTACGCTGGCGCTGGGCGACCAGCCCGATCTCGCAGCGGGCAGCTTCATCCGCCTTACGGTCACGGACGAAGGCGAAGGCATGGATGAGGCGACGCTGGCCCGTGCCCGCGAACCCTTCTTCACCACCAAGGGGGTGGGCAAGGGCACCGGCCTTGGCCTGTCGATGATCCACGGCTTCACCCAGCAATGCGGCGGCGCGATGACCATCGCCAGCCAGCCCGGCAAGGGGACCAGCGTGTCCATCTGGCTACCCGTCGCCCTGACCGACGCCAGCAACGAGCGGGCGGCCGTCCCGTGCGAACCGGACGAGCTGGAAACCGAACCGCTGGTCATCCTGGCGGTCGATGATGATGATCTGGTGCTGACCAATACCGCCGGCATGCTGGAAACGATGGGCCATACCGTGTTCCAGGCCGGATCGGGACGGGAAGCGCTGCACATGCTGGAGCAGGGTCGCATCGATCTGGTCGTCACCGATCATGCCATGCCCGGCATGACCGGCGCGCAACTGGCCGACGCGATCGAGCAGGCCTATCCCGACCTGCCCGTGCTCATCATCACCGGCTATGCCGAACTGCCCGCCGATGCCAGCCGTCGCCTGCGCCTCGACAAGCCTTTCCGCCAGGCGGAACTGGCGATGATGGTCCACCGCATCCGCCACGACAGCGCTCTCCGCCGACTGGTTCCCATCGGCACCGATAGCCATCCCTGAAGTCATCCCCGACAATATGTGACAGAATTTCACATATTTTCTTGGCCTTATGTCTTGCCATCGTCATGCGCATGGCCGATGGCGATTGCATCCTGACCGCCAGCAACTCCACAGGATCGCATGAACAAAGCCACGCATCCGACGCCGACATCGCATTTCTTCACATCCCTGCGGACGCGGCTTCACTATCTCGACTGGGGCAATCCGTCGGCGCCGCCGCTGATCCTGGTCCATGGCGGTTTCGACCATGCACGCAGCTGGGACTGGACCGCGCGTTCGCTCGCCCGCGACTATCATGTCATCTGCCCCGACCTGCGTGGTCATGGCGACAGCGGCTGGTCGTCGGACGGCTCCTACATGATGGCCAATTATGTCTATGACCTGGCCCAGCTGGTCGAATTGCTCGATCGCCGGCCGGTCACCATCGTCGGCCATTCGCTGGGCGGATCGATCAGCCTGCGTTATACCGGCCTATACCCCGAAAGCGTCGCGCGCGTGGTCGCGATCGAGGGGCTGGGCCTGTCGCCCGACCGCATCGCCGAACAGGCAAAACGCAGTACCGAAGAGACATGGAAGGGCTGGATCGACACCCGTCGCACCAATGCCCGCCGCTCGCCGCGCCATTATGCCACGATCGAGGCCGCAGTCGCCCGCATGCGCGAACGCAACGACCATCTGTCGGTCGAACAGGCGCTGCACCTCACCCTCCACGGCGTGAACCGCAACGAGGATGGCAGCTATAGCTGGAAGTTCGATCCCTATCTGCACGGCGCCGCCCCCCAGGCCGGCACAGACGAAAATCTGCCCGACTTCTGGCGCCGCATCACCTGCCCGACGCTGCTGTGCCTCGGCCTCGACAGTTGGGCGTCAAACCCGGTCAAGGATGGCCGCATCGCCCATTTCCAGCAGGCCCGGCTGGTGGAATTTCCCCATGCCGGCCACTGGCTGCATCACGACCAGTTCGAGATGTTCGTCAAGGAACTGCGCGTCTTCCTGGCGGAATGAGGTACGGCCTCAGGGCCTGTTTGGAAAACGCGCAAGAGCGCATTTTCGATGCGGCACCAGCCCGCACCCCCACCCGACCGCCCATCAGGATACCATGTCTGGGCGGTCGGGTGGGGGTGCGGATGCGCCGGAAGCGCATGCCCAGACAAGCCCTCAGGCAATGAAGCCTGAAACCGCCGCCTGATATTCCGCCTTCAGCTGGGCGATGAAGGCGCCCGCCGGCTGCACCGCCTTGATCGCGCCAATGCCCTGGCCCGCGCCCCACACGTCGCGCCACGCCTTCTTGTCGCCGGCCAGGCTGGCGAAATCCATGTCGGCCGCCTTGGGCAGCTTGTCCGGGTCCAGCCCCGACGCGACGATGCTGGGGCGCAGATAATTGCCCAGCACCCCGGTGAAGACGTCGGAATAGACGATGTCGGCCGATGCGCTATCGACGATCATGTCCTTGTAGGCGTCGAGCGCGTTCGCCTCGGTCGTGGCGATGAAGGGCGACCCCATATAGCCAAGGTCCGCGCCCATCATCCGCGCCGCCGCGATCGACCGACCGGTCGCGATCGCGCCCGACAGCGCCAGCGGCCCGTCGAACCATTCGCGGATTTCCTGGACCAGGGCAAAGGGCGACAGCGTGCCGGCATGCCCGCCCGCGCCCGCCGCCACCGCGATCAGGCCATCGGCGCCCTTTTCGATCGCCTTCCTGGCAAAGACATTGTTGATGACGTCGTGCAGCACGATGCCGCCATAGCTGTGGATCGCCTCATTCACCTTCTCCTGCGCGCCCAGCGAGGTGATGACGATCGGCACCTTATATTTGACGCACAGCGCCAGATCCTCTTCCAGCCGCGCATTGGTGCGGTGGACGATCAGATTGACGGCAAAGGGCGCATCCTGATCGGTCAGTTCCGCACCCAGTTGCCGCAACCAGGCCTCGAACGTGCCGGACGGGCGCGCATTGAGCGATGGAAAGGCGCCGACGATGCCGGCACGGCACTGAGCGATCACCAGTTCCGGCTGCGAGATGATGAACATCGGCGACCCGATCAGCGGCAGGGACAAACGGCCTTGAAGCGAAGCCGGCAGGGTCATGATCGGGGTCTCTCCTTTATCTGTCCGAACCGCGCTATCATCGCTCCGCGCCCGGAAAAAGGCCAAAATCAACCGTATTGCTCAAGCAATACAGTGATGCTATGATCCCGATCCAGGCCCGACAAGGAGTGCCCCAGAATGTATAGCGAGAGCGATCTGCAAGATGCCGTAGCGGCCGGCGCGCTGACGCCCGCCAGCGCCCAGGCGCTGCGCGACCATGTCGCCCGGCTACGCGCCAGTTCGGTGGACGAGGAACATTTTCGCCTGCTGACCGGCTTCAACGATATTTTCGTCGCCATCGCCTCGGTGATCCTGCTGGTCGCGGTCGCGGGACTCGGAAACGAGGTTCACCTCGGCATCACCACCCCGCACCAGCCCTCCTTCGTGTCCGGCCTGTTCGTCGCTGGCACCGCCTGGGGCCTGGCTGAATATTTCACGCGACGCCTGCGCATGGCGCTGCCTTCGATCCTGCTGCTGCTCGCCTTTGTCGGCGGCATCGCCTTCACCGCAGCGCTGCTGATCGGACCGATGATCCCCGACGCGCAGAATGACGGCGCGGGCCTGGTCGCCTCGCTCGCCGGCCTCAGCGCCGCCATCGCCGCCTGGTTCCACTGGCGCCGCTTCATGGTGCCGATCACCGTCGCCGCCGGTGCTGCCGGCGCGGCCGCGATCGTTGGCGGCCTTGCCATGTGGCTGATCCCGTTCAGCCACACCCTGCCCTTCATCCTGCTTCTGATCGCCGGCCTTGCCATCTTCACCCTCGCCATGCGCTGGGACATGAGCGATCCGGGCCGCACCAGCCGCCGCTCCGACGTCGCCTTCTGGCTGCACCTGACCGCCGCACCGATGATCGCCCATTCGCTGTTCCAGTTGCTGGGCATCACCCATGGGCTGGTCGATGCGGGACAGGCCTTCCTGGTGATCCTGCTCTATCTCGCCTTCGGCCTGGTGGCGCTGGCGATCGACCGTCGCGCACTGCTGGTCTCCAGCCTCGCCTACGTCCTCTATGCGCTCTACAGCCTGTTCCAGAAGGTCGGCGCGGTCGAACTGTCCGCCGCGCTCACCGCGCTGGTGATCGGCGGCACGCTGCTGCTGCTCTCGGCCTTCTGGCACCGTGCCCGCGCCACGATCGTCACCGGCCTGCCGCCGGCGCTCGCCAGCCGCCTGCCCTATCTCAATCGCGCAGCCGCCTGATCAACCCAACGAAAAGGGGCCGCTTCGTCCACAGGAAGCGGCCCCTTTTTTCACATCCATTCCCGGTGATGTCAGTTCATCGCCAGGATCATGTTGCGCACCTGGGGATAGACCTGCTTTTCCCATTTGCTGCCGGAAAAGACGCCATAATGGCCAACGCCCGGCTGCAGATGATGGCGCTTCAGATGCGGCCGCAGACCGGTGCAAAGGCCATGGGCCGCCGACGTCTGGCCAACCGCGCAGACATCGTCCTTTTCGCCCTCGACCGTCAGCAGCGCCGTCTTGCGGATCGCGCCGGGGTTCACCGCCCGGCCATGGACCGTCAATTCCCCTTTGGCCAGCAACATGCGCTGGAACACCATGTCCACCGTTTCCAGGTAGAATTCCTTGGTCATGTCGAGGACCGCGAAATATTCCTGGTAGAAAGTCTTGATCTTGTCGGCCTCGATCGTCTTGCCGTCGGCCAGCAACTGATACAGTTCGCGATGCTGCGACCCGTGTCGCTCCATGTTCATCGACATGAAGGCGGACAGTTGCAGGAAGCCGGGATAGACCTCGCGCCCGCGCCCGGCATATCGGAACGGCACGGTGGAGATCAGATTCTCCTCGAACCATTCGATCGGCTTCTCGTTCGCCAGTTCGTTGACCACCGTCGGCGCCGCGCGCGGATCGATCGGCCCGCCCATCAGGGTCATCGACTTGGGCGTCGCCGCATCCTCATCCTCGGACATCAGCGCCACGGCGGCCAGCGCCGGCACGCAGGGCTGGCACACCGACACCAGATGGGCGCCGGGGCCGATATCCTGCAGGAACTGGATCACATAATCGACATATTCGTCGAAACCGAAGCGCCCCGCTTCCATTGGCACATCGCGGGCATTCTTCCAGTCGGTGATATAGACGTCATGGTCCTGCAACAGCGTCGCCACCGTGCTGCGCAGCAGGGTTGCGAAATGCCCCGACATCGGCGCCACCACCAGCACCTTGGGCTGGGCGGTCTCGACATCGTCCTTCACGAAATGCAGCAGGTCGCCGAACGGCAGGTCGAGCACGATCTCCTCGCGCACCTCGACCTCGGCATTGCCGGTCTGGACGCGGTCAATGCCATAGGCGGGGCGCTTGTGGGTCATACGCGCGCCCTGGAACACGTCCATCAGCGCGAACATGCGGCGCGGCATCGGCCAGTCGGCGACCGGACCCATATGGTCGCGCATCGCCAGCGCCATCTGCGCCCCGAAGCGGGCCGGGGCCAGCATGTCTTCCATGGCCTGGTAACCGTCGTAAAGCATTCGCATATTACCAAAACAACCTTGTTCAACCTGGGGGAGACGACTCGGTTCTTCCCTTAAACGCTATACATGCTTTTCATGTTGCACTGCATCATGAATGATGGAAAATAACATTCGGCATGTCTGCCAGGGAACCGCCCCTGCGATTTTGCGTTTGGGGGCCGGGAACCGTGTATCGGGAGAGCATGGATGGCCGTCGCGGAACTCACTCTATCCAGCAAGAACTATTCCTCCTGGTCGCTGCGCGGCTGGCTCTTGTGCCGGCTCGCCGGGCTGAAGGTGGAGGAAAGGATCATCGCCATCGATGATCCGGAAAATCGCGCCGAACTGTTGCTCTTGTCGCCATCGGTGCTGGTGCCGCGCCTCACCCATGAAGGGGCGAGCGTCTGGGACACGCTCGCAATCGCGGAATATCTGCACGAACTCTATCCCCAGGTCGGCATGTATCCCGCCGAACGCATCATCCGCGCCCATTGCCGGTCGGTCTCGGGCGAAATTCATTCGGGCTTCGCCAATCTGCGCTCTGCCCTGCCGATGAACCTCAAGGTCCGCCATGACCGCTTCCCGATCTTCTCGGGTGCCAAGCCCGATATCGAGCGGATCGAGACGATCTGGACCGAATGCCTCGACGCCTATGGCGGCCCCTGGCTGTTCGGGGAAAAGCCGACCGTGGCCGACGCCATGTTCGCGCCGGTGGCACAGCGCTTCCTCACCTATGCCGTGCCACTCTCGCCCAGGTCGGCGGCCTATTGCGACACCATCAACGGCTGGCCGCTGATGCGCGAATGGATCGACGCCGCCCGCGCCGAACCCGATGATATCGAGGAACTGGATATCGAGTTCTGAAACGGCCCTTTCCCCCGCCCTGTGCGGGGGTTAAGGCACGGGGATGAAACACGCCCTCCCCCTCCTGGCCCTCGGCCTTGCCACCCTGTCCTTCCCCGCCAATGCCCAGACCGACCCGGCGAAAACCGATCCGGCCAAGCTGGAACAGTCGGTTCGCACCATGGCGTCCGACCTGTTCGAGGGCCGCGCGCCCGGCACCGTGGGGGAAGAGCGCACGATCGGCTATCTCGTCGCCCGCTTCGAGCAGCTGGGGCTGGAGCCGGGTGGCCCGGACGGCCAGTGGGTGCAGACCGTGCCGCTGCTCCACACCCGCCTTGGCCAGTCGGAAAGCCTGTCGGTCGCGCAAAATGGCGCCGCCACCCCCTGGACCTTCGGCAAGCAGGTTTATCTCTCCACCCTCCAGCCCAAGGACAAGGTCGCCGTCGCCAATGCGCCGATGGTCTTTGTCGGCTATGGCGTATCCGCTCCCGAACGCGGCTGGGACGATTTCAAAGGCGTGGACCTGAAAGGCAAGATCGCCGTCTTCCTGATCAACGACCCGGACTTTGAAGCCGCGAAGGGCGAAGACCCGTTCGGCAAGTTCGGCGGCAAGACCATGACCTATTATGGCCGCTGGACCTACAAGTTCGAGGAAGCCGCCCGCCACGGCGCGATCGGCGCGCTGATCGTCCATGACACGCCGGGCGCCGGCTATGGCTGGAACGTCGTCGTCAGCCCCGGCGGCGAGAATTACGACCTTGTCCGCCCGGCCGACAAGCTGACCAGCCTGCAGGTGCAGGGCTGGGTCGAGGGCGAGGCGGCAAAGGCCCTCTTCGCCGGCGCCGGTCAGGATCTGGCCGCGCTGCGCAAGCAGGCCCGCTCAGCGAAATTCAAGCCGGTCGAACTCAAGGGTGCCAGCTTCTCCGCCGCCTTCCCGGTCACCCAGGAAGTGGTCAAGAGCGCCAATGTCATCGCCCGCATCCCCGGCGCTAAGCGCCCGGACGAAACCGTCATGTATGGCGCCCATTGGGACGCCTATGGCAAGGGCGCGCCCGACGCGCAGGGCCGCATCTATCGTGCCGGCGCCAATGACGACGCGCTCGGCATGGCCGGCCTGTTCGAAATCGCCCGTATCTTCAAGGCCGGCCCCACCCCCGACCGCTCGATCGTCTTTGCCGCCTGGACGGCGGAGGAGCGCGGCCTGCTGGGATCGGAATTTTACGCCCAGAACCCGCTCTACCCGCTCGACAAGACGGTCGCGAACCTCACCATCGACGTGCTCCAGACCGCCGGCAAGGCCAAGGACGTGATCCTGATCGGCAAGGGCCAGAATGTGCTCGAGGACGATCTCGCCAAGTTCGCGGCCAAGCAGGGTCGCGTCATCACCCAGGAAAGCCTGCCCGAACGCGGCCTCTTCTACCGTGCCGACCATTTCTCCATGGCCAAGCGCGGCGTGCCCGTGCTGCTGATGATGGGCCTCGCCGGCGCATCCGACATGATCGATGGCGGCCGCGCCGCCGGCCAGGCCTGGATCGATGCCTATACCGGCAAATGCTATCACCAGGCCTGCGACGCGGTCGACGATACATGGAAGCTGGACGGCGCCGCGCAGGACGTGGACCTGATGTATGACATCGGCCGCGACCTCGCCTTTTCGGCCCGCTGGCCCGAATGGAAGGCCGGCTCGGAATTCAAGGCCATCCGCGACAAGAGCGCGGCGGTCCGGAAGTAATCCCCTTCTACTCCCCTCCCTTTCAAGGGAGGGGCCGGGGGTGGGTGCCTCCGCAGGAGGCTCACTTCGTTCGCCACCCACCCCTTGATCCCCTCCCTTGAAAGGGAGGGGAGATACTTATGCAGCACTCAACCGATACAGGCCCGCCCCATGCGGCGGCAGCGTCACCGATATCCGGTCCGCCTGCTGCCCCAGGGCCTGCCCGGCCCACAGGTCGCGCACCGCCACCGGAGCGTTCAGCCCCAGATCGCGCAGCCTGATCCAGACCTCGCGTGGCTTGTCGCTGACGTTGAACAAGGCGACATAGCGATCCGCGCTCCCTTCCGCCTTCGCCGACCAGATGCGCCCGCCATCCTCGATATAATGGGGCTGATTGTCGGTGCTCGCCTGATTAACCGCGATCACCTCCTTGTTGGTCAGCAGCGCCAACGTCGCCGCATCCAGATGCCGCAGATCGCCGCCCATGATCAGCGGCGACCGCGCGATCGCCCACAGGGTCATCAGCGTCCGCTGCTCGTCCGGGGTGAAGCGGGTGTCGCGTTCGCCCAGCGCCAGCCGTCCCAGCGGCAGCATGTCCGCATCCGGCCATGATCCCGGCCCGCGATAGGGCGTCCAATTCTCCAGCCGCGTAAACTGCGCCTCCAGCATCGCCCAGTCATCCCAGAAATCATCGGAAATGCGCCACATCTGCGCATATTTGCGGACATGATCGCCGCGCATCACCGGCGTCTCGCCGGGCGAGAGGCTCAGAATGATCGGCCGCCCGGTCGCAACGATCGCCTTGTGCGCCGCCTCGATCTCCGCCGCATGGGCATCATAGGGCCGGCTCATATCGTCCATCTTGACGAAATCGACGCCCCAGTCGGCATAGAGGCGGAAAATACTGTCATAATAGGCCTGCGCGCCCGGCCGCGTCATGTCGACGCCATACATGTCCGGGTTCCAGCTACAGATGCTCTTCCTGTCGGCAATGTCCGCCGCATGATATTTCGTCCCCAATATCGGCAGATTCTGTTCCACTGCCGCGCGCGGGATGCCGCGCATCACATGGATGCCGAATTTCATGCCGAGCGCATGCACATCCTTGGCAAGCTGGATGAAGCCCTTGCCGCCGGCGCTGGACGGGAAGCGATTGGGCGCCGGGATCATCCGGCCATAGCCGTCCATCGCCGGCCTGGGCTTGGCGTTGTAGGTATAGCTCGACGCCTCGGGCTCATACCACTGAATGTCCACGGTGAAGATGTCATAGCCGAAGGGCAGCAGCTTTTCCGCCATGATCCCCGCGGTCTCGCGCGCCTGCGCCTCGGTAATGGTGGTGGCAAAGCTGTTCCAGCTATTCCACCCCATCGGCGGACGCGGCGCCAGCACCGCTTTTCCCGCTTCCGCCGGAGCTGCCCCCGCCCGCACTGCGCCAGCAGCCGCAAGCCCCGCCACACCGCCCGCGAGCATATCGCGGCGGCTAGCCTTCCATGTCATCCTCATCATTTGTCGGAGTTAATAGGAAGGCGACAAAAATAGCAACAGCCGTTCGTTTCGAGCCTGTCGAGACATCCGGCTCCAAGCCGCCTGGACAAGTGCGCCACCCATCAAAAGACCAAGATGAGCGGCTAGCGGACACTTCCCTATTTCGTCATGCCAGCGAAGGCTGGCATCTCTCTGTTCTTCTCAGAACCCAGAAGGCAGTGAGATCCTCGAAGCGAGGCACGCGCCTCGCTTCGACTTCGCTGGATGACGGAGTTGGGTGGGTTGCGGAATGGCTGCTTACGATAGAGAACAGAGACAAGCTGACGCTTGGCACCAGGCGATAGGCGTTTTATGCCCTGCTCATGGCGCAGACCCAGCATAGCTTCGCAAACCGCAAGGAAGGCCCGATTTATGTATCGGTCTGAGTAGCCCCTAGATTTCTGGACGCCTTCTATCCTAATTTTGAGGACAGGAGACGACGATGGGGAAGCCCAATTTCAGCGATGAGTTCAAGCGTGATGCGGTGGCGCAGATCACCGAGCGAGGGTATCCGGTAGCGGAGGTATCTGAGCGGCTCGGCGTCAGTCAGCATTCGCTGTATGCTTGGAAGCGACAACTGGCGAGGTGGTGTCTGGCGATGCCAGCAAGGATGCCGAGATCCGCCAGCTGAAGCGCGAGCTGGCCCGGGTGACCGAGGAGCGCGACATCCTAAAAAAAGCCACCGCGTATTTCGCCAGGGATGCAAAGTGAGATACGCATTTGTCGCCGAGCATCGTGACCAGTTCGGGGTTCGATCGATGTGTCGGTGTCTGCGCATCCAGCCCAGCGGTTTCTATGCTTGGCAGAAGAGCCCACTGAGCACGCGGGCCCAGGAAGATGCTCGGCAGACAGAGTTGATCCGGCAAGCCTGGAACGACAGCGGCAAGGTCTATGGCTACCGCAAGCTGCACGACGACCTGCTGGATCAGGGCGAGACCTGCTGCCCGAACCGCGTTGCCCGGCTGACCAGGCTGGCGGGTATCAAGGCGCAGGTCGGCTACAAGCGCCGACCGGGGAGCTATGGCGGCAAGCCGTCCCTGGCGGTCGACAACACTCTGGATCGCCAGTTCGACGTGGCCGCACCCGACAGGGCCTGGGTGACAGACATCACCTACATCCGGACCCTGGAGGGCTTTGCCTATCTGGCCGTCGTGATTGATCTCTATTCCCGCCGCGTGGTGGGTTGGTCGATGCAGAGCAGGCAGACCACCGATGCGGTGCTGCAGGCGCTGCACATGGCGGTATGGCGGCGCAAACCGAAGCAACGGGTGCTGATCCACTCGGATCAGGGCTCGCAGTTCACCAGCATGGACTGGGCGGCCTTCATCCGGGCTCACAATCTTGAGCATTCGATGAGCCGGCGCGGCAACTGCCATGACAACGCCGTCGCCGAGAGCTTCTTCTCCTCGCTCAAGCGTGAGCGCATTCGGCGCCGTACCTACAAAACACGCGATGAAGCCCGGCAGGATGTGTTCGATTACATCGAGATGTTCTACAACCCGGTGCGCAAGCAGATCAGGAACGGGATGCTGTCACCCAACCAGTTCGAACGGCAGCAGATTCTGAAAGCAGAAGGCGTCTAGAAAACTAGGGGCTACTCAGTCGAACCATGGCCGGAATGCTTTGAGTTGGAGCCGGGCGACAGGCTAACGCTTATATGGGATGCCTCCGAAAATGGGGACGCCATCACCATTGATTTCATCAACGATCACGAACTCGTCGCCTGGCCGAACGGTGAAACCCATCAAATGCAATATCTCATCAACGGAGAGGAAGCCGAAGATCGAAGCTGGACCTTCAAACATCGATGATTTGCCGTGTCAGAGGCAATTAGGGGTGGGAACAAGACATTCCTCCCCGGCACGGAGAGGGGACCACTCGCGCAGCGAGTGGTGGAGGGGCACAGGCCGGCTAGCGCAGCACTAATAGGCACTTGCCCCTCCGTCAGCGCTTCGCGCTGCCACCTCCCCGTTCCGGGGAGGAAAGTCATCTTGTGGTCGTCAGCCGTCAAAGCGCGACGCCGACATTGCGCCCATTCTCCCGCGCCACCCCGCCCCTATCCGCAAGCCCCCTTTCTCCCTATCTACTCCTCATGCACCGCCTGTTCGTCGCCATCCGTCCGCCTGCCACGATCCGCAGCCAGCTTCTGGCCCAGATGGCCGGCGTTCCCGGCGCGCGTTGGCAGGATGATGGCCAGTTGCACCTGACCCTGCGCTTCATCGGGCAAGTGGATCGCCATCAGGCGGATGATATTGCCGATGCGCTCGCCGGCGTCCGCTTCCAGCCGTTCGCCATCGCGCTCGCCGGCGCCGGCTATTTCGATCGGCGCGGCGTGGTCGACACATTATGGGCCGGGGTGCAGCCGCGCGATCCGCTCGCCCATCTTCATGCCAAGGTGGATCGCGCCTGCACATCGACCGGCATCGCGCCCGAAGCCCGCGCCTATCTGCCGCACATCACCCTCGCCCGCTTCAGCCGGCACGGCGGCGATATCGCGCCTTTCCTCGCGCTGCACGCCGGCCTTGTATCGCCCGCCTTCACCGTGGACGAATTCAGCCTCTATGAAAGCCGGCTCGGCCATGCCGGCTCGAGCTATCACGCGGTCGAAACCTATCGCGCAGACGGTCATCCCGGCGCCCGCGACGATTGACGCGGACGCCGGGGCAATCAGGCCTCAGCCAACGCTCAGCACACCACAGGCGACGCGGCCGCCCGCATTGCCGGTCGGGTCGCTCTTGTAGTCGTCGGCCTGGGCATGGATCACGATGGCCGCGCCATCGCCATCCAGCAGCGGCGTCGCGCCGTCGCTGATCGTGCCGCCCGGCACCACATATTCGATCTCGCCGCTGCCGTCGGGCTTGGCCTGCATGTTGGGCATGTCGCCCATATGCATGCCCTGCGGATTATCCTTGCCATGCTGATGGCTGGTCGGGTTCCAATGGCCACCCGCGCTGGTGAAGTCCGGCCCCGTGCAGACGCCGGTAGTGTGGATATGCACCGCGTGGATGCCCGGCGTCAGCCCCTGCGCCTTGACCACGACATGCAGGCCATCGCCTGCCTGGGTCACCACGGCGGTGCCGCGCGCGCTGCCATCGCCAGCGGCCAGCTTGGCCTTGGCGGTCGGCGCGGCGGGCGCGCTCTGGCTGGTCGCGGCACAGGCCGTCACGGCAGCGAGCAGAGGCAGGGCAAGGAACAGGGCGGCGGTCTTCATGGCAAACTCCCGATCACGGAAACAACTGCGCGAACGCGGCAGACGCGTCTTTGTTGCCGATCCGATCCGGTTTGTCATGCCCCTTCTGCATATCGTTCGCAATAAAAGCAGGGAGATAGCATGGCATCCGTCCTGACACCCCTCCTTCACCGCCCCAAAGGCGCCATCCGCAGGCAATAGCCTGAAACCACGATGCGTCACGTATCAGGCCGAAGCCCGGTAGCAATCCAGACCACAGCGTTATCGGCCTCGCCCCTGCAATTAGCTGGCCGGCCATGAGCGCAGACATCATCAACCGCCCATATGTCGATCGTCCACGCTGTCCGGCATCAAGGCACATGACACGCCGGCCAGATATCCGTTCAGCCCGGATCGCGGCAGGCCCCAGCACGTGACAGAGCAACGTGCGACAGGCCAGCACGTGCAACGCAGGACAAGAAAAAGGGGCCGATCTTGCGATCGGCCCCTCTTCATATTCCATCCCGAAGGACGGAAAGTTCTTACTGACCCGAACCCGGACCGTAGCTGATTTCCACGCGACGGTTCTGGACTTCGCGAACGCCGTCCGCGGTGTCGACGCGCGGCTTCGATTCACCGAAGGCCTGGGTGGTCATCACGCCGTCAGGGATACCCTTCGAGGCGAGATAAGCCTTGGCAGCGTCAGCGCGACGCTGCGACAGACCAACGTTGTACGAGGCTGCACCCGAACGGTCAGCGTGACCGGCCAGCATGACCTGGGCGTTGCCGCAAGCGCTGTAGGCCGAAACCGCGTTGTCCAGAATGGTGGCGGCATCAGGCGTGATGTCCGACTTGTCCCATTCGAAGAAGACAATGTACGGCCCAGGCGAGCATTCCGGCGCCGGCGGGGGCGGCGGAGGCGGCGGCGGCGGCGGGGGGGCGGGGGGGCGGCGGGGGCGGCGGAGCCGCTTCAACCGGAGCGCCGAAGTTGTAGGTCAGGCCGAGCAGCAGGCTGTGGGTACGCAGCTTGCTGTCCACGCTCGAACCGGCGGGGCCACCAATGGTGGTGTAGGCCGGGATGAGCTTGATGTCGTCCTGGTTGAAGTAGCGATACTTCAGCGAGACGTCGAGGTTGTTGGTCACCGGGTAACGCACGCCGGCGATCGCCTGCCAGGCGAAACCGGTGTCGCTGTCGTTCACCAGGTCGTTGGCCAGCTTGCCACGCGACACGCCGACACCGCCGCCGACGAAGCCCTGCAGGCCATCATCGGGACCGAAGTCGAGCAGGCCGTTCAGCATGAACGAGAGAGCCGACGAAGCGCCGCCGAAGCCGCTCTTGTCGAGGTCGACCTTGGCGCGCTTGTAAGCAGCTTCGGCTTCGAGGCGGAAGCCACCGAAGTCGTAACCGATATTCGCGTCGAAATCATAACCCTTGTGGTGGTCAGCCGACACGGTGTTGCTGGCGGCGCCAGCATTACCGGGGGTGAAGGTGATGTCCTGATCTTCAACGATCATCACGCCGGCGTCGACGCCGACATACCAGCTGTTGTCGCGCGCCAAGGCCGGGGTGGCCAGGGCACTGGTCGCAAGCGCAGCCGCGAGGGCAAGCTTCCGCATTTGAATTCCCCTTTCAAAAGTGTCACGAAGGACTGCTGAAACCATGTATCGGCAAGAAGGTTTCATGGCAAGTCCACAATTCGTGAAACCGTTGCAAAAATAACGCAGTAGGGACATCCCCTAGGCTCGCCTCCAAGCTAATACCTACCCCTCTCCATGAAAAGATCGCCGATACTCCAGAATTACATGGAGATCAGTCCATGCCCCTGCAAAACCGCCAATATCGCGGCAATTGCGCCACGACTCTCGCTATCGACGATCGTTCCACCGGCCGGCCCGGCGATCGCGGGCTGGCGTGCGCCAACAATTTGCTGGCCGGCGACATAAAATCCCTCGCTGCGCACCGCATCATCCCGCCATGCCGTACCGTCATGCACCATGGCATGGCCGCGATCCGCCACCGCCAGCCGCAATCCGGCCTTCGGCACGACGAAGCGCCCCCCCCCTCTGTCCAGCCGGCAACATGCTCCTCCCGCCCGGCCCAGGCACCGCTCGCCCCAGCCGCCACGATCGATCGCAGCGAACTCGCGGCAATCTCGTCCAGTGCCGACAGGGCGATCCGTCATCTCCCCAGACGGCGCCATCGCCCGGCGGCCTTTCGAGCCCCGCCGCTCATTCGCTCACCACCGCGCCGCTGCTTTCCAGGCTCAGCGCATAGTTGCGCTCGCCATTATAGTCGCCGGCATAGTCGAGCCGCGTCACCAGGAAGCGGCCGCGCATCCGCTCGCCGCTCTCGAAACTTAGCTCATAATCTTCGATCGTGCCCGCCAGCGCATGATTGCGCACCCGGATTTCGGCCGCCGATCCGGTGAAGATGCCGGCCGCCGACACGCTGACCGATCGCATCCCCGCGCCCGACAGCAGCTCGCGCCAGCCGCCCGAATCCTTGCTGGTGATGTTGACCGCCTCGCCATTCACCGACAGCTGGGTGGTGCGCATCCCGGCCACCGTCTCATATGTTGCCGGGACGTTGCCATTTCCCACCTTCAACAGAAACGCACTTCCTTTTTCGACGCCCATGGCGCATTCTCCCGTCAGACAAAGCGTTCTAAAACGCGGATTAAAGGAGAGGTCTGATGCTCGTGGTTGCTCCCCTTCTGATGATGCTCGCGGCCGCGCCGTCGGCCGACGCCATCGGCGCCGCCCGCAAGGCTTTTGCCGGCTGCCTCTCGGCCCAGGTCCAGCCCTCGCTCGACAAGAAGGTGCCGCTCGGCGAATTTCAGGGTCAGTTGAAGACGGCCTGCGCCGACAAGGAAGCCGCCTTCCGCGCCGCGATACTCGCGCAGGACAAGGCCGACGGCATGTCGGACAAGGATGCGCAGGCCGATGCCGACGATCAGGTGTCCGAATATGTCGACAAGATCATCGGCGAATATGAGGAATATAATAAGCCCGGCACCTGATCAGGCGCCGATAGCCTCGCGCACCACGCGAATGCGGTAATCCGCCACCGCCAGCCAGCCGCCTTCGCCGCGCGTGCCCGTCCGGGCGATCCGCGACCGCAACAGGCTGGCGGTGACGATCCGCACCGCCCAGCAGCCGGCAGCCCTGCGCCCTCGGCCTGCGCCACCAGCCGCGCCAGCATCTCCTCTTTCATGGTTCCGCCTTCCCTTGGGCGCCGCGCGCCTCTATCTGGGCCCGCATGAAGCGCACCCCTCGCAAATTGCTGATCGCCCTCGTCATCCTCGCGCTCGGCCTCATCGCCTGGCATTTCGGCCTGTTCCGCGCCGGCGACTGCCTGTTGCAGGGCGGCAGCTGGAACATGGACAACGGCTTCTGCCGTCTCGACAGCCTCGCCCAGCCCCTGTGAAGCGGGCGCTGCTCGGCGCACTGCTGGTCCTGATCGCCGCCGCCCTCTGCCTCTGGCAAAGCGACTGGCTCGCGCAGGATCGCTGCCTCGACAGCGGCGGCCGCTGGACCGCACAGGGCAGTTGCCAGCGCTAGAAGAAAGACAAACAAGGTTCACGCGGAGCCGCGAAGACGCGGAGAAGAGAAAAGAGCCGCCGCAGGCGCAGCACAAAAATCTCCGCGCCTCCGCGTCTCCGCGCGAACTTCAAATGCCCAGCATCGCCTTCTTCTCTTCCGCAGAGAGGAAGTCCGCCCCCGCCACCCGCTCCCACAGCGCCGCGCGCTCGTCCGACAGCGCCGGTACCGCGTCCAGATCCGTCACCAGGCTCAGTCCCGGCCACCAGCCCTGCAATCCCTGCGCCAGTCCCGCGCCGATCTTGCCGACCAGCGGCAATATCGTCTGCCGCCACAGCGCCTTGTTCGCCTCGCGATAATTGGCGTAGCTATTGTCGCCCGGCAGCCCCATCAGCATCGGCGGCACGCCAAAGGCCAGCGCGATCTCCCGCGCAGCCGCCGCCTTCAATCCCACAAAGTCCATCTCGGCCGGCGACAGGCTCATCGCCCGCCAGTCGAGCCCGCCCTCCAGCAGCATCGGCCGCCCGGCATTGGCCGCGCCGCTGAACGCCGCCTCCATCTCGCGCCGCACCCGCTCAAACTGTTCCGGGCTCAACACCGATCCGTCGCCCGGCGCATAGACCATCGCGCCCGAAGGCCGCGCCGCATTGTCGAGCAGCGCCTTGTTCCACACCGTCGCGGCATTGTGGATCGCCACCGCCCCCGCCGCCGCGCCGACACAGCCCAGGCCATAATGATCGTCGAGCGGATGGAGCGCGCGGATATGGAGCAGGCTGGTCCGCCCCGCGCCATCCTCGGGCGACAGCCGGGTCACGCTCTCGCCCACGCGATAGAGATAGGCGGCGGGCCAGCCGCGCGCATCCGCCTCCACGCTCACCCGCTCGGGTCGCAGCGCGAACAGCTCGGCCGGCATCCCATCCGCGCCCGCAATCACCTGCACATAGCCATTGCCGTGCAGCAGCACATGGCTGGCCAGCGTCTCGATCAGGCCCTGCCCCGCCGACGCCCGCGCCACCAGCGCCCCGATCCGCGCCGCCGCCGCACCATCCACCCCGCCGACCTTCAGCACGCACGCCCCCGCCCCTTCGGACACCAGCCGCATCGCCCGCTGCGCCACCGGATTGCCGATCACCCCGGCGCGCAGCTGCGCCTCATAACTGGCCGGCCATTCGCCCAAGGCCACCGCGCCCGATCCCCAGGCCCGCGCCAGCACCGGCCGCCCGGCTTCCCCAGCGGCCTTCATCCCGAACCATTTCATCGGATCGTCCCCATAAACAAAGATCCTCGCCCCTCCAGGGAGAGGATAGTGGAGGCCCGCGGCGCCAGCCGCCTGCCAAAAACTGGAAAGCGGCGCCAGCCGCCTACCGAAACCTGGAGGGGGCACGCCCTTGCGGACCGACCCGCCTTTATAAAAGCCAGGCAGCGATCAAATCTGCGCCCATGCCCCTTGCACCGATCCTGCTCATACTCGCCCAGGCCAGCGGGCCGGTCGTCACGCCCCTCGTCCTGCCCACGACCCAGGATTATGCGCTCGTCGCCCTGCCGCCCGCATCGACCGGTGCCGCCACCGTCCGCATCACGCGCCGCCCCGGCAGCGACCAGCTGGATTGCACCCCCTCGGCCATTGTCGGCGGCACCGCCATCGCCGTGGCAAGCTGCCGGCTCGCCATGATGAAGATGGGCTGGATGGCAGCGGTGAAGGACAGAAATGGTCAGGATGGGACGATCCCGGTCGTCCGCCTGTTCTGGGAGCCGGCACCATCGACTTTCCAGGGCGACATGGGTGGCGCCACGCCGATCGCCCTCGACGGCAAGGCGCCGATCGCAAGCGACCCGGACAAGGCAGCAACCGCGCTGCAAAGCGATTATACCGTCCGGCTCGACGCCACCGGCCATCCCCGATCCTGCCGCATCACCCAATCATCCGGCACGCGCCGATATGACGACACCGCCTGCCTCGTGGCGATGGGCCAGCGCTATCTGCCGGCGCTCGACGACCAGGGCCGACCAAGGGAAACCGAGGTAAAATCCTGGGTTCGGTTCACGGATCGATAAAGGGCCGACACCCCCTCCGCTTCGGAGCATCCCCCTATGCAAAAAATCCTCGCCCCTTTGGGGAGAGGATAGTGGAGGTTGGCGGCGCCCAGCCGCCTACCGAAACTTGGAGAGGGGCACGCCCTTCGGACTCGCCCGCCCAAAATATTGCCACCCTGTTTCCAGCGCCACCTCATCCTGCTAATCAGTCGCAATATCCAAGCCAGAGACCTGCCCTGATGACCGCGCCCTCGCCCCTCCTCACCCAGACCGCCGACCAGATGCGCGAACAACTCGCCGCATCCCCCGAATCTGCCGCCGCGCTGATCCGCGCCGGCGCCGATGCCGGCCTGCCCGACGCCCAGGCCTATTATGGCCAGTTGCTGCTCGACGGTCAGGGCGTCGCCGCCGACCCGGCCGAAGCCTTCCGCCAGTTCGGCCTCGCCGCCGCGTCGGGCCATGTGATGGCGATCAACATGGTCGGCCGCTGCCATGAAAAGGGCTGGGGCACGCCGGTCGATCCGGTCGCGGCCGCCGCCTGCTATCGCCGCGCAGCCGAATCCGGCCTCGACTGGGGCATGTATAATTGGGGCAGCGCGCTCGGCCTCGGCTCCGGCGTCGCGAAGGATGAAGCGGCCGCGCTCGGCTGGTTCCAGAAGGCCGCCGCCCTCGGCCATGCCAAGTCGATCAATTTCCTCGGCGCCTTTCATGAGGAAGGCCGCCTCCTCCCCCGCGACATGGACCGCGCGGACGAATGCTATCGCATCGCGGCGGAGGGCGGCGATTTTCGCGGCCAGTTCAACCATGGCCGACTGCTCGCCGAGGCCGGCGGCATCGCCGCCGCCGCCCACTGGATGCAGGCCGCCGCGACCAGCGCCACCCCCGCCTTCCGCACCATGATGCGCGACCATCTCGCCGCCTCGCCCCACGCCGCCCTGCGCGCACTGGCCGCCGATCTGTAAACGCTTCGGTCTTAGAAAAAGGTCGTCATTCCGAACCTGATCCGAGAGCCCTTAGGCCCTTGCATCTGGCGGGGCTATTGCGCCCGATCCATCAGCTTGCGGATGCCGAACCAGATATAGAGGGCAAACATCCCGCCACTGCCGAGCATCCAGGCCCAGCCCCGGAAGCTGCGATCGCCGCCAGCGACACAGCCCCAGAAAATCAGCCCGCTGAACCCCAGCGAAAACAGGATGAAACGCCAGTTCAGCATCGCGCGGGCATCCCGTCGCATCTGCGCCATCGGGCGTGGCGGCAGGATATCCGGCCGCCCCCCTGACCAAGCGCCGCGGCGCGAAACTGGCATAATATATCCAGGCCATCAGGCCGACCACACAGGCTGTCGTCATGACATTCTGCGTCCAGTCAGGCAGCGTCAGCCATTCCGACAATGTCACCCAGACGATGATGATCGCCATGATGACGCCGGTCGACGTCCACATGCCCCGGCGACCTGCAACCCGCTGCCAGCGCGCAACCAGCGCCGCATATTCCTCCGGGCTGACGAACTTGGCGCCACCCTTGCGGGACGGATAATAGGCATAACCGCCCTCCACCGGCGTGAACTGGCGCTGAAATACCCCAATGCTGTCGAACATGATGATCCCCCTGCCGGCATCCTGTCGATAGAGGGCGTGAATTTCCATCCTTTTGTTCGCAGGACAAAAAAGGCCCGGCACCTCAGGGGGCCGGGCCTCGTTTCTGGCGATGGGCGCTATCTCATCTGTTCCGCCGCAGCACCTCGTCGCAGCGGGAATTGGTGCCCGATCCCTTGCCGATCAGCCGCCCCGCCGCTGCGCCGCCGGCGCCGGCCAGCACCGTCTCGCCCACGCCGCCGCCGGCGATGATGCTCGCGCCCGCGCCCACGCCCGCGCCGATCGCGGTGCCCTTGTCGCGGCCCTTCTTGCCCTGGAGCAGGCAATAGCGCACATCGTCGCGGTCGCGCGGATCGGCCCGCGCCACCCGCGCCCGATCCTTGCTGTTCAGGCTTGCCGCCAGCACCGGGGTTGCGACCATCGTAACAGCGGCCACCGCCGCGATCATCCTGACCATCTTCATGTCCGTCACTCCTGATCGGTGCGAAACGAAGCAGGAGAGCGCCTTGTTCCGGCGCCCATCCTCCTTGTTCACAGCCCCATATAGGGGCCGTGACGGACCGCCGCCTATTGCGGTTAATCCCTATCCGGGCGCCATCAATCGATGCGCGAAATGAAGTCGGCGGCCGGGCGGCGCACCTTCTTCAGATTGACCAGCCAGTCGCCCTCGTCCGCGCGATAGCCCAGCGGCATCATCACCACCGAGCGCAGCCCGCGCGCCCGCAGGTCCAGTATCTCGTCCAGCGCGGCCGGGTCGAAGCCCTCCATCGGCGTCGCATCCACCTCTTCAAAGGCGGCGGCGGTCAGCGCGATGCCAAGGCCGACATAGGCCTGGCGCGCGGCATGCTCGAAATTGGTCTGGGCGTCGCGCTGCGGATAGGTGTTGAGCAGCATCTGGCGATAGGCTTCCCAACCCTCGTTGCGGAAACCGCGCTCGTCATTGACCAGGTCGAACATGCCGTTGATCCGGTCGGCGGTATAATTGTCCCAGGCGGCAAAGACGACCAGATGCGACGCATCGGTCACCTGCGCCTGGTCCCAGGCGATCGCCCGGATCTTCGCCCGCAATTCCTTGTTGGTGACGACGATCACCTCGAACTGCTGCAACCCGCTCGACGTCGGCGCCAGCCGCACCGCCTCCAGGATGCGCTCCACCTTGTCCTCGGCCACCAGCTTGTCCGGGTTCATCTTCTTGGTGGCATAGCGCCAGTTCAGACGGTCGATCAGCATGAGAAATCCTTATATTGCAACGGCGCCAGCCTAAGCCCCGCCCATGACGCTTCGATGTAGCGCCCACCGCCCCAGGAATAAAGATCTCACATTGAAACCAAATATTGTACCACCCATCCTTGGCCTATTCCGCCCTCGGGTAAGACGAGGATGACCTGAAAAGTGACCATTTTTGCTGCTGAATTTGTCGAGCGCGATTTCTGATTGCGGGCATGGTACGGCGCTGCAACATCTTGTGCGATGGCAACCGTAACAATCGTATTAGCGATATTCTTTGTAGCGTTTGGAAGCGCCATTTTCCTAACTCGCCGCTGGAATGCTGCCGTTAGCGTTCTTGACGGCTTGGGAGTTGGTGTGACTTGTTGGGGTTGGCATATTCGTTTGGTTCGCTAACAACCAGCACTACTTTTGCAGAAGTCTGTTGGGGTGTCTGATCAGGCTGCATCCTCAGTAAGGGCAGTGCTCTTGCGGTGAACGGCGGGCATTGGTGCAGCGTACTGCTGGCAAGGTGGGTTGTAGAAGCGGACCGACTCACCCGGCATGTGCAGGGCCCCTGCGGAGCGGTCAGCCGCCCTTGGGTTTCCTTGCGCCAACTGACCTGCCTCCACTTCGCGCGTTCGAGCATCGCGTGCGCAGCTATGAATTTGACGTCCGGCACAAGCCGCCTCCGAGGGCGACCGCGGCCTGCGACCGGGAAGATCAGCGGCACTTCGGCCGGATATACCTTCTGGTGTCTGGGAATGCCGGCAACTCAGCAAGGGGCAAGTGTACTCAGCGCCTGCCGGAACGGAGCCGATAGCTCATAACCGGCGTCGGCCAACACACATCCGAAGCGCACGCCGGCAGCAACGATGCGGTCGATCTCCTCGATCACGATCTCGGGCTCGGTGCGATATTTGTGCAATGCAGCAGGTACGTCCGACTTGTCCATGCGCGCGGCATCTCTCGTCCAGCTTTCCGGCAGGAGCAGCCGCAAACTCAGCATGAATGGAACTTCGCTCGAAGCCAGCGTCTGACAGTTGGCATTCTTGCCGAGCGGCATGGCCTATTGCGGCGCAACGCCAACCGAGGCCTTGCCCTTGTTGGGCAAAGCGGTGTCGTCAATGATTACCCAGGCTCCATCGCCACCGACCAATTCATCCGCCTGGCTCCACAAGGTCGCTTCCAACGGGCACTGCCCTACAGACCAGCCCGATGAAATAATGAAGCCGGTCATAAGGGATCGCGTCCGAGCGAGCTACCATGTGCTGGGAGCTCTTGCGATCACCGGGCCCGATCAGACCGGCGATATAGGCTAGGCACATTCGACGCCGCGTCTTGTTACCCAAGACTTCCTGATAAGGGGTGAGCCAACGCGCAACATCCGCTTGAAAAGCCACGCCCATCGTAGCCTCTGTCAAAGCTGTGGGGCCATGAATCACGCAATCAGCGCAATAGGAATCCCAAAAATCCGATTTCTGCCAAAGTAGTGCTAATCAGGCAGTCAAACGCTTGCAGCAAACGATCGCCAGCGCCTTAAACCCTGATCCCCGCCAGCCACTCGCCAATCATCGCCCGGCCCGCCGCCACCGCGCCCGGCCCATGATCGTCATGATCCTTCCGCAGCGCGACGCCGCATTGTCCGGCCACGTCCAGATCGGCCCAGAAATGGGTCAGCCAATCCTCGAAACGCGGATCCTCGCCCATTTCGGCGTGGAATTGCAGCGCCAGCAGATTGGCCCCGCGCCGGAAAGCCTGATGCGCATAGCGATCGGTCGATCCCAGCAACTCGACTTGATCAGGCAGGTCGAACGTGTCGCTATGCCAGTGCAGCACCGGCACCCCGTCGATATGGCGCAGCGGCGACCCCGCCCCCGCCGCATTCACGCTGACCGGCGCAAAGCCCAGTTCCATATGCCCACCCGGATAGACCCGCGCGCCGAGCGCCGCCGCGATCATCTGGCTGCCCAGGCACACGCCCAGCGTCGGCCGGTCCGCCGCCAGCCGCGCGGAAAGCTTGCCGATCTGCACCGGGATCCAAGGATGCACATCCTGTTCATAAACGCCCATCGGCCCGCCCATCATGATGAGCAGATCCGGTTCGGTCAGGTCGATATCGGCGAAATCGGGGCTGGCCACATCGATCCGCTCGATCTGATAGCCGGCCGCCTCGATCGGCTGGAGATAGCCTGCCGCACCCTCGCGCGGCACATGTCGGACGATCAACGCTCTTTTCATTACCTGCGATAGCTAGCCAGCCAAACCCGTCGACGCCAGCCCAGCCTTTCTTGGGGACAGAAAATTGCCGCTATCGGCTTGGCCCGGCCGCCCGGCCATGATTTAACCCAGCGCCATGATCCTAACCCGCATCGCTCGCCCTGTCCTGCTGGCCACTTTGCTCGCCGGCACCGCCCTTTCCGCCCAGACCAGCGAAGCGCCTTCCGCGCCGGTCGATGCGGTCGATCCCTTCATCGGCACCTCGGGTGAAGGCCATACCTTCCCCGGCGCCGTCGCCCCCTTCGGCATGGTCCAGCTTTCGCCCGACACCCATGTCGGCCCGGCACGCCAGACCTATAACTGGGCCGCCGGATACCGCCACGAAGACCCGGTGATCCGCGGCTTCTCCCACACCCATTTTTCCGGCGCGGGCCATAGCGACCTGGGCGATTTCCTGGTGATGCCGGTCAGCGGTGATACGGTCCCGCTGGAAGCTGGCGACGACAAGACGCCCGGCTTCCGCTCGCACAAGGCCGATGAAATCGCCTCGGCCGGCTATTATGCCGTCACCCTGACCGATCCGGGCGTGCGTGCGGAAATGACCGCCGGCCCCCGTGTCGGCGTCCACCGCTACGCCTTCCCCACCGGCAAGGCCGCGCATCTGCTACTCGACCTGCGCTCGATCATCTATGACTATCCCGGCAAGATCCTCTGGTCCTCGATCCGCATCCGCCCCGACGGCACGATTACCGGATCGCGCGAGGTGCGCGGCTGGGCCACGCCGCGGCGCATCTTCTTCGCCATCCGCTTTTCCGCGCCGCTGACCGGCCACCGCTTCGTCAGCACCGAGAAGGATATTCTCTACAAGGGCTTCAAGGGCCCCGGTCGCGGCCCCGAGACGCTGGATTCTCTCTCCGGCCGCGCGCTGGTGGCGCAGCTCGACTTCGGCACGCTGACGAAGCCGCTGGAGGCGAAGGTCGCGCTGTCGGGCGTGGACGAGGACGGCGCCATCGCCAACCTTGCCAGCGAACCAGGCGATTTCGACGCGATCCGCGCCAAGACCCGCACCGCCTGGAACGATGCGCTGGGCGCGGTGAAGATCGACGCGCCCAAGGCGATGCGCACCAATGTCTATACCGCCCTCTATCACAGCCTTATGGCGCCCAGCGTCTGGAGCGACGCCGATGGCCGCTGGCGCGGGCCGGACGATCAGGTCCATGCCGGAACCGGCTTCACCATGCATTCCACCTTCTCGCTGTGGGATACGTTCCGCGCCGAACATCCGCTGCTGACGCTGATCCAGCCCGAAGCGAAGAATGCCGATTTCGTGAACTCGCTGGTCGCGGGGCAAAAGACCAGCCCGTTCGGTATCCTTCCCGTCTGGCAGTTTGGCGGCAAGGAAACCTGGACGATGATCGGCTATCATGCCGTCCCGGTCATCGCCGACGCCTGCCTGAAAGGGATCAGGGGCATCGACTGCGCCGCCGCGCTGAAAGCCATGGTCGCCAGCGCTGACTATGCCCCCTATGGCGGCCTCGGCGACTATATGAAGCTCGGCTATGTCCCCATCGACCGCGAGCCCGAAGCCGCGTCCAAGACGGTCGAATATGCCTTTGACGACTGGACCATCGCCCGCCTCGCGCGCCAGCTGGGCGACAAGGCCACGGCAGAGCGCTTCGAGAAGCGCGCCCAATATTGGCGCAACAGCTTCGACGCCAAGACCGGCTTCCTGCGCGCGCGCAAGGCCGACGGCTCTTTCCGCACCCCCTTCGATCCGACCGCGATCAACTATGGCAGCGACTATACGGAAGGGAATGCCTGGCAATATAGCTGGTTCATGCCGCATGATCAGGGCGGTCTGTTCCGCCTGCTGGGCGGCGACGCGAAAGCCATCGCCAAGCTCGACGCCATGTTCGACTATGACAATAGCAAGATCGACTATAGCCATGCCGAGGATATATCCGGCCTGATCGGCCAATATATCCATGGCAACGAACCCAGCCACCATGTCGCCTATCTCTACAGCTATGCCGGCCAGCCCTGGCGCACGCAGGAGCGCCTGAAGCAGATCGTCGACAGCCAGTATAAGCCCACGCCCGAGGGCCTCGCCGGCAATGACGATCTGGGCCAGATGTCCGCCTGGCTGGTCTTCACCGCCTTGGGCTTCTATCCGGTGGCGCCGGGCAGCAACGAATATGTGATCGGCCGCCCCTTCGTCGACCGCGCCGACATGGCATTGTCAAACGGCCAGCGCTTCACCGTGATTGCCGATGGCCTGTCCGACGCCAATCGTTATGTCGGCCGGGTGACACTGAACGGCAAGCCGCTCGATCGCGGCTATATCACCGACGCGGAAATCCGCGCTGGCGGCGAACTGCGCTTCACCATGCAGGCCAGCCCCAACAAGACATGGGCGACCGGCGTAAAGGCCCACCCCTTCTCCATGACCGGCTATGGCAAGTGAGGGCGCGAGACCGGCATTATCTCTTCGTCTGCAGCCAGAACAAGCTGCGCAGCCCGACCGCCGAACAGATTTTCGCTGACCATCCCGGCATCGAAACCCTGTCGGCGGGCACCAACCAAGATGCGGAAACGCCGCTGGACGATGAGATGCTGCGCTGGGCCGACACCATCTTCGTGATGGAAAAGGCCCATCGCAGCAAGATCCAGCAGCGTTTCCGCGGCGCGTAGGCGGCACAAGGATCGTCTGCCTCGAGATACCGGACGATTACGCCTTCATGGATGCGAACCTGATCGCCCTGCTCCACACCCGCATGGCCAGCTTCCTGCCACGCACACTTTGCGCCTGATCGCCCCAAGCGACGAAGAGGCTGACAGGAAAAGCTCTGAATGAAGGGAGCGAGGGGCCCAGCATAGCCCGCTTTGCCCTTCCGCTATCCCGACAAAGGCTGAGGTCTTGCACCTCCCACACGCGACTGCCTACAGAGGAAAAGGAGAAGACGGATTTGGGTGGGAAATAGAATGCCCGATAATCCTTCCCAAGCTTGCTTGGGGAGGAAGACCGCCAAAGGCGGCGGAGGGGCAAATAGATGAGGTCGCGCCACTGCCCCGCCCGTCAGCGCAACGATGATCCGCACGCGCCACGCACGATGCGGGCCACAATCACAGTACCAAAGTCACAGGGCCATATCCATGCCCAGCATCCGCGCCAGCAGCAGGGCCAGGCTGACGCGCTCAGCACCGCCCCTTCTCCGCCTTCCTGTCCTGTTCATAATGCCATCGGACGACAAAGAACATGCCCGCCCCCAGCACGGCAACCTTGAACAGGATGAAAACAACAGGAAGCCAGTCCATGATCTTGAACACGTCCCCGCCAACAAGAAACCATGTTCAACAGGATTGCCCCGACGGCAATCGAATGCCCCCTCGTATGTCGGGAACAGCGGGATGAACATGGGGCATTATGCCCGCCCCAGGCAGGCTCCGGCCATTCACTGTTGTCGATTTGGTCGATCGCCGCTTAGAAAAGCTGTCCTCGCCGTTCCATCATCCCGGACTTGATCCGGGATCCATTGCGCGCCTCCTCTCCATCCGCCGTCGCGCACAATGGATCCCCTGAGTTCACAAACGAAGTGCAACACCGCAGACAGGTTTTGCCATGTCAGGAGATTGACAGGTTTCGACCATTTTCGTCGTTCGCATGATCTCCCACTAACCCCGATTGCAGACGTTCTGGCAAAGCTGCAAATACGCTCGATGGAGCAGCCCATTCATGAGCCTAGATGCAACACATGCGGTCGCATTCTTGGGATAGATGCCGATCTCCTTTCCACGAACTGCGGAGGCGATTGCTGGGGATGTGTGGGCGAATTAGAGTCGGATGGATGGCCAGCCTCTGCGAAAAAGGTATCTGCCGAGGTGGCTTCTGGGCTTCGCAACCCTGATGGCTCAGCGAAGCCTCCGTCACGATAGGCCAGGCTTGACCATTTGTTGCCAGCGATGCGATTTGTCGCTTCGCTTGAAACTGGACGTTGAATGACGAGCGGGAATACGGCAGGCTTTTCGTCATGGGGTGGATCGCCAAACCGGGTTCTGCGGAAGACCGCCTAAATCAGTGACTAGTTCGGAAGAACTTAGCCCCGGTCTTTTTGGCATTCTCGGTTTTAGAGAGCGGATTGTTTTTCTGGCTGGCTGTTCGCAGGGCTGGCGCTTTCTAATGCTTTTGCCGCTCGCCTACGCCATTGGAGCTTTCATAACCGGCGTCGTGTTATGGAGGTCGAAAGCCCCTTCATCGGCTCTATAGATAGCGACATATTTTTTCGTAGGGCTGCCGGTAATCAAGATGGTTCTGAACAGCGGTATCATTAGCGAAGTGGTTGCATTTTTCTCCCAGCGACAATGCGTCATCACCCGTTTGAGTAGCCCCTAGTTTTCTAGACGCCTTCTGCTTTCAGAATCTGCTGCCGTTCGAACTGGTTGGGTGACAGCATCCCGTTCCTGATCTGCTTGCGCACCGGGTTGTAGAACATCTCGATGTAATCGAACACATCCTGCCGGGCTTCATCGCGTGTTTTGTAGGTACGGCGCCGAATGCGCTCACGCTTGAGCGAGGAGAAGAAGCTCTCGGCGACGGCGTTGTCATGGCAGTTGCCGCGCCGGCTCATCGAATGCTCAAGATTGTGAGCCCGGATGAAGGCCGCCCAGTCCATGCTGGTGAACTGCGAGCCCTGATCCGAGTGGATCAGCACCCGTTGCTTCGGTTTGCGCCGCCATACCGCCATGTGCAGCGCCTGCAGCACCGCATCGGTGGTCTGCCTGCTCTGCATCGACCAACCCACCACGCGGCGGGAATAGAGATCAATCACGACGGCCAGATAGGCAAAGCCCTCCAGGGTCCGGATGTAGGTGATGTCTGTCACCCAGGCCCTGTCGGGTGCGGCCACGTCGAACTGGCGATCCAGAGTGTTGTCGACCGCCAGGGACGGCTTGCCGCCATAGCTCCCCGGTCGGCGCTTGTAGCCGACCTGCGCCTTGATACCCGCCAGCCTGGTCAGCCGGGCAACGCGGTTCGGGCAGCAGGTCTCGCCCTGATCCAGCAGGTCGTCGTGCAGCTTGCGGTAGCCATAGACCTTGCCGCTGTCGTTCCAGGCTTGCCGGATCAACTCTGTCTGCCGAGCATCTTCCTGGGCCCGCGTGCTCAGTGGGCTCTTCTGCCAAGCATAGAAACCGCTGGGCTGGATGCGCAGACACCGACACATCGATCGAACCCCGAACTGGTCACGATGCTCGGCGACAAATGCGTATCTCACTTTGCATCCCTGGCGAAATACGCGGTGGCTTTTTTTAGGATGTCGCGCTCCTCGGTCACCCGGGCCAGCTCGCGCTTCAGCTGGCGGATCTCGGCATCCTTGCTGGCATCGCCAGACACCACCTCGCCAGTTGTCGCTTCCAAGCATACAGCGAATGCTGACTGACGCCGAGCCGCTCAGATACCTCCGCTACCGGATACCCTCGCTCGGTGATCTGCGCCACCGCATCACGCTTGAACTCATCGCTGAAATTGGGCTTCCCCATCGTCGTCTCCTGTCCTCAAAATTAGGATAGAAGGCGTCCAGAAATCTAGGGGCTACTCAGTTCCAGCGGCGACGCCCGGATCGACCGGATCATGTGCGCGATGCTCAGCGCCTGCGTGCGCGAGGGCGTCAGTGATCCGGCCGGTGGCAAGGCCTGCATCAATGCCAAGATCGCCAGCTTCGAGGATGAGGTCGTGCCGGTGCCTGCGCCCCTGCCCCCGCCCGCGCCGGCCGCCGTCGCCGCCATGGCCGGCCCGCCTCCAGCCACCCCGCCCTCGTCCCCGGCCCCGCCCGACCAGCCGCCCGCCCCGCCAAAGGGGCCGCCGATCATCGTCACCGGCCGCCCCAACCCGATCCTCGCGGGCCAATGGGCGTTCAGCCAGCACCAGACCGTGATCCGCGATTTCAGCACCCGCACCCTGCCGATCCGCACCTGGAACCTGTGCATCCCCGACGGCACGATCGACGCGACGATCGAAACCATGCTGGACGACAGTTTCGCCGGCCCCGGCACGTCCAGCTATTGCCGACAATGGAAACTGGACGGCGACGGCGCCGCCATACACGGCAATCAGCGCTGCTGGCTCGGGCCGGGGGTGCGGATGCAGGGCAAGCTGGAAGGCGAAATCGGCCCGCGCAGTGTCGAGATAAAACGCAACATCCGCCTGTTCGAGGTCAATAGCGCGCCCGCCCGCTATCTGGGCAGCCCCATGGGCGGCGACGCAGAATTTCTCATGTCGATCACCGGCACTCGCGTCGGCAATTGCAGGCCCCGGCGCTGAGCGCACCAGACCGCGGCGTCGCAAAATCGGCAGCCGTTCCGATCGCGCCTTGCCATTCCGGCAAGCCAGTGCATAGGCGCCACCAGGAAATGTTCCGCTGGGCCACAGAGGGCGTCTCCCATAATCAATCGGCTCCGAATCCATCCGGAAGGGGGACAGTATTTTGCGTTATTCCGCTTTGGTGATCGTCTTTTTCACGACGTCGGCGCTGGCCCAGACCGGCAGCATCATCGACCATCGGGCTGCCAACATCCCGGCGGGAAAGACGCTCGGCATCGCCGAAAAGCGCCATATCATGCAGGATTTCGCCGCCTGCACGGTCCGGCGCTGGCGCCATGGCGTGGAACGCTATCTCGACACCGTGCCGGAATCGGTCGAGGCCCAGACAATGGGCGCGCGGCTGGCGACGGAGGATTGCCTGATCAGCGGTCAGATGCAATTTCAGGAAGCCCTCTATCGCGCCGCCGCTTATGAGGCGATGTATCGCGTCACCTTCGCGCGTCAGGGCGTGTCCGATTTCACGTCCGTGCCGCCGATCGATTATGCGCAACCAGGCGCGCCCACGGACGAAGCGGCATCCGCACGGGCAACCCTGCGCCGCCTGGCCGATTGCGCCGTGCGCCACGGCCCGCTCGAAGCGCGCGCGCTCATCCTCTCGCCGATCGGCGGACCGGACGAAAACGCCGCCTTCGCCGCCGTCACACCGATGGTTTCGGCCTGCATGCCCGCCGACGCCACGGTCAATTTCTCGAAGATCAGCCTGCGCGGTTATGTTGGCGAGGCGCTCTATCGCCTGTCGATGGCGGCGCGAGGCGCCAGCGCCCCGCCATCCTGAGGATACGACCGGCCACGCCAGCACCATAAAACAAGCCCTGCGCAATTGGCCGCCATGCTTTCCAAGCCGGGCAGATCGATATAATATCGCACGCACAAATCCGCCGTCCCGTCATCGGTCCCGCGCCAATATGGGACTGGAGAAGGATCGACCGTCATGGCCAATCGCTACGGAACCAAGAATAACAATATTCTAAGCGGCACCACCGGTCGCGACCGGATCGTCGGGCGCGGCGGCAATGACATTCTCTATGGCCGCGGCGGCCGGGACGTACTGCTCGGCGGATCGGGTGGAGACCGCATCCATCTCGGCATTGCCAGCCGCTATTCGGACGTGTTCGGCAGCCGGATCGACGGTGGCGAGGGCACCGACCTCGCTTATCTCTACCTCAGCGAAATGACGCAGAAGCTGAAGATCCTGCCCAATTTCGAACGCATTACCGCCGATGCGGGCGACGGCACAGCCCCGCGCACCCTGGTCACGATCCACGGCATCGAAGTGCTGATCGCCTATCTGGGCACGGGCGACGATTATGTCCTGCTCGGCCCTCGCGAGGCGATCATCCGGGCCGGCGATGGCAGGGACAGGCTGATCGGCGGCGACATGCACGACGATTTCAGGGGCGATGGCGGCGATGACGTGCTGTTCGGCCAGGGCGGCGGCGACAGCCTGGATGGCGGCGCGGGCACGGATCTCATCCTTGGCGGCGCCGGCGCGGACGACATTGTCGGCGCCGACGGTGCCGATCGCCTATATGGCGGCGATGATCGCGATACGCTCTCGGGTGGCAACGGCGATGATCGCATCCATGGCGATGCCGGCGATGACATACTCTATGGCGGGTCGGACGCGGACATAATGTTCGGCGACGACGGCGCCGATATCCTGTGGGGCGAATGGGGCGACGACCGGCTCTATGGCGCCAGCGGCAATGACCAACTCGACGGCGGTGAAGGCCGCGACATAGTGGACGGAGGCGCCGGGGACGATGCCGTCGCCGGCGGCGCGGGCAATGACAGGATCTATGGCGGCCTCGGCGCCGATCGCCTGCTCGGCGGCGCCGGCAAGGATCGCTTTGTCTGGCGCGACCTGGCCGAAGGCGGCGATACCGTCCGCGATTTCGAACAGGGCGTGGATCGGCTGGTCGTGGCCGGCCGCGCCGTGGGTGGCCTGACCAGCGTGAACGACAGCAATTTTTCCAGCAATGCCAACGGCGTGGCAATCGATGCCAATGATCGATTCCTCTATGCGCAGGACAGCAGGATGCTGTTCTTCGATCCCGATGGCAGCGGCGCGGCCCCCGCCACGCTGATTGCCCAAATTCAGTTCAACGTCGGCATCCAGCTTTACGCCAGCGACATCGTCATTGGATGAAGCCGGCGTCGCGAAGGCGCCCCCGCAAGCAAAGCTCAACCCATAACCGATCGATTATCGTATTTCGTCCATCTGTTCCCTAGCAGCCTTGGCTTCGGCGCAAAATTCCCCCGCCTCGCGACAGCGCCGCTCCATCTTCTCGACGGCCTCCTTCCATTGCTGCAAAACATAGGGGTCTCCCACGATCGAGGGAGAGAATATCCGTCGGCCAGATAGCGGCGATGCCGGCGCGCCCGACGACATGGCAGAAGGCGCCGCCTCCTGCCGATGCGCCACGCGCTGCGACACCCCTATGCCCAGCAGGAAAAAGCCCGCCGCCCCCACCACCAGCCCGCATCCGGTCAGCACGCGCCTGGCCTGGCTCATGATCGTTCTCCGCCGCTCGCCCTGCGCCCTATTTCACGAACCGCCTATTTCACGAACCGCTTGAAGAAGCTGTCGCTGTTCCAACTCGGCCGCGTGTCCGCATTGGCGACCCGCAGCGTCACCGCAGTCACATAATCGTTCAGCTTCGCCGTCTCGGCCGGCATCACCGGCTGGTTCGCGTCGTCGAAGGGCGAATGATAGATGTTCGCGCGCCACGCCTTCTCCACCGTCGCTTCCGGCGTCCCGGCCTTGAAGCCATATTTGAAGAACAGCGCCGGTATCCCCTCGCGGATGAAGGCATATTGGTCGGACCGGATGAAGACGTTGCGGTCGGGGAAGGGATCGGGCGTGATCGGCAGGCCCATCGCGACGCTCACCGCCGCCGCATCCTGGCCCAGGCTGCTCTGGTCATAGCCGACCGGGGTCACGCTGGTCAGCTTGAAGATCGGCAGCGCCATGTCGAAATTGAGGTCGGCGACAATGCTCTTGCTCGGCACGGTCGGCCGCCGCGCGAAATAGCGCGATCCCAGCAGGCCCTTTTCCTCGCCGGTGACGATGGTGAACAGGATGGAGCGTTTCGGCTTCACCTTGCTCGCCTTCAACGCCTTGGCGATCTCGATCAGGCTGGCGACGCCCGACGCATTGTCCAGCGCGCCATTATAGATGGCGTCGCCCTTGATCGGCGTGCCGACGCCATAGCCGTCCAGATGCGCCGACAGCACGACATAGTCCTTGGCCAGCTTGGGGTCGCTGCCCGGCATCACCGCCACCAGATTGGGCGAGGACAAGGCCACCCGTTTGGCCGCGACCGCGGCCTTGAGCCGCAGCGTCAGCGGGAAGCTGGCGACCGGCTTCGACGCATCGGCGGCCGCCGCGATCGCGGCGAAATCCTGGCCGCTGCCGGCGAACAGGTCGGCCGACCGGGCCGGGTCGAACTGGGCATTGAGGAAGGGCGTCTGCGTGTCGCGCATCGCCACATCCTCATAATAGACCGCCGGCGCGCTCGCCAGCGCCTTGCGCCGGTCCCAGGGAATCTCGACCTGCCCCGGCGTCACCAGGCTGATCATGCCGAGCGCCCCCTGCGCCGCCAGCCAGTGGCCCCGTTCCGATCGGGCATGGGATTTGAGCGCGCCGCTGATCTCCGCCGGCCCGCCCGAAACGACCACCACGATCTTGCCCTTCAGGTCCAGCCCGGCAAAATCGTCATGGCCCACTTCGGGCAGATGCAGGCCATAGCCGGCAAACACCATCGGCGCGTCGATCGCGCCGGGCACCGGGCCGCCGCTGCCGGAAAAGATGATGTCGCCCGGCACCGCCAGCGCCGTCTCGCCACGCGCGCCGACCAGGCTCGCCCTGCTCTCGCCCGACAGCACCGTCTGCTCGACAAAGGCGATCGGCTGCTTGTAGCCCTCGACCCCGGCGGGTTTCAGCCCCAATGCCTGAAACTGGCCGATCACATAGTCGGCCGCCTTGTCATAGCCCGGCGTGCCGGTGCCGCGCCCCTGCATGTCGTCCGCCGCCAATATCTGGACATGGCGCCACCATGTCGCACCGCGCGCCGCCAGATCATCCTCAGCCGGCGCGGCGCTGGCCGCCGCTCCCATCATCGCGACCAGCGGCAGGGCGGAAAACAGCTTGCGCATCGGTGGAATACCCTTCTTTTATCCTGCAGATATCATGCCTTATCCTGCCCGACGAACAAGGGGGCTTGGAACCGCCACGGCAAGAGTGTATTGTAAAGATAATACAGCATGGAGATAATGATGCCGCGCCTACCCCTGCCCCGTCACCTGACCCTCGCCACCCTGCTCGCCATCGGCCTTGCCACCAGCGCCTGCTCGCGCGGCAACGACCATCAGGCCGGCGGTGGCAACGGCGAATCCCCAGCCGCCGCCAGCACCCCGCAGGACTGGGCCGCACTCAAGGATTTCAGCCGCATCGACGTGACCGGACCTGACAATGTCGTCGTCACCATCGGCCCCAAATTCTCGGTCACCGCCGATGGCGATCCCAAGTCGGTCGCCCTGCTCGACATCCGGACCAAGGCCGACACGCTCCAGATCGGCCGCAAGTCCGAAGGCATGTGGAACAAGGTCGACGGCGGCAAGGGCGCGACCATCCATGTCACCCTGCCCGCGATCCGCGCGATCGACGTCACCGGCTCGGGCGACTTCACCCTCGACAAGGCGGAAGGGACCGAACTCGCCCTCTCGCTCACCGGCTCGGGCGATCTCGACATCGGCCAGGTGAAGCTTGGCAGCCTCAAGGCGGAAATCACCGGATCGGGCAGCATCACCCTCGCCGGCACCGCCGATCAGGGCGAATTGTCGATCACCGGCACCGGCGACATCGATGCCGCCGGGCTGAAGCTCGGCCGTGCCGCCGCCGAAGTCATGGGCACCGGCGACATGGACTTTGCCTCCGACGGTCCGGTCGCTATCAAGATCATGGGCACCGGCGACGTCAAGGTGAAGGGCAAGGCGCAATGCACGACGAACACGATGGGACCGGGCGAAGCGCATTGCGGCCCCTGATGCTGGCAGCGGCGGCGGCACTGGCCGGGGCTTCCCCCGCCGGCGCCGCCACCCGCGGCTATACCATCACCAGCTTCGACCAGATCCGCGTCGACGCCCCGGTCACGGTCATCATCACCACCGGCACCGGCGTCTCGGCGCGGGCGGAGGGGGACCAGCGCGCGCTCGACCGGCTGCGCGTCGATGTCTCGGGCCGGCTCGCCATCATCTCGATGGAGCGGCCCGAACCGGGCGAAAAGGGTCTTGGCCCCGCCACCATCCGCCTCTCCACCGGCGAAGTGAACCGTGTCGTCCTGACCGGCGGCGGCGCCGTCGCGGTCAGCGCGATGAAGGGCCTCAATGGCGAGATCGTCCAGGGCGGCAATGGCGATGTCAGCGTCGCGTCGCTCCAGCTCGACAATCTCCAGGTCACGCTCGCCGGCGGCGGCCGCACCACGCTCGCCGGCACCGCCGGCGTCGCCAATCTGCGCATCAGCGGCCCCGGCGCGATCGTCGCCGACCATCTGGTCGCGCGCCAGGCCGCGATCCTCAACGACGGCTCGGGCAATGTCGCCCTCACCGCCAACGGCCCGGTCAGCATCCGCTCGACCGGATCGGGCGATGTCAGCGTCGCCGGCCGGCCGATCTGCACCGTCGAAAATGAAGGCACCGGCCGCATCCAGTGCGGCACCGAGGGCTTCTGAACGACACGGCGGCGGATCAACCTGCCGGAACATTGCCATGCTTATGGAAGTCTTTACCCTGCCCGCGCTAGTCAGGGCGACCTGACCCCAACCGGACCTTCCTCCATGCGCCCAGCCCTTGCCCTGCCCGTTCTTGCCGCCCTGTTGCTGGCCCAGCCGGCCGCGGCCCAGGTGGCGGCGCCCGACAGCGGCGATACCGGCTGGATGATCGCCTGCGCCCTGTTGCTGCTGCTTGCCGCACTGCCGGGCCTGATGCTGCGTCATGCGGGGCTCGCCAATGTCCGTCACGGGCTTGCCGCCATGGCCCAGACGCTGGTCGCCGGCGCGACGATCCTGCTCGGCTGGGGGCTCGCCGGCTACAGCCTTGCCTATGCGCCGGGCAGCGAATGGCTGGGCGGCGGCAGCAATCTGCTGCTCGCCAATCTTGCCCCGCTGCGCGATGGCCTCACCGTGCCCGAATCCGCCTTCGTCCTGTTCCAGATGGGCTTTGCCGTGCTGGCCGGCGCCATCGCCGTCGGCGCGATCGCCGGCCGAGCCCGCCTTGGCTGGGTCGCCGCCTTCGCGCCGCTCTGGCTGCTGCTGGTCTTCGCCCCGATCACCCACTGGATGTGGGGCGGCGGCTGGCTGGCACAGCTTGGCGCGATGGATTTTGCCGGTGGCTTGGTCGTCCATGTCCTGGCCGGCTTCTCCGCCCTTGCTCTCGCCCTCGTCGCCGGACGCCCCCGCGATGCCCAGGGTGGCGGCCATGCCCATATCCTCGCCATCGCCGGCGGCGCGCTCTTCTGGGTCGGCTATGCCGGTGCGGTCGGCGGCTGGGCGCTGGGCGCCACCGACGATGCCGCCACCGCCATCCTCAACCTCTTCTTCGCCGCCTGCGCCGCCAGCCTCGGCTGGGCGCTGGTCGACCGGCTGCTCGGCGCCCATGCCAGCGCCACCGGCCTGCTATCCGGCGCCATTGCCGGCCTCGCCGCCATTTCCGCATCGGCCGCCCTGGTCGGCACCGGCGGGGCGATGCTGGTCGGCCTCGCCGCCGCGATCATCGCCCGCATCGGCGCCGGTTTCGCCAGCGCCTGGATCGACGATCCCGCCCATATCTTCGCCGTCCATGGCCTGGGCGGCGCGACCGGCGCGCTGCTGCTGCCTTTGTTCGTCCTGCCGTTGCTCGGCGGGGTCGGGTTCGACGCCGGCATCACCGCCACCGCCAGCCTGCTCGCCCAGGCGATCGGTCTGGTCGTGATTGCACTGTGGGCGCTGGTCGGCACCGCCATCGCCGCGCTGATCGTCTCGATCCTGGTGCCGCTGCGCGCCACGCCCCAGGCCGAAGCCGATGGCCCGGACGCCGTCGAACATGGCCAGCAGGGCTGGGACTTCCGCTGATCTCGCCATGGTCGTCGCCGTCGCCATCTTCGCCCATCAGGAGGAACGTCGGATCGCCGGCTGTCTCGGCTCGCTGCCGCTCGACCGCCCGGACACGATCTTCCATGTGCTGGTGAACGGCACCACCGACCGCACCGTGGCGCGTGCCCGCGCCGCCGCCGCCGGCCGCGCCCATGTGATCGTCCATGACATCGCCGCCGGCGGCAAGTCGCGCACCTGGAACCATTTCGTCCACCACCTGCTCACCGGCACGGAGGATGCCGTCATCTTCCTCGACGGCGATGCCCAGATCGCGCCCGGATCGATCGACGCGCTGGTGGCCGACCTTGCCGCCCACCCGCAGGCCAACGCCGCCGCCGGCATGCCGGTCAATGGTCGCGAAGTGGAAACCTATCGCCGCAACCTGCGGATCGAGCGCGGCATCTTCGGCGATCTCTATGCCCTGTCCGGCCGCTTCGTCGCCGCCATCCGGGCGAGTGGCCTGCGCCTGCCCGACGATCTGGTCGGCGACGACGGGCTGGTCGCCTCCTGGGCGCATACCGATCTGGCAAGCGACGCCGACTGGCAACTGGAGCGGGTATTGGCCTGCGAGGGCGCCGGCTTCGCCTGCGAACCGGTCGGCCTCACCCGGCCGCTGACCTGGCGAATGCACTACAAGCGGCTGATCAACTATTCGGTCCGCTATTATCAGAACCGCATCGTCTCCGACATCATGAGCCGGATCGGCCCCGCCGGCCTGCCGCGCGAACTGGTCAGCCTCTATCCCGACTGGCTGCCGCGCTGGCGCCCCCGTCCCGGCCCGATCGGCTGGTTCGACCGCAAGGGCCTCGCCCGGATGAAAGCACGGGTCGCAGCGACAAAAAAAGCGTGACCGGCCGGGCCGATCACGCTTCCCATTTTGCCAAGGCCGTCGGCCGGGATCAGCGATCCCGCGCCGCCAGCTCCTTGTTGACGTAGAGCGCCACCATCGTCGCGACCGCGCCCGACAGCAGATAGATGCCCGAGGCGGCCAGACCGAACTTCACCGACAGCAGCAGCGCCAGCAGCGGCGCGAAGCCGGCACCGACCAGCCAGGCCAGATCCGACGTCAGCGCCGAACTGGTATAGCGCGCCTCGGTCGCGAAGTTGGACGCCACCACGCCCGACGACTGGCCGAACGCCAGGCCCAGCAGCATGAAGCCCAGGATCATGAAGGCGACCTCGCCCAGATCCCCGCCATTGAGCAGCAGCGGTGCCACCACCGCGAAGATCGCGATGCCTAGAGCCGACCAGCCGAGCAGCGAGCGACGACCAATCTGGTCGGCGATGAAGCCCGACACCACGATCGCCAGCAGGCCGACCGACGCGCCGATCATCTCGATCACCAGGAAGCGATCGATCGGCTGATCGGTGAACAGCACCACCCAGCTGAGCGGAAACACGGTAACCATGTGGAACAGGGCAAAGCTCGCCAGCGGCGCGAACGCACCGATGATGATGTTGCGCCCTTCCGCCTTGACCGTCGGCAGCACCTGCGACGGCACCAGATCCTTCTGCTCGAACAAACGCTCGAACTCATGCGTCACCACGATGCGCAACCGGGCGAACAGCGCCACGACGTTGATCGCGAAGGCGACGAAGAAGGGGTAGCGCCAGCCCCAGTCGAGGAAGTCCGCTTCCGACAGCGTCAGCAGGAAGAAGGCGAACAGACCGCTCGCCACCAACAGCGCCAGCGGCGCGCCGAGCTGCGGCACCATCGCATACCAGCCACGCTGGTGCGGCGGCGCGTTGAGCGACAGCAGCGACGCCAGGCCATCCCATGTCCCGCCCAGCGCAATGCCCTGCGCCGCGCGCAGGATCACCAGAACGACAGCGGCATAGTGGCCAATCGTCGCATAACCGGGCATAAAGGCGATCGCCGCGGTCGACCCGCCCAGCAGGAACAGGGCCGCCGTCAATTTGGTCCCGCGGCCATAGCGCCGGTCGATCGCCATGAAGATCAGCGACCCGATCGGACGTGTGATGAAGGCGACGGCGAAGATCGCGAAGGAATAGAGCGTGCCCGTCAGGGCATCGACATAGGGAAAAACCAGGTTCGGAAAAACGATAACCGAAGCAATGGCGTAAACGAAGAAGTCGAAAAATTCGGAGGTGCGGCCAATGATCACACCAATGGAGATGTCTCCCGGTGCAATGCTGTGGTCGCGTGCATTGATTTTGCGCGCATCATCCTCAAGCGAACTGGAGGTGAAGGCAATGGCCTGTGAAGTCATAGGCATCCGCTCCCTGGCTGGGCCGACGGTGCCTGTTTTGGGTCTCCCGACGGCCAGAGAATGGCAACATAACAGAAAACCCACAGAGTCTAAGCAGTATCCCACATGGGAAACATTTTTTGCGTCCGCACATAATTGGACAAATTGCCCACTATCGCATGGCGTGCGGAATCGGTAACCGCGCGCCATGTCACACCCTCTCTCACCCAACTGGAGCCGGCTTCTGCGCTGGTCCTCCGCGATCCTTGCGGCGCCGCTGGCGGGCTGCAACTGGGTCGTGATGAACCCGTCGGGCGACATTGCGGTGCAGCAGCGCGATCTGATCCTGATCTCGACCGCGCTCATGCTCCTCATTGTCATCCCCGTCATGGCACTGGTCGTCTATTTCGCCTGGCGTTACCGCGCCGCGAACAAGGCGGTCGAAAAGGAATATGACCCCGACTGGGATCATTCCACCAAGCTGGAGCTGCTGATCTGGTCGGCCCCGCTCCTCATCATCATCTGCCTGGGCGCGCTGACCTGGGTGAGCACGCACAAGCTGGACCCCTATCGTCCGCTCGACCGCATCGACGCGCAGACCGCGATCGATCCCAAGGTCAAGCCGCTGGTCGTCCAGGTCGTGGCGCTCGACTGGAAATGGCTCTTCATCTATCCCGAACAGGGTATCGCCACCGTCAATGAAATGGCGCTGCCGACCAATGTTCCGGTCCGTTTCGACATCACTGCCTCGACCGTGATGAACAGCTTCTATATCCCTGAACTCGCCGGCCAGATCTACGCGATGCCCGGCATGAAGACGCAGCTCCACGCCGTCGCCAACAAGCCGGTCACCGGCACCGGCTTCTCCGCCAACTATTCGGGCGCGGGCTTCACCCACATGCGCTTCGGCTACAAGGCGCTGGACCAGGCCGGCTTTGACGCCTGGGTCGCTAAGGTGAAGGCCAGCAATGCGTCGCTCGACCGCAATGTCTATCTGAACCTGGCCAAGCCCAGCGAAAAGGCGCCCGTCGCCTATTTCTCGGCCGCCGATGCCAAGCTGTTCGACGCGGTCGTCAATCTCTGCCCCAAGCCCGGCCAGCGTTGCATGGGCGAGCTGATGCACATCAACCAGATGGGCGGCGCGGGCAAGGAGTCAGCCAAGGAGACCGAAGGCCTCCAGTACGACTTCCCCAACAGCCATGTGATCGACCAGACCGATCGCAACGAGGGCAAGGAAACCGCCCCCGATGCACCCGGTGCCGAAAAGGCCCCGGCCGATCACTCCTCTCACAGCGGCGCTGACGCGCACGCGCAGCATCGGTAAGAGACATGACCGGTACACTCACAACAGCACAGATGATCTTCGGTCGTCTGACATGGGACGCGTTCCCATGGCATGAACCCATCGTCGTCGCGACATTCTGCGCGGTGGTGCTGGGCGGCGCGGCCGTCGTTGCGGCGCTGACCTATTTCAAGCTCTGGGGCTATCTCTGGAAGGAATGGTTCACCAGCGTGGACCACAAGAAGATCGGCATCATGTACATGGTGCTCGGCCTTGTCATGTTCCTGCGCGGCTTTGCCGACGCCGTCATGATGCGCCTCCAGCAGGCGCTCGCCTTCAACGGGTCCGAGGGTTACCTCAACGCCCATCACTATGACCAGGTGTTCACGGCCCACGGCGTGATCATGATCTTCTTCGTGGCGATGCCGTTCATCACCGGTTTGATGAACTATATCGTCCCGCTGCAGATCGGCGCCCGCGACGTCAGCTTCCCCTTCCTGAACAATTTCTCGTTCTGGATGACCACGGGCGGCGCGGTGCTGGTGATGGCCTCGCTGTTCCTGGGCGAATTCGCCCAGACCGGCTGGCTCGCCTATCCGCCGCTCTCGGGGATCGACTATAGCCCGGCCACGGGTGTCGACTATTATATCTGGGCCCTGCAGGTGGCAGGCGTCGGCACGACATTGTCGGGCATCAACCTGATCGCGACCATCGTGAAGATGCGCGCGCCGGGCATGTCCCTCATGAAGATGCCGGTGTTCACCTGGACCTCGCTCTGCGCGAACATCCTGATCGTCGCTTCCTTCCCGATCCTGACCGCCACGCTGGTCCTGCTGTCGCTCGACCGCTATGCCGGCACCAACTTCTTCACGAACGACTTCGGCGGCAACCCGATGATGTACGTGAACCTGATCTGGATCTGGGGTCACCCGGAAGTCTACATCCTCATCCTGCCGCTGTTCGGCGTCTTCTCGGAAGTCACCTCGACCTTCTCGGGCAAGCGCCTGTTCGGCTACACCTCGATGGTCTACGCGACCTGCTGCATCATGGTGCTCTCCTACCTCGTGTGGCTGCACCACTTCTTCACCATGGGCTCGGGCGCCAGCGTCAACAGCTTCTTCGGCATCACGACGATGATCATCTCGATCCCGACGGGTGCGAAGCTCTTCAACTGGCTCTTCACCATGTATCGCGGCAAGATCCGTTTCGAGCTGCCGATGATGTGGACCGTCGCCTTCATGCTGACCTTCACGGTCGGCGGCATGACCGGCGTTCTGCTCGCCGTTCCGCCGGCCGACTTCGTGCTGCACAACTCGCTGTTCCTGATCGCACACTTCCATAACGTGATCATCGGCGGCGTGCTGTTCGGCCTGTTCGCGGCGATCAACTACTGGTGGCCCAAGGCCTTCGGCTTCAAGCTGAACGTGTTCTGGGGCAAGGTCAGCTTCTGGTGCTGGCAGGTCGGCTTCTGGCTCGCCTTCACCCCGCTGTACATCATGGGCCTGATGGGCGTGACGCGTCGCATGCGCGTGTTCGACGATCCGTCGCTGCAGATCTACTTCGTCATTGCCGCGATCGGCGCCGCCATCGTCGCGGCCGGCATCGGCGCGATGCTGCTTCAGTTCGCCATCTCCATCTGGAAGCGCGACGAACTGAAGGTCGAAGGCGATCCGTGGGATGGCCGTACCCTGGAGTGGGCGACCAGCTCGCCCCCGCCGGAGTATAATTTCGCCTTCACGCCGGTCGTCTATGACGCCGACAGCTGGGCGGACATGAAGAAGAATGGCTATCAGCGTCCGCTGACCGGCTATCAGGCGATCCACATGCCCAGCAGCACCGGCGCCGGCGTCATCCTTGCCGCCCTGTCGACGCTCTGCGGCTTCGCGCTGATCTGGTACATCTGGTGGCTCGCGGGCCTCAGCTTCATCGGCATCGTCGCGGTCGCCATCGGCCACACCTTCAACTACAAGCGCGACTTCTACATCCCCGTCGAGGATGTGACGCGCACCGAGGAAGAGCGCACGCGAATCCTCGCCGCTGGAGTCTGACTGACATGAGCAGCGCAACTGCAACCACGGAACCTCGGGCATATCATTTGCCCGAGGAGCCGCACCTCCACGAAGGCCACAGCACCATGCTGGGCTTCTGGATGTACCTGATGAGCGACTGCCTCATCTTCGCCATCCTGTTCGCCACCTATGCCGTGCTCGGCGGCAGCTTTGCCGGCGGCCCCGGCCCGAAGGATCTGTTCGACCTGCCGCTCATCGCGCTCAACACCGCGATGCTGCTCTTCTCGTCGATCACCTACGGCTTCGCCATGCTGGCGATGGAAAAGAACCGGATCAGCGCCACCCAGGGCTGGCTGTTCGTCACCCTCCTGTTCGGCGGGGCGTTCCTGTTCATCGAACTCTACGAATTCTCGCACCTCATCCATGAAGGTGCGGGTCCGTGGCGTTCGGCATTCCTGTCGGCCTTCTTCACCTTGGTCGGCACCCACGGCCTGCACGTCACCTTCGGTTCGATCTGGCTGATCACGCTGATGGTGCAGGTGGCCAAGAAGGGTCTGATCCCGGCCAACAAGCGTCGCCTGATGTGCCTGTCGATGTTCTGGCACTTCCTCGACGTCATCTGGATCGGCGTCTTCACCTTTGTCTATCTGATGGGAGTCCTGCGGTGAGCGACGCTGTCCATAGCCACGACGCCCACGGTCATGGGCACGATCATCACGATGACCATCATGAAGAAGGATCGCATGGCAGCTTCGGCAGCTACATGATCGGCTTTGGCCTGTCGGTGATCCTGACGGCCATTCCCTTCTGGCTGGTGATGTCGGGCGTGCTGGGCAATCCCCAGCTGACCGGCATCGTCATCATGGCCTTCGCCGCGGTGCAGGTGATCGTCCACATGATCTACTTCCTGCACATGAACACCCGCGTCGAAGGCGGCTGGTCGTTCATGGCGATGATGCTGACCATCGTCCTGGTCGTCATCGTGCTGTCGGGTTCGATGTGGGTCATGTTCCACCTCAACGCGAACATGATGCCGCACGCCGACATGTCGGCGATGCACAATATGAGCGAGATGCCGTGACATCCGCGAAGATCGGGGGGCGCCGCCGGCGCTCCCCGCGCTTTACGATCGGCCTGACGCTGATCGCCCTCATCCTGTTTTCCGGTCTTTGCGCGCTCGGCAGCTGGCAAGTCTATCGCCTCGCCTGGAAGCGCGACCTGATCGCACGGGTCGACGCCCGCATCCATGCCGCGCCCGTCCCCGCCCCCCGCAGCATTACCAGCGACGACGAATATCGCCGCGTCACCGCATCGGGCCGTTTCCTGCATGACAAGGCGGTGCTGACCCAGGCCGTCACCGTGCGCGGCCCCGGTTTCTGGGTGATGACGCCGCTGGTGACCGACGCCGGCTTCACCCTGATGGTCAATCGCGGCTTCGTGCCGCAGGACAATCGCACCCGCTACAGCCGGCCTCTAGGCAAGGTCCAGATCGTCGGCCTGCTGCGCCTGACCGAGCCCAAGGGTGGTTTCCTGCGCAGCAATGATCCCGCCGCCGGCCGCTGGTATTCGCGCGATGTCGCCGCGATCGCCGCCGCGCAGCATGTCGCCCCGCCGGTCGCGGACTATTTCGTCGATGCCGGCGCCAATTGCGCGCCCGACACCGCGCCGGTCGGCGGCCTGACCGTCGTCCGCTTCCCCAACAATCACCTCCAATATGCCATCACCTGGTTCATACTGGCGGCGATGGTCGCAGGCGCCTACATCTTCCTCATGCGTCGGGATCCAGAAGACAGCGCGGAATGAGCGAGACCCAAGCCGTCAGGCGCCGCTGGCTGCCCAGCCAGTGGCCCGCCGATGCCGCCGGTCGCAAGAATATGGCGCTGCTGATCCAGCTGCGCTGGATTGCGATCGCCGGGCAGCTGGTGACGATCCTGATCGTCCAGTTCCTGATGGGTGTGCGCCTGCCCCTCGCCCCGATGCTGCTGGTCGCCGCCGTCGCCGTGCTGGTCAACGCCGCCAGCTTTGCGGCGCTGCGCCCCCGGACCGACATCACCCGCGCCGAACTGTCGGTGTCGCTATTGTTCGACGTGCTGCTGCTGACCGCCCAGCTCTATCTGTCGGGCGGCGCGACCAACCCCTTCGTCTCGCTCTATCTGCTCCAGGTCGCGCTTGGCGTGCTGCTGCTCGACCGGGCGAGCGCCTGGGGCATCACCGCCGTGTCGGCGCTGTGCGCCGGCCTGCTGGCGCTCGACTATCGCCCGCTCGACCTGAGCGACCGGCTGGCAGGCCGGCTGTTCGACCTGCACATCATCGGCACCTGGATCTGCTTCACCATGATCGCGGTGCTGCTGGTGCTGTTCATCACCCGGATCAACCGCAACCTTCAGGCGCGCGAAGCCTATCTCGCCAGCATGCGGCAGCATGCGGCGGAGGAGGAACATATCGTCCGCATGGGCCTGCTCGCCTCGGGCGCGGCGCATGAATTGGGCACCCCCCTCGCCCAGCTCGCCGTGGTGCTGGGCGACTGGCGCCGCATGCCCGAAATCACCGAGCATCCCGCTCTGGTCGAGGAAGTGGGCGAGATGCAGAGCGCGGTCCTGCGATGCAAGGCGATCGTCACCGGCATCCTTCTTTCCTCGGGCGAGGCGCGCGGCGAGGCGCCGGCCGTCACCAATGTCCGCGACTTCATCGAGGGCATTGCGGCCGAATGGCGCCGCGCTAACCCCGGCATGCCGCTGCGCTGCGACTTCGGCCCGCATGATTATCCGCGCATCATCGCCGACCCGGTGATCCGCCAGGCGGTCGGCAATCTGCTCGACAATGCGCGTGAGGCCGGCGCCACCTATATCGACCTGCTGGTCGGACGCGACAGCGCCTCGCTCAACATCGCGGTGCGCGACAATGGCAGCGGCTTTTCGCAGGCAATGCTGGAGGATTTCGGCAAGCCCTACCGCTCCAGCAAGGGCAAGGAAGGCCATGGCCTCGGCCTCTTCCTTGTGGTCAATGTCGTGCGCAAGCTGGGCGGCAGCGTATCGGCCAGCAATGGCGCCGATGGCGGCGCGCTGATCCTGCTGCGCCTGCCGCTCGATACGGTCGCATTGGAAGAGGAAAGTGACAGCGAAGATGACAGCTGAACGGCTGCTGGTGATCGTCGAGGATGACGAGGCCTTTGCAAAGACCCTCAAACGTTCGTTCGAGCGGCGTGGCTATGACGTGCTGACCGCCGCCAGCCATGGCGCGCTGGAGGAGGTGCTCAAGGGCAACCGCCCCGGCTATGCCGTGGTCGATCTGAAGCTCGGCCCGGAATCGGGCCTGGTCTGCGTCCAGACGCTGCACGCCCATGATCCCGACATGCTGATCGTGGTGCTGACCGGCTTTGCCAGCATTGCAACTGCGGTCGAGGCGATCAAGCTCGGCGCGACCAACTATCTGGCGAAACCCTCCAACACCGACGATATCGAGGCCGCCTTCGCCCGCTCGGGCGGCGACCCCGCCGCGCCGCTGGCGCCGCGCCCGACATCGATCAAGACGCTGGAATGGGAACATATCCATGAGGTGCTGAAGGATTGCGACTTCAACATCTCCGAAACCGCCCGGCGTCTGGGGATGCACCGCCGCACCCTCGCCCGCAAGCTGGCGAAACGCCAGGTCGGCTAATTTCGCGCGCGTCCATCAAGCCCCGTTGACCGCGCCCCATGGCCATGCCATGGCCGGTCCAGACGCGGGTGTAGCTCAATGGTAGAGCAGCAGCTTCCCAAGCTGACGACGGGGGTTCGATTCCCCTCACCCGCTCCAGATTTTCCCGAAAATCTCAAAAGCCCGCTGAAGGGCGAGAGCCGAGATATATCCGGCTCGCGCCTTAGCCATGACGGCCGCGCTTGACCATTGGGTGCATCTGCTCAATCCTGCGCCGGTGAGCGCAGCCATCGTCGATCCCGTCCCGTCCCGTTCCGGCCCCTGCGTGGTGCTGCCGGCGCGCCCCGAAGCGATCCGGATCGATGCAGCGACGACGGCGCTGATCGTCGTCGACATGCAGAATGCCTATGCCAGTAAGGGCGGCTATGTCGACGAGGCCGGCTTCGACGTCGGCCCGGCGGCGGGCGTCATTCCCCGGATCGCGGAGGTGGTCGAGGTGGCGCGGGCCGCGGGCATGCCGGTGATCTTCCTGCAGAATGGCTGGGACAGCGGCTATGCCGAGGCGGGCACGCCGCTGTCGCCCAACTGGCACAAGTCCAATGCGCTCAAGACCATGCGGGCGCGGCCGGACCTGGCGGGCAAATTCCTGGCGCGCGGCGGATGGGACTATGAACTGGTGGAGGCGCTGGCGCCGCGAGAGAACGATCTGCGCGTCCACAAGCCGCGCTATTCCGCCTTCTTCAACTCGCAACTGGATAGCGTGCTGCGCGCGCGCGGCATCCGCACCCTGGTCTTCACCGGCATCGCCACCAATGTCTGCGTGGAATCGACCCTGCGCGACGGTTTCCATCTCGAATATTTCGGCGTGCTGCTGGAAGATGCGGTGCATCATCTGGGGCCGGACTTCATCCGCGAGGCAAGCCTCTACAATGTCGAGAAATTCTTCGGCTGGGTGAGCAATGTCGCCGATTTCCGCACCGCCGTCGGCCAGCTTCCGCCCAAGGAGATCTGATGCCTTTCGAACCGATCAACCCGCCCCAGTTCCCGACGCCGATCGCCCCCTATTCGGCGGGCGCCAGGGCCGGGAATACGGTCTATGTCTCGGGTGTGCTGGCGCTGGGCGAAGGCGGCACGGTGCTGCATGTCGGCGATGCCGCCGCGCAGACCCGCCATGTGCTGGACGTCATCAGGATCACGGTCGAGGCGGCCGGCGGCACCATGGCGGACATCGCCATGAACCATATCTTCCTCAAGGATCTGGACGATTACGCGGCCTTCAACGCCGTCTATGCCGAATATTTTCCCGGCGACAAGCCGGCGCGCTACTGCATCAGGTGCGATCTGGTGAAACCCGATTGCCTGGTCGAGATCGCCTCGGTCGCGCATCTTGGCTGAGGCCGCAGGCCTCTATTATGAAACCCACGGGCGCGCGGACGCCCCGCCGCTGATCCTGTCGAGCGGGCTTGGCGGATCGGCCAGCTATTGGGCGCCGAACATTCCGGCGCTGGCGGAGCATTTCCACGTCATCGCCTATGACCATCGCGGCACCGGCCGGAGCGACCGGACATTGCCGGAAACCACCTCGGTCGAGGATATGGCGGGCGACGTCATCGCCCTGATGGATGCGCTCGGCATCGAACGCGCCCATTTCATCGGCCATGCGCTGGGCGGCGCGATCGGCATGGAACTGGCGATCGCGACAACACGGCTCGACAGCCTGATCGTCATCAACGGCTGGCGGGAGCTGTCGCCCCATACCCGCCGCTGCTTCGAAACGCGGCTGGCCCTGTTGCGCCATGCCGGTGTCGAGGCATTCCTGCGGGCGCAACCGCTGTTCCTGTTCCCGCCGGACTGGATCGCGGCCCATGACGACGCGCTGAAGGCTGAACTGGCGCATCATCTCGCCACCTTCCCCGGCGCGGCCACGATGGAAAAGCGGATCGCCGCCGTGCAGGCCTATAGCCCGCACCTGCTCGACCTGACGGCCGTAGCCAAGGTCCTGGCCATCGCCACCCGCGACGATTTTCTTGTCCCTCATGCCAGCGCGCTTGATGTCGCGGCGCCGATCGCATGGGCCAGGACCGCCAGCTTCGATTGGGGCGGCCACGCCTGCAACGTGACCGACCCGGATGCTTTCCATCGCCTCGTCCTCCCCTTCCTCAGGAGTTGAAGCCATGCAGGTCGGCGTTTTCGTTCCCATCAACAATAATGGCTGGCTGATCAGCGAGAACGCCCCGCAATATCTGCCGAGCTTCGACCTCAACAAGGAAATCGCCCAGCGCGCCGAGAAACATGGCCTGGATTTCCTGCTGTCGATGATCAAGCTGCGCGGTTTCGGCGGCAAGACGCAATTCTGGGAATATGGGCTGGAGAGCTTCACGCTGATGGCCGGCCTTGCGGCGGTTACGGAGAAGATCAAGATCTTCGCCACCTGTCCTACTCTGATCATCCCGCCTGCCTTTGCCGCGCGCATGTGCAACACCATCGACAGCATCAGCCATGGGCGGTTCGGGCTCAATCTCATCACCGGCTGGCAGCCGCCCGAATATACCCAGATGGGCCTGTGGCCGGGGGACGAGCATTTCCGCAACCGTTATGATGTGCTCGACGAATATGCTCGCGTGCTGCGGGAATTGTGGGAGACCGGCCGATCGGACTTCAAGGGGCAATATTATCAGATGGACGACTGTCTGGTCCGCCCCCAGCCGCAGGCCGACATGAAGATCATCTGTGCCGGATCGTCCGACGCGGGGCTCGCCTTCTCGGCCAAATGGGCGGACTATGCCTTTTGCCTGGGCAAGGGCGTCAACACGCCGACCGCCTTCGCCTTCAACAATGACCGCCTTGCGAAATTCACGGCGCAGACCGGCCGGGACGTGTCGGTGTTCGTGCTGGTCATGGTGATCGCGGCGGAGACCGACGAGGAGGCCATGGCGAAATGGCAAAGCTATAATGACGGGGTCGATATCGAGGCGATCGCCTGGCTGGCCGATCAGGGCGCCAAGGACACCGTCAACACCGACACCAATGTGCGCCAGCTTGCCGCGCCCGAAGGGGCCGTGAACATCAATATGGGCACGCTGGTCGGCAGCTATGCCAGCGTGGCGCGGATGCTGGACGAAATGGCGCAGGTGCCCAATACCGGCGGCGTGCTGCTGACCTTCGACGATTTCCTGGAAGGGGTGGAAGCGTTCGGCACGCGCATCCAGCCGCTGATGAAGAGCCGCGCCGAAAGCGCCCGACATTCCCAATCTTCCCACAGAAGTTAACCACCAAAGCCGTTGGTAGCCGGGACGCCTGGATGCACGCCTCCCCCTTTCCCACCACGGCAATTCCGCATGATTGTCCAAATCCCGCGCGCCCTGGCCACGACGCGGGCGCCATGTCCCTCTAGCTTGGCCCAAGGAGACGCCGACCCGCACGGCTGCGTCATGGCGGGAGGATCAACAGGGTGGCGAGCATGGATGCGCCGATCGTCGGCACATATCGCACCGTCCGCTTCCGCGCCGGGCCGGTCGATGCGATCGCGAGCGATGTCGATCTGCTGATCGTCGGCATGCCGGTCCTGTCCGCCACGAGCCGGATCGATCCTGGCGCCTGCGCGCTCGACGCCGCCCTGTCAGGCACCTTGTCGCAATTGCGCGCGGGCGGCCTGTTCGACGGCAGGTTCGGCGAGACGATGATCCTGTCCAGCCCGCCGCCGCCGGTGCGCTGCCGGTCGCTGATGATTGTGGGCATGGGAGAAATCGACGATCTGGATGCCGAACGGCTGGGCCGGCTGGCCGCCGTGGCGATGCGCGCAGCGCTCCGGCTCGACAGCTGTTCGATCGCCTGCCTGCTGCGGCTGCTCGATCCGGCGGCAACGAAGGTTGGGCAACGCGCTGCCGCCCGTGCGATGATGGCCGGCGTGCTGGCGGCGCTGGACGCCTATCTCTCTCCCGGCCGGTTCGCCGGCCTGAACTGGACCTTCGACCAGCCCGACAACGCCGCCGACGTGCTGGGCACGATCATCGCACAATGGCCGGCCGCGCCGCGATGAGGCACGACTATCGCATGGACTTGGGAAGCGGAACACGCCACTCTGGCGCGATGCAGCCCGGTCCGATCCACAGCCACGACATGCAGCCTGCGATCACCCCCATATCGATCCTGGTGGTGGACGATCATGCGCTGCTGCGTGAGGGCGTGCGGGCGATGCTGGCGACCCAGGCCGATATGCGGATCATCGGCGAGGCGGACAATGGCCGGCGCGCGGTGGAGGAATATGCGCGATTGCGCCCCGACATCGTGCTGATGGACCTGCAGATGGCGGAAATGCCGGGGCTCGACGCGATCGCCGCGATCCGGGCCATCCATCCCGACGCCCGGATCATCGTGCTGACCACCTATTCGGGCGATGGCCGCGCGATCAAGGCGCTGCGCGCAGGGGCGATGGGCTATCTGCTCAAGGCCAGCCTGCGCAAGCAGCTGCTCGACGCGATCCGGTCAGTGCATCTGGGCGGCAAGCATCTCGACGCCACCGTCGCCACCGCGATCGCCCTGCATGTGCTGGAAGACCCGCTGACCGAGCGCGAGATCGCGGTGCTTTCGCTGGCGGCCTGGGGCAACAGCAACAAGCAGGTCGCGGCGCGACTCGATATCAGCGAAGAGACGGTGAAGGGCCATATGAAGTCGATCTTCTCGAAGCTCGACGCGACCGATCGCACCCATGCGGTGACGCTGGCGATCAAGCGCGGACTGATCGACCTCTGACGACATGGCGCGCGAGCGCCCCCTTTGCATCGGAATGATCGCTAACATGTCAGCCTGATCCAAGATCGGGCGGCGACGGACAGCTATGATCGCGCGCGTCAGGCCAGTGACTGACCATTTCTATTTTTTAGAACAAGCCGGTGCATTTTATCTGGATATTTCGGATCAGGCACGCCGGCTAACACTGTCTTCACAGCAGCGACGACTGCTCGAAACCAAGGAGCCGACCCATGACGATCACCGCCACGCCGACGCCGGGCAAGTCCCTCATCTCGCCGACCGACCACACTTTGGTCCTGATCGACTTCCAGTCGCAAATGGCCTTCGCCACCAAGTCGATCGCGCCGGAACTGCTGCGCAACAATGCCGCCCTGATCAGCCGCGCCGCCAAGTCGTTCGGCGTGTCGACCATCCTGACCACCGTGGCCGAAAAGAGCTTTTCGGGGCCGATGTTCAGCGAGATCACCGACGCCTTCCCCGGCCAGCCCCTGCTCGACCGCACCAGCATGAACACCTGGGAAGATGCCGCCGTGATCGAGGAAGTGAACCGCATCGGCAAGGAGCGGATCATCTTCGCCGGCCTGTGGACCAGCGTCTGCATCGTCGGCCCGGTCGCCTCCGCGATCGACCAGGGCTTCGACGTCTATTTCATCGCCGACGCCTGTGGCGACATCAGCGAGGAAGCGCATGAGCGCGCCGTGCAGCGCATGATCCAGCTCGGCGCCAAGCCGATGACCTCGCTCCAATATATGCTGGAACTGCAGCGCGACTGGGCGCGCACCGAAACCTATGAGTCCACCACCGGCATCGCCAAGGAATTTGGCGGCGCATACGGCCTGGGCATCAAATATGCGAAGGCCATGTTCGGCGCCTCCGAAGGCGGCCACTGACCTGCGCCAGGGGCCGGCGGTGCCTCCCCCTCTCCCCATGCACCGCCGGCCCTTTCCCCTCTCCCCTTTCCCCACCCGAGCAAAGGAAATCCCCATGAGCTTCGTGACCACGGATGACGGCGTCGACATCTTCTTCAAGGACTGGGGTCCAAAGGACGCCCAGCCCATCATGTTCCACCATGGCTGGCCGCTGTCGTCGGACGACTGGGACGCGCAGATGCTGTTCTTCCTGTCGAAGGGCTATCGCGTCGTCGCCCATGACCGTCGCGGCCATGGCCGCTCGGCCCAGGTGAGCGAAGGCCATGACATGGCCCATTATGCCGCCGACGCAGCCGCCGTCGCCCGCCATCTCGACCTCAGGAACGCCATCCATATCGGTCATTCGACCGGCGGCGGCGAAGTGGCCGCCTATGTCGCCCGCCATGGCCTGCCCGAAGGCCGCGTGGCCAAGGCCGTGCTGGTCAGTTCGGTGCCGCCGATCATGCTGAAGACCGACCGTTATCCCGGTGGCCTGCCCATGGACGTGTTCGACGGGCTGCGCGCCGGCCTCGCCGCCAACCGTGCGCAATTCTTCCACGATGTCGCCGCCGGCCCCTTCTACGGCTTTAACCGCGACGGCGCGGACGTGAAGCCGGCCGTCATCGACAATTGGTGGCGCCAGGGCATGATGGGCAGCGCCAAGGCCCATTATGAAGGCATCAAGGCCTTCTCCGAAACCGACCAGACCGACGATCTGACCGCGATCACCGTGCCGACCCTGGTGCTGCATGGCGATGACGACCAGGTCGTGCCCTACAAGAATGCCGGCGTGCTGCAGGCGCAGATCCTGCCTAATGCGACCCTCAAGATTTACGAGGGCTATTCGCACGGCATGCTGACGGTGAATGCCGACGTGCTGAACGCCGACATCCTCGCCTTCATCCAGGCCTGATCGCAGACGCAGGAGACCGGCGATGAAAGTCTATCTTCTCTCCCTCGGCGCCGGTCTCCTGGTCGGCATCGTCTATTCGCTGCTGGGGGTGCGCTCGCCCGCGCCCCCAGTAGTGGCCCTGATCGGCCTGCTGGGCATATTGGTCGGCGAACAGATCGTGCCGATCGCCAGGCGCTGGGCCGATGCCCATGAACTGACCCGCTTCGTGCGCAACGAATGCCGCGACCATGTGCTGGGCACGCTCCCGAACAACCAGGCCGACAATCAAAAGGGCGACGCGTGATTACCCGCCGCGACGCCATGGCCGGGGTGGCCGCCTCCGCCCTTCTCTCCCCCTTCACCGCTCACGCCAAGGACCGCCCCATGACCGACACGATCATCGTCAATGCCAAGGTGACGACGCTGGACCGGAGCAATCCGGTGGCGGAAGCGGTCGCGATCCGCGACGGCAAGTTCCTGGCCGTGGGCAGCGAGGCGGAGGTGCGCGCCGCCGCGCCGGACGCAACGGTGATCGATGCCAAGGGCCATCGCCTGATCCCCGGCCTGATCGATAGCCATATGCACATCATTCGCGGCGGCCTGAATTTCAACATGGAACTGCGCTGGGACGGCGTGCCGACGCTGGCCGAGGCGATGGATATGCTTAAAAGCCAGGTCGCCCGTACCCCTGCTCCGCAATGGGTGCGCGTGGTCGGCGGCTTCACCGAACATCAGTTCGCGGAAAAGCGCCTGCCGACCATCGCCGAACTGAACGCCGTCGCGCCCGACACGCCGGTCTTCATCCTGCACCTCTATGATCGCGCGCTGCTCAACGCCGCCGCGCTGCGCGTCGTGGGCTATACCAAGGACACGCCCAATCCGCCGGGCGGCGAGATCGTCCGCGACGCGGCCGGCACCCCGACCGGCCTGCTGCTGGCCCAGCCCAATGCGACCATCCTCTATTCGACCCTGGCCAAGGGGCCGAAGCTGCCGCAGGACTATCAGCTCAATTCCACCCGCCACTTCATGCGCGACGTCAATGCGCTGGGCGTGACCGGCGTGATCGACGCCGGCGGCGGCTTCCAGAATTATCCCGACGATTACGAGATCATCGAGAAGCTGCATCAGGACGATCAACTGACCGTCCGCATCAGCTATAATCTCTTCACCCAGAAGCCCAAGGAGGAGCTGGCCGATTTCTCCGGTTGGGTGAAGCAGGTGACGCCGGGCCAGGGCGATGACAGCTATCGCCACAATGGCGCGGGCGAGATGCTGGTCTATTCCGCCGCCGACTTCGAGGATTTCCGCCAGCCCCGGCCGGACATGGCGCCCAGCATGGAGGGCGATCTGGAGCCGGTCATCCGCCTGCTGGCCGAGCATAAATGGCCCTGGCGCCTGCACGCCACCTATGACGAGACGATCGGCCGCGCGCTCGACGTCTATGAAAAGGTGAACCGGGATATCCCTTTGCAGGGCATCAACTGGTTCTTCGACCATGCCGAAACCATCAGCGACCGCAATATCGACCGGATCGCCGCACTGGGCGGCGGCATCGCGGTGCAGCATCGCATGGCCTATCAGGGCGAATATTTCGTCGAACGCTATGGCGCCAAGGCGGCCGAGCGCACCCCGCCCATTTCCCGCATGATCGCAGCGGGCATCCCGGTTGGCGCAGGCACCGACGCGACCCGCGTCGCCAGCTACAATCCATGGGTATCCTTGAGCTGGCTCGTCACCGGCCGCACCGTCGGCGGCTTCGCCCTCTACCGCGGCGACAATCGCGTCAGCCGGGAAAAGGCGCTGGCGATGTGGACGCATGAGAATACATGGTTCTCCAACGAGATCGGCAAGAAGGGGCAGATCAAGGCCGGGCAACTGGCCGACCTCGCCTTGCTGTCGGCCGACTATTTTGCGGTGCCGGAGGATCAGATCGTCCATATCCGATCGGTCCTGACCCTGCTCGGCGGCAAGGTGGTCCATGGCGAGGGCGATTATGCCCCGCTCGCGCCCGACCTGCCAAAGCCCATGCCCGACTGGTCGCCGGTCGCCACCTTCGGCGGCTATCACAAGACCCGTGAGGCGCGCGCGCAGCTGGCATCGGCCTGTGGCTGCCATTCGGCCTGCGGCGTCCATGGCCATGACCATGCCGCGGCGCTGGGCGCAGATGTGCCGGCCGCCGATGTCCAGACCTTCTGGGGATCGCTCGGCTGCGGCTGCTGGGCCGTCTGACGATAACCGCAAATCATTGTCATTCCCGCGCAAGCGGGAATCCATCTCGCAACCAAGCCCGACGGCGCAACGCCCGGAGATGGATCCCCGCCTTCGCGGGGATGACGAGAAAGACTTCCTGCCTGGAGATAGTCCATGAAGCGCTTCGCCTTCCTATTCGCCGCCGCCATCCTGATGCCTATGCCGGTCGCCATCGCAAAGCCCGCCGCCAGCGCCGATTATGCGGTCGGCCCGCAATATGACACGACCCATGTCTATGTGCCCGAAGGCCAGTTCGACGCCTTCGTCACCAGCTTCGTCGCGACCTTCGGTGGCACCACGTCGAAGCAGGGCGAGTTCCAGGTGACGCCGACGCCCAGCCTGACCAAGTCGCAACTGGCACTGACCCCGGCCGGCACCGTCTCGGTCTTCGGCTTCAAGACGCCGATCCCCTATCCGTTCGGCGATGAGCGGACCGGCTATCTGGTGAGCGACATGGACGGTGCCGTTGCCTCCGCGCTCAAGCATGGCGCAGTGCGCCGCATCACTACCTTCCCCGACCCGATCGGCCGCGACGTGGTGGTGCAATGGGCTGGTGGCGTGAACATGCAACTCTACTGGCACACCGCCAAGCCCAGCTATCCCGCGCTGACCACCGTGCCGGAAAACCGCATCTACCTGACCGCCGACGTCGCTGACCGGTTCATCAGGGACTGGACCGGCTTTGCCCATGGCAGGATCGTCTCCGACGATCGCGCCGCCAAGGGCGAGGAAATCGGCCAGCCCGGCAAGACGATCCGCCGCGTCGCCATCGAGAGCGGCTATGGCAAGATGACCGTCTTCGTCTCGGACGGCCAACTCCCCTGGCCCTATGGCCGCGACATGACCGGTTATGAGGTCGCCGACATGGACGCCACGCTGGCCAAGGCGAAGACCGCCGGCGTCGAAACATTGGTCGCGCCGCAGAGCGTCGCCGGTCGCCAGAGCGCGATCCTGCGCTTCCCCGGCGGCTATATCGCTGAAGTTCATGCGCCCGAGGCGAACTAGGATGCGCGCCGACCGCGATCCCCGCTTCGTTGACGCGATCCTCGACTGGAAGCCGACCTGGTTCATCGCGCGACTGCTGCTGGTCGGCGCCTATCTGCTGGGCGGCATCGTCAAGCTGACGGACTGGCCGGCGGCGGTTGCCGAGCAGGCGCATTTCGGCATGAACCCGCCAGCGCTCTGGGCCGCGCTCACCATCGCGATCGAACTGATCGGGCCGATCCTGATCCTGACCGGCCGCATGGCCTGGCTGGGCGCGGGGATGCTGGGCGTCTTCACCCTGCTGGCCGCCTTCACGGCCAACGCCTTCTGGATGATGCCGATGGGGCAGGAGCGGTTCATAGCCACCAATGCTTTTTTCGAGCATCTGGGTCTGATCGGCGGCTTCATCCTGGCGGCGCTGGTCGCCGAACAGGCGCAGCGCCGTGTGTAAAAAATCAGTCTGCCTTGCCCTCTCGCTCTGCGCTTGCCCGCCGCTGGCCGCGCAGACGCGGGAGGCCTGGCAGGCGCCGACCCTGTCGATCACCCGCTATGACGAGGATTGGTCGGATCTGGCGGACGCTCAAAAGCGCAACCATCACTGGACGGGGCAGTTCAAATATATCCCGCTGGGCGCCGATGTCTGGCTGTCCACCGGCGTCGAGCTGCGGCTGCGCAACGAAAATTATGCCGACAATCTCTGGGGCGGGGCCGATGCGCCCGACGACAGCTATTTATGGGCACGCGCCATGCCCTATGCCGACCTGCATGTCGGCGCGCCGGACCGGCTCCATGCCCGTGCCTTTGTCCAGCCGATCATCAGCCATGCGGTCGGCGTTGCGCCCTCGGCCAGCCCGATCGACCAGAGCCGGCTCGACCTGCTCCAGGGCTTTGCCGAACTGGGCGCCGGCCCCGTCACCCTGCGCGCCGGGCGCCAGATGGTTTCACTCGGCACCGAAAGGCTGGTCGGCACCCGCTATGGTCCCAACACCCCGCTGGCGTTCGACGGCGTGCGCGGCAGCCTGTCCCTGGGCGAAGGCCGCGCGCTCGACCTGTTCCTGCTCAACCCGGTACAGCCCGGCCCCGCCAGTTTCGACGATCGCACGTCCGACACCCGCAGGCTGTGGGGGGCCTATGCGACGCTGCCGGATCTCGACCTCTATTATCTGGGCTATCGCAACCGCGCCGCGCGCTTCGGCGGGCTGACGGGGCGGGAGGAGCGCCACAGCCTCGGCCTTCGTTCGCATGGCGCGCGGGGCGACTGGCACTGGAATGTCGAGGGCGTCTATCAGTTCGGCCATTATGACGGGCAGCGCATTTCCGCCTGGACGATCGGCACCGAGGTCGGCCGCACCCTGCCCGACCTGCCGCTGTCGCCCGACGCCACCTTGCGCTTCAACATCGTGAGCGGCGATCGTGACAGCGAAGATGACAGGCTGGGCACGTTCAACGCGCTCTTCCCCAAGGGCAAATATTTCGGCGAACTCTCGCCCGTTGGGCCGACCAACATCGTCAGCCTCAATCCCCGGATCAGCGCGCCGCTGGGCGACGGCTTTTCCGCCAGCGTCGCCGGCATGGCCTATTGGCGATACGCCCGCCATGACGGCGTCTACGACATTCCCGGCAACCTGATCCGTGGCCCCGGCGACAGCCGCGCCCGCTTCATCGGCAAGGAGGTGGAGGCGACGCTGGCCTGGCAGGCGACGGCGGAGCTGGAACTGTCAACTTCGCTGTCCTTCTTCGCACCGGGCGCCTTCATCCGTGAGACCGGCCCGGCCCAGACCATCGCCATGACCGGCCTTGAGGCCAATTTCCGTTTCTAGATCATGTTGAGGAGCATCATCATGCCGCCAGCGTCCCAAAGCGCATCCCCCCTGCCCGGCCTGCTCTTGCTGCTGTCGGCGACCACCGGCCTGGTCGACGCGGTCAGCGTGCTGGGCCTGGGCAAGGTGTTCACCGCCAACATGACCGGCAATGTCGTGTTCCTGGGCTTCGCTGCGGCACAGACGCCGGGCTTCAGGGTGGCGCCCTATCTGGTCGCGCTGCTGACCTTCTTCATCGGCGCGCTGATCGCCGGCCGGGTCGGCCAGGGCTTGGGCAAACGCCCGCTGCGCCACTGGCTGACGGTCGCCGCGCTGATCGAGGCGGCATTGCTGTGGATCGCGGCGGTGGTCGCGCTGAACTTCCATGTGCCCACGCTCCAGCCCGCCGCCGGCCTGTTCGCGATCATCGGCCTGACCGCGATCGCGATGGGCTTTCGCAACGCCACCATCCGGCAGTTGAAGGTGCCCGACCTTACCACCACCGTGCTGACCCTGACCGTCACCGGCATTGCGGCGGATTCCAGCCTCGCGGGCGGCGCCAATCCCAATCTTGGCCGGCGGATCGCGGCGATCGTCGCCATCTTCGCGGGCGCGGCGGCCGGCGCGCTGATGGTGGTGCATATGGGGCTGGCGCTGCCGCTGATGGTATCGGGCGCGATCGTGCTGGTCGGCACCCTGCTCTGCGTCCGCCACCCGGCGGCCGCCCTGCCCCACGGGGGCTGAAGATCAGGGCAGCGCGACCCGCGCGAACCGCCGGTCGGGCACGAACCAGAGCGCTACGACCAGCACATAGAGCGCGACCGCCAGCCAGCGGCTGACGAAGCTCAGGGGAATGGCCGCGCCATATATGGCCAGCGTTCCCCACCCCTTCCAGTCCATGCCGAGCGCGCGGGCGAGCCTGGAGCCTGCGCCATTGCAGGCGATGATCGCCCGTTCGGTCAGGAAATAGCCGATCGCCGCCGCGCCCAACACCATGCCATAGGCCGCCGTCGCTCCGGTCGACCAGGCGCTCTCGTCCAGCCAGCGGATGACGAACGGCACCAGGCTGAGCCAGAAGAGCAGGAAGAGATTGGCCCACAGCACCCGCCCGTCGATGCGCGGGTTGAGCTGGAACAGATGATGGTGATTGTTCCAGTAGAGGCCGACATTCACGAAGCTGAGCAGATAGGCGATCAGCAACGGCAGGCATTGGGTGAGATCGGCGAGCGATCCCCCGCGCGGCACCTTCAGTTCCAGCACCATGATGGTGATGATGATCGCGATCACCCCGTCGGTGAACGCCTCCAGCCTTTTGCTGTTCATGCCTGTGCCGCCAATGGCGATCCCTGCCAGGTCCGGCGCCAGGACAGCGGCGTGGTGCCGACCAGCCGCTTGAACAGCCGGGTCAGGTGCGCCTGGTCGGTCAGGCCGCAGGCGCTGGCGATGTCGGACAGGCTGTGGCCGGTTTCCAGCATCAGCCGCTGTGCCCGGCGGATGCGCTGGCGGATGACATAGGCATGGGGCGTCTCGCCCATGCTGACCTTGAACGCGCGGCAGAAATGACCGGGGCTCAGGCTCGCCACCAGCGCCAGTTCCTCCGTCACCAGCGTGCGGCCCAGCCGCGTCTCGACATAGGCGGTCACCTTGCGCAATTGCCAGCCGGCCAGCCCGCCGGTCGGCGGCGAGCAATGGCTGTCGGGACGCCGGGCCAGCATGGCGACGCCGTCGTCCGCATCCGTGCCCTGCCGCAGCAGGTTGCGCAGTTGATCGAGGCACAGGTCCGCCCGGTTGGGGTCGCGATGCAGCAGCATCTGCGCCCGCGTCAGCAGGTCCAGAAGCGGCGCGGCGTCGAGCCGATGCGGCAGGTTGGGGCGCGTGTTGAGACTGGCGATATCCGGCATGGCGGGAATGATGCGGCTGCGTCACGATTTCCCAAAGCCCGGATGGAGGGGGCGAGCGTCCCTCTAACGGGGGGCTTGTATCGCATCGGCCCGCAGCGCTACGGCTGTCGGTTCCTCCCGCCCCAAGGCCCCCATGTCGCGACCGAGCAGAAGATCATGAAGCGCCGGGCGATCATCACGGCGAGCGCGGCCATGCTGCTGGCCCAGCCGGGGCAGGCGCTGGACCCGAGCCAGTCGATCAGCCAGTTGCGCCACAGCCGCTGGACACTGAAGGACGGAGCGCCGGGCAATGTCCGTGCGCTGGCGCAGGGCAAGGACGGCTATCTGTGGCTGGGATCTTCGACCGGCCTCTACCGCTTTGACGGCATCCGGTTCGAGCGCATGCTGGCCGATCGCGACGACCCGCGCCGATCCTTGCAGGTCACCGCCCTGCTGGCGGCGCGCAATGGCGACATCTGGGTCGGCCATGATTTCGGCGGCATCGCCCTCTATCGCGACGGCCATCTGCGCGATGCCAATCCCTGGCCGGCGCAGGGCGGCGTCGCCGGCATCGTGGAGGCGCGCGACGGATCGATCTGGGTCGCGGCGGAAGCCCGCGGCAAGATGCTGCTATCGCGTTACCAGCATGGCCGCTGGCGCCGCTATGGCGCGCAGCAGGGCCTGACCGACGGCATGATGGGGCCGATGCTGGCCGCGTCGGACGGCAGCCTCTACCTCGCCTTGCCGCCGCACCTGCTGCGGCTGGCGCCCGGTGCCGCGCGCTTCGCCCCGCTGGCGATGCAGGTCGCCCCCTTCGCCGCGCTGGACGAGGACAGGGCGGGCCGGATATGGCTGGCGGACGACAGCGGCATCCGGCCGATTTCCGGCGGGCAGGCCGCGGCCCGGCTCGATCCCGTCAACACCCCCTATGTCACCCGCCATATCCATGTCGATCGCCAGGGCACGGCCTGGATTACCGGTCAGAATGGCGGCCTGGCGCGGCTTCCTGCGGGCGGCGACAAGGTCGAGGCCGCGGCCGGGCACATGCCGCTGTCGCTCGCCGCGCTGGAGGACCGGGAAGGCAATATCTGGGTCGGCACCGAGACCGGGGTGGAACGCTATGCCGCCGCCAGCCTGATCGGCGCGGGCGAGGAGGCGCTGGTGACCGGCTTCGTCGCGCCGGCGCGATCGGCCCATATCTTCTATGCCGGTATCGGCGGCGTCTATCGCGTCGGGCCGGGCCAGCGCCAGCCCCGGCTGATCTTCCCGCGCGCCGACATTGGCGTGCTGTGCGGCGACGACCGGCAATTGCTGGCGATCAGCCTGGAAGGCGCCTTCTTGCTCGACCTGGACGACCGCGGCGATGTCCGCCGCACGACGTCGGTCGAAGGGCCGCTGTCGGTCAGTTGCGCACGCGACGATCGCGGACAGTTCTGGACCGGGATGGACCGGCTCTACCGGCTGGACGGCGGGCGGCTGGTGCCGGCGAGCGGCGCGGCGGGGCAGCCGGGCGGCACCATCACCCTGTTGCGCGCCGATGGGCATGGCGGCCTGATCGCCGGGCGCAGCCGGCGCGGGCTGCTGCGCATTCGCGATGGCGAAGAGACGGCGCTGCTGCCCGCCGGGACCAGCCCGATCGGGTCGATCCTGACGTTGCGCGCGGATGGCGAAAGCTGGCTAATCGGCGGGATGAAGGGGCTGGCGCGCCTGAAGGGTGGCCGGTTGCAGTCATTGGGCGAACGCACCCATCCCTATCTGGCCGGGATTACCGGCATCGCCCGCACCGCCGATGGCTGGACCTGGATCAACGGTGCAACCGGTATCGTGCGGATGCGCAGCGATGCGCTGGACAAGGGCCTTGCCCAGCCCGATCGCCCCATCCCCTATCAGCGGGTCGGCCAGGAAGCCGATTATCGGGCGCGATCCAACCTGTTCGAGGCGAACGACATCGCCCTCGATCGCGACGGCCAGCTCTGGTTCGCCACCGATCAGGGTCTGGCCTGGAGCGATCCCGCCCGGCTGGCCCGCAATGGCGTGCCGCCGCCCGTGGCGATCCGGTCGCTGCGGGTCGATGGCAAGGCCTATCCGCTGGCCGCGGGCCGCATCGCCCTGCCCGCCCATAGCGGCCGGGTGCAGATCGACTATAGCGCCCTCAGCCTGACCGATGCGGCGCAGAACCGTTTCCGCTATCGGCTGGAGGGCAGCGGCACCGGCTGGTTCGATGCCGGGACGGAGCGGCAGGCGCTCTATACCAATCTGGCGCCCGGCCAATATCGCTTCCTTGTGATCGCGGCCAACAATGATGGGGTATGGAACAGGCAGGGCGCAGCGCTCGCGTTCGAGATCGCCCCAGCCTTCTACCAGACGCGCTGGTTCCGCATCCTGTGCATCAGCCTGATCCTGCTGGCCGGCTGGCTGCTCTACCGCCGGCGCCTGCATGTCGTGACCGAGCGGGCACGCAGCCGGGTCGAGGCACAGTTGACCGAGCGCGAACGGATCGCACGGGAACTGCACGACACGCTGTTGCAGGGGTTCCAGGGGCTGATGCTGCGCTTCCAGGCGGTGGTCGAGTTGCTGCCGCGCGGCGAACGCGCCCGCACCGAGCTGGAAGGCGCGCTCGACCGGGCCGAGGATGTGCTGGTCGACAGTCGCGAGCGGGTCCATTCGCTGCGACAGGCATTGCAGCCGGTGGCGATGGCGGTCCGTCTGCGCGCGCTGTTGGACGAGATGGTCGGCGACCGGCTGGACTGGCGCGTCGAGGAGGCCGGCACCGTGCGGCTGGTCTGCGCCCCGGTCGCCGACGAGATGATGCGGATCGCGCGCGAGGCGATCAGCAACAGCCTGCGCCATGCGGCGGCGCGGACCATCATCGTCGAGCTGCATCATGGCACCGACCGGCTGTCGCTGGCGATCATCGATGATGGCATCGGCCTGTCCGCAGCGGTGCTGGCGGCCGGATCGCGCGAAGGCCATTATGGCATGGTCGGCATGCGCGAACGGGCGCAACGGATGGATGGCGCGGTGGAGATCATCTCCACCACCAGGACCGGCACGACCATCCGCGTGACCGTGCCGGCCCGTGTCGCCTATCTGTGAGCGTCAGGCGGTGGCGGCACGCGGCGCGCCGCTGCGGCGGCTGAGCAGCAGCGCGATCAGCCCGAGGCTGGACGCAGCGGCCCCGGCGATCGCGACGAACGGCAGGTTCAACCCAGCGGCGATCACAGCGCCGCCCAGGGCTGCGCCGATCGCATTGCCCAGGTTGAAGGCGCCGATGTTCATCGAAGACGCCAGATTGGGCGCATCGGCCGCGGCGCTCATCACCCTCACCTGCAGCGGCGGCACCAGCGCGAAGCTGGCAATCCCCCACAGGAAGATCAGCACCGCCGTCGGCCCGGCAAAGGGCATGGCAAAGGCGAAGGCGATGAGGATCGCCGTCAGCGCAGCAAGCGTCACGATCAGCGTCCTGTCCACCGACCGGTCGGCAAAGCGCCCGCCCAGCCAGTTGCCGATGGTGAGGCCCACGCCATAGAGGACCAGCATCGCCGTCACGAAGCCGATCGAGCCATGGGTCTGATCGCGCAGGATCGGCGTGATATAGGTGAAGACGGTGAACATCGCGCTGGCGCCGACCACGGTAAGGCCGAGCGCGGCGAGCACCGGCCCGCGCATCAGCACGCGCAGTTCGGACCGTGCATCGCCCTCGGTCGGGGCCGGCATGTCGGGCAGGGTCAGGCGCAATGCCGCGATGGTGAGCACGCCCAGCGCCGCGATGCCCCAGAAGGCCGCACGCCAGCCCATGACTTCCCCCGCCCAGGTCGCCAGCGGCACGCCGACGACATTGGCGATGGTCAGCCCCATGAACATGGCGGCGACCGCGCCCGCCTGCCGCTGGGGCGGGACCAGGCTGGCGGCGACGATCGATCCGACGCCGAAGAAGGCGCCATGGTTGAGCGAGGTGATGATGCGCGCGAACAGCAGCATCGCATAGCTGGTGGAGAGCGCCGCGATCAGATTGCCGATGGTGAAGATGGCGGCGAGGCCGATCAGCAGGGTGCGGCGCGGCAAGCGGCCGGTGGTCAGCGTCATCAGCGGCGCGCCCAGCATGACGCCGATCGCATAGGCGCTGATAAGCAGGCCGGCGGCGGGGATGGAGACGCCAAGATCGGTGGCGATGACGGGCAACAGGCCCATCGGCGCAAATTCGGTGACGCCGATGCCGAAGGCACCGGCCGCCAGCGCGAGCAGCGGTGGATTGATCTTCATGATGCTCCTCCCGTCAGACAAGCGGCGGGTTCAGCCGGGCGAAACCGGCCTGTTGGTGATAGGGGGCGTGGGGATAGGCCGGCATCTGGTAGCTGGCCCGGTCGAGCCGGGCGACCTGATCGGCGGTCAGCGACCAGCCGACCGCACCCAGATTCTGGCGCAACTGTTCCTCGTTGCGGGCGCCGATGATGACCGACGACACGGTCGGCCGCTGCAACAGCCAGTTGAGCGCGACCTGCGGCACCGTCTTGCCGATTTCCGCCGCAATTTCGTCCAGCGCATCGACCACGCGGTAGAGATGCTCCTCCTCCACCGGCGGCGCGAAGGCGGCGGTCTGGTGGAGGCGGCTGCCCTCCGGGATCGGGCTGCTGCGCCTGATCTTGCCGGTCAGGCGGCCCCAGCCGAGCGGGCTCCACACCAGTGCGCCGACGCCCTGGTCGGCGGCGAGCGGCATCAGATCGGCCTCATAGGCGCGACCGATCAGCGAATAATAGACCTGGTGCGCGACGAAGCGCGGCCAGCCATGGCGATCCGCCACGTCCAGCGCCTTCATCAACTGCCAGCCGGGATAGTTGGACACGCCGACATGGCGCAGCTTGCCGGCACGGACCAATTGGTCGAGCGTCGCCAGCAATTCCTCGACCGGGGTCGACGCGTCGAAGGCGTGAAGTTGCAGCAGGTCGATATGATCGGTGCCAAGGCGCCGGAGCGCGGCTTCCACGCCGCCGATCAGCCGGTCGCGCGATACGCCCCAGTCATTGGGACCATCGCCGGTCGGCAGGCCGAGCTTGGTCGAGATCAGAAGCTGATCGCGCCGTCCCCTGATCGCCGCGCCCAGCACCTCTTCGGACGCGCCGTTCGAATAGACGTCGGCAGTGTCGAACAGGGTGATGCCGGCTTCGAGGCAGATGTCGAGCAGCCGGCGCGCCTCCTGCGCGTCGCTGTTGCCCCAAGCGCCGAACAGGGGCCCTGAGCCGCCGAAGGTGCCGGTGCCGAAACTGAGCGCCGGCACGCGCAGGCCTGACGCCCCCAATTGCCGATATTCCATCGTCATCCCTTTCCATTCCGTGATGCACGCATAAATGGAAGGCAGGACTCCCCGCGTTTAGAGGGCCGCAAGGCGAAGGATCTTTGCAATGGATGAAAAGATACCCTTTCATGCCGATCGGGCGCGGGCGCTGGAAACCTTTGCCACCGTGGTGGCCGAGGGCAGTTTTTCGGCCGCCGGGCGATTGCTGGGCCTCACCCCTTCCGCGGTCAGCCGCGCGGTCGACCGGATCGAGGATCGGCTGGGGGTGCGGCTATTGCTGCGCTCCACCCGCGCGCTGACGCTGACGGCGGAGGGGCAGGCCTATCTGGCCAGCGCGCGCCGCATCCTGGCCGACCTGGACGAGGCGGAACAGACGATCGCCGATCGCGGCGCGCCGCGCGGGCGGCTGCGGGTCAGCGCCGCCCATTCCCATGGCCGGCTGTGCATCGTGCCGCTGCTCGGCGAATTTGCCCAGCTCTATCCGCACATATTGGTCGACATCAGCCTGAGCGACCGGCTGGTCGACATTGCCGGCGGGCAAGCCGATGTCGCGATCCGCTTCGGGCCGCTGGCCGACAGCCCGCTGACCGCCCGCAAGCTGGGCGAGAATGGCCGCGTCATCGTCGCCTCCCCCGCCTATCTCGCCCGGCATGGCACGCCGGTCGTGCCGGAGGATCTGCACGATCATAATTGCCTGAACTTCAATTTTCGCCGCGCCGAACCGGTCTGGCCCTTCCGCAAGGACGGGCGTGACTATGCGCTGAGCGTGCGCGGCACGATCGAGGCGAATAATGGCGAAACGCTGGGGCAGTTGGCGGCCGATGGCGTCGGCATCACGCGGGTCGGCCGGTTCAGCGTCCAGCCCGAACTGGCGTCGGGCGATCTGGTGCCATTACTGGAAGACTATAATCCCGGCGATATCGAGACGATCCATGCCGTGTTCCTGGGCGGCACCAATGTGCCGGCACGGCTGCGCGTATTCGTGGACTTCCTCGCGGAACGGCTGACGCGACCTGTATTGGTGGCCTGAGCCAGGCGGCGCCTATATATCCCCGCGGCGGACCAGTTGCCGGCTGATCCGGGCTGGTGCCAGATGGCGGCAGAGCGCGTCCAGTGCTGCCGTCATATAAGCTGCGCATCACTGTCATGCGCGCTTCATACTCCCCTCCTACCCGAGCGCCGAAAGGGGAGAAATATCATGCACTTCCGTTCTCTAGCTCTCGCTGCCATCAGCCTGCCCGTTTTCGCTACGGCAACCGCCCATGCCGAAACGCCCGATGCCGCCCCAGCCGATTCGATCATCGTCACCGCGCAGCTGCGCGAACAGGATCCTATCGACGTGCCGATGGCGCTGAGCGTCGTCGGCAATGAACAGATGGACCGTATGGGCCTTTATGAGTTCGATGCGCTGTCGCGCTTCGTGCCGGGTTTCGACGTCCAGAACCAGTCGCCCAACAATCCCGGCTTCGTGATGCGCGGCATCACGTCGGATAGCGGCACCGCCAGCAACGAACCGCGCGTGTCGGTCTATCAGGATGGCGTCTCCATCTCCAAGTCGCGCGGCTCCTATGTCGAGTTGTTCGACATAGAGCGGGTCGAGATCGCCAAGGGGCCGCAATCGACCCTCTATGGTCGCGGTGCGCTGATCGGCGCGGTCAACATCATCCAGAACAAGGCGCAGCTCGACAATATCGAAGCGGCAGGTCGGGTCTCCTATGGCAATTACAACAGCTGGCTGACCGAGGGCATGGTCAACGCGCCGATCGGCGAGGGCATGGCGATCCGCCTGGCCGGCCGCATCCGCAAGCGCGACGGCTATACCGAAAATCTGCTGGGCGGCGCCGACTTCAACTCGGCCGACACCAAGGCGGTGCGCGGCAGCTTCCATGGCGAGAAGGGCGATTTGAGCTTCGACCTGATCGGCAATTATCAGAAGGACACGCCAAACGGCACCGGCTTCAAGTCGATCGCCTATAATCCGACCGATCCGGCTACCGGTGCCGTGATCGGCGATCGCAGCCGCAACAGCGGCGCCGCGCTGGCAGCGGCCGATGGCTTCGAGGGTGGCAAGGGGCTGGGCCTTGATCGCCAGGTCTGGGGCGTCACCGGCATCGCCAGGCTGAAGCTCAACGACCAGTTCAACCTCACGTCCACCACTGCCTTCCGCCGCTTCGACGCGCTGGAAATCTTCGACGCGGACGGCATTTCCCTGCCGATGCTGACCGCGGCGGAAGATGCGCGCGGCCGCCAGTTCAGCCAGGAATTCCGCCTGACCTATGACAGCGGCCCGATCACGGCATTCCTGGGCGGCAGCTATTTCTGGGAAAATGGCACGCAGCGCGTTCCCACCCAGTTTGACGAGCGCGCCACCCTCGCCCGGCTGGCCGGCGCGCTGAACGGCGGCGGTGCTATCCCCGGCCGCGCCGCCACCGATCCGGTGCCGGCCGCCCTGCTCGCCAGCCCCGCCTTCACCGGCGCGCTGCTGCAGGGTGTCGCCAGCGCCTATGGCGTCAGCCTGTCGAGCGCGCAGGCCCAGGCGATCGCCGCCAACCTCAAGTCCAACCATCTCGAAAGCACCACCAATGGCGCGCGCACCCGCGCCTTCGACCTGTTCGGCGACGTGACCCTGCGCCTGTCCGACCAGTTCGAGCTTGGCGGCGGTCTGCGCTACACCCATGACGACAAGCGCAGCACCTATATGTCGTCGGTCGACAATGGCCGGTCGATCCTGGGCGGGCTGATCGGCGCGCTGAGCCAGCCGGCGGCGGTGCGCACCGCGCTGCTGCAGGCGCTGGCCGTGCCCGGCGCGGCGAACATCCCGACCTCGGCCGCCTATCCGGTGCCGATGTTCGGCCTCGGCGCCCAGCCGACCGCCGGCAATGGCGGGGTCGACAGCGACACGCTGCGCAATGGCGGCTTTTCCTGGCGCCTGACCGCCCGCTACAAGCCGGGCACCGACACCAGCCTCTATGCCACCTATGCCCGTGGCCGTCGCCCGCAAGTGCTGGCGGCCAGCGCGCCGTCCGCGCCGATGGGCGCCACCCGCTTTTCCGTGCTGGACTCCGAAACGGTCGACAGTTTCGAACTGGGCGCAAAGACCGCGCTGATGAACCGCACCCTGTTCCTCGACGGGGCGGCCTTCTTCTACCAATATGATAATTTCCAGACCACGGTGCAGCAAGGCACGCAGTTCGTCCTGACCAACGCCGGCAAGGCGGAAAGCTATGGCTTCGAAGGGCAGATGCGCTGGGTGCCGAGCGATGTGCTGACCTTGTTCGCGACCTATGCCTATAATCACAGCCGCTTCAAGACGGGCGTGCGCGACGGCAACCGCTTCCGCCTGTCGCCCGACCATAGCGCGTCCTTCGGTGCGCAGGCGTCCCTGCCCGCCGGCCCCGGCCGCATCGTCTTCACGCCCAGCGTCACCTGGCAGTCGAAGGTCTATTTCGACGATGACAATGACCGCCCGGACCTGCAGCAGCCGCCCGCCGCTCTGGTCGCCGACACTATCCAGGACGAATTTCAGGGCAGCTATGCGCTGGTCAATGCGCGGCTTGGCTATGAAGCGCCCGGTGGCGCCTGGCGGATCGAGGGCTTCATCGAGAACGCCTTCGACAAGAAATATATCATGGATGCGGGCAATACCGGCGACAGCCTGGGCATGCCGACCTTCATCGGTGGTGCGCCGCGCTTCTATGGCGTGTCGGCCAGCTTCCGCTTTGGCGGTGCGCAATGAGCGAGGACAGCATGAAGCTTGACCGTCGCGCGGCGCTGGGCCTGATCGGCTCGGGCGCTGCCCTCCCCGGCATCGGCATGGCGGCGACACAAGCCGCCGCCAGCTTCGTCCATGGCGTGGCCAGCGGCGACCCGACCGAGCGCGGCGCGATCCTGTGGACCCGCGTCACCCCGGCCGACCCGGCGCAGCAGGCGGCGATCGCGCTGCGCTGGCATGTCGCCGAAAGCGCCGGCGGCAAGCCGGTCGAAAGCGGCACGGCGCAGGCACGCCCCGCCCGCGACTTCACCGTCAAGGTCGAGCCGCGCAGCCTCAAGGCCGGCCATGACTATCATTACTGGTTCGAACTGGCGGACGGCACGCCATCGCCGGTCGGCCGCTTTCGCACCCTGGCCAGGGGTGCCGCGGCCGATGCCGTGCTGGCGGTGGTCTCCTGCCAGCTCTACCCCGGCGGCTTCTTCACCGCCTATGACTCGATCGCCGCGCTCGACCGGATCGATGCGATCGTGCATCTGGGCGACTATATCTATGAATATGGCGCCGACGGCTATGGCGCGGAGATCGGCCAGAAGATCGGGCGCGGGCTGGAACCCGCGCATGAGATCGTGACGCTGGCCGACTATCGCACCCGCCACGCCCATTACAAGGGCGACAGGAGCCTGCAGGCGGCCCATGCCCGTGCCGCCTTCATCTGCGTCTGGGACGATCATGAAACCGCGAATGACAGCTGGATCGGCGGCGCGGAAAATCACCAGCCCGCGACCGAGGGCGACTGGGCCAAGCGCAAGGCGGCCGCGATGCAGGCCTATTTCGAATGGATGCCGATCCGCGATCCGCAGGGCAATGATCCCTGGGAAGCGATCAACCGCCGGTTCGACTTTGGCGATCTCGCCACCCTGCTGATGGTCGAGACGCGCCTGCTCGCCCGCAGCGAACAGGCCGGCTTCAAGGGCGAGACGCCGGGCCGATCGGAAGTTGCGGCGGTGCTGGCCGAACGCAACCGGCCGGACCGCGAGATGCTGGGCGAGCCGCAGCGCGCCTGGCTGGAAAAGGAACTGGCCGCGTCGGTCAAGGCCGGCACGCCCTGGCAGATATTGGGCAATCAGGTGGTGATGGCGCGGGTCAACGGCCCGGACCTTGCCAAGCTGTTCGGCGCGGAGAAGGCCGCGGCGATGGTCGCGACGCTGGAACCGTCGGTGCGGGCGCAGGTGGAACTGGCGCAAGCGGGCTATCGCGCCGGCCTGCCGTTCAACCTCGATGCCTGGGACGGCTATCCGGCCGCGCGCGAGCGGCTCTACCAGAGCATCCGCCGGGCCGGCGCCCATCCGCTGGTGCTGGCCGGCGACAGCCATGCCTTCTGGGCCAATCAACTGGCCGACGCACAGGGCAATGCCATCGGCGTGGAATTTGGCACGTCATCGATCAGCAGCCCGTCGATCGGCGACATGCTGCCGAAAATGCCGATCGGCGACCTGCTGCAACAGGCAAGCCCGGAGGTCGCCTTCTGCGACCAGCGCGCCAAGGGCTATATCCTGCTGACGCTGACACGGGAAAAGGCGACCGGCGACTATATCGCCATGTCGACCATCTACGCCCCCAAAGCGGAAGCGCGCACGCTCAAGCGCTTCTCGCTGCCAGCGGGCGCCACCCGGTTCGACGCGACCTGAAAGCGTCGGGGGCTGCGGATGCCCTGCCCGCAGCCCCCGACCTCGCGAGACTTACCGCTCCCTGATGACGAGCGATTTACCCGCATATTTCGCCGGATCGACGTTCGGCAAGGTCTGGATCTTGCGCCCCTTGCGGCTCATCCAGGTGACTTCGACCTTGACCGCATCCGTGGTTTTCAGGCCGAAATGCAGAGGCGCCGCATTTTCCGAATTATAGCCGTCGCCCGTCGACAGCTGTCGCGTGGCCAATATCTTGCCGGCCTTGTCATAGAGGCGCACTTCCGCCCCCATGCGGGTGAAACGCCCCTTCGCGTCGAGCAGTGTAACCGACAGGCTGCGCCTGGCCGCTGCCCGGTCCAGATCATTGTGGAACAGGAAATGGCCGCCCTGGCTGGTATAGCCACGCATCACCGACAGATCGAGCGCACCGTCCCGGTCATAATCGACCCATTGCACGCCATGGTCGCCGACATTGAGCTGCGACGTTTCGGCCAGAACCTGGCGGAAGCCCTTGCCCGCTTCATTATGGAAGAGGCTGTCCCTGGGCTGCTGCTGGTCGCGCGGGCCATGATAGGAGGTGACATAGAGGTCGAGATAGCCGTCATTGTCATAATCACCCCACACCGCGCCGACGGCATGATTGTCGATGCCGACCCCCATCTCCTTGGCGACGTTGGTGAAGGTGCCGTCGCCATTATTATGGTAGAGCGCATTCACGCCATAATTGGGCACGAACAGATCAAGATAGCCGTCATTGTCATAGTCGCCAACGGCGCAGCCGACACCGCCTTCCTCCTTGGAACGGCCCGGATTGTCCAGGCCCAGTTCGGGCGCGACATCGGTGAAGCTGCCGTCGCCATTGTTGCGCCACAGCGCATCGGCCGCGCCTGACTGATTGGCCAGGAAGACGTCCAGAAAGCCGTCGCGATTATAGTCGAACCAGCAGGCGCCCACGGTCGGCCGGCTATCCGACACGCCGGTGCCGGCCAAGACCTGCACGAACTTGCCCTTGTCGTTGCGATAGAGGCTGTTAGGGCCGATGCGATTGGCAGCATAGACGTCGAGGTCGCCGTCATTGTCATAGTCGACCCAACTGGTCTGGCGCGCGGAACGGTTGGGGATGGTCAGCCCCAGTTCGGGCGCGACATTGGTGAACTTCCTGCCGCCTTCGTTGCGGAACACAAGGCTCTGTTCGCCCGGCATGGTCGCCCCGCCCAGCAGGTCGATCCAGCCGTCGCCGTCATAATCGCCCCAGGCGACGCCGCGCATTTCCGGGCCGGATGTGGGAAGTCCCAGTTCCGGCCCGACGTTCACGAACGTGCCATTGTCATTGCGATAGAGGCGGATATCGCCCCCCTTGAGCGAGACAACGAGATCGAGGTCGCCATCATTCTCGAAGTCGGCCCAACTGTTGGACAGGGATCCGGCGATGGCGAAATCGCCCGGCTGTATGGAGGTGAAGGGTGGCTCGGCAGGCGGTGCCGCATCCTGCGCCGTTGCCGGCTGGCACAGCAGCATCAGCGGCAGGATATGGCAAAGCGTCCGGTTCAGCGATGGCATGGATATTCCCCTCTTTCTGTCAGATTTGGCTGGTTTTGCGCGTGTCGGGAATGCGCAGATAGACGATCAGCGACACCGCGATCATGGCGGTGACGTACCAGTAGAAGCCGTCTTCCATCCCGGCATGCTTCATCCAGAGCGCGGCATATTCGGCGGTGCCACCGAACAGGGTGTTGGCCAGTGCATAGGGAAGGGCGACGCCCAGCGCTCGGATATTGGCCGGGAACAGCTCTGCCTTCACGATCGCGTTGATCGAGGTGTAGCCGGTGACGATCACCAGGCCGCCCAGCACCAGCAGGAAGGCACCGAAGGAGGAGGTGACGCGTTCCAGCGCCGTGAAGATCACAGTGGTGAACAGGACGCCGCTGATGCCGAAGCCGATCAGCAGCGGTTTGCGGCCGATGCGATCGGACAGCCAGCCGGCCATGGGCTGCAACAGCATGTAGATGAACAGCGCCGACGCCATGATCGCGGTCGCGGTCTGGCGGCCGAAGCCGGCGCTGTTGACCAGGAATTTCTGCATGTAGGTGCTGTAGGCATAGAAGGCGAGCGTGCCGCCGGCGGTGAGCGCCATGACCAGCAGCACTTCGCGCGGATGGCGGCGGATGAGGTTGAGGCCGCTGGAGCGGGGCTGTTCGCTGACCGCCGCGCTTTCCTCGAAGGCTTCGGTTTCCTTGAGGCCCCGGCGCAGGCGATAGACGCCGACCGCCATCACTCCGCCGATCACGAACGGCACGCGCCAGCCCCAGCTTTCGAGCTGATGTTCGGTGAGGAAAAGCTGGAGCAGCAGCAGGACGCAGAGCGCCAGCAACTGGCCGGCGATCAGCGTCACATATTGGAAGCTGGAGAAGAAACCGCGTTGGTCGCTCTGCGCCATTTCCGACAGATAGGTGGCGCTGGCGCCATATTCGCCGCCGATCGACAGGCCCTGCATCAGGCGCGCGAGCAGCAGCAGGGCCGGCGCGGCGACGCCGATGCTGGCATAGCCGGGGATGGCGGCGATCATCAGCGATCCGCCGGCCATCATCATGACGGACAGGGTGAGACCCGCCTTGCGCCCCCTGCGGTCGGCATAGATGCCCATCGCCCAGGCGCCGATCGGCCGCATCAGGAAGCCGACGGCGAAGATCGCCGCGGCATTCAGCAGTTGAGCGGTGCTGTCGTCCGACGGGAAGAAGACCGGCGCGAAATAGAGGGTGAAGGCGGAATAGACATACCAGTCATACCATTCGATCAGATTGCCGATCGATCCGCCAAGGATGGATTTCAGGCGATCCTGGCGGGAAAGACTGGCTGGGGAGAGAGACGCAACATGTTCCATCCCCGTTGATACGGACGGCCCGGTGCGTTCTGCTAAAAGGCTGACTAGAAAATGCGCGGAAGAGCGCATTTTCGATACGGATGCGCCAGAGGCGCATGCCCAGACAGGCTCTAACTGCCTTCGGCGGACACCAAAATTATCGAATTGTCGCTGCCCGGAACGGCGCGGATGCCGAAGCCGCTTTCGAGCGCGTCGACGAAATCCTGCGACCGGTCGAGGCGGAAGGCACCGCCGACCCGCAGGCTGGCGATCGCCGGATCGCCGATCACCAGCGGGGTGGGGCGATAGCGGTTGAACTCCTCAACCGCCTGGGCGAGCGTGTCGCCCTCGAACTCGACCATGCCCGCCTGCCAGGCGGTGCGCTGCCGGATCTTGGCCGGTTCCAGATGGGTGACAGCGATGCTGCCGCTGCGCACGGCGGCGCTGCGCCCGCTTTCGATCCGACGGACGGCGGAGTCGCCGTTGCGGACCGCCACGATCCCCTCGATCACGGTCAGTTCGGTGACATCGGCGCGCAGGCGGACGTTGAACATCGTGCCCACGGCGCGCACCAGCGTCCCGTCGGCATTGACGATGAAGGGCCGCTTCTTGTCATGCGCGACGTCGAACTGCGCCTCGCCCTTCAGCAGGGTGATCTGCCTGATGTCGTCGCGCAGGGCGACCTCGACCGAGCTGTTGGTGTTGAGATGGATGCGGGAGCCGTCGGCTAGCTGCACCGTGCGGGTTTCGCCCAGGGCCGTGCGATAATGATCGACCGTGCCGAGCAGGCGCAGCGCGACGGTGGAGGCGACGCCGATCGCGGCGGCTGCGGTCGCCAGGCCGATGAGCAGGCCACGCCGGCCGACCAGGTGCGGCCGGATTTCGGCAACGGGTTCTTCCGGGGCGGGATCGTCGGGCAGCGCGATTGCGGGCGCTGCAGGTTCGTCCCGCTGGCTGGCGGGCAGTTCGTTGAGCCGCTCGGTCAGTTCCCAGCCGGCCTCCGCCTTGGCAAAGGCGAAACCATGGGCAGGGTCCAGCGCCACCCAGGCATAGGCGTCATTCCAGTCTTCCGGGGCGTCGCTCGCCCGCGCCTTAAGATACAGACGAGCCGCTTCGGCCTCGATCGCCTGCATGTCCTCCGCGCTTCTGTAGCGACCAACCAAATCCAGAACCCTCAAACTGTCCGATGGCTTGCATTATCTTCACAGCCGCGCGCGTCAAATGCTTGTCCACTGTAAAGACGGATAGCTGCATCTCCTCTGCTATCTCCTTGACCGATTTCTCATGGACCCGGCGCAGGATGAAGGCTCGCCGGCATTGCGCCGGCAGCGTGTCGAGAATGGCCTGGAGATGGCGCAGCTCGTCGCGCGCGTGCAGCGCTTCCTCGGTCGAATTGTCGGTCTGGAGCACGTCGAGTTCGGCGACCAGTTCGAGCGACACGATCTTCTCGCGCCGGGCCTCGTCGATCAGCAGGTTGCGCGCGATCTGGAACAGGAAGGCCTTGCCGCTCTGTGCGCGGTGAATGTCGCCATTCGCATAGGCGCGGGTCATGCATTCGGCGACGATGTCATCCACATCCTGGCGGTGGGACACCACCCGGCGCAGGCGGGAGCGCAAGGCGCCCTCATGGGGCAGGATGGCCTGCTTGAACCAGTCCAGCCTTGCCCTGATCGAGTCCACGTCCACAGCCACGCTTGTCCCCCTGTGCTTATCATTCTCCCCTCCGGCGCGCCCGATCCGGCGCTGCGTCGAGGCAGTGCCAGACCGATAGCGAAGGCCCCCTCGTCACAAAAATGAGATATTTTTAAGCGTCGTTAGCAGAAACGCGATCGGCCTCCGTATCCACCACCGAAGGGCAAATAATTTCGCAGCCCAATCATTTCACGGGGGATATGATGTCGCGTAATTTTCGGAACGTTTCTCTGTGCGCGGTCGCAACAGTTGTTGCCCTCAGCACCCAGTCGGCGGCAGCCGCGGAGCCGGCGAAATTCAAGATTCCGGCCCAGTCAATGCAGACGGCGCTGACGCTCTTCGCCAAGCAGTCTGGCATCCAGCTTCTCTTTCCCTATGATCAGGTCGCCGGCCTGCATGCCCAGTCGGTCAACGGCAAGATGGCGCCCGATGTCGCGTTGCAGCGGCTGATCGCCGGATCGGGGCTGAAGATCACGCTGTCGAACAACAATGTCATCGCCCTGTCGCTGAGCGCCCAGGCGCACAAGAGCCGCGCCGTCGAAGTCGCGAGCCTGGGCATCACCGCCCTTCCCTTCGCGATGCAGGCCAGCGCCGCGCCACAGGCCAGCACCGCCGCGGCCGAGGAAGCCCCCGGCCCGGCGATCGTCGTGACCGGATCGCGCGGCCAGGCCCGCACCGTGACCGACAGCCCGACGCCGATCGACGTCATTTCGGGTGCGGATCTGACCCGCACCGGCAAGGCGGGCGTGTTCCAGGCGCTCAACACGCTGGTGCCATCCTTCAACCTGCCGGTGCGGGCGGGCGGCGCCACCTCCACCGTCATCGCAACCGGCGGCCTGCGCGGTCTCAATCCCGACCAGGCACTGATCCTGGTCAACGGCAAGCGTCGCCACAAGACCTCGCTCATCAACGCGGTGTCGACGCTCTACAACGGCTCGGTCCCGGCCGATCTGGACATGATCCCGACCGCCGCGGTCGATCATATCGAAGTGCTGCGCGACGGTGCCGCCGCCCAATATGGGTCGGACGCCATCGCCGGCGTCATCAACATCATCCTGAAGGATGACAGCAGCGGCGGCTCCGCCAATTTCACCGCCGGCCAGAATTTCGACCGGTCCGATGGCGAACTCTACCAGGCCGACCTCAATTTCGGGATGAAGCTGGGCGAGAACGGTTTCGCCAACCTCTCGCTCAACCTCAAGAAGCAGGAAATGTCGAACCGGGCGCAGCCACTCGCCGACTGTTCGGTTACGGCCACCACCACCTGCCTCTATCCGCTGGTGAACGGGCAGCTCGATCCGCGCGACGCAGCCGCAGTCGGCACCGAACGCATCGTCACCACCAGCTATGGCGTCATGCCCTCCCGCAGCATCAATACTGCGCTCAATGCCGGATATGATCTGGGCGGCGTCGAACTCTACGCCTTCGGCACCTACAGCCAGCGGCGGTCGGACCTGTGGTACAGCTATCGCTACCCCAAGGACATCAACAATGTCATGGGCATCTACCCCAACGGCTATCGCCCCCATATCATGATCGACGAGGAGGATTTCGAACTCACCGTCGGCGCGAAGGGCGAAGTCGCGGGCTGGGACTGGGACTTTTCCACCGGCTATGGCCGCAATCGCGCCCGCCAGTCGTCGGAAGGCACGCTCAACCCCTCGCTGGGCACGCTCAGCCCCACCGAATTCTATATCGGCACCCTCAAATCATCGGAGTTCGTCACCTCGCTCGACGTGACCCGCGGCTATGATGTGGGTGGCGGCAACCTGCAGGTGTCGGCCGGCGCGCAGCAGCGCCATGAACGCTACCAGACCTTCGCCGGGGATGAGGCCAGCTATGCCGTAGGCCCGGCGATCGTGTCGGGCATGACGCCGGGCGCGCAAAGCTCGGCCGGCTTCCAGCCGGGCGACGCGGCCTATATGTCCCGCGACAATGTTTCGCTGTATGCCGACGTGGCGTGGGATCCCAACAAGGATATCACGATCGGCGCCGCTGCACGCTTCGAACATTATGACGATGGCAGCGGCAACACGCTGATCTGGAAGGTCAATGGGCGCTATGCCGCGACCGACTGGATCGCCTTTCGCGCGGCCGCCAATACCGGCTTCCGGGCGCCCGCCGTCGCCCAGCAAATCTATACCCAAACCACCAACCAGTTCCGCACCGTCAACGGTGTTCCCAACCAGTTGCTGCAGATCAAGACTCTGGCCGTCGACGATCCGGCCGCGATCGCGCTGGGCGCCAAACCGCTCCAGCCCGAAACATCGTTCAACATCTCCGCTGGCGTGGTGCTGACCCCGCTGCCCAATTTCAACCTGACGATCGATGCCTATCAGATCGACGTGGATGACCGCATCACCATCACCAGCACCCTGACCGGCACGGCGATCTCCAACATCCTGATCGCCAGCGGCGTACCCGAAGCGGAGGCGCGGACGCTGACAGCGCAATATTATACCAACGCGATCGATACCCGTACCCGCGGCATCGACGTCGTCGCATCCTACAAGCATGGCCTGTTCGACACGGTGAACATGCAGTGGAATCTGGGTTTCAACTACAACAAGACCAAGATCACCCACATAATCGACAATCCGCCCGAACTGGCCGCGCTGGGCAGCGACTATGTCCTGTTCGATCGCGCGCGTCGCAGCAACATGACCAACAATCTGCCGCGCACCAAGCTGTCGATCAGCAACCTCGCCACCATGGGCGACTTCACCCTGTCGTCGCGCCTGACGCGCTTCGGCGGCTTCAAATCCTACCAGAACGGCGTCACCAGCAATGGCGTCACCACCTATCCGAATGATCGCAGCTATGGTGCCAAGTGGATCACCGACCTGGAGGCCAGCTGGCAGGTCACGCCACTGGTCAACATCGCGATCGGCGCGAACAATATCTTCAACGTCTATCCCGACAAGAACCAGGCCAGCGACGTCAGCGCCACGCTGGGCCAGGGGCTCTATGCCGGCACCTCGCCGATCGGGTTCACCGGCGGCTTCTATTATGGCCGCGTCGGCCTGAGCTTCTGATCCATCACCGACCAAGGCGCCGCTTCGCACGGGGCGGCGCATTTTCTGCACTGACGGGAGAATGATGGCGATGCGCCATATGACGATCTGGCTGGCGGCCCTGGCTGCTTCCTCCGCGATGACCGCCTCGGTAGCGGCCCCCTCCACGCGTTGGGGCGGCGGCGAAATATTATGGGACAGTTTCGGCGTGCCCCATATCTACGCAAAGACCGAGGAAGGCGGCTTCTACGGCTTTGGCTATGCCCAGGCCCAGAGCCACGGCAACCTGCTGTTGCGCATGTATGGCGAAAGCCGCGCTCGCGCTGCCGAATATTGGGGCGAAAAATATGAGAGCCAGGACAAATGGCTGGTCGCCAATGACGTGCCGGCCCGCTCCGCCCAGTGGTTCAGACAGCAGACGCCGCAAATGCAGAAGAATCTCGAAGCCTTTGCAGCCGGGGTGAATGCCTATGCCGCCGCCCATCCCGACAGAATCGCGCCGGAAGTGAAGGTCGTGCTACCGCTCCGGGGCGTCGACATCATCGCCCATGCCCAGCGGCTGATGAATTTCGGCTATATCGCATCCGACCGGAAGGTGCTGACCGATCCGTCGATCAACGAGGCGGGCGGGTCGAACGCCTGGGCGGTCGCGCCTTCGCGCTCGGCCAGCGGCAAGGCGATGCTGCTCGCCAACCCGCATCTGCCCTGGGCGCCGAGCCAGCTTACTTATTATGAGGCACAGATCACCGCGCCGGGCCTGGCCATCTACGGCGCGACACAGGTCGGCCTGCCGGTGTTGCGCTTCGGCTTCAACAATGATCTTGGCTTCACCAACACCGTCAACACGATGCAGGGTTTCACGAGCTATAAGCTGGTGCTGGAAGGCGATGGCTATCGCTTCGACGGCAAGACGCTGCCGTTCGATACGGTGACGAAGAGCTACAAGGTCAAGCAGGCGGACGGCACGCTGAAGAGCGTCAGCTTCGAACAGAAGAGCACGGTCCATGGCCCGGTCTTCACCCTGCCTGACGGCAAGACGACGGTCGCGCTCAAAGTCGCCGGCCTCGACCGGCCCGGCGTGCTGGAGCAATATCTGGAGATGGGCAAGGCGCGCGACTGGGGCGCGTTCGAAAAGGCGCTGCGCAAGATGCAGGTGGTGATGTTCAACATCATCTATGCCGACCGCGCCGGCCATATCCTCTATCTCGACAACGGCCTGCTGCCCAAGCATGCGAGCGGCGACCTCAAATATTGGTCGGCGCCGGTGCCGGGCGATACCTCGGCCACGCTGTGGAAGGATGTCCACAGCTATGACGACATGCCCAAGCTGCTCGATCCGGCCACCGGCTTCGTCCAGAACGCCAATGATCCGCCATGGCTGGCGACCTGGCCCCGCGCGCTCGATCCCAAGAGCTTCCCTGCCTATGTCGCGCCGGTCGGGCCGATGAGCCAGCGGGCACAGATGTCGGTCAAGCTGATGAGTCAGACGCCCAAGATCAGCTTCGACGATTTCGTGTCGCGCAAGCTGACCACCACCTCGCTGATGGCGGAACGGATGCTGCCCGACCTGCTGGCGGCAGCCGCCGGATCGAACGATGCCGATGTGCAGGCGGCCACGGCATTGCTCAAGGGCTGGGACCACCGGTTCGAACCCGACAGCCGCGCTGCGCTGCTGTTCGAAACCTGGGCCGGCCTCTTCGCGCCCAAGAATTTCACCGACCAGTCCAACTATGCCGTCAAATGGACGCTGGATGACCCGCTGGAAACCCCACGCGGCCTGAAAGACCCGGCGGCGGCCGTCGCCATGCTGAAGGAAGCGGTGGCGAAGACGAAGCAGCTTTATGGGGCGATCGACCGGCCGTTCGGGGAGGTTTCACGCTTCCATATCGGCGATGTCAGCGTGCCGGCCAATGGCGGCTTCGGCAATACCGGCGTGTTTCGCACCATCACCTGGGGGCCGATGAAGAATGGCGAGCGCACGCCAGTCCATGGCGAGACATGGGTTTCCATGGTCGAATTCGGCACGCCGATGAAGGCCGTCGGCCTGATGAGCTATGGCAATAGCAGCCAGCCCGGTTCCCGGCACAATAGCGACCAGTTGCAATTGCTGGCCGACAAGAAGTTCCGCACCCTGTGGATCAGTCGTGCTGACGTGGAAGGGCATCTGGAAGAGAAGACCGCGTTCTGACAAGCAGCGCGCGCCGGGGTGCAGGTGCTGCATCCCGGCGCGCGCGAATGGATGCGGCTGTGCTGCATCACGCAGGCACAAAGCCGCTCCCCTTTTACCCCTCTTCGCCCATCAAAGCCTCGTCGTCGCAACCCCGCGTTGCGGCTCAGTGATGCGCACTCCCCCTGCCCAGACCGCTCGCCATCCGAAAATATGACCCTCAACGCATATTTGCGTTGACTTCAATCAACTGCGTTAATATCAAAATTGCACTATCGGATAAAAATAAACCGAGAGGATGGGGAGAAGTGCAATGCGAGGACGAGCGTCTTCATTATTCCTGACGGGTACCGCCCTGTTCACGATGGCCAGCGCGGCCGCCGCCCAGGAGGCCACGCCGCCGGCGGACGCCCAGAGCGGACAGGCATCAGCCCAGGATATCGTCGTCACCGGAACCCGCATCGTGCGCGATGGCTATACCGCGCCGACGCCGGTGACCGTCGCATCGACCGAAGAGCTGGTGAAGGCGACCCCGTCCAACATTCCCGACGCGCTCAACAAGCTGCCGCAGTTCCAGAACTCGTCCAGCCCGTCGCGCAGTTCGATGAATTTCGCCAACACCGCGGCGCACGGCAATGTGCTCAATTTGCGCGGCGTCGGGCCGCTGCGCACGCTGATCCTGTTCGATGGCCAGCGGGTGGCGCCGACCACCTATCTCGGCACGGTCGATGTCAATGTCATCCCCAACCTGCTGATCCAGCGGGTGGACGTGGTGACCGGCGGCGCTTCGGCAGCCTATGGCTCCGACGCCGTCTCGGGCGTCGTCAATTTCGTGCTCGACAAGAAATTTACCGGCCTGACCGGCGTCGCCCAGGGCTCGACGTCGCAGCGCGGTGATAATCAGGGCTATCGCTTCGGTATCGCCGGCGGTTTCGACTTCGGTGGCGATCGCGGCCATCTGTTGCTGAGCGCCGAGACTTTCAAGAATAATGGCATGCTGCGCAGCGACCGCAAGCTGGGACGTGGCGCCTATAGCTATGTCGGCAGCACGGTCGGCTGCACCAATCCCAATGCTGCGGCCGATCCGACCGCCTGTTCGCCCGGCGGCTCGCTCAATCCCTATATGATCGCATCCGGCGTGACGCTGAGCGCCGCATCGGAATATGGCAAGATCACGTCGGGGCCATTCACCAACTACCGATTCGACGCCAATGGCGCGCTGGTGCCGTTCAGCAACGGCACGGCAACCGGATCGCCGGGCTATTTTGTCGGGGGAGACGGTTATGCGATCTCGCCTGACACGCAGGCGGTCGCCCCGCTGCATACCTATCAGGCCTTTGGCCGGGCGAGCTGGGACTTCACGCCGGACGTGACCGGCTATGTCCAGGGCAGCTTCTCGCGCAGCGACCTGTCCTACACCTCGCTCGCCAACAGCCTGGTGCCGCCAACGGCCGCCACGCTCTACAGCGGCAATCCCTATCTGCCGGCCGAACTTCAGGCCGCCTTCACCCCGACCAGCCAGTCGATCACGCTCGCCCGCTATGGCGCCAATTCACCCCGGCCCCACACGACGGAACGCACCGATTACTGGATGGTCAATGCCGGGTTCGAAGGGACGCTGGCGGACAAATGGAAATGGAATGTCGCCTTCAACCATGGCGACTCCAATTTCTCGGTCGCACAGGAAGGCGTCTGGGATTGGCAGCATTTCTATGCCGCGACCGATGCCGTGCGCAATGGCAGCGGCCAGACCGTCTGCCGGGCCAGCCTGAGCGCCGATCCGACGATCGCGGCCCGCTACGCCAACTGCCAGCCTTTCAATCTGCTGGCCACCGGCGACGCCTATGCCAGTCAGCCTGGCTATGACTATGTCGTGGGTACGTCGCGGTACCGCGCCCGCATCTGGCAGAACGCCATGTCGGCTAGCATCCAGGGCGCCCTGTTCGACCTGCCCGCCGGTCCGGTCGACGTCGCGCTGGGTGCGGAATATCGCCGCCAGAGCCTGCGCCTGACCAGCAATGCCAACCCCGCCGATCTCGACACGACGGCGGAACGCAGCGCCTATTTCGCCGGCCTGCGCGGCGTGCCTTCGTCGGTTTATCATTATTGGCTGACCAATGTCGGCGAGGCGTCGGGCGACCTGAGCGTCAAGGAAGTGTTCGGCGAATTGGCGGTGCCGCTGCTCAAGGACCAGCCCTTTGCACAGGAACTGAGCCTGAACGCGGCCGGCCGCTACACCGATTACAGCACGTCGGGATCGGTCAAGACCTGGAAGCTCGGCGCCACCTGGAAGCCGATCAGCGACCTGCTGCTGCGCGGGTCGGTCTCGCGCGATATCCGCGCGCCCAATCTGTTCGAGCTGTTTGCCGGCGATCAGAGCGCGATCAGCCTGCTGGTCGATCCGGTCAGCGGCATCACCGCCAATGTGCCGCAGGTGACGGGCGGCAACCCCGATCTGAAACCGGAAAAGGCCGATACGCTGACCTTTGGCGCAGTCATCACGCCTTCCCTCCTGCCGGGGCTCAGCCTGTCGGTCGATTATTACCGGATCAAGATCAAGGATGCGATCGGCACGTTGAGCCTGACCCAGATCGTCAACAATTGCAGCCAGAGCGGCGGCACCGCGCCCGAATGTGCGCTCGTCACCCGCGACACGCCGACATCCTTCCCCAGCCAGATCCGGGTGGCGCCCGCCAATATCGCCTATCTGGAAACCAGCGGCATCGATTTCGACGCGTCCTACCGGACCGAACTGGCGGGCGGCAATCTGGGCCTGCGCCTCTATGCCAGCTATCTCGACACCTATCAGACCCAGCAGTCGTCGACCGCGCCCGTGCTGGAATATGCCGGGATCAGCACGATCAGCAGCACACCGGAAGGCCGCCCGCGCTGGCGTGGCACGCTCAGCGTCAATTACGAGATTGGCCGGGTCGGCGTCTTCCTCAACCAGCAGCTGATCGGCAAGGTGAAGCTGGGCATCCCCGGCGGGCTGGGAAACGGCCTTGGCCAGACGATCGGCGCGGTCGGCTATACCGACATGACGCTCAGCTACCGCTTGCCCGTGGCCAACGGTCACGTCGAATTCTTCGGCACCGTCAACAATCTGTTCGACAAGGATCCGCCGTTGATCCCCGGCACCATTCCAGGCGTCAACATCGCCACCAATTTCGCGCTTTACGACACGGTAGGCCGCGCCTTCACGGGCGGCATCCGCTTCAAGTTCTGAAAGCCGGACGGCGGCCTGGTGCCGCCGTATCTCTCTCCCTGGGCGCCGGCTGCCAATGCAACCGGCGTCTCTTTTTTGTCCAAGGAGGTCGCCTTGCCCCATGCTTCGCCCCGTCCCTTCCATCGCCCGTCCAGCAGGGTCTTGAGCGCGGCATCCTCCCTGGCGCTGCTCATGGCGCTCTCAGCGCCTGCCGTCGCCCAGACCTCCGATGCTTCGGCCGCGAAAATCTATGGCCGCACGCCAGCGGAATCCTCGCCACCCAGCTGGCCTCAGCCAGTCCGCGCCGCCAAGGGGGCTCCCAATATTCTGATCGTCATGACCGATGATGTCGGCTTTGGCGCCAGCAGCACCTTTGGCGGCCCGATCCCGACGCCGACCTTCGACGCGCTCGCGCAGGCCGGCCTGCGTTATAACCAGTTCAACACCACCGCCATCTGTTCGCCGACCCGCGCCTCGCTGCTGACCGGGCGCGATCCGCAGGCGGTCGGCATGGGCTATGTCGCCAACTGGGCGACCGGCTATGACGGCTATAACAGCGTGATCCCCAAAAGCGCCGGCACCATGGCCCAGATCCTGAAGGAAAATGGCTATAATACGGCGATGATCGGCAAGGGGCATGTCACCCCGGAATGGGAAATGAGCCGCGCCGGACCGTTCGATCGCTGGCCCACGGGCCTGGGCTTCGAATATTTCTACGGCTTCCTGGGGGCCGACAGCAGCATGGCCGAACCCAATCTGGTCGAAAATACCGCGCATGTGCAGGCACCAGCCGATCCCACCTATCATCTGGAACATGACCTGGCCGATCACGCGATCCGCTGGATCGACGAGCAGCATGCGGCCGCCCCGGACAAGCCCTTTCTCCTCTATTATGCGACCGGCACCGCCCATGCCCCCAACCAGCCGCCCGCCGACTGGATGGCACGCTTTCGTGGCAAATTCGATGCCGGCTGGGACGCGATGCGGGCGGAAACGGTCGCCCGGCAGAAGCGGCTGGGCGTGATCCCGCAGGGGACGGACGATGCCCCCCGGCCCGACACATTGCCGCGCTGGGACAGCCTGACCGCCGATCAGAAGCGCCTCTATGCCCGCTATATGGAGGCTTATGCCGCGTCGCTCGCCTATGCCGACGCGCAGATCGGCCGCGTCATCCAGCGGCTGCGCGACAATGGCGAGATCGACAACACGCTGATCATCTATATCCAGGGCGACAATGGCGCGAGCGCGGAAGGCAGTTTCGACGGCAAGCTGTTCGAGCAGTCGGCGCTGAGCGGGGTGAAGGAAAATCCCGATTATGCCCTTGCCCATATCGACGATATCGGCACGCGACATGCCTATAATCTGATCCCCGGCGGATGGGGCTGGGCGCTCAACGCTCCCTTCCCCTGGGCCAAGCGCTATGGCTCTCATTTCGGCGGCACGCGCAACGGCATGGTCATGTCCTGGCCGCGCCATATCCAGGATCCGGGCGGGCTGCGCAGCCAGTTCCACCATGTCAGCGACATCATGCCGACCGTGCTGGAGGCCGCCGGGGTGAAGGCGCCCGAGATACTGGACGGCGTACCGCAAAAGCCGATCACCGGAATCAGCATGGGTTACAGCTTCGCCGCGAAGGACGCCCCCTCGCACCGCACGACCCAGGTGTTCGCGATGGCGCAGAATCTGAGCGTCTACAAGGATGGCTGGGTGGCCGCGACCGCGCCGATGGTGACGCCGTGGGAACGCACGCCGCCGCCGCCCGTGCCGATCGACCAGCGCGTCTGGCAGCTATATGATACCCGCTCGGACTTCAGCGAAGCGCATGACCTGGCCGCTGCCCAGCCGCAAAAGCTCGCCGCGCTCAAGGATCTGTTCTGGGCTGAAGCGGCGACCGCCGGCATCCTGCCGATCCATGGCAGCGAAGGCGGGCAGAAGGGCCGGCCCGATCCTAATGCCGGGCGCGCCCTGTTCACCTATCATGGCCCGATCGGCCCTATTCCAGAGAGCGCGGCGCCGGGCCTAGTCGGCCATTCCTTCACCATCCGCGCGCAAGTCACGGCTCCTGCCGATGGCGGCCAGGGCGTCATCGCCGTGCATGGCGGCCGTTTCGGCGGCTACAGCCTGTTCCTCGACCAGGGGCGGCCCAGATTCACCTATAATCTGACGCCCGCCCATATGAGCCGGATTGCCGGCACCGCGCCCCTGACGGCGGGGCGGCACGATATCGGCCTGCGCTTTGTCATGGACCGGGAAGCGCCGACCAGCGGCGCCACCGCCACGCTGCTGGTGGATGGAAAAAAGGTCGCGCGCGGCCGGATCGACCGCACCTTCGCGCTCGTCGTGTCGCACACCGAGGATTTCGAGATCGGCCAGGACAGTATCAGCCCGGTCGATCCTGCATATGATGTGGTCAGCAGCCACTTCACCGGGACGATCGAGCAGGTGGATATCAGCCTGCCCTAGGGTCCCTTTGCTTTTCGCATTTTGCGAGCCGTCAGCTGTGCCAGCTGACTTCAAAATGCTTTAGCAATAGCGCGCCAGCCAGGCCTCCACCGACACCGGCAGGTCCGGTTCCCCCGGCGGGGCGAGCAGGCTGGCGCGCGCGCTCATCATCACGTCGCGGACATGCGCCTCCAGCGGCACGGTGCGATCCTCGGGCGGCATATGGTCCCAGCGAACTAGCAGGCTCTGCAGCATCATGTTGCAGAGCAGGATGCGGTTGCGCGCGACGTCGGGATGCACCCCCTCCATCAGCGCGCGCAGATGGCCGATCACCCGGAACAGGTTCTGCGCCCTGTCCTCGACCGCCGCGAACAGGCTGGAGGTCAGCGACCAATATTGGGTCGCGAAATGCAGCAGGAAATGGGCATAGGGATGAGCACCTGCTTCATCCTTCAGGTCAAGCTGCGGCAACAGCAACATACCCAGCAATGCCATCGGATCGCCCAGATGACCGCTCGCTTCCGCCTGCGCCAGCATCCGGCCGCGTATCGGATCCATCTGCTCCACACGGGCGCCGAAGACGGCGGCGAGCAGCCCATCCTTCGATCCGAAATAATAGGTGACGGCATTGGTGTCGCCACAGCGGGCGGCCGTGGCAATCTCGCGCATCGACACAGCATCGATGCCGCGCGCCGCGAACAATGTTTCGGCAGCGCGGATGAGCCGCACCATCGGCGGCTCTGCATGACGCACCCGTTTCCTGACGGCGCTCAACTCTGGCAAGGCAATCATCTCCCGGCAATTGCAGGGCAAATTATTGCCGGATGGCGCTGGAAACCAGCCCCTTTCGACAAGCGGGGAGCGCGGAATTTAACAGCACCGGCCCGCTTTCGCGCATCGCGCCGCCGCCAGGATCACGCCCCCCTGCGCATCAGATAGATGTCCATGATCCAGCCATGCCGGGCCCGTTCCTGCGCGCGGAGCCCCGCGATCCTGTCCCGCACGACCGCCAGCGGCCCTTCGACCAGGAGTTGATGTTCCATGCCGAGATAGGCCCCCCACCAGATATGGATGCCGGCGGGATTGAGCGCGTCGAAGGCACAGCCCTGATCCAGCATCACGGCGACGCTGTCGCCGTCGGCCGGCCAACCATCGTCGCGCAGCCGGCGCCCGGTCGTGATGACCACCGGCGCGCCCAGCCGGTTGAGGGGGATGGCGTGGGCCGCGGTCAGCGCCTGCAGGCTGGTGATGCCCGGCACGACGCTTACCCGGATCGCCAGCCCCCTCTCCGCCAGCCGGTCGGCGATCCGCAGGCTGCTGTCATAAAGGGAGGGATCGCCCCAGACCAGCAGGGCAAGGCGGCCGCCATCGGGCAGGTGGCGTGCGATCTGTCCGGCCCAGGCCTGCGTGATGGCATCGTGCCAGTCCTGGACGCCGCCAATATAGTCGCCGCGCGCATCGCGCACGGGCAGGTCGAACTCCACCACCCGCACCGCCCGCGTCAGCACGGCCGCGCAGATGGTGCGGCGCAGGTCGACAAGGTCGGACTTGGCACTGCCCTTGCGCGGCAGCAGGATGAGGTCGGCGCTGTTCATCGCCCGCACCGCCTGGGTCGTCAGATGATCCGGATTGCCGGTGCCGATGCCGATCAGATGCAGGTCGATCATCATGCGCTCGCAATCATGTGGAAGAAGGAACCGCTGGCCCAGCCGCGCCGCGAGCCGGTTTCCGCGACCGCAGCACCATCGGCATCGGTCACCCGCATCAGCGGCGCGTCATCTTGGCCCAGGATGGTCGAATAATGGAACTCATGGCCGCGCAGCATGGTGCCGGCGCGCAGCCCCGCGACAGGCGCCAGCAGCTCCGCCCGCCGATAGCCCAGATGCAGGCGGCGATCCGCATGGCTAGTGACAAGGCCGAGCAGCCCGGCCATGCGATGGGCGGTGCCGTCCCGGTCGATCAGCGCATCCCCCAGCACCATATAGCCGCCGCATTCGCCATGGACCGGCCGATCCTGAGCATGGCGGCGCAGGCCCGTCAGAAAGTGCTGCGCGCCGGCGATGGTCCCGGCGTGCAGTTCGGGATAGCCGCCGGGCAGCCAGATCAGGTCGGCATCGTCGGCTGGCGCCTCATCGGCCAGCGGGGAGAAGGGCATGATCTGCGCCCCGGCCTGTCGCCAGCCTTCGAGGAGATGCGGGTAGAGGAAGGAGAAAGCCACGTCCTGCGCCACCGCGATCCGTTGTGCCGGGGGATCGGGCAGGCGCGCGCCGGCCCTGACGCCGTGCGCCCGTGCGGCGTCCCGAACCGCGGCGAGATCGACCCGCTCCCGCATGAGTGCGCCATGGCGCTCCAGCGCCTGATCGAGCCCCTGCTGCTCGCCGGCCTGCACCAGCCCCAGATGCCGCTCGGGCAGGCTGAGGTCCGCGTGCCGGGGCAAGGCGCCGAACACCGCAATGCCCGCCGCCGCCAGCCCTGCCCGCGCCAGCCGTTCATGGCGCGGGCTCGCGACGCGATTGAGGATGACGCCCGCAATCGTCACATCGGGATCGAAACGCGCAAAGCCCAGCGCCGTCGCCGCAGAGGATTGCGCCTGTCCGGATATGTCGAGCACCAGCAGCACCGGCCAGCCCATGCGGCGCGCCACGTCGGCGGCGGTGCCATGGCCGGCCGCACCCCGACCCGCCACCCCGTCGAACAGGCCCATCGCCCCTTCGGCCACGATCATGTCGGCATCGCCGGCCTCGGCCGCCACACGGTCCAGCAGCGCGCCGTCCATCGCCCAACTGTCCAGGTTGAAGGACGGCCGGCCACAGGCGGCGCGATGGAAGGCCGGGTCGATATAGTCCGGCCCGCATTTGAACGGCTGCACCGTCACGCCCGCTTCGCGCAGCGCGCGGAGCAGGCCGAGCGTGACGGTCGTCTTGCCGGTGCCCGATGCGGGCGCCGAAACGAGCAGGCCCGGCACCGTCACTCGGACGACCCGGCGTAGCGCGATCCGGCATGCTGGGGCCGGAAACGCCGGTCATAGCCCTGCGCATAGAGGCTGCTTTCGGCAAAATCCGCCGCATCCAGCGCCGGGCCGACCAGGATGATGGCGGTGCGCTCCATGCTGCCCGCGACCGCTGCCTCGATCGACGAAAGGGTCGCCCGCACGATCCGCTGGTCGGGCCAGCTTGCCCGCCACACGACCGCGACCGGGCAGGATTGCCCATAGGCCGGCATGAGATCCGCCACCACCTGCGCCAGATTGTGGATCGACAGATGGACGGCCAGGGTCGCGCCCGTCACCGCGAAATTGGTCAGGCTCTCGGCCGGGGGCATGGTGCTGGCCCGCCCCGGCGTGCGCGTCAGGACGAGCGACTGGGCCAGTTCAGGCAACGTCAGCTCCACCTCCAGCGCAGCGGCCGCCGCAGCGAAGGCGGGCACGCCGGGCGTCACGGTGAAGGGGATGTCCAGCGCCCGGAGGCGGCGGATCTGCTCGCCCATGGCCGACCAGACCGACAGGTCGCCGGAATGGAGCCGCGCCACATCCTGCCCGGCGGCGTGGGCGGCGGCGATCTCCGCCACGATGGCGTCCAGGTCCATGGGCGCGGTATTGACGATGCGCGCGCCGGGCGGGCAATGACCCAGCACCTCCGCCGGCACCAGCGACCCGGCATAGAGGCATATCGGGCTGGCCGCGATCAGATCGCGGCCGCGCAGGGTCAGAAGGTCGGGCGCGCCAGGGCCGGCGCCGATGAAATGGACGGTCATGATGATGCTCCTTGAGCGATGGCGCAGGTCGCCATGCGATCGGGGGAAAGGCTGCGGGCTGCGCGCAGGCGGGCGCCTTCCCCCGCGCCGGCCAGGGCACAGGCTTCGGCGACGCTGCCGGTGCCGCGCGCGCCCAGCGAGGCCGGCGATCGGGTGATGGTGGGCAGGGACGCGAGGCGATCGGCCGCAATGGGGATGAGCGGCAGGGCCAGTTGCGCGGCCAGTTCCGCCAGCCCCCCGGCCTTGTCCGCCAGCGTGGCGAGATGGGTGACATCCCGTCCGCCGCCGGCCGCCACCAGCGCCGCCCGCAGGGACGCGGTGGTCGCGCCGGCACGGAAACCGAAGCCCGCGACGATCATAGCGTGACGCTCCACTGCACCACCGGATAGCGCGACCGCCAGCCATGGCGATTGCCGAGCGGCGCGGCGTCGGCCAGTTCGATGCGCAGCAGGCTGCCGCCCCGCCGCCCGTGCCAGAGCGCCAGCAGCGCCTCCGACTCCAATGTCACGGCATTGGCGACCAGCCGCGTGCCGGGTGGCAGCAGCGCCTCCAGCCGTTCCAGCAGCGCCTGCGACAGACCACCACCGATGAAGACCGCCTGCGGCATCGGACCATCAGGCAGCACGTCCGGCGATCGACCGATCATCAGCTCCAGCCGATCCACGCCCAGCGCACGGGCATTGGCGCGGGCGCGATCCGCACGGGCCGGATCGGCCTCCATCGCGCAGGCGCGATTGGCGGGATGGGCCAGCAGCCATTCGATCGCGATCGATCCCGAGCCCGCGCCAATGTCCCACAGATAGTCGCCCGGCCGGGGCGCCAGCGCCGACAGGGTCAGGGCGCGCACCGGCGCCTTGGTGATCTGTCCGTCATGGTCGAACAGCGCGTCGGGTCGACCACTGGCGACCGTCAGGACAGGGCCGTCACCGGCGACCTCCAGCCCGACCGCCACGGGATGAACGATGTCGGGCAGTATCGTCGCCCCCGCCTCGATCGACCGGATCCGTTCGCGCGGGCCGCCGAGGCTTTCCAGCACATGCAGGCGCGACGCGCCAAATCCCCTGGCCGACAACCAGGCGCCAAGTCCCGCCACCGCCGCCCCGTCGCGCAGCAGCACCAGCGCCCGCGCGCCCGGCGCGAGGTGCGGACGCAACTGATCCAGCGGCGCGGCATGCAGGCCAAGGCACGCGACATCCTGTATCGCCCAGCCCAGCCGCGCCGCCGCCAGCCCGAAGGTGGAGGGCGCGGGATACGCGCACCATTCATGGGCCGCCAGATGGCGCGCGATGCTGCTGCCCGCGCCGAACCAGAAGGGGTCGCCCGACGCCAGCACCACCACCGGCCGCCCACGATGCGCCAGCAGCCGCGCGATCCCGTCCGCGAAGGGCACTGGCCATTCGACCATCGGCGCGCTAATCCCGCCGAGCAGCGCAAGGTGCCGGGCCGGCCCCATGACCAGGTCCGCCGCCGCCAGTGCCGCGCGGCTTGCCGCAGACAGGCCGTCCATCCCGTCCTCGCCGATGCCGACGATCGTCAACCAGGGGGGAGAATTCATGTCATCCATGCCCAATATCCTGCTGCTGGGCGGCACGACGGAGGCAAGCGCGCTGGCGGCCTTGCTGGCGGCGCGCGGCATCCGCGCGACCTTCAGCTATGCCGGACGCACGGCCAGCCCGCGGGCACAACCCCTGCCCGTGCGGGTCGGCGGCTTTGGCGGGGTGGCGGGACTGGTCGCGCATCTGCGTGCGGAAGGCATCACCCATCTGGTCGACGCCACCCACCCCTTTGCCGCGACGATGAGCGCCCATGCGGTGGCGGCTGCGCATAGGGTGGGAATCGCCCATGCTGCGCTGACCCGTGCGCCCTGGACGCCCGTCCCCGGCGATCGCTGGACCACGGTGCCGGACATGGCAGCGGCGGTGGCCGCGCTCGACGGCCCGCCTCAGCGGATCATGCTCGCCCTGGGGCGCATGCATGTGGAGGACTTCGCCGCCCAGCCCCAGCATCATTATCTGCTGCGCTTCGTGGATGCGCCGGACGCGGTGCCCCCCCTGCCCGATCATGCCCTGATCGTGGATCGCGGCCCGTTCACGGTGGCGGACGACACAAGCCTGCTGCGCGATCATCGCATCGACCTGATCGTCGCCAAAAATGCCGGTGGCACGGGCGCAGCCGCCAAGCTGGACGCCGCGCGCGCGCTGGGCCTGCGCGTGCTGATGATCGACCGGCCCGCGCTGCCCGATCGGTGGGAGTTCCACCGGCCCGAGGATGTGCTCGACTGGATCGCTCATCCCGCCGCCTCGTCGGGGATGCCGCGCGGCGTGTAGAGGATCGGCCCGCGCGGCCGCTCGATGATGCGGGTCCGGCTCGACCCGACGATCACCATGGTGCGCATGTCCGCCATGTCCGCCCGCGCCTGCCCCAGCGGCACGATATGCAGTGTCTCCTGCGCGGTGGTCACGGCGCGGGCGAAGAGGATCGGGCGTGCATCGCCACAAAGTTCCCGCAACAGCGCCAGCGTGCGCACGAACCCTTCCGGCCGCGACGCCGACCGGGGATTGTAGAAGGCCATGGCGAAATCCGCCTCCGCCGCCAGCCGCAGCCGCTTTTCGATCAGGGACCAGGGCTTGAGATTGTCCGACAGGTTGATCGCACAGAAATCATGGCCAAGCGGCGCGCCCGCACGCGCCGCAGCAGCCAGCATCGCGGTGATGCCGGGCAGCACGCGAATGTCGATGTCGCGCCAGTGGGCAGGTCCGGCCTCCAGCGCCTCGAACAGGGCGGATGCCATGGCAAAGACGCCCGGATCGCCCGAGGAGACGACGACGACCCGCCGCCCCTGCGCCGCCAGCTCCAGCGCATGGGCCGCCCGGTCCAGTTCCACCCGATTGTCCGAAGGATGCAACGCCAGCCCCGCACGCGGCGCGACCCGCGCGACATAGGGGATATAGCCCACCACGTCGGTCGCGGCAGCCAGCGCGGCGTCGACCTCCGGCGTCAACAGCGCTTCGCCCCCTGGCCCAAGCCCCGCGATCGCGATCCAGCCCCCCTCTCCCGCCGCAAGATTCATGGCCGGCGCCCTTGGCCGTGGATCAGCAGGATCGAGAAATAGGGCGTGACCCTGTCGACATCGGCCAGCCGGGTCACGCGCTGTTCCGGCATGGCGGCATGTTCGACCAGCCATGCTTCATCGCTGCGCCCGGCCGCCGCCACCGCGCGGCGCAGCTTGGCGAGGTGCCGGCCGATCTTCATCACCACCAGCGCGTCGGTATCGCGGATGCGGCGGACCAGTTCCTCTTCCGGCAGCGTCGCCATCGCGACGGTCAGCACATCGTCACCCCAGGTGATCGGCAGGCCGGTCGCATTCCACGCGCCCGACATGCCCATGATGCCGGGGACCACTTCGACCGGGACCAGCCCCGCCAACCGGCTGTGCAGATGCATGAAGGAGCCGTAGAAAAAGGGATCGCCCTCGCACAAGACGACCACATCCTCGCCCGCCTCCGCGATCGCCAGCAGCCGGCCGGTGCAATCGGCATAGAAGGCGGCAAGGCAGTCGTTATAGCGCGGATCGGTGACCGGAATTTCGGTCGTCACCGGATATTCCATCGCCAGTTCGATTGCATCGTCCCGCAACATGCCCTGCGCGATGCGGCGCGCCTGCCCCGGTCGGCCGGCCTTGCGGAAATAGGCGACATGCCGTCCCCCCCGCACCAGCCGGTCGGCGCGCACGCTCAGCAAGTCCTGCGCGCCGGGGCCAAGGCCCACGCCATAGACGGTGCCGCTCATTCCGCGCGGCTCGCCAGCGCATTGATCGCCGCGACCGTGATCGCGCTGCCGCCAAGCCGCCCGTCGACGACGCAGCAGGGGACCGGCTGCGCCGCCCACAGTGCCGCCTTGGATTCCGCCGCGCCGACGAAGCCGACCGGGCAGCCGATGATCGCTGCGGGGCGCGGACAGGCCGGATCCTCCAGCATGTCGAGCAGGTGGAACAGCGCCGTGGGCGCATTGCCGATGGCAACCAGTGCCCCGGCAAGATGCGGCCGCCACAATTCCAGCGCGGCGGCGGATCGGGTATTGCCCATCGCCCGCGCCATGTCCGGCACGGCGGTGTCGTGCAGGGTGCAGAGCACGGCATTGTCGGCGGGCAGGCGCGCGCGCGTGACCCCTTCCGACACCATGCGCGCATCGCACAGCACCGGTGCCCCTGCGGCCAGGGCCTGCCGCGCCGCCGCTGCAAAGCCCGGCGAAAAGCGGATATGGGCCGCCAGGTCCACCATGCCCGCGGCATGGATCATGCGCACGGCGACCGGCTCCTCCTCGGCAGCAAAGCGCCCGAGGTCGGCTTCGGCGCGGATGGTGGCGAAGGACTGGCGATAGATCGCCGCGCCATCCCTCTCATAATCATGGGGCATCAACAGGCTCCGAAATGGGCAAGAAGGTCGGTGGCGGTGAGGTCAGGACGGACGGGCGCCGATCCTGCGCGGGCATGGAAGGCCAGGTCGTAGCGCCCGTCCCGCCCCGTCAGCACGATGTCGGCCGGAATCGAACTGGCGCAGCCCTTGGCGCAGCCGGAGACATGAAGGCGGCCCGCCACATGGGGGGCCAGCTGGCGGGCGAGATCGCGCGTCTCCACACTCGCCTGCGGGCAGGCAGGCGCGCCGGGGCAAGCCTCCACATGGATCAGCGGGTCGGCAGCGTCTGCGCACAGGCCGGGCAGTTGCCCTTCGGCCAGCAGCATGCGCCACGGGGTCAGCCGCATGGCCGGCGCGTCGAGAAGATGCCGCGCGTCGATCCGGCCGAAGGGAAGACCGTAGGCCATGCCGCCATCCCATGCGCCGGGCATCAGCCGAGCACTCGGCGACGCCGCCTCTGCCGTGCCCGTTGCCCAATCCGGCAGGGGCGCATCATGCCGGGCCATGCGCCCCACGCGCGCGCCGTCGCTCTCCACGAACCATCGGGCTAGCGCGAGCAGCGCATCCACTTCGCCGCCGCTGTCCACCGGCACGCCTTGTGCCCGCCCCTCCGCACGCAAGATCAGGCCGCCGTCCCGCGCCCGCTCGATGCGAAAATCCCCCGCTTCGCCGGACAGGAGCGGCGCGGCGCCGGCATCGATCACGAAGCCCATCTTGCCCGGCAAGTCCGGTAGTTCGTCCAGGCGATCGAGCAACTGGCGGGCGATGCGATGGCTGTCGTCGCCTTCGCGCCAGTCCGGCGCGACCATCACCATGCGCGCGCCCTCGCGCCTGGCATCGTGGTCGACCAGGCCAAGATCGAGCAACCGGTCGAGCAAGGAACGCCAGCTATCGTCGCGCACGCCGCGGATCTGGAGGTTGGCGCGCCGGGTCATGTCGATCAGGCCGTTGCCATGGGCGATCGCCGCTTCGCCCAGCGCCGCCAGGTCGTCGGCCGAAAGACGGCCGAAGCGCGGCTTCACGCGCACGATCAGCCCGTCGCCCGCCGCCATCGGGCGCCAGGCATCGGGACACCAGCCCCGAACGGCCGGCCCGTGGACCACCGCATGGTTCGCGGTCGCCCTATCCCTGCCCGCGCCGGTCTGGCTCACAGGCACATCCTCCGCGCGCCGGGACGCAACCAGGCGGGGCTTGCCGGCATCGCCGGTCGGCGCGAGGTGGCAGGCAGGCGCGACAGGCGCCCGACACCACGCGGCCGTGCAGCCCCAGCCACACGCTTCGCCGCCCAGACGGAAGAGAGACCGTGCCATGACCAATCCCTGGGTCAGGACAAGAGCGACCGAAACGCCGGCAGGTCTCCTGGCTCGCGGGTCGTTGCGGGATGCACGCCTTCCCGGACGCTCTGTCCAGTGGCTGCCCTCATGGGCTCGTGCATCGCGCTATCCGCTTACAGTTGCAGGGACAGCCACGGAATAAGGGGCCAGGCCCCCGCACCGCATTCCCGATTAAGTTCCTTGCGGAACACCGGCGTCAGTTATGCAATGCACCAGCATGAACCGGCGCATCGATGATGCCCTAGTCGAAACATCGGGCTTCGCCAAGACATGGAATGTGTATCGGCAGTCCCGCTGCCGGCTCGACGCCCAAGGCATACCGACGGAGGATGCCGAAACGGAAACCGGAAGCAAGGAAAGCGACGCGGCGTCGGATACCGAAATTATGGCTGGGGCGGCAGGAGCCGCATCCAAGTTTTCTTGCCCCAGCAAAACCGCCGTTCCGATCGGTCGGATGGCTCCGCTCGATGTCATCATTGTAGCAGAGGAATGGAGCGGTTCGTCAACTGGGCAGAATCTACCTGCGTGTCGGCTCACTCCTATCCATCTTGGCTTGCTGTCTCACGCGACGACGGCTGTTAATTAGGCATCCCATGCGATAGGCACCAAGCCATATCGGACATAGATGATCGCTGTAGCCGCAAGTCATCTTGAAATTATGGGGGTACGGCAATGAAGCTCATGCTACGAACAGTCATTGAACGAAGCCCTACCAATCTAAAGCGCCATCTCAATGAAATTATAGCGCTATCGAATGGGGAGAAAGAGGCGCTCGGTTTTCTTCCCAATGCGGCCTACGAAGATGCGATCGTTCAAAAGCGCTTATTTGCAATGCTTGCTGATGATGACCGAGGTGAAAGTGTCGTCGTAGGTTACATATTGCATGGAGGCGTATTCCCTCATGCTCGCGTACAACAAGTCTGTACCAAGCCCGATTGGCGCAGACACAAAGTTGCGTCAGCATTGATCGATGCCCTTGTGGCCGATTTGGAACGTGCGGGCTTTCTCACTTTAAAAGCGAATGTCGCGGATGATTTGCCTCATGCGCAGGCTTTCTATGAACGGCAGGGATTTGAGGCGGTATCGTCGAAGGCCGGTGGCAGTGCGCGTGGCAGAACGATCGTGGTTCGCGTTCGAAATTTAGCTACCCCGAACCTGTTCTCCACCGTGCCTGCCATGATCGATCTCGGGCTGCCGAAACGCTTTGGAACTGAGGCGTCCTTTTACACCTTCGATCTCAACGTCCTTTTCGATCTGGTAAGGAACCGTCAAAGGCACGAATCCGCCTGCGCACTGTTTGGTGCGGCTTTAGATCATCGCATTCGGCTTGGTATTGCAGCCGAGTTTATCAACGAACTTAGGCGCACCTCGGTGAATCAAGGCAGCGACCCTGTGCTTCAGATGGCCTTGCAGATGCCAAGACTTCCTCCTCCCGTCGATGCCCAAAACCTTGAACGTCTTGCCACCGAAATCCATGAAATCGTATTTTCGAAAAGAAACAACCCCGGCGCAGGCTCGATCCAAGCCCGAAGTGACTCCCGCCATTTGGCACATTCTGCGCTATCTCGCGTCTCAGGATTCATAACCAGTGATGGGGCCTTATTGGAAGCCCGCGACGATCTCCTAAGCCAAATTGGTATAGATGTTGCGGGATTGGATGAACTCCTAACCTTGTTGCCGGACACCACCAGCCACCTTGAGTCGACCGAAAGGCGGGGTGAAGGTTTTGAATGTCGAACGCCGACCGTTGACGAAGCGGCTGCGTACCTGCGATCATCAGGGGTTCCTGCGAGCGTTATTGAAGATGTCTGCGGCGCTGTAATTGGCCGCGCAGCGGGTTGGCGCTCGGCAATCTGGGAAGGATCAAAGATTGTCGCAACCGCCTGTTTGGCTTCATCCGTCTCAACATCTGGCGAAGCAAGGCTGGTTATAAATGTAGACTCTGGCCATCTCGATCGGGAGCTTTACGCGGAACATCTACTGGATGCTGCCGTCAAGCACACGTGCGGAAGCAATCCCGCTGCGATACGCCTGCTGAATGTGCCAGGGCAACCAACCGTCGGAGCGCTTGCAGCGATCCGTGGGTTCGTCCCCACAGGCAATGGGCACGATCTGGTAAAAGTCGCAATCGGCCAGCCAGTCACACAGGAAGGATGGGATACGGTAAGACAGGCAACCCGTCGCAAGACCGGGTTGGGATTGCCGATGCAATGGCCCAATTTTCGAGACAATGAAGGCGATGGGCGGAGCATCACCGTAACGAATGGCGCTGGGCAGCCCCTGATCCTTTCACCAGAGCGTTTTGAGGATATGTTTGGGCCGACCATTTATCTTTGGCCGGGCAGAGAGGCCGTGATTGTCCCTATCCAGCGTGTCTATGCCGATGAATTGTTGGGAACAAACAGGCAGACACGCCTCTCGTTCATAGAGGATCGCAATGCGTCCTTCCTGTCGCGTAGGACATATGTGAATACGCCCCGCGCTCGAAATGCTATGCGACCGGGCCTTCCGATTTTATTCTATGAATCCGGAAAAAATGGCGGGCGAAGTGCGGTCGTTGCGGTGGCCCGGATTGTAGATTCCGTTCTTGCCTCTAAGGAGGCCGCTTCAGGAGATGCCGCGCGAAGGGTGGTGGTCGACGACCTTTCGGACTTTTCTTCGATGGATGAAGTGCTGATGACGACTTTTGATAATTTGATCGCGTTCCCGAAGCCCATTAGCTTTGCCTGCTTGAAAGAGTTTGGGGCCGTCGGAGCCAGCAATCTGATATCTGCGACCGCCCTATCTCATGAGAATTTGGTTCGCATTATCGAGGCCGCGTGGAGCAAATGACGCCCGATAGCGACGCAATAATCTCAATTCATCCACGCTATGCTAACGCCATCCTAGATGGCGCAAAAACTGTCGAGCTTCGTCGCCGAATACCCACTGTCTCTATTGGCACCCGCTTATGGATTTATGCCACTCGGCCGGTCGGAGCTGTGATTGGGATGGCAACGGTCGAACGCATCGTACGGGGGCAGCCAGCAGATATATGGTCGGAGTTCGGGGATCAGGCGGGAATTGATCGCGTGAATTTCGACGCATATTTCGACGGTGCCGAGGAAGCTATTGTTTTGATTTTGGCAAACGCGCGACGCAGCGCCGAGTATGTCGAGATAGAGCAATTACGCCTTTTGCGCGAAGGCTTCCACCCGCCTCAGGTGATGATGGCGATCACCAGCCATGAAGCCCAACAGTTGCATCGTCTAGCTGGGTCGGCAGAAGATAGGTTTATTCATCCTTGAGGGAGATAACAGGTGATAATGCTGCGGCTATCACCGGCCGCTCAATCCCTTGAGTCAAATTCAGGTCAGAGCAGGTCTTGCCCGCTCACCAAAAGCCATCCCCCATCTGATAGCGCCTACCCAATGCAATCCGCTGATGTCTGGCAGTTGTAGCGAAAACCGCTTGGCACTATGCAACTGGTTAAGATTTGGTTGACTCCACCGCCAAAAACTATCATTATGATAGGTATTATGGCATCGGCTACAAACACAGTTTTGCAGTTTTGCCTCCCGTTTGAGGGGGTACAAGATCGCGTGCGCGACGCTGCTGAAGCTGGTTCCGTGCTGTTTATGGCCCACGCCCGGCTTGCAATGGATCGTTTTGACATCAGCGATATTCTGGTCATCAGAGCGCTCAAGCGATGCCAGTTGGTAGGCAGGGCTCAGCAAGGTAACTCAAGGGGAGAATGGCGGTGCAGCGTATGCTTCAACAACAAAGGATTCCGCGCAGGCGGAGTCATCTCGATCGCCGTAGTTGAAGGGAGGGTATTCGTCGAAGGCATCCAATGGGATCAAAAGCCATGAACAAGGAACTATTTTGCATCAGGGGCCGCAGCAATGATGGCCATCCTCGCCTCTATGAGGGGTGTGGACTTGAGAACATTTGGCTGGTCGACGGTTTTTCTATCGTTCATCGGAATGGTGAAGAACTGACGCAAGTTGAAGATGTTGAGGGCCTGCACAAGGCTATCTCCTTACATCTTGTGCGCTTCCGCAAAGCGCTGACCGGCCGAGAAATCAAATTTATTCGCCGTGCTATCGATATGACGCAAGGTGAACTGGCTCACCGACTTAGCACCGGCGTGCAGACAGTTGCGCGCTGGGAGAAAGACAAGGTGAATATTCCCGGTCCTGAAGATCGGCTTCTGAGGATCACGACGTTGTTGGCTTTGAGCGACCCAGCCAACTTCGCTACATTGATCTTGGAAATGCCTAAAAATCTAGAGGAACTGGATGAAGCGCCTGATCGCCCAGTCAGCTTTACCCACGTTGATACGGCTAATCGTGGCTGGATCGAAGCCGAACTGGAGGCTGCTTAACGAATAAAAGGGGGCCAGACTGGTAATCTGACCCCCTCCAATTTTCCTGCTCAGAACCACGGCCCCTGTGTAGGTGCGCGATCCAAAGCTCGGCGTAGCAGCATGTGCTTTAGCACAACGAGTATTAGGACGCAAAGATCATCGGGCCGCAATTTGATGGAGGCTTTCATGTCGCCACCTCCCCGCGGTAAGCGGTGGGTGTGTCGCCCGTGGAAGACCCTTCCAGATGGGACGCGTGTCTATGCTCGCCAATATGGCAAGCGTGCGTTCTGCTGGTTGGTCGACGACGAGTAACATGCCTACTCCCGGCCGCAGCTTTTGCTGCGGCCGGGACCCGAGTGGCAACTGAACGCCTCAGTTTATCTACGGAGGCCTATCATGAAAATTGGACGTGATGCCGGGACCGGCAAATTCATCACTGTGAAGCAAGCCCGCGCTAATAAGAAGGGGGCGGTTGTGGAAACAATTAAGCGCCCGGCGCCAACCAAGCCATCAAAAAAGTAGTCTTTATTACCGCAGTTTGGGGACGGGCCGCAAGGCCCGTCCTTTTTCATATGACGTACAGAGCCATGTCTGCATGCCTTGAACATGCCGGTGAGTTAGAGGGGCTACTTGACAGGTCAGTGAAACCCTTATGATGCCGGTGCCCTGCGGTCGAGCTGGAGGTCGGCGCACCGCTTTATCCCCGCCTCAATACCAATTTGCCCCTTTTGCACGCTCTATGTTCAAACATTTAAGACCAGCTCCCTACCCCCGTTTTCACTGACACCATCATTTGCGAGGGTTGGGGCAGTTCGATACGAAATCGCAATGAATATGTTGCCAATATGCAACAAATTTAGGCTGTCGCGCTAAAAAATGCATGGATTTTTCCTGTAGGGACCGACCAAGCTGCTTAAAAATCGTCCTGCCGCCTATATTGTCAGGCAACGGCAATACCCGCTGTTGCGTCGATCCAAAAAGGACGATGCTAATGACTGACCACTCTGCAATTTCACTGCCCAACTCTGTCAAATCCGAGTTCCGTGAACCATGGATCGAGAGGGGTACTCTTGGCCTGCTCCATCCTGCATTCTCCCGCCCAGTTCGACCTGCTCCGAAGTCTGGCGCAGACGAGCATAAGCAGATGCTCCGGCTTCATCGGAAGATGCGCGATGCGGCTGATTCCATGGAGATTCCGCGTGAGACAGCCGCGCTCGCCATTGCCCGCAAGTTGTGTGATGACCTTTATAGCCGGTCAAAAGCTGCACCTTCAAAGGCAATCCCGCACGAGCCAGCGCATCCCAACGACCCCGGTACTGTCCTTGTCGAAGCGCTGCGACATTTCTCCAACGCTGTGTTTGCTCCGTCTCCACTCGACGATCGTCCAGATGTGCCGTCGCTGAGACGGTTGCATGATCGCCTCGACGACTTTCTTTCGGGACCGCCCGTGCGGGACATCCGGCATAGCCCTTTGCATGCGCTACGCCTCATGACTGCGCGCCTCATCAGCTATTACGGCTGATAAATTCCATCTGCCCGGTCGGCATGATTGTGCGGCCGGGCAAATGGCAGGACCATGTCCCAGAGCAATCAACATATATTGTCAGACGCCAGCGAGCGCCGCCTTCGCATCGACAAAAGGAAGATGCAAATGAACGACTCTCCTACTATCAAGAGCCATATCGCCCGCCAACCGGGCATTACAGCCCGGCCCACCGCCATCGTCCACGGTCGCGAGATCGACCCCGACATGGAAAGCGATCGCTACCGCTTTCTTTCGCCTACGGAGCAGCGCATTGCCACCATGTGGCGAGACGGCGAAGACTTAGTTGACCGGCAGGGGCGAACGCGTGTTCCGCTGGGCAACGGCCCTATATCGCGACTGATTCGAGCAACCTACCCGTTGCAGCAACCCAAGCGAGTCGCCACCTCCAACGTAATTACATTGCCCGAATTCCAGCGGGCCTATGAAGCGGTCGCCCTGGCTAATGTTGAAGGCTTTGTGCTCAACACATTTCTGACGGTATCGTGGACAGTCGGCGGAGTGCATGGGGCTAGCCACATCCATTCGCTGCATGAGCGGCTGTTCGCAAGCATGCGCTCATGGGTCAGCGATGTGCAGCAAAGTGCCGGTATGCCCGAATTTCCTTTCGCTGCGATCTGGGTCAAGGAGGTTGGCAAGAAGTTGGGCCTGCATAGCCACTTCCTTCTGCATGTTCCAACCTCCTTGTTTCACCGATTTCGAGAATGGGCGCACAAGGCGACGAGGCATCTGCTGGAGCTACCGAAGCCCGATCCGCGAATGGCTGCATCAGCACTTCGCGTTGTGCATTGCAGTGGATTCGGAAACGACTGCGTTCAGCAATGGCGCGTGCTCAAATATCTCATGAAGGGCCTTGATGCAGATGCGGCTATGCCTTGCGTTCAATCCCATCACCATTTTCTGGTCGCCGAATTCGCCGGTCTCAAGCCTAGCAATCAGGGGACCGTTGCAGGCCCGCGCTTCGGACGATCGCGCGCGCTCGGCATATCGGCATTTCGAAAGGCCGAAGCTCGCTACGGCCGCTTCAATTTCTGGATAGAGGGAAAGGACCAGAACGACCTGCCCTATGACAACCGCTATCTCTCTCACGGCGAGCTGCATCGCCAGCTTGAACAAGTAAGCATTTAGGTGATCAGTTTTTGCGCGCCCATAGGTGCGCAGCAGATCGGGCGCTGCAAGATGTGCCGGAATCCGGGGGAATTTTGCAGAACCGGAGAAAATAGCAAAGAAACCGCAGAAAAATCTATTCTAACATATTGATATATAATGCTTATTTTCCCTTACTAGCGAAATGGGTGGGCGCTTGTTTCGCTAGCTATCGTTGAACCAAGGTCTTGGCGGGGTATTCAGGTGATCGAGGCGAACGCCATAATCACGCGGCGCCCAGCGTTCACGCCTCACCTTGCCGGACAGAGAAGCTCGAAAATCGCTACCGCGAATGGCATCGGGTTCAGGGTCGATGAATGCGCGATCGTCCTTGATGTCCCGGATGGTGCCGTACCCTTGAGAGCCGCGGCCGGTCCAAAAGAACACGCGATCGCCAACCTGAAACATTTGCTTCTTCCTATCGTCCGCACCCATCGGTTCCCGTCCTCGGCATCTTGCACGCTCAGGCGACGATCTGTGCCTTCCGAGGGGGGTCACAAAGAAGATATGATGTGGACGCGGTCCGATGCGAGCGCATGGCCACACGGCGACGAAGATGTAAATCAGCCCCAAAGGCAGATTTGATGATCTTCGTTGCTCCAGCATGCGCCGTTACGCGACATGGTGCCGAGTTCGTCCTGCGCATGCGTAGAGCCTTTGCTTCCATTCCAATAGCCAACCCCAGATGCACCGTCCCGCACCAGCGTAGCAAAGTAGCCACCCGTCCCTTCTGGCGTGTCGTAGATGGAGAAGCTGCCTTCCTCGTCGAGGGAATAGAAGCAGGGGCCATCGATATAAGACTGACCTTTAATGACCAGCTTGCATCGGCCGGAGCGCAGGGCGTCCGCCGACGGAACCGCTTCGGCTGTCGTTCCATCTGGTTCGATGTCTTGGTGCAGCAAAGACGCGAAGCTCGGATCAGGTTCAGCAATTTCGATCCCATCCCGTGCCACCCGGTTCAACTGCACCTCGCCAATTGGGCGATTACAGGCTGGCGCGGGTGATGCTCCATCCCGCCGCTGAAACTCAAACGCTTCTTCGTGATCCGTGCCTGTCAACTGATCATGCCAGCTTGTTCGCATGATCCAGTCATTCCCGGCAGCCTCCCAAGCGATGGTTCGCCCTTGTTGCGACAGCAGATTGGCCATGGTGGAGAGCCGCGTCCCCAACGGCGTCAATCCGCTGTATATGCACAACGCCTGATAGTCTGCCGCAGGCTCTTGGACGGTAGCGGCGATCGGCGCGTTATTCGCATTCACGACATTTTCTGCCGCGGTTTGCGGAACAACGGTGGCATCATCACCCACTGGGTCAACGGAGGCGATCAAATATGTAAGCGCGACCAGAAGGGCCACGACCACGGCAATGACTACACGGCGTTTAGTGGCGCTCCCAGGAGGGGTGACGTCCAATTGGCCTAATTTGGCCATTTCACGATCATATTCGCGGTGGTCGATCACGCCGTCGCGCAGCAAGCCTTCCAACCTGTCTGAAGGATCAACCGTCCCGCTCATTGCGATTCCCCTGCCGCATTGCATTCAGTGACTTCGTACGGAGCCAATGGGCGATCATCATCTAGGCTGGCAATGAAGTAACTGCCCGGATAGTCTCCTACCGCAAACTCGATGGTAGCGTTTGGCTGAACTGTTCCAAGGGTCCAAGAGACATCACTGGATTGACGTCCTGCCTGAATATGCATCGGCTTGCTTGAAGCGTTGGTCAGTACCGCCTTCGAACCGACGCAGAAACTATTAGGGTTGGGGTTGTCTGCGAGTGATTCCCAAGTGTCCCGACCCGGACCTGCCAGAAATTGATCTGTAAACAGGAAGTCTGCTTCCTGCACCGGAGATGCCGCAAGTGGCGCTGCCATTTCGGCTTTCTGAGCCTGCCTTGCTTCTTCTATTTTGGCGCCGCGCGTGAGGAAATATGTTCCGAGCAATAGGATCGCCAACATTTGAATCCCGAAAAACCATCGGATGAACCGACGCACGCCTTTGCTCTTCTCGCGCCCCTCTTTGAACTGCGTTGCGAACGAACCCGACGAAGATGCCTTCAAACCTTCAACCGGCCTGTCCAACAATGCCGCTTTCTGGACGGCGAATTCCTCGTCTGAAAGGATGCCATCGGCCCTCAATTTGCCAAGGCGCTCCAAGGCGTCAATGCGATCTGTCATACGTCCCCCGATTCAGAGTTACATATTATAGTTGATAAACTTAGGGGTATTGCAAGCCCGATCAGGGCAGCATGGATATGCGTCGCCTGATCGGGTCTAACTTTAAACGCCTTCGCCTGAGCAAGGGCTGGACGCAGGAAGAGTTTGCTGAGCGTTCGGGTTTCAGTCAGCAATATGTTTCCGGTCTTGAGAGCGGTCGGCGCAACCCGACGATCGTGACGGTTTATGAACTGGCAATGGCGCTGGATGCGTCGCATTTAGACCTCCTTAAGCCTGATACTGAGGAGCTTAAGCGGTGATCCTGCCTGCTCGACTTGCATCTAAGGCATAACCTGACAGGGGTTTATCGCCGGTAAAGGCGGCATCCCGTTCGACAGGCAAGCCCAGAGCGCCACAGATGGCACTCAGTTCGCCCAAGCTCACGTAGCCCAGTTGAGGTTCACCGAGCCCAAGATCGCAAAGCCCGAATGCACGGTCATGATCCATGGGATCGATTTCTGTCAGTAGCCAGGTCGCCCCAGCGTCCGGGGTGAAGAGCTTCACCACCGGCGCTGGATCATGATGGCGACCTGCTGCACTGGCTCGACCATGTTCCAGCATCTGATCGAAGGCGATCTGATCGATGAAGGGCGGCTTCATGCTCAAGCGGCTTTCCCGATGAGGCTGAGCGGAGCCGGAGGCGGCGGAGCGATGTGCCAATCCTCGATCTTGTCGCGAAGGCAGGCTTCGACCGCCTCGATGACAATGCCCCAATTCAAATAGCGATCGAACAGGGCATAGGCTTCGTTCTTCGCACCTGCCCAACCCAGTGCTTCAACGAACTGCTCCAATTCGACATTCAGGAAAGAAGTTTGTCCCATACCGGGCGATGCAAGGAATTTGCTGTACAATGCCGCCCCCTGCTGGACATTGGCATTATGGCGCGGAGCGAGAAGCATGAAGTGGGTTTCGGCCCAATCGCCCCGCATCATTGCCGCTTGGGCAAGCAGATGCTCCCGGAACAGTTGCTGGAGTGGATTGACCCGCAGGGCGGCTTGCATGGGTTCTTTGAACAAGCCCGATGACTGGGCAAGGTCATGATATCGGGCGTTCAGTTCCGCAGGAGCAGGCTCGGTAAGGCTCTCGGAATATTTCACCTCAATGCCGATCATACCGCTGGCACCATCGCTGCGCTGATAGATAACCGCGACGTCGAAAGCGGTTCGGTCGCCGGTAAGGTCCACTGCCCGCCGTCCCGGTGAATGCTCGAACCAAACATGACGAACCGCAGCGATGTCGATGCCGGGGGCAATCGCCCGCATCACCTTGCCAGCAAGCGCCAGATCGAAACGAAGCGGCGCAAAGAGGTTAAATGCCAGCGGCATCGAACTGAGCAGATTGCTGTAGAGCCGCTGCCGGTCGATCAGCGCCCCGGCCTCCTGATAAATAACCTCACGGCGGGCCAGATGGGCCACGGCCGGGCCAAGGAAGTTGCGTCCGGAGGCGGCTGCCGACGTGCTGAGCAACGAGCCGACCTTGCGTTTGCGACCATCCCGTCCCTGATAGCTGCCGACAGGAAGACCCTGACGCTCGCGCCAGAAGGCTTGGAGCAGGCGGGCGCAGGCGCGGAAGCGCGTATCGAATTTCTCGTGGACGAAATGCGCTTTGAGCAGTTCGTCGGGTACGAGAGGAAGTTGGCCGATCGCGTGGCCGGGTTCTGGCGTCATGAATCCTCCATCATTCGCCGGAGATCATCCGGCAGGGAGGATTCGTTGATCGCCCTGTTATCTATGCAGAATTTGTCATAGGGCGGGGCTGTTCAAGACAGCCAATAGTGCGGCTAGGCCGGTCTGCTGGTATGCCGCCGATGCGCTGTCTCGATAGATTTTTCCGGTCGTGGGATAATAGCTGAGGCCGTCCGGGAGTTTGAGCTGGAAGGCTGAACCTATCGGACGCCGAACGTCGATCCCTTCGCCGATCAGCCTGTCGATGGCGGCAACCATGGCCAAAGCATCTGAGGGTTGGGCCTGCGCCGTAGGCATATTATCGAATTTCATATCTTCTTCCTTTCAATTCCCTCCGGAGGGGGAGGGAAAGGGGGAGAAGGGTATGGATAAAGGCAGGATAGTCAGGGAAGGCATAGTAAAGGGGGGTATGGCGCTGGAGCGCCAGAAAATATTGCGCCGGAGCGCAGACCGTGTCCAGCGTTTCAGTCGGCAACTCCCCCAGCGTTAGCGCTCATTTTTCCGTCAGGTAGGCAAGGTCGATACCTAGTTCGATGCTGTTGATGGCCAGCTTCAAATTGGCGACGGTAAGACCCTTGTTATAGCGCGCTGTTTCCCCAGCGGTGGCATGCCCTGTCACTTCATCGATCGTGGAGTCCGCAACGCCAGCCCTTTTCATGAAGGTCGTCGCGCTGTGGCGGAAGGAATGGAAATCAAGTCCTTCTGCATAAAGGCCCGTATCGCGGCGGTATCGCGTGAACCATTTCGAATAATTGTGACCAAGGCGATCATCTGCGCCGCCCGGCTGCAAATTCGGGAAGAGCAGCTTGTTTGAAGCCGCCCGCATCCGATCAGCGTAGTCCAGCAACCCCAGATCAATCAGCCTGTCATGGATTGGCACCTTACGGATCGCGTTGGAATTTTTGAGCTGGCGCCCGTCACCTTCCCTCAAATCGAAAACCCAGATGCCTTCCACCTGACGCACATCGTCCAGACGGAGCTGGCAGATTTCCTCCTGACGCATACCGGAGAATACCGCGATAAGAGGAAGCCAGAATTTTTCGTCACGAATGACAAGCTTGCCCGGCTTCGACCGCCGATGCTCTGACTGGCATCCTGTCCAGATTGGGGTACGAAATAACTCGCTAAGCGTCTCACTCGTCCACATCTGCCGCTGATCTCTGGCGCGCTTTGCCGCCGAAAACTTCCAGTTGTTGAAGATATTGATCGTCGCCTCGCCTTGCTCGATTGCTCTATCCCAGAGCGTGGAAAGCGCCGCAAAATGACGTTGCACGGTACGCGGTGAAAGGCGCGGAACGTCCCTACTTCGAGTCATTTCAACGATTTGCTCTGCTGTCAGACCGCGAAATTCAGCAGCCTTGCTGTAGTTGGCAGGCAGGTCTTCCAACAATGCCTTGAAACGCCCTGCATCGGCGCGAACATAATGATTGAGCGGTCGATCTCCGGAGAATATCGGAAATATGGAATAGGTCGCACGAGCTTGCTGATATGTTTGACGCTCCCAAACGGCTTTGCGCAGTTGGGCCTCCCGGAAAGTCTCCGCCGCCTCCGAGAATATGGGACCGATGACCACGGGTGGCGACCTGTCATGTTCATTGGACGGAGGAAATGCTGGCGGCTCAGGCTTTTCCCGCAAAGCTTGTAGGAGCAATTTGTCAGTCGGCTCGTAACTGAAATCGCCCTCGGCGCGGGCGCGCAGCGTTTCTGCAACCTCTACCCCGGCCCGGAGCATAGCTTGCCCGGTTTTGCGGACACTCAGCTTATCGAATTTCGCATCCAGCCCATACCGCCGTGCGAGCATGCTGGAAGTGATCTGCCTGACGGTTTCGTAAGCATTTTCGGCCAGATGCCGCTTCGCGTTGCTAGCCAAGATTCGATAATGTTCTGCCCGCGCCTCTCTGAACTGGTCGGGCATGTCAGCCATTAATCGATAATGGTCATCTCGCGCCAAAATGGTGGTGTAAAAATCCTTCACCAGCGCAGCGATGTCCTCATCGCTCAACGTCGACGCGCTTTCGACAGCCAAGAACAATTCCTCCGAACGCAGATACAGGCAGCGCGATAGGAAACGCGCTTCTCCTGCTTGATGCGTATGGAGGCTGCATGTCAATTCACGGCGCGCCAGCCGTTCCCGCAAGGGCTGCGGGACCACCCGCCGAAAGTGATAGATACCGCCGCGCCTGATCGTATTCGGGATGCCTCCCATCCGCACGAAGCCCCAACCTTGTAGCAGGGTTTTGTAGCAAATGCCCCACCACGGTTCCGGCGCCATCCGAAAATCAAGGTTTTGCGGTAGTTTGGGAGAAAACTGGCTGGGGCGGCAGGATTCGAACCTGCGCATGGCGGCATCAAAAGCCGCTGCCTTACCGCTTGGCGACGCCCCAGCAATGCGCCGATCCAAGTCAGCGCGGGACCGCCATATAGCGGCTGATGCACGAAAGAAAAGCCCTCCTGACGATGGACTTCGCCTTTCCCTTTCCTTCCCGCCCAACCCATCTTAGGGATCAACGCCACGCCCCCTCCCCTCCAGCCGGAAACCCGCGCCGATGTCCGTCCAAGCCCCCTCGCCCAGCCAGATCGCACCGGCCTCGCCGCTGTTCCTGCGCGAGGACGAAATCCGGCGCGGCATCGAGATGCTCTATTTCGGCTATTCCGCGCTCACCCGCTCGATCGACGAGGGGCTGGCGGCGCAGGGCCTGGGCCGCGCCCATCACCGCGCCCTTTATTTCATCTCGCGCCAGCCTGACCTGACGGTGAAGGATCTGCTGCGCCTGCTGGCAATCACCAAGCAATCGCTCGGCCGGGTGCTCAATGACCTGATCGAGCGCGGCTATATCGAGACCCGGCCGGGCAGCAGCGACCGGCGGCAGAAACTGCTGCGCCTCAGCGCCGCCGGCCGCGCACTGGAGGCCGAGCTTTTCCGCGCGCTGCGCGAGAAGATGGCGGCCGCCTATGCCCAGGCCGGACAGGGTTCCGTCACCGGTTTCTGGCGGGTGATGGAGGGTCTGATCCCCGATGCCGACCGGTCGATGGTGTTCGGCCTCAGCGGCGGCTGATCGCGAAACCACGCAACCTTATGGCCGCTGCCGCGCTTTTAGGAGCGTCGTGCGGAAAAGTGGGAACCGGTTTTCCGCTTAAAACGATGCGACAACAAGAGATTAGGCAGCGCCGCGTCAGATATGATGCGGCGCTGCCCAAGCCTTGCCAACGCAATGAGGAGACATCATGCGCGCACCCCTTCTGGCCATCACGGCCCTGTCCGCCCTGGGCCTGAGCCTGTCCGCCTGCTCGGAAAAGGCATCGGACAATCTGGAAAATGCCGGCTCCGCGATCGGCAATGACGTCAGCAACGCCGTCGACGATGCCGGCGCCAAGATCGACAACGGCCTCGACCGCGCGGGCGCCGCGATCGACAATGGCGCGGACCGGATCGGCGCCGCGACCGACCGGGCGGCCGACGACGCCAAGCGCGAGGGCAAGGAAGCCAAGCAGGATGTCGGTGCCTCGCTGGAGCAGGCCGGCAAGGATCTGCGCAACGACAGCCATTGAGACGTATCGGGCCTCCCCATGGGGAGGCCCGATTTCAGGCTGCGAGGCTATATCCCGGCGGCCTGGACGCGACTGGAAGTGGCCATTTCCATCTTCGTCATCCCGCCCCCTTTGACAGGCTCCGGACAGGCTTGATCCTGGATCGCTTGAGCGCTCCCCATCCGCCATAGCGCAGAATGGGTTCTGACTTTCGTCAGGATGACGCCTGTGGGGATTGTCGGATTTCGATCAAAAATTGCCGTTCATCCGCCGATTTCCAATCTCCAAATGCAGACGTGCAGCTTTCCGCTTCCGAACGACCAGGATCAGCCGATCTCCGATTGTCGGCTTATCGGCAGGCAGGCAGGCAGGCAGGCAGGCAGGCAGGCAGGCAGGCAGATAGTTGCTCATCCGCTGGAGAGTTGACCAGCAGTCAAAAATCCATGCTATTGGTCTACGCAGGGCCTTGCTGCCTCAACTTTTGCGCAAATCGGTTTGCGGCACATTGAAAGCCATCGGCTTCTGTCTCGATAAGATCGTAGAACTGTGAGTCAAACCGATCGAATTTTTCGACTGGTATGGCGTCCAGTTGTGTGTGTCTGGTCCGCCAGTCTCTAGGATAGGGCGTGCCTAACATCTGGCTCGCCTCTGCAAGGATTTTTGCAGTCGAAGTCATCCCCATGACGGCGAAACCTGCGGCGGCCTCGGGCGCCAAAACACCGCCATAGTTCTGGAAAAACTGCGCAAAGCCCCCGTTACATATCTCCGACTGCGCCAAATGGGCCGCATGCAAATGAACGAGAGCGGTCGGAATATCGGCAACGCTTACCAGATAGGCCTCCCCATCCTCATCAACGTTGATCGCTTCCCAGAAGGGCTCGATCATATGCCAGTAATCTTGTTGCATCTCGCATATCCCTCGCCGTCGCTCGCTCTTCTACCGACCGGCAAACGGCCAGAAGCGGACCTGTTCCCCCTCCCGCAAGCGGGAGGGGGTTAGGGGGTGGGCTGGACGGCGCGCAAGCCCACCCCGCTGCGACTAATGCGCTTCGCGCCTAAGTCTCGCTTCCCCTCCCGTTTACGGGAGGGGAATGGCAGCCCCCACCGATCCCGGCCATTCGTCCACGCTGCCTAGAACACCACGTTGCGCACGAAGCGCAGCAGGTCCGTTCCGCGATTGACGAAGACATAGGGGCGGTCGCTGCTGAAGATGAGGAAGTCGCCCGCCGCGATCGTGCGCGTGCCGGCATCCATCTCGACCGTCAGCACCCCTTCCACCACATAGAGCATCTCGTGCCAGTTGGCGGCGTCCGCCTCGGCCGGGTAGCGGTCGCCCGGCGCCAGCGACCAGGTCCATAGCTCCGCCTCGCGCGCGGCCGGGACCGTGCCGAGCAGGGTCGCACGGCTATGCACATCCTCGCCCTGCCAGGCGAGGGTATCGATCCGGCTATTGTCGGGCATGTCGGGCGCGCGCACGACATGGGAGAAACTGACGTCCAGCGCCTGCGCCAGCCGGTCGAGCGTCGACAGGCTGACATTGGCTTCCCCGCTCTCGATCCCCACCAGCATGCGTCGGCTGACGCCCGCCGCGCTGGCCAGCGCATCCTGGCTCAGCCCCTTGGCGGCGCGCAGGCGGCGGATATTGCCCGCGACATGGGAAAGAACGTCCGGGCGCGGGACTTCGACTTGACTGTGCAATATATTGCTCATAACGCGATGTGCATTATGTTGCACAATGCCGCCCTCGACAAGAGCCCTGCGCCCCGGCTGATGATCGGCCGTCCCGAACTCGCGCTGATCGGGATCACCGTGCTATGGGGCGCGACCTTCCTGATCGTGCATAATGCCATGCAGCAGAGCGGGCCGCTCTTTTTCGTGGGGATGCGCTTCGGCACGGCGGCGCTGCTCGCGCTGCCGCTCGCCTGGCCGGTGCTGCGCGGCCTGACGGCGCGCGAACTGCTGGCCGGGTCGATGATCGGCCTTGGCATCTTCTGCGGCTACACGCTCCAGACCTGGGCGCTGCAGACCATATCCAGCAGCACATCGGCCTTCATCACCGCCGCCTATGTGCCGCTGGTGCCGATCCTCCAATGGGCGATATTGCGGCGGCGACCGCGCTGGACCAGCTGGGTCGGCGTCGCGCTGGCCTTTGCCGGCCTGATCCTGATCGCCGCCCCGCGCGAGGGGCTGTCGCTGGGCAAGGGCGAGGCGCTGACGCTCATCAGCACCCTGGCGATCGCGCTGGAAATCATCTTCATCAGCCTGTGGGCCGGCAAGGTCGACATTGCCCGCGTCACGCTGGTGCAACTGGCGGTCACGTCGCTGCTCGCCTTCGGCCTGATGGCGCCGATGGGTGAGGCGATCCCGCCCTTTTCCTGGACGGTGATCCTGTCGGCCTGTGGCCTGGGCGCGATGACGGCGCTGATCCAGTTCGTGATGAACTGGGCGCAGCGCACCGTATCGCCGACCCGCGCGACCCTGATCTATGCCGGCGAGCCGGTCTGGGCCGGGATATTGGGCCGGATCGCGGGCGACCGCCAGCCCGCCACGGCGCTGGCCGGCGCGCTGCTGATCATCGCCGCCGTGATCGTGAGCGAACTGAAGTTCGAGCGGCGAGGCAAGAACTGATCCCCTCCCCCGGCCGCGCTTCGATCAGGCCCGCTTGAAGACCGGCGCGCGCTTTTCGAAAAAGGCCATGAACGCCTCCTGCGCTTCGGGCGAGGCCAGCGCTTCGCGGAACAGCCGGGCTTCTTCGGCAATGCGCGCCTGCAAGGCGGCGGGATCACCCTTCATCAGCCGGCGCGTCGCCATCAGCGCCTGGGGCGGCTTGGCCATCAACGCCGCCGCCTTGGCGCGGGCATGGTCGAGCAGCGCGTCTCCTGTCACGATCGCCGTCACGAAACCGGCGCGATCGGCCCCCTCCGCATCCATCGGTTCGCCCAGCATCAGCATCGCCGCCGCCCTGGCATGGCCCATGATCGCGGGCGCGAGCAGGCTGGAGCCGGCCTCCGGCACGATACCCAGATTGACGAAGGGCATGACGAAGCGCGCGTCGGGCGCGGCATAGACCAGATCGCAATGGAACAGCATCGTCGTGCCGACGCCCACGGCAAGCCCCTGCACCGCCGCGACGATCGGCTTGTCGAAGGCGGCAATCGCGCTGATGAAATCGAAGGCGGCAGCGCCGCCCTCCGGCCCGGCCATGAAGTCCTTGAGGTCATTACCGGCGCAAAAGGCGTCGCCCCGGCCCGCGAACAGCACTACGCCAATCTCCGGCCGGCTCGACGCATCGGCCAGCGCTGCAATCATCGCGCGGTACATCGGCCCGGTCAGCGCATTCTTCTTGTCGGGCCGGTCGATATGGATTTCGAGCACGCCGTTCGTCTCGATGATGGCGATATGGTCGCTCACGCAAATTCTCTCCCGATACTCTGTGCCAAGGCTGTTGGCCCAGAGGATGGGGCGGCGTCTATCCTTTTCCAAGCCCCTTCCCTATGCCCGGAAACATGATGACTCGCCTGCGCCTGATCCTCGATCCCTTCCTCGTCCTGCTGCTCTGCACCGTTGCCCTAGCGTCGGCCCTGCCCGCGCGCGGCCAGGGCGCCCATGTCGCGTCGATCGTTGCGGACGCGGGCATCGTGCTGCTTTTTTTCCTGCATGGGGCAAAATTGTCGCGCGAGGCGATCTGGGGTGGCGCCAAGGCCTGGCAACTCCATCTCGCGACTCTGGGCACGACCTTCCTCTTCTTCCCGCTGGTCGGCATCCTGCTGCAGCAGATCGGCGCGATCCCGGAGAATATGCGCGCGGGCCTGCTGTTCCTGGCGCTGCTGCCATCGACGGTGCAAAGCTCGATCGCCTTCACCGCGATTGCGCGCGGCAATGTCGCCGCTGCTGTCGTCAGCGCCTCCTTCTCCAACCTGCTCGGCATCGTGCTGACGCCGCTGCTGGTGGCATTGCTGATGCAGCGCGGCGGCAGCAACCTCATCTCCCTTTCCTCGGTCGAGGGGATCATGCTGCAATTGCTGCTGCCCTTCGTGCTCGGCCATCTTGCCCGTCCCTGGATCGGCGGCTTCGTGTCGCGGCACAAGACGCTGGTCGGCCGGGTCGATCGCACATCGATCCTGCTGGTGGTCTATTCCGCCTTCAGCGCGGCGGTGGTCGAAGGACTGTGGCACCGGGTCTCGCGCGCGGAGCTGGCGCTGCTCGCGCTGCTCTGCATCGCCATGCTGGTGATCGTGCTGCTCTTCACCTGGGGGCTTGGCCGGCTGCTCGGCTTTTCCCGCGAAGATGCGATCGTACTGCAATTTTGCGGCTCGAAGAAGAGCCTCGCCTCGGGCGTGCCGATCGCCGGCGTCCTCTTCCCCGCAGCGGCCGTCGGGCCGATCATCCTGCCGGTCATGCTGTTCCACCAGATTCAGCTGATGGCTTGTGCCCTGCTGGCACGGCGCTATGGGGCGCAGGCGGCCGATAGGGCCGATTCGCAGATGGCAACCATATCATGACCCAACCGATCCTGACCGACATTCCGATGGAGAGCTTCCTCTCCCATATCGACGCCGTGGCCGGCGCGATCGCCAAATCGGACTGGCGGCCCGACTATATTGTCGGCGTCGGGCGCGGCGGGCTGGTGCCGGCCACCTATCTGTCCCACGCCATCAGCCAGCCGATGCTGTCGGTCGACCTGTCGGCCCAGGTCGCGGGCTTTTGCGACGAACTGCTCGACAAGCTGGTGGCGATGGCGCTCGAAGGATCGCGCCTGCTGTTCGTCGACGACATCAATGACAGTGGCCGCACGATCAACCAGTTGCGCGCGGCGCTGGCCGGCGCGCCGGCCGATCATCTGCGCTTTGCCGTGCTGATCGACAATGTCAGCTCGGCCGCGAAGGTCGAATATCGCGCGACCACGATCGACCGCATCGTCACCAAGGACTGGTTCGTCTTCCCCTGGGAAGCGGTCGCCAGCCGCGCTTCGATCCTGTCCGACTGGGGCGAAGTGCCCGAACGGACCAACTGAAAATAGCTGTCACAAAAATATAATGGAAATTCCCTGCCCGCTCGTTATACAAGCGTACAACTGCAATGGGGCATGCGGGGTAGATGGGCGAGACGGGATGCGGACCGGATCCGGACGTGGGCTATAGCCTGCCGGCATGGACCTATAGCGATCCCGAATTTTTCGCCGTCGAAACCCGTCGCATCTTCCGCCCGAGCTGGCAGATCGTCGCCCATGACAGCGACCTGCCGGCGCCGGGCGATTTCCATGTGCTGGACTATCTTGGCGAGAGCATCATCGTCATCCGCGGGGATGACGGCGAAGCCCGCGCCTTTACCAACGTGTGCCGCCACCGCGGCGCGCGCCTAGTGGACGGGCCCTCGGGTCGCACCAGAAAGCTGGTCTGTCCCTACCATGCCTGGACCTATGGTCTGGACGGTTGCCTGACGGGCCTGCCAATGGCGGGCAGCTATGGCAATCTCGACCGGTCCAGGCATGGACTTTCCCCCGTCGATATCGAGAATTTCCACGGCTTCCTGTTCGTCCGGCTGGAGGATGATGGCGGACCGTCGGTGGCGCAGATGATGGCGCCCTATGTCGACGAGATCGCGCCCTATCGCTTTTCCGAACTGCGCGCGCTTGGCCGCGTCACGCTGCGCCCGCGTGCGGTGAACTGGAAGAATATCGGCGACAATTATTCCGATGGCCTGCATATCGCCGTCGCCCATCCCGGCCTCAAGCGGCTGATGGGCGATGGCTATGGCGTCGAAGCCAGCCTCTATGCCGACAAGATGTGGGGGCCGATCCTCGATCGCCCGTCCGCCAACCTGTCCGAGCGCGCCTATCAGCATTTCCTGCCGGCCGTCCCGCATCTGCCGCCCGATCGGCAGCGACTATGGACCTATTTCAAGCTCTGGCCCAATTTCGCCTTCGACATCTATCCCGACCAGGTCGATTTCATGCAGTGGCTGCCGGTCTCGCCGACGCAGACGCTGATCCGCGAGATCAGCTATGCGCTGCCCGACGACCGTAGGGAGATGAAGGCCGCGCGCTATCTCAACTGGCGCGTCAACCGCCAGGTCAATGCCGAGGATACGGCGCTTGTCGCCCGCGTGCAGGCCGGCATGGCGTCGGACAGTTTCACCGTCGGCCCCCTGAGCGACCAGGAAGTCGCGCTGCGCCATTTCTGCGCGCGGATGCGCACCATCATTCCGCAGGCGCGCCAGCATCGCGCGCCGAAAATGGGATGGTCTTTCGACTATCATGATTCTCGTCATTCCCGCGCAGGCGGGAATCCATCCCCCGACCTCACCTATGGGGAGATGGCTGGAGATGGATCCCCGCCTTCGCGGGGATGACGGCGCTTTTCCGGGGAGGGATATGTTGTGACCAAAGCCTATGACGCCGTCATCATCGGTGCGGGCCATAACGGCCTCGTCTGCGCCTTCTACCTCGCCCGTGCCGGCTACAAGGTGCGCATGGTGGAGCGCCGCGATGTCGTCGGCGGCGCGGCGGTGACCGAGGAATTTCACCCCGGCTTCCGCAACTCGACCGCCAGCTACACGGTCAGCCTGCTCAATCCCAAGGTCATCCGCGACATGAAGCTGGCCGATCATGGCTATCGCGTGATCGAGCGGCCGATCAGCAATTTCCTGCCCCAGCCCGATGGCGGCTATCTGAAACTGGGCGGCGGGCTGGAGCGAACCCAGGCCGAGTTTGCCCGGTTCAGCGCGCGCGATGCTGCCACTCTGCCGGCCTATTATGACGCGCTGGAAGTGGTGGCCGACGTACTGCGCGACCTGGTGCTCAAAAGCCCGCCCAATGTCGGCGATGGCCTGACCATGGTGGTCGAGGCGCTGAAACAGGGCCGCCGCGTCGCCGGGCTCGATATCGAGCAACAGCGTGACGTGCTGGACCTGTTCACCAAATCGGCCCGAACCTTCCTCGACAGCTGGTTCGAGAGCGAGGCGGTCAAGGCCGCCTTCGGCTTCGACGCGGTGGTCGGCAATTTCGCTTCCCCCGACACGCCGGGCAGCGCCTATGTGCTGCTGCATCATGTGTTCGGCGAGGTGAACGGCAAGAAGGGCGCCTGGGGTCACAGCGTCGGCGGCATGGGCACCATCACCCAGGCCATGGCAAAGGTCGTGCAGGCGATGGGGGTCGAAATCAGCCTGGAAGCGCCGGTTGACCATATATTGGTCGATGGCGACCGCGCCGTCGGCGTGAAGCTGGCCAGCGGCGAGGAAGTGATGGGCGCCAGCATCATCGCCAATGTCGGCCCCAAGCTGCTCTACGAGCGAATGATGCAACCGGCCGACCTGCCCGCCGATTTTCTGAAACGGATCAAGGCGTTCAAGGCGGGATCGGGCACCTTCCGCATGAATGTCGCGCTCTCTGCCCTGCCCGACTTTACCTGCCTGCCCGGCATTGGCGAGCATCACCAGTCGGGCATCATCATCGCGCCGACGCTCGACTATATGGACCGCGCCTATCTGGATGCGAAGCGCGACGGCTGGTCGAAGGCGCCGATCGTCGAGATGCTGATACCCTCGACCATCGACGACAGCCTGGCGCCTGAGGGATGCCATGTCGCCAGCCTCTTCTGTCAGCAATTCGCCCCCCAACTGCCCGACGGGCGAAACTGGGACGATGAACGCGAGACAGCGGCCGACCATATCATCGCCACGGTCGAGGCGCAGGCGCCCGGCTTTGCGAAGAGCGTGATCGCCCGCCAGATCCATTCGCCGCTCGACCTGGAACGCAAGTTCGGCCTGGTCGGCGGTGACATCATGCACGGCAATCTGACGCTGGACCAGATGTGGGCGGCGCGGCCGGTGCTGGGCCATGGCGCGTATCGCGGGCCGCTGAAGGGCCTCTACATGTGCGGCGCGGGCTCCCATCCGGGCGGCGGCGTCACTGGTGCACCGGGCCATAATGCCGCGCGCGAGGTGCTGAAGGATCGCGCCCTGTGGGGGAAATGGCGCGGCCGGGCCTGATCGGGTCTTTCCCCGCCTTGCCCCAACCGAAAGCCTGGCCTAAAGACCCGGCTCATGCCCGACATCTTCATTCCTGATGCAACGCCCGAGCTGACTGGCCGGGCGCTGTTCCCGCACCGACACCTGCTGTCGATCGCCGACCTCAAGCCCTGGGAAATCCGTTTTCTGCTGGACGAGGCCGAACATTGGGCCCGCACCAACAAGGGCCAGGCGCGCAAGCATGACGACCGGCTGGCGGGCATGACCCAGATCAACGCCTTTTTCGAGAACAGCACCCGCACCCTGCTGTCGTTCGAGATCGCCGGTAAGCGGCTGGGCGCCGACGTCGTCAACATGCACGCCGGCCAGTCGAGCGTGAAGAAGGGCGAGACCCTCATCGACACGGCCATGACGCTCAACGCCATGGCCGCCGACGTCATCGTCATCCGCCATGCCAGTTCCGGCGCGGTCGCGCTGATCGCGGACAAGGTCGACTGCCCGGTGCTGAACGCGGGCGATGGCTGGCACCAGCATCCGACGCAGGCGCTGCTCGACGCGCTCACCATCCGCCGTCGCAAGGGCGGGTTCGAGGGGCTGGTGGTCGCCATCTGCGGCGATGTGCTGCACAGCCGCGTCGCCCGATCCAACATGCTCTGCCTCGCAGCACTGGGCGCGCAGGTGCGTGCGGTCGCCCCGCCCACCCTGCTGCCGCCCGAGGTCGAGATGCTAGGTGCTACCCCCTACACCCGCATGGAGGAAGGGCTGGAGGGCGCCGATGTCGTCATGATGCTGCGCCTGCAGAATGAGCGGATGGACGGCGCCTTCATCCCGTCGGCGCGCGAATATCATGCACTTTACGGGCTGACGCCCGAACGGCTGGCCATCGCCAAGCCCGATGCCCTGGTCATGCACCCCGGCCCGATGAACCGGGGCGTCGAGATCACCAGCACGGTGGCGGACGATCCGGATCGGTCGGCGATCACCGAACAGGTGGCGATGGGCGTGGCGGTGCGCATGGCCTGCCTGGATGTTTTGACGCGCCAGGCGCGCGGCGTGGAGGGATGGGCGTGAGCATCCCGACCAACAAGGAAAAAGAGATGGGCGTGAGCCGGATCGCAATCGTCAACGGCAAGCTGGCCGATCCGGCGGGTGACGCCCTTGTCCCCGGCACCGTCCTGATCGAGGATGACCGCATCCTGGCCACCGGCGCGGTCGACATTCCTGCCGATGCGCAGCAGGTCGATGCCGGCGGGCTGGTGGTCGCGCCGGGCCTGATCGATCTGGGCGTCTTCGCCACCGACAAGCCGGCCTTCCATTTCGGCGGCATCACCCGCGCCGCCCTGATGCCCGACCAGCGCGCGCCGCTGGACGAGGTCGGCCTGATCCGGGAAGCGACCCGCGCGGGCAAGCCCGACTTCTGGGTCCACCCGATCGCTGCCGCGACCCGTGGCCTCAAGGGCACGGAAATGGCCGAAATGGGCCTGATGCAGATCGCCGGGGCCAAGGCGGTCGGCACCGGTCGCCAGTGGATCGCCGATTCGGGCGTGATGCTGCGCATCCTCTCCTACGCTTCGGGGCTGGGCCTTACCGTCATCGCCCATGCCGAGGATGGCGGCCTGTCCGCCAAGGCGGTGGCGACCAGCGGCGAGACCGCGACGCGCCTGGGCCTGGCCCATGCCCCGGCCTGCGCCGAGGCGATGGCGATCGCGCGTGACATCATGCTGGCGCGCGAAACCGGCGCTGCCATCCATTTCCGCCTGGTCACGACCAAGGCCGGCTTCGACCTGATCCGCGCCGCCAAGGCGGAGGGGCTGAAGATCAGCTGTGGCATCAGCCCGGCCTATCTGTTCCTGAACGATCAGGCGATGACCGACTTCCGCACATTCGCACGCCTGTCGCCACCGCTGCGATCCGATGCCGACCGCCATGCCAGCATCGCCGCCGTCGCCGACGGCACGGTCGATGTCATCACATCGGGCCATGACCCGCGCGGGCCGGAGGACAAGCGCCTACCCTTCGCCGACGCGTCGCCCGGCATGGCCGGCGCCGAAACGCTGCTGGCGCTCTCGCTCAACCTGGTGCGCGAAGGCCATCTCAGCCTCAACCGGCTGATGACCCTGCTCAGCGCCAATCCGGCAAAGATACTGGGCGTCAACGCCGGCAGCTTTGCCCCCGGCAGCGCCGCCGACCTGATCCTGGTCGATCCCGACGCGCCATGGATCGTCGATTCGGCGAAGATGGCGGCCTCGGCCGGCAATACGCCGTTCGACAAGGTGCCGGTGCAGGGCCGCGCGCGCCGCATCATGAAGGGCGGGCAGTTTTTCTAGAGCCTGATCGTCGGAGGTGGAAGCGCCCAGCGCTTTCACCGATGGCGTGAATCAGGCTCTATTGCTTGAATCAAGGCCTAAGCGGACTGGCGTTGCGGCCCCACAAATCGCCATCCCTTGCGCTGCCGCTTGTCCGCATAGAGCCGCGTATCAGCGACATGCAGGACGGCGGCAGCCTCCACCCCGTCCTGCGGGAAGGTGGCGATGCCGAAACTGCTGCCGACCGACAGGCTGCGCCCCTGCCAGCCCACCGGCGCAGCGATCGCCTGCCGGATGCCGGGCATGCGTCGATGCAGGGCGTCGACATCGGTTTCCGCGTCATGGAGCAGCGCAAATTCGTCGCCGCCCAGCCGCGCGATGCTCACCGCGTCCGGCATCAAGGCCCGCAACCGACCACCCAATGATGTCAGCAGGACATCCCCTGCCTGATGGCCATGCTGATCGTTGCACTGTTTGAAGCCGTCGAGATCGGCGAGCAGCACGCTGAAGGCCGCGCCCCGCTCCACCCGTTCTTCGATCGCGCGCATGAAGCTCAGCCGGTTGTCGAGCCCGGTCAGCGCATCGGTGCCGGCCAACCGTGCCAGTTCGCGCTGCGACACCAGCATCGCCACCGTCTCGCGAAACTTCCCCAGCACCAGATTGGCCTGCATCACCGTGACGATCGCCATCATCACCGCCATCGCCCGCACGCCCAGATTGTCATAGAGCGCCATCTTCACCAGGATCGGCAACACCGCCGCGCCCATCGCCCCGATCGCGGCGCGCGGCACGCTGAGCAGGGTCGTCGCCGCAACCAGCGCGCCGATGCCGATGAACACCGGCGCCACCATACAATAATAGATTTCGGTTTCAGTGAAGGCGTTGACCGCCCACAGTCCCGCCACCAGCCCGGACGCGGTCGCGACATGCGCGACCCGTTTCAGGCTGCGCGCCTGCACCCTGGCGTCGGTCGCGATCGGCACGCCGCGCCAGCGCAGCAGGGATATCGCACAGGCCAGGAAGATCAGCGCAGGCGGCGTCACCTGTTGCCACAAGGGCAGATCGCCCATCACCGCGAGCGCCATCGCGACGGCATTGGCCATGATCAGCAGGCACAAAAGCGGCAGCGCCTGATGGAAACGGCGATATTGGGTATCCAGCACAGCCTCGCGCGCGCTGTCCGGCACCGGTGCCGTGAACGGGCCGTCCCAGCCCTCCAGCCGCTGTTGCCAGCCGGTTTCCGCCACTTGTCCGCTCCCTGCCATCTCGCTGCGAGCGCCATTTATTAGCGAAACGGGGTTAATCCTCCAACAACGGGAATCCCTAACCGGGGAAAACCATGAGGGAGGCGAATCAGGGAACCCTATCGCCGTTCAGGCGCTACCCCTGTTCAGCAGGGGACAATCATGACCGAAACGATCGCCCAGCAGGTGCATGTCGATGCGCCATGGAAAATCCCGCCGCGTGCCTGGTGGGAGATATTGAAGCGCGTCTATGCCGCCATGTCGGCCAATCATCTGGGCCTGCTGTCCGCCGGCGTCGCTTATTATGCCTTCCTGTCGATCGCCCCGCTGCTGGCCGCGGTCGTCCTGACCTATGGCCTGGTCGGTGACCCGCAGATCGTCGCCCGCCACATGCAGGCGATCATCACCGTCGTGCCCGCCGATGCCGCCCAACTGATCAACGACCAGTTGCTGGGCATGGTCAGCGCGCGCAAGCCGGCGATCGGCTTCGGCCTGTTCCTGGCGCTGGGCCTGGCGGTCTATGGCGCCACCCGCGCCGCCTCCGCGATCATGGAGGCACTGAACATCGTCTATGCGCAGAAGGAAGGCCGCAACATCTTCGCCTTCTATCGCGTGTCGATGGGAATCACCTTTTCCGCCGTGCTGGTGGTGGTCGCCGGCGTCGTGACCGCGACGATCATCGGCCTGCTCCAGAAATTGCTGACCAACTGGGGACCGGGCGTGCTGTTCGCGATCAAGGCGACGACCTGGATCTGTGCCGGCCTGCTCGCCAGCAGCATCTTCGGCCTGATCTATCGCTTCGGTCCGCATCGTCGCCGGGTGCAATGGCAATGGCTGACGGTCGGATCGATCGCTGCGACGCTGTTCTGGCTGGTGGCGACGCTGGGCGTCTCCTTCTACGTCTCGACCTTCGGCGATTACAACAAGACCTACGGTTCGCTCGCGGCCGTGGTGATCCTGCAGCTCTGGCTGTTCGTCTCCGCCTTTATCGTGCTGCTGGGGGCCCAGATCAACGCGGAAGCCGAGCGCCAGACCAGCGCGCATATTCTTGTTGAAGAAGTTGCATAAAGTCGCTTGCCCTCCCCGATAGGCCACGCTAAAGCGCCCTCCTTCGCTGGCTCGGGCCAGTGCAGGAGTGTAGCTCAGTTGGTAGAGCGTCGGTCTCCAAAACCGAATGCCGTGGGTTCGAGTCCCTCCACTCCTGCCAAGCGAACTAGCCGCGAACCTTGAACAATCACGGGTTCGCGGCTAAGTGCGCTTAGCGAAGCATCGGTCGCGAAGCGCGACTGCCTCCCCCGACACCGACTTATCGCGGGAAACGGGAGGGCGGACCGCCGTTTCGCGCTTTGGTATTGATTTTGAAGGTGAGCTGACAGCGCGATGGCGAAGACTTCTCCGAGCGAATTCGTCAATCAGGTGCAGACCGAAGCGAAGAAGATCGTTTGGCCGACCGGCCGTGAAACGATCATGACCGCGATCATGGTCGTCATCATGACCTCATTGCTGGGCATCTTCTTCTTCGGTATCGACACCTTCTTCGGTGCGATCGTCCAGTGGCTGCTGAGCCTCGCATCGGGTCGTTGAACGCTCGGCGTTCAAAAGGGAGTTTAAGACGGTAACATGGCGCGCTGGTACATCATCCACGCCTATTCGGGCTTCGAGAACAAGGTCAAGGAATCGATCCTGACCGAGGCCGAGCGCATGGGCCTGTCGCAACTGGTCGAGCAGGTCGAGGTTCCGACCGAGACCGTGACCGAAGTGAAGCGCGGCAAGAAGGTCCAGGTCGAACGCAAGTTCATGCCGGGCTATGTTCTCGCCAAGCTGGCGATGAACGACGACGTCTATCACCTCGTCAAGAACACGCCCAAGGTCACCGGCTTCCTGGGTTCGTCGGGCAAGCCCCAGGCGATCAGCGAGAGCGAAGCCGCCCGCTATTTCGGCGCCCAGAAGGAAGCCGCCGCCGCCCCGAAGCACAAGGTCAATGTCGATTACGAAATCGGCGACAGCGTCAAGGTGCTGGACGGCCCCTTCGCCAGCTTCAACGGCGTGGTCGAGGAACTGGATTTCGAAAAGAACCGGGTCAAGGTGTCGGTGTCGATCTTCGGTCGCGCCACCCCGGTGGAACTGGACTTCGAACAGGTCGAACTGTCGAAGTAACCAGCCGCCGCAAGGCTGTTCAAAAAGGGTCGCCCGCTTTTCAGCCGGCGGCCCTTTTTGTTGGGGAAGCCCTGCGCTTTCGGCCGAATCGACCGAATGACAGACTCCCCCTTCCCTTTGGACAAGAAGGTCGCTATAGGGCCGCGCTTCCATGCCTCCCCACGGGGCGGCTGGACATGTGCGGGAGGCTCCCTTGCGGGAGCCGCTAGACCGCTAAACTTGAACCGGTGACTCTGTCCGCAGATTCGCCAGCTATAGAGTGAGTGAAAATGGCCAAGAAGATTACGGGCTATATCAAGCTCCAGGTGCCCGCTGGAGCCGCCAACCCCTCGCCGCCGATCGGCCCTGCCCTGGGTCAGCGCGGCGTGAACATCATGGAATTCTGCAAGGCGTTCAACGCCTCGACGGAAAAGATGGACAAGGGCACCCCGCTGCCGACCATCATCACCGTCTATGCGGACCGTTCGTTCACCTTCGTGACGAAGCAGCCGCCGGCCACCTACCTGATCAAGAAGGCCGTCAACCTGAAGTCGGGCTCGAAGGAGCCGGGCAAGGTCGTCGCTGGCAAGATCACCCGCGCCCAGCTCGCCGAAATCGCCCAGGCGAAGATGGCAGACCTGAACGCGAACGACATCGACGCTGCAACGAAGATCATCGAAGGTTCCGCTCGCGCGATGGGCCTCGAAGTGGTGGAGGGCTAAGACCATGGCAAAGCTGACCAAGAAGGCGAAGGCCCTGGCGACCGCGATCGACCGCGAAAAGCTGCACGGCGTTGACGAAGCACTGGGCCTGATCAAGACCCACGCCACTGCCAAGTTCGACGAAAGCGTCGAAATCGCGATCAACCTGGGCGTTGACCCGCGTCACGCCGACCAGATGGTCCGTGGCGTCGTCACCCTGCCCGCCGGCACCGGCAAGGACGTTCGCGTCGCCGTGTTCGCCCGCAACGACAAGGCTCAGCAGGCGCTCGACGCCGGTGCCGACATCGTGGGCGCCGAAGACCTGCTCGAATCGATCCAGGCCGGCAACATCGACTTCCAGCGCGTCATCGCCACCCCCGACATGATGGGTCTGGTGGGTCGCCTGGGTAAGGTTCTGGGCCCCAAGGGCCTGATGCCGAACCCGAAGCTGGGCACCGTCACGCCGAACGTCGCCGAAGCCGTGAAGGCCGCCAAGGGTGGTCAGATCGAATTCCGCGTCGAAAAGGCCGGCATCATCCACGCTGGCCTCGGCAAGTCGAGCTTCTCGGCTGAAGACCTGCGCAAGAATTTCGACGCGTTCGTCGACGCGATCGTCAAGGCGAAGCCCTCGGGCTCGAAGGGCAAGTATGTCCGCAAGATCGCCCTGTCGTCGTCGATGGGTCCGGGCGTGAAGGTCGACGTGGCCGAAGTCGCCTCGATCTGATCCCGCTGGGATAAGAATTAAAGGGGCCGCCTTCCCTCCTTGCGGGGGAAGGCGGCCTTCTTATTTTATAGGACCAGCCGCTCACTCAAGAAGCGGCCCGAGGGCCACAAGGCCGGGCAAAGGGGCATTCGCCGCCTGCGCCATAGGGGGACACCCCTCCACCGTCGGCGACGTCGACGGTCCCCCTCCCCCGACAAGGGGAGGATTTTGGAACCAGGGACGCGACCTACCCCTGGGCTCTCCATGGCGGGAGCATGGCAGGTCTTCACGTATCCGTCGGGAATGGCGGGTCGCTTTACCGATGGAAAACGAAAAAATGTCTTTTGAACATCTCCCCTCCATGCTCGCCCAGGCGCTGACCACCAAGGGTTATGAGAGCCTGACCCCGGTCCAGTCCGAAGTGACGCAGGACGAAGCGCAGGGCCGCGACCTGCTGGTGTCGGCACAGACCGGCTCGGGCAAGACCGTGGCCTTCGGCCTGGCCATGGCCGCCGAACTGCTGACCGGCGGCGACAAGCTGCCCGTCGCCGGCCTGCCGCTGGCGCTGGTGATCGCGCCGACACGCGAACTGGCGCTGCAGGTCAGCCGCGAGTTGGAATGGCTCTATGGCGCCGCCCGCGCCCGCATCGCCACCTGCGTCGGCGGCATGGACGCCGCCAAGGAACGCCGCGCGCTCAGCCATGGCGCCCATATCGTCGTCGGCACCCCCGGCCGCCTGCGCGACCATCTGGAACGCGGCGCGCTGGACCTGTCGGGAATGCGCACCGTCGTCCTCGACGAAGCGGACGAAATGCTCGACATGGGCTTCCGCGAGGATCTGGAAGGCATATTGGACAGCGCGCCGGAAGATCGCCGCACCCTGCTCTTCTCCGCCACCATGCCCAAGCCGATCGTCGCGATGGCCAAGCGCTATCAGTCGGACGCGCTGCGCATCTCGACCGTCGGCGAAGAACGCGGCCATGGCGACATCAGCTACCAGGCCGTCACCGTCGCCCCGTCGGACATCGAGAATGCGGTGGTCAACCTGCTGCGCTATCATGAAGCCGAAACCGCGATCCTGTTCTGCGCCACCCGCGACAATGTCCGCCACCTGCATAGCAGCCTGACCGAGCGCGGCTTCGCCGCCGTGGCGCTGTCGGGCGAGCATAGCCAGAATGAGCGCAACCACGCGCTCCAGGCGCTGCGCGACAAGCGCGCGCGCGTCTGCGTCGCCACCGACGTCGCCGCACGCGGCATCGACCTGCCCAGCCTGACGCTGGTGGTCCATGTCGAACTGCCGCGCGACGCCGAGACGATGCAGCACCGTTCGGGCCGCACCGGTCGCGCCGGCAAGAAGGGCACCGCTGTCCTGATCGTCCCCTATCCGCGTCGCCGCCGCGTCGAATCGATGCTGCGCGGCGCCAAGATTCCGGTCGAATGGGGCACCCCGCCCAGCAAGGAAGCGATCCTGGAACAGGATAATGCCCGCCTGCGCTCGACCCTGATGGAAAAGGCCGAGCTGGACGAGGCCGATTGGGCGCTGGGCGCCGAACTGCTGGCGGAAAAGTCGGCCAAGGAAATCGCCGCGATGCTGGTGAAGAGCGCCCGCGCCTCGCTGCCCGCGCCCGAGGAACTGCTGGACCGCAGCGAAGCGCCGCCGCGCCAGGAAGGACCGCGTCCGGGCTTCGAGGACACCCAGTGGTTCCGCATGGACATCGGCCGTCGCCAGAATGCCGATCCGCGCTGGATCCTGCCGCTGATCTGCCGCCGCGGCCATGTGTCGCGCGGCGACATCGGCGCGATCCGTATCACCACCAACGAAACCATGTTCGAAATTCCGCGTGCGATCGCCAGCCGCTTCATGTCGGCCGTCAAGCGCTCGGGCGAGGCCAATGACGAGGGCGCCGACGTGGCGTTCGAGATGATCGACGGCGCCCCGCGCGAGCAGGCCCGCGACAATCGCCGCCAGGGCAACCGCTCGAACGACCGTGGTCCGCGTCCGGCCGGTTACGCACCCCGCCCCTTCAAGGGCGGCCCCAAGCGTCCCGGCGGCCCGCGCAAGCCGCGCGGCTAAGCGCTTCGGCATAGCCTCCTGAACAAAAAGGGCGGTGAACGATCGATCATCGTTCACCGCCCTTTTTCTTTGTCCGTCAGCCGACGCCGCAAAGCTGCAGCATGCGCCCGGCCAGTTCGCGTTCGCCCATGACGACATGGCGCACGCCCAGCGCTTCGAGATGCGCAACCTCGGCATCGCTATGGGCGCGGGCGATCACCTGCAAATTGGGGTTGAGATGACGGGCATGTTCGTTGATCGCGCCGCCCTCGAACCCTTCGGGCACCGCGATCAGCAGATAGCGCGCCTCGCATATGCCTGCGGCCAGCAGATGCCGGTCCTCCAGCGCATTGCCGCGCACCACCGACAGTCCGGCCTCATCCGCTTCCTCGACCCGTTCGGGGTCGCCCTCGATCACCACGAACTGGACATGGCGCTCGGCCAGGCGCTTGGCGATCAGCTTGCCGACCCGGCCATAGCCGACCAGGATGACATGGCCGAGGCGCGGCTGATCGGTCGCAGTGTCGGCCTGCGCCTCATCCTCCTCCTTCTTGTGATCGCGCACGATCAGCGAGAAGAGGATCGGGTTGATGAAGATCGACACGATCGCACCGGCGAGGATCAGGTCGCGCGCCTCGGCCGGCAAGACGCCCAGCCCTGCCCCCAGCGACGCCAGGATGAAGGAAAATTCGCCGATCTGCGCCAGGCTGGCGGCAATCGTCAGCGCCGTGACATTGGGATGGCCAAAGGCACGGACGATGCCCCAGGCGGCGATCGATTTGCCGACGACGATGATGAGGACGGTGGCCAGCAACGGCAGCGGTTGTTCCACCACCACCGCGGGGTTGAACAACATGCCGACCGACACGAAGAACAGCACCGCAAAGGCGTCGCGCAGCGGCAGCGTCTCCTCGGTCGCGCGACGGCTGAGCGGGGTTTCGCCCAGGATCATGCCGGCAAAGAAGGCGCCCAGCGCAAAAGACACGTCGAACACGATCGCGGCACCGAAAGCGACACCCAGCGCAATCGCCAGCACGGCGAGGCGGAACAGCTCGCGCGACCCGCTATGCACCACCCAGTGCAGCGCCCAGGGGATGAGGCGACGGCCCACCACCAGCATCAGCACGACGAAGCCGACGACCTTGAGCAAGGTGCCGACCAGCGGCGCAATCAGGGCGCTCGCCCCGCCGCCCGCATCGGCATTGTTCATCACCCCCGCCAGCGCCGGCAGGAGGACGAGGGCAAGGACCATCACCAGATCCTCCACGATCAGCCAGCCGACCGCGATGCGACCCCGCCGCGTTTCCACCAGGTCCGCCCCCTGCAGCGCGCGCAGCAGCACGACCGTGCTGGCGACCGACAAAGCCAGGCCAAAGACCAGCCCGCCCATCAGCGGCCAGCCCATCAGATAGCCAAGGCCCATGCCGAGCAGGGTCGCGACCGCGATCTGCACGATTGCGCCGGGCACGGCGATCGCCTTGACCGACAACAAATCCTTGAGCGAGAAATGCAGGCCGACGCCGAACATCAGCAATATGACGCCGATTTCGGCCAGTTCATTGGCGAGGCCACTGTCGGCGACGAAGCCGGGGGTAAAGGGGCCGACCATGATGCCGGCGACCAGATAGCCGACCAGCGGCGATAATTTCAGGCGATGGGCGATGGCACCCATGATGAAGGCCACGACGAGGCCGGCAACGATCGTCCCGATAAGGGGCGTGTGGTGGGGCATGAAATTCCTTCCCTGTCCGCCGGCAGCAGGCCTTCATCCTGCCGCCGGCGCGGAACATTGTCTATTATTCGACGATGCCGAGCATCGCGATCGAGAGCAGGGCGCCGGCGGCGCCGAGCCCTGCCATGACGACGGGCATGAACCAGCCGGGCGGATTGCGCCGGCCACCGCGCATCTTTCTTTTGCGGGGCATGATCTCAATTCCTTCTGTCTGACGGACGCCCGCCATGGCGGGCGGGAAATATGTCAGAGGAAGGCGGGCGGGGCGCGGGCGCGGCGACTCCGCGCGCGAAGATGGCTGTAGCGGCCCGCCAGCAGCGGCAGAGGCGCGTCGGGCGCCAGACGGCGCCAGGAGAGCATGAGGGCGAGCGCCGCCGCCAGCAGCCAGGGCAAGGCCACCCCATCCCCATCAGGGCGGGGCGCGCGGGCGAGATGCGGCGCGGGCAGCGAGCGCGCCTTGAGCACCACGCCGGTCGTGGCGGAACTGAAGGCGGAGCCATTGAGCTTGCTGGAAGGCGGGCCGTCAGGCGCGATCGCACACAGAAGCGCGACCAGGATCGCAGCCCACAGCGATGCGATGAAGGGCAGCCTGCCCTTGCCGGTCGCATCCTGGGGATGTAATCTGCTCATCGGCGCTTATATTCCCTTCCATCACCGATGTAGGAAGACTAAGAGCCAAAAACCAGCCCACAAGCTGGGCCCATGGCGGTTGACAGAATCGAGTCATTCCACTACCGGGCCACATTCCCGCGCGGGTCGAACAGGCTTTTTGTCCTCGACGATCTGCGTAAAGCAGATTTGAACGAGAAGAGACCAAGCCATGTTCGCTATCGTGCGCACGGGCGGCAAGCAGTATCGCGTCGCCGCCGGAGATAAGATCGTCGTTGAAAAGCTCGCTGGCGAAGCCGGCGACAAGGTTACGCTGGACGACGTCCTGCTGGCCGGCGAAGGCGGCGACCTGAAGGACGCAGCCAAGCTGACCGTCGCAGCCGAAATCATTGCGCAGGCGAAGGGCGAGAAGGTCATCGTCTTCAAGAAGCGTCGTCGTCACAACTATCGCCGCAAGAACGGCCACCGCCAGAATCACACGATCCTCAAGATCGTGTCGATCGCCTGAGCGCAGCTTAGATAAGGAGTTTAGGTCATGGCACATAAGAAAGCTGGCGGTTCGTCGCGTAACGGTCGCGATTCTGAGTCGAAGCGCCTTGGCGTGAAGAAGTTCGGCGGTCAGGAAGTGATCGGCGGCAACATCATCATTCGCCAGCGCGGCACCCGCGTATATCCCGGCCGTAACGTCGGCATGGGCAAGGATCACACCCTCTTCGCTCTCGGCGAAGGTCGCGTCGTGTTCCACGACGGCAAGCTCGGCCGCAAATATGTATCGGTCGACGCGGTAGCCGCGGCAGCCGAATAACGGACGATCGATGACGGGTCGTCCTTCGCAAAAGGGACGTCCCGCCTGATCGGTTGCGCACATAAGTGCGTCGATCGGGATCGAGGGAAAAAAGGGCGCCCCTTCACAGGGAGCGCCCTTTTTCCGTTCTGACGAACATCACCGGGCACTCCTCCCGATTTCCCTCAAACCTCTGGAACTACTGGCCTTCTCGCGCGTCGTGCGGGCGGGGCTCAGCCAGAGAAGACCGTCGTCAAGCCGTCATGATTGGCAGCTATTGGCGCGCACGAAGAGGAGAGACGTGAATGTTCGCCCGTACCCCCCGCCTGCTGCTGCGGCCAGGCTGGATGGAAGATGCCCCCGCCCTGGCTCAGGCCATCGGTAATGACGCGGTCCTGCGCAATCTGAGCCGCGCCCCCGCCCCCTATGGCCTGGCCGATGCCGAAGCCTTCCTGGCACTGCCGCAGGATTCGCGCATGCCGCGCCTGCTGGCCTTCACCCGCACCCAAGGCGCGCCGCGTCTGGTGGGCGGCTGCGGCATCCATAAGGCCGAGGATGGCACGCCGGAACTGGGCTACTGGATCGCCCGCCCCTATTGGGGCCTGGGCTTCGCCACGGAGGCGGCCCGCGCCGTCATGAGCATCGCCCGCGCGCACAATCTGCCGGCGGTCCGCGCCGTCCATTTCGCCGACAATCGCGCGTCGGGCCATGTCCTGCGCAAGATCGGCTTCCGCGCCAATGGCACGATCGAGCGGCGCTATAGCCCCGCCCGCGGGGCCGAGGCCGACTGCCTGGTCTTCGACGAGGGCGAGGCCGCCCGCATGAGCGTGGACTTTGCGATGGACCTATATGGCGACGCGCTGCCGGCGCTTGCCGCTTGACTGAAGTGCGCGAGCGCCGATCAGGGCGCCCGCCTCTCACCCCTGACGGGGCCGATCAAAGACACGGGTCGGCGCGCCATGGAAATCGACTTCGGCCAGCGCGGCAAAGCCCAGTTTCTCCGCCACCTTGATCGACCCGCCATTGTCGGGCGCGATGATGCAGCGGATCGAAGGCGCATCCAGATGCGCATCGGTCCAGGCAAAGATCGCCGCCATCGCCTCGGTCGCGATGCCCCGCCCCCAGGCGGCCGGCCCCAGCACCCAGCCCGCTTCCGGCAGGCCGTCCAGTTCGGCCAGCCCCCGCGCCGCGCTCAGCAGCCCCGCCTCGCCCAGCAATTCGCCATTGGCGCGATCCTCGATCGCCCACATGCCATAGCCGAGCAGCGCCCACATGCCGGCATAGCGCAGGATGCGGAACCAGACCGCCTGCGCATCGAGCGCCGCGCCGCCGATGAAGCGCACCACGTCGGGATCGGCCCATAGCGCCTGGCAGGCGGGATAATCTTCCACCCGGTGCGGGCGCAGGATCAGGCGGTCGGTGGTGAGGATCGGCGCAGCGGTCATCGCCAATCTATGGGCGGCCGCGCAGGGGCCGGTCAAGCGCCCCCGCACATGACTATGGCCTTCCCCCGGCCCCTGTGTCATGGGCAAGGCACGTTGCCCGAACCGATCCCCCTCAAGCGCTCGCGCCTCAGCCCCGACGAAAGTCGCCTGATTGCGCTGGAAGCCGCCCGCGACCTGCTGCTGGAAGCGGGGCCGCAGGCCGTGACGCTGAAGGCGGTGGGTAATCGCATCGGCCGCACCCATGCCAATCTGCTCCATCATTTCGGATCGGCCGCCGGCCTGCAGAAGGCGCTCGCGGGCTATCTGGCCGACGCCATCACCGCCACGATCGGCGACGCGGTGAATGCCGCCCGGCGCGGCGAGGTCGAGCCCCGGCGGATCGTCGACATGACCTTCGACGCCTTCGACGCGGGCGGCGCCGGCGCGCTGGCCAGCTGGATGCTGGCGTCGGGCAATGAGGATGCACTTGACCCGGTGGTGGATGCGATCCACCGGCTGGTCGACAAGCTGGCCGCGACGGCACTGCGCCCGCAACTGGCCGAGGTGATCCGCGACAATACGCTGATGCTGGTCCTGCTGGCGCTGGGCGATTCGCAGATGGGCGGCCCGATGGCCGCTGCACTGGGCCTCAATCGCGAGAAAGCGCGCGAACTGGCGGCCCGCAGCCTGGTCTCCGCCCTGACCGAAGAAGCCCGGTTGACGGCGACGGCGAAAGTGTCGCAAGCTAAGGTTTAATTTTGCCCAAGAAGACGCTATGGGCGCGCCATGCATTTTCTCGATCAAGCAAAAATCTATATCAAGTCCGGCTGGGGCGGTCCCGGCGCGGTCAGCTTTCGGCGTGAAAAATATGTCGAATATGGCGGCCCGGACGGCGGCAATGGCGGCAAGGGCGGCGACATCATCTTCGAGGCCGTGGCCGGCCTCAATACGCTGATCGACTTCCGCTACACCCAGCATTTCAAGGCGCAGCGCGGCATGCCCGGCATGGGCAAGAACCGCTATGGCGCCGGCGGCAACGACCTGGTCGTCAAGGTGCCGGTCGGCACCCAGATCCTGTCCGATCCCCAGCCGATCGAGGGGACCGAGGACGAAGACGGCTATCCCGAATATGAGGAACAGGAAATCCTGGCCGACTTCACCGAGGTCGGGCAGCGTGTGAGCTTCCTGCGCGGCGGCGACGGCGGCCGCGGCAACCTGTCCTACAAGACCAGCACCAACCGGGCGCCGCGCCAGCATGGCACCGGCTGGCCGGGCCAGGAAATGTGGGTCTGGCTGCGGCTGAAGCTGCTGGCCGATGTCGGCCTGGTCGGCATGCCCAACGCCGGCAAGTCGACCCTGATCAACCAGGTGACGAACACCAAGGCGAAGGTCGGCGCCTATGCCTTCACCACCACCAAGCCGCAGCTTGGCGTGGTGCTGCACCGTGATCGCGAATTCGTGCTGGCCGACATTCCCGGCCTGATCGCGGGCGCGGCCGAGGGCGCGGGCATCGGCGACCGGTTCCTGGGCCATATCGAACGCTGCCGCGTGCTGCTGCACCTGATCGACGCGACCGGCGACGACCCGGTCGAAGCCTTCCGCATCGTCACCGACGAACTCGCCGCCTATGGCGGCGGGCTGGACGAAAAGCCGCAGATCGTGGTGCTCAACAAGGGCGACCTGCTGGGCCAGGAACTGATGGAAGACATTGCCGAGCAGCTGCGCGAGCAGGCCGGCGTGGAAGATGTCTTCATCATCTCCGGCGCGACCGGCGAAGGCGTCACCCCGTTGCTCGACGCCGTGCTGGAAATGCTCGACGAGGATCGTGAAGAGGACGACGCCGACGACAGCGACGGCGAAGCCACCTGGTCGCCGATCTGAACGGATCACCCCGCCCTCCTATTCAGTAGCGATCATGACCGACACTCTGTCCGGCTTTCCCCCTGCCCTGGTCCGCCGCCTGGTCATCAAGATCGGGTCGGCGCTGCTGGTCGATCCGGCAGGGGAAGTGCGCGTCGACTGGCTGCGCACGCTGGTGGCCGATGTCGCCGCGCGAAAGGCGGCCGGGCAACAGGTCATCATCGTGTCGTCAGGCGCAATCGCGCTGGGCGCGCGCCGGCTGAAGCTGCCCAAGGGCGGGCGCGGCAGCCTGGAGGATGCGCAGGCGGCGGCCGCCACCGGCCAGATCGCCCTGTCGCAATGCTGGGCCAGCCTGCTGCATGAAAAGGGCATTACCGCCGCGCAGATGCTGGTGACGCTCGACGATCTGGAGCATCGCCGCCGCTATCTCAACGCATCCGCCACGCTGGAGCGACTGATGGCGCTCGACGTCGTGCCGGTGGTGAACGAGAATGACAGCGTCGCCACGGCGGAGATCCGCTTTGGCGACAATGATCGCCTTGCGGCGCGCATCGGACAGGCGGCACGGGCCGACGCGGTTGTGCTGCTGTCGGACGTGGACGGGCTTTACACCGCCAACCCGCACGCCGATGCGAATGCCATGCTGATCGAGAGGATAGAGCGCATCGACGCGCGCATTGCCGCCATGGCCGACACCGGTTCGGCTTCGGGCATGGGGTCGGGCGGCATGGTGTCGAAAATCCAGGCGGCCCAGATCGCCACCGGCGCCGGCGCCCATCTCGCCATCATCTCGGGCAAGGTCGACGCCCCGCTCAGCCATTGGGCCAATGGCGGCCGTGGCTCCATCTTCCTCGCCGCCGAAAGCCAGGGCGCGCGCAAGGGCTGGCTCTCGGGCCGCCTCACCGTGCTCGGCCGGATCATCGTCGATGCCGGCGCCGAAGCGGCGCTGGGCAAGGGCAACAGCCTGCTGCCGGCCGGCGTCGCGCGGGTCGAGGGTGTGTTCGCCCGCGGCGACGTGGTCGACATTCTCAATCAGGACGGCCGGGTGATCGCCCGTGGCCTCATCGAATATGACAGCGAGGCCGCCGCGAAGATCGCCGGCCGCCGCAGCGAAGACATTCCCGCCCTGCTCGGCGAAATGTCCCGCACCGTGCTGGTCCATCGCGACCATATGGCGATGGTCTGACCTATTATGTCCCTTAGAATTGCCATGACCGGCGCGACGGGTTTCGTCGGCGCCGAAACGCTTGATCAGGCGCTTGCCGCCGGTCTCCAGGTCAACGCCCTCACCCGCCGGGCGCAGCCGCCACGCGCCCATCTCAAATGGGTGCCCGGCTCGCTCGACGATACCGCCGCGCTCGACACCTTGGTGCGCGACGCCGACGCCGTGATCCATATCGCCGGCGTCGTGAACGCGCCCGACCGCGAGGGGTTCGAGGCGGGCAATGCGCGCGGCACGATGGCGGTGGTCGACGCCATGCGCAAACGCGGCGTGCGCCGGCTCGTCCATGTCTCCTCGCTCGCCGCACGTGAGCCGGGCATGTCGGACTATGGCTGGTCGAAGGAACTGGCCGAACGCCATGTGAAGGCCAGCGGCCTTGACTGGACGATCGTGCGCCCGCCCGCCATCTATGGCCCCAATGACCAGGAAATGCTGGAACTGTTCCGCATGGCCAAGCGCGGCATCATGCTGCTGCCGCCCGGCGGCCGGCTTTCGGTGATCCATGTAGCCGATCTTTCCCGCCTGCTGCTGACGCTCGCCTGCGAAAAGGAGCAGAGCCAGACCCGCACCTATGAGGCGGACGATGCGACGCCCGGCGGCTGGGACCATCAGGAATTCGGCCAGGCGATCGGCCGAGCCGTGGGCCGCACTGTCCGCACCTTCGCGACGCCGCAATGGCTGCTGGCGACCGCCGCCCGACTCGACCGGCTGGTGCGCGGCCGCAATGCCAAGCTGACCCCCGACCGGGTCGATTATTTCTGCCACCCCGACTGGGTCGTCGACAAGCGCAAGCAACCGCCCAAGCGGCTGTGGACGCCGCAGATCCCGACCGAGGAAGGGCTCAAGGCCACGGTCGAGGCCTATCGCGCCAAGGGCTGGCTGTAGCCCGCCCAAGGACACAAGTCCGCGCGGGTCACGACCGAAGTTCACAGTGTAAACGGCCTTTTCGGGGCATTTGCACCTGCTTCGCCCCCATGATGCACCACCCACGCGCCGGTAACGCGCCATGGCAGGTTCGACAGACGCGCCCGGCGCGCGCCGACAAGGCCCCACCCGCGCACCTGCGCAGCGACAGCGACGCCCCCGTCGCGCGCCAGTTGCATGGATAGCGGAGGCAGGATGAGCGGCAGCGTCATGCCCCAGCTTAGAGCAGGGCAGATCTGTAGGACAGCGGCATGCGGGATTGGCGGATCGAGTTTCGATCAAGCACCGCCCATCCCATCATCGTCACCCTGAACTTGTTTCAGGGTCCATTCCTCCCAATAGACCAATGGTTTGTTAGGCTTGATGGATGCTGAAACAAGTTCAGCATGACGTCGGTGGGATGGCCGTAAGCCACCCACCCCGGTCACGCCGCCGGATCGGACTCCGCCGGCTTCTGCGCGCGCTGTTCGTCGACAAATTCGCTGATCGCCTTGCCGCTGGCGTTGAGCAGCGGATAGGTGCGGGCGTCGGACAGCCAGTCGGGGCGGCGTGCGCCGCTACCGTAGAATGTGTCATAGACCAGGGAGAAGGCGAGGAAGACCAGGGTCGCGCCGATCAGGCCCTTGATCGCACCGAAGCCGCCGCCCAGCACCCGGTCGATCGGGCCGAGCACCGACTGACGGGTGCGCTGGCCAATCGCGCGGGCGAGCAGCTTGCCCGCGCCAAAGGTGATGGCGAAGATCAGGAAGAAGGCCAGAACCGCCGCCCCGCTCTCGCTGCCGACGAAGCTGGTCAGCAATTCGGTGACCGAGGCGTGGAACAGGCTGATCGCGAAGATGCCCGCGACCCAGGCGATGAGCGAGAGGGTTTCGGTCACGAACCCGCGCAGCAGGCCGAATATGGCGCAACCGCCGATGAGGAGGAGGACGAGGATATCGACGGCGTTCATGCCGCGCTGGCTATCCGCGCCCGAGCATCTGGTCAACCAGCTGTGCAAGGGTGCGGAAGCCGCTGACCGAAATCCCCTTCACCCCGTCCGCGCCCGACGCCGGCACGAAGGCGCGATTGAAGCCCAGTTTCGCCGATTCCCGGAGCCTGAGCGGCGTGTGCGAGACGGGCCTGATCTCGCTCGACAGCGCAATCTCGCCGAACAGCACGACATCGGCGGGCACCGGCCGTTCCGACAAGGCCGACATCAAAGCGGCGGCGACGGCCAGGTCGGCGGCCGGATCGGACAGGCGATAGCCGCCCGCGACATTGAGATAGACTTCGCAGGTCGAGAAGCTGAGGCCGCAGCGCGCCTCCAGCACGGCGAGGATCATGGCTAGCCGGCCGCTGTCCCAGCCGACCACTGCGCGCCGAGGCGTCGCCCCGCTCGACAGCCGCACCACCAGCGCCTGGATCTCGACCAGCACCGGCCGCGTTCCTTCGAGCGCGGGGAAGACGGTGGCGCCCGTCACCGTCTCGTCGCGATTGGTGAGGAACAGGGCGGATGGGTTGGCGACCTCCTCCAGCCCCTCGGCCACCATCGAGAAGACGCCGATCTCGTCCGTGCCGCCAAAGCGGTTCTTGATCGCGCGCAGGATGCGATATTGGTGGCTGCGCTCACCCTCGAACGCCAGCACCGTGTCGACCATATGTTCCAGCACGCGCGGGCCGGCGATGCTGCCATCCTTGGTGACATGGCCGACCAGGATCAGCGCGGTGCCGCGCTGCTTGGCGAATTTGATCAGTTCCTGGCTCGATGCGCGCACCTGGCTGACGGTGCCGGGCGCGCCCTCGATCAGGTCGCTGTGCATGGTCTGGATCGAATCGATGATGAGCAGCGCGGGCGGCACGCCGTCGCTGAGCGTCGTCAATATATCGCGCACCGATGTCGCGCTCGCCAGTTGCACCGGGGCGTTGCCAAGGCCCAGCCGCTGGGCGCGCAGCCGCACCTGGTCCGACGCTTCCTCCCCGCTGATATAGGCGACGGTCAGCCCGCGCGAGGCGACCCGCGCCGCCGCCTGCAGCAACAGGGTCGACTTGCCGATGCCCGGATCGCCGCCGATCAGCGTCGCCGATCCCGGCACGATGCCGCCGCCCAGCGCCCGGTCGAACTCGGCGATGCCGGTGCTGGTGCGCGCGGGCAGTTCCACCTTGCTGTCGAGGCCGATGAGCGTGATCGCCCGGCCGCCGCCCTGCAGGTCATGCTTGGCGGAAAAGACGGTCTCGGCCGCTTCCTCGACGATGCTGTTCCATTCGCCGCAGTCATCGCACTGCCCCTGCCACCGGCCGGAGACGGTGCCGCATTGCTGACAGACGAATTTGCGCTTTGCCTTGGCCATCGCCCACGCATAACAGAACATAAAAGGAACACAAACGCGATCTTGCATCGAGGCTGGAAACCCCCGCGCCGCTGGCGCATTGAAGCAGCATGTCCGCCACGATCCGCGTCGCCAGCTATAATATCCGCAAGGCCATCGGTACCGACCGCCGCCGCTCGCCCGAGCGGGTGATCGACGTGCTGAACGAGGTGGATGCCGACATCATCGCGCTGCAGGAGGCCGACCGGCGCTTCGGCATACGCTATGCCGCGATCCCGCCGCTGCTGCTCGACCGCCAGAGCGGCTACAAGCCGGTGCCACTCAATGTCCAGACCGATAGCATGGGCTGGCACGGCAATGCCATCATCGTCCGCAAGGAGGCGGAAGTCGCCGCCTATGACGTGCTGCACTTGCCCTGCCTGGAGCCGCGCGGCGCGACCATGGCGGAGGTCGCGATCAAGGGCGCGACCCTGCGCGTGTTCGGCATGCATCTCGACCTGTCGGGCCTGTGGCGGCGCAAGCAGGCGGCGGCCGTGATCCATGCCGCGGCGCAGGGTCATGCCCTGCCGACGGTATTGATGGGCGACCTCAACGAATGGAGCGCCGAACGCGGCTGCCTGGCCGACTTTGCCCGCCATTACAGCTTTGCGCCCTGCGGCCGCAGCTTCCACGCCCGCCGCCCGGTCGCCCGGCTCGACCGGATCATGCATTGCGGCCGCATCCGCCTGGTCGACAGCGGCGTCCACGAAAGCGCCGCCGCGCGCAAGGCGTCGGACCATCTGCCGATCTGGGCGGAGTTCCGGGTCGGGTAAAAGCGGGCGCGTGTTGGGGATGGCTGAGGGTCTGAAGACGACCAGAATCTGACGTACCTAGTTCCTCCCCAAGCTTGCTTGGGGAGGTGGCAGCGCGAAGCGCTGACGGAGGGGAAATGGCGCAAGCGCAACGCTATTGCCCCTCCACCGCCTTCGGCGGTCCCCCTCCCCAAGCAAGCTTGGGGAGGATTTTCGGACAGTCTGCTTTCCACCCCCTTTCGTCATTCCCGCGCAGGCGGGAATCCATCCCCTGACCTTGCATCTGGTCCGACGCTGTGGAGATGGATCCCCGCCTGCGCGGGGATGACGGTGGAAAACAGGCCGTTGCTTAGCCACCCACCCCGCCATCCCCCCTTCCCGCTTTCGGACAGGGGGTGGGACATTCCGCCTCTCGACAAGGCGGCCTGGCTTTGCGATCCCTATCCCCATGAGGGAGAAGGAATTACGCCTCGCGCTCGTCTGCTATGGCGGGATCAGCCTGGCCGTCTACATGCACGGCATCACCAAGGAAATCTGGCACCTGACGCGGGCGAGCCGGGCCTTTCATGACGGGGTGGCGCCGCAGGGGGCGAGCGAGGCGGTCTATCATCGGCTGCTCGCCGATATCGAGGCAGCGAGCGGCACGCGGCTGCGCATCCTGCCCGACATCATCGCCGGCGCCAGCGCGGGTGGCATCAATGGTATCTTCCTGGCCCAGGCGATCGAGACCGGCCAGTCGCTGGAGCCACTCACTGCGCTGTGGCTCGACAATGCCGATGTCGACGAACTGCTCGATCCCGACGCCCGCCCCGCCCGCGCGCTGACCAAATTCTGGGCGACGCCGCTGGTGTGGATGGCCGCGCGCCGCCCCGGCGACGCGGTCGAGCGCACGGTGGCGCCCGACACGCGCGAGGAGGTGCGGATGAAATTGTCGCGCTTCATCCGCTCGCGCTGGTTCGAGCCGCCCTTTGGCGGAGCGATATTCTCGACCATGCTGCTCGACGCGTTCGACGCGATGGCGGCGACGCCGGCCGGGCCGTCGCTGCTGCCCGACGGCCATCCGCTCGACCTGTTCGTCACCGTCACCGATTTCGACGGCCATGTGCAGAGCCTGAGCCTCAACAGCCCGCCCCAGGTGATCGAGACCGAGCATCGGCTGTCGATCGGCTTTCGCGGCCGGGGCGGCAGCGCCAACGGCTTTGCCGATCCGGCCGAACTGGTCTTTGCCGCGCGCGCCACCGCCAGCTTCCCCGGCGCCTTCCCGCCCTTCACCGTGCGCGAGCTGGACCGGGTATTAAAGCGCCGCCACCGCGCCTGGCCCGGCCGCGACGCCTTCCTGGCGCGCGTGCTGCCGCGCCGGGCGGCACGGGGCGAGGCCGAGGACGCGGTGCTGATCGACGGATCGGTGCTGGCCAACGCCCCCTTTGCCCAGGCGATCGGCGCGCTCAAGAACCGGCCGTCGCGGCGCGAGGTCGACCGCCGCTTCGTCTATATCGATCCCAAGCCCGGCCACCGGTCGATCCACCTCAATCGCGAGGGCGAGGAGGAAGCCGCGCCGATCGGCGAGAATGCGCCGCTGCCGGGCTTTTTCCGCACCATCTTCGGCGCGCTGTCGGACATTCCGCGCGAGCAGCCGATCCGCGACAATCTGGAGGCGATCGACCGCCATTCCGCCCGCATCCGCCGCATGGGCCGGATCATCCAGGCGCTGCGCCCCGGTATCGAAGCGGAGGTGGAGGGGGCGATCGGCCGCATGCTGTTCCTCGACCGGCCGACGCCGGCGCGCCTGTCGGCCTGGCGCGGCAAGGCGCAGCAGCGCGCCGCCGCCTCGGCCGGATTCGCCTTCCCCGCTTATGCTCATCTCAAGCTGTCGGGCATCGTCGAGGATCTGGCCGCGCGCCTGTTCCAGTTGAGCGGCGAGGACGCGCCGATGATGCGCGAAGCCTATCGCCAGGCGATCTGGAAGCAGGTGCGCGCGATCGGGGCCGACCAGTTAACCGAGGATGCCGGCTCCGCCGCCGCGCCCGTCCTCTTCTTCCGCACCCATGACCTGGCCTTCCGCATCCGCCGCCTGCGTTTCCTGGCCCGGCGGCTGGCCGAGACGCTGGAACTGGAGGCCGATGCCGACAGCGAGGCGGTGCAGGCGATGCACGACGCCATCTATCGCGCGCTCGCCCTCTACACCGAATGCGAGGGCAATGATTTCTACAATGACCATGTCCGCGCCGCCGCGGCGCAGGTGCCGACCGACGCCGGTGCCGCGCTGGAGGCGATGGCCCAGGCGCGTGGCCTGCGCGCCCGCGACGAGGCAGCCGACATGCTGCTGGCCGAGGCGCTCGCCAACCTGCCCAAGGCCGGGCGCCGCACCATGTTGCTGGCTTATCTCGGCTTCCCCTTCTCCGACATCGCGACCCTACCGTTGCTTCAGGGTGACGCTGTCGATGAATATGATCCGATAAAGGTCGACCGGATTTCGCCCGAAGATTGCACCGCCATCCGCGCCGGCGGCGCCAACGCCACGCTAAAAGGCATAGAATTCAACAATTTTGGCGCCTTCTTCAGTCGGGTCTATCGGGAGAATGACTATCTGTGGGGCAGGCTCCATGGGGTGGAGCGTCTGCTGGATATCGTAATTTCCGCAATTCCTGCCCCAACCCGTCTTCCCGAAGGGGCGTTGCGCAACTATAGGCGGGCGGCGTTTCTGGCGATCCTCGACGAGGAAGAGTCGCGCTTGCCGCATGTTGCGGATCTGATCGCCGGACTGCGGGAGGAAATCGGGTGAAGGGGCGTTTGAAGCTGTTTCCGATGATGCTGGCGCTGGTGCTCGTCACCGGCTGCAAGGGCTCGTCCGATGACAGCGCACAGGCCGCCCCGGCCAGCGCGCCGCAGCAGGTGGCCGTTGCCGTCGTCCAGCCCGATCCGCCGCCGCCCGCACCGCCCGCCGTCCTGCCCTCGCGCCCAGCGCCGATCGTCACCGTCGGCCCGCCCGGCCCGACCAATTCGCTCGACCTGCCGCCGTCGAGCAATGCGGCCCAGCCCGCCCCCTTCCCGCGCGAAGTCACCGCCTTCATGGTCGATCGCGACAGCTGCGACCATTTCCGCGGCGAGGAACCCTATGATGCGGAACGGCGCGCCTATATCGAGGAAAGCGTCGCCGAACTCTGCTCCGGCACCGACGCGAAGCTGGCCTTGCTGCGCAAGCGCTACGAAAAGATGCCGGACGTCATCAGCGCGCTGAGCAGCTATGACGCCCGGATCGAGGGCGAGGAACCCTGAGGCCGCCTCGCCCGCACTAGCGCCATCCGGTCAGGCGGCGACCGCCAGGCAGGCTTCCCTTATGTCGCGGGCTAGTTCGTCGACCCGCTCCACCTGTGCATCCCAGGCGAACATGAATCGCGCGCCGCCGCCGATGAAGGTGTAGAAGCGCCAGCCGCGCGCGCGCAGGGCATCCAGCACCGGCGCGGGGGCCGACAGGAACAACGCATTGGCCTCCACCGGGAAGATCGGGCTGACATCGGGCAGGTCGGCGATCGCCGCCGCCAGCCGGGTCGCGCAATCATTGCCATGGCGGGCATTGCGCAGCCAGGCGCCGCTTTCCAGCAGGCCGATCCAGGGCGCCGACAGGAAGCGCATCTTCGACGCCAGCTGTCCCGCCTGCTTGCAGCGATAGTCGAAATCCTGCGCCAGCGCGCGATCGAAGAAGATCACCGCCTCGCCCACGGCCATGCCATTCTTGGTGCCGCCAAAGCAGAGCACGTCGACGCCCGCCTTCCAGCTGATCTCCGCCGGATCGCAGCCCAGGCTGGCGCAGGCATGGGCAAAGCGCGCGCCGTCCATATGCAGTTTCAGCCCCAGTTCGCGGCACACGGCGGAAATCGCGCGCACTTCCTCGACCGTGTAGACAAGGCCGGTCTCGGTCGGCTGGGTGATGGTGACGACGCGCGGCTTGGGGAAATGGATGTCGGACCGGCTGGTCGCGAGCTGCCGGATCGCGTCGGGCGTCAGCTTGCCGTCGGCCGAGGGCGCGGCAAGCAGCTTCGACCCGTTGGAGAAGAATTCGGGCGCGCCGCATTCGTCGGTCTCGACATGGGCGGCCGCCGAACAGATCACGCTATGATAGGATTGGCACAGCGCCGCGAGCGCCAGCGAATTGGCGGCGGTGCCGTTGAAGACGAAGAAGACCTCCGCATCGCCGCCGAACAGGGTACGGAAATTGTCCGCCGCGCGCTGCGTCCATTCATCCTCGCCATAGGCCGTCGCCGATCCGCTGTTCGCCGCGAGCATCGCGTCGAGCGCCTCGGGGCAGGCCCCGGCATAATTGTCGCTGGCAAATTGCTGTGTGGAAATGGGCACGTCATGCTTCCGTCTGCTGGTGTGTGACCAAGCATCGGATCAACGTCGTCGTGGCTGCATGTCCCGTTGGATTGCCGGTCCGGCCACATCCCCCTCTTTCGAAAGGCACCACCTTGCTCGGGGAGCAGGTTGGTGTCGGACGTTGGCCCGACTCTTGATGTTGCCGGTGCGATTATCGGCCGGGCGATGCCGCGTCAAGCATCAGCGCAGCAGCGCCTCTATCCCCTTCGCCAGATCGATGTCCCGCTGCGACAGGCCGCCGGCATCATGGGTGGTGAGCGTGATTTCGACCCGATTATAGACGTTCGACCATTCGGGATGATGGTCGGCCTTTTCCGCCAGCAGCGCCACCCGCGTCATGAAGCCGAAGGCGGCGACGAAGTCGGGAAAGGTGAAGCTGCGCGCAATCCCGTCCGGTTCGGCGACCGCCGTCCATTCGGGCAAATCCGCCAGCGCGATCGCCCGTTCCGTTTCGTTCAGTCTGGCAAGCATTTCTCTATCCTGCGTTATTTCTTTCGCCTATGTGACAGCCATGCCTGACACTGGTCAATCGTTCCGCTTCGCCCCTACCCCACAGGAAATCGAGACACTCGCGCTGGAGGCCCTGAGCCGCCTGCCCGAGCCCTTCCGTTCCTATCTCTCCAATGTCGTGATGCTGGTGGAGGATTTTGCCGACACCGATATCCTGAAGGAGATGGAGATTGACGATCCGTTCGGCCTGACCGGCCTCTATAGCGGCCGTCCCTTCGGGCAGGAGGCGCAGACCGGCGACCTGCCGCCGACCGTGCATCTTTTCCGCCGCCCGCTGCTCGACGAATGGGTCGAGACGGGCGTGCCGCTCGAAGCGCTCATCACCCATGTCGTGGTGCATGAAATCGGCCATCATTTCGGCCTGTCGGACATCGACATGCATGTGCTGGAGGATATGGTCGCCCCATGAGCGGTGCGGCGCTGCGCCTGTCGGGCCTGGCCTGCCTGCGCGGCGGACGCCTGCTCTTTGCCGGCGTCGACCTGGTGCTGGCGGCCGGCGGCAGCGCCTTGCTGCACGGCGCCAACGGCATCGGCAAGTCGAGCCTGCTGCGCCAGTGCGCCGGATTGCTGCCCGCCTACGCCGGAACCATCGACCGCCAGGGCAGCGTCGCGCTGGCCGACGAGCGACTGGCGCTCGACATGGAATTGCCGCTCCACCGCGCACTCGGCTTCTGGGCACGGCTTGACCGGGTGGATGCGGCCGCGCTCGACCGCGCGCTCCACGCCATGGCGCTCGCCCCCTTGCGCGACGTGCCCGTGCGCATGCTCTCCACCGGCCAGCGCAAGCGCGCCATGCTCGCCCGCGTGATCGCCAGCGGCGCGGATATCTGGCTGCTCGACGAACCGGCCAATGGCCTGGACGATGCGTCGGTCGCGCTGCTCGGCGCGGCGGTGGCGGACCATCTGGCGGCCGGCGGCATCGTCGTCGCTGCCTCGCACCAGCCATTGCCGCTGACCGATCCGGTGCGGATCGAGATGGCCGCCCATGTGCCGGACCCGGCGCAGGAGGCGTCATGCGACTGATCGCCCTGCTCGTCGCCCGCGACCTGGGACAGGCCTGGCGCTCGGCCGGGCTGTGGCTGCCGGTCGCCTTCCTGTTGCTGGTCGCCAGCCTCTACCCCTTTGCGGTCGGACCCGACGCCGCCCTGCTCGCCCGCACCGGTGGCGGCATGCTGTGGATCGCGGCGCTGCTCGCCAGCCTGCTGCCGGTCGACCGGCTGGTCGCGCCCGATCGCGACGCCGGCATCCTGGACCAGATCGCGCTGCGCGGCATCAGCGAGGAGATGGTGGTGATCGCCCGGCTGATCGCCCATTGGCTGGGTTTCGGCCCGCCGCTGATGATCGCCGCCCTGCCCGCAGCCGCGCTGCTGAAGCTGGACGGCGCGACGATCCTGACGCTGGAGGCCGGGCTGCTGATCGGCACGCCCGCGCTTGCCGCGCTCGGCCTGCTGGTAGCGACGCTGACCGCCGGACTGCGCTCGTCGGGCGCGCTGGCGGGCCTGCTCGCCCTGCCGCTGGCGGTGCCGCTGCTGATCTTTGGCGCGGGCACACTGGGCGATGGCAGCGGCGCCGCGTTCAAATTCCTCGGCGCCGCCTCCCTGCTGCTGGTCGCGATCACGCCGATCGCGGGCGGCGCGGCGATCCGCGCGGGTCGGGAATGAGGTTTGTGCAACGCGCAAGGCGTTGACATTGGCGGGCCGCAATGGTCCCATGCTGCATCGCAACAAACTCCGGCAGCGGGCCATGCCCGCCAAGCGCGAGGTACCCGATGCCCGATCCGACTGCCGAGCCGCAAAGCCGCCTGATCGACCTGGCCCTGCAGGGCGGCGGCGCCCATGGCGCCTTCACCTGGGGCGTGCTCGACCGCCTGCTGGAGGAACCCTAGCTGCGGATCGACGGCATATCGGGCACGTCGGCCGGGGCGATGAACGCGGCCGTACTGGCCAGCGGCTATGCCCATGGCGGCGCGCCGGGTGCCCGCCGCGCCCTCACGCGTTTCTGGAGCAAGGTGTCGGACGGGGCAATGTTCAGCCCGTTCCGCCGCAGCCCGCTCGACATAGCGCTCGGCCGCTGGACGCTCGATTATTCGCCGCTCTATGTCGGCATGGACCTGATGGCGCGGCTCTGCTCGCCCTATGATCTCAATCCGGGCGGGTTCAACCCGCTGACCGACATCCTCAACGAATGCGTCGATTTCGACTATCTCGCCGCCAGCCCGATCCGCCTGTTCATCACCGCGACCAGCGTGCGCACCGGCCAGGCCCGCGTGTTCCGCAATGCGGAGATCACGCCCGACGTGCTGCTCGCCTCCGCCTGCCTGCCGACCATGTTCCACGCGGTCGAGATCGATGGCGAGGCCTATTGGGATGGCGGCTATTCGGGCAATCCGACGCTGACGCCGCTGGTGCGCGACTGCGATTCGGACGACACCATCCTGATCCAGGTGAACCCGGTCGAGCGCGCCACCGACCTCTACGCCGCACGCGACATTGCCAGCCGATTGAACGAGATTTCCTTCAACGCGGTGCTGTTGCAGGAAATCCGGATGATGGCGCTGCTGCGCCAGGTCGCCGATCCCGGCCATGGCGAGGGCGAGAAATGGGCGAAGATGCGTATCCACCGCATCGCCAGCGCCGACATGCTGCAATTCGGCCATTCGTCCAAGCTGAACGCCGAATGGGCTTTCCTGTGGAAGCTCAAGAAGATCGGGCGCAAGGCGGCGGACGATTTCCTGAAGGATCATGGCCAGGCGATCGGCCGGGAATCGACGCTCGATATCGACGCGCTGCTCGCCCATGTCTGAGGCATTGAGCTTCCTTGGCATATTGGTCGCGCTCGGCGCGCTGATCGCCATGGCCTATCGCGGCTGGAGCGTGCTGTTCCTCGCCCCGGCACTGGCGATGATTGCCGCCAGCTTTTCGGGCTATCCGATGCTGGCGAGTTGGACCCAGATATTCATGGTCGCCGCCGCCGGCTTCCTCGCCCAATTTTTCCCGCTCTTCCTGCTCGGCGCGATCTTCGCCAAGCTGATGAACGACAGCGGATCGGTGCGCACCATTGCCGACGCCATGATCGGCTGGCTGGGGTCCGGCCGCGCGATCATGGCGGTGGTGCTGGCCGGCGCGATCCTGACCTATGGCGGGGTCAGCCTGTTCGTCGCCTTCTTCGTGCTGGTGCCGATGGCGCAGGCGCTGTTCCGCGCCGGCAACATCCCCCGGCGGCTGGTGCCCGCGACCATCATCCTGGGCACATCGACCTTCACCATGACCGCCCTGCCCGGCACGCCGGCGATCCAGAATGTCATTCCCATGCCCTTCTTCGGCACCTCCATCTATGCCGCGCCGGGCCTGGGCCTGATCGCCGCGATCATCATGCTGGCGGTGGGCCTGGGCTGGCTGTTGCGGGCACAGGCAGCGGCCGCCGCCCGGCAGGAGGGCTATGATCCCAGCCTGTCCCCCGTGGCGCCGGTCGACAGCGCGCGGATGCGCGAGCATACGACGACGGCCTCCACCTTCGACCCCGCAGAGATGGACAAGGGGGCGCCCACCGACGACCGCCCTTCGCTCGGCATCGCCTTCCTGCCGATCGGCGTGATGATCGGTTGCAACCTCATCCTCTCGCTCTGGCTGTTCCCGACCTGGGACGCGCCCTTCCTGGCGGAGCCTTTATGGGGCAGCACCAGCCTGGGCGCGGTTGCGGGCATATGGTCGGTGACGGCGGCGCTGATGATCGCGACGCTCGCCATCATCCTGTGCAACCGGGCGCGCCTCGTCAGCCTGCGCGACAGCATCGATTCGGGCGCCAACGCCGCCGTGCTGCCGATCATCAGCGTGGCGAGCCTGGTCGGCTTCGGCGCGGTGATCGCCGCGCTGCCCGCCTTCCACATGATCCGCGACTGGGTGCTGGGCATGGGCGGCGGGCCGCTGGTGTCGCTGGCGGTGGCGACCAACCTGCTCGCCGCGCTCACCGGATCGGCCTCGGGCGGGCTCACCATCGCGCTAGAGGCGCTGGGGCCGACCTATATGGACATCGCCGCGCGAACTGGCACCGACCCCGCCATCATGCACCGGGTGGCGGTGATCGGGTCCGGCACGCTGGACATATTGCCGCATAATGGTGCGATCGTGACGTTGCTGGCGCTGAGCGGCGTCACCCACCGCGAATCCTATCTGGATATCGCCATGGCCGGCATCGTCAGCTCGCTTGCGGCGCTGGTCGCCGTGATCCTGATCGGGTCGACGCTGGGCAGCTTCTGATCCCTTCGCCCCTTGGCCGGGTCGACAGGCGCGCGCGCATCGGCCATGGGCTGCGCCATGTTCGGCATTATCGCATCCCTGTTGTTCGTTCTGATCTGGTCCACCGGTTTCATCGTCGCCCGCGCGATGGTGCCCCATGGCGCGCCAGAGCTGATCCTGGCCGCGCGCCTGTGCCTGACGGCGCTACTTCTGGGTGCGCTGGCGCTGCATGGGCGTCAGCCCTGGCCGCGCGGCCGGCGATTGGGGCTGCATCTGGCGGCGGGCGCGATGCTGCATGGCCTTTACCTCACGCTCAGCTGGTGGGCGGTCAGCCATGGCATGCCGGCCGGCATCATGTCGCTGCTGGGCGCGACACAGCCGCTGATGGTGGCGGTCGCCAGCGTCGCGATCCTGGGCGAGCGCTTGCCCGCGCGCGCCTGGAGCGGCCTTGCCATCGCCATCCTGGGTGTCGGCTGCGTGCTGATGCCGGCGATCGCCAAGTCGGGCGCGGGCGCGATCACGCTCATTCCCGCGATCGGCGGCATCGTCGCGGTGCTGGCGATGACCGGCGGCACGCTGATCCAGCGCGGCACGATCGGCGGCGATCCGATCTGGGTGTCGGGCGCGGTGCAGAATGCCGGCGGCGCGCTGGTGGCGATCGCCGCCACCCTGATCGTGGGCGAATGGCGCTGGGACAATAGCCCGATGTTGTGGATCGGCCTCAGCTGGTCGGTGCTGGGCCTGTCGGCCGCCGGCCTGTCGCTGCTGGTCTGGCTGGTGCGCACCCAGGGACCGACGCGCATGTCGATGCTGCTGCTGCTGGTGCCGCCACTGGCCGCGGTGGAGGCCTGGCTGCTGTTCGGCGAGAAGCTCGGCCCGGTGCAGATCGCCGGCTTCGCGCTGGCGCTGGGCGGCGTGCTGCTGGGCCGGTCGCAGCCCAAGCGGACCGAGGTGGTGGAGCCGGCCTGAACCGCCACCGCGCCGTCACAGGTTCGTCACATCCTGCAACATGGCGGTCATGATCGCGCGCTAGGGCGGGTCATGAGCAAATCCGGCCGCGCCCCGCCGCTTCCCTCGATCCTGTCGCAGGCGGCGGACATGCAGATGCAGATGACCCTGCGCCAGGTCGGCTTTGGCGCGCCGTCCGCCAATGCCGTGCCCCATGTGCCGCCCAAGCCCGCGCCCGCGCCCCGCGACGACAGCGCGCTCGCGCTCAAGCGGCGCGACTGGCTGCTCAACGTCATGGAACAGCAGCGTGCCCTGTCGCCCTATGCCTCCGGCCTGCTGACCGCCGACGCGCTGTCGGGCGAGGACTTCCTGCATAATTTCTATGCGCCCGGCCGCCCGGTCCTGATCAAGGGGGCGATGGAGGGCTGGCCCGCCCGTGCAAAATGGACGCCGGACTATCTGACCGATGCCGTTGGCGCGGCGGAAATCGAATATCAGGGCGGCCGCGCACAGGCCGCCGACTATGAACTGGCCAAGGACCGGCACAAGCGTCGCGCGCCGTTCCGCCAGTTCATCGATCTGGTGCGCGATGGCGGCAATGACGCCTATCTGACCGCCTATAACAGCGCGGCCAATGGCCCGGCCCTCGCGCCGCTCCAGGCCGATCTCGGCCATCCCGACGCCTATCTGGCGCCGACGCCGGGCATGCTCTGGATCGGCGGCGTGGGCGCGTTCACCCCGCTCCATTTCGACCTCACCAACAATCTGCTGGCACAGGTGACCGGCACCAAGCATGTCATCCTGGTGCCGCCGTCGCAGACCCATCGGCTGGCGCATAACCGCCATGTCTTCAGCGATGTCGGCGACCTGACCGATCCGGCGCGGCTGGCTCGACACCCGCGCGCCCGCGACGTTCTGCGCTACGAAGTGCGGCTGACGCCGGGCGACCTGCTCTTCATCCCGATCGGCTGGTGGCATCAGGTCCGGTCGGAAAGCTTCTCGACCATGCTGACCTACACGCATTTCCACTGGCCCAATGCAGGCCATGAAAATTATCCGAAGGATTAAAGCCTCTTATCCCTCCCGCAGCCGCTCGTGATGGCGGATCACCTCATCGATGATGAAGCGCAGGAATTTCTCGGTGAAGTCGGGGTCCAGATTAGCGTCGAGCGCGAGCTGGCGCAGGCGCGAAATCTGGCGTTCCTCGCGGCCCGGATCGGCCGGCGGCAGGTCGTGGGTCGCCTTATATTCGCCGACCGCCTGGGTGACCTTGAACCGCTCCGCCAGCATGAAGACGAGCGCCGCGTCGATATTGTCGATGCTCTCGCGATAGCGCTTCAAAGTCTCGTCCACCTGGCATTCTCCACAGCGGCATCGCGGCGGGAAAAGGCGTGGCTTTTCCGTTACTGCGACGCGTCAATCAATCGTCCGGCGCGCTTTTTGCGCCATTGCGCCGCGCAGGCAAGCTATTCCCGCTTGCCATCTGCTTTTTGCCCCGCCAGAGGACGCTTGTCATGACTGCATCCTCCCCCGGCAACGTCCACCCGATCGGCCGCACCAGCGCCCCTTCGCTCGCTCCCATCATGGCGCTCGTCGCCGATGGCATGAACCAGGTGAACAGCGTGATCCTGGACCGGATGCAGTCGCGCATCCCGCTGATCCCGGAACTGGCCGGCCATCTGATCGCCGGCGGCGGCAAGCGGCTGCGGCCGATGCTGACGCTCGCCTGCGCCGACCTGGTCGGCTATGCCGGATCGCGCCATTACAAGCTGGCCGCATCGGTCGAATTCATCCACACCGCCACGCTGCTGCATGACGATGTCGTCGACGGATCGGGCCTGCGCCGCGGCCGCAAGACCGCCAACATCATCTGGGGCAACAGCGCCTCGGTGCTGGTCGGCGACTTCCTCTTCTCCCGCTCGTTCGAGCTGATGGTCGAGGCCGAGTCGCTCAAGGTGCTGAAGATCCTGTCGGGCGCATCGGCGATCATCGCCGAGGGCGAGGTCAACCAGCTGACCGCCCAGCGCAAGATCGACACCAGCGAAGAACAATATCTCGACATCATCGGCGCCAAGACCGCCGCCCTGTTCGCCGCCGCCTGCCGCATTTCCGCCGTGGTCGCCGACCGCAGCGAGGCGGAGGAACATGCGCTCGACGTCTATGGCCGCAACCTTGGCATCGCCTTCCAACTGATCGACGACGCGATCGACTATGAATCGGACGGCGCCACCATGGGCAAGGATGCCGGCGACGATTTCCGCGACGGCAAGGTCACCCTGCCGGTGATCCTGGCCTATGCGCGCGGGTCGGACGAGGACAAGGCCTTCTGGAAGGCCGCGATCTCGGGCCATCGCATCAGCGACGAGGATCTGGCTCATGCGACGCAGCTGCTGCGCCAGACCGGCGCGATTGCCGACACGCTGGCCCGCGCCCGCCATTATGGCCAGCGCGCGATCGACGCGCTGGGCATGTTCGATGCCGGCAAGGCGAAAGCGGCCCTTAGCGAAGCGGTCGAATTCGCGATAGCACGGGCATATTGAAGCATTTTCGAAGCGGACGGCACGTCCGCTGACTCGGAAAATGCGGCAAGCCATAAGTTGAGGGAATGAACGGTTTCGCTCGTTTCCCCTTCCAATATCCGTTCGCCCTGAGCGAAGTCGAAGGGCAGAACTGAGCCACAGGCGAAGTTCCTTCGCTTCGCTCTGGTGCGGGCTTCGACGTCGCTCAGCCCGAACGGGGTAATATCGTGATCCTCTCCCCCGAAACCATCGCCTTCCTCATGGCCGCTGCCTTCATGGCCGGCTGCATCGACGCGATGGCGGGCGGGGGCGGCCTCATTGCCCTGCCCGCATTGCTTGCCGCCGGCGTACCGCCGGTGCCGGCGGTCGCGACCAACAAGCTGCAAAGCTGCCTTGGCACCTTCGGCGCCTGCGTCGCCTATGCCCGGCGCGGCCATATGGACCTCAAAACCTACAAGGGTCCGGTGATCGCCGCCTTCATCGGGTCGATCGGCGGCGCCTGGCTGCTGCAACGGGTCGATCCGTCGATCCTGGCCGGACTGATGCCCGCGCTGCTGATCGCCATGGCGGCCTATTTCACCTTCTCGCCCAAGCTGAGCGATGCCGATCGCCATGCCCGCGTCGGCATGTGGGGCCTGTCCGGCATGATCGGCGTGGTCGGCTTCTATGACGGCTTCTTCGGACCCGGCGCCGGCGCCTTCTACACCACCATCTTCATCGCGCTGGGCGGCCTGTCGCTGCTGCGCGCCACCGCCCAGACCAAGGCCGCCAATTTTGCGTCCAATGTCGCGGGATTGCTGACCATGGTGGCGGGTGGCCATGTCATCTGGATCGCGGGCCTCGCCATGGCGGTCGGATCGATCACCGGCGGCCAGATCGGATCGCACCTTGCCATGCGCTTCGGCTCGAAGCTGATCAAGCCGCTGCTCATCATCATGTCGCTGGCACTGACGACCAAGATGCTGCTCGATCCGAAGAACCCGATCCACATCTATCTGTTCGGCTAGGCGCCCCCCTTCTCCGGGCATAGGGGATGTCCCCGCCGCTTCTCGGGATTATCCCCATGCAGCGTCGCGGACCGCCCGCCATTAGCCTTCCGCCGATCCATCATGGTCGGAGACTCGGCATGGCTACGAAGAAACCCAATATCCTGGTCATCTGGGGTGACGATATCGGCTGGCAGAATGTCAGCGCCTATGGCCTGGGCACGATGGGCTATACCACGCCCAATATCGATAGCATCGGCTATGGCGGCATCCGCTTCACCGACCATTATGCGCAGCAAAGCTGCACCGCCGGCCGCGCCGCCTTCATCACCGGCCAATATCCGATCCGGTCGGGCATGGTGACCGTCGGCCAGCCGGGCGATCCACTGGGGCTGCAGCCGGCATCGCCTTGCCTGGCCGAAGTGCTCAAGGCGGCGGGCTATCGCACCGGCCATTTCGGCAAGAGCCATCTGGGCGATCGCAACGAGCATCTGCCGACCAACCATGGTTTCGACGAATTTTTCGGCAATCTCTACCATCTCAACGTGTCGGAAGAGGAAGAGCAGCGCGATTATCAGAATTTCGCCAAGGCCCATTCTGGCAGCGTCGAAGCCTATATGAAGAAATTCGGCCCGCGCGGCGTGATCCACAGCTGGGCCACCGATGTCGATGATCCGACCGAGGATCCGCGCTACGGCAAGGTCGGCAAGCAGAAGATCGTCGACACCGGCCCGCTGCACCAGGAACGGATGCACGAGGTGGACGAAAAGGAGTTCATCCCGCCCGCGCTCGACTTCATGCAGAAGGCCAAGGATGCCGACGAGCCCTTCTTCGTCTGGCTCAACACCAGCCGCATGCACCTCTACACCCGCCTCAACGACAAATGGCGCTATGCGGCGGAAAAATACACGTCGGACGCCGACCTGCACGGCTCGGGCATGCTGCAGCATGACCATGATATCGGCATCGTGCTCGACTGGCTGAAGGAAAGCGGGCTGGAGGAGGATACCATCGTCTGGTATTCGACCGACAATGGCCCGGAACATTCCTCCTGGCCGCATGGCGCGACCACACCCTGGCGCGGCGAGAAGATGACCACCTATGAAGGCGGCGTCCGTGTGATCTCGATGCTGAAATGGCCCGGCGTGATCGAACCGCTGCAGCTCAAGAACGGCATCCAGTGCCATCAGGACATGTTCACCACCCTCGCCGTCGCCGCCGGCGTCACGGACGTGAACGAGAAGGTTCTCAAGGAGAAGAGCCAGTATATCGATGGCGTCAACAACCTCGACTACTGGACCGGCAAGGCCGAGGATTCGGCGCGGAACCATGTGTTCCATTATAATGAATCCCGGCTCACCGCGCTGCGCATGGGTCCCTGGAAATGGCATTTCTCGACCAACGAGGATTATTACGGCACCATGGTCGGCCGCTCAAAGCCGATGGTCTTCAACATCCGCATGGATCCGTTCGAAAGCTATGACAACAGCGACTCCTACGGCCATCTGCTCCAGAAGGTGGCGTGGCAGACCGGGCCGCTCGGCGCGTTGATGACCGAACATCTGACGACCCTCGCCCAATATCCGCCAGTCCAGGGCGGCAAGAGCTTCGACATGTCCAACGTCGTCGAACAGTTCATGAGCAAGGGCCACGACTGACCCTCGCGCACCATCGCCGGAATAGACGCAATGCCCGGAGCCGCACGGCTTCGGGCATCGCCGTTTCTGCCCAGCGCGCCTTGCGCTCGGCCCTGATTGGCGCGAGAGGGGGCGGATCATGACCGCCCCTGCCCTGCCGATCCATGCCGTCCTGCCCGACCTGCTCGCCGCCTTGGCGCGCGGCAGCAATGCCGTGCTGGTGGCGCCGCCGGGCGCGGGCAAGACGACAGCGGTGGCCCCCACCCTGCTCGACCAGTCCTGGTGCGAGGGGCAGGTGCTGCTGCTCTCCCCCCGCCGCCTCGCCGCGCGCGCCGCAGCCGAGCGCATTGCCGAGATGCTGGGCGAGCAGCCCGGCGGCACGGTCGGCTATGCGACGCGGATGGACAGCAAGGTCAGCGCGAAGACGCGGCTGCTGGTGCTGACCGAGGGCATTTTCGTCCGCCGCATCCAGGATGATCCCGAACTGGCCGGCGTGTCCGCAGTGCTGTTCGATGAAGTACATGAGCGCAGCCTGGACAGCGATTTCGGCCTGGCGCTGGCGCTCGACGCGCAGGCGGCGCTGCGCCCGGACCTGCGCATCCTGCCGATGTCGGCCACGCTCGACGGCGCGCGTTTCTCCACCTTGCTCGATGGCGCGCCCGTCATCGAGAGCGAGGGCAAGATCCAGCCGCTCGAACTACGCCATATCGGCCGCCATGCCGAAAAGCGGATCGAGGATGAGATGGCCGCGGCCATCCGCCGCGCGCTGGAAGAGGAGGCCGAAGGCGACCTGCTCGCCTTCCTGCCCGGCGTCCGGGAAATCGAGCGCACCGCCGAACGGATCGAGGGTGGCGCGTTCGAGGTCCACATGTTGCACGGCTCGCTCGATCCGGCGGCTCAGCGCGCGGCCATCCGCCCCTCGCGCGAAGGGCGGCGCAAGGTGATCCTCGCCACCTCGATTGCCGAAACCAGCCTGACCATCGATGGCGTGCGCATCGTCGTCGACAGCGGCCTTGCCCGGCGCCCGCGCTATGACCGCGCCGCCGGCGTCACCCGCCTCGTCACCGAACGCGCCAGCCAGGCGTCGGCCACCCAGCGCGCCGGCCGTGCCGCGCGCCAGCGCCCCGGCGTCGCCTATCGCCTGTGGGAAGCCGCCGCGACGGCGGGCATGCCGCCCTTCGACCCGCCCGAAATATTGGAAAGCGACTTGTCCAGCCTGCTGCTCGACTGCGCGCTCTGGGGCGTGAGCGACCCGGCCAGCCTGCGCTGGCTCGACGCGCCGCCCGCCGCCGCCGTGGCCGAGGCCGCCAAGCGACTGACCGCCCTGGAGGCGCTCGACGCCGACGGCCGCATCACGGCCCATGGCAAGGCGCTGGCCACCCTGCCGCTGGCGCCGCGTATCGCCCATATGCTGGTGCGTGCCGGCGAGCGCGGCCTCGCCCGCACCGCCGCCGAGATCGCAGTATTGCTGGGCGAACGCGGCCTTGGCGGGCAGGATACCGACCTCACTTTGCGGCTCCAGCGCTGGCGCCGCGAAGGCGGCAAGCGGGCCGAGGCCGGACGGGGATTGGCGAAGCGCTGGGCCAGGCTGGTCGATGCCCGCCCGCCCGCAGAGGGTGGACTGCACGATGTCGGCCTCTGCCTCGCCCTTGCCTTTCCCGATCGCGTCGCCAAGCGCCGCTCCGCCGATGGCGCGGACTGGGCCAGCGTGGGCGGGCGCGGCTTCCGGCTCGATCCACTCTCGCCATTGGCCAGCGAAGCCTGGCTGGCGGTGGGCGAAGTGCAGGGCAGCGCCGCCGGCGCGCGCATCCTGTCGGCCGCCCCGATCGGCGAGGCGGAGGTGATCGCTCTGTTCGGCGAGCGCATCGCCGAGCATCGCACGGTGAAGTTCCGCCCCGCCAATGGCGGGATCGAGGCACTGCGGGAGCGCCGGCTGGGCGCGGTGCGCCTGTCCTCCGGCTCCGATGACCGGCCCGATCCCGATGCCGTGGTCGCCGCGCTGGTCGATGGCGTGCGGCAGGGCGGCCTTGCCCTCCTCCCCTGGTCGGAGGCGGCGCAATCGCTGCGGATGCGGGCGGACTTTGCCGGGATCGAGGCGCTGTCCGACGCGGCGCTGATCGACACGCTGGACGAGTGGCTGCCGCCGCTGCTGGCGGGCAAACGCCGCCTGTCCGACATCGACCGCTCGCAGCTGTCGGGCGTGCTCGAAACGCTGATCGGCTGGGACGGCAAGCAGCAGCTCGACCAGCTCGCCCCGCCCGATTTCCGCTCGCCCGCCGGCTCCACCCATGCGATCGACTATGCGGCCGAAGGTGGCCCGCGCGTGGAATTGCGGGTGCAGGCGCTGTTCGGCCTGTCGCAGCATCCGACCGTCGGCAACCAGCGCATCCCGCTGGTCCTTTCGCTCACATCGCCCGCCGGCCGGCCGATCCAGACGACGCGCGACCTGCCCGGCTTCTGGGCCGGCAACTGGCGCGACGTGGCCAAGGAAATGCGTGGTCGCTATCCCCGCCACCCCTGGCCCGACGATCCGGCGAGCGCCAATGCCACATTGCGCACCAAAAATGCGGATGCGCGCCGCAACTCTTGACTTCACGGCGACCGCTGGTGCAACGCACAATGACGATTTTACGGAGTTTCATCGCGATGACCGCGCGCATTTACCAGATCCAGAAGAACGCCCTCCAGTCCGGCAAGGCGCTGACTCACAAGTGGGTGCTGGAATATGCGCCCGCCGAAGCGAAGAAGGCCGATCCGCTGACCGGCTGGGCCGGCTCGGGCGACACCAAGCAGCAGCTGAAGCTCAGCTTCTCCTCGCAGGACGCCGCCGTCGCCTATGCCGAGCGCGAGAAGATCGCCTACACCGTCATCGCGACCCCGCCCAAGACGCTGAAAATTCAGGCCTACGCCGACAATTTCCGCTGATCCTCCCGCCCCTTCGGGGCTGGAATAGCAGAGCGCGGCGCGACACGGCGCGCCGCGAACAAGGCATTTTGCCCCAGATGCTGCCCGATTGACGCCTTATTCGCTTGCCAAAGAGCAAGCCAAGGCGGCAAAAGCCGTGCTTTCATGGAAAGATTGAAGAGATAATGACCGATCGCAGCGAGATTTTCGACAGCGTCGCAGCGCAGATCGCCCCCTTCAACAAGAAGGGCGTCGAGCTGACCGAAGCCACCACCTTTGCCGGCGACCTGGAATGGGACAGCCTGACCGTGATGGATTTCGTCGCCGCCATCGAGGACGAGTTCGACATCATCATCACCATGAACATGCAGGCCGAGATCGAGACCGTGGGCCAGCTGGTCGACGCGGTCGCCAAGCTCAAGGCCGCCTGACACTTTAACTACCGTTCGGGCTGAGCGAAGTCGAAGCCCATTGCCGAGCGGAGCCGAGGCTCCATGCTTCGCCTTCGCTCAGCAGCGTCCTTCGACTTCGCTCAGGACGAACGGGTTTGGGATCATTGATATTATGACCGACGCCGCCATCGCCACCGAAACCCGCGATCTCTTCTCCAAGTTCGATCCGCTGATCAACGAGCGCGAGGCGCTGCTGGCGACGGGCGTGCGCGATCCCTATGCGATCGTCATGGACCAGGTGCTCTCGCCCACGCGCGCGATCATCAAGGGCAAGGAAACCATCCTGCTCGGCACCTATAATTATATGGGCATGACCTTCGACCCGGATGTAGTCGAAGCCGGCAAGAAGGCGCTGGACGAGTTCGGCGCCGGCACCACCGGCAGCCGCGTCCTCAACGGCACCTATCAGGGCCACAAGGAAGTCGAGGACGCGCTCAAGGAATTTTACGGCACGAGCGGAGCCATGGTCTTTTCGACCGGCTATCAGGCGAACTTGGGCATCATTTCCACCCTGGCGGGCAAGGGCGACTATGTCGTGCTCGACGCCGACAGCCATGCCTCCATCTATGATGGCTGCGCCATGGGCAACGCGGAGATCGTCCGCTTCCGCCACAACAGCGTCGAGGATCTGGACAAGCGCCTGGGCCGCCTGCCCGCCGACGCGCTGAAGCTGGTCGTGCTGGAAGGCGTCTATTCGATGCTGGGCGACGTCGCGCCGCTGCCCGAGATGGTCGCCGCCATCCGCAAGCACCCCAATTGCATGATCCTGTGCGACGAAGCCCATGGCATGGGCTTCTTCGGCCCCAACGGCCGTGGCGCCTATGAGGAACAGGGCGTCGAGGGCGAGATCGACTTCGTGGTCGGCACCTTCTCCAAGTCGGTCGGCACGGTCGGTGGCTTCTGCGTCTCGAACCATCCCAAGTTCGAGATCCTGCGCCTCGTCTGCCGTCCCTATGTCTTCACCGCATCGCTGCCGCCCAGCGTCGTCGCCACCGCCGCGACCAGCATCCGCAAGCTGATGCACGCCGGCGAGAAGCGCGCGCATCTGTGGAAGAACAGCCAGCGCCTGCACCAGGGCCTGTCCGACCTCGGCTTCAAGCTGGGCAGCGCCACACCGCAGTCGGCGATCATCGCCGTCATCCTGACCGACCAGATGCAGGCGGTGGCGATGTGGCAGACGCTGCTGGAGCTGGGCCTCTACGTCAACATGGCGCGCCCGCCGGCAACCCCGGCCGGCACCTTCCTGCTGCGCTGCTCGCTCTGCGCCGAACATAGCGACGAGCAGGTCGAACAGATCATCGCCATGTTCGTAACCGCCGGCAAGGCCACCGGCGCGATCAACTGATCGCGCTTTTCGACACTCCGACGATCGACCGGGTATTTCCTGCGATAGAATCTGCTACAGCAGCGGAACCATCTAACCTGCATATTCGCGCGGTTAACATAGTTCGGTTAGTGTAACGGTATATGGCGGAACGCGAAGTGATCGATGAACAGGACCGGGGCTGGCGCGCCGCGGCGCGGCGCTACATGCCCCTGGTCCTTGGCATATTGCTGATCGGATCGCTCGGCGCCCTGCTCTACAGCGCCAGCAGCGCCTCGCGCGATCATCAGCGCGCCCTTGCCGAACAGCAGCGCAGTTGGGAAATCATGGCGCTTGCCCGCGCCTTCGAGGCCAAGACCGCCCGCGCCGAAGTGACGCTGGCCCGCTATGTCATCAGCCTAGACCCCGACACCGGCCGGCTGTTCCAGGACCAGTGGCGCACCGCCGCCAGCCAGCTCAAGTCGCTGACCTATGCCACCCGCAAGTCCGACTGGCAGCGCGGCAATGTCCGCGCGCTCCAGGCCGCCTTCGAACAGCGCGGCAAGACGCTGAGCGAAATCGGCCTGCGCACCACCTATGACCAGAAGATGGGCGCGCTCGCGCAATTCCATCAGGCCGGGCGATCACAGGATATCAAGCGACTGACGGCGCTGATCGACCTGGTGATCCAGGCCGAAAATGCGCGGCTGCGCGAACGCAGCCTGGCCGTCAGCCTGGCGGGCGACCGCACCGAACTGGTCGGCAAGACGTCGCGCATGGTCGGCCTCGCCCTGCTGGTCTGCGTGCTGTTCGCGCTGTGGCTGGTCAACGCGGCCTATACCGAACGGCGCAACGCGCGCCGCATGGCGGAGATGGAGGCGGAACGCGCCGACCGGCTGGAAGAGGCCGTTTCCGCCCGCACCAGCGAATTGTCGGACGCCTATGAGCAGTTGAAGCGCGAATCCGCCGAACGCGCCGCCGCAGAGGATAATCTGCGCCAGATGCAGAAGATGGACGCGGTCGGCCAGTTGACCGGCGGCATCGCCCATGACTTCAACAATATGCTGGCGGTCGTCGTCGGCGGGCTGGAACTGGCCAAGCGCAAGCTGCGGCTGAAACCGGCCGAGGCCGGCCATCATCTCGACAATGCGATGGAGGGCGCCAACCGCGCCGCCGCGCTGACCCGCCGCCTGCTTGCCTTTGCCCGGTCCGAACCACTGCTGCCCAATGCGGTCGATCCCGACAGCCTGCTGCGCGGCATGGCCGACCTGGTCGACCGCACGATCGGCGACCAGATCATCGTCAGCTTCGCCCACAAGGCGAGCGGCTGGCGCATCTTCGTCGACCAGCATCAGATGGAAAATGCCCTCCTCAACCTGTGCGTCAACGCCCGCGACGCGATGGAGGGTCGCGGCAAGCTCACCATCTCGACCGGCCAGGCCCAGCTTGCCGCCAACCAGATCGGCGAATGCCCGGCCGGCGACTATGTCACCGTCTGCGTCACCGACAATGGCTGCGGCATGACGGCCGAGGTCGCCGCCCGCGTGTTCGAGCCCTTCTTCACCACCAAGCCGGTCGGCAAGGGCACCGGCCTTGGCCTCAGCCAGATTTTTGGCTTCGTGCGCCAGAGCCAGGGCGAAATCCGCATCGAGTCCGAACTGGGCACCGGCACCAGCGTCCATATCTACCTGCCGCGCCGCATCCTGACCGAGCAGGAGGCCGCGGCAGAGGCCCCGGCGAGCGAGCAGCTGCACACGCTCCATCCCCCTACCCGCATCCTGGTGGTAGAGGATGATCCGCGCGTGCTCAACCAGACGATGGCGGCGCTGGCCGAACTCGGTCACCTGCCGATCGCCTGCGACCATCCCAGCAAGGCGGCCAAGCTGCTCAGCAACAATGCCGATATTGGCCTCATCATGAGCGACGTGCTGATGCCCGACATGACCGGGCCGGAAATGATCCGCACCCTGCCCGCCCATATGCGCCATCTGCCGGTGCTGTTCGTCACCGGCTTCACCGGCGATGCGACCGACAGCGACGATTTCCGGGGGCATGAAGTGCTGCGCAAGCCCTACACGCTCAATGCCCTGGGCCTTGCGCTGTCGAACGCGCTCAGCGGATCGAACCACCCAGGAACAGCCGCGGCAGCAGAGTGACCGCGCCCAGCAGCGGCCAGCGCCGCTGCCAGGGCTTGATCTCGATTGCGGTGCCGGCATGGCGGTTGATCTTCCACGCCAGATAATCGATCCCGCCGGCATAGGTGAAGCTCGCCTTGGCGAGGCGCATCACCGACAGATATTTGCCGCGTCGCTGCAGCCCGCGCCACAGCTTGTCCGCATGGTCGGGCGACGGCGGCAGCCCCTCGGCCAGCGCCGCCGCGCCGAAACGGCGATAGCGCTCAGGATCGGCATCGACGATCGAGAGCGAACGCCCCGTCTTCTCCGCCCGCAATTCGGCATTATAGGTGAGGGTGAAGCCGGTCTTCCACAGCTGGATCGGGTCATCCCCATGCCCGTCCGCCATCGGCCGGGCCAGCGACAACAGGGTCGGCGCGGCCTGCGCCACCGCCGCCAGCGCGCGCTGGCGCGCCAGATCATCCGCCGACCATAGCAGCCGCGACGGTTGGGCAAAGCGCGCCCAGACCGAGACATTGTCGGCCTTCATGCTGTTCAGCCGGGCAAAGTCGGCCTCCGACAGCACGGCATATTTGGCGATCAGGCCGCCATGTTCGAACGGAAAGACATTGGGCGGGATCGCCCGGTTGGCGCGCGCCAGCCAGCCCTTGCCATAGGCCGCCTCATAATCGGAGACGATCAGGTAGAAATCGAGCATCAGCCCGTCGAGATTGGCCTCGCGCAGGCAGGAGCCGTAGAAGAGCACCGCCCGTGCCGCGCCGGGATATTTCGCCGCCAGCGCCCCGGCCATGGCGGCCGCGCGCGGATCGGCCGGCGCGGACAGTTCAGCAGCGACAAGCGAGAACAGGCTGTTGGTCATCGCCAAGCGCTTTAGAGCCAGATCCCGCCGGGTGGAAGCATCTTGCGCGGATCATGCGCGCACGACCATCAGCGCCCTATCCCCGACGATAGACCAGCATCAGATTATTGGCCGGCATCGCCACCCGCCGGGTGCGTTCCAACCCGACATCGGCCGCCGCACGGTCGACATCGGTCAAGGTCCGCAGGCCCCATTGCGGGTTGCGATCCTTCAGCGACAGGTCGAACGCCAGATTGGAGGAGGCGGTCGGCACATCATCCTCGACATAGGGGCCATAGAGGATCAGCGGCGCGCCCGGCGCCAGCAATTGCGCGCCACGCGCCAGCAGCCCCAGCGTAGCGCCCCAGGGGCTGATATGCACCATGTTCATGGTTAACCACTACGCCACGGTCACTCTGAGTGGAGCAGCACTTTTGGGTGAGAAGCGGACCGGCGGCTTCCACCCTGTTTCAAGCCAATACCTGACAGAGAAATCTACGAAGGGCGGCTTGGGCTATTGGGGGGATGCCCGGCGTCGCCAAAGCCCCCAGCACAGCCAACCTAAATTAAACAAGCAGAGCAGCCCTCCGCCCAAATTCATCCAATCGCGCTTAACCCCCTGCAACGGGCTAAAATGGAGCCCCGCCCAAAGCAAGGCAGCAAAAGCCAAGCCGTTGAACCACAAAAATAGAGAGTTACGCAGGTCTTCGCTCATCGGATGGCCAATTCTTTCGCTCGACGGCATATGTGTCTGCTTCTGGGGAGCGCTGCAAGCAGCATAAACGGCAAGAAATGGTCGGTTTTCAGATATCTTGGTCGTGATGGTAGATCAGCATCAGATTGTTAGCTGGCATTTCAACCCGCCGGACCCGTTTGAATCCAAACTCAACAGCGACCTTATCTATGTCAGACACGTTACGAATGGCCCACTTCGGGTTACGCTCCATCAATGAGCGATCAAAGGCCAAATTCGACGGCGCAATTTCGACACCATCTTCCAGATACGGGCCATAAAGGATCAGCGGTGCCGCAGATGGCAGCAGCCTCTCGCATCCCCTGAATAGTCCTACTGTTGCTGCCCATTCGCTTATATGGATCATGTTGATACATAAACAGGCAACATAACCTACTGATTTTTCTTCCCCACAACTGTTAGACTGCATGTTGATGCACAGGAGCGCGTCGGCCGCATCGATCGGCCAGTCGGCGCCCGCCGCGTCGATCAGCAGCGGCGTGCGCAGATTGGGCAGATTGGCGTCGCCGCGCAGCGCCGCGATCGAAGCCAGCGCGGCGGGATCGGGATCACTGGGCTGCCAATCGAGCGCGGGGAACGTGACAGCGAAGTGGACTATATGTTCGCCGCTGCCGCTCGCCACTTCCAGCACCAGTCCGGCATCGGGCAGTTCGTTCCGCAGGACAGCCGCAATCGCATCGCGGTTGCGCAGCGTCGCGGGGGCATGGCGGCGCGGATCGGGGCCGTCGCCCTGCGGCGTCCAGGGTGCGGGGGCATCCTGTGTCATGGACAAATCCTTGTCTGTGGCCGACCGATGCAAAAAGGGCGGTGGAGATCCTCCACCGCCCTTTGCTTCCGGCTTATTCGGCGGCGACCGCCAGGTCCGGCTCGGACCAGGTCAGCACCGGCTTGCGCGCGGCCAGCGTCTCGTCGAGGCGACGGCGCGGGGCGTGATAGGGCGCGCCCTTCAGCGCCTCGTCACCCGCCTTGGCCCGTTCGGCGAGGCTCCGCAGCGCCATGATGAACTGATCGAGCGCCGCCTTGCTTTCCGTCTCGGTCGGTTCGACCAGCATCGCGCCATGGACGACCAGCGGGAAATACATGGTCATCGGGTGGAAGCCTTCGTCGATCAGGCCCTTGGCGATATCCAGCGTCGTGAAGCCTTCGGCCAGCCCCTTGTCGCTGAACAGTGCCTCATGCATGCACGGGCCAGCCGCACCGAAGGGCGCGTCGAGCACGTCATCTAGGCTGCGCAGGATGTAATTGGCGTTCAGCACCGCATCGCTCGCGACCTGGCGCAGGCCGTCGGCGCCGTGGCTGAGGATATAGGTCAGCGCGCGGGTGAACATGCCCATCTGGCCATGGAAGGCGACCATCCGGCCAAAGGTCTGGGCGTGGTGATCCTCCGCCGTTTCCTCTTCGACCAGCACGAACTTGTCGGCCTGCTTTTCCACGAAGGGGAGCGGCGCGAAGGGCGTGAGCGCTTCCGACAGCACCACCGGACCCGAACCCGGACCACCGCCGCCATGGGGCGTCGAGAAGGTCTTGTGCAGGTTGATGTGCATCGCGTCGACGCCCAGGTCGCCGGGGCGGACCCGGCCGACAATGGCGTTGAAGTTCGCGCCGTCGCAATAGACGAAGGCCCCGGCGGCATGGACCGCGTCGGAGATGGTCTTCATGTCGCGCTCGAACAGGCCGCAGGTGTTGGGGTTGGTGATCATCACCGCCGCAACGTCCGGTCCCAGACGGGCCTTCAAGGCTTCCAGGTCAACGCGGCCATCCGGGGTCGCCGGGATATCCTCGACCTTGTAGCCGCAGAAGGCGGCCGTCGCCGGGTTGGTGCCATGGGCGCTTTCGGGCACCAGGATGACGCTGCGCGCGTCGCCACGGGCTTCGAGCGCGGCGCGGATCGCCAGCAGGCCGCACAGTTCGCCATGGGCGCCCGCCTTGGGCGACATGGCGACCGAGTGCATGCCGGTCAGCGTCACCAGCCAGGCGGCCAGTTCATGGATGACCGCCAGCGCGCCCTGCACCGTCGACTGCGGCTGCAGCGGGTGGATGTCGGCGAAACCGGGCATCCGCGCGACCTTTTCGTTGAGGCGCGGGTTGTGCTTCATGGTGCAGCTGCCAAGCGGGAACAGGCCAAGGTCGATGGCGTAGTTCTGGCGCGACAGGCGGGTGTAATGGCGCACCGTTTCCTGTTCCGACAGGCCGGGCAGCCCGATGCTGTCGGTGCGGGCGAGCGAGCCGAGGCGGCTGGCCACCTTGGGCGCATCGGCGAAATCCACGCCGGTCGTGTCGGTCGAGCCGATCTCGAAGATCAGCTTTTCCTCCAGCATCAGGGCGCGATTGCCGGTGGCGGTTTCCGGGGCCATATGCTCCTGCGCGACGGCCTGCGGGGTGGTCGGGCGACCTTCCTTCAACATGGTCATGCCAGTTCCTCCTCAAGCGCTGCGGCAAGCGTTTCGATATCCTCCGGCGTGACGGTTTCCGTCACGGCGACGACCAGGCCGTTGCCGATCTCCGGCGCGTCCGGGAACAGGCGGCCGAGCGAGACGCCGGCCAGCACGCCCTTGTCGGCGAGGTTGCGGACGACGTCGCGCGCGTCCTTGGTCAGGACCAGCGTGAATTCGTTGAAGAAGCCGTCGTTGAGCAGCGTCACGCCCGGCACCTTGGCGAGGCGATCGGCAGCCTGCACGGCCAGGCCGTGGTTCAGGGTCGCCAGTTCTCGCAGGCCCTTCTCGCCCAGCAGGGTCATGTGGATGCTGAACGCCAGCGCGCACAGGCCCGAGTTGGTGCAGATGTTCGACGTCGCCTTTTCGCGGCGGATATGCTGCTCGCGAGTGGAAAGCGTCAGCACGAAGCCGCGCTTGCCGGCCGCGTCGACCGTCTCGCCGCACAGGCGGCCCGGCATCTGGCGGACATATTTCTGCTTGCAGCCGAACAGGCCGAGATAGGGACCGCCAAATTGCAGGCCGACGCCGATCGACTGGCCTTCGCCCACGACGATGTCCGCGCCCATATGGCCCGGTGCCTTGATCGCGCCCAGAGCGACGGGTTCCGTCACGACCGCGACCAGCAGCGCGCCAGCGGCGTGCGCCGCTTCGGCCAGCGGCGTCAGGTCGGCGATGCGGCCGAGAATGTCGGGATATTGCACGACGACGCAGGACGTGTCCTTGTCGATCGATGCGATCAGCGCGTCGATATCGGTCGCGGCGTCCAGCGTCGGCGCCTGATGCACCAGCGCGTCGCCGGTGAACTTCGCCATGGTGTTGGCGACCGAGACATAATGGGGGTGCAGGCCGGACGACAGCAAAGCCTTGCCGCGCTTGGTGATGCGGCGGGCCATGCCGATCGCTTCCCAGCAGGCGGTCGAGCCGTCATACATGGAGGCGTTGGCGACATCGACGCCCAGCAGGCGGGCAACCTGGGTCTGGAACTCGAACAGCACCTGCAACGTGCCCTGCGCGATTTCCGGCTGATAGGGCGTGTAGGCGGTCAGGAACTCGCCGCGCTGGATCAGATGATCGACGCTGGCGGGGACATGATGCTTGTAGGCGCCGGCGCCCAGGAAGAAGGGCGCTTCCCCTGCCGACAGATTCTTGCGAGCGAGGGCGCCCATGTGGCGCTCGACCGCCAGTTCGCTGGCATGATCGGGCAGGCCGGCGATGGTGCCGCTCAGGCGGGCTTCGGCGGGCACGTCGATGAACAGGTCGTCGATCGTCTCGGCGCCGATGACGGACAGCATCTCCTGCCGGTCGGTGTCGGTAAGGGGTAGGTAGCGCATGTATTTCTCCACTCCCCTCCCTTTTAGGGAGGGGCCGGGGGTGGGTGCGATTGCGCAGCAATCGCCGGCAACGCCTGAGGCCAGGTTGCAAGGCTCGCTTCGCTCGCCACCCACCCCAACCCCTCCCTTGAAAGGGAGGGGCGATTATCGGATCAGAGGCTCGCCACGAACTTCTTGTAAGCGGCTTCGTTCATCAGGCCTTCCAGCTCGCTGGCGTCGGCGATGCGCAGCTTGAAGAACCAGCCATCTTCCTCGGCATCGCTGTTGACCAGCGCCGGCTCGTCTTCCAGCGCGCCATTGGCTTCGACGACTTCGCCCGAGATCGGGGCATAGACGTCGGACGCGGCCTTGACCGATTCCACGACGGCGGCGTCGTCGCCCTTTTCGAAGGTCGTGCCTTCGGCGGGCAGTTCGACGAACACGATGTCGCCCAGCTGTTCCTGCGCATAATCGGTGATGCCGACGGTGGCGATGTCGCCTGCAACGTCGATCCATTCATGTTCGTCGGTGAAATAGCGGCTCATGCTTGCTCTCCTCGAAAAGCGGTAATTCAGGCCTTGCGGCGATAACGATGCGGAACGAACGGCATCGGCGCAACCGCCGCTGCAATCCGCTTGCCGCGCACTTCGATCTCCAGCGCGGTGTCGAGCGCGGAATAAGGCAGGCTGACCCAGCCCATGGCGATCGGCGCGCCCACGCTCGGCGCGAAGCCGCCCGAGGTGACTTCGCCCACCAGCACATCGCCGGCATAGATTTGCGCGCCTTCGCGGGCCGGCAGGCGGCCTTCGATCTTCAGGCCGACGCGCTTGGAACCGGGGCCTTCGGCCAGTTCCTTCATCACGCGGGCATGGCCGATGAAGCCACCTTCCTCGCGGCGGCGCTTCTGGATGGCAAAGCCCAGGTCCGCACCGATGGTGCTGACGGCGGGCGACAGGTCATGGCCATAGAGCGGCAGGCCGGCTTCCAGACGCAGCGAGTCACGCGCGCCAAGGCCGATCGGCTTGACCTGCGGCAGTGCGCACAGCGCATCGGCCAGCAGCGCGACGGAATCGCCCGGCACGCTGATTTCAAAGCCATCCTCGCCGGTATAGCCAGACCGGCTGATCCACAGCGGCACGCCGCGCCAGGTGAAGGGACCGGACTGCATGAAGATGAGGTCGGCGGTTTCCGGGATGAGCGCGGCCATTGCCTCGCCCGCTTCGGGGCCCTGCAGCGCCAGCAGCGCCTGGTCGGCCATATGGTTCATGGTGACGTCGTCGGGCAGATGCTCGATCATCCAGCCGATATCGTCATATTTGGTCGCGCCATTGACGACCATGTAGATCGCCGCGCCTTCGAATGCACCGTCGCCGGGACGCGAGACCATCAGGTCGTCGAGGATGCCGCCTTCCGCGTCCAGCAGCATCGAATAGCGCTGGCGGAAGGGCTTCAGCCCCTTGATGTCGCTGGGCAGGAGGGTTTCGAGCGCGGCATCGACGCTGGCGCCGCCGGTCTCGTCGGAAAAGGTGAGCTGACCCATATGGCTGACGTCGAACAGGCCGGCATGTTCGCGGGTCCAGCTATGTTCCGCCATGATGCCTTCATACTGGATCGGCATATGATAGCCGGCGAAGCCGACCATGCGCGCGCCCTTGGCACGGTGCCAGGCGTCCAGCGGCAGGGCTTCGAGGGGCAGTTCCGCTTCGAGGGCGGCGACGTCGTCAGTGGCGGTCATGGCAAGACCTTTCCGTAGGAGGGATGCGGCGACAGGCCAGCGCAGCCGACGAATCGGCGCTTCCGGCATGCCACCCCCTCTGTCACGGAACCTGAGAGCTTTGACCAGCGGCTTGGGGCCGGCTGGCTTACCCCTTCGGTGGGACGGCACGGGGCCATCCGCTTTCCAGAGTATCTACGCGCGATGCGGTCCTTTGGCCTGAGAGATTCCGGGGCGGTTGCTCCTTCGGCGACGGGCTCAAGCCTGAAAGGCGCCCATGCTCTCCCGCATCGTGCCCGCTGCCGAATCCTCGGCACCGGAGACGCCCCACGCATTTGCCCAAAGCGCGGGCGGCGTCAATCGGGCAAATGTCGCAGGGTGCAGCTTAGAGCCGGATCAGCCTTCTTCGCGGGCCAGCCGCTGCGCCATGGCGAGGGCCGCCGCCCGGCATTCGGATAGCCTCACATCGGAAGCGTCGTCCGAGAGGGTCAGGTCGGCAAAGCCCGCCTCTCCCTCGAACATCTCCAGGAAGCGGGTGACGCCGGCATAGTTGGAGTCCGCCACGGCGCGCTGGATGAGGTCGATCCGATCCGCCCAGGGCCGCGCGCCCTGCGCCCGCAGCAGGCGGGAAAGATCGTCAAGCTGGGCGGCAAAGGCCGCGATCTGGGGATGCAGTGTCATGGGCAGAGAGATAAAGCCCGCGCGACGACCGGACCAGCCGGCGGAACGCCAACGCAGCGTTTCCGTTGGCGGAGTTGGGTGGGTTTGAGACGGTCTGCTTTTGGTCTAGGCCTATCACGACGCGGACCGGATCACGGGAACAAGGAAATGCTTTTTAATAAAATATCCATGCCTCTCCTGTTGATATGGGGCTTTGTTTCCGTTGTATTATTTTTGCTTGGAATTAGATTTTCTGGTGGCATTCTAAACGTCTTTATAGGTCCGCCGGCCAATGTTGACCTCATATCTATAGCATTTTGGTTGATGGCATGGGCATTTGTACTTGCTCCATTTCCATTACTAATGCTTCGGCTCATCCAATTTTTTATGCGTTAAATTCTGAGCAATTTGCTTGCGGCCTTTGGATAATTTTCTGCTCTTGGGGACGCTCATAGCCGCGACAAAAGCCGAACTGTGGTCGTTACCTGATGCTGCCTCCCGGAAGGCGTGATCTCCACTCCAGCATCGCAACCAGCGTAATTACCAAGAGGCAGATGATGCGCCATTTGCTTGGAAGATCGATAAACAGCAGTAGAACTGGCGCTAGGGTCGCAATGAAAGAACTGCTGTCGACGCGGACTGACCGTCGCGCTTGGAACGTGAGATAGGTCGCGGTCCCAAGGCCCAACAAGGCAAGAAGCACATAGCAGATAGTATATACGATGGGTGACAGGCCGACATAGCGAAAGAAGGCGCTGGCTGCGCTAAGCATGCCTAGCATCAGCCATATGTCGCGCGAAGGCCTGATGATGCTCATGGTTGCACTTTAGCGGTGAACAGAATGTCCGCAATCGCGAACAACTGGCGGTAGTCTAAACGGCAAAAAATGGTCGTCAGCGGCCAGAGCCCTGATCGCCCGTGCCCTTTCCTACTCGGCCTTTCTCTGATCTATTCTGCGCGATGGAACAGTCCCCTGCCCTTTCCGCCTTATCTCCCGCAAAGCCCCACTGGCGTCGCTTCGCTGTCGCCTGGCTGTCGCCTCATTGTCGCGTCGGTGTCGCGCGGGAGAGGCGTCATAGGCGCGTCGACATGATCCAGGCGGCGCGTCGCAGGCGCGTGGGCCGTGCAAACACGCCAGAATGCGCGTGCAACGACGCTGTGAACTTTCAACTGTCGCGTCGGAGGCGGCCGCTCGCGCTTAGACCAGTGCGCCACAAATTTCGGCATGCCGCTTTTCGGCATAGCGATCGGTCATGCCGGCGATGAAGTCGGCGATGTGGCGGCTGCGGGTCGGTTCCTCCAGCGCGCACTCGTCGCGCCATTCTGGCGGCATCAGCGCGGGATCGGCCAGATAGGCGCGGAACAGGTCCATCACGATCACCCGCGCCCGGTCGGCGGCAGCCAGCTGGTCGGGATGATGATAGAGGGTCGCATACATGAAGCGCTTCAGTTCCCGCTCCTGCGCCGCCAGTTCGGGCGAGAAGGCGACCAGCGTGCGGCCCAGCGCGCGGACATCGGCGACCGTCTCCACCCCGGCGGCCGCGATATTGGCACGGGTGGTGGTGAGCAGATCATTAGCCATCACGCCAATCTGTTCGCGCACCAGTTCGCGCAGCAGGCGATCCTGCGGCACATCGGGATAGCGGGTAGTCACCCGATCCCAGCAATGGCGCACCAGCGGCACCGTCAAAAGCTGCTCCAGGCTCAGCAGCCCGGCGCGCAGCCCATCGTCAATGTCGTGATTGTCATAGGCGATATCGTCCGACAGCGCCGCCAGCTGCGCCTCCAGCGAGGCATGGCTGGCAAGGTCGAGCGGGAACAGCGCGTCCAGTTCGCGCATCGCCCAGCCGGGCCTGGTCACCGGCCCATTATGCTTGGCCAGCCCCTCCAGCATTTCCCAGCTGAGGTTGAGGCCGCGAAAGCGCGGATAGGGCGAATCCAGCAGCATCAGCGTGCGCAGCGTATGCGCATTATGATCGAAGCCGCCATGATCCTCCAGCGCCGCCTCCAGCGCATCCTCGCCGGCATGGCCGAAGGGCGGATGGCCGATATCATGGGCCAGGCACAGCGCCTCGGTCAGATCCTCGTTGAGGGCAAGCGTGCGGGCGATGGCGCGGCCGATCTGCGCCACCTCCAGACTGTGGGTCATGCGCACGCGATAATGATCGCCGTCGGGCGACACGAACACCTGCGTCTTGTGCCGCAGCCGGCGGAAGGAGATCGAATGGATGATGCGGTCGCGGTCGCGCTGAAACACGTCGCGCGGGCCGCGCATCTCGCCGCCCGGTTCGGCATGGAGCCGCCCCCGGCTCTGGTCGGGCTGAGAGGCGTAGGATGCGAGCATCGTCATGCGAACCCCTTATTTGCTGCCCAGCTTTTCGACCACCTCGCCCGCGTCGCTCTGCCAGGCGAAGGCGTCGGCGCCAGCCTTTTTGAGGTCCGCCTCGACCGCCCTGGCGCGGGTGAAGCTGGCAAAGGGACCGATCAGCAGGCGCGAGGTCTGGCCCCAGCTTGCGCTCCAGCCATCCTGCGGCGCGACCGCGTCATATTTGCCCTGCAAGCGCTTGAAGGTGAAGGCCAGCGCGCTCTTCTGCCCGGTGCCGATCTGCACCCAGTTGCGCGCGGGGTTGGCGGCCAGTCGCTTCTTTTCCTCGGCTTCCTTCTTCGCCTTGGCATCGGCTTCCGCCTTGGCCTTGGCGGCGGCCGCCTTCTTCGCCTTGTCCGCCTCCGCCTGGCGCGCAGCGGCGCGGCGGGCAGCCTGCAGCTTCTCGACCTCGGCTAAGTCGACCGCGACCACGTTCGAGCGGCGTTCGCTGTCGGGCACGTCGATGGCGTGGATGATGTCGGCCAGACTGCGCGTCGCCTCCGGCGCCGGCTGCGGCGCAGCGCTGTCGGCCGGCGGCGTAAATTGGGTGGCGACCGGCGCCGATGGCGTCTCTGCAGGCGGCGTGCCCTGCGGCGCGGGCGGGGTCACGCTCGACGCCTGGGCAAGCGCGCTCGAATTGAGCTGCGAGGCGGCGCTCGGCTGGCCGGTGGTCGGCGCCGGCGCGGTGGAGCGCGGCGCGCCGCCATCCAGCGCATCGAGGCCCGGCGCAGGCGGCCCCTGCACATCGGCCGATGCGCTGCGGACCGGGGCAGGCGTTGGTGCCGGGGTCGGCGCAGGCGCTGTCGCCTGACCGGGCACCGGCTGCACCATCTCCGAACGGGCGCTCTGGCTCGGCGTCGGCTGGACGATCGGCTGGCGGCCGCGCGTGTCGGCGGGCAGCGGCTGGACCGTTGCGGGTGCAGGCGTCGGCGTCGGCGTCGGCGTGGGGGCAGCAGGCTGCGTGGCTTGTGCGGCAAGCTGCGTCCCGCTCTGTGTCGGCGCGGGCTGGCTGGCGGCAGGCTGGCTGGCAGTAGGCTGGCTGGCAGTAGGCTGGCTGGCAGCAGGCTGGCGGGCGGCGGGCGTGCCGAGCGGCGCGCGGGCCAGCGACGTGCCGCGCTGCCGGCCACTGCCGTTGCGGGTCGTACGGCGATCCCCCTGGGCCGGCGCGGTCGACGCGGCGGCGGCGGGTGCGGCGTCGCGCGACGCCAGCTGGACGCCCGGCGCCGGCGGGGTCGGCACGATCGGCGTGATGCTGGTTGCGACCACCTGCGGGAAATGGCCGAAATGGACCGCGGCCGCCTTCTGCGCCGCCGTCAGATAGGGCATTTTCTGCATATAGGGGGTGATGGCGCTCGCCAGCTGGGCCGGCATGGTCTGGTCGACCACCTTCTTGGCCTCGGCCTGGCGGTTGTTCATCGCCAGGATGAAGGCATTATAGCGCCAGGCGGCCCGGTCGCTCTTGTAGAGCAGCGGCTGCAACACCTTGTCGGCGGCATCCACCTGCCCCGAAATACCGAGCGAGGCGGCATAGCGGCGCACCAGTTCGGCATCGTCCGGGGTGCGTTGCAGGGCGGCATGATAATCGCGCTGCGCCCCGGCCTGGTCGCCGGTCATGTCGCGCGCAAGGCCACGGTCGCCCTGGATGGTCGCTTCGGGATAGCCGGCACGGGTCGCCTGGTCGAACAGGCGCAGCGCTTCGGCCGGGTTCTGCATCTTCAGCATGACCCGGCCCAGGCCCGCCTTGGTGCGTCCATTATTGGGCTGGATCGCGTCGGCGCGGGCAAAGAAACCGGCGGCCGCGCGGGCATCGTCCAGCTCCAGCGCGGCTTCGCCCGCCCCCACCAACGCGTTGAAATCCCGCGGATTGGTGGCCAGTTTCGCCAGATTATTGTTGAGGTCTGCGGCGCCCGAGGGCCGGACCAGATCGGCCTGGTCGGTTTGCGCCTGCGCAGCCGTGGCAAGAAGCAGGCTGCCGAGAATCCATAGATGAGATCGTGTCACATCGCTCCCTTAGAGCCTGATCGTTTGAGGGGGAAGCGCTTCGCGCTTCCGCCGATAACGTGAATCAGGCTCTAGTCGATGATTTCAGACCTTGATTCACGCTTCGGGCTGATTCAGCCCGAAGCGATCAAGGTCTAGCGGATCGCGGAAGCAATGGGAAATGACCTGCACAAAAAAGCGCGCCGGGTCGCCCGAAGCGACCGACGGCGCGCCTTTGGCAGGCCGGTGCGGGCCTATGCCCGCACGCTGGCCTTACTGGTTGTTCTGGCGGTTGAGAAAGCGCGGGATATCCAGACCCTGCGTGCCTTCTTCGGCGCCCGGTGCCTTTTCGCTGCCACGGGTCAGGCCGGCCATACGTTCGAACAGCGTGCCACCGGTCGCGACGCGCGGCGCCGGCTGGGCGGGCTTGGGCGCGGCTTCCGGTGCGGTCGGTTCGGCTGCTTCGGCGCCGAGCAGCAGTTCATCCTGCGAGGGATCCTCGTCGGAGAAGACGGCGGCGGGACGCGCAGGTGCGAAGGCCGGCGGCGCCTTTTCGGCGGCAGGCGCAGCGATCGGCGCAGGCGCCGGGGCTTCGGGCACGTCCAGTTCCAGCGCTTCGGACTCAGGCGCGGCGACCGGGGTCGGTGCAGCAGCGACCGGCGCGGCCGGGGCGGGTGCGGCCACCGGTGCCGGGCGCGGCGCCTGCGGCACGGCGACGGCCGGGCGGCTGGCGAAGCTGAACGGCTGGGTCAGCGGTGCGGCCTGGCTGCCGACTTCATTGTCGATGCCGGTCGCGACGACCGACACGCGGATCTTGCCGTTCAGATTGTCGTTGAAGGCGCTGCCCCAGATGATGTTCGCATCGGGGTCGACCAGTTCGCGGATATGGTTGGCCGCTTCGTCGACTTCCATCAGGCGCATGTCGTCGCCACCGACGATCGACACGATCACGCCCTTGGCGCCGCGCATCGACACGCCGTCGAGCAGCGGGTTGGCGATCGCCTTTTCCGCCGCCTGGAGCGCACGGCCGTCGCCTTCCGCTTCGCCGGTGCCCATCATCGCCTTCCCCATCTCGCCCATCACCGAACGCACGTCGGCGAAGTCGAGGTTGATGAGGCCCGGCATGATCATCAGGTCGGTGATCGAGCGCACGCCCTGCTGCAGCACCTCGTCCGCCATCTGGAACGCTTCCTTGAAGGTCGTGTTCGGGTTGGCGATCAGGAACAGATTCTGGTTCGGGATGACGATCAGCGTGTCGACATGCTTCTGCAGCTCGTCGATGCCGCTTTCCGCCGACTTCATGCGGCGATTGCCCTCGAAGGTGAAGGGCTTGGTCACGACGCCGACGGTCAGGATGCCCTTTTCACGCGCCGCCTTGGCGATGACCGGGGCCGCACCGGTGCCGGTGCCGCCGCCCATGCCGGCAGTGATGAAGCACATATGGGCGCCTTCCAGCGCCTGTTCGACGGTGATGATGGTTTCTTCCGCAGCCGCGCGACCGATTTCGGGGCGCGAACCGGCGCCCAGACCCTCGGTGATCTGCGGGCCAAGCTGGATGCGCCGTTCGGCCGGCGAGGCGTTCAGCGCCTGCGCGTCGGTGTTGGCGACGATGAAGTCGACGCCCTCGACGCTGGCCGCGATCATGTTCGCGATGGCGTTACCGCCTGCACCGCCAACGCCTATCACCGCAATGCGTGGCTTCAATTCATCCACATGCGGCGGGCTGATCTCGATGCTCATATACTTTGCTCCCTCAGCTTCCTCGTCAGGAAGTGACAACCGTCATCAATTGTTAACACCAGAAAATAGAGTATTTCACCTGCTATTTTCGTTTTCGTTCAAATTCGCTCAGTAATTCGTCCGCATCGCCCGCATCATGCGCTGCCACCATTGCGGGGCGCCCAGACGATGCACGGTTTGCGGCGCAGGCGCCATCGCCCTAAGATCAACCGGGTTTGAAGCGCCGTAAAGCGCCAATCCGGCCAAAGTAGCGAAGGCCGGGCCACTATGCGCTTCGGGCATGGCTGACAAGCCGCGCGGGCGACCGACCCGCACCGCACGCCCCAGTGCGCCTTGCGCATAGTCGGCAATGCCCTTCATCTCCGCGCCACCGCCGGTCAGCACGACCTGACGCCCGGTGCTGTTGAAGCCCATGCCGGCCAGCGCCGCATTCACTTCCGCCATGATCTGGTTCAGTCGTTCGCAAATGACGCCGACCAGCGCCGCGCGGGTGATCTTGCCGCCCTCTGCATTGGGGCCGGCGCTCTGCCCCGGAATGGCGACATCGCCATGGGGCGTCGCGATCTCGATCATCTCGCGGAAGTCGCGGCGGTTCTGCATCGCTGAACCATAGAAGCATTTGATCCGCTCCGCCTGGCTGCGGCGAATGCCGAAGGCCGAAGCGATATCATCGGTAATGTCGGACGCACCCATCGGGATCGAATGCAGCCCCACCAGCATGCCGCCGGCATAGAGCGATACATTGGTGACCCCTGCCCCCATCTCGACCAGCGCCACGCCCAGGTCGCGTTCCTCTTCCGACAGGCAGGCGAGGCCCGTGGCGATCGGCGAAGCGACGATCGAATTGACGTTCAGATAGGCGCCACGCACGCACAGGTCGAGATTGGCGAGCGGCGCGCCATCCGCCAGCACCACATGGATATCGACGCCCAGCAGATCGGCATGCATGCCAAGCGGCTTCTTCACCGGCACCTTGCCATTGATGGTAAAGCAGGTCGGCTGCGCATGCAGGATGATGCGGCCATCGGGGTCGATACCCTGCTGGCCGGTGGTCAACAGATCGTCGATGTCCGGCTGCTCGACGCGATAGCCGCCCATGTCGCGCTCGACCGTGACGACGTCGCTGACCAGGCTGCCACCCGAGAAGCTGACCCAGACATCCTCGATATTGGTGCCGGCGACACGCTCGGCCTGTTCCACCGTCTCGCGCACGGCCAGTTCGGTGCGTTCCATGTCGGCGATGAAGCCGCGGCGCACGCCCCGGCTTTCGCGCTGGCCGGTGCCCAGGATCGCCAGCTCACCCGTATCGGTACGCCCCGCGATCAGCGCGGACACCTTCCACGATCCGATATCGATCGCGGTGATGAGCTTTTCGACCTTGGGCTGTGCCATGACTTAGCCTTCCTCGCCCGCGGCAGGCGCACTTGCGGTCTTTTCCGCCTTGGCGTCCGCCGCTGCCGGCTTATCGCTGGTCTGGCCCTGCGGCAGACGCAGCACGAAACGATCGGGATCGCGCATGTCGAACTTGACGATGCCCCGGCCGAGCAACCGGTTGACGCCATCCATGCGCGCGAAATTCACCAGCGCGGCCGCCGATGTCTGTTCCCCCTCAGGCAGCGACAGCGTCTCCCCAGACTGAAAGCGCAGATCCCAGCGACGGTTTCCGACCCAGGTCGCACCAGCCAGCATCGGCTTCAAGGCAGGCGCGCTTTCCATCAGCTTGTTGAGGCCAGCGGTCTGGAGATTGGCGTTGGGGCCGACCACCAGCGGCAGGTCCGGCATCGCCCCGGCCGACACCGATTGCAGCACCACGCCCGCCACGTCGATCAGATGCAGTTGCCCGTCATGCTGCCACACCGCGACCGGATCACGCTCGACGATATCGACGACCAGCGTGTCGGGCAGGCGGCGGGAAATGCGCGCATCCTTGACCCAGCCGAGCTTCAGCATTTCCTGCCGCACCTTGGGCAGGTCGAGCGAGAGCATCGAGCGATCGACCTGGCCGAGCGCGATATTATAGACCGGCATCTCGTCCATGCGCTCGACGCCGCGCACCTCGACCTTCTCCACCTCGAAACCGGCGCGCGCGGCCAGGCTTGCCGCCTGCTGGCGCGCCATGTCGGGCAGCCCCGCATAGATGGCGATGGCGATCAATATACCACCGAAGATCGCGAAGATCGCCCAGGTCGCCAGCTTCTGCAGCGTATCCTCGCTGATCGGCAGCAGTTCGAGCAACCGATCGAAGGAGGACTGGCGCTTGAGCTGGCGGCCACGGCCCGATCCGGCCTTGGCGCGCACCTTGCCCCGCGCCGTGCTCAGCCGCGCCGTGCCGCCGCGCCGGATCCGTGCCTCAGCCATTGCCAGCCCCCATGTTCGGCCCCCTCGTCAATGCTTCCTCGCAGATCCGCTCGACCAGCTCGGCATATTCGATACTCAGCTTTTTCGCCTGTTCCGGCACCAGGCTCAAGGGGGTCATGCCCGGCTGGGTATTGACCTCCAGCAGGTAAAGCCCCTCGACGCCCTGGCTGTCGTCCCAGCGGAAGTCGGAGCGCGACGCGCCCTTGCAGCCAAGCAACTGGTGCGCCTGGAGCGCGATCGCCTTGCATGCCTGCGTGATCTCGTCCGGTATCTCCGCCGGGCAGACATGTTCGGTCATGCCGTCGGTATATTTGGCGTCGAAATCATAGAAGCCGCTCTTGGGGCGCAGCTCGGTAACGAGCAGCGCCTCATCGCCCAGCACGGCGGTGGTCAGCTCGCGCCCGCGAATATAGGGTTCGGCCAGAAGCTCGGGAAATTCCTGCCAGGGGCCGACGCTGTCACGGGCGATGGGATTGCCATAATTGCCCTCGGCCGTGACGATCGCGACGCCGACCGAGCTGCCCTCATTGACGGGCTTCAGAACATAGGGGCGCGGCAGCGGATCGCCGGCGTACAGGCTCTCGCTCGTCACGATATGGCCGCCGGGCATGGGGATACCGTGCGGCACCAGCGCCTGCTTGGTCAGCTGCTTGTCGATCGCGATGACCGATGTGGCAAGGCCGCTATGGGTGTAGGTGAGGCCCATCAGGTCCATCATGCCCTGCACCGTGCCATCCTCGCCCGGCACGCCATGCAGCGCGTTGAACACCACGTCCGCCCCGGTTTCGGTCAGGCGCGCGGCAACGTCGCGATCCATGTCGATCCGCGTGACCCGATGCCCACGCGATTCCAGCGCCTTGGCAACGCCCTCGCCGCTCGACAGCGACACCGGCCGCTCCGCCGACCAGCCGCCCATCAGTACGGCGACATGCCAGGGACCACGGCTCATGCGTAACACTCCAGATACATCGTCATGCCAGCGAAGGCTGGCATCTCACTGCCTTTGAACGCAGCGAAGGAAGAAAAGAGGGATCCCAGCCTTCGCTGGGATGACGGATTGGGAGCACAAATCACTTCGCCAACCCCACGGCATCTCTGTTTGCGCCGTCGGCAAACATGCCGACACGCTGGATTTCCCATTCCAGCTCGACGCCGCTCTTTTCCTTCACGCGGCGGCGGACTTCCTCGCCCAGCGCTTCGATGTCGGCGCTGGTAGCATCGCCGGTGTTGAGCAGGAAGTTGGTGTGCTTCTCACTTACCTGCGCGCCGCCCAGCGCGAGGCCGCGACAGCCCGCTTCATCGACCAGCGCCCAGGCCTTGTGCCCGTCCGGATTCTTGAAGGTCGATCCGCCGGTCTTGCTGCGCAGCGGCTGGCTTTCCTCGCGCGCGGTGGCGATGCGGTCCATTTCCGCCTGGATCGCGGCCGGTTCGCCGGGTTCGCCGCGGAAGGTGGCCGACACGACAACCGCGCCGTCGACCATGTTGGAATGGCGATAGCTGTAATGAAGATCGCGGTTGAGCAGGGTCACCTGCTCCCCCGAACGCAGCACCACCTCGCATTCGACCAATATGTCCGCAGTCTCGCGGCCATAGGCACCGCCGTTCATCCGCACGAAGCCGCCGACCGTGCCGGGGATGGAACGGAGAAATTCAAGACCGGCAATGCCGGCATCCCGCGCCGTCGAGGAGACGAGGATGCCCGACGCACCGCCGCCGCAGACCAGGGTGGTGGCGTCCAGCGCCTCCACCTTGGCGAAGGGCTTGCCCAGGCGCACGACCACGCCCGGCACGCCGCCATCGCGGACAATGAGGTTGGAGCCGAGGCCGAGCGCCATCACCGGCATGGCCGGATCGAGCATGGCAAGGAAATCGGACAGGTCGTCGGCGTCCTTGGGCTCGAACAGCCATTGCGCCGCCCCGCCCGCCTTGAACCAGACGAGCGGTGCCAGCGGCGCATCGGCCTTGAGCGTGCCGCGAACGGCCGGGAGAGAAGCCATCACCGTCAACCGCGCACGCCCCAGAGATTCATCCAGCTCTTCATCGCCTTCATGCCCGCCTCGCCGGCCTGATGCGCCGCCATGCCAGTCTGCACCTGCTTCTGCGCCGCCTCGACCATGTCGCGCGCGACTTCCACGCCCTGCATCTGCATGTCGATCATGCGCTTCTGCATTTCGAGGCCGACATTGAAGAGCTCGAACATCAGGCGGTTTCCTTGACCTTGGCGGTGACCGCAGCGGACAGGCCCGCCGCCCATTTGGTGATGTCGCCGGCCCCCAGGCAGATGATCATGTCGTCGGCCTGGACATCGGCGGCGATGACGCGGGCAAGATCGTCCGCATTGGCGACGGTGGCGGCGTTGCGATGGCCACGGCGCTTGAGCCCGGCGACCAGCGCCGCGCTGTCGACATCCTCGATCGGCTGCTCGCCAGCGGTATAGACCGGGGCGGCATAGACGATGTCGGCGTCGTTGAAGGCCTGCTGGAAATCATCCATCAGGTCGCGCAGGCGGGTGAAGCGATGCGGCTGGACCACGGCGATCACCCGGCCCTTCGCGCCTTCGCGGGCGGCGGCGAGCACCGCCTTGATCTCGACCGGATGGTGGCCATAATCGTCGATGACGGTGGCCACGCCTGCCCCGGCCGGGATTTCGCCGACCTTGGTGAAGCGGCGCTTCACGCCGCCGAACTTGGCAAAGCCGGTCTGGATGGTCGCGTCATCAATGCCCATCTGCAGCGCCACGCCGATCGCGGCCATCGCGTTCAGCACATTGTGGCGGCCGGGCATAGGCAGTTCGATGCCCTCGATCCGGCGGGTCGCGCCGTCGCGCTCGCGGATCTGGACGTCGAAGCGATTGCCGCCGGGCACCGGCTGGACATTCTCGCCGCGAATATCGGCCTGGGCAGAGAAGCCATAGGTGACGATGCGACGGTCCTGCACGCGCGGCAGGATAGCCTGCACCTCGGGATGGTCGAGGCAGAGCATCGCCGCACCATAGAAGGGCACATTTTCGACAAACTCGACAAAGGCGTCCTTCACCGCGTCGAAGCTGCCATAATGGTCGAGATGTTCGGGATCGATATTGGTCACGACCGCGATCGTGCCGTCGAGGCGCAGGAAGCTGCCATCGCTCTCATCGGCTTCCACGACCATCCAGTCGCTGTTGCCCAGGCGCGCGTTGGAGCCATAGCTGTTGATGATGCCGCCGTTGATGACGGTCGGATCGACCCCGCCCGCGTCCAGCAGTGCCGCGACCATCGAGGTGGTCGTGGTCTTGCCATGGGTGCCGGCGATGGCGACCGTGGACTTCAAACGCATCAGTTCGGCCAGCATTTCCGCGCGGCGGATCACCGGCACGCGATTTTCCAGCGCCAGCTCGACTTCCGGATTGCCGCGCTTGATCGCGGTCGAGGTGACGACCACGGCGGCATCGCCCAGATTTTCGGCCTTGTGGCCGATCATCACCTTGATGCCCTTGGCGCGCAGCCCTTCCACGACATAGCCTTCGGCGACGTCGGATCCTTGAACCTTGTAACCCAGATTATGCATGACTTCGGCGATACCGGACATGCCGATGCCGCCAATGCCGATGAAATGGATCGTGCCGATGTCGGTGCCGACACCCTTCATGCCTGATATTCCTTGTTCCAATATCCGTTCGCCCTGAGCGAAGTCGAAGGGCCCAGCAGAGCCGCAGGCGAAGCGGCTTCGCTCCGCTCAGCAGAGGGCTTCGACAGGCTCAGCCCGAACGGGGAGAGATATGTGCGGATCATGCAGGGACGCCCTGCAAATTGAGCGTGGTCGGCGTGGGGCCGACGCGAAGCGGGTCATTCATGATCGGCGCGGGGCCGATGCTTTCGAGCAGGTCGGCCATGTCGCGCGCCGCATCCGGGCGGCCACAGGCGCGGGCGCGCTTGGCGGCATTTTGCAGGGCGCCCGGTTCCAGCGCCATCTTCTGCATCTGCTTGGCCAGTTCCACCGCAGTGAAGCGCGACTGGGGGATGGTGCGGGCGCCACCGGCCTCGGTCATCTCGCGCGCATTGGCGGTCTGATGATCGTCCATCGCGCTGGGCAGCGGCACCAGGATGGCGGGGCGGCCGGCGCAGGTCAGCTCGGCCAGGGTCGATGCCCCTGCCCGCGCGATCATCAGGTGCGACCAGCCCAGCTTTTCGGGCACGTCGTTGAAATAGGTGGCGAGATCGGCCGGGATTTCCATCTCGGCATAGGTGGCGCGGACGCGCTCGATATCCTCCGCGCGGCACTGCTGCGTCACCTGAAGGCGGCGGCGCAGCGCGATCGGCAGCATCGACAGCCCTTCGGGCACGACGCTCGACAGGATGCTCGCCCCCTGGCTGCCGCCGATCACCAGCACGCGGAACACGCTCTCGTCGGTCAGCGCGGGAAATTCCTCGTCGCGCAGCGCCTTCACTTCCTCGCGCACCGGATTGCCGACCAGATGCACCTTGCCGGCATATTTGTCCTTGAGGCGCTCGACCACCGGATAGGCGGTGGCGATCGCGTCGACCCGACCGGCGAGCAGACGGTTGACCCGGCCCAGCACCGCATTCTGTTCATGGATCGCGGTCGGGATGCCGTCGGCCAGCGCGCCCAGCAAAGCGGGCATGGCGGGATAGCCGCCAAAGCCGACCACGGCAGTCGGCTTGAACGTGTCGTTGAGACGGCGAGCCATCGCCCGGCCGGCCAGGATCGCCTTCAGGGCGCCGGGCCAGCTCGCCGGATTCTTGGTCATGCGGCCCGCCGGCATGACATGGACCTGCGCCTTATCGAAGATGCCGGGGATCTTGGCGCCGCGTTCATCGGTGACAAGGGCGACATGATGGCCGCGCGCCATCAGTTCCTCTGCCACCGCATGCGCGGGAATCATGTGACCACCCGTCCCGCCGGCGGCGAGGACAAAGTGACGGGAAATGCTCATCGACCACTCCATTTGACGACCGTGTGCCGACCCATGAAGGGGTTGCGCCGCGTGAATGCGAGCAGCAGGCCGACGCCGATACAAAGCGCGAGCATAGAGGAGCCACCGTAGCTGATAAAGGGCAGCGTCATGCCCTTTGACGGAAAAATCTGCGCATTGACGCCCATATTGATAATCGCCTGCAGCCCGAACTGCGTGGTGAGGCCGGCGGCGGCAAGGATGGTGAAATTATCCTCCTCGTCCAGCAGGCGCAGCAACACGCGCACGACGATCGCCAGATAGACGCAGGCGATGGCGATGCAGGCGAGCAGGCCGAACTCCTCGCCGATCACCGAGAAGATATAGTCGGTATGGGCTTCGGGCAGGCGGAACTTGTTCTGCCCCCCGCCCGGCCCGACGCCGGTGAAGCCGCCATGGGTGATGGTGCGGAAGGCCAGGTCCGTCTGGTCCGGGCCAGTATCCATCTGGACGCCGATGCCCAGGAAGTCGTTGATGCGCTGGCGGCCATTTTCATAGAACATGTAGACCGCGACAAGCCCCGCCAGCGCCAGCCCGCCCAGCATGGCGATCCAGCGCATTTCGAGGCCCGAGAGCATCAGCAGCACGCCCCAGCAGGCAAGGAAGATGACCGTCTGGCCAAAGTCCGGCTGCTTCATCAGGATCGCGGCGATCAGCAGCGTCATCGCGCCGGTGAGCGGCATCACCGGCAGGCTCTGGTCCTTGGCGCGCAGCGACAGCAGCCAGGCCAGCGTCACGACATAGACGGGCTTCAGAAATTCCGAGGGCTGGAAGCGGAAGCCCGGCAGGTCGATCCAGCGCTTGGCCCCGTTCACGGTGGAACCCAGCAGCGGCACGAACAGCAGCATCAGGAAGAAGAAGACGGCCAGGAAGATTGCCAGCCGCCGCGCCTGTGGCCGGGGCAGCATGGAGATGACCAGCATGATCGGCAGGCCGATGAACACCCACATCAGCTGGCGGTAGAAATAGATCAGCGGATTGACCGCCACCTGCGCGGTCGAGCGGTCGATCGCGGCCACCGGCGATGCGGCGGCCACGGCGACCAGCCCGATCGCCATCAGCGCGACGATCAGCGACAGCAGCACCCGGTCGATTTCCCAGAACCAGATGGCCAGCGCGGTACGCTCGCGCGGCACGGTGCGGGTCTTGAAGCCCTTCACCAGTTCGCCCGCCCTGAACATGCCCTTACGTCCCTCGCTATCCATCCCGTTGCCCCCGATCGCCCTGCCTATTCCAGTGCGTTCTATTCCAGTGCGTTCACGGCCGCGGCAAAGGCATCGCCGCGCGCCTCGAAATCCCGGAACTGGTCGAAACTGGCGCAGGCCGGCGACAGCAGCACGACATCGCCCGGCTGGGCAATACGCGCGGCGCGACGGACGGCGGCGCTCAGCATCTCGCTGTCATCGACCGCCATGTGCGGCCGCAACAGGTCGGCAAACATGTGGCCCGCCTCACCGATGGTGTAGGCATGGGCGATATTGCCATAATAAGGCGCGCATTCGTCCAGATTGTCGGACTTGGCGACACCGCCCAAAATCCAGTGGATGCGCGGCTTGCCATCCTTGGCCGGCCAGGCGCCCAGCGCCGGCGCGGTCGAGGCGGCATTGGTCGCCTTGCTGTCATTGACGTAGAGCACGCCATTATGCGTTCCCACCGCCTGCATCCGGTGCGGCAGGCTGGCATAGCTGGCGAGCGCGGCCATGATGGTCGCGTCATCAATGTCCAATGCCCGGCCGACGGCGATCGCGACCGCGGCATTCTGGGCATTGTGCGGCCCCCGCAGCGACGGCCAGCCAAGCTGAGCCTCCGGATCGATATCGGCGGCCTTCACTTCGCGCAGTTGCGCCGGGGCCGATGCGGCGATGCCACGGCTCGGCTCATCCTCGGTCGCGATGACCGCGACATGGTCGGCCGATTGCATGGCGAACAGCCGCGCCTTCGACGCGACATAGCCGGCAAAACCATTGTAGCGATCAAGATGGTCGGGCGTGATGTTGAGCAGCACAGCGACATCGCAGTCGAGGCTGTGGGTCAGGTCGATCTGGTAGCTGGACAGTTCCAGCACATAGATGCCCACGCCATGCAGGTTCGGCTCCAGCGGCTCCTGCCCCAGGATCGGCAGGCCGATATTGCCGCCCATCCGCGCCGGGAAGCCGGCCTGTTCGATGATGTGATGGATCAGCGCGGTGGTGGTTGACTTGCCGTTGGTGCCGGTGATGCCGACGACCTTGTGCGGCGGCAGCGTCGGCCGGGCGAGCGCGAACAGTTCAATGTCGCCGATGATCGGCACGCCGGCGATCTTCGCCCGCATCGCGATCGGATGCTTGTTGAGCGGCACGCCCGGCGACACGACGATGCCGTCGAAACCGGCCAGGTCGATCTCCATCGGGTCGCCCAATTCAGCCTTGTCGGCGACGGCCGCCCGCGCTTCCTCGCGACTGTCCCAGGCGACGACGCGCGCGCCGCTGGCGACGAGCGTCTCGACCGTGGCCAGCCCCGAACGGGCCAGCCCCAATACGGCGTAGGTCTTCCCCTTGAAGGCCTGCGAAACGATCATCCGCTTACCTCAGCTTCAGCGTGGCGAGGCCGGCGAGTGCCAGCACGAAGGAGATGATCCAGAAGCGGATCACCACGGTCGGTTCGGCCCAGCCAAGCTGTTCGAAATGATGGTGGATCGGCGCCATCTTGAACACGCGCTTGCCGGTCCGCTTGTAGAAGAAGACCTGGATGATGACCGACAGTGCCTCGACCACGAACAGGCCGCCGACGACGCCCAGAACGATTTCATGATGGGCGGTCACCGCGATCACGCCAATCGTGCCACCCAGCGCCAGACTGCCGGTATCGCCCATGAAGACCGCGGCAGGCGGTGCGTTGAACCAGAGGAACGCCAGCCCCGCGCCGATGATCGCCCCGCACAAGATGGTAAGGTTGCCCGCGCCCGGCACATGCGGGATGCCCAGATAGGTGGCGAAGTCCGCGCGGCCAACCAGATAGACGATCGCCATGAACGCCATGCAGGCGATGATGACCGGCATGGTCGCCAGGCCATCGAGCCCGTCGGTCAGGTTCACCGCATTGCCGAAGGCGACGATGACGAAGGCGGCAAACAGGAAATAGAAAGGCCCAAGCTCGATCGCAGGCCCATTGTAGAAGGGCACATAGAGCGCGGTGTTGCCATGTTGGTTGACGATCATCCAGGCGGCGAAACCGGCGATCAGGAACTCGAAGGCCAGGCGCATCTTGGCCGACAGCCCCTTGTGGCTGGCCTTGGTCACCTTGTCATAATCGTCGAGGAAGCCGATCGCGCCGAAACCCAGGGTCACGAACAGACAGGCCCAGACATAGGTGGAGGACAGGTCCATCCACAGCAGCACCGATACGACCATGGAGGTCAGGATCATCAGGCCGCCCATGGTCGGCGTGCCGCGCTTGGCCAGATGGGTCTGCGGCCCGTCGCTGCGGATCGGCTGCCCCTTGCCCTGGCGCACGCGCAGCCAGCCGATGAACTTGGGGCCGATGACGAGGCCGATGATCAGCGCGGTCGCGATCGCCGCGCCCGCCCGGAAGGACAGGTAGCGGATGAGGTTGAAGGCCCCCGCAAAATCCAGGGTCTGGGCAAGCCAGTAGAGCATCAGTCTTTATCTCCGTCGCGGGCGGCATCGCCAAGGGCGGCGACCAGGCGGGACAGCCCGATGCCATTGGAGCCCTTGACCAGGATCGCGTCACCCGCACGCATTTCCTTGTTGATCAGATCGGTGGCCGACGCGGCGTCCGGCACATGGTCGAAGGCGACAAGGCCGCCAAGGGCGTCGGCCAGCGGCGCCATCTCCTCGCCCACCAATATCGCATAGTCGACGCCATTCTCGCTCAACGGTTGCGAGAGTGCGGCGTGCAGTTCGGTGCTGCGGCTGCCCAGTTCGCGCATGCCGCCCAGCACGGCGATGCGGCGGTCGGCCTGCTCGCGCCCCAATTGCTTGAGCGTCGCGGCCATGCTGAGGGGGTTGGCGTTATAGCTTTCGTCGATCAGCAGCGCCTCGCCCCCCGCCACCGGCAGAATGCGGCGCGCACCGCGTCCGGGCAGGCCCGGCATTTCCGCGAGCGCAAGGCCCGCAGCGGCCAGATCGCCGCCCAGCGCCTCGACCGCCGCCAGCACGGCAAGCGAATTGGACACCCAATGGTCGCCCGGCGCGCCGACGGTGAAGCAAAGCTCCACCCCCGGCAGCGCGGCGGTCACCAGCGTGCCACCACCCGGCGCCGGCACGGTATCGCGCACGAAAATATCCGCCTCCGGGCTGAAGCCAAAGGTCAGGATATGATCGGCATGGCGCTCCGCCTTGCCATAGAGGGTCGCGACATGCGGGCTATCATAGGGGATGACAGCGGTGCCGCCCGGCTCCAGCCCCTCGAAAATCTCGGCCTTGGCTTCGGCGATCTTTTCCTCGGTCCCGAAAAATTCGATATGGGCCGGCGCGATGGCGGTGACGATCGCCACGTTCGGGCGCACCTGCCGCGTCAGCGCAGCCAGTTCGCCGGCATGGTTCATGCCCATTTCGAACACGCCATAGGCCGCATCGCGCGGCATCCGCGCCAGGCTCAGCGGCACGCCGACATGGTTGTTATAGCTTTTGACCGACCGATGGACGCCGCCCGGACAGGCCCGTTCAAGGGCATGGAACAGCGCTTCCTTGGTGCCGGTCTTGCCGACCGACCCGGTCACGCCGATGATCTTCGCGCTGCTGCGCTTGCGCGACGCGCGGCCCAGCGCTTCCAGCGCGGCGGCACTGTCGGCCACCAGCACATGGGGATAGTCGACCGGCTCGCTGACAATCGCGCCGGCCGCGCCCTGGGCGAAGGCCTTGTCGACGAATTTGTGGCCGTCGGTCGTTTCGCCCTTCATCGCGACGAACAGGTCACCCGCGCCCACCTCGCGACTGTCGAAGGCTACGCCAGAAACGGCGAACGGCGCCGACACGGCGCCGCCCGTAGCGTCTGCGATCTCGGCCGAGGTCCAGAGATCGCTCACCCCGCGCACTCCCGTGCCACGGTGACATCGTCAAAGGGTAGCACCCGGTCGCCGATGATCTGGCCCTGCTCATGCCCCTTGCCGGCGAGCAGGACGATGTCATCGCCCCCCGCCTGGCCGATGGCGGCGGCGATCGCCGCGCGGCGGCCGCCAATTTCCTCCGCCCCCGGCGCGCCCGCCATCACGGCGGCGCGGATCGCGGAGGGTTCTTCCGAACGGGGATTGTCGTCGGTCACGATGACATGGTCGGCCAGATCGGCGGCAACCTTGCCCATCAGCGGGCGCTTGCCGGCATCGCGATCACCGCCCGCGCCGAACAGCGCGATCAGCTTGCCCCGGGTATGGGGACGCAGTGCCTCGATCGCGGCGCGCAGGCCATCGGGCGTATGGGCATAGTCGACATAGACGGGCGCGCCCGCCTTGCTGATGACCGCGCGTTCCAGACGGCCGCGCACCGGCTGGACCCGACCCAGCAATTCCAGCACCTTGGCGGTATCGCCGCCGGTCGCGATGACCAGACCAGCCGCCGTCAGCGCATTGGCCGCCTGATAGGCGCCGATCAGCGGCAGATTGACCTTGTAGAGCTTGCCATCGGCTTCGATTTCCAGCGTCTGGCCCAACTGGGTCGGGGTGCGGTTGGCAAGACGCAATGCCTGCCCCTGCACCCCGACGCTCAGCACACGAAGCCCCCGCTTCGTAGCCCGCTGGATCGCCTTGTCCGACCATTCATCGTCGGCCCAGATGACGGCCGCGCCGCCATCGCCCACGACTTCGTCGAACAGGCGCATCTTGGCATCGAAATAGCTGTCCATGTCGCCATGATAATCGAGATGATCGCGCGACAGGTTGGTGAAGGCGCCGGCCGCAACCGGCAGCCCCTCGGTGCGATACTGGTCGAGGCCATGGCTCGACGCCTCGAACGCGGCATGGGTGATGCCCTCGCGCTTGAGGCCCGACATGTTGGCGAGGAAGGTGACGATGTCCGGGGTGGTGAGCCCGGTCGACACCTGATCGACCGAGGTGGTGACGCCCAGCGTCCCGATCGAGGCCGACTTGTGACCCAGCATGCGCCACAACTGGCGCGCCAGCTCGACCGTGCTGGTCTTGCCATTGGTGCCGGTGACGGCGACGGTCACATCAGGGAAAGGCGCGAAATAGCGCGCGGCCAGTTGCGCGAACAGGCGGCGGGGATTGGCGTCGGCGATATGCACCGCGCCCTCGACCTTCGCCTCCGGCCGGGCGACGATCGCGACCGCGCCCGCCTTCACCGCATCGGCAATAAAATCCTCGCCATTGACGCGCAGGCCCTGAAAGGCACCGAAGATGGTGCCCGGCGCAACCTTGCGATTGTCGATGGCAAAACCCGTCACGGACGTGTCGAGGCCGGTGTTGCCACCGACCTCGACGCCCAGCTCCTCGATTAGCGACCCGAGGCGCATCACTCTGTCTCCTTGTCGCCGTGCAACAGCGGCATCAAATCCGAAATATCCACGTCCCGCCGCTCGTCCGGCATTACGCCAAGCATCGGCCCGGTGCGCTCCACCACCCGCTTCACCACCGGCGCCGCCGTCCATGCAGCGGTGCGCAGGCCATATTGGCCCGTCGCCTCGTCCATCGTGACGAGAACCACATAGCGGGGATTGTCCATCGGGAAGGCGGAAGCGAAAGTCGTCACCAGCGAAGTCTTGTTGTAGCGCCCTTCCTGGGGCTTTTCAGCGGAACCCGTCTTGCCGCCCACCCGGAATCCCTTGGCGTCGGCGCTACGCCCTGTACCCGCCGACACGATCATCCGCAACAGCTGGCGCATGCGCGCGCTGGTCGCGGCGGAAAAGACCCGGCGCCCCTCGGGCACTTCATCGGCCTTGAGCTTGCGGATCGTCGCCGGGCGCCAGATGCCGCCATTGACCAGCGCCGCATAGGCCGCCGCCAGATGCAGCGGCGTCACCGCGATGCCATGGCCATAGGAGGTGGTCATGCTGGTGATCCGGCCCCAATTGGTCGGCCACAGGCCACCGGCACGCTCATTGAACTCGATCGGCGCACGCTGGTCGAAATCCAGGCTGCGGAACAGCTTCTGCAGCGGCGCGGCGCCCATTTCGTCGGCGATCCGGGCGGTGCCGATATTGGAGCTGTGGACCAGGATTTCCGGCACGTTGATCCAGCGGCCGAGCGAGTGGTCGTCCTTGATGCGGAAGCCGCCAACGGCCAGCGGCGCGGTCGCGTCATAACGCTTGCTCATCGAGGTCACGACGCCGGCGTCCATGGCCGCCGCGATCGACAACGGCTTGAAGGCCGAACCCAGTTCGTAGCGGGCCTGCACCATATGGTTGCAGAGTGGCGATTCGGAGCAGCGCTTGCCGGCATAATTTTGCAGCTTGTTGGGATCGAACACCGGGATCGATGCCATGGCGATCACTTCGCCGGTATTGACGTCCAGGATGATGCCACCGGCACCCTTGGCCCGTGTCTGGACCAGCTGGGCATACAGCTCGCTTTCCAGCGCGCCCTGCACCCGGCTGTCGATCGACATGGCGAAGGGCCGGCTACGCTGCGCCGGATCGATCATCCGATCATTGAACGCGGCCTCCACGCCCATGCCGCCCTTGCCCTCGGCATTGGGCGCAAAGCCGAGAATATGCGCGGCCAGCGTGCGCTGGGGATAGAGACGCTCTTTCTCGCGCGGAAATTCGATGCCGATCTCACCCAGCGCGTTCACCGCCGCCACTTCCTCGGGCAGCGCGCGCCGGCGCAGATAGGCCCAGCCGCGCCCCCTCAGCTTCTTGGCGAACACCGCTTCGGACTCGTCCGGGAAGATTTCGTGCAGCTTGCGCGCCAGTTCGTCGGGATCGCCGATCAGCTTGGACGGGCGCACCGCGATCGAATAGGCGTCCATGGTCCGCGCCAGCGGCACCCCATTGCGGTCGACAATGTCCGCGCGCGCCGGGGTGAAGCCCGACAATCCATCACCATTGCCATTGCCGCTCGCGAAAATGCCGACCCAGGTCAGACGCAGGATCAGCACGGCCGTGATCATCATGAACAGGATCAACAGCAACATCAGGCGATTATGCGCGATCGCCGTCAGGTTGACCCGTTGCCGCCCGGCACGGGCGCCGCCCGGCTGGACGATGATCGTGGCCATTAGCGACCTCCCTTTCGCTCGCGCGCCGCACGCGCACTGAGGTCACCCATGGTGCTGTCGTCCAGCAGCTTGGCATCCAGCATCGCCATGCGCTCGGCCCGGCGCGCGACCGGATTGGGCCGCGACACATCTGCGTCGGCCTTGGCACGCTGTTCAGCCAGTTTCACCGGCGCGGCGGGCTTGGCCAGCTTCTCGACATTGTCGGCGGCATGCGCCTCGCGGATCACGGCGATATCGCTGCGGATCTGGCTGGCGGCGGGGCTGGCCGGCGCGGCCTGCGGCGCGGACGGCAGATCGGCCGGCGTCTCGACCATCGCCACCATCACCGGCGGCGCGACATAGTCCGGGCCATTGGGCTGGACGCCATCCAGATGCGCCAGAGCCTGTTCGCCTGCCAGATACTGGCCGGCGGTCGGCGTCGCATACATGAAGTCGTCCTGGTTCCACCGCTCCAGCTGGCGCATGCTGGCGCGCGCGCTGAACTCGGTTTCCAGATAGCGGATATCGCCGCGCGCCTGCGCGATCTGCATCCGCACCCGCATCACGTCATTGCGCTCGGTCGCGACCTTCAAGGAGACGAGATAGGCGCCAAGCGCACCAAGCGCGACCAGCAACACCCAGATCAGGCTCTGCAATCTCTTGACCGCGATCATGGCCGGGCACTCCGATGGGCATTGGCAACAGGGGCGCCGGTCCGCACGGCGCTGCGCAGGGTGGCGGAACGGGCACGCGGATTGCGCGCCAGTTCCGTTTCGCCAGACTTTACGGCCTTGGCGGGCTTTTCGAATGCAGGCGCAGCCTCGGCCTTCTTCTCGGGCAGGTGGCGCGATCCGCCCGCCTCGCTGCCGCTGCGCTTGCGCAGGAACTGCTTGACGATGCGGTCCTCCAGACTGTGGAAGGTCACGATCGCAAGGCGGCCGCCCGGCTCCAGCAGCGCTTCCGCCGCTTCGAGCGCGCGCTCCAGCTCCTCCAGTTCGCGATTCACATGGATGCGGATCGCCTGGAAGGTGCGGGTCGAGGGGTCCTTCTTGTCGTGCGGCTTGTAGCCCAGCGCCCGGCGCACCACGGCAGCAAGCTGCCCGGTCCGCTCCAGCGGCCGCGCATCGACGATCGCGCGGGCAACCCGGCGCGAACGCGGCTCCTCACCATAGCGATAGATGACGTCGGCAATATCCTCTTCCGCGGCGGTGTTGAGGAAATCGGCCGCGCTCATGCCGCCCTGACTCATCGTCATGTCCAGCGGACCATCCGCCTGGAAGGAAAAGCCGCGTTCGGGCCGGTCGAGCTGCATCGACGACACGCCGATATCCAGCGTGATGCCCGACACGCTGCTGACACCGCGCTCAGCCAACAGCTCCTCCATCCGCGAAAATTCGCCGGGGATCAGCGTGATACCCTTTTCATCGGCCAGCGCCTGCCCTTCCCGGATCGCATCGGGGTCGCGATCAAAGGCAAAGACCTGCGCGCCAGCCGCCGCCATGGCGCTGGAATAGCCGCCCGCGCCGAAGGTGCCGTCGACATGTCGCTCGCCCGGGGTAATGGCGAGCGCATCGAGCACTTCGGTCAGGAGGACGGGGATATGCGGCGCGGCGCTCACTTGCAGCCCTCCGCTGCGCGCTGTTCCAGCCAGCGGCGCACCTTGTTGCGGATCAGCGCCGGGCGATCCGGGCTTTCGACCAGCGCCTCGGGCTTCCAGATCTGGAAATAACGGCCAACGCCATAGAAGAACACGACGTCGGTGATACCGGCCTCTTCCTTGATATCGGGGTGCAGGAAGAAGCGGCCACCCTCGTCGAAATTCACGTCCTCGATCGTGCCCAGGCGATTCTCGCGCTCCAGATCACCATTGAACGGGCGATTGGCGGCGCGCGCCTCGCGCTCCAGCTCATTCACTTCCTCGAACAGGAACAGCTTGTGGGACAGGCCGAAGCCGGTGGCGCAGCCATTGTCCATATGGACCGACAGGCACAGACGGTTTTCGCCGCCGCTCGCCAGCTTCACCTGGCGGCGCATCTCCAGGGGCAACACGAAACGGCCCTTGCCGTCCGCGACGCTGAACGCGTTGCCCGAATAGAGAATGACGTCCGACACGCTGGAAATTCGCCCCTTTTAAGCAGGGCGCAGGCTTCCCGTCGCCGGAACCGCATTTTCGAATCCCGGCGCAAGACTCTCGCAAAGCCTGACTAACCCCAATGTTGGAATATCTACCAAGCATGAGGCGGCCTGCAAAGGGAAATGTTGGGTGAAGTTGGGAAAAGCCGGTCAGAAACGGGATTAACCGTTTTTTACTCCTTTCACCAGCTTATTTTCACTTTTTGTTCTCATGCCATTCCGCCCGCAACGATGGCGCAGCAGCATCAGACCCACTATCGCCCAGCCTGTCCCAGCCAGAAGCGCCGATCGCAGCCCCAGCCGGACATCCGCGACATCGCGCATCCAGCGGCGACCATCCGGCATCTCCGCCCCCAGCCATTGCGCCACCAGCGCCGGCGTATCGGCGCTCCAGGCGCGCGGATCGAGCGGCCGCGCCGGATCGGCCAGCCACAGCCGGTCGTCGATCAGGTCCGCGTCGCCCAGCAGAAGCACCTCCCCGCGGCCGATCCGCAACCGCAACGGAACAGCGCCCTCCTGCCCCTCCAATGACAAGGGCTGCATCCCGGCCATCGTCAAAAGCCGGCCATCGGGCAGGAAATGGCGTATTTCCCGATCGCGCACCGCCCCGCCCCGCACACCCCAATGCGCCAGCAAGGGGCCAAGCGTGCCGACCATCGGCGCCCGGCGCCGGTCACCCAGCGGCAAATCGGACGGCCAGCGCAGACGCGGATCGGTGAACAGCAGCAGCCGGCCGCCATCCCGGACCCAGCGGTCAAGCGCGACCAGCGCCTGCGGCGTCATCGGTCGGGGCTGCGCCAGCAGCAGGACCGGCGCGCCGGATGCGGCCAGTGCCCGCACATCATCGATCGGCCGCACGTCGAACCGGCTGCGCAGCAGCGTCACGATCGGCGCGTCCCGCCTTGTCCCAGCCCAACCCTCTTCCCAGAAGAGCGGCAGCGCGGTGATGACGGCAAGCACCGGACGATCAGGCTGGGAGGAAATGGGACGGGCCGGACCGAAGCCGAGCAGCAGCAGCGCTGCGGCCAATGCGACACATGCCGGCAGCCAGCGCCGCTGCCACAGCAAAGCGCCACCGCCGGCCGCCGCCAGCACCAGCAGCACCAAGCCGATCATGGCCCAGGGATCGGGCATGCGTGCAGCGGCCAGGGCGCAGAAGAGCAGCGCCATCCCGGCGCCACCCAGCCCCACCCACAACGCATGCAGAAAGTCCTGCCGCGCCAGCCACCACCCCGTCGGCACGAGCAACAGCAGCGCCGGCCAGCCCCAGCACCATGGATCCGCCTGCCCGGTGCGCCAGGCAGCCGCCAGACCGGCGAACAGCATCAGCGTCGCCGGCAGCAACAGGGTGAGCAATCGCGAAAGAAAGCGAACGAGCGACATCATCGCCCGTCAGGGCGTCTGCGGCGTGGGTTCCTGGTCCATCGGCTTGCGGATCTTGGGATCGGGCTGCAGATCGGGGACGATCGGCGCCATTTCCGGCGCGGGCTGCACACCCAGTTCGGCGAGCGGCTCCTTGGGCGTGGTGGCGGCGACAGCGGCATTGACGTCGATCGTCGGCACGGCCGGCGGCGCGGACGCAATATCGTCCACCCGCGCCTTGTCGATGACGATGTTCGCCAGCCCGACCAGCAGGACAACGCCTGCCAGGCCGGTCAGCCCTATCTGAACGCGCTGCAACCCCTCCTGTCGGCGGGAATGATCAGCCATGAACATGCTCTATTTTATGCCGCCGCGACCCGTGTCGGCCCGTCAATTGTGCGCGAGCCAGGGGAATATCGTCAAGCCCTTCGATTCGAGCCACTGCCGGTTGTAGAGGGTCGACAGATAGCGGAAGCCGGTATCGCACAGGATTGTCACGATTTTCTTGCCCGGCCCAAGCTGTTTCGCGAGCGCAACGGCACCGGCGACATTGATGCCCGAGGACAGGCCCAGGCACAGTCCCTCCTCGGCCAGCAGGCGGCGGACCCACTCCAGCCCTTCCTCGTCGGAAATGCGGAACTGGGTGTCGATCGGCGCGCCTTCCAGATTGGCGGTGATGCGCCCCTGGCCGATGCCTTCGGCGACCGAATTGCCCTCCGCCTTCAACTCGCCATGGGCGTAGTAATTATAGAGCGCCGCGCCATGGGGATCGGCGAGGCCGATGACGATATTCTCGTCATGCGCCTTGAGGCCCAGGCCCACGCCGGCGATCGTGCCGCCGGTGCCCGCCGCACAGATGAAGCCGTCGATCCGGCCTTCCATCTGGGTCCAGATTTCCTCGGCCGTGCCGACGATATGCGCCTTGCGATTGGCGATATTGTCGAACTGGTTGGCCCAGATCGCCCCTTCCGTCTCCTCGGCCAGGCGGCGCGAGGTGTGGACGAAATGGCCGGGGTTGGAATAGGGCGCCGCCGGCACCGTCACCAGTTCCGCGCCCAGCGCGCGCAGCGTGTCCATCTTTTCCCGGCTCTGCGTCTCGGGCATGACGATGATCGACTTGTACCCCTTGGCATTGGCGACCAGCGCCAGGCCGATGCCGGTATTGCCGGCCGTCCCCTCGACGATCGTGCCGCCGGGCTTCAGCAGCCCCTTCTCCTCGGCATCATTGACGATGAAAAGGGCGGCGCGATCCTTCACCGACGCGCCGGGATTGGCGAATTCGCACTTGGCGTAGATATCGCATCCGGTGGCTTCGGACGGACCGGCGAGACGCACCATCGGGGTATTACCGATCAGGGCGAGGCTATCTTTCTGGAGCAGCATGCACCCCGCATAGCGGAGCCGATACGTGCTTGCCAAGCAAGGGAATGCTGCACCACGAAAAGAGCCGGTTTGCCCCGGCTTTGCGCGCCGGTCGCCCGTCCCCGATCCAGGACCGCCCCTATTCCGTGGAGGAATTGGAAAGGAAAATCGGCTATGGCCAAGGCCGCGCGGCAATCAGGCCCGCTCGATACCGGCTGGATGATGCGGCTTTCGCGACAACAGGAACGATGGATCTGGCATGGCGGCCTGGGCGCACTGGCGCTTGCGGTGCTGGTCGTGCCGCATCTCATCACCGCCGCGCCGCTCGACATGCTGGCCGAGGATCATCATGGCCCCGACCCGGCCGAGCAGGCGGGCGCCAATTTCCCCGGCTCCGCCTTCTTCTATGCCGAGGGCGCCTTCGATCCGGCGCCCGGCGCACTCACCATCCAGAGCCCGCATGTCATGGGCCTGGCCGAGGTCAAGGCAGCGCCGGCCGCCACCTTCCGCGGGCTCACGGCGACCGACAGCTATCGCGCGCTCAACTGCCTGACATCGGCCATCTATTATGAAGCCGGGAACGAGCCAGAGGAGGGCCAGCGCGCCGTGGCACAGGTGGTATTGAACCGCGTGCGCAGCCCGCTCTGGCCCAACAGCGTCTGCGGCGTGGTCTATCAGGGGTCGGAACGCACCGACTTCCACTGCCAGTTCACCTTCAGCTGCGATGGCGCCATGGCCCGCCTGCCCAACGCCGTCGCCTGGGTCCGCGCGCGCGGCATCGCCCAGCAGGCATTGTCGGGCAAAGCCTATGCCCCGGTGGGCCTTGCCACCCATTATCATACGCTGGCCGTCCGCCCGGCCTGGTCCGCCACGCTGCAGCCGGTTGCCGTGATCGGCGCCCATATCTTCTATCGCGGCATGGGCTTCAACGGTACGCCCGCCGCCTTTAGCGACGCCTATCCGGGGCGCGAACTGATATCCGGCCCTGCCCGCCGGATCTGGCCAGTCCAGCCGGTGACGCCCGTCGAACTGATGAGCGCGGGACCGGCAACCGCCTATGTGCCCCTGCCGACGGTCGCGCCCTCCACGCCGGCGACGCAGCCCGCGCCCGCGGCGCCCCTTGCCGCGCCGATCGACAATCTGCCGGAATCGACGATCCGTCCCGAATATCGCAACAGCGGCCGGCCGCTCGGTTGAACCGCACCATCTTTTTGCGCTCGCCCGGCGAGATTATTTTAGGTTAATATCCAATCAACCAGCGAAATGCCTGAAAACAAGGGCAATTAAAATTCGCGATCGGGAGCGGAAATCGGGAACCACCCGCTTTGCCGCTCGTTCTGAATTTCGGATAGCAAATCTTTTGCCCCCCGCTCTTGCTATCCAAAAAATATGAGCCCGGAACGCATCATCCCCCCCCCGACGCGTTCCGGGCTCAGACTTTTTCGGGCCACCCTCCCCCATCGTCGAACCAGCGCCAGCCGGCGGAACCCTTCCCGTCCAGGCGTGTTCTCCAGCGGTCACCGATATGGCTCGCCATGCGGTCGGCCGAATTTCGGAAGGAGAAACCGATGACCAAGACAATCGTCACCGCCCTGCTGCTCACCGGCTCGCTGCTGGTATCCGCCTGCAACACGGTGGAAGGCGCTGGCAGGGACGTGCAGAGCGCCGGCAAGGCCGTCGAGAAGTCGGCCAACTGATCAGATAAAAAGGCCCGCGTTTCGCGGGCCTTTTCTTATGCGGAAACTTCCTCTGCCGCCGCTTCTGCGGCGGCCCGTTTCGCCTGGCTGCGATCGGTGAACCAGATCGCGACCAGCGTGATTTCGTAGAGCAGCAGCAGCGGGATGGCGAGCATCAGCTGCGACACCACATCCGGCGGGGTCAACACCGCGGCCAGGATGAAGGCGCCGACGATCATGTAGCGGCGCATACCCTTGAGCTGGTCACGCGACACAAAGCCGGCCCGGTTGAGCAGCATCAGCAGCACCGGCAGCAGGAAACAGATGCCGAAAGCCAGGATAAACTGCATCACCAGGCCCAGATAGCTGTCCGCGCTCGGCAATGCCTCGATCTGCAGCCCGCTTGCATCCCCCTGATAGCCCAGGAAGAAATGGAAGGCGGTCGGCATCACCACGAAATAGGCCAGGCTCGCGCCCAGCGCGAACAGGAAGGGCGTGGCGATCAGGAACGGCAGCAGCGCCTTCTTTTCCTTCGCATACAGGCCCGGCGCGACGAACGCCCAGAGCTGGTTGGCGATGATCGGAAAGGACAGGCAGAACGCACCGAAGGCCGCGATCTTGATCTGCACGAAAAAGGCTTCGTAGAGTTTGGTGTAGACCAGCTTGCCGCCGGCGTCGCCAAAGGCTTCCTTGAGCGGATGGACCAGGATGGCAAAGAGCTGTTCGGAGAAATAGAAACAGATCCCCCCGGTGATGAACAGCGCATAGACGCATTTGAGCAGGCGGCTGCGCAGCTCGATCAGATGGTCCAGCAAAGGCGCCTTGCTGTCGTCAATCTCGCCGATCATGCCGCCGCATCCCCCTGCTTGGGCGCCACCGGCTCCTCGGCAACATAGGGTGGCTTGTCCGCCACCGGTGGCGGCGCGGCCTCCGCCACATAGGGCGGCGCATCGGCAACGGGGGCCGCCGGCGCTTCCGCCACATAAGGCGGCTTGTCGTCTACAGCCGAAGCAGCGGGCGCATCGCTGGCCGAACCATGCTCGATGACCTGGGTTTCTGGAACCTGGGTCTCGGGCGGATGCTCGGCCATGATGCGCTTATTCTGCTCGGCCCATTTCTTTTCCAGCTCTTCCAGCTCAACTTCCCGCACCATGGCATCGATGCCGGTGCGGAAATGCCGGGCCATGCCCTGGGCCTTCCCCACGATCTGCCCCACCTTGTAGAGCGCGCGCGGAAGATCCTTCGGGCCGATCACGATCACCGCAATGATCACGATCACCAGAAATTCGGTCGAATCGATGCCAAACATGCGCGACTACCAGCCTGCGTTAGAGATCAGGCCTTGGTCTTTTCTTCGGTTGCGCTCGGCGCATCCTGTTCGGGCACGCGATGACCCTCGATCCGGGTCGCGGGCTTTGCCGGCGTCGCGTCGTCCTCGTCGTCGGCCATGCCCTTCTTGAAGCTCTTGATGCCCTTGGCCACGTCACCCATCAGGCCGGAAATCCGGCCGCCACCGAACAGCAGCATGACGACCAGGAGCACGATCACCCAGTGCATCAGCGAGAAAGAACCCATTTTCACATACTCCTGAAAGGAGGCCTTTCTAGGCCTCTTCCTCATCCTTTTCCAGAACGGATTGACCGCCCAGACCCTCCAGCGCCAAATCCACCGGATCCAGCAACCCCGCAGCCCGCAAATCGTCCAGACCCGGCAAGTCCCGGCGGCTGCTAAGGCCAAAATGTGACAGAAACTCTACGCTGGTCGCATAGATGAGCGGGCGACCCGGCACTTCGCGCCGCCCCACCGGACGCACCCAGCCAGCCTCCATCAGCACATCCAGCGTGCCCTTGGCCACCTGAACCCCGCGAATCGCCTCGATCTCCGCGCGGCTCACCGGCTCATGATAGGCGATGATCGCCAGCGTCTCCATCGCGGCGCGGGACAGCTTGCGCGTCTCGTCCCGTTCCCGCCGCAGGATATGCGCCAGGTCGGCCGCCGTCTGGAAATGCCAGCGCCCGCCCCGCTCGACCAGATTGACGCCGCGCCCGGCATAATCCTGCGCCAGCCCGGCCAGCGTCGCGGGCAGATCACCGCCATCGCCGACATGGGCGCGCAGTTCGGCAGGCGTCAGCGGCTCCTCCGACGCGAACAAGGCCGCCTCCACCGCGCGCGCGAAATCATCCATCTCCCGGATCACCGCAACTGCTCCCATTGATCGCCCGACAGCGCCGCCCGCAGATAGATCGGCTCGAATATTCCGTCCTGCCTTATGTCCACCCGCCCCTGCTTGGCCAGTTCCAGCATCGCCACGAAGCTGCTGGCCAGCGCCGATTTCGCCATCGGTCCGTCGCGATCGTCGGGCAGGAAGGATTCCAGGGTCGTCCAGTCGAGCGCCGATCCGACCAGCGCACTCACCCGCTGGATCGCCTCGTCGAGGGTCATCACCGGCCGCACCGCAACCATATGCACCACCGGCTGGTTACGCGCGCGGATCTGGCCATAGGCCTGGATCAGATCATAAAGGCTGGCGCTCCACTTCGCCCGCCGCACCATGTGCAGCCCCTCGGGCCGGGGGCGGACGAACACGTCGCGCCCGATTCGATCGCCGGCCATCAGTCGCGCGCCGGCCTCGCGCATGGCGTGCAGCCGTTGCAGCCGCAATTGCAGCCGCAGCGCCATTTCCTCGGGACTGGGCTCGGGCTGCGCTTCCTTGGGCAGCAGCATCGCCGATTTGAGATAGGCGAGCCACGCCGCCATCACCAGATAGTCGGCCGCCAGTTCCAGCTTCAGCTGCCGCGCGCCATCTACATAGGCCAGATATTGCTCGACCAGCGCCAGGATGGAGATTTCGCGCAGGTCGACCTTCTGCGTCCGCGCCAGCGCCAGCAACAGGTCGAGCGGCCCCTCCCAGCTTTCGAAGCTGACGGTCAGGACCTCGGCGGGCGTCGCGGCCGGGGCGGTGAAGAGATCGTCCATCGCCCCCGCGTCCGCGATCAGGCCGGAACCAGCGCCAGCAACGTGTCGCGGGTCGCCAGCAACTCCTCGAACGGCGGCAGGTCGGCGACATGGGCCGAGCCCATCGCCCGATCGAGCCGCGCCTGCGCCGCCGGCGTGATCTCCGGCAGCAGATTGGCGATGCCGACCATATCGTCCATCCGCCCCCAGCAATTGAGCGCCAGGTCGCACCCGGCCGCGACCACGCCGGCGGCCAGTTCCGGAATCGAGCCCTTGAGCGCCTTCATGTCGAGATCGTCGGACATCAGCAGCCCGTCAAAGCCGATGCGCTGGCGAATAATCTCCTCGATCACGATCGGCGACAGGCTGGCCGGCCGATCGGCATCCCAGGCGGTGTAGACGACATGGGCCGTCATGCCCATCGGTGCGTCCTTGAGCGCGCGGAACGGCGCCAGGTCGGTGTCCAGTTCCTCCGTCCCGGCATGGACGACCGGCAGTTCCAGATGGCTGTCGACCAGCGCGCGGCCATGGCCGGGCATATGCTTGACGATGCCCACCACATTGCCGTCGGCCAGCCCCTCGATCACGGCGCGACCAAGCGCCGCGACGCGCATCGGTTCGGCGCCCAGCGTCCGGTCGCCCATGATGTCGCTTGCGCCCGCCTGCCGCACGTCCAGCAGCGGCAGCGCATCGACCGTGATGCCAACCTCCGCCAGCATCAGCGCCAGAGCCCGCGCATTGGCCCGCGCCGCCGCGATCGCGCTGGACGGCGCAATGTCATAGAGATGATCGAACACCGCGCCGGCGGGAAAGCTGGGCCAGACCGGCGCCTGCATCCGCGCGACCCGGCCGCCCTCCTGATCGATCATGATCAGCAGGTCGTCGCGCCCGTGCAGCGCGCGCAGTTCGTCGGTCAGCGCCCGCACCTGCGCGCGATCGGCGATGTTGCGCTTGAACAAGATATAGCCGGCCGGCTGCGCCTCGGCAAAGAAGGCGCGCTCGTCGGCGGTCAGGGTTTCGCCGGATAGGCCGAAGATGACGGGTTTCATGACGCCGATGCTAATGACTAAGGCGCGGGCTGTCGACGCCCGCGCCCTGTTTGGGTCAATTGACGATGATGCAGCTTTCGCCCGCGACCTTCAGCTTGCCGCAAACGGTGCCCGCCTGCCCGCCGGCGCTGGCGCGCAGACGATAGACGGTGCTGCCGCCCACTTCGGCCGGCTCGACCGACATGGCGAGCGGCGCCAGATAGGCAAAGCGCTTCGACAGGCGGCCCCAGGCATCCTTGGCGCCCGACGCACTGCCATAGGCGCCCAGCTGGATGACGCCGCTGCCAGCCGCCTTGGGCGCGGCTGCCTTGGGCGCGGCCCTGGTCTCGTCCTCGACCTTGGCGGTGACGCTCTGCGCCGGCTTGGCCGGAACAGCGGGCTTGGTGCCTGCGGGGGCAGCGCCGGTCGGGGTGATCGGCGCCTCGGGCACGCGGCTCGGATCGATCTGGCCATCGCGGGCCACGCCCTCGCTCGCGGCGAAGCTGGCATCGCCCTCGCCCTGGAACTTCTTGGCGTCCGCTTCCTTGGCCGCGATCTTGTAGTCGCCCTGCGGCGCGGCGATCAGCTGCCCCTCGCCCGCGCCGCCGTCGTTGCGGTTCTGCAGCCACCACATGCCCGCGACCACAGCGCCGATCAGCACCAGCCCCAGGATGATGAGGCCCAGCAGGCGCAGCGGCGAAATCCGCTCCTCATCCGCCTCGTCGAGCGCAGGCTCCAGCCAGGGCAGCCGGTCCTCGTCATCGAGGTCAAGTCGCCCACGTGCATAGTCACCCATTATCGAAACTCCGCTCGGCTCACTGCATTTCGGTCAGCGCGACCACGCCCATCAGGGCAAGGCCGTTGCGGATGATCTGCCCGATTCCGCGGCTCAAGAAAAGCCGGGCCGAGGTGAGCGCCGGATCGTCCGCCAGCACCACGCGCGCGCGCGGATCATCATTGCCCATATTCCACCAGCCATGGAATGCCGAAGCCAAGTCATTGAGATAGAAGGCAATACGATGCGGTTCGCGAGCCTGCGCCGATCCTTCGACGACGCGCGGGAACTGCGCTGCCAGCTTCACCAGGCTCAGCTCCGCCGTCCCAAGCAGGGACAGGTCAGGCGCGGGAAGGTCGATCCCGGCCTCCTCTGCACGGCGGCCGAGCGAGGAAATGCGGGCATGGGCATATTGCACATAGAAGACCGGATTGTCCTTCGAAGCTTCCACCACCTTGGCGAAATCGAAGTCCATCTGGGCATCGGCCTTACGCGTCAGCATGGTGAAGCGGACGACATCCTTGCCCACTTCGCGCACGACATCGGCCAGCGTCACGAAATTGCCGGCGCGCTTGGACATCTTCACCGGTTCGCCATCGCGCAGCAGGCGGACCATCTGGATGAGCTTCACGTCGAACCGCGCCTTGCCCTCGGTCAGGGCGGCGACGGCGGCCTGGATGCGCTTCACCGTGCCGGCATGGTCCGCGCCCCAGATGTCGATCAGTTGATCGGCCGATTGCGCCTTCTGGAAATGATAGGCCATGTCGGCGCCGAAATAGGTCCAGCTGCCATTCGACTTCTTGATCGGCCGATCCTGGTCGTCGCCGAACTTGGTCGAACGGAACAGCGGCAGCTCCACCGGCTCCCAATCGTCGGGCAATTCGCCCTTGGGCGCTTCCAGCACGCCGTCATAGACCAGGTCATGGGCGCGCAGCCAGGCCTCGGCCTCGGCCGGCTTGCCTGCCGCCTGCAGTTCGGCCTCCGATGAGAAAATGTCATGATGGATGCCCAGCAGCGCGAGATCGCTGCGGATCATGTCCATCATCTTTGCCACGGCAAAGGTGCGGAACAGGACCAGCCAGTCGCCTTCCGGCGCGCCAACGAACTTGTCGCCATATTCGGCGGCCAGCGCCTGACCCACCGGCACCAGATAATCGCCCGGATAAAGCCCCTCGGGGATCGCGCCGACATCCTCGCCCAGCGCTTCGCGGTAGCGGACATGCGCCGAGCGGGCGAGCACATCGACCTGGCCGCCGGCATCATTGATATAATATTCGCGGATCACCTTGTGCCCGGCATATTCCAGCAGGGTGGCGAGCGCGTCACCGACCACCGCGCCGCGGCAATGGCCCATATGCATGGGACCGGTGGGGTTGGCCGAGACATATTCGACGTTCACGGTCGTGCCCGCGCCGAAATCGGACCGGCCATAATCGGCGGCTTCGGCATGGATCGCCGCCAGTTCGGCGCGCCAGGTCGGGTCGGTCAGGGTCAGGTTGATGAAGCCGGGGCCGGCGATGCTGGCTACCTCGACCTCGTCCAGCGCCTGCAGCTTGGTCACGATCGCATCGGCCAGCGCGCGCGGATTGGTGCCGGCGGGCTTGGCCAGCACCATCGCGGCGTTGGTGGCCAGGTCGCCATGGCTGGGATCGCGCGGCGGCTCCACCGTCACCGGCTTGCGGTTGAGGCCGGCGGGCAGCGTGCCTTCAGCCTCCAGCGCGTCGAGCACGGCATCGAGATGGGCGGTGAAACGGGTGTAAAGGGACACGGGCATTTCCTTCAACTCCGTTCGCCCTGAGCGAAGTCGAAGGGCCAGGCTGAACGGAGTGAAGCACTTCGCTTCGCTCAGTGGCGGGCTTCGACTTCGCTCAGCCCGAACGGAAACAAATCAACGGGCTTAACGGGTCGCGTTATATTTGAGCTGATCCTGGGTCAGATTGAAACCCACGAGCAGCTCGAAGCTGGTTCGCTGCAGCGCCGCCTTGACGTCCGGCTGGGCGAAGGGGTCGATCGCGGCATCCGCGTCGCCTGCCTTGCGCTTCTGCGTGATCTTCTGCTGAATTTCCGGCGGCAGCGTGGCCGATGCCTTGTCGACATAGGAACCGGCCGTCGCGGTCGCGGTCGCGCGATATTCGCCCGGCGCGAAGTTCAACGTCACCTGGCCGATCCGCTTGGCGACGACGGCGCTGCCGCCGCGCACGATCGCCGAGAAATAGGGCAAGGTCACCTGGCGCGCGGCGCTGGCGTCGTTGCGACGCGCATTCACCACGAAGGTCGCCTGGGTATAAAGCTGGGCGCCATCGGAACAGGTCGAGCGCAGATCGGTGATGTTCGCCACCACGTCGATCGCGGAAGCATCGCGGCTCTGGGCCGGATTGAACAGGGTCACGTCACCGGTATAGGCCGGGATTGCAGCCACCGGGCAAGCCGAACGCACCGTGACGATACCGCCCGTCGGGTCGATTTCCCCCCGACGAGAACAGCCGGCAAGGGCAAGGGCGAGCATTCCGGTCAACGCAATTCGGGACAATGTCACAGGCAGCAATTCCTCAGCATGCCCCTTGGACAGAGGCGTCCGGCTTCCTTATCCATCCCCCGCCGCCCACGCAACACAAAGCGCGGTGATTTGCGTTGGCCCTTCCTTCGGGCGCGACATTGCCCTAAGCCGCGCCCATGACGCAGAGCCCCGCCCCTCGCCCGCCGATGACCCTGTTGATCGCTGCCCCGCGCGGCTTCTGTGCCGGTGTCGACCGCGCCATCATCATCGTCGAGCGCGCGATCGAGAAATATGGCGCGCCGGTCTATGTCCGCCATGAAATCGTCCACAACAAGTTCGTGGTCGACAGCCTGAAGGCCAAGGGCGCGATCTTCGTCGAGGAACTGGACCAGGTGCCCGACGGCGTGCCGGTGGTCTTTTCCGCCCATGGCGTGCCCAAGGCGGTGCCGGCCAAGGCGGAGGAGCGCGGCCTCGACTATCTCGACGCCACCTGCCCGCTGGTCAGCAAGGTGCATCGCCAGGCCGAACGCATGGTGACCGCCGGTCGCCACATCCTGTTCATCGGCCACAAGGGCCATCCGGAAGTGATCGGCACCTTCGGCCAGGTGCCCGAGGGGACGATGACGCTGATCGAGACGGTCGAGGATGCCGAAGCGCTGGCGCCTGTTGACGCCGACAATCTCGCCTTCCTGACCCAGACGACCCTGTCAGTGGACGACACCGCCGCGATCGTCGCCACGCTGGAGCGCCGCTTCCCCGCGATCATCGCGCCCAAGGGCGAGGATATCTGCTACGCGACATCGAACCGCCAGACGGCGGTCAAGGCGATCGCTGCCCGCTGCGACGCCGTCTATGTGATCGGCGCGCCCAACAGCTCCAACTCGCTGCGCCTGGTCGAGGTCGCCGAGCGTGAGGGCACCCCCGCCCGCCTGATCCAGCGCGCCGAGGAGATCGACTTTGCCTGGCTGGAGGGCGTGACGACGCTCGGCCTCACCGCCGGCGCCTCCGCGCCCGAAATATTGGTGCGCGAAGTCGTCGACCGGATTGCGGAGCGCTTCGCCGTGACCGAGGAACAGGTGGAAACAGCGCAGGAGAATATCTCCTTCAAGCTGCCGCGCGGACTGGAGGTCGCATAACCCCCATGGCCGTTTATACGCACGTTCCCGCCGAAGAGATTGATGCCTTCCTCAGCCGCTATGATGCCGGCCGGCTAGTGTCCGCCAAGGGCATCGCCGAAGGGGTGGAAAACAGCAATTATCTGCTCGAAACCACCGCACATGACGGAAGCGGCCACCGCTATATCCTGACCCTCTATGAAAAGCGGGTGGATGAGGCGGACCTGCCCTTCTTCATGGACCTGCTCGACCATCTGGGCGCGCGCGGCTGTCTGGTGCCGCGCTTCATCGCCGACACCGATGGCAAGCGGCTGCAACAGCTGGGCGGGCGCCCGGCCTGCCTGATCGAGTTTCTGACCGGCATTTCCGTGACCGAACCGACCCCGGCCCAGGCGCGCGCCTGCGGCGTGGCGCTGGGCGAACTGCACAGGGCGGCGCAGGGTTTTGCCGGCGAGCGGCGCAATGCGCTGGACAAGGATGGCTGGCACGCGCTGGCGGCCAAGTGCGGCGATGACTTCGACCAGATCGCGCCGGGCCTTGGCGCCCGCGTGGCGGAGGAACTGGCCTTTCTCGACGCCCATTGGCCGGCCGACCTGCCGCGTTCGGTGATCCATGCCGACCTGTTCCCGGACAATGTCCTGATGCTGGGCGATGAAGTCACCGGCCTCATCGACTTCTATTTCAGCTGCACCGACATTCGCGCCTATGATCTGGCCGTCACCCACAGCGCCTGGTGCTTCAGCAATGACGGCGCCACCTGGTATGGCGACCGCGCGGTCGCGATCGGCGCGGGCTATGGCGAGGCCCATGGCCTGACCGATGCGGAACGGGCCGCCTTCCCGATCCTGTGCCGCGGCGCAGCGCTGCGCTTCCTGCTGACCCGCGCCTATGACTGGATCAACACGCCCGCCGATGCACTGGTGACCCGCAAGGATCCGCTCGCCTATCTGCGCCGCATGGATTTCTACGCCAAGGCCGACCCGGCGGAGCTGCTCGGCGCATGAGCGACCTGCCGCAAGTCCAGATCTTCACCGACGGCGCGTGCAAGGGCAATCCTGGTCCGGGCGGCTGGGGCGCGGTGCTGCGCTTTGGCGACCAGGAGAAGGAAATCTTCGGCGGCGAGGCGATGACCACCAACAACCGAATGGAGATGATGGCCGCGGTCGAGGCGCTCAACACGCTCAAGAAGCCGTGCGAGGTGACGCTCTACACCGACAGCAAATATGTCATGGACGGCATCACCAAATGGATCTTCGGCTGGCAGAAGCGCGGCTGGAAGACCGCCGACAACAAGCCGGTCAAGAATGTCGAGATCTGGCAGGAACTGGTGAAGGCCGCCGCCCGGCACAAACTGACATGGCAATGGGTCAAAGGCCATGCCGGCCACCCGGAAAATGAGCGGGCCGATGCCCTCGCCTGCGCCGCGGCGGAAAGCTTCCGCAAATAGGATACGGACGGGGAGGTCACCCTCCCCGCGCCGCGCAGCTTATTCGGCTTCTTCGATCGGCGCGCCGGGGCCGTTCTTCAGGATCGACTCGATCGCATTCTTCGCGCTGGCCTTGGAGCTGTAGCCCTCGGTCCAGAAGATGATCTCGGCATTATATTTGAACTTGGCCACGAACTCGCCGGCCTTGTTCTTCTCGATCACGAACTTGTGCGCCATCATGCTCTCCTGCTGGTTGCGCTATCGAAACCGTTCGGGAGCATAAGCAGCGATATCGAGGCTGGCAATCGCCTGCGGCATCGCCTTGCCAGTCAACAGGCTGGCGCCCAGCAGCGCCGCCGCCGGGGCGGTCTGGATGCCGAAACCGCCCTGCCCGGCGAACCAGAAGAAGCCCTCGACCGCCGGCTCGAAGCCATAGACCGGCACCCGGTCCGGCGCGAAGCTGCGCAGGCCGGCCCATTTGCGTTCGACCGCCGCGATCCGCCAGTCGACCGCCGCCTGGAACCGGTCGATGGCCTGGGCGATCGCCAGTTCCTCGGGCGCGGCGTCGCAGGGGGGCGAGGCAACCTCGTCATGCGGCGTCAGCCAGATCCGCCCCTGCCCCTCGGGCTTGAAATAGAAGCCGCCCTGCATGTCCATCACCAGCGGCATCTCGTCGGCTGGCATATCCTCCAGCCGCAACTGCACCACCGTCCGGCGGTAGGGCGTGATGCCGACCGGCGCGACACCGCAGGCCACAGCGACATCATCCGCCCAAGCCCCGGCGGCATTGACCAGCAGGCCGCATTCGATCGGCCCGTCACCGGTCTCGATCCGCCAGCCATCGCCCTGTCGTTCGGCGCGCTCCAGCCTTGCCCCCAGCCGCATTTCGCCGCCCAGCTTGCGGAACCGGCGCAGATAGGCCTGATGCAGCGCCGCGACATCGATGTCGCGGCAACTCGGTTCCAGCACGCCCAGCACCCAGTCGGACCGCAACCCCGGCACCAGGCTCGCCGGCGCCACCGGCTGCAATTCGACCGCCCCGGCAAAATCGGCCAGCAGCGCGTCGCGCAAGCCTTCATCCCCGGCCCGGCCGATATGCAGCGTGCGGCGCGGGGAGAGGAAGGAGCCATCGAAGAAATCGGGATCGGGCGACTCCAGCAGCCTGCCCGAAGCCGTGGTCAGCGGCTGGACCACCGGCCCGCCATAGGTTTCTTCCCAGAAGGCGACCGATCGCCCCGTCGCATGATAGCCGGCGCTATCCTCCATCTCCAGGATCAGCACCCGCGCCGTTTCCGCCAGCGTCGCGCCCAGGCTGGCGCCTGCAATCCCGCCACCGACAATCACGATATCGGGTCTGTTCAACGGGCAACCTCATCCAGGAAACGGTCGATCCGCCCCAGCGCATCGAGCCGCACCGGGTCGAGCTCGCGCAGGATTTCATGCGCGGCCTCGCGCCCATAGACATGCAGGCGGGCATCGGGCAAGCGCGCCGCGATCCGCCGGATGGCCGGCGTCGCCACCAGCCGGTCGCGACTGGCCGCCAGGACAAGAGTCGGCGTCGCGATTCGCTCCGGCCCGTTTCCGGCCTCCAAAGCGCGAGTCGACTCGAGCGCCAGCCGCACCCAGTTCCAGCTCGGCGGCCCCAGCGCGATGTCCCGACTATGGTCCCGCCACCAGATTTCATCGGCATAGCGATCGGGGTCATGGGTCAGCCGCTTCTGCCGCATCTGGCGCTGCCGCTCGCTCTCTTCCTTCTGTGTCCAGGCCTGCTTTTCCCCTTGGCCGATCCCGCACATGACATTGGCGATCGCCACCGCCAGCCAGCGCGGTAGCGGGGCCGTATGCAGGCCCAGCATCGGCGCCACGGCCACGGCCGCACCGGGTGCAGGCAGGCCTTCGGCCAGCGCCCGCAGCAGCATATGCCCGCCCATGCTGTGGCCCAACATGACCGTCGGGCCACTGCCCTCCGCGCGCCAATCATTTGAAAGCGCGCGCAAATCGTCAATCCACCGGGCGAAGTCGTCGATATGGCCGCACAGCGGATCATCGGTCAGCCGGCCCGACCCGCCCTGCCCGCGCCAGTCGAAGCTGGTCACAGCCCAGCCCCGCTGCGCCCAGTGGTGGATCACCTCCAGATATTTCTCGATCATGTCGCCACGACCGTTGAGGATCAGCATCCGGCCACGGGTACCAGCGCCCAGCCGATAGCGGCGGATCGGCCAGCCGTCGGGGGCCTGCCAATAATCCAGCTGGCCACCCATCGGCCAGGCACGACGGTCAAGGGCGGGCGACGGGAAGATCGGCGAATCCATGGGCCATGGTTACGGTTTGGTAAGCCATATGGTCTAGTGCCTGACCCTCATGTTGGGGGAATATTTCAGACTGGCGCTGATCGCCGCACTGGGCATCCTGCTGATCGCAGCCGCGATCACGGACCTGCGCGCGCGCATCATCTCCAACCGGCTGAACCTGGGCGTCGCCGCCCTGGCGCCACTATGGTGGATCGCCTGCGGCTTGCCGCTCTGGCCGGGCATGGCGGTGCAGTTGCTGGTCGGCCTGCTGGTCTTCGTCCTGTTCGCCGCGCTGTTCGCGTTCGGCATGATGGGCGGGGGCGATGTGAAGCTGCTCGGCGCGCTGGCGCTGTGGTTTCCGTGGCAGGCGGTGCTGACCCTGTTGACGCTGATGGCGATTCTGGGCGGGGCCGTGACGATCGTCACGGTGATCCACCACCGCCTCCGCCGGAAGCAGGGCCAACCCGAAATACCCTACGGCGTAGCCATATCGATCGCCGCCCTTTGGTTACTTGGCGAACGATATCTTAACCAATTTGCGTGATGATTGGGCCCCTGGGGGCAGGCCGCCCATTTGAGAAAGGCGAGTTTCGTCATGGATGCTAAGAAGATCGTGCTGCTGGTGGGGGCGCTAATCATAGCGGTCACTACAGCCTTGCTTGCGCGCAGCATGCTGAGTTCTTCATCTACGCCGCAGGTGAACGCGGCCGCAATGCCGAACGAGGCGGACCAGCCGCATGTTCTGGTGGCGACCAAGGCCCTGCCGGTGGGGACCATTTTGGACGCGGAAAGCTTCCGCTTCCAGCCCTGGCCCAAGGATCTGATCGAGGCCGCTTATTATCTCAAGGGCCAGGCCGATCCGCTCAAGCTTGCAGGCAGCGTGGTGCGCAATCCGATCACCGCCGGCCAGCCGCTGACCCAGGGCGCCGTCATCCGTCCGGGCGACCGTGGCTTCCTGGCCGCAGCTCTCGGTCCGGGCATGCGGGCCGTGACGGTCCCGGTCTCCTCGCAGAACGCGGTTGCCGGCTTCGTTTTCCCGGGCGATCGCATCGACCTGGTATTGACCCAGACGGTCGCCGGTGGCGGCGATGGCGCCCCGCTCAAGGTGTCGGAAACGATCCTGCGCAACCTGCGCGTGCTCGCCACCGACCAGCGCACCGACGCGCTCGGCCCCGATGGCAAGCCCGTCGTCCAGACCTATTCCAACGTCACGCTCGAAGTGACGCCCAAGATCGCGGAAAAGATCGCCGTGTCGCAGACCATCGGCTCGCTGTCGCTGTCGCTGCGCTCGATCGCCGACACCGCGTCGGACCTTGACGCCGCCATTGCCGGTTCCGACGTCGACCTGCCCGATGGCAGCAATCCGGGTTCGGAAAAGTCGATCATTGCCAAGATCGCGGCCCGTCCGGTCGATCGCGGCTCCACCTATTCGACCGGCGCCGACGTGTCGCGCTACCAGCGCAGCAGCGTCCCGGCCAAGCCTGATGCAGCGGCCATGCCCGCCATGGCGGCTCCGGGTGGCGCACCGGTCGGCACGGCCGAGTTCAAGGGGCCGACCGTCCGCATCGCCCGCGGCACCAGTGTGACCGAAGTTCCGGTCGGGGGGAAGTAAGATGAACGCTTATCAGATGCTTGCGCGGCACAAGGCGGCTCGTCCGCTCGCCGCCCCGGCGATCGCGCTCGGCCTGGCTATCGCCGCCGTCGCGGCGCCCGCCACGGCCCTCAACGCCGCCCCCGCAGCGGATCAGGACAATGCGATCCTGATGTCGGTCGGCGGCAGCAAGGTCGTCAACCTGCCGGCCAAGATGTCCGATGTCGTCATCGCCAATCCCGATGTCGTCGATGTCCATGTCCGCTCGAACAACCAGCTCTATCTGATCGCCAAGAAGCCGGGCGAAACCACCGTCTTCGTCACGGCCGGCAATGGCAAGGTGCTGTTTTCCGGTACCGTTCGCGTCGGCAACAACCTGACCACCATCGACGACATGCTGCGCCTGGCGATGCCGGGTGCCAATATCGCCGTCAACAAGATGAACGGCATGGTGCTGCTGACCGGCACGATCAAGGCGCCCGAGGACGCGGCCGAAGCCGAACGTCTGACCCAGGCTTTCGTCGGCAAGGAAACGACCGTCGTCAGCCGCCTGCTGATGGCGACCCCGCTTCAGGTCATGCTGCAGGTCAAGATCGCCGAAGTCAGCAAGGATGTCGGCCACAAGATCGGCACCAACTTCGCCACCACGGATTCAGCCACCGAAAGCACACGCGGGATGATGGGAGGCGGTTCGCGCGCCTTCGCCACTTATGACCGCAATGAGGACGTCTGGAATTTCACTTACCCGTCTGACGGGAGCTACAGCTTGGGCGGCGTTGCCCGGCTGTTCGGCATGGATGTCGCCGGTGCGCTCGACCTTGCCGAATCCAGCGGCCTGGCCACCATGCTGGCACAGCCAAATCTGACGTCCTTGTCGGGCGAAACCGCCAGCTTCCTGGCCGGTGGCGAATATCCCTACACGGTCAACAATGGTCCGTCGTCGGGCAACAGCATCCAGTTCAAGCAATATGGCGTGCAACTGGCCTTCACGCCGACCGTGCTGGCCGATGGCCGCATCTCGCTGCGCGTCCGCCCGACCGTGTCGAGCCTGGACTTCAGCGTCAGCAGTTCGGTGCCTGCACTCAAGAGCCGCACTGCCGAAACCACGGTGGAACTGGGTTCCGGCCAGGCCTTCATGATCGCCGGCCTGCTCAACAATGAAACCGGCAACACGGTCAACAAGGTGCCGGGCCTGGGCAATGTCCCGATCCTGGGCAGCCTGTTCAAGTCGCGCAGCTTCCAACGCAACGAGACCGAACTGGTGATCGTCGTCACCCCCTATCTGGTGAAGCCGGTCAACGCGTCCGACATTCGTCTGCCCACCGATGGGTTCCGCAACGCCAATGTCGGCCAGGGCCTGTTCCTGGAACAGATGCATGACGGCGTCAGCGGCGCCCAGCCCAATATGCCGACCCGTGCGCCGGGCTCGCCCGTCGCCCCCGCACCCGGTCCGCAGGCTTCGATCGCCGCACCCGCGCTCGCCGCTCGCGAAGACAGCCGGTCGTCCGGCAAGTCGGGCGGCGCGACCCCCGGCTTCAGCTTCTGACGGAAGGACGAAAGATATGACTTCCACGTCCCGCAAGACCCTCGTCCGCCTCGGCACCCTCGCCCTGCTGGCGCTGCCGCTCGCGGCCTGCTCGACCGACAGCCCCAATCGCGGCGTGGACTCGGTCCACCAGCCGGTCGTCAGCTATAGCAGCTACACCTTCGACGTGCAGGCTGGCGGCGGTCGCCTTTCGCCTGCCGAAGCCGCGCGCCTGGATGACTGGTTCGCCACGATCAAGCTTGGCTATGGTGATCGGGTCGCAATCGTTACCGACGCAGGCTATTACAGCCCGGACATTGGCGAAGATATCGCCAATGTTGTCGCGCGCCATGGCATGTTGCTGGGCCAGGACAGTTCGGCAGCCGCCGGCTCCGCCCCGGAAGGCAGCATCCGACTGGTCGTGCGCCGCACCACCGCGTCAGTCCCCGGCTGCCCCGACTGGTCGAACAAGGCTGAAACGCCGATGAGCTTGGGCGTCTCCTCCAATTTCGGTTGCGCCATGAACAGCAATCTGGCGGCGATGGTCGCCGACCCCGAAGATCTGGTCCGTGGCCAGAGCAGCGATAGCGAATTGCGCACCGCGACTTCGAACCGCGCCATTTCCACCTATCGCGACAAGGCACCGACCGGCGCTGGCGATCTCAAGCAACTCTCGAACGGAGGCCAGTAAGATGAACGCACCCTGGAAACATGGTTCCGTGGGCCAGCGTGACCCCTTCCACGCCTTCGTTTGCGACGATCACAGCTTCGATCTGCTGCGCGCAGTCGCATCCGAAATGGGCTGGGCACCGGAAAAGGTGAACAAGGGCGGCATGCGCAACGCAGTGCAGAGCCTGTCGATCACCGCCAGCCCGCAGATCCTGTTCGTCGACATGTCGGAAAGCGGCGATCCGCTGAACGACATCAACAGCCTCGCGGAAGTGTGCGAACCCGGCACTGTCGTGATCGCCGCAGGCCAGGTCAACGACGTGCGCCTCTATCGTGATCTGGTCGCCAGCGGCATCCAGGATTATCTGCTCAAGCCTTTTGGTGCTGACCAGCTGCGCGATGCGCTGGCGCAGGCGCAGGCCGTCTTCCTCGCCCCGCGCGACGTGGGGCCTGAACGCCCGCACATGACGGTCGCCGTCGTCGGCACCCGTGGCGGCGTCGGCGCCTCCAGCATGGCGACCTCGCTCGCCTGGATGCTGAGCGAAAAGAAGAAGCGCCCAACCGCACTGCTCGATCTCGACATCCATTTCGGCACCAATGCGCTGGCGATGGATCTGGAACCGGGCCGTGGCCTGACCGACGCGATCGAGAATCCCAGCCGCATCGACGGGCTGTTCATCGAGCGCGCCATGGTTCGCGCCAGCGACATGCTGGCCATCCTGTCGGCCGAAGCGCCGATCAACCAGCCGATGATGACCGATGGTGGCGCCTTCTACCAGTTGCTGGAAGAGTTCCGTCAGGCGTTCGAATGCAGCATCATCGATCTGCCGCGCAACATGCTGATCCAGCACACGCACCTGATGACCGACGTCAATGTCGCGGTGGTGGTGACCGAACTCAGCCTGGCGGCGGCGCGCGACACGATCCGCATCCTGTCCTGGCTCAAGTCGAATGCACCGCAGGCCCGCATCCTGGTGGTCGCCAATCGCGTCCATCCCGGCGCACCGGAAATCAGCCGCAAGGATTTCGAACAGTCGATCGAACGCAAGGTCGATGTGATCGTGCCGTTCGACCTGCGCATCGCGGCCCAGGCCGCCAAGCTCGGCAAGACGCTGGCCGAAACCGCCAAGGGCAGCAAGGTCGGCGCCGCCTGCACCGCCATGATGGACGAAGTTCTGGGTCTGGCCGGCGATGAAGCCGATAATGCGGGCGGCAAGTCCGCAGCGAAGAAGGGCGATTCCCTGCTCGGCAAGATCGGCGATTTCAAGAGCATGATCCCGTCGCGCCGCAAGGACAAGGCGACGGCACTGGAAGGCTGACGCGCGGGCCGCTTCAGGGCGGCCCCGCACAGCCATATTCACGCACGGGGAACGGGCGAACAATGGACGGCAATTTCCTTCTGATCTTGGTGTTGATCGCGACCATGCTTGGCTTGGTCGTGGTTGCCTTTGCCGGCCCCTCGCCCGACAAGGCGCAGAAACGCCGGGTCGCGCTGATCCGTGGCCGCCACAGCGACTCCACCGAGGCGATGATGGAAGCGCGCATGCGCAAGGCCATCTCCACTCGGGCGACCGGCAACGAAGCCAAGATGCTGGTCTCGCTGATCCCCAATCCGGAGAATCTGGCCAAGCGCATCCGCATGACCGGCAAGAAATGGACGCTCAGCCAATATATGACGTCCTGCGCGGTGGTCTTCCTGGTCGCGACGCTTTTCCTGCTGATGCGCGGATTTCCCTTCCTGCTGGCCCTGATGGTGGGGCTGGCGGCGGGGCTCGGCCTGCCGCATCTGTGGGTCGGCCGCCTGATCAAGAAGCGCATCAACCAGTTCACGACGAAATTTCCCGACGCGCTCGAGCTGCTGACCCGCGGCCTGCGATCGGGCCTGCCGGTCGGCGAGACGCTGGGCATCGTGTCGAGCGAAATCCCCGGCCCGGTCGGCGAGGAATTCAAGCTGATCACCGAACGGATCAAGATCGGCAAGAGCATGGACCAGGCGCTGCAGGAAACCGCCGATCGCCTGGGCACGCCGGAATTCCAGTTCTTCGTCATCACCCTGGCGATCCAGCGCGAAACCGGCGGCAACCTCGCCGAAACGCTGCAGAACCTTGCCACCGTGCTGCGCCAACGCGCCCAGATGAAGCTCAAGATCCGCGCCATGTCGTCGGAATCCAAGGCGTCGGCCTATATCATCGGCGTCCTGCCTTTCCTCGTGTTCGGCATGATCTGCTACATCAACTTTGGCTATATGAGCCCCTTCTTCACCCCCGATCCGGCGGGCATTTTCGGGCTCTCGACGATGCAGGTCGTCGGCATCGGCGGCATGTGCTGGATGGCCATCGGCGCCTTCATCATGGCCCAGATGATCAACTTCGAGATTTGACGGGGAACGGATAGAGATATGGACGCCCCTACCCCCACCGGCACGCTGTTCGGCATGACCGCGACCGATTTCGGCACGCTGCTCGCCGCGCTGGCCACGCTCGCCACCCTCTACGCGCTCTACGCCGTGATGACCGTGCGCGATCCGATGGCCAAGCGCGTCAAGGCGCTCAACGAACGTCGTGAGCAGCTCAAGGCCGGCATCACCGCCTCGACCGCCAAGCGCCGCGCCAAGCTGGTCAACAAGAACCAGACGACCGACCAGATGCGGTCCTTCCTGACCAGCCTCAAGGTGCTGCAGGACGACCAGCTCAAGGACGCCCAGATCCGCCTGGCCCAGGCCGGCATCCGCTCCAAGGACTGGGCGGTCGCCGTCATCTTCGGCCGCATGATCATGCCGATCCTGATCGGCGGCACCGCCGCGATCCTGCTCTATGCCGTGGGCATCTATCCCGAATGGGGCGGTGCCAAGCGGTTCATGGCCTTCGCCGGCGCACTGCTGCTCGCCTACAAGGCCCCCGACCTCTTCATCGACAACAAGATCGCCAAGCGTTCTGCCGCGATCCGCAAGGGCCTGCCCGACGCGCTCGACCTTCTGGTCATCTGCGCCGAGGCCGGCCTGACCGTCGACGCCGCCTTCAGCCGCGTCGCCCGCGAACTGGGCCGCGCCTATCCCGAACTGGGTGACGAGTTCCAGTTGACGGCGATCGAGCTCAGCTTCCTCACCGAACGCCGCATGGCCTTTGAGAATCTGGCGACCCGCGTGAAACTGGACGCGGTCAAGGGCGTGGTCACGACCATGATCCAGACCGAGAAATATGGCACGCCGCTCGCTTCCGCGCTGCGCGTCCTGTCGGCCGAGTTCCGCCATGAACGCATGATGCGCGCGGAAGAAAAGGCCGCCCGCCTCCCCGCGATCATGACCGTGCCGCTGATTCTCTTCATCCTGCCGACCCTGTTCGTCGTCATCCTGGGGCCGGCCGCCTGCTCGATCAGCACGGCTTTCTAAAAAAATTCGGGCTAGGAGGGGGCGCTGCCGTAGCGTCCCCTCTTTCCGTTTCCGTAAACTGCAAGCGAAGCGCTGGCGCGCCGCATTTTCCTCCCTTATTCTCACCCTCAACCCAAAAGGAGAGGATCGCATCATGACCATCAAGACCGGCGCTCGCGTCGCCATCGCCGCTCTGGCCGCTTTCACCACCGCCCTGCCCGCTTATGCGGCCCAGCCCATCACCGGCCGCTGGTCGACCGTTGATGGCAAGGCGATCGTCCAGATCGCGCCGTGCGGAAAGAGCATCTGCGGCAAGATCGAGAAGATCGTGAAGCCGACGCCAGGCCGCCCGCAGACCGACATCAAGAATCCCGATCCGGCGCTGCGCTCCAAGCCGCTGGTCGGCCTTGCCCTGCTGTCGGGCTTCAGCGATGCGGGCGACATCTGGAAGGGCACGATCTACGACCCGGAAAGCGGCAAGAGCTATACGTCCAAGGTCAGCCGCAATGGCGACGGCACGCTCAAGGTTCAGGGCTGCATCGCCTTCTTCTGCAAGACCCAGACCTGGACGCCGCTGCGCTGATCCCGCGCACAGCCTGGAAAACGAAAGGGGCGCCAAATGGCGCCCCTTTTCCTGTCGATACGGTCCCGTTCAGTCCCCGGCATGCTCCATCGGCGTGAAGCGCTGCGACCAGAGCGCGCCATAGATCGCCATCCACTGCACCACCGGCCCCAGCCCCTTGGTCCGCGCCGCGAACCAGGTTTCGCGCCCCGTCCGCCGGGCCGTCACCAGACCGGCACGCTTGAGCTTGCCCATATGGCGCGACACCATCGGTTGCGACACGCCGGCCACGGCGGTCAGCGCGACGACATTCTGCTCCCCTTCGCGCACCAGATATTCCAGCAGGGCACGTCGTGTGCCGTCGGACAGCGCCTTGAAGAGTGAATCGCTGTTCGCTCCAAGGTCGCCTCTGAATTTCACTTCCGTCATGCAAATTTCATAATCATCTGGTTATGATTTGGTCAAGCGAAGGATGATTTTGGACTCGGTCGCGCCATTAACGAAAAAAAGTGCGAACCGCCTCCTCGCTGAGTCTTTTGAGTCACACCACCCGATGATGAGTCTCGCGCGACTCGCATGACTCAATATGTTGTGGCTACCCGCTTCGTTCTCCACCATCCTCGCAATCCTGACAGGGATGAGCGCTAAATCCCTGACCTTGACGGCAGACTCCTGAGGACTCAGTGCTGACGGACGAAACATATGGGGGTTGCACACATGGGTGTCATGGAACGCGTCGCACCGCGGCGGAAGAAGGCGGTTGCGCTCGCGCCGGCACCGGCGATCGAGGCAAACCGCCTGCTGCGCGGTGACTGTATCGCGGAAATGGCCAAGCTGCCCGACGGCTGCATCGACATGATCTTTGCCGATCCGCCTTATAATCTCCAGCTCGGCGGCGACCTGTTCCGCCCCGAGGGCGGCCGCGTCGATGCGGTCGACAATGACTGGGACAAGTTCGACACGCTTAGCAGCTATGACCGCTTCACCAAGGCGTGGCTGGCGCAGGCGCGCCGCATCCTCAAGCCCAATGGCACGATCTGGGTGATCGGCAGCTATCACAACATCTTCCGCGTCGGCGCTGCCTTGCAGGATGAGGGATTCTGGATCCTCAACGACATCATCTGGCGCAAGGCGAACCCGATGCCCAATTTCAAGGGCACCCGCTTCACCAACGCGCATGAGACGCTGATCTGGGCCAGCCAGGGCGAGGACGCCAAGTACACGTTCAACTACAAGGCGATGAAGACGCTCAATGACGAGCTGCAGATGCGCTCCGACTGGGTGCTGCCGATCTGCGGCGGCCAGGAGCGGCTGAAGCGCAACGGCACCAAGGCGCATCCGACGCAGAAGCCGGAATCGCTGCTCTATCGGGTGATGCTGTCCTGCACCAAGCCGGGCGACATCGTGCTCGATCCCTTCTTCGGCACCGGCACCACTGGCGCCGTCGCCAAGCGCCTGGGTCGCCAGTGGATCGGCATCGAGCGCGAGCCCGACTATATCGAGGTGGCCGAGGAACGCATTGCCGAGGCGCTGCCGCTCGATGAATCCGCGCTCGCCATCATGCAGACCGCACGCCAGCAGCCCAAGGTCGCCTTCGGCACGCTGGTCGAGACCGGCTATCTCCAGCCCGGCTCGGTGGTGATGGACAGCAAGCGCCGCTGGAGCGCCACCGTGCGCGCCGACGGCTCGCTCGCCGTGGGCAGCGACACCGGTTCGATCCACAAGCTGGGTGCCACGCTTCAGGGCGCGCCGAGCTGCAACGGCTGGACCTTCTGGCATATCGAGAAGGCGGGCAAGCTGCACCCAATCGACACGCTGCGCCAGACCTATCTGCTCGCCAACGAGCCTTGATTTCCGTCCCCCGTTCGGGTTGAGGCAGCCATAGTTCTTCCAAGACATGGCCCCGACCCGTCCGGGGCGAACGGAGCTTTATGACCCTCTCCTCCATCCCCGCTGACGCCCGGCTATACCTCAAGCCGACCTGGTTCGTGCCGAGCCCGATCGGCCTGGCGGACGGATCGGCGGCGCGGATGGGCAATGGCCTGATCTGGTTCCAGGCCTATGAACTGACGGCGCGCCATGCCGGCCGCCGCATCGCCCGCGAAACCATCCCGGTCGCCGCGTTCGAGACGGTCACCGCCACCCTGCCCGACCCGCTGGCCGAGCGCGCCCGCCAACTGGCCGCGAACATCTCCGCCCAGCGCGCGCCACTCAGCCTTGGCGATCGCGTCATCCGCTTCGACGCGCCGCAGGCGATGGCGATCCTCAACATCACGCCCGACAGCTTCTCCGACGGCGGCAAGCATATGACGGACCCGCAGGCGGCGGCCGATGCCGGCTTTGCCATGGCGGCGGCCGGCGCCGCGCTGATCGATGTCGGCGGCGAATCCACCCGGCCCAAGGCGCCCAAGCTATGGGAGGGCGATGAGATCGCTCGCATCGTGCCGGTGATCGAGAAGCTCGCCGCAGCCGGCGTCGCCATGTCGGTCGACACGCGCAAGGCGGCGGTGATGGAGGCGGCGCTGGCCGCCGGCGCCCATGTCATCAACGATGTCAGCGCGCTGGAGCATGATCCCCGCAGCCTGGAGGTCGCGGCCCGTGCCGGCTGTCCGGTGATCCTGATGCACGCGCCTTCGACCGGTGACGATCCGCACGACAATCCCAACGGCTATGCCGATGTCGTCACCGACGTGTTCGACTATCTCGACGCCCGCATCGCCGCCTGCCTCGACGCTGGCATCGCGCGCGAGAAGATCATGGTCGATCCGGGGCTGGGCTTCGGCAAGAGCCTGGCGGACAATCTGGCGCTGGTGAACGGCCTTGCGACCTTCCAGGGGCTGGGCGTGCCGCTGCTCTTCGCCGGCAGCCGCAAGCGCCTGATCGGCGCCCTGTCGAACGAGGCACCGGCGCCAGACCGGCTCGGCGGTTCGGTCGCCCTCGCCTTCCGCGCGGCACAACTGGGCGCGCAGATGGTGCGGGTCCACGACGTCAAGGAAAGCGTTCAGGCGCTCCATCTTTGGCGGGGCCTGGCCGATGCGGGGCTGAGCGCGGTCTGACACCGCGCCCGGCCACCGCCATCCTTATTCGCTCAGGATGAACTCCACGCCCGCCATGGCGTGGATTTCGGTGCAGTCGTAGATCGGCAGCACATTGGCCTTCACGTCGACGATCATCTCCAGTTCGGTGCAGGCCAGCACGACGGCCTGCACATCCTCCTTGGCGATGTCGGTTAGTTCCGACTTCATGAAACGCTCGGAATCGCGGTTGATCTTGCCGACGGTCAGTTCGTCATAGACGATCCGGTCGATCCGCTCGGCCAGCGCCACATCGGCCGGCAGCAGCGACACGCCATGCGACACCAGCCGCTGGCGATAATATTTCTCGGTCATCACGTTGCGCGTGCCGATCAGCGCGGCGCGATCGATCCGGTCGGCCTTCATCCGCGTGCCGACGACATCGGCGATGTGGATGATGGGAATGGCGATGCTCGCCTGGATCCGGTCATAGATGCGGTGCATGCTATTGGCGCAGATCAGCAGCGCTTCGGCCCCGCCCTGTTCCAGCCGCTGGGCCGCGCCGATCAGATGGCCCGATGCGCAATCCCAGTCTTCCTGCGTAATGCAGCCGGAAACCTGCGCGAAATCGAGGCTTTCGATCAGCAGCCGCGCACTGTGCTGGCCACCCTTGGCCCGGTGGATCGCCTGGTTGATGATCTCATAATAGCGGGCGGTGGACGTCCAGCTGAGACCACCAATCAGACCGAGTTTACGCATGTCGCTCCCAATATGGGGGCGCCTGTCCGGCCCCGTGCGGGCCGGGCATGTCGGTGCCCCAGCCCTTCTTTTACGAAAGATGCGGGCTTCGACAAGTCAGGACGATCCACCCGCCCCGTCGACGGGGCGATCCGACGCGGGTGGATCGGGTCACTTTAGTGGGCCAGCGCCTTGACGATCTCCTCGACCATCTTCTTGGCGTCGGCCAGCAGCATCATGGTGTTGTCCATGTAGAAGACCTCATTGTCGACGCCGGCATAGCCGGCCCCGCCCATGGAGCGCTTCACGAACAGCACCGACTTGGCGTTGGCGACGTCCAGGATCGGCATGCCATAGATGGGCGACGTCTTGTCGGTCTTGGCCGCCGGATTGGTCACGTCATTGGCGCCGATGACGAAGGCAACGTCGGCCTGGCCGAACTCGCTGTTGATGTCCTCCAGCTCGAACACCTCGTCATAGGGAACGTTCGCTTCGGCCAGCAGCACGTTCATGTGGCCGGGCATGCGCCCTGCGACCGGATGGATCGCATATTTGACGTTCACGCCTTCCTTCTTGAGCAGGTCGGCCATTTCGCGCAGCGCATGCTGCGCCTGGCTGACCGCCATGCCGTAACCCGGCACGATGATGACATTGTCCGCCTGGCTCATCAGGAAGGCCGCATCCTCGGCGCTGCCGCGCTTGTAGGGACGGTCGACCGCCGCCGCGCCGCCGCCCGACGGACCGGCTTCCGCGCCGAAGCCGCCGGCGATCACGCTGATGAAGCTGCGGTTCATCGCCTTGCACATGATGTAGGACAGGATCGCGCCGGAACTGCCCACCAGCGCGCCGGTGATGATCATCGCCGTATTGCCCAGGGTGAAGCCCATGGCTGCAGCGGCCCAGCCCGAATAGCTGTTCAGCATCGACACCACGACCGGCATGTCCGCGCCGCCGATCGGGATGATCAGCAGGAAGCCGATGACGAAGCTCAGCGCCGTCACGGTCCAGAAGATCCAGGGCGACTGGTCGGTCACGAAATAGGCGATCAGGCCCAGGATCGCCGCCAGCGTCGCCAGATTGATGACATGGCGGCCCGGCAGCATGATCGGCTTGCCCGACATGTTGCCGTTCAGTTTCAGGAAGGCAATGACCGAACCCGAGAAGGTGATCGCGCCGATCGCGACGCCCAGCCCCATCTCGATGCGGCTGGCATTGTGGATCTCGTTCGTCAGCGGATCGAGAATGCCGAACGCGCCGGGATTGAGATAGGCGGCCGCGCCGACCAGCACGGCGGCCAGGCCGACCAGCGAGTGGAAGGCCGCGACCAGCTGCGGCATCGCCGTCATCTCGATGCGACGGGCGATGATGAAGCCGATGCCGCCACCGATGGCGATGGCGCCCAGGATCTCGGGCAGGCTCAGCACATCATGGGTATAAAGGGTCGTGACCACGGCGATCGCCATGCCGACCATGCCCATGCGGTTGCCGCGACGGCTGGTCGACGGGCTCGACAGGCCGCGCAGCGCCAGGATGAAGAGGACGCCGGAAACCAGATAGGCCAGCGCAACGAAGGGCGAGACGGGCGCAAGCTCGTGCATCACTTGCGCTCCTTCTTCTTGTACATGGCCAGCATGCGCTCGGTCACGGCAAAGCCACCGAAGATGTTGACCGACGCAAAGACCACCGCGACCAGCCCCAGCAGCTTGGCCGCCAGGCTACCGGCCTCCGCCGACGCGACCAGCGCACCGACGATGATGACCGACGAAATGGCATTGGTAACCGCCATCAGCGGCGTGTGCAGCGCGGGCGTCACCGACCAGACCACATAATAGCCGACGAAGCACGCCAGCACGAAAATCGACAGGATGGCAATGAAGTCCATTCTAGTCCTCCCCACTTGTTTCGACTGCCCTGGCCAGGATCGCGGCTACGGCATTGTCCCTATCATTCATGATTGCGGCGGCCGGCAGACGCAGAACGGACAGTCCCCGTTCCGCAAACCAGCAGTCGCGTTGCTCATCCCTCATCGGCGCATCCCCTCTTGCATGCGCTTCGCCGTCGACCTCGATCACCAGCCGCGCCTCATGGCAGTAAAAATCTGCCACATAAGGACCGGACGGGTGCTGACGGCGAAATTTCAGACCTTGCGGCCTTTGCCTCAATATCTGCCAGAGCAGGACTTCCGGCTTCGACATCGCCTTGCGCAACTGCCGTGCCCTGTTCGCCTGCCCTTGCAGCACATCATCCTCCCCTGGAAGGGGAGGTGGCTGGCGAAGCCAGACGGAGGGGTGTCCCGTTCATGACAGGGCGATACCCCTCCACCAGCCTGCGGCTGGTCCCCATCAGCTTGCCAGCAGCCGTTCGTTGACGACCTTGCCCCCCTGGGTCAGGCGGATGGCGTTGCCGATTTCCTCGTCCAGCACCGGCGCATTCTTGTCCTTGTCCCAGAAGGCGGACAGGAAATTATAGAGATTGCGCGAGAACAGGGCCGAGGTGTCGGCGGCCAGGCGGCTGGGCACGTTGCGATGGCCCACGATCTTGACGCCGTGGCGCACGACCACTTCGCCGGCGACCGCGCCCTCGACATTGCCACCCTGCTCGACCGCGAGATCAACGATCACGCTGCCCGGCTTCATCGACGCGATCTGCGCGTCACTGATCAGGCGCGGCGCAGGCCGGCCGGGGATCAGCGCGGTGGTGATGACGATGTCCTGCTTGGCGATGTGCGACGATACCAGCTCGGCCTGGGCCGCCTTATATTCGTCGGACATTTCCGTGGCATAGCCACCGGTGCCCTCACCCTCGATGCCGGCCACCTTCTCCACGAAGATCGCCTTGGCGCCGAGCGATTCGATCTGCTCCTTGGTCGCGGCACGCACATCGGTGGCGCTCACCTGCGCGCCCAGGCGCCGCGCGGTGGCGATCGCCTGAAGGCCGGCCACGCCTACGCCCATGACGAAGCATTTGGCCGCCGACACGGTGCCTGCTGCCGTCATCATCATCGGGAAGGCGCGGTCATATTCGGCCGCCGCGTCCAGCACGGCCTTGTATCCCGACAGGTTCGACTGGGATGACAAGATATCCATCGATTGCGCGCGGGTGATGCGCGGCATGAACTCCATCGCCAGCGCCTCATAGCCACCGGCGGCATAGGCATCGACCCGCGCCCGATCGCCAAACGGGTTGAGGCCCGCGACGATCCAGGCTCCCGCCGCAGCGCCGCCAAGGCTGGCCGGATCGGGGCCTTGCACGCCCAGCAGGATATCGGCGCCCGCCAGCGTCGCGGCACGATCGCCAACGCTGGCACCGGCCGCAGCATAAGCGTCGTCAGCAATCGACGCCGTCGCGCCAGCGCCGGCCTCGACAGCCACGCTTGCGCCCAGCGCGATGAACTTCTTCACGGTCTCGGGCGTGCCGGCCACGCGCCGTTCGCCCGCAGCCTGTTCCTTCAATATCGCAATTTTCATTATATCAGCATCCCCCTCCTATAGCGTCGACATGGCTCAGCTGGAGATCAGCAGCACGACAATCGCGGCGACGATGAGGCAGGCAATGGTGCCCCACTTCACGAAGCCGACAAACCCTTCATAGGTCTGGGTTGCGCTCTGGATGTTCCCGTCAGAAGCCATATCCGTTCCCCTAGTTATTACATCGTTGTGCAACCTCTTATCCTGTCCCCCCACCCCCCTCAAGCCGTAGGGGCACAAGAAAATCTTTACAGGTTAAGGGCGCTTTTACCCCCGGCGCCTAGGATGACCTCCTGTTTGCACAAGAGGGGTCCAGATGGTTCGCGAAGGCGTTCCCTTGCTGATGTTGATCGACGACGAGCCCGCGCAGCGCCGGCTGGTGTCCGCGCTGGCCGCGCGCGCGGGATGGCGGACCATCTTCGCCAGCGATGCCGAAACCGCCCTGGCGACGCTGGGCACGCAGGACGGCATGCAGCTCGACGCGGTCCTGATCGATCAATGGAGCCCGGATTTCGATCCGGCCGACCTGATCGGCGCCATCCATGCGCAGCGCCCCGCCCTGCCGATCCTGGTGCTGACGGCGCATAACAGCGTCGCCGTCGCGGTGCAGGCGATGCGCGCCGGCGCCACCGACTATCTCTCCAAGCCGATCGCGCCCGAACGGCTGCTCGCCGCGCTCAACGCGACGCTGGAGGGCAATGTGCGCGGCGAACTGCGGCCGCTCACCGAGAAGATCAGCGCCCCGCTGGCGTTCGAGGATGTCGTCGGCGCGGCGCCCCAGTTCCGCACCGCCCTTGCCATCGCGGCCAAGGCCGCACGCGCCCGCGTGCCGGTGCTGATCGAGGGCGAAAGCGGCGTCGGCAAGGATGTCGTCGCCCGCGCCATCCACGCCGCCTCGCCGCGCCACAAGCAGGCGATGGTGACAGTCAATTGCGGCGCGATCCCCGCCAACCTCGTCGAATCAGAACTGTTCGGTCATGAACGCGGCGCCTTCACCGGTGCCTTTGACCGCCATGTCGGCAAATTCCTGTCGGCCGACATGGGCACCATCTTCCTCGACGAAGTCAGCGAAATGCCGCTCGACGCGCAGGTCAAGCTGCTGCGCGTGCTCCAGGATGGCGAGGTGCAGCCGATCGGCGCGCGCCGCCCCGTCCATGTCGATGTCCGCGTCATCGCCGCCACCAACAAGAAGCTCAGCGACGAGATCGAGGCGGGCCGGTTCCGCGAGGATCTCTATTATCGCCTCAACGTCGTCCAGTTGACCGTGCCCCCATTGCGGGAGCGTATGGGCGACATTCCCGCCCTCTGCCGCCACCTCCTCGCCCGCATCGCGACGCAGCCGGGCCTGCGGGGCCTGGGCCTCACCGACGATGCGCTGGCGCTGCTGATGCAGCATGACTGGCCGGGCAATGTCCGCCAGCTCCAGAACGCCCTGTTCCGCGCCGCCGTGCTGTGCGAGGGCGATGCGCTGACCCCGCATGACTTCCCGCAGGTCGCCGCCCATATCCTGTCCCGCCGCGCCAGCGGTCCGCGCCAACGCGTTGCCGCCACGCCGCCGCGCGAAGCCGCCGGCATCACCCTGTTCGAAGGCGACGGCCATGTCCGCCAGCTCGCGGAGATCGAGGCCGACGTCATCCGCCTGGCCATCGGCCATTATCGCGGTCGCATGACCGAAGTCGCCCGCCGGCTGGGGATCGGCCGTTCGACCCTCTATCGCAAGCTCGCGGAACTGGGCATCGACAACGCGGCCTGATCGCGGGACCGGGCGCCCTGCGGCTGGGGCATATTGTCGCGGGGGTTCCGCTACGGCGTTGAATTATCCCCGCGCCTATGCTTTTGAACGGGGCATGAAAGCGCCCCTCCTCGCCGCCTGCTCCCCCCTCCTGCTGCTGGTCGCCTGTGGCCGTGCCGAACCGGTCGCGGACATGCCGAGCCAGGAGGAACTGGCCGCCGCCGCCAATGCGGCCGCTGCCAATGCGCTGGCCAACGCGCAGAAGGATGATGCCGGCGACAGCCGCAACTATGTGAATATCGACCATGGCTATTCCGTCACCATGCCCGAAGGCTGGATGAAGGATGGCGAAGCCAGCAATGCCGATGGCGTCGTCTATCAGGATCCCGGCGCGGGCGCCGACGTCCGCGTCTTCTGGCAGAAGAATGACAATGACCAGACGCTGCAGCAGATCGTCGAGGCACTGTCCGACGGCGCTGAGGGCGTGGATGGCGATTTCATCGGCGAGAATGAATATCGCGGCACCGCCAATGACGGCGAAGGCAATAATGTCGCGCTGCGCCTGCTGAAACAGCCTGACGGCGCGATCGTCACCGCCACCTTCGTCTATCCCGAGATGCTGAGCGAACAATATCAGCCGATCGCGCAAGCCCTGCTCGACAGCCTGCGTATCTTCGCGCCCAAGGCCCAGACGCCGGAGGGCGCCAGCGCCACGGCCACGCCCGCACCGGCCTCCAACGCCAGCAACTGACCGGCGGCTTTCGGCGCGGTCGTTCGTTTCCGTCCGCGTCGATCATTCCGAACCGCTGCCAGGAAGCCCAGCCCCTTGCCCCTGATCCGCCCCTTCGCCCCCGCCGACCAGCCGGGCATTCTCGACCTGATCCTTGGCATTCAGCGCGACGAATATGGCATCGCCATCACCGCAGCGGACCAGCCGGACCTCACCGACATAGCCGGCTTCTACCTGCCCGGCGCCGGCGGCTTCTGGGTCGCGGAGGAGGACGGCCTGATCATCGGCACGATCGCGCTCAAGGATATCGGCCAGGGTCAGGGCGCGCTGCGTAAGATGTTCGTGGCGTCCAGCCATCGCGGCCGCGCCGCCGGCGTCGCCCAGGCGCTGCTCGACCATCTGCTCAACGCGGCGGCCGACCGCGGCCTCGCCCAAATCTATCTCGGCACCACTGCCCGTTTCCTGGCGGCGCACCGCTTCTACGAGAAGAATGGCTTCGCGCTGGTCGAAGCCGACGACCTGCCGCCCGCCTTCCCCAGGATGGCGGTCGACACGCGCTTCTACGAAAAATCGATCGAACCGCCGAAAGCCGGATAGATTACGGATTATCGGTGCTGTTGGCCTTGGCGCCCGGCACCGCTTCCTTGCTGGTCATCGCCACTGCCGGCGGTCCTTTCTGGATCGCGGCATTGAGCTGCGCGACTTCGGGGCAGCTGCCCTTGCACAGGTTCTGCGCCTGGGCCAGATTTTCCTTGGCCTTGGCGATCGCGCCCTTCTCGACCATCGCCTCGCCCTGGCCGGCGATCGCGGTCACGTCGGTCGGGTCGAGCAGCAACGCTTCCTTGTAGAGGCGGATGGCCTTGCCCTGCAGTCCCTGCGCGCGGGCCACTTCGGCCAGTTCGATATAGGCCGCGCGATTGCGCGGATCGACCGCCAGCGCGCTTTCCAGCGCGTCGGTGGCACCGGTCAGATTGCCCGCCTTGCGCGCCGCCTCGCCCGCCTTCTGCCATTCGATCGACCGCGGTTCGATCTGGGTATCAGGGCGCTGGGTCAGGCCCACGCTGGAAACGGTGGTCAGAAGGACGGCAAGGGCAATCGAGGCCGGGGTGAAACGCATCAAAATCTCCAGCCATGTTTCAGGCATTGACTCAGGCCCGCAGACCGAAGGGCAAGTGTCGCTATTTTGCGCGCGCTTGTCCATGGCCTGTTTCAGGCGGCCCTCCGCAGCCTGGCGAAGTAGAAGCCATCGGTGCCGTCATGGCCGGGCGTCAGCAGCAGCCCATGGCCATGGGCGCGGCCCATATCCGCTTCGATCGGCTCGGCACTCCAGCCGGCCTGACGCGCCAGAAACGCATCCACCTGATCCCGCCCCTCTCTGTCGGTCAATGCACAGGTAGCATAGACCAGCAAACCGCCGGGCGCCAGCAAGGGCGCGGCGAAATCCAGGATCCGGGCCTGTTCCGACACCAGCCGGTCGAGCCGCGCCTGGGTCAGGCGCCAGCGCGCCTCGGGATTGCGGCGCCAGGTGCCCGTGCCCGAGCAGGGCGCGTCGACCAGCACGATGTCCGCCTGCCCCGCCAGCGGCGCCAGCGCGCGTGCCTCATGCCCCTGGTCCAGCAGCAGCCTCTCGATACAGGTCACGCCAGCCCGTTCGGCACGCGGCGCCAGCCGATCGATCCGGTTGCGGATCGTGTCGGCGGCGATCAGCCGGCCCTTGCCGCTCATCGCCGCAGCCAGCGCCAGCGTCTTGCCACCCGCACCCGCGCACAGGTCGATCACCGTCTGGCCGGCCTGCGCCCCGCAAGCGGCCGAAATCAGCTGGCTGCCGGCATCCTGCACCTCGACCGCGCCGCGCTTCCACGCCTCGCTCTGCTCGACCGGATAGCCTTCGGGCAGGCGCAGCGCGTCCGGGATGCCGGCGATCGGCGTCGCGTCCGGCAATTCGGGCGCCACTTGCGCGGGCGTCGCCTTCAGTCGATTGACGCGCAGGTCCACCGGCGCGCGGCCCAGCAACGCATCCTGCTCCACCGGCGCGGCCAGCAAGGGCTGCAACCAGCCCGGCACCGCGCCAGCCGCCGCGCCTGCTTCGCCCGGCTCGATCGGCAGCGGCGCATGGGCCGATCCGTCGAACAGCGCGGCCAGCTCCGGCTGCGCATCGACCAGGCCGATCATCGCCGCGCGGCCGGTTTCGGGCCGATCGGCGACGCGGCGGATCGCGTCATAGACATGGTCGCGCACCGCGCGGCGATCGCGCGACCCGGCATAGCGCCGTTCCTTGAAATAGCGCGCGATCAGCGTGTCCGCCGCCGGCCCGCCATCGCGGGCGGCAGCAATGATCGCGTCCAGCAGGTCGATCGCGGCCTGCACTCGGGCCGCAGGCGTCATGCCGCCTGCTCCTTAGCGCGTCGGATAGTTGGGGGCCTCACGCGTGATCGTCACATCGTGAACATGGCTTTCCGACAGGCCGGCATTGGTGATCTGGACGAAGCGGGCACGCTCCTGCAGATCCTTGATGGTGCGGCTGCCGGTATAGCCCATCGCGGCCTTCACGCCGCCGACCAGCTGGTGAATGACATCCTTGGCCGGGCCCTTGAACGGCACCTGGCCTTCGATACCCTCGGGCACCAGCTTCATCTGGTCCTTGATGTCGGCCTGGAAATAGCGGTCGGCGCTGCCGCGCGCCATTGCGCCGACGCTGCCCATGCCGCGATAGCTCTTATAGGCGCGGCCCTGATACAGGAAGGTTTCGCCCGGCGCTTCGGCCGTGCCCGCCAGCAGAGAGCCCACCATGACGCAGCCAGCGCCCGCCGCCAGCGCCTTGGCGACGTCGCCCGACGTGCGCAGGCCACCATCGGCGATCACCGGCACGCCATGCTTGTGCGCTTCATTGGCCGAATCCATGACGGCGGTCAGCTGCGGTACGCCCACGCCGGCGACGACGCGGGTGGTGCAGATGGAGCCGGGGCCGATGCCGACCTTCACGCAGTCCGCGCCGGCGTCGATCAGCGCCTTGGTCGCTTCGGCGGTGGCGACATTGCCGGCCACGACCTGGACATGGTTGGACAGTTTCTTGACCGCTTCCACCGCGACCGCGACCTGCTTGCTGTGGCCATGGGCGGTGTCGATGACGATCAGATCGCATTCCGCGTCGATCAGCGCCTTGCTGCGCTCCAGCCCCTTGTCGCCCACGGTCGATGCCGCGGCGACGCGCAGTCGGCCCGACGCATCCTTGGTCGCCTGCGGATAGGTGACGGCCTTCTCGATATCCTTGACGGTGATCAGGCCCACGCAGTGATAATTATCGTCCACCACCAGCAGCTTCTCGATCCGGCGGGCATGCAGCAGGCGCATCGCCTCATCCTGGCCGACGCCGGCCTTGACCGTCGCCAGATTGTCCTTGGTCATCAGCTCGCTGACCGGCTGACCGGGATTTTCGGCAAAGCGGGTATCGCGATGGGTCAGGATGCCGACCAGCTTGCCGTTCGCCTCGACGACCGGAATGCCGCTGATCCTGTGGCGCTGCATCAGCATCTGCGCGTCGGCCAGCGTGGCGGTCGGCAGGATGGTGATGGGATTGACGACCATGCCGCTCTCGAAGCGCTTGACCGCGCGGACCGCATCGGCCTGCTCCTCGACCGTCAGGTTACGGTGCAGCACGCCGATACCGCCCAGCTGCGCCATGACGATCGCCATGTCGGCCTCGGTCACCGTGTCCATCGCCGACGACAGGATCGGGATGTTCAGCTTGATCGCCTTGGTCACATGGGTGGACGTGTCCGCCTGGCTGGGCAGCACATCGGATTCGGCGGGCTGCAACAGCACGTCGTCAAAGGTGAGGCCAAGGCGGATGTCCATGTGAAAGCCACTTTCTGCTGCGCGGGTCGGGCGGAGGGGAACCGGACCGCTGGGGATTCGTGGCGGCCCATGTAACCATTAACCCGCAAAACGGCCAGACCCCTTGGGGATTTTCTTGCCGCCTTTCTTGCGATCCCGATCTTGGCGTTCGGCTGGTCGCTATGCCCCCTGGCTGCCCCGCCCTCGATAGAGCAGATTGGAAAAGCGCGCCTGCCCGGCTCCCGATACGAACAGCGCCGGGCGCAGGCTCAGGAAGCCATCCGCCAGATTATGATGATAGCTCGACACTTCATAGGAAATGATCTTGCGCCACACCTTGCCTGCACCGCGAATATGGAAGCTCGCGACATTGTCGTCATTCACGACCCGCAGCGAAAAACGGCCGCCTTCCGCCGGTCCGGGCGGCGGATAGCCCTGCTCGCGCCCGACCTTGTAATTGTGCAGCGCGCCCACTTCCGACCCCAGGCCGACAAAATATTGGGGATTGTAGAAGAGCAGCAGACCCGCCTGAGCGCCGCCCTCCAGTTCGACATCGACGCTCACCTCATAGGAACGATCCCCGGCGATGAAGGCCAATGGCGATGACTCCGCCGGCCCCTTGCCCTGCGCCTTCAGCACCAGCGCACCATCCCTGAAAGCGGCACGATCGAGATAATCCTTCTGCGGCGCAAAGAAGGCCAGCCGGCTCCCCATGTCGCTGGGCTTGAACGGGCCGGACAGCGCAAGCCCCGATCCGCCCGCGCGCCTGGCCGCCGGCATGGGCAGCGCCGCCGACAGATCGCCACCGGTCATGCCCGGCCAGCCATCCGCGTCCCAGACGAACGGCTCCAGCAGCATCTGCCGTCCCAGCGTGCGATAGCCATTTTCATAGCCATGATAGGCGAGCCACCAATCGCCCGCCGGCCCTTCCACCGCCGTGCCATGGCCACGCGACCACCAGGGTTCGCCCGCCCGCGCCGTCCGCACAATCGGGTTATGTGGACAATTTTCCCACGGTCCGTTGATCGATCGGGACCGGGCGACGATCACCATATGGCTGGTCGGCGGCCCGGCCGTCCCGCCCTGCCCGGAAAACAGGTAGAACCAGCCATCCCGGCGCAGCACCTTGGGGCCTTCAAGTGCCGGCGCCTCGATGATCCAGTCCTCCGGGATCGGCCACCCCTCATAGACCTGCTCGATCGGCCCGTCCCGGCGCAGCCCGTCATCGCTGATCCGCACCCGCGCGCCGCCATTCAGGAACAGATAGCGTTTACCGTCCTCGCCCACCGCATGGCCGGGGTCGATATAGCCCTTGATGTCCAGGTCGACGGGGGCGCTCCATGGCCCTTCCATCCGGTCGGCATGGACGACGAAAATCTTGCAGGGAATGGCCGGCCCCGCCGAAAAGCTGGGATCGGTCGGATTGAACACCGGAATATAGATGAAATAGCGACCTTCATGCTTGGCGATGTCCAGCGCCCAGACCGAACCCAGCGGCGCGGTCAGCGCCGGCCCCACCGGCCGCCAGTTCACCAGATCGCGCGAATGCCAGATCACGACCGCCGGGAAATAGTCGAAGGACGAAAAGGTCGCCCAATAGTCGTCGCCATCCTTCAATATGTTGGGATCAGGCCGATCCCCCGACAGCACCGGGTTCAGAAAGCGGCCATTGCCAAGGTCCGCCAGCCGCTCGCGCTCGGCGCCATAGCGCCAGGCCGGCGCAGAGGCACAGCTATCCGACGCCCTCGCCTCGCCCAGCCCCGGCATCGCCAGCCCCGCCGTCGAAGCCAGTCCCAGAAACATCGCGTCACGGCGGGAATGGGCCAAGATATTTCCCCAAAATTGATGGTGTCCGGCCCCGCTTCTGGTCCGCTCGTGCATGCAACGCAATGGTCCGAAACGCAAAAGTACCGGAAACGAAAAAGGGGCGCGACCATCATGGCCGCGCCCCTTTTTCATTCCACTGCCTGCTCGGCGCTTACGCGCCAGCGGGGGTCGGATCGCCGAACGGCCCCTTGCGCTTGCGCGTCTTGGGGATGGACGACCCCGCCGCCGGGATCACCGACGGCTTGATCGTGGTGCCGTCGTCGCGGGTGATCTCGCCCTTTTCCAGCAGCGCCTTGATCTCCTCGCCGGAGAGCGTCTCATATTCCAGCATGGCATTGGCCAGCAGGTGCAGCTGGTCCTCATGGCCCTTGAGCAGTTCCTGCGCACGGGCATAGCCCTGCTCCACCAGGCCACGGATTTCCTTGTCGATCAGCTTCGCCGTCTCGTCCGACATATGGACGCGCTGGCTCTGCGAATAGCCCAGGAAGGTCTCGCCCTGCTGCTCTTCATATTGCAGCGGCCCCAGCTTGTCGGACATGCCCCACTGGGTCACCATGTCGCGCGCCAGCTTGGTGGCATATTGGATATCGCCCGACGCACCCGACGACACCTTGTCGTAACCGAAGATGATTTCCTCGGCGACGCGGCCACCCATGGCGACGGCCATGTTCGCGTGCATCTTGTCACGATGATAGCTGTAGCTGTCCCGCTCCGGCAGGCGCATCACCATGCCCAGCGCGCGGCCGCGCGGGATGATCGTCGCCTTGTGGATCGGGTCGGACGCCGGCTCATGGACTGCGACGATGGCATGGCCCGCCTCATGATAGGCGGTCATCTTCTTCTCGTCGTCGGTCATGACCATGGAGCGGCGCTCGCTGCCCATCATGACCTTGTCCTTGGCCGCTTCGAACTCGTCCATGGCGACCAGACGCTTGCCGCGACGGGCCGCCATCAGGGCGGCTTCGTTGACCAGATTGGCCAGGTCCGCGCCGGAGAAGCCCGGCGTGCCGCGCGCGATGGTGCGCGGGTTGACGTCGGGCGCCAGCGGCACCTTCTTCATGTGGACAGCCAAAATCTTCTCGCGCCCCTCGATGTCGGGACGGGGCACCACGACCTGACGGTCGAAACGGCCCGGACGCAGCAGCGCGGGGTCCAGCACGTCGGGGCGGTTGGTCGCCGCGACGATGATGATGCCCTCATTGGCCTCGAAACCGTCCATCTCGACCAGAAGCTGGTTCAGCGTCTGCTCGCGCTCGTCATTGCCATTGCCCAGGCCCGCGCCGCGATGGCGACCGACCGCATCGATTTCGTCGATGAAGACGATGCACGGCGCATTCTTCTTGGCCTGCTCGAACATGTCGCGCACGCGGCTCGCGCCGACGCCGACGAACATCTCGACAAAGTCCGAACCCGAAATGGTAAAGAAGGGCACGCCCGCTTCACCCGCAATCGCGCGGGCCAGCAGCGTCTTGCCGGTGCCCGGCGAACCGACCAGCAGCGCGCCCTTGGGGATCTTGCCGCCAAGACGTGCGAACTTGCTCGGGTCCTTCAGGAACTCGACGATTTCCTGCAGTTCCTCACGGGCTTCGTCGATGCCGGCAACGTCATCGAACGTCACCTTGCCATGCTTTTCGGTCAGCAGCTTGGCCTTGGACTTGCCAAAGCCCATCGCGCCACCGGCGCCGCCGCCCTTCTGCATCTGGCGCAGCACGAAGAAGGCGATGCCCAGGATCAGCAGGAACGGCAGCGACTGGTACAGCATGATCTGCCAGAAGCTGGGCTGCTGTTCGGCCTGGCCCGAATATTTGACATTATAATCGTCCAGCAGGTCGGTCAGCTTGGGGTCATTGACCGGGACCGTGCTGAAACCCTGGCCACTCGACAGGGTGCCGGTGATCCGGTCGGGCGCGATCGCCACATCCTTGACCTGGCCTTCCTGCACCTTGGCACGGAATTCCGAATAGGCGATGGCGCTGCCGGCCTGGGTGGTCGGGCGCTCGAACAGCGAAACGAACAGGAGCAGGGCGATGATGACCCCTGCCCAAATCATCGCACTCTTGATCCAGGGATTACCCTGTGGGTCTTTTTCGTCGTTCATCATCACTCTCTTTCACCCCGCAAGATAGGGTGTGGCCGGCAAAGCGCAAGCTGGACGCGCTGTCCGCTGCCGATTTCCAGCCCTGTCGATATCCGGGCGATCAGTTGCCGGTCAGCTGGAACAGCGCGACATAGGCCAGCACCAGCGCCAGGCCGGCGGACAGGCCGCACAGCAGATAGCCCATATAGAGAAGCAGCGGCGGATGCGCCTTGTTCAGCTTCCGGTTCCGCTTCACGGCCGAGAGGATCACGCTGACCAGCAAGCCATAGGTCAGCGCCGCAAATTCCATCATTCCGAACAAATCCCGCTATTGGTCACGCCACGTGGTTAACGGCCCATGGGTTAAGAACCGGTCAGCATGCCGCCCAAAAGCGACCAGCCGTTGATGTCCCGCGTTGGACGGTGGAACTTTTCCGAAAATCTCAGCGTCGCGGGGGTGCCGGTGACAGGGTCCATACCGCGCCACCGCGCAGCAGCCAGTCGCCCAGACTCGCCTGGCGCCCCGCCCGCGCAGCGGCAATCGCCCGGTCCAGCGCCTCGCCGCGCGGCAGCACGATCTCCGGGTCGGCGGAACAGAGCATCTCGATCAGCAGCCGCCGCAACAGTTCGCGCGGCAGGTCGGTGCGGTCCAGCACCCAGGCGTCGGTCGATGGATGGATATGCGTGGCCGCCAGCCCCGCCACCGTCCATATCAGCGCAGCCTCCGCCTCCGCCAGCGCCGCCGCGCTGCGCGCCGCCGCCTCGGCATCGATCCAGTCGACGCCATCCAGCCACTTGCGCAGCGCCGCCCGGTCGAAGCGCGGATCGGCATTGGACGGGTCCAGCACATAGGGCAGCCCCGCCTGGTCGGCATGGGCCTGCAATTGCGCCTTGCGCACCGTCAGCAACGGCCGCAGCACCCGGCCGGCCCGCGCCCGCACCCCGGCCAGGCCGCCGACCCCCGATCCCCGGTTGAGCCGCATCAGCAGGGTTTCCAGCTGGTCGTCGGCATGATGGGCGGTCAATATCCAGTCCAGCCCGGCGCCGGCCCGCCATGCCTCCAGCTGGGCATAACGCTGCCGCCGCGCCCAATCCTGGATATTGCCGGACACCGCAGTCTCCGGCGCGAGCGTCGCATGGGGGACGCGCCGCTCCGCGCACCAGCGCGCAACCATCGCCGCCTCGGCCGCAGATTCAGCCCGCAATCCATGATCCAGCGTCGCCGCCGCCACCCGGCCGGGCCAGGCCTGCACCGCCAGGTCCAGCAGCGCCATGCTGTCCGGCCCGCCCGACACCGCAATGCCGAACCGGGCCGTCTCCTCTCCGTCCACCAGCGCGCGCACGGCCAGCCGCAGCGCATCGGGGCGATGGGAAGGTGCCAGCTCCGGCACGTCTATCGGCTCAAACGCTGCACTTGGCCTTGGTCCGGCCCTTGTCCATCATGCCGCGCAGGCCGCTCGACAGGGTCGAACCATAGACCTGTTCCAGCTCCGCATAGACCTTGCAGGCATCCGCAGGCTTCTTGAGCTGGATCAGCGCCTCGCCCAGATAGGCCAGGCTGTCGGGCGCGCGCTCGCCACGCGGGCGCTTCTGGTAATTTTCGTAGAAGGCGACCGACGCCAGCGCCGGCTTGCCATCGTCCAGATAGGCGCGGCCCAGCAGGTTGGCGGCGCGGCTGCCGACCGACCCGTCGCCATATTTGTCGACCGTCGCCTTGAGCTGTGCCTGCGCCTCGGGATAGAATTTCGCGTCCCATAGGCGGAAGCCATAGCTATAGGCATCGCCCGCCGCATCGCCGGTATCCGGCTTCTCGATCGCCGCCACCGCCGTCTTGCGCGCATCGCTGGCCACCGGCGCGGCGGCCGACTTTGCGGGCGGGGTCGTCGGCTTGGCAGCAGCCGGCTTGGGCGCGGGCGCATCGGTCGCGACCGTCGGACGCATCACCGGCGGGCCGGCCTCGACCGGCGTTGCGGCCCGCGCTTCGGCTTCCGCCTTGTAGCGGTTGAACGCCTCTTCCAACTGCTTGAGCTTGTAGCTGTTTTCCTCGACCTGGCCGGTGATCGAGGCGAGCTGCGATTCCAGCGCCCCCACCCGCGCGGTCAGGTCGGCCACCGGGCTCGACGTCGGGCTGCCCGGCGCGATGGTCGGCGTCTGGGGACGGGTGATTTCCGCCTCTACCGGCGTGCCGGCCGGGAACACCTTGCGCTGCACCGCCCGCATTTCCTTTTCCAGCCGGTCGACACGCAGTTCGACCGTGGGATTCTGCTGGGCAGCGGCCGGCACGGCCGACAGCAGCGGGGCCGCCAGCGCGATGGCGGTGGTGGCGAAAAAGGCGTAACGCATGATGATCCCCGACTAAATCTTTCCGCCTTTAACCATAGGCGGACGCGCCACGCAATAAAGCGCGGCCCGCTCGTGCCTGTCCGGCTATGGGACGGGTCAGTTGCCCGCGCTGGGCTGCGGCGCGGCGGTCGGCGGCGGGGACGAAGCCGGCGTCGGCACGCTCCCCTGCCCGCCCGCGGGCGTCGTCGGCGTGCGCGGCGGCTGGCCAGCCGGCGCCGGAGCGCCCGCCGGAGCCCCTGCCGGTGCGGCGGCCCGTGCCAGCAGCGCCTCGGCACTGACCGGAACGTCGGCAATGGTGCGGTCGGCCGCGCCCAGCGGCGGGATCGCCTTGCCACCCACGGTCACGTCCAGCGCCTGCGGGCGACCGGTCAGGATCGTCGGATTGCGCGCGCCGGCCGGCAGGGTGAAGCTCTCGCCCTTCTTCAGCAGCCCGTCCTTCAGCCGCTCGCCCGCCTCGTCGACAATGCGCATCCACACATCGTCATTGGCGGTGAACACCACCGGCCCGGTCACGGGCGCCGCAATCGGCGCCTGCACGCCGGCCTTGGGCGCGGCAGCGGGCTTTTCTGCCTGCTGCTCGGCGATTTCCTCGCCGGTCGGCGGGGTCAGCAACTGGGTGCGCCAGATGGTGAAGCCGGCAATCACGATGATGCCGATCACCGCCGCGGTCCAGGCCAGGGTTCGCGACGGCACCCGCGCCGGATCGGCCGGCTCGAACGCTTCGTAGCGGGTCGCCCCCATGTCGGAATTATGCACGGCATTGCGCACGTCGGCGGCGATCGCCACCTCGTCCAGATCGATCGCGCGGGCATAGGCGCGGGCGAAACCCACCGCATAGGGAATGCCCGGCAAGGCGCCATAATCGTCCCGCTCGATCGCCTCCAGCTGGCGCTGGGCGATGCGGGTCCGGGTGGCGATATCCTGCACCGACAGCCCCTGCGCCTCGCGCGCGGCGCGCAACTTGGCGCCGGGGGTGCTGGGCTGCGCTGCCGTCGCGTCGTCCGCGACGGGTTCGAATTCGGGTTCGTCTGCCATGCTGCTCCGCGACCTTGATTGGCGGCCTTGTCTCATTGCGGGACGGCGCTTGTCAACGCCGGGGCGGTGTCTTTTCAGGCCAGCTCGATGTTCCGCTGCTCGGCCCAGCTGGTCAGTTGCGCGCGCAGATCGCTTGCCCCGCTGTCCAACAGATCGCGCATCAGCGCCTGCAATTCGGCCGCATCGATCGCGCGGATCATCGCCTTGACCGGCCCGACCGACGCCGGCGTGATCGACAGCCGCCGCACGCCCAGGCCAATCAGCGCCATCGCCTCCAGCGTGCGTCCGCCCATTTCGCCACAGACGCCGACCGGCACCTTGTAGATCTCGCAGATCCGCACCACCCGATCCAGGAAACGCAGGATCGCCAGGCTCAGCCAGTCATAACGCTCCGCCAGCTTGGGATGGGCGCGGTCGGCGGCGAACAGGAACTGGGTCAGGTCGTTGGTGCCGATCGACAGGAAATCGAGCTGCGGCAACAGCAGGTCCAGCACCTCGGCCAGCGCCGGCACCTCCAGCATCGCGCCATAGCGCACCGCCACCGGCAGCTTCTTCTTCTGCCCGATCAGCCATTGCCGCTGATGCTCGACCAGCGTGCGCGCCTCCTCGAACTCCCAGGGTTCCGACACCATCGGGAACATGATGTTCAGCACCTTGCCCGCGCTCGCCTCCAGCAATGCGCGCGCCTGCGCCTTCATCAGGCCGTCGCGGTCCAGCGCCAGCCGGATCGCGCGCCAGCCCATCGCCGGATTATCCTCATGCTCGTCATCCTCGCGCGTCATGTAAGGCAGCGCCTTGTCACCGCCGATGTCGACAGTGCGGAAGATGACGGGCCGGTCGCCGGCCGCGTCCAACACATCCTTGTAGAGCCGCTGCTGCTTCTCGCGCTGCGGCAGCGTCGCCGAGACCAGGAACTGGAATTCGGTGCGGAACAGGCCGATGCCGTCGGCGCCGACCATGTCCAGCGCCTGCGCATCCTCGCGCAGGCCGGCATTGACCATCAGCTCGATCCGCGCCCCATCCTGCGTCACCGACGGCAGGTCGCGCAGCGCGGCAAATTCCGCCCGCCGCTTCTGGGTGATGTGCAGCTTGGTCTCGAACGCCTCCTCCATGTCGGGCGTCGGCCGGATCAGCAGCGCATTTTCGGCGACATCCATCAGGATCAGGTCGCCTTCATTGACCCGGTGGCGAATGTCGCGCACCCGGCCCAGCACCGGCACGCCCATGGCGCGGGCGACGATGGTGACATGGGCGGTCAGCGACCCTTCCTCCAGGATCACGCCCTTCAGCCGCCGCCGGTCATATTCCAGCAGCTCCGCCGGCCCCAGGTTGCGTGCGATCAGGATCGCGTCCTGCCGCAGCCCCAGTTGCGCCGCCGTGCCCAATTGCCCGGACACGATGCGCAGCAGCCGGTTGGCCATGTCCTCCAGATCGTGCATCCGGTCCTGCAGCAGCGGATCGTCGATCTGGCGCATCCGCATCCGGGTGCGCTGCTGCACCCGCTCGATTGCAGCCTCGGCGGTCAGGCCGCTGTCGATCGCCTCGTTGATGCGGCGGATCCAGCCCTCGTCATAGGCGAACATCTTGTAGGTTTCGAGCACCTCCTGATGCTCGCCCTCGGTCCCGAAATCGGCCGTGCCGGTCATCCGGTCGATCTGTTCGCGCATCTTGGCAAAGGCGGAAATGACCCGCTGCCGCTCCGCTTCCGTATCCTCGGCGACGGTATGCTCGATATGGACGCGCGGCTGGTGGAAGACGACATGGCCCCGCGCCATGCCCATCACCAGCTGCAGGCCGGTCATGATGTTCGATCCGGTTTCCTGCACCCGCGCATCGGTCGGGCCGTCATCGGCCAGTTCGGCATTGGCGATCAGCTCGGACAGCACCATGGCGACCGTCTGCAGCGCCTCGATCTCGACCTCTTCATATTTGCGCGGCTCGACATGCTGCACGCACAGCACGCCCAGCGCGCGCTCGCGCCGCACGATCGGCACGCCGGCAAAGCTGTGGAACAGCTCCTCGCCGGTTTCCGGGCGATAGGAAAAGTCGGGATGGGCGGCGGCCTCGTCCAGATTCAGCGGCTCGACATTGGTGGCGATCAGCCCGACCAGACCCTCGCCCTTGGCCATGCGGGTGACATGCACCGCCTCCTGCTTCAGGCCGCGGGTCGCGAACAGTTCCAGCACGCCCTCGCGCACCAGATAGATGGAGCAGACCTCGCTCGACAGCGATTCGCCGATGATCTCCACCACCTTGTTCAGCTTGGCCTGCGCGCTGGTGCGCGCCGCCATTACCTCCTGCAGGCGGACGAGGATCTGGCGGGCGGCGGCGGCGGGCGTACTGGGCATGGCAAATCGCTAACAGATGGATGGCTTTCTTTCCAAGCGCTTTCCTCGCGATATGTTCATGAACCCCGCAGAAAAGCACGATTGTTACGCATCGCTGATAAGCTAGGTCATCTTCCTCATTTGCGTGGCGGATACATGCTGTACATTCGTCTAACGCCGCAAAGGCAGCATCAAGCATGTCTGGGAGTCAGGGATCATGGAAACGACCACGCCAACGGAGTTTGAACAGGAGCTTCTGGACCGCGGCTATTCGCGCCGCCAGCTGGTCAAGGTGACCGCGCTGCTCGGCGCCGGCGCCGTTGCGATGCGCACCGTCGGTGCCGCCGCACAGCAGGCCGCCAAGCCGGTCGAAGGCGCGGTCCGCATCGGCGCCAACGAATGCTGGACCGGCCCCTTCCCGGTCGCCGCCGAAGCCGCCTTCAAGCTGGTGACCGAAGGCAATCGCTACGAACCCGACAATGAGCATGAGAAGCTGTTCGCCGCGGTCGCGCAGGTGGAGGGCATTCCGGCCGACCGCATCGTTGCCTGGCCCGGCTCGTCCGATCCGCTGAGCCGCGTCGCCGTTGCCTTCGCCTCGCCGACCAAGGGCATCGTCACCGCCGACCCGACCTATGAAGCGATCTGGCGCACCGGCGCCTGGCTCGGCGCCAAGGTGACGAAGGTGCCGCTGACCAAGGACAATGCCCATGACGTGAAGGCGATGCTGGCGGCCGATCCCAATGCCGGCGTCTATTATATCTGCTCGCCCAACAACCCGACCGGCACGATCACGCCGATCGCCGACATCGAATGGCTGGCCGCCAACAAGCCCAAGGATTCGGTGCTGGTGGTCGACGAAGCCTATATCCACTGGACCGATACGCCGCGCGCCGCCAAGCTCGCCGCCACCCGCGACGACGTGCTGGTGCTGCGCACCTTCTCGAAGCTGTTCGGCATGGCCGGCATGCGCCTCGGCCTCACCTTCGCCGCGCCCTCGCTGATGGAAAAGATGATGCGCTATGACGGTGGCCAGGTCACCGCCATGCTGCCGATGACGGCCGTCGCCTGCGGCACCGTCTCGGTCGCCCAGGCCGATCTCATCAAGGCGCGCCAGGCCGAAATGGCGGCCAACCGTGACAAGGCGATCGCCCATTTGACCAAGAAGGGGATCAAGGTGCTGCCGGGCAGCATGGCGAACATGTTCATGGTCGACTGGGGAAAGCCCGCCAAGGACATGCAGGCCGCCCTGCTGACGCAGAAGGTGCAGATCGGCCGCAACTGGCCGATCTGGCCCAATGTCTCGCGCATCTCGGTCGGCTCTGCCAGCGAGATGGACGCCTTCTGCAAGGCTGTGGACGCGGTCTGGAAGGCCTGATCTGACCTGACCTTACCAAAAAGGGGCTGCGGCACGCAAAATAAAGCGTGCCGCAGCCCCTTTTGCATTGCGGAAATTGTTTCCGCCTTCGTTTCTCCAGACGAAATCCAAGGCATTTCGCAGGAAAACAAGGGGACAATCGGCATGACCATGATGTTGGACAAGGAAGCGCGGGAAGACCTGATCGAGCGCGGCTATTCGCGCCGCCAGCTTGCCAAGGTTGCCGCCCTGATCGGCGCTGGCGCCGCGATGCACGAAATGCTGGCCGCGCCCGCCTTCGCGCAGCAGCAGGCCGCCCGCGGCATCAAGGGCGCGGTGCGCATCGGCTCGAACGAATGCTGGACCGGCCCCTTCCCCTCGGGCGTCGACGCCATCGCCAAGGCCGGCGCCGTCGGCAACTGGTATGACCCCGACAATTATCGCGGCGACCTGGTCTCGACCATCGCCAAGGTGGAGGGCATTCCCGAAGCCCAGGTGATGCTGTGGCCCGGCTCGGGTGGCCCGCTGGTCTCGACCGTCGCGGCCTATTGCTCGCCGACCAAGGGCCTGGTCACCGCCGACCCGACCTTCGAATCCGCCTGGCGCACCGCCGATTACCTCAAGGCGCCGATCGCCAAGGCACCCCAGGCCGTCGGCAAGGGCCATGACGTCAAGGCCATGCTGGCCGCCAACCCGAACGCCGGCCTCTATTATATCTGCACACCCAACAACCCGACCGGCACGATCACGCCGATCGCCGACATCAAGTGGCTGCTCGACAACAAGCCGGCCGATTCCATGCTGCTGGTAGACGAAGCCTATATCCACTTCTCGGACGCACCCAGCGCCGCTTCGCTGATCGGCAACCGCAAGGACATCATCGTCATGCGGACCTTCTCGAAGCTGTTCGGCATGGCCGGCATCCGCCTCGGCCTCACCTTCGCCGATCCCGAAGTGCAGAAGCGCCTGATGCTGTTCGGCCCGTCGGCCGGCGGCCTGTCGATCACCGCCATGGCCTGCGGCAACGCCGTCTATCCCGAAGCCGCGCTCATCAAGGCGCGCCGCGACGAGATGATCGCCGCCCGCGACCAGACCATCGCCTGGCTCACCAAGAAGGGCATCGAAGTCCAGCCCGGCAGCGAAGCCAACATGTTCATGGTCAACTGGAAGAAGCCGGCCAAGGAAATGCAGGCCGCCCTGCTCGCCTCGCCGGAAAAGGTGCAGATCGGCCGCAACTGGCCGATCTGGCCCAATGTCTCGCGCGTCACCGTCGGTTCGGCCGAAGACATGACGAAATTCTGTGCGGCTGTGGACAAGGTCTACAAGGCCTGAGCCACGGCATCCCATAGCAAAGCCGTCACGAAGGAGGGGCGTTCGGACAACCGGGCGCCCCTTTTCATATCAGGGCGCATCGCCTTCCTGACTGTCGAGCGCCTTGCGATCCTCATGCGACACGAACTCGCAGGTCAGCAATGTCCGCCCCGCCAGGGCAGGCCCCTGCCGCGCAACGACGGAAATCAACCCCATCTCGCGCATGTCCTGCGCCCCATCGTCCAGTTGCCGCGCAAAGCCCAGGCTCGACGCGCCGAACAGGCGGCTCTTTTCCCTGGCAAGCCCATAACGGGCGGCCGCGGCCTCCGCGACCTCGCCATCCAGCAGCACGCCGACCGACATGCCGGCAAAGACCACCGCCCGCGCCACAAAGCCGTCCCGCTCGATCGGCGTGGGCAGCGTATAGATCGCCGCCCCCAACATCGATGTATCTGCTTTGGCGACCTTTTCGGCGGCTTCATACAGGGCGGTCGCGCTGTCGGTCGAATAGGGCGGCTGGCACAGCGCCGCGCCGAAAAAGTCCGGTGCCTCCTGCGCTGCGGCGGGCGTCCCCAGCAGGACGCCGATCGGCGCCACCATCCGGGCAAGGAAAGAGATTTTGCTCATCCGCGCCAGATGCGCATTTTATGACCGGTTTTCAATCAGGTTGAAGGGACGCCGATTCAGCAGGTGCCCCTTCCCAATTCACAATAGCTTCCGCACCGACAGCATCAGCGTCCGCCCCTCGGGATCGAGATAGGCGGGCTGATAGGCGACCGGCGTCGCACCCGTGCCATCGGTCACCTTCTGACGCCGGTTCAGCAGATTTCCGACGGTGAAGCTCACCCGCATGCCCCGCGCCCAGTCCTGGCCGCGGAACCGGTTGGCCATGTTGGCGAACAGCCGCAGGTCGAACGTCACCAGCTGGCCAAAGCGCAGGTCGCCACCCGACGCCGTCTGGTCCCCGGTCACATGCGACGCACTCTGCCAGTTGCCGTCCAGCCGGATGCCGACGCCATTGTCGATCACGCCACTGCTCAGCTGCACCTTGTGGCGCGGCTGCGGACTCCCGCCCAGCGTGCCACCATTCAGCAAATCGACCCATGGCCCACCCTCGCTCAGCAGCACCGCGTCGCGCAGCATGATGCTGTGATAGAGCGAGAGTTGCAGCCGCGCGCCATTGTCGCTGCCGCCGCCGAACGGACCACCACCGGGCGGACCGAAGCCGCCCCGTCCGCCCGGCCCACCGGGACCGCCCGGACCACCAGGTCCACCGCCGGGCGGCGGGCCATCGGGCGGCCCCATGCCATCGGGCGGGGGGCCAGGCGGCGGACCGAAGCCGTCCGGCCCGCCAAAGCCGCCGGGCGGCCCCATCGGCGTCGCATCATCGGGCCGATGGCCATCGACCAGGATCGCATCCTGCTCGGCATCGGGACCACCGCCGGGCGCGCCCTCTGCGGGCTGCCCGTCGCCACCCTCCGCCTTTGGCGCCGCCATCTGCGCCTCATCGCCCTGCACCGCCGTCCGCCGCCATGGCGGCACGAAGCCGGCCGGCGGCTCGGGCCGCTTGGGCTTGCGCAATAGCTGCGTGAAATTGAGGCCCCAGCGCAGCTGCTTCACCTCCTCGCGCGCGACATTGACGGAGCGTGTGTCGATCCGCGTCAGCATCCCTTCCTCGTCGCGGCTGTAGCGATCGGGGAAGGCCGCCTCCAATGCGGAAGACACGCCGGTCAGGCTGATGATCGCGTCGCGCGTCTCGCTGCTCACATAATTGGCCGACAGGGTCAGGTTGACCTTGGTGAGCGGCTTCACCGTCGCGCCCAGCTTGAACTGGTGGCGATTGTCGGCGGTCAGCGCCGGATTGCCGCCGCTCACCTGCGTCACCGTCACGCTCTGCCCGCGCACATAGTCATAGACGCGTACATTGCTGGTCGTGATGGTCGGGCTGTTGCGCTGGTCCAGCGTCGGCGCGGTCCGGTCATTATTGACCGCCGTGATGATGGTGATGCCGGTGCGCGGCGTCCAGCTGAGGCCATAGCCCAGCGTGCCGAGCGTGCCATAGTCGGAAACCTGCGTCACCGACGCGTTCATATTGGCGGTCAGCGTCCCCAGCACCGGCAGGAAGCCATTGCGCCGGCTGGCGATCGGCAGGTCGAAACTGATCTGCGCGCCGCCATTGGTGCGGCTCGCGGTCCGCTGCGACATCACCCCATCCAGCATACTGGACGATCGCAGGCTGCTCGTGTCGCCGCTCAGGCGCAGGTTCATGCCGACATTGCCGGCCGGCAGCTTGAACAGCTTGCCATTGACCAGCAGGCTGGCGCTGCCCGTGTCCTGCAACGCGCGCGCCTTCTGCGTGCCCATGCCCCCCAGCAGGCTCGCGGGCAGCACGCCATCGGTCGCCACATCGCCCGCGTCCAGCGCCGCCTGCACATCGTCCAGATCATAGCCGCGATCGCTGTCGGTGCGGCTGTCGCTATGGCTGTAGCTGCCGATCACCGACATGCGCCAGGTCTTGGACAGGTCGACATTCAGGCTGATGCCGCTGCTCAGCGTCAGCGCGCGCGTATCCTGATGCAGCGGATCGAGCGACAGGATGCGGTCGACCGTCTCGTCGCCATCGGTCAGGCTGCCGGTGGGCAGGCCATTCAGCGCCTTGCTGGTCTTGTAGTCCGCCCGCCCGTTCCAGGACAGGTTCGCCGTCTCGCTCAACTGATGCGCGACCGTGGCGTTCAGCATATAGCTGCGGGTGGCAGGCGACAGGGTGCGATAGGCGCGGTCGTCACTGACCCGCCCGGTCGGATCGCCCGCCGCCTCCGGATCGACGATCACATCGCGCTCGCTTTCCAGCAGCGAGGCGGAGGACTTGGCCCGCGCCGTCACACTCACCCGGTCATTGTCGCGAATGCGGGTATAGCCGACGTCGCCGGCCAGATTTTCGCCCTGCCCCGCCGTCGCCATCCCGCCGCCCGCATTGGCGACCTGCGATCGGAAGCGGCGGTGCAGGATGATGTTCACCACCTTGCGCTGCGCATCATAGCCATATTTGAGCGCGACCTCCTCGGGCAGGATGTCGAGCCGCAAGATCGCCTCGGTCGGCAGGTCGATGACCTCGTTGACGCCCGAAATCCGCTTGCCATTGACCAGCACCACCGGGCCGTCATCGCTGCGCCCCTGGTTGCTGCTGGTCTGCGACGCGATCTCGTCCAGCAATTCGCTGACCGTGCCGACGCCATAGGCATCGATGTCGGCACGGCCGAGCTGGTTCTGCGCGGGAATGTCGCCGATCACCGCGCCCGGCGGCGCCTGCCCGGTGACGACGATATCGTCGCTCGCCACGCTCTGCGCCGCAGCGGGCGTCGATAGGGCGAACAGGCTGCATCCGGCGAGCAGCAGGGCGCTGCCCGCCCGACGGCAGGACAAGGATAGGCAAGGCATCGGCATCAATCCCGTCAGTTGCGCGGCGGCGGTCCGCCCGCGCCGCCCGGTCCACCCGGACCGCCGGGGCCTCCCCCCGGACCACGCCGCGGCATCAGGCTGCGCATCTCCTCGGCCGACAGCACGCCGTCATGATCGGCGTCCGCCGCGTCGAAGCGGGCATGTTCGAACGCCAGCACTTCCTCCAGCGATGCGCCGGCATCATAATTGCTGTTGGCCTGCGCGATCGCGCTGGCATTGAGCGGTTCGATCAGCCGGCCCAGTATCGCATCCTCGGGGTCGTCGCCCAGCTTGGGCATGATCGCCTCGGCCACCGGCCCGCCCTGATCGCCCATCGCGCCCGTTTCCGACAGCGCGACCGATCCCATGCTGCTCTGCCACGCCTGGAACTCGGCCAGGCTCAGCGTGCCGTCATGATTGCTGTCGATCGCGTCGAAACGCGTGCGGATGATCGCTTCGCGCCGCGCCTGCACCACCAGCCGCAATTCGTCGATCGTCACGATGCCGTCGCGATTGCTGTCGGCTTCGGCAAACATGGCGGTCACGATCCTGTCGATCTGGCTACGCTTGATCGGCTTCATCTCGCGCGGCTTTTGCGGCCGGCCTTCGCCGCCACCGGGAGGGCCGCCGCCGCCGGGCGGGCCACCGCCCATGCCACCCATGCCCCCCTGGGCCAGCAACGGCGCCGAACAGAGCAACAGCGCCGCCCCGATCATCATCTTGCGCATCGCGCATCGTCCTTCTTCATGAAAACAGGAACGGGGCGGCGCCGTCCCCCGGCGCCGCCCCGTGTCGATCGCGATCAGAGCGTGCAGCGCACCCGCTTGCCGCGATAGAGATAGCTGTCCAGCCTGGCGTCATAGCTCTTGTAGCGATTGCGGCAGGCCTTCTGGTGCGCCGCGCCGGTCGAACGGCCCTGGGCCTTGGCCGGCTGGGCCTTTGCCGGAGCAGGCTTCTTGGCCGGCGCCTTGCTGCTCACCGGCTGGCTCGCGCCATGATGCGGCGCCTGCGCCATGGCCGGCGCGCCCAGCGTCGCCATCAGCGCGGCGGCGCCCAGGGTCAGGAGCGAGGGATAAGTCATGTCATGGCCTTTCATCTGGGTGGAAAATCTCCGCCCCGTCTGTGGCCACCCGATTTTGCCCCGTCATTTCACGAATATTTCAGAAGCCCGCGCCTTATTGCCCTCCTCTGTCAAAGACTTGGCCCCGCAAGCACGCGCCGCGCCGCGATCACAGCCGCCTTGCCAAATTCCCGATATGCGGTATCCAATCCCGCAAATTGAACTTGAACTGGGAGGATGGGATGCGGTTGAGGCAGGCAATGATCGGGCTGGCCCTTCCCCTGCTCGTCGCAGCGCAAGCACCCGCGCCCGCCAGCTGGACCGACCCGACCACCGGCCACCGCATCGTCCGCGTCGATGACCGGCCCGGCAATTACGGCCTCTATTTCAACTATAATCCCTTCACCCCCGACGGGAAGCGCATGGTCTATCTGACGCCGGAGGGTATCCGGGTCGCCGACACGAGCGACTGGACCACCCGGCTGGTGCTGAAGGAAAAGGTCGACCGGCTGCTGTTCGTCGGCCACCGCGCCAATGTCGCTTATTATACCACCAACCCGACCGGCAGCAGCGAGGGCGAGCCGTCCTTCATCGTCTGGTCGGTCGATCTCGACAGCGGCAAGCGGCGCCGCATTGCCGAAATGCCGGGTGGCCGCATCGAATCCATCAATGCTAACGACACGCTACTCGCCGGCCATCGCGAACTCGCCCCGCCGCCGCCTGCCATCGCCGCCCAGGGCAAGCGCGATCCGAAAACCGGCTCGCCCAGCTATAGCGGCACCGACGATCAGGGCCGCCCCCTCTCCTTCGCCGCCGCCAAGGAAAAATGGATGGAGGCCCGGCTCGCCGCCGGCGTGCCGATGGAAATCTTCGCGATCGACATCGCCACCGGCCAGCAGCGCCGCATCACCGCGTCGAAGGACTGGCTCAACCATGTCCAATTCTCGCCGACCGATCCCGATCTGCTCATGTATTGCCATGAAGGCCCCTGGCAGCAGGTCGATCGTATCTGGACCATCCGCACCGATGGCAGCGCCAGGACCAAGGTGCATCAGCGCATCCTGCAGGGCGAGATTGCCGGCCATGAATATTGGGCGCCCGACGGCCGCACCATCTGGTATGACCTCATCATGCCGCAGGGGATGCGCTGGCTCGCCGGCCATGACGTCGCCAATGGCGCGCGCCGCTGGTATGCGATCCGTCCGGGCCAGGGCTCCTATCATTTCGCCTCATCGCCCGACGGCCGCAGCTTCTCCGGCGACGGCGCCAATGACGGCAAATATATCAGCCTCTTCCACCCCCGCCCCGACGACAATCCCCGCGCCCGCAACACGCTGGACGGCGACACGCTGATCGCCACCGGCACGCTGGAGACGGAACGGCTCGTCGATCTGACAAGCCATGACTATACGCTCGAACCCAACCAGCATTTCACCCCCGACGGCAAATGGCTGGTCTATCGCAGCAATGTCGCCGGCAGCCCCGCCATCTACGCCGTCGAAATCGCGAAACCCCGCTAGACCGCGCGCGCACAAGTCCGACGCCCGCCGAATGGCGAGGATGGGTAGGGTGCGCAATGCCCCTTATCCCGTCACCCCAGCGAAGGCTGGCATCTCAGGCAGGCGACCGCGCGGACAACGGATAGCGCAAGACGGCTGACCTCCTTCTGCCACCGCCTCAAACCCCAGCCTTCGCTTGGGTGACAGAGTTGGGTGGGAACAAGACATAGCCCCTCCCTTCCAGGGAGGGGTTGGGGTGGGTGGCGAGCGTAGCGAGCTTCTGCCCTATCGACCGTAGACCGCCGCTACGCGGCGCACCCACCCCCGGCCCCTCCCTGGAAGGGAGGGGAGTAGGAAACGTCCGCTTCTGGTCGCTTCCAGACCGCCCGAATTTGTCTACATGGCCCAGAACCAAAGAATAGCGCCTGTTTCACGCCATCGGCGAATGCGCGTGACGCTTCCGTCTCGGGCGATCTGGCCCAACAGGGTAAACACCCCCTTCATCCCATCCCCTCATATTCCGGTAACAGCTTCCCCGTCAGGCTGCCGCCGCGGCGCGCCCGCATTCCTTCCTGCCGGATCCTTGCCATGCGCCGCCTCACGACCAGCTTCATCGACAGCGCCTTTGGCCATGGCGCGGACGGCCGCCCGTTGTTCATGCCCTTCGGCCTGATCGGCGGCCAATATGCCATCCCCGACATGGCCACCGCGCAGCGCCTGCGTCGTGGCGTCGCGCGCCTGCTGCCGCTCGCCCTGCTGCCGATGCTCTGCCTGCTCGCGCTGTTCCTGCCGCCACTGCGCCACGCCTACGCCCTGCCGCTGCTCGGCGCCATGGCGGCCAGCTTCGCGCTGTTCAGCATCACCTTTTTCCTCTGGGTCCGCCACGCCACGCGCGGCCTGCACCGCGTCGATCGCGCGCGACAGGGCATGCCCGCCCTGCTCGATCCGGACGAAGCGCTCGCCCGCCGCCTGCTCGACCGGGTCCGTCCGCCGCGCACCCGTTCGGCCGAAGAGACGCTTGGCGCCCTGGCCGGTTTCGCCTGCCAGATGCTGCTGCGCCATCGCGCCGAGCAGGAGGGCACCGCCGCCCCGTTGATCGAGGTCGCGACCCATGACGGGCGGCTGCGCTATTTCGGCGATGCCCTGAATGGCCTGCTCGCCGAATATCCCGGCTCGCTCTGGGCGGGCCTGGGCGATGGCAAGCCGGCGCTGCTACTTGGCCCGATCTTCCGCGAGATGACCGATGCCTGTGTCGGCGACTCCCGCGACTATGCCGACATGATCGGCCTGCTCCAGCGCCACTGGAGCGCCACCGCGCTGATCCTGCGCGGCCAGGGCGTGGATATCGAACGCTGGCCCGACCTGTTCGTCCGCGCGCTGCGGGAACTGGTGCAGGAAAGCGGCGACACATCGCTGCGCCCCGCCCTCCTCTTCATGCGCGCCGCCATCGCCATGTCGAAAATGGACCCGGCGGAAATATTGGTGCCCGACCAGCCCGCCGGCGATCCGCTCAGGCGCTCGCGGCCGACGTCTCGCACAGCGCCTTGAACTGGGCCATCATTTCGTCCCAGCCGGGATGGAATCCCATTTCCTCATGCCGCGCCTTCGCCTCCGCGTCCCAATGGCGCGCTGTCGCGGTGAAGCGGGTGCCATCGCTCTCCGCCGCGAATTCCCAGATCGCGGTCATGAACGGGCTCTGCGGTATCCAGCCGGCGGCATAGGCGTCGGTGGTGACGATCCGCGCACCGGGCACCACCTCCAGGAAAATGCCCTCCATCGGCCCGGTTTCCTCGCCATTCGGCCCGAACATCTGCACCGCGCTGCGGCCGCCGGGGCGCATATCCTCCTCGATCACCTCGGCCCGCCAGGGTCTGGGACAGAACCATTCGTCCTTGAGGTCGGTCCACACCTTCCAGCAAATCTCGCGCGGCGCCTCGATCAGGCAGGTGACCGACAATTCATGCTCCGCCCCGCTCATGCCGCCTCTCCCAGGAACGCCGCGTGCATCGCGCCGCTGTCCAGCTTCTGCATCGTCATCATCGCCTGCATCATGCGGGCAATGCCGGCGCGGTCGCCGCTATGATAATTGTCCATGATCTGGCGCGTCACCAACTGCCAGGAGAGGCCATATTTGTCGGTTACCCAGCCGCACGGCCCGGCCGTGCCGCCATCGCCGGTCAGTCGATCGAAATAGCCGTCCAGCTCGGCCTGGTCCGCGCATGCCACCGACAGCGATATCGCCTCGTCGAAGCTGAATTGCGGCCCGCCGTTCAACGCCTGATAGCTTTGCCCGAACAGGCTGAACTCGACCAGCAGCACGCTCCCGCCCGGCAGCGGCGAAGGCGAGGGATTGACCTCGGGATAATAGCTCACATGGTCGACCGACCCGCCGAACACCGACGCATAATAATGCGCCGCCTCCTCGGCCTGGCCGTCGAACCACAGGCAAGGGGAAATCTTGTCCATCACCCCTCTCCCTTGCTGCCGACCAGCGCGAACATCGCGCCCTGCGGATCGGTCGCCTGGATGATCCAGGCGCCACCCGGCACCTCCATCGGCCCCTGCAGCACCGTGCCGCCACCGGCCGTCACCCGCTCGACCGCCGCATCGATGTCGCCGACGGTGAAGTAGAACAGCCATAGCGGCACCGGCATCATCGGCGGCACCAGCATGATGCCGCCGGTCATGCCGTCAAAGTCCGTCGAGCCGGTCTGCGAGACAAGCTGGTAACTGCCCATCTCGCCCATATCCATGGCCTCGCCCTTCGACCAGCCGAGCTGCCCGGTATAGAAGGCCAGATCCTTGTCGAAATCGCCGGCATATAGCTCGTGCCAGCCGACATGGCCCGGTGCCATGGGCGGCGGCGCATCCATCCCCTCGGGGCTTGATCCCTTGAGCAGCATGAACACCGCGCCGCCCGGATCGGCCATCACCGCAAAGCGGCCGACGCCCGGAATATCCTCGGGCGGACGCTTCACGCTGCCCCCGGCCGCGCTCAGCCGTTCGGCATCGGCATCGACATCGGCAGACCCGACATAGCCGCCCCACCAGGGCGTCATGCCACAATCCTTCGCCTCGGCCGGGATCGCCATCACACCGCCCAACGGCCCGGCGCTGCCGGAAATCACCTGATAAGGGCCGTCGGGCAGATCGCCGCCAAACGGCTCTGCCGTCCAGCCGACGACATCGCCATAAAAGGCCAGCGCCGCCGCGGGATCGCTGGTCATCAGTTCATACCAGAAGAATTTGCCATTGAAGTCGGTCATCGTCCGTCTCCCGAAAACACGAGTTCCAGGATTGATCGTCATTGCGGTCAGGTGGAGCCGAAAAGCGTGATTTTCGAGTAACGGAGCGCAGCGTACTTAAAGTACGTGAGCACCGGAACGCAGAAAAGCGCGCTTTGCAGGCCCGCCTGGGCGGAATGGCGGTCAATCTTACTTGTGGTCGACCAGCACCTCGAACCCGCCATATATCAGCCGCGCGCCGATGAAGGGCATGTCCTCGCCCTCCTTGGGCTGCATCCGCTCATCCTTCATCACCTTCTCGGCGCCGGCATCGCGGGTCGCCTTGTCGGGCCATTCGATCCAGGAGAAGACGACTTCCTCATCCTCTTCGGCGATGACGGCAGTGCGGAAATCATTGACCTTGCCGGGCTTGATGTCGTTGGCCCAGCATTCGACCACGCGCAGCGCGCCATGTTCGATGAAGATCGGCGCGGCGAATGCCGCGACCTCCTTGTAGCGTTCCTTGTTGCCCTTGGGCACCGGGATCACGAACCCGTCCATATAGCTCATCGTCTCTCTCCTTCTGCAAGGTCGTCGACATCAGGTGTCGGCAGTTTCTCCCTGGTTCGCGGCCATTGCGGCGGCGACATCCATCCACATCACTTCCCAGATATGGCCGTCCAGATCGGCAAAATTGCGGCCATACATGAAGCCATGATCCTGCTTGGGGTTCGGCTCGGTCCCGCCCGCCGCCAGCGCCCTGTCCACCGTCACGTCCACCGCGTCCCGGCTCATCTCGCTCAAACACAGCAGTACCTGCGCGGTTTCATGGGCATTGGGGATCTTGCGCGGGGTAAAGCCGGCGAACCGTTCATGGGTTAGCAGCATCGCATGGATCGTCTCGGAAAAACTGATCATCTGCGCGCTGTCATCGGCGAAATCATTGTTCCGCACGGCGCCGACCGCTTCATAGAAGGCGATCGCGGCGGGCAGATCGGTGACGGGCAGGTTGACGAAGATCATCTTCGGCGCGGGCGCATCGGCCATCGTCTCTCTCCTCATGCTTTCCCGGCGGCTCGCACCTTGTCGTGAGTCGCCGACTTGAACTTTGTGCGCCTGAAGATTATATTATGCAACAGACAAGTTAGAAAAGATAACCAATGAGTCCCAACCCGCGCAAACGCGCCTATCAGGATGGCTGTGCCACCGCCCATGCGCTCGATCTGATCGGCGATCGCTGGGCGATGCCGATCATGCGGGAATTGCTGCTCGGCCCCAAGCGCTTCACCGACCTGCGCGCCAGCCTGCCCGGAATCAGCGCCAATGTGCTGACCCAGCGGCTGGAGGAACTGGAAGCGGCCAGCATCCTTGTCCGTCGCCGGCTGCCCCCGCCCGCCGCCAGCCAGATTTACGAGCTGACCGAATGGGGCCGCGAGTCGGAAATATTGTTCATGGTGCTGGGCCGCTGGGCCTGCCGATCGCCGACGATGCAGCCGGGCATGCCGATGAGCCAGGTGTCGGTGGTGATGTCGATGCGCACCATGATCGATCGCGCCGCGATCGGCGATCTGGATGCGACGATCGGCTTCCGCTTCGGTGAGGAGGAATTTCGCGCCACGCTCCATGACGGCGATTTCAGCATCGATCGGGGCGAAGCGGCCGGCGCCGACCTGATCTTCACCGGCGACCAGAATGCACTCGCCGCCATCGTCTATGGCGGCCAGTCCTTCGCCGCGATGGCGCCGGCCCTGCAAATGGAGGGCGACCGGGCGCTGGCGGAACGCTTCGTCCGCCTCTTCCCCCTACCGCCCAAGGCGCCCTCAACCGTCAGCCCGGCGACGCCAGCTTCATCATGACAAGACCGGAGAGGATCAGCGCCGCCGCCGCCAGCCGCGCCGGGCTGATCGCTTCGCCCAGGAAGGCGACGCCGACGGCAAAGGCCCCCAGCGCCCCGATCCCGGTCCAGATCATATAGGCGGTGCCCAGCGGCAGGCTGCGCATCGCCAGCGACAACAGGCCGAAACTGGCAATCATCGCGCCAAGGGTGATGAGGCTCGGCACCAGCCGGGTGAAACCATGCGACTGCTTCATCGCAAAGGCCCAGACGATTTCCAGCAATCCGGCAAAAAACAGGGCAATCCAGGCCATGATGGCGCTCCTTCAAGAGGGGCGCCGGGCCGTCCCGGACTTGAAACCCGCATGGCGGGGGAGGACGTGGCCTCGCTTGACGAAGCCCAGATAGTCCTCCCCCCGGCAGGAGACAAGGGTCAGGGTCTCAATGCGCCCCGTTCAGCATCCCGAACACCTGGTCGAATTCGCCGCGCCGGGTCGCCTCGCTCAGGAACTTGACCCGCTCGACATGGATTTCGGCCGGGGTCGGCTCCTGCCGCAAAAGGCCCATCGTCTCGCTGATGAAATCGGCGAGCGGCATCATCTGCGGATTTTCGGCATGGCCGGGCATCAGGTCGGTCTGCACGCCCGGTGGCACGATCTCCACCACATCGACGCTCGTGTCCTTGAGCTGCTCGCGCATCGAGATCGACCAGCCATGGATCGCCGCCTTGGTCGCGCAATAGGTCGGCGTCGCCGCCAGCGGCACGAAGGCCAGGCCCGACGACACGGTCAGGATGGTCGCGCTCTTCTGCGCCAGCAGATGCGGCAGCAGCGCATGGGTCAGGCGGATCGGGCCGAGCAGATTGGTCGCCACCGTCGCCTCGGCAATGGCGAGGTCGATCTGGTCCTCTGCCACCATGATGCCGGCATTCAGCAGCACCGCGTCGAGTGCCGGGAAGTCGGCGACCAGCTTGTCCGCGAAGGCGGCGATCGCCGCCGGATCTTCCATGTCGATCACCATCGACGCCATGCCGGGGTGCGCCGCGACCACCTCGTCGAGTGCCGCCTGCCGCCGCCCGGCGATGATGACCTGGTTGCCCGCTGCGTGGAATTCATGCGCCAGCGCCGCGCCGATGCCCGAACCGCCGCCGGTGATGAGGATGGTGTTGCCGGAATTTTTCATGGGAAAGCTCCTTAGTTTGGTGGCTTGCCCATCAATTTAGGCCTATACTCTCTTTTGGAAAGAAGGCACCGAAAAGTGCCATAGGCACCCAAAGGTAAGAAATGGCAAATCCTCTAGAATCCCGCTTCGCCACCGCCGAAATAGCGGCCGCAGAGCAGTATCTCGACCATGATCCGCCGACCGATCTCGATCCGCGGGTAGAGCGACTCGTCAACGAACTGATCGGCCGGGTGGCCGACAAATGGACGATGCTGATCCTGGAATTGCTGGAGGAGCGCGGCACGCTGCGCTTTACCGAGGTCGGCCGCGCGGTCGAGGGGATCAGCCAGAAGATGCTGACCCAGACGCTGCGCCAGATGGAGCGCGATGGCCTGCTCACCCGCACCGTCCATCCGGTCGTGCCGCCGCGCGTCGACTATGCCCTCACCCCACTCGGCAACAGCCTCAGCGCCGCCTTCTGCGGCGTATGGGTCTGGGCCGAACGCAATCTCGCCACGGTCGAGGACGCCCGCGCCCGCTTCGACGCGCGCGACGCCTGACCGGCGATCAGCTTTCGGGCGGCGCGGGAACCGGCTGCAACGGCAATTTGGGCGCCTGCACCTGCGGCTGGGTCGGCACCACCGGCGGCGGCGCGCTCGGCGTTGCAGGAACAGACGGGGCCGGCGCAGCCGGAGCCGGAGCAGCAGGCGCGGAAGCCGGTGCATCGGGCAGGATCATGTCCGATGGCCGCTGCATCGGCGTGGCCGGCACCTGCCCCATCGGCGCGGGCGCGGTCGGCGCCGGCGGCTCATGGTCGTTCAGATCATCGCCGCCGACCGGGCCGACCAGCTTCACCGTCGCGCCGAAGCGCTTGCGCCATTCCTCCAGCCGCCGCAGATAATCCTCATATTCCGCCCAGAAATCGCGGAAGGGCTGCTCCAGTTCGTCCAGCGCCTTGGGCGCATAGGCGGCCAGCGCGTCGGGCGTCAGCCCGTTGATGATCGTCATCGTCGCCACCGCCTTCTGGCAGAAGGCCTTCTGCGCCGGCGGCAGGGCGAAGAAATTATAGACCAGCGTGTTCAGCACTTCGCGCATGCGGATCGCGCTGCTGCCGTAACGCTGCTGATAGCTGACCTCCAGCGTATCGTTGGCGCGCTTCAGCGACGCGCCATGCACGGTCAGCATCTGGTTGTACAATATGCGCGTCTGGCCATTGGTCTCGGGACAGCCCAGCGCCGCGACGTTCAGCCCCATGCGCACATGCCACAGCGCCTGGTCCCCCTCGGAATCGCGATTGGGGGTGATGAACTTCCCGGCCTCGTCCTTGTCGGGCGGCACCATGTCGGGCGCGGAATAGCGCGGCGGGGTCGGCATCACCGTCGGCACCACCGCCGGCGGCGGCGTGGGCGGCACTTGCTTCACCGGCGTCGCACAGGCCGCCAGCGCCGTCAGGGCAAGCAGCGACAGACGGGAAGACAGGGAACGTGGCAGGAACATCAACTACTCCGACGATCTGGCCCGGCCAACATGCCGGGCATTTCCACCGGAGGAAATATGCTTAACGCGCAGCCAGGGACGGCCCCGCCTGTGGTTCACCGCTGAACCCCCGCCCGGTTGCTGTTAAAAGCCCGCTATCCCAATTGGTTGCAATGCGGCAAGCCGAGCATCGCGAAAAAGGCCGGAAATAACCGATTTTTCTCAGTCGGCGCGCGCCAGCAGGCGCGGCATCGCTCCCTTCGGCACCGTCACGCCATCATCCGCGATCAGGTCCGCCCGGCTCAGCCGGACCTCCAGCACCACCGGCGCCGCCGCCAGCGTCCGCCCCGAACGCCATGCCGCCAGGTCGGTCTGATAGCGGGCATAGGCATCGAAGAAGTCGGTGAAGGGCTTTTCCAGCGCGGCGAGGCCGGTCGGCGCATAGGCCAGCAACTGGTCCGTCGGCAGACTGTTGACGGCCGCCCCCACCCGCACCGCCTCCGCGCAGAAACCCGCCTGCGCCGGCGGCAGGGCAAAGAAATTATAGACGATAGTATTCAGCCGCTCGCGCTGCGCGATCGCGCCGCCGCCGAACTCCGCCTTATATTCCCCCTCGACCTGCGCATTGGCCCGCGTCAGCGCCGCCCTGTGCCGGGCCAACAGCGCATTATATTGCAGCCGCGCCGCGTCGCCGCTCCCCTGGCAGGACAGGGCGGCCACGTTCAGCGCCATGCGCATATGCCATAGCGTTGCCGCCCCGCTCAGGTCGCGGTTGGGCGTGACGCGCAGGCCATCGGCGCCGATCGGCGGTATCTGCATATTGGCCGTCGCGCCCATCGGCGGCAGCGGCTGGGGCACGGGCTGCGTCCGCACCGGCACAGGCGGCGGCGCAACCGCCACCTCCCGCTGCCCCGCGCAGCCCGACAGCAGCGCAATCCCGCCCAGCGGGCACAATAGCAGGTGACGGATCGAGGCACGCATGGACGGTCTCCGACAAATCTGATGCCGGAAACCATGCCCGATATTGGTTAAAAGCCGATAAAGCCTGTTTTTTAGGCAGCGGGGATCAGGCCGCGCGGCGTTCCAGCGCCGTTGCGGCCTGCGCCATCAGTTCGGCGATGATGTCGGCAACCGGCTCTTCCTTGGTCACCATGCCGACCGACTGGCCCGCCATCAGCGACCCGCCCTCGACATCGCCGTCGATCACCGCCTTGCGCAGCGCGCCGGCCCAATAATGCTCAATCTGCAACTGCGCCTCGCCCATGTCGACCGCGCCGCTGTCCAGCAGGTTGGCGACTTCGCGCTGCTTCGCGGTGAAGGCTTCGGTGCCGGCATTCTTGAGCGCGCGCACCGGGATCACCGGCAGGCGCGGGTCGATCTGCACGCTGGCGATGGCATCGCGCGCCGACGCGCGGAAGAAGGCCTTCTTGAACGCGGGATGGGCGATGCTCTCGCTCGCGCAGGCAAAGCGCGTGCCCAGCTGCACGCCGGCGGCGCCCATTTCCAGATAGGCGGCGATCGCCTCGCCCCGGCCGATGCCGCCGGCCACGAACACCGGAACCTGCTGCGCCATTTCGGGCAGGATTTCCTGCGCCAGCACGCTGGTCGCGACCGGGCCGATATGGCCGCCCGCTTCCATGCCCTCGACCACCAGCGCGTCGACGCCCGATCGCACCAGCTTCTTCGCCAGCGCCAGCGCGGGCGCAAAGCAGATCAGCTTGGCGCCATTGGCCTTGATCGCCTCGATGCTGCCCTTGGGCGGCAGGCCACCGGCCAGCACGACATGGCTCACCTCATGCTTGGCGCACACCGCGATCAGGTCGAACAGCTGCGGATGCATGGTGATCAGGTTCACGCCGAACGGCTTGTCGGTCAGCGCCCTGGTCGCCGCAATTTCCGCGTCCAGCAATTCGGGCGACATCGCGCCACAGGCAATCACACCGAAACCGCCGGCGTTCGAGATCGCCGACACCAGATGCCGCTCACTGACCCAGCTCATCGCCCCGCACAGGATCGCGCTCTCGCAGCCGAGAAATTCGGTGCCGCGGGCCATCAGGGAAGCGAGTTTGGCAGTGGTCATCGTCGGAAAAACTCCAAAGGCAACCAACCCTTCGCATTGCGCTTAGGAGGTTCGATACCTTTTTCTTCAAGTCGTTTCAGGATAATAGGTTCAGGGAATGGTCCCCAACCATCTTCGTTAGCCGAGCAGCATATCGTACACGCCATGATGCCGTAGCCTTGCAGCTTTCGCAAATCGTAGACGTGCGGTCCATAGTCTTTTGGACGACCGCAGACCTCACAGTTGATTTTGATCGCTTCAGACATGAATTGCCTCAAATGGTGATTGCACCATCCGAGGCATAGCCGATATTTGGCTCAGGCCGAGCCGAAAATGGTGCCTTTCGAGACCCTCGGGCCGAGTCACGCGCCTCGGCCCGACGCAGCGGGCTTAAAGCACGTGAGCACCGGAAGCGGAGAAAGGTGCCATTTGCAGGCCGGCCTCAGCCAAATAGCGATTAAGCCGCCGGGGCGTCGAGGCCATAGGCGGTATGCAGCACGCGCACCGCCAGTTCGGTCTCGTCCTCGTCGATCAGCACCGAAACCTTGATCTCGCTGGTGGAGATCGCCTCGATGTTGATGCCGCGCTCGGCCAGCGTCTTGAACATGGTGGCGGCGACGCCGGCATGGCTGCGCATGCCCACGCCCACGACGCTGATCTTGGCGACTTCGGTGTCGGTGATGATGCGGCGGAAGCCGATCGCGTCCTTGTTGGCTTCCAGGATGTCGACGCTGCGGGCGAGGTCCGCGCGCGGGACAGTGAAGGTGACGTCGGTCTCCTCATTGTCCTTGCTGTCATTCTGGATGATCATGTCGACGTTGATCGCCGCATCGGCCAGCGGGGTGAAGATGCTGGCCACCGCGCCCGGCTTGTCGGGCACGCGGGTGACGATGATCTTCGCCTCATTCTTGTCATGGGCGATGCCGGTGATGAGCTGACGTTCCATCTTGGTTTCCTTGAGCTTGGCTTCCAGTTCCTCGTCGCTCACGATCAGCGTGCCGGGGAGGTCGTCCTGGGTGGGATCATCGAAGGAGGAAAGCACCTGCACGACCACGCCTTCCTTCATGGCGAGGCCGACCGAGCGGGTCTGCAGCACCTTGGCGCCGACCGAAGCCAGCTCCAGCATTTCCTCATAGGTGACGAGGTCCAGCTTGCGGGCACGCGCCACGATGCGCGGGTCTGTGGTGTAGACGCCGTCGACGTCGGTGTAGATGTCGCAACGATCGGCCTTGACCGCCGCGGCCACCGCGACCGCCGATGTGTCCGAACCGCCACGGCCCAGCGTCGACACCCGGCCATCGTCCATCATGCCCTGGAAACCGGGGATGACGGCGACCTGGCCGGACTGCATCGCCGCGATCAGCGCATCGGTCTCGATCGTGCTGATGCGCGCCTTGGCATGGGCCTCGATCGTGCGGATCGGCAATTGCCAGCCCAGCCAGCTGCGCGCGTCCACGCCGATCGCCTTCAGCGTCATCGCCAGCAGGCCGCTGGTGACCTGTTCGCCTGCCGCCACGACGACATCATATTCGGCCGGGTCGTAAAGGGCGGAGGCTTCCTTGCAGAAGCCGACCAGGCGATCGGTCTCGCCGGCCATGGCCGACACCACGACCGCCACTTCATGGCCTTGGTCGACGACATGTTTGACGCGCGCGGCCACGTTGCGAATTCGCTCCATCCCCGCCATGGAGGTGCCGCCGAATTTCATCACGATGCGCGCCATTTGCTTGTCGAACCTGTCCTTTAAGCGTTTTCGAAGCAGGTGGAACACCTGCTGACTTCAGAAAACGCGACCAACAAAAGATATGGAGCAGCCGAGCCGATGCAATCGGATCGGACATTGCTCCAATTGTGAAACAAAATGTCCCAAAGGGGCAAAACGGCTGCCCTATTAGCAGCCGCGACGGATATGGCAAGCAATCCCGCCATCCGCTCGCCCTCCTTGCCGCCACCCGCGCTCCTACATGCCCCGCCTTCAAAGACATAGCTATGACAGCATGGCACATTGGCCTTCCCGCCGCCCGCTGCTAGAACGGCGGCACGAGTGCTTCGCCACCCAGCAAGACCCAAGGTGCATGATGACTGAGACGACCGCGACGATCGACCCGAAGGAAGCCGCCCATTTCGGCACCATGGCCGCTGACTGGTGGGATCCCAAGGGGTCGAGCGCGATGCTGCACAAGCTGAACCCGGTCCGCCTCGCCTATATCCGCGCCGCGATCGACCGGCATTGGGACAGCGACGATCATGGCTTCCGTCCGCTCAGCGGCAAGCGCGCGCTCGATGTCGGCTGCGGCGCCGGCCTGCTGGCCGAACCGCTTGCCCGCCTCGGCGCCAGCGTCACCGGCCTCGACGCCGCGCCCGAAAATATCGCCGTCGCTGTCGCCCATGCACAGGGCCAGGGCCTCGCCATCGACTATCGCGCCACCCCGGTCGAGCAGGTCGGCGACAGCGGCTATGATCTCGTCACCTCGATGGAAGTGATCGAACATGTCGCCGATCCCGCCGCCTTCGTTCGCGCCCTCGCGGCCAAGCTCGCGCCGGACGGGCTGATGATCCTCTCCACCCCCAACCGCACGCCGATGTCGCGCCTCGCCATGATCACCATCGGCGAAAGCATCGGCGGCATTCCCAAGGGCACGCATGACTGGGCCAAGTTCATCACCCCCGAAGAACTGACCGCCCTGCTCGAAGACGCGGGCCTGGAAGTCACCGACAGCAGCGGCCTCGCCTTCGATCCGGCACGCGGCTTCACCCTGTCGGCCAACACAGCGATCAACTATCTGCTGACGGCGCGGCACAAGGGCTGACGAAGACTCGGGCGCGCCAGCCTCAAGTCGACCGTCCCGCCATGGTCGAACGCGCCCCCGCCGCTTTGCGCCATGCCGGTCCGCGCACCGGAATAGCGCGCGGTTTTCCGGGACTTCCTCCCTTCCCCTGCCATCCAGCGCCAGAGAGGCCGCCCAAGAAACGCTGTTCTCACGAAAAGCATTTGCAACTAAATTTTAATTTACAAACATCTTAAGCATCTAAATGGCAAATTCATTTGTGAAATTGTCATTTCATATTTCGCCTGATAAAAATGCGGGTGCAGACATTGCCGGGTCGCCGTCTGCACCTTCGACCGCATGCGGGCCGACCAACGACGTCCTTCCCGCCCCCGGCCGATCATCCGCTCTCAGGAGATCGAAACATGAAACTGCTTTTTTGCCTCTGCCTTGCCGTGCCGCTGCTGCTGCCGGCCGCATCCCGCGCCCAGTCATCCGCCCCCTCGATCGACGTGACGGCGCCCACCACCGCCCCGCCCACGCTCGACCGCTGGGTCGAACGCACCGGCAACATCCTCTCCAACCGGCTGCGCTATCCCACCATCCTGTCCGGGCCGGAGGAAGGCATCGTCCAGGTCAAGTTCGCCTGCAGCGACAGCGGTGCGCCGGCCGGCATCGCCCTGCTCAACTCGTCCGGCTCGCGCCAACTCGACAAGGCGGCGATGCGCGCCATCCAGAGCATCCCGACCCTGCATCCGCTGCCCGCCGGCATCGGCGCCGGGCAGAATTATGTCGCCACCATCCTCTTCGCCACGACCCAGGCCAGCTACAATCGGCAGATCCGCGATCTCCAGCGGCAGGCGCTCGACAATAATGCCCGCTTCGCCCGTCGCGCGGGTGGCCCCGCCATGGCCATCGCCCTGCTCGACACGCCGGACACCCCGCGCGCTGTCAACTGAGCCAGGCTCTGCGGGCGCGTGAAAGGGGCGCGCCCGCAGTCCCTCTCGCTGCGCCCCGTGCGTTGCACTATCCATCGGCTGATGGCATCACCGGCCGATCGGGACAGCCGCTTGAGCCCGCGGCACAGCGAGGGGGATCATCCTATGGCCATGGATCCGCGGATCGACGCCTATATCGCCGCCCAGGCGGACTTCGCCCGCCCCATTCTCGACCATATCCGCGCGCTGATGCACGCCGCGTCGCCGGACATGGGCGAAGCGGTCAAATGGGGCATGCCCTTCTTCACCTACAAGGACCAGAATCTCGCCAACATGGCCGCCTTCAAGGGCCATGCCGCCTTCGGCTTCTGGCATGACAAGGTTGGCAGGGAAGATGCCAGCGACGACGCCATGGGCCAGTTCGGCCGCCTCACCGTCCTTTCCGACCTCCCGTCCGATGCCGCCATCGCCGGCCTGATCGCCCAGGCCATGGCCCTGATCGACGCCGGCGATCGCCCACGCACCGGCCCCAAGCCGCCCAAAGCGCCTTTGCCCGTCCACCCCGCCTTCGCCGACGCCATCGCCGCCAACTCGGTGGCGGCGGCCATCTGGGCCGCCTTCCCGCCCGGCAAGATCCGCGACTATTGCGAGTGGATCAATGAGGCGAAGACCGACGCCACCCGCGACAAGCGCATCGCCCAGGCCGTCGACTGGATTGGCGAGGGCAAGGGCCGCAACTGGAAATATGAGAAGAAATAGGGACTTACTTCCGTCCCTCCCGCGGCTCTGCGGGCCAGCAATTGGTGCAGCGCCGCCAGCAACTGACGCCCGGCATCGCTGCCGCCGGCTTCAGCCCCGGTTCGGGATGCAGCCCTGCCAATATCTCCGGTGAGACGCCCTCTGGCGCGGCGCGACTGTGGCACATCAGGCATCGGGCGCGATAGGCTGCGCGCGTCAGGCCGGAATGATCCTCCTGCGCGCGCGGCCGCTCCGGCATGGCGAGCAGCATGCCCGCCACTCCGATGAAAATGGCCATGCCCCGCGCGCATATCGTGCGGGGCATGGCCATCCTGTTCGGCGACCTGTTTAGAATTTTTGGCCGAACCTTATGCCGAAGAATTGCGGCTTGATCGTGAAGGTGCGCGAGCTGTTGGCGCAGAAGTCGATCGAGCAGAAGGTGTTGCGCGTCAGCTGCCCACGCTTGTCGAAGGCGTTCTGCAGGAACAGAGTGACGCTCCAATTATCCTTCTTGATCCCGCCCGAAAAATCGAAGCTGACAAAGCCCTTGGTATTGCCCAGCAGCTCGTTGCTCTCGACGTTCAGATCCTGCGTCGCGCCGGTCTGGTAGAGCGCCGCGCCCTGGATATAGGCGGCATAGTCGCCCAGGTCGGTGTCATAGCGGATCGATGTCGTCCCCTTGAAGCGCGGCTGGCGCGGCAGGCGGGTGCCGTTGGCGGCCGCGACCTGCGGCGTCGGCGGGCTCGATCCTTCGACGAAATCGCCCAGCGTACAGCTGCTCAGCTGGGCGATCGACTCGGTCTCGGTATTGAGCGCGAAGTTGCAGAAATCGCCCTTCAGCTTGGCATCGTTGAACGCGCCGGAGGTGGAGATCGTCACCTTGCCCAGCCGCAGGTCCGCATCATATTCGATGCCCTTGACCTCGGCCTTGCCGGCATTGCCGGTCATGCCCGCGCCCTGTGCGCCCGACACGACCACGCCATATTGGATATTGTTCCACTTCTCATAATAGACGGCGGCGTTGAAGCGGAAGATATTGTTCCAGGTGGTCTTTACGCCGACTTCGAAATTGGTCAGCGTTTCCGACTTGAACGGCGCGACATTGACGATCTTACCCAGGCTGCGGATGCGCAGCGGCCGGTTGAACCCGCCGGGGCGGAAGCCGGTCGAATAGTTGAAATAGACCATCTTGTCGGGCTGGAACTGCCAGTCGAGCGCGACCTTGTGGGTCTCGCCATCCTCCTTGTAGCGGCCGGTGCCGTCCGCCGCATTGGGGTTGGTGTTGACGCAGGTCAGCCGCTCGTCATCGGGCAGCGGCGTGGTGCAACCCACGCCTGCGGCCGATCCGGCCACGCCGGCAAAGCCCCGAACCTTGTAGTCGGTCCAGAAATAGCGGATGCCGCCGGTCAGCTTCAGCGTCGGCGTGATGTTGTAATGGCCTTCGGCAAAGATCGCCTTGTCATGATAGAGCTGGTCCTGCTCGACATAATAGAAGGCGTCGCCCTTCACCGCCTGGGTGCCCAGGATCATCGTGCCCAGCGGATTGCCGTTGGCGTTGATGACGTCGCTGGTATCGAAATAGGGATTGCCGTCCTCGTCATAGGCGATGCCATACATGGCCGGCACGCCGATCAGCCCGCCCGCCACATCGCCGCCGCCGGTCGCGGTATAGCCGGTGATCGTATCCAGTCCGCGGATCGCATAGCTGGTGTTCAGCTCATTCTTCTGCCGCTGGTAGAAGCCACCGACGGTCACGTCGAACGGCCAGTCCTTGGGCGTCGAGATCCGCAATTCCTGGGTGAATTTGTTGCGGTGCGTGTCGGCATGATAATATTGGGTCGGATTGATCATCTGGCACTGCTGGCTGGCGCCTGAGCCCGTGCAATTGTCGAAGAATTGCAGATAGCTTTCATAGCCCGGCCCGAAGCCGTCATAGGTGACCGTGTAATAGGTATAGTCGTTCAGCGTGCGGGTGCGGCGCTTGAAATAGCCGGTAGCCGAGACGATGTCCCAATCGCCGATATGGCCATGGATCGACAGCGCCGCCTGATACCAGCGATCGTCATTCTTGGTCTGGTCATAGTCATGGACTTCCAGGTCGCCGACCCGCGGATCATAGCCGAAATAGCCGCGCGCCACCTGCTTCTGGGCCGTGATCTCGGGCGTGATGTCCCAGCCCTCGGTCGGCTGCCACAGCAGCTGGAAGCGGCCGCCAAATTCGCGGATGGTGTTGTAATCATCCTTGGCGATGTCGCTATTGTCGAGCGTGTAGGATGTGTTGGGGTTGTTGTCGCCCAGCGTCAGCGTCGACGAACTGCCATCGTTGAACGTGCCATTGTTGGGCGTATTGTCGATATAGCCGCCGTCGCGCCGATAATAGCCCATGGCCCGCACCGCCAGCGTCGGCGCCAGCGGCACGTTGATGTAGGATTCCAGCTGGCCGCCGAAATCGCCCTTGCCATATTTATTGGCTTCCACGTCATAGCCGAACTCGAACGTGTCGAGCTTGGGCTTGTTGGTGATCAGGCGGATGGTGCCGGCCAGCGAGCCCGCGCCATAGAGCGTGCCCTGAGGCCCCGACAGCGCCTCAACCCGCTCCAGGTCATAGGCATGGATATCGGGCACTTCGGTGCCGGTGATCGGCATGTCGTCCAGATAATAGCCGACCGAGGCATAGGCACCGCCGGCGGGCACGATGCCGCGGAAGAAGGCGGTGTTGCGGCCGGGGCCAATGCCCTCGAACGAAACCGACGGCAGCAGGGCGGCGAAATCGCTCAGGCCCTTCACCTGTCGTTCCTGCAATTTCTCCGCGCCCAGCGCCTGCATCGAAATCGGCACCTTCTGGATGCTCTGCGCGCTGCGCGTCGCGGTGACGACGATCTCGCCCAGCCCCTGCTCGGCCTCGGCGGCGGCCGCATCGGCGGCGGCGGCATCGGCTGCCGGGGCCTGCGCCAGTGCCGGCGCGGACAGGATCATCGGTGTGAGGAACGTGCTCGTGCCAAGCGCGCAGAACGTGCGCACTCTTCGCGAGCGGAGACGAATGGCCATACGAATACCCCCTGATACGCGTTGCGACTCGTCCTCTCCTGCGAAATTCGCCCGGTGCTCCGGGTCTCGTTCCCTGACGCGTTCGCATGGCCTCGCGCACCGGCGGCCGACAGGGCGAAGGATGCCCCGCCCGAAAGAGAGACTCTTTCAGGATCGCCGCCAGACGCTGGCCACGCTGTTTATCTGTTCCATAATCCCCGGACAGTTCGCTTTTGCAGCAATCAGAACAACTGTCCTAAATTCGATACTGCCGATCGGACACGCCCTGTCAAGCAGCTGTTCGGCGACTTTTTGAAACTTTTACGACAAGCTGACTCGACGCCTGCCTGCGGCCGACATAAGATTTTGAGCAGTCGCACAAATATGAGGGGCTATGGGGAACGCGTCCGCCGTATCGGCAACCGACAGCATCCAGACGGCGCTGGCAGACGCTGCCGCCCTGCTCGACGCCCGCCCCGATGCGGCCTTGGCGCAGGCCGAGGCTATCCTGCGCCGGGCCGGGCGCCTGCCCCCCGCCGAACTGCTGATCGGACAGGCGCTGCGCCGCCTCGGCAAGCCCAAGGCCGCACTGGCCCGGCTCGCCCCCCTCGCCCGCCAGCATCCCAGCGTCCCGGCGATATTGTGGGAACTGGCCCAGGCCGCGCAGGAAGCCGGCGACCAGCGTCAGGCGATCGGCGCGCTCGAAAGCCTGACCCGCCAGCAACCCGGCGTCCCCGGCGGCTGGTTCATGCTGGCCGGGCTGCTACGCACGATTGGGCGCGATGGCGATGCCTGGCGTGCCGACCTGTCGGGCGTCCACGCCGCCTCGCGCGATCGCGACCTGCTGGCAGCGGCAATGGCGATGAACGAGGGGCGACTGGACGACGCGGCCACGCTGCTGTCGGCGCGCGCCGATCGCCTGCCCGACGATCCCGCCGGCATCCGCCTGATGGGTGAGGTGCAATGGCGGCGCGGCGACATGAATGCCGCCCTCGCTCATGTCGAGCGCGCCGTCGCGCTGGCACCCGGCTTCGACCTCGCCCGCGATTTCCTCATCCGCCTGCTATTGCAGAACAACCGCCTGAGCGAAGCGCTGGCCCATGCCGAAACCCTCGCCCGCTCGCCGATCCATAATCCGGGCTATGACCTCATCCGCGCATCGGTGCTGGTGCGGCTGGGCGATCAGGACGCTGCGCGCTCCATTTATGAAAGCCTGCTGGCCGACCGTCCCGACCAGCCGCAGGTCTGGCAGAATCTGGGCCATGCGCTCAAGACGCTGGGGCGACAGGCCGACGCGGTCCATGCCTATCGCCAGGCGGTGCATCATCGCCCGACCATGGGCGAAGCCTGGTGGAGCCTCGCCAACCTCAAGACCGTGAAGCTCGACGCCGCCGACATCGCGACGATGGAGCGCGCGCTCGAAACCCTGGCCCGCGATGGCCAGACGGAGGGCGAGGATGTCTTCCACCTCCATTTTTCGCTCGGCAAGGCGCAGGAGGATCGCAAGGCGGACGAAGCCGCCTTCCGCCATTATGACGCCGGCAACCGGCTGCGCCGCGCCATGATCCGCCACGATGCCGGCGAATTTTCCGCCGAAGTGGCGGCCACCGCCGCGACCTTCAGCGCGCCCTTCATCGCCGCCATGGGCGATGGCGGCTGCCCCGCGCCCGACCCGATCTTCATCGTCGGCCTGCCGCGCGCGGGATCGACATTGGTCGAACAGATCCTCGCCAGCCACAGCCAGGTCGAAGGCACGATGGAACTGCCCGAGATGATGATGATCGCCAGCCGCCTGCAATCGCGGGTGGACGATGGCGAATTTGCCGATTTCGCGGCCATGGCGGCGTCGCTGACCCCGGCCGACCGCCGGCGTCTGGGCGAGGAATATGTCGAGCAGACCCGCGTCCACCGCCAGAGCGGCAAGCCGCGCTTCATCGACAAGATGCCCAACAACTGGCAGCATGTCGGCCTCATCAAGCTGATCCTGCCCAATGCCAGCATCATCGACGCGCGGCGCCATCCGATGGGCTGCTGCTTTTCCGGCTGGAAACAGCATTTTGCCCGCGGCCAGGCCTTCACCTATGACCTCACCGACATAGGCCTTTATTATCGCGACTATGTCGCGCTGATGGCCGCCTATGACGCGGCCGCGCCGGGCCGGGTCCACCGCGTCATCTACGAACAGATGGTCGCCGACACGCTCGGCGAGGTCGACCGGCTGCTCGCCTATCTCGGCCTCGATTTCGAGGCGGCCTGCCTGTCCTTCTGGCAGACCGACCGGGCGGTGCGCACCGCCAGTTCCGAACAGGTGCGCCAGCCCATCTATACCGGCGGCGTCGATCATTGGCGGCGATTCGAACCCTGGCTGACCCCGCTGGCCGACGCGCTCGGGCCGATCGCGCAAAGCTATCCCGACCTGCCGCCGCGCTGATCATGCGCGCCTTTCATCCCCTCCCTTCCAGGGAGGAGCCGGCGGTGGGTGCTCCGCGAAGCGGCGGCCTGCGCACAAGTGGGCAGAAGCGCGCTAAACCGCGCCACCCTCCCCCCGTCGCGGAAAGCGCACGCGGATATGCGTGCCCGCGCCGCCCTCGACAATCTCCACCTGCGCGCCCATGCGCGACGCGGCGGACTGGACGATGGCAAGGCCCAGCCCCGTCCCCTCCGGCGCGCTGGCGCCGCCCACGCGAAAGAAGCGTTCGAACACCTTGTCGCGATGCTCCACCGCAATGCCGGGGCCGTCGTCGCTGACCGTCATCAGGGTCGCGTCCTCGCCCTGCGCCAGCGCGATCGTCACCGTGCCGCCGGACCGGTTATAGCGGATGCCATTGTCGACCAGATTGGCCAATATCTCGAACACCAGCGTGCGATGCGCCTCGACGCGATAGCTTTCCGCGTCCGACGCTTCCAGATTGAGTTCGACCTGCGCCTGGATCGCCTGGTTGATCAGCCGGTTGACCACCACCGCGCTGACCTCTTTCAGGTCCACCGTCTCCAGTGGCGGCGATGCCCCGGCTTCCTCGGCCCGCGCCAGCGCCAACAACTGCGTCACCAGCCGCTCCAGCCGCTGCGCCGCATCGGCAATCTCGTCGAACGCCTCGCGCGATCCCCGGCGCGCCAGCTCGATCTGCACCTTCAGGACCGAAATCGGCGTGCGCATCTGGTGCGAGGCATCGGCGGTGAAGCGGCGCACGCCCCCCGTGGCCTGGTCCAGCTGGCGCAGCAGCCGGTTGAACGCCCGCGCCAATGGCCGCAATTCGCTCGGCAACGGCCCCGCATCCAGCGCCGAGAAATCCGGCCGCGCGCTGCCATCGCGCACCTCGACCGCGCGCCGCAGCCGCAGCAACGGCCGCAGGCTCCAGCCCAGCGCCGGCCGCAGCAGCAGGATCGCCACCCCCACCAGCGTCAGTTCGCCGATCAGCAGCGCGATCATCAGCCGGTGCATCAGCGCCCGCCGGTTATCCAGCGTCTCGGCCACCTGCACGATCACCGGGTCGGCGATCCGCGGCAGGCTGCGCTTCACCTCGCCGATGCGGATGTCCTGCCCGCGATACCGGGCAAAGCGGAACCGCGGCTGGTCGACCGGCATGGTCCGCGGGTCGGGCGCGGGCAGATCGGCATAGCCGGTCAGCAGCGTGCCGCCCACCGCGATCCGGTAATAGACATTGTCCCGCTCGCTATTCTCCAGCATGCCAAAGGCGGCGGGCGGCAGGTCCAGCGTCACCTCGCCCCGTTCCACCTGCACGGTTTCGGCGATCGCGCCCAGCGCGCCGCCCAGCACCCGGTCGTTGGTCCGGCGGACGACGTCGGAAATCAGCGTCGCGCCGCCCACGCCGATGATCGCCGCCGCGCCCAGCATCGGCCCCAGCATCGCCGCCAGCAGGCGGGTGCGCAGGGCAATGGCCCGCCCCTCGCCCGATGGCCGTCCCTCATTGGGCATCGAGCATATAGCCCACGCCGCGCACCGTGCGGATGCCCGGCCCGTCGGGCGCCAGCTTGCCGCGCAGCCGGGTCACATGCACCTCGATCGCATTGCTGCCGACCGGCTCGTCAAAACCGAACACCTCGCCGATCAGCAATTCGCGCGGCACCACCTGCCCGGCTCTGGTCGCCAGCGACTCGAGCACCGCCAGTTCACGCCGGCGCAGGTCCAGCGCCCGTCCGGCGACATCGGCGGCACCGGTCGATCGATTGATGGTCAGCGGCCCGACCGTGATTTCCGGGGTCGGATCGCCACCGCGCCGCCGCCCCAGCGCCCGCACCCGCGCTTCCAGTTCCTGCGGCTCGAAGGGCTTGCGCAGATAATCGTCGGCGCCCAGGTCCAGCCCCCGCACCCGGTCGTCCAGCGCATCGCGTGCGGTCAGCATCAGCACCGGCACTTTCTCGCCGCGCCGGCGCAATTCCGCCAATACGGTGAAGCCGTCGATATCGGGCAGGCCCACGTCCAGTATCACCAGTGCATAGGGTTCCCCGCCCACCACCGCCAGCGCATCCTCGCCGGTCGCGACATGGTCCACCGCATGGCCGCCCGCCCGCAGCAGGGCTGCAATGCTGCGCGCCAGTGCGGCGTCATCCTCGATCATCAAAATCCGAATAGGGCACCCGATGCTGAAAGGTTGATGACAGCTTGGCTTCGTAACTGCCTCTCCCAATCCGACAGAAGAACGGAACATGTGAGGAGCAGGGTCGATGCGAAGGGTTATTCAGATAGTGGCGGCGCTGGCAAGCCTGTCCGTCACCAGCGCGACAGCGGTAGCGCAAAGGCCAACCGGCTATCCGCGTTCCTATGACGATCTGATCGGCGATGCCCGTGCCGAACGGCAGGTCATCGTCTATGCCAATGCCGACACGTCGGAAATGGCACCGGTCATCCTGGCGTTCCAGCGCCGCTATCCCGGCGTCACCGTCAGCTATTCCGACCTCGGGTCGAACGAGATGTTCCGCCGCTTCTCGACCGAGGCGCGCAGCGGCCGGATGTCAGCCGACCTGGTCTGGTCGTCAGCGATGGACCAGCAGGTCAAGCTCATCAACGACGGCTTTGCCCAGGCCTATGCCAGCCCGGAAAAGCCCGCCCTGCCCGCCAATGCGGTGTGGAAGAATATGGGCTTTGGCGTCACCGCAGAGCCGATCGCCTATGTCTACAACAAGAAGGCGATTGCCAATCCGCCACGCAGCCACGCCGCGCTGGAGGCGATGCTGCGCAAGGATAGCAAGACGCTGACCGGCAAGGTCGCGACCTTCGATCCCGCCCGGTCGAACACCGGCTATCTCTATCTGACGCAGGATTATGCCATCACCCGCGACACCGGTTCGCTGGTGGAGGCGATGGCCGCGACCCGGCCGCAACTGCACATCACCACCGAACCGATGCTGCGCGGCGTGGCCGAAGGCAAATTCTCGATCGCCTATAATGTGATCGGCTCCTACGCGCAGGAACGCGCCCGCCGCGACCCGCGCATCGGCGTCGTCTTTCCCGAAGATTATACCATCGTGATGTCGCGCATCGCCTTCATCGCGCGCGAGGCGCGGCACCCTGCCGCCGCCAAGCTGTTCCTCGACTTCCTCCTCTCGCGCGAAGGGCAATCGCTGCTCGCACAACATAGCCTCTGGCCGGTGCGGACCGACATCAACGGCCGCCGCCTGCCCGCTGCCCAGGCCCGCTCGATCCGCGTCGGCCCGCAGCTTCTCGTCAATCTCGACCGCCTCACGCGCCAGCGCTTCCTGCGCGAATGGCAGGCGGCCCTTATTTCCGGAGCCCGATAAGCATGTCCCATCTGATGTTGCGCGGCGGTTGCGCCGCGCTGGCACTGATCGTCGCCACGCCCGCCCTCGCCCAGACGCCCAGCGCCGATGACCTGGCCGCTCTGGTAAAGGCCCAGGCGGCCGAGATCGCCGCGCTCAAGGCCCGGCTCGACAAGATCGAGGGGCAACAGGCCGCCGCCCAGGCCGCGACGCCCCCCGCCGCTGCGCAGCCCGCGCCGCAAATGGCCCAGCAGGACACGGCCCAGCCGCTGGTCATCGCCCCCTTCGCGCCGCAGATCGTGCCCCCCGGCCCGGCCGATATCGACGTGGCCCAGGCCCGCGCGGTCGCCGCCAATCCGTCCGGCGTCACCACCGAATGGGGCGCGGGCCTGCCCGTCTTCCGCTCGGCCGACGGCGTCTTCACCTACAAGCCGCGCGGTCGCATCCTGGTCGACGTCAGCTCGACCATGGGGTCGAAATATGGCGGCCGCAACACCACGACGACCGGCATGCGCGCGCTGCGCCTGGGTCTGGAAGGCGGCGTCGGCCCGCATTTCTTCTACCAGTTCGAAAGCGATTTTTCGGAGAATGAGGTCGACATCGTCACCGCCTTCCTGGGCTATCGCAACAAGATCAGCAGCAAGGTCGATTATGACGTGCGCGCGGGGCACCTGTTCAACGACCGCGCCTTCGAAGGCAGCACCGGTTCGGACTCCACCCCCTTCCTGGAACGGGGCGTGGTGTCGACCGCCATCATCCCGCAGCGCGGCTTCTACGGCATCGGCATCATGGGCCGCATGTTCGGTCCCAACTGGCATGCCTCGCTCAGCGTGACCGGCGACCGCGTCGATGGCGAACAGGCGACCAATGACAGCCGCACCTTCAGCGGCCGTGCGCACTGGAACCCGATCAGGACCGATCGCTCGCTGCTCCATGTCGGCGGCTGGTTCTTCGACGAAGCCCTGTCGTCCGCCGCGACCACGCTGACCCGCAGCACCGTCATCGGCGGCCGCTTCAACGGCGCGGTCCGCGTCACCACCGGCGAACTGCTCGGCGGCCGCTCGACCACCGGCTATGGCGCGGAACTGGGCGGCTATGTCGGCGGCCTTTGGGTGATGGGTGAGGCCGGTCGCCGCATCGCGCGGCTCGACGGCGGACGCCCCAGCTTCGAAAGCAAGGCCTGGAGCCTGTCGAGCGGCCTATTCCTGACCGGCGAACTGCCGCCCTACAACCCGCGCCTCGGCAGCTTCGGCCAGCCCAATGTGCTCGACCCCGTGCTCGACGGCGGCCTCGGCGCGATCGAGCTGACCGCCCGCTACGAAAATCTCGATTATACCGACCTGGTGCTGGGCGGCGACGGCTGGGCCGCGACGCTGGGCGTCAACTGGTATCTCAACAGCTTCACCCGGATCCAGCTCAACGGCATCCAGTGGCACACCAACAACCGCGCCGGCACCTACACGGGCGGCGATGACGGCCAGACCGTCAGCGCCCGCGTCGGCGTGACCTTCTGATCCTCCTTCCTCCAGCCCCCTCAAGGACGCAGCGATGAATCTTGCCCTGCTCGGCTTCCTGATGGTCGCCACCTTCATGACGCTGATCATGACCAAGCGGATGACGCCGCTGGTCGCGCTGATCGTCATCCCCTCGCTGTTCGGCGTGATCGCCGGTCAGGCCGCCGGCCTTGGCGACATGATGATCGACGGCATCAAGAATCTGGCGCCGACCGGCGTCATGCTGCTGTTCGCCATCCTCTTCTTCTCGACCATGACCGACACCGGCCTGTTCGACCCGCTGGTCGCCCGGCTGGTGAAGATCGTGCATGGCGATCCGCTGCTGATCCTGCTGGGCACCGTGGTGCTCTGCTCGATCGTCAGCCTCGACGGCGACGGGTCTACCACCTACATCATCACCATCGCCGCGCTGCTCCCCCTCTACAAAAGGTTCGACATGAACCGGCTCTATCTCGTCTGCCTGCTGATGGTGACGAGCGGGATCATGAACCTGACCCCGTGGGGCGGGCCGACCGCCCGCGCCGCGAGCGCGCTGAAGCTGGACCCGGCCACCCTGTTCCTGCCGCTCATCCCCGGCATGATCGCCGGCCTCGCCTTCCTGCTCGGCCTCGCCTTCTGGTTCGGCATCAAGGAACGCCGGCGCCTCGGCAAGGTGCAGGCGCGCCAGTCGGTCGCCCCGTCGGACCTGGGCGTCTCGCAATATCCCGAAGCGCGCCGGCCGCATCTGCGCTGGTTCAACGGCCTGCTGGTGGTGGCGCTGCTCGTCCTGCTGGTCTGGGGCGTGCTGCCGCTCTCGGTGCTGATGATGATCGCCTTCGCCATCGCCATGATCGTCAACTATCCCGGCGTCGCCCAGCAGAAGGAACGGATCGCCGCCCATGCCGGCAATGTCCTGTCGGTCGTGTCGCTGATCTTCGCCGCCGGCATCTTCACCGGCATCCTCGGCGGCACCGGCATGGTGGAGGCGATGAGCAAGGAAGTCGTCGGCGTCATCCCGCCCGCGCTCGGCCCCTATATGGCGCCGATCACCGCCCTGCTCTCCATGCCCTTCACCTTCTTCATCTCCAACGATGCCTTCTATTTCGGCATGCTGCCGATCCTCGCCGAAGCCGGCGCCCATTATGGCGTCGAACCGATGGCGATCGCCCGCGCCTCGCTGATGGGCCAGCCGGTCCACCTGCTCAGCCCGCTGGTCCCCTCCACCTATCTGCTGGTCAGCCTGGCGGGTGTGGACCTGGCCGATCATCAGCGCTTCACCCTGCTGCCCGCCGCGGCGGTCGGCATCGTCATGACTTTGGTCGGCATGATCGCCCTGGCCTTCCCCTTTGTCGCCTAGGGGATTGGACACACTCCTCCGCTTCCTGGCGGCGCTTGCCGTCGGGGCGGCCGGCGGCGCGCTTTTCTGGTCGATCCATGCGCCACTGCCCTGGGTGCTCGGATCGATGGCGGCCTGCGCGGTCGCCAGCGTCGCCGGTTTGCCGATTCAGGCTTCCGCCGCCACCCGCCGCCCGATGGCGGCGGTGATCGGCGTGGTGCTGGGTAGCAGCTTTGGCCCGCATTTGTTGCCACAGGCGCGCGACTGGATCATCCCGCTCGCCGCCCTGCCCTTCTTCCTCGCCACCGCCGCGCTGCTGTGCGTCACCTATTTCCGCAAGGTCGCGAAGTTCGACCCTGCCACCGCCTATTTCGCCGGCATGCCCGGCGGCATTGCCGAGATGGTGGTGATGGGGGCGGAGCGCGGCGCCGACGAGCGCGCCATCGGCCTGATCCATGGCGCGCGCATCTTCCTCGTCGTCTTCATCCTGCCCTTCCTGATCCGGCTCGACCATGCGCCGGTCGCGGCCAGCGCCATCACCCCGGTGACCGGCGATGTCGCCAGCTGGTCGCTGCTCTTCTGGGGGCTGGGCTGCGCGCTGCTGGGCCTGCTGATCGGCCGGCTGCTGCGCCTGCCCGCCTGGCATCTGGTCGGGCCGCTGGCGGTCAGCGCCGCCGTGCATATGAGCGGCCTCGCCGATTTCCGCATTCCCGGCTGGGCGCTGGCCGCGGCACAGGTCGGCCTTGGCGCCACCATGGGCTGCCGCTTCGTCGGCCTGACATTGAAGGAATTGCTGCGCATCCTGGCGCTGGCGGCGGGGTCGACGGCGATCCTGCTGGCCGTCACCTTTGCCTGGGCGGCGGGGATCGGCACGCTTGCCGGGGTCGATCCGGTACTGCTGACTCTCGCTTATTCGCCGGGCGGTCTCGCCGAAATGAGCATGGTCGCGCTCAGCCTGGCGCTGGAACCGGGCGTCGTCGTCATCCACCATCTGACCCGCGTCATCCTGGTGCTGATCTGCGCGCCGCTCGGCTTTGCTTCCATGGGGCGGAAGAGCGGGGCCGACTGACCGGCCCCGCGCTCTCTTATGCGCCTCTGGCGCATCCGCACCGGCCCGCGCCCCCACCCGACCGCCCAGACATGGTACCCTGATGGGAGGTCGGGTGGGGGCGCGGGCCGGTGCCGCATCGAAAATGCGCTCTTCCGCGCATTTTCCAAATCAGCTCTCAGAACAGGGTGATGAGGCCCGTGGCCGGGTCGATCGCCCCTTCATAGATCATCTTGCCGGCGACATAGAGGATCACGATCAGGCCGAAATAGGCGATCGCGCGATAGCGTTCGATCACGCGGGCCAGCAGGTTCGCCGCCACGCCCATCAGCGCCACCGACAGGACAAGGCCGATCACCAGGATGCCGGGATGCTCCCGCGCCGCGCCGGCCACCGCTAGCACATTGTCCAGGCTCATGCTGACGTCGGCGATCGCGACCGCCCAGGCCGCCTGGGCAAAGCCCTTGGGCGCAGCCTTGCCGGCAATATCCTCGGCATCTTCCGGTTCGCCATGCGCGCGCAGTTCGCGCCACATCTTCCAGCCGACCCAGACCAGCAGCAGGCCGCCGGCAAAGACCAGGCCGACAAGCTGCATCAGCTGCGTGACCAGCAGGGCAAAGGCGATGCGCAGAACCAGCGCGGCGATCACGCCGATCGCGATCACCTTGCGCCGCGATGCAGGCGGCAGGCCGGCGGCCAGCGCGCCGACGACGATCGCATTATCCGCCGCCAGCATGATGTCGATCAGCACCACCTGGCCAAAGGCGGCCAGCGCGGATGGAGAGCCGAGATTGGAAAAATCGGCGACTATGTGAGTCCAGATATCGTTCATAAATCCTCTCGCCGTCCCGCAAGGCAACGACGTGAAGAACATCACCGCCGCAGCGAACAGCCTATTGGGTGTGAATTGGGCCGCCGCCGATTAGCGAAGCAGCCTGTCATCAACCTTTCAGCCGCGCTGTGCGGACATGGTGCGATGCCGCTGGCGCGGCTTGTTGAAGAAACGGATCGCCAGCCACCCCAGCAGCAGCGGCACCAGGCACAGGCCCAGCGCCATCATCGCGAAATGCTCCGCCTCGAAATCGAAATGGGTCAGCCGGCCGCCAGCCAGATAGCCGGGCAACAGCAGCGCCGGCACCCACAGCAGGGCGGACAGGATATTGGCGATCTGGAACGGGCCATGCGGCATCTTCACCACGCCCGCGACCACCGGCACGGTCGAGCGGACCGGCCCCAGGAAGCGGCCGAGCAGCACCGAGATGAAGCCATAGCGGCGAAAGAAGAGCCGCGCCCGCGCAAAGGCCAGCCGATGCCCGCGCAGCCAGCGATGGCGATAGATGGCCGGCCCGACCGACCGCCCCAGCGTATAGGATACCCAGTCGCCCAGGATCGCGCCGAACACGGCGCAGGCGAACACTGGCGCCGGATCGACCAGCCCCGCCCCGATCAGCCCGCCGACCGCGATCATCGTGGCGATCGCCGGCACGAACAGCCCGATCACCACCAGCGATTCGAAAAAGGCCAGCACGCCGATGATCGGCCCGCTCCACCAGCCATAGCGGGTAATCATGTCCAGGATGAGATCAGACAGGTCAGACATGCTCGATCAACGCACCAACAGGGAAGGAGTCGCAACCTAGGGCGATCCGATGAGCCTTTGGTTAACCGATGGACGAGCTGTTTCCTGTCTGCGGCCGGACGGATGCTGTCAATGATAGTTTCTCAACCGATCCCGCCATGGCTTTGCATTTCCCGACAAACGGCTAGAAACCAGTCGCTTGCCAAGAAAGGGCCATGACATATGGAATATCGCACGCTCGGTCGCACCGACCTCTGGGTCAGCCTGATCTGCCTTGGCACCATGACCTGGGGATCGCAAAACAGCGAAGCCGAAGCGCACGCCCAGCTCGACTATGCGATCGGCCAGGGCGTCAATTTCATCGACACCGCCGAAATGTATCCGGTCACCCCGGTCAGCCGCGAGACCCAGGGCCTGACCGAAGCCTATATCGGCAGCTGGATCGCCGGGCGAAAGAAGCGCGACGACATCATCCTGGCGACCAAGGTGGCCGGCCCCGCGCGCGATCCCTCGCGCGGCATCCGCACGGCGGACCGGCTCGATCGCCGGAACATCGAACAGGCAATCGACGACAGCCTGCGCCGGTTGCAGACCGACTATATCGATCTCTACCAGGTCCACTGGCCCGACCGGCCCGTCCCCTCCTTCGGCGTGCGCGGCCTGTCCGCTCTGGCCGACCGGCCCGACACCGTGCCGATCGAGGAAACGCTCGATGCCCTTGCCGATCTGGTGAAGGCGGGCAAGATCCGCCATGTCGGCGTGTCGAACGAAACGCCTTGGGGCGTCAGCGAATATCTGCGCCTGGCGCGGGACCAGGGCCTGCCCCGCATCGCGTCGATCCAGAACGCCTATAATCTGCTTAACCGCGTGTTCGAAATCGGCCTGTCCGAATTTGCCCTGCGTGAAGATGTCGGCCTGCTCGCCTATTCGCCGCTCGCCGGCGGCAATCTGACCGGCAAATATCTGGGCGGGGTGATCGCGCCCGGCACCCGCCGCGACGTCGCGCGCCAGTTCGTCCGCTACGACCTGCCCGGCCAGGCACCGGCCGCCGCCCGCTATGTCGCGATCGCCCATGCCCATGGCCTTGATCCCGCCCAGCTCGCACTCGCCTATGTCAACAGCCGCCCATTCGTCACCGCGACGATCATAGGCGCGACCTCGCTGGACCAGCTCAGGGCTGACATCGACAGCGTCAACCTGACGCTCAGCGCCGACGCCATCGCCGCGATCGAGGCGGTGCATCGCGACCTGCCCGACCCCTGCCCCTGACCGGGGCCGGCCGCCGCGCTACAGCGTCAGCCGGAACAGCGCGCCGCCCGATGGCGCGCTGTCGATCTCGATCGTGCCGTCATGCGCCAGCAGCACCTGCCGACCAAGGCTCAGGCCGATGCCGCTGCCGGTCTTCTTGGTGGTGAAGAAGGGCAGGAAGATGTCGTGGCGCAGCGCCTCGGGCACGCCGGGGCCATTGTCCGCCACCTCGATCCGGGTGCGCCCGGCGCTGATCGCCGCGATGCTCAGCGACACTTCCGGCCGGTCGCGATGGCATTCGGCTGCATCCGCTGCATTGCGCAGCAGGTTGATGACCACCTGCGCCAACAGGTCGGGATCGGCATCGATGCGATGGTCGGCCGGGCTGACCCGCACATCCAGATGCACGCTCGCGCGATCGGCATCGGCCGCGAACAGCTTGGCCAGTTCGTCGGCAAAGGGCCGCGCCGCGAACAACCGGCGATCGACCAGCGGCGGGCGGGTGATGGTGCGATAGGTTTCGACGAAATGCATCACCCCGTCGGCGCGCCGGGCCAGCGTATCGACGGCAGCACGGGCATCGGCGATCAGCGGATCGCCGCCATCGTCCGCCTGCGCCATCAGGTCCGACGCGGTGCGGGCGAGCGAGGTCACCGGCGTCATCGAATTCATGATCTCATGCGTCAGCACGCGGATAAGGTCGCTCTGCGCCGCCACCTCGACCGCGTTCAGGGCCTGCTGGATCACCTGCACCGCAATCACCCGCGTCGCCCCGCCCAGCCGGGTCAGGCTGGCGCAGCGGATCAGCACGCGCTGCGGCCCGATATCGGTCTCGATCAACATGGTCTGACTGCGCCCCGGCTCCAGCGCGGTCAGCGTCGCGGCGAAATGGCCGCCATAGGGGGCATAATCGTCCGGCCGCACCCCGGCATGGCGGTTGAACAGCTTGCGCGCTGCCTTGTTCACCGGCTCGATGCGGCCATCGGGCGCGATCGTCAGCAGCGCGGCGGGCGCATCATCGGCCAGCGCCTCGTAGAAGCGCGACGCCTCCTGCAAGCGCACCCGATCGTCGCGGAGCTTGCGGATGCCGCGGTCGAGCGCCGCGCCCAACTGGTCGAAGCCGCTGTCCGACCCCGGCCGGGCGAAGCGCGCCTGCAGGTCGCCAAACTCGATCGCCTCGACAAAGCGGGCCAGTTCGAAATTGGCGCGGCGCACATGATGCCATAGCGCCATAGCGCTGACTGCCGCCCCGATCGCGCACAGGATGCGCACGGCGCCAAGGTCCGGCGTCATCAACGCCCAGGCGAGCGCCGCCAGGCACGCCATCGCCATGATGAGCCGCAGCGCCAGGCCGATCGAGAAGCGCCGATCAAAGCCCATGTTTTTCCATGCGGCGATAGAGGGAGGCGCGGGTCAGGCCCAGCTCGGCGGCGGCGCTGGATATATTATAGCCATGCTTCATCAGCGCGGTCTCGACCAGCCGCCGCTCGACCCGTTCCAGATTCATGTCGTCGGGTGGTGGCGGCGCCTCCACCACGGCGGCCCGGTCGATCCGGACCGGCTCGGGACTTCCATGGCTGCGCAGCGGGATATCCTCGATGCCAAAGGGCGCGTCGCCGGCCAGGATCACCGCCCGTTCGATCGCATGGCGCAGCGCGCGGACATTGCCCGGCCAGTCATAGGCGACCAGCGCCGCCATCAGCTCGGGCGCGATCGGATGGACCGGCCGGGCATATTTGCGGGCATAGAGCGCATGATAATGGGCGACCAGCGCGGGAATATCCTCGCGCCGTTCGCGCAGCGGCGGCAGCACTATCTCGACCGTATTGAGCCGGAACAGCAGATCCTGGCGGAACCGCCCCTCGTCCGCGATCTGCCCGGCGCTCAGGTTGGTGGCGGCGATCACCCTGATGTCCACCGGCACCGGCTTGTTGGCGCCCACCGGCGTCACCTTGCGCTGCTCCAGTGCGGTCAGCAGCTTGGGCTGCAGGTGCAGCGGCAGATTACCGATCTCGTCCAGGAACAGGGTGCCGCCATCGGCCGCCTGCAACCGCCCGATCCGGTCGGCCCGCGCATCGGTGAAGGCGCCCTTCACATGCCCGAACAATTCGGAATCGATCACGCTCTCGGCCACCGCGCCCAGGTCGACCGGCAGCATGATCCGCTCGGCCCGCCGCGATCGGCGATGCAGTTCGCGCGCGACCAGTTCCTTGCCCGTGCCATTCTCGCCCAGGATCAGCACATTGGCGTCGGTCGGCGCGGCACGGTCGATCAGTTGCTGCACCCGCGCCATCGCCGGTGACGTGCCGAGCAGCGGCGTTTCGCCCGCCGGCGCCGCCGCGATCATCGCCACCTTGTCCTTCTGCGCCACTGCCTTGCGCGACGCGCGCAGCGCTGCGGCCGTGCGCACCGTCGCCAGCAGCCGCTCGTTCGACCAGGGCTTGGTCACGAAGTCGGTGGCCCCGCGCTTCATCGCCTCGATCGCGACCTGCACCCCGGCATGGGCGGTAATCATCACGATCACGGCTTGCGGATCGCGCGCCAGGAAACGGCCCAGCCATTCGAACCCTTCCGCCGCATTGGTCGCCCCGCGCGAGAAATTGGCGTCGAGCAGGAATGCTTCGGGGGTCAGACCGGCGGTCGCGGCAAAGGCGGATTCGGGGTCGCGGAAGGTCAGCACTTCGCCAAAGATCGCGCGCAGCAACAGGCGCGCGGCCAGCAATATGTCGTCATCATCATCGATGACGACGCACAGCTCGAATGGCTTCTCCTGTGTCATCCGCCCCTCTGTCATCCGTTCGCTCCCGTACAGCGCCTGTCCGGAACCGTGCAATCAATATCCGTGCCAGACCCGTCACGGCCCGCATATGCTCGCAAAAAGGCAACTGGCACGCCGCTTGCGAAGCATCGGGCAAAGGGCGTGCGCGCCCATGTCCAGATGGAGACTGACAATGTATCGCCGGCCCGGCTCCTTGCTGTCAAAACCGCTTTCGATCCTGCTCGGCATCGCCGCCACCCTGCTGGTAATGGCGGCGCCGCAGGCCGCTTCCCGGCCGTTCGGCTGCGAAGCGCCGCGCCAGATGGCGGCCGAGGCCGGGCATCTCCGCTGCCCCGCCCGCGCCGGCACCGGCTGCAAGCCCTTCCTCGCCTGATGTTCGCTATCGGACAAGCAATGTTCGGAATCGGACAGTGGAGCCGCCGCGCATGAGCGTCGTCAGCATGCCCAGCGAAACGCCGCGGGCCGCCGCGCCCACCAGCGGCGGCGCGATGGACCGGGTGGTGGCGCGCAAGACCCTGCCGCTGCGCGCAAAGATCGCACTGGGCGCCGCCGGCGCGATCGCGCTGCTCGGCACCGCCTGGTATTATATGCCCAGCAGCAACAGCCAGACCCTGCCGGCCGACCGCATCGTCGTCTCCACCGTCAGCCAGGGCCGGTTCGACGATTTCCTGCCGCTCCGCGCCCGCGTCACCCCGCTCATCACCGTCTATCTCGACGCGATCGAGGGCGGCCGGGTCGAGGAGGTGCTGGTCGAGGATGGCGCCACTGTCCAGAAGGGCCAGTTGCTCGCCCGCCTGTCCAACGCCGAACTGCAACTGTCGGTCCTCGCCCGCCAGACCGAAGTGACACAGCAGCTCAATTCCATGCGCAGCCAGGAACTGGCGCTGTCGCAGAACCGGCTCACCAACAACCGCGCCATGCTGGAGGCCGATCTCGACCTCAAGAAGGCGCAGCGCCAATATGAGCGGGAAGCACCGCTGGCCGCGCGCGGCTTCGTCGCCGGCCGGACCTTTGCCGACACGCGCGACGACCTTACCTATCAGCGCGACCGGCGGGCCGTCCTCGCCCGCACCCAGCAGACCGACGAGCGGCTCCAGACCAGCCAGCTCGCCCAGCTGCGCGCCTCGGCCGAAACCCTCCAGTCCAGCCTCGGCGTCGCCCGCGCCAGCCTGGAAGCGCTGAACCTGCGCGCGCCGGTCGCCGGAACAGTCTCCGCCTTCTCGATCCAGGTCGGCCAGTCGATGGCGCGCGGCGAGCGGCTGGGCCAGATCGACAGCCCCGGCCGCAACAAGCTGGTCGCCGGGATCGACGAATTCTACCTGCCCCGCGTCCAGCTCGGCCAGACCGCGACGGTCGACTGGAACGGCAAGAGCTACCGGATGAAGGTCGCGAAAATCTATCCGACCGTGCGCAACGGCCAGTTCGAGATCGACCTGCAGTTCCTCGACGGCGAACCGCCCCAGATCCAGCGCGGCCAGACGCTCCAGGCCAAGCTGACCCTGGGCGATCCGGTGCGCGCGCGGCTCATCCCCAATGGCAGCTTCTACAATGATACCGGCGGTAGCTGGGTGTTCGTGGTGACGCCCGACGGCGGCGAGGCGGTGAAGCGCGCCGTGCGCCTCGGCCGGCGCAACGCCGACTATATCGAGATTCTCGACGGGCTGGAGCCCGGCGAGCAGGTGCTCACATCCCCCTATACCGGGTTTGCCGACAAGGATCGGCTGGTCCTCGAAAAGAAGTGAAAGGCAAAGACATGACCCAAGCGTTGCTCAGCCTGCGTGACCTCAGCCGCGTCTATCGCACCGACATGGTCGAAACCACCGCGCTCGACGCGATCGACCTCGACATCTTCCAGGGCGAATTTGTCGCGATCATGGGCCCGTCGGGCTGCGGCAAGTCGACCCTGCTGAACATGATCGGCATGCTCGACAGCCCGTCGAGCGGCTCCTACCGCTTTGGCGACACCGAGATTGCGGGCCTGCCCGAACCCAGGCTGGCGGGCATCCGCAAGACGCATCTGGGCTTCATCTTCCAGAGCTTCAACCTGATCGACGAGCTGAGCGTGGCCGAGAATATCGAGCTCGCCCTGCTCTATCACGCCATGCCCGCCGCCGAGCGCAAGGCGAAGGTCGAGGCGGTGATGGACCGGGTCGGCATCGCCCATCGTGCCCGCCACCGGCCCAGCCAGCTGTCGGGCGGCCAGCAGCAGCGCGTTGCCGTCGCCCGCGCGCTGGTGTCCGAACCGCGCCTGATCCTGGCCGACGAACCGACCGGCAATCTCGACACCAGCCATGGCGAGGAGGTGATGAAGATGCTCCAGACGCTCAACGCCGAAGGATCGACCATCGTCATGGTCACCCATTCGCCCGCCCATGCCGATTATGCCAGCCGCGTCGTCCATATGCTGGACGGCCGTATCCTGCAGGAACGGCGCCGCGCTGCCTGACAGCCCAAGACGGAGAGACTTCCCATGTGGCGCAATTATCTGACGGTGGGCCTGCGGTCGCTGCTCAAGAGCCGCACCTATGCGGCGATCAACATATTGGGGCTGGCGACCGGCATGGCGGCCTGCCTCATCATCCTGCTGTTCGTCCGCAATGAACTGACCTTCGACGCCTGGATGCCGCAGGCGGACCGGACCTTCCAGTTCCAGACCTATTATACCGATCCGCATGGCGGCCGCGAAAATAATCTCCAGATGGCGCCCTATGTCGCGCAGGCGGCGCTGCGGAAGGATTTTCCGCAGATCGCGGCGGCCGTCCACCTGCTGTCGGCGGGGCCGGTCGTGCTGCGCAACGGCGTCGCGACCGAAGTCGACGACATGAAATTCGTCGACGGCCCGGTGTTCGATGTGCTCGACCTGCCGCTGGTGAAGGGCGATCCGCGTACCGCGCTCGCAAAGCCCGGCGACATGGTGCTGACCGACAGCGAGGCGAAGCGCCGCTTCGGCAGCGAAGACCCGATGGGCCAGACGCTGACGCTCATCTCGCGCGGCATCTCGACCGACTATCGCGTCAATGGCGTGCTCAAGGATCTGCCCAAGGCCTCGCACCTCAAGCTCACCATGCTCGCCCGCTATGATCCGCCCAGCTACTGGGCGCAGACGCCCGATTTCCTCAGCCAATATGGCTGGCAGTCGGGCTGGATCTATGTCCGGCTGAAGCCCGGCGCCGACGTCAAGGCGATCAATGCCCAGCTGCCGCAATGGGAAAAGCGCAACATCCCCGACCAGTTTTTCGGCGGCCGCCGCTTCAACCAGGGCGACGACATGAACTTCGCCCTCGTCAATGTCCGCGACGTCCATCTTGGTCGGGCTCAGAACGGGTCGATGACGCCGGGCAATGATCGCGGCTCGATCGTCACCTTCGCCATCGTCGCCCTGCTCATCCTCGGCATGGCCTGCGTCAATTTCGTCAACCTCGCCACCGCCCGCGCCAGCCAGCGCGCGCGGGAAGTTGCCCTGCGCAAGGTGCTGGGCGCCAATCGCCGCCAGTTGGTGCTGCAATTCATCGGCGAATCCATCCTGGTCTCGGCGGTGGCGATGCTGGTCGCGCTGGCGCTGACCGAATTGCTGCTGCCGCTGGTCAGCCGCTTCCTCGACGCGGACCTCAGCCTCCATTATTTCGGCAGCGGCGGCCTCATCCTGCCGATCATCGGCCTGGTGCTTCTTGTGGGCGTGGCCGGCGGCGCCTATCCCGCCTTCTACCTGTCCCGCTTCCAGCCCGCCCGCGTGCTCAAGGCCAACAAGTCGGCGGCCGATGCGGAAGGATCGGGCCGGCTGCGCAGTGCGCTGGTCGTCGCCCAGTTCGCGGTGTCGATCGGCCTCATCATCTGCACCGCGGTGGTCTATGCCCAGACCCTCTACGCCCGCAATTCCGATCCCGGCTACAAGCGCGAGGGGCTGATCCAGATTTCCGGCATCAGCCGCCGCCAGCTTGATCCGGTGCTCGACACGATGGTGCGGGAAATCGAGAAGGTCGACGGCGTGACCTCGGTCGGCCGCACCAATATCGGCATCAGCACCACCAACAACACCAACAGCGGCATCCTCGTGCCCGGCCGTGAAGAGCCGATCAGCATGGGCATCTATCAGGTCGACACCAAATTCTTCGACACGATGGGCATCAAGCTGCTCGCCGGGCGGAGCTTCGACATCAACCGGCCGATCGACGACATCACCCGTCCCTTCCCGGAAGTCCCGGAGGCCGAGCGGGCCTTTGCCGCGCGCGGCGCCAATACCGTGGTCAACGAACTGGCGGTCAAGCGGCTGGGCTTTACCTCACCGCAGGATGCGATCGGCAAGCAGGTCCGTGGCGGCCTGGTGCGCGACGAATTTGGCGGCAGCGTGCCCATCACCATCATCGGCGTCGTCCAGGATTCGCGCTTCCGCTCGATCCGCGATCCGATGGACCCGATCTTCTTCCTCTTCGATCGCGACAATCATAACGAAATGCTGATCCGCTATCATGGCAATCCGGCGACGGTGCTGGCGCGGATCGAAAGCGTGTGGAAGCGGCTCGCTCCCGAAGTGCCCTTCACCGCCCGCTTCAGCGACGACATCGTGCGCGAAGTCTATCATGCCGAGGAAGCACGGGCCCAGGCCTTCGCCGCCTTCGCCCTGCTGGCGGTGATCGTCGGCTGCCTCGGCCTGTTCGGCCTGTCCGCCTTCACCGCGCAGCGCCGGACCAAGGAAATCGGCATCCGCAAGGTGCTGGGCGCCAGCACGGGCAAGATCGTGCAACTGCTGGTCTGGCAGTTCACCCGCCCGGTGATGATCGCCAACCTGATCGCCTGGCCGGTCGCCTGGTGGGTGATGCGCGACTGGCTCAACGGCTTTGACTCCCGCATCGCGCTGACGCCCCTGCCCTTCCTGCTGGCAGGCGGGCTGGCGCTGCTGATCGCGATCCTCACGATCGGCGCGCACAGCTTCCGCGTCGCGCGCACCAACCCGATCCACGCGCTGCGCTACGAATGACAGGAAACAGGCCGGCTATCCTGGTGGATGACCGGCCTGCCTGTTCGCGGGACTGGCCCGCGCCTATTTCACCTGGGCGAGCGCCGCATTCATCCGCTTGGCGGCGAAGGGCGGCAGCTTGACCGCCTTGGCCGCCGTCACATCGGCCGCCGTCGGCTTGCCCACCTGCACCAGCGCCACCATGCCCATCGAATAATGGGGCATGCACTTGATGCCATAGAGGCCCGGCTTGCTGACGGTCAGCACCGCTTCCTTGTTCATCGCGCCCTTCATCGGGGTCGCGCCGGCCGGCAACATGGTGGAGATGGTCTCGGCATTATGGCTGGGGTCGGTCGGCTGGAAATGGATCACGTCGCCCGGCGCCGCCTTCACGAAGGACGGCTCGAACACCATCGCGCCATCGGCGCCCTTGTTCTTCATATGGACGGTGATATCCTTGGCCGCGGCCGGCATCGCACTGGCCATGGCCAGGCCGCCGATGATCGCCAGCGCCGAACGATGAAGCATTTACTCTCTCCCGAAAATCAATGGTTTGAACTACCCCGTTAGCGTGCAACATGCCCAAAAACGGGGGCCAGACAATTGACCTTTGGTCCTATCGGCGCGCGGGTTGGACGGGCGTCAGGTCGCGTCCCAGATCGCGCCAGCCGTCCGTTCCCTCGGCCAGCCACCAGATATTGCGATAGCCCATCGCCCGCAGCCGTCGCGCCGCATTCCAGCCCATCCAGCAATCCGCGCGGCAGAAGGTGACGATCATCCGGTCGCGCTTCCCCCCGGTCAGCCGCGCAACCCCGCGCGCGAACCAGTCGGCGATATCCGGCATCGGCGCGCCCCGCCCGCTTTCGGGAAACCAGTGGGCACCGGGAATGCTCTCATGCGGCTGCGCCAGTTGCCAGCGTCCGTCCGCCTCGCGATGGCCGCCCTCGGCCGGCAGCACGTCGATCAGGATCATGTCGACATCCGGCCGCAGCCCGGCGATCGCGGCCGGCGCGATCCGGCCCACGCCCTCGGGCGGGCGATGCACGGGACTGCGATAATGAGCGATGCGATAGCCCTCCGCATCGAACAGCCCCGCCTCCTGCGCCTGCGTCACGCCAGGCACCAGCAGCAGCACCGCCATCAGCCCTATCCTCGCCCGCATCCCCATCCCTCCCAGGCTCCACGACCCAAGGTGCAATGGTAGCCGGTTTTTCCCGGCGCTAGGCATGGACTTTGGGAGAAGAGGATGAACAGGCGCAAGACCCTGACAGCCATGGCCATGTCCTGCCTGCTGGCAGCCGGCAGCATCGCGCCTGCCCGCGCGCCCTATCCCGCCGATCCGCTGCACTCGCCGATGTGGACCGCCCATGCGCAGACCATCTTCGGCGACGATCCGGTCCGCTTCGATCCGCGCGTGAAGGTCAGCTATCCCGAAATCGCGGAAAATCAGCGCAGCTTCCCGGTCGCGCTCGACGCGCGCGGCCTCGGTCCGGTCAGGCGCATGCTGATCCTGGCCGATCTCAATCCCATCCCGATCGCCATCGACTATCGCCCCGCCGGCGCGCAGCCCTATGTCGCCACCCGCATCAAGCTCGACCAGCGCACCCCGGTGCGCGGCGCGGTGCAACTGGCGGACGGCCAATGGCTGGTCAGCGGCGGCTGGGTCGATGCGGCGGGCGGCGGCTGTTCGGCCCCGCCGGTCAGCCGGGTGAAGGGCGACTGGGCCCAGCATCTGGGCGAAATGCGGGGCGAAGCCTGGCCGATGGCCGACGGCGCCAGTCGGCTGCGCGTCACCTTCCGCCATCCGATGGACACCGGCTTCGTCGCCAATATCCCGACCTATCATATCGAACAGATGCGCGTGACCGGCCCTGACGGCCGGCTGCTCGGTCAGATGGAGATATGGGCCGCCGTCGCCGAAGACCCCGCCATCACGCTGATGCCCCGCGCCCATCCCGGCGACACGCTCTCCATCGCCGCGCGCGACACCAATGGCCGCGCCTATCTCGCCAAGGTGACGGTCGCTCGCCAATCGCCCCTGCCCGCTGCCACCGGCGCGACCGGCCGATGATGCTCAGCCGCCGACAGGCGCTGGCCGGCATGACCGGCGCCCTCCCGCTGCTGGCCGGCGCCGCGACGGACGAGTATCGCATCGATCCGCAGCCGGTCGCCGATGGCCTGTGGATGATCCATGGCGCCGACGAACCGATGCTCTTCGCCAATGGCGGCGCGATCGCCAATATTACGATCATCGCCACCCCGGCCGGCACATTGCTGGTCGATGCCGGCCCGTCGATCCGCTATGGCCACATGCTCAGGAAAGTGGCGGAGACGCTGACCGGCCAGCCGGTCATACGGGTCTATGTCACCCATCTCCATCCCGACCATGGCATGGGCATCGCCGCCTTCGATCCCGCCACCGTCGCCGCCCTGCCCGGCACCATCACCGACATGGAACGGGACGGACGCGGCTTTTCCGATGCGCTCTATCGCCTGCTGGGCGACTGGATGCACGGCACCGACCTCGCCCTGCCGGGGCGGCGGATCGACCAGCCGGCGGAGGATTTCGGCGGCCGCCGCCTGCAACTACTGCCGCTCGCCGGCCACAGCAATGCCGATCTCGCCTTATTGGACGAACGCACCGGCACGCTGGTCGCAGGCGACCTGCTCTTCCTCGACCGCGCGCCCAGCACCCCGACCGCGAACCTTGGCCGCTGGCGCGAAAGCCTGGATGCGCTCGCAAAGCTGCCGCACAAGGCGGCGATCCCCGGCCATGGCCCGTTCGATCCCGCCGGCACCCGCGCCATCGCCCAGACCCGCGACTGGCTCGACTGGCTCGACATGACGCTGCGCGCCGCCGTGCAGTCAGGACTCGACATGGTGGAGGCCGGCACTCTCCCCATCCCCGCCCGCTTCGCCACCATCGCCGCCGCCCGCTACGAGCTGCAACGCAGCGTCGCCCACCTCTATCCCGCCCTGGAGGCGGAACTGCTGCCCAGGGTGGACCTGCCGGAGGGATGATCGCCGGCGATTTTCAATGGGATTCCAGCCCGTCCATGATGCCCTGCAACACCGCTGCCGACGCCCGCAGCGCCGCCCGTTCCTCCGCATCCAGGTCCGGCGCCAGCACCCGGCTCACCCCCAGCGCCCCGATCACGCAGGGCAGGCTCAGATAGACGCCCGCCACGCCGCATTCTCCATGGGCCAGGGTCGACACCGGCAGCACCACCTGCTCGTCGCGCCGCACCGCCTCGCACAGCCGCACGATCGCCGTCGCCACGCCATAGCTTGTATGGCCCTTGCCATAGTTGATCGCATAGCCCGCCCGCATCGTCTCATGCGCCAGTTCCGCCCGGTCCAGCACCGCGCCGCCGCGAAACTGGTCCAGTGTCACCCCGCCGATCCGCACGCCCGAAAAGACCGCCACCTCGCTGTCGCCATGTTCGCCCAGCACCTGTCCCTCGACCGACACCGGCGCCACCCCCAGCCGGTCGGCCAGCCGCCGGCGAAAGCGCGCACTGTCGAGCAGCGTCCCCGTGCCGATCACCTGCCCCACCGGCAGCCCCGACGCGCGCTGCGCCACCTGCGCCATCGCGTCGACCGGGTTGGACGCGACGATCATCACCCCGCCAAAGCCTGCTTCCACCACCCGCCGCGCACAGTCCGCCACGATGGCGGCGCTGCGTCCGGCGACTGACAGCCGGCTTTCCTCGCCATGGGTGGTCGCGCCGGCCGTGATGACGACGATCGCCGCGTCGCCCGCATCCCGATAGTCGCCGCGCAGGACATGGGCCGGCCGCGCCAGCGCATTGGCGTCGGCAATGTCCAGCGCCTCGGCCTGCGCGCGCGGCCCGTCCGCATCGATCAGCAATATCTGCGTGAACAGCCCGCGCAGCATCATCGCATAGGCGGCCGTGGCACCGACATGACCGGTCCCGATGATCGCAACCTTGTCGAACCGTACCGCCATGCCTTGTCGCCTTTCGCTATTGCCCGACCGCCTCCGCCCGCGCCACCAGCGCCCGCGCCTCGTCGACATGCATCGCCTCGATCATCCGCCCCTCGAAGCGCTCGGCCCCGCCGGTCGCCGCCTCGATCAGCCGGCGCGCATCCGCCACCGCCTGCGCGTCCGGGCCGAACGCCTGGTTCGCCACCGGCACCTGTCCGGGGTGGATCAGCGTCTTGCCGTCAAAGCCGAAGCCATGCCCCTCGGCGCATTCCGCCTCCAGCCCCGCCTCGTCATCCAGCCGGTTGAACACCCCGTCGAACACCGCGATCCCCGCCGCCCGCGCCGCCAGCACCACGCTCTGCAGCACATGGACCAGCCCCGCCCGCCCGGCCGAGGGCGGAATGGCCAGATCCTTGCGCAAATCATTGGTGCCCACGAACAGCGCCGCGCAGCCCTCGCCCGCCGCGATTCCCGGCGCCGCCAGCACGCCCTTCGCGCTCTCGATCATCGCGATCACCGGCTTCTGCGCGACGGAATAGACATCCTTCACCTGCTTGGCATTCTCGACCTTGGGCAGCACCACATAGTCGACCGCGGTGCGCTTCAATGCCACCATCTCGGGGCCATGCGACGGCATCCCCTCGACATTGATCCGCACCGCCATCAGCCGCCCGCCAAAGCCCTCGCCCACGGCCTCCACCGCCGCGTCCAGCGCCGCCGCCTTGTCCGCGTCGGGCACCGCATCCTCCAGGTCGAGGATCACCATGTCGCACGGCAGCGTGCGTGCCTTGGCCACCGCGCGCGGGTTGGACGCGGGCAGGAACAGCAGGGATCGGGCGTGGCGCAACTGCATCTTATGTCTCTCCATCACTTTGCCTTTTCCCGTTAACGAATAGCCGCCATAGTGCGCTCCCACATTGGGGAGGACATATGGTGACGACCTTCGCACTCACGGTCACGTTTCTGGTGCTCTTCTACCTGGCGGTCAGCGTCAAGGTGGTGCGGCAGGGCTATCAATATACCATCGAGCGTTTCGGCCGCTTTACCGAGGTGGCGAAGCCCGGCCTCAATTTCTATCCCGCCTTCTTCTACGCCGTCGGTCGCAAGATCAACATGATGGAGCAGGTCGTCGACATTCCGGGGCAGGAAATCATCACCAAGGACAATGCCATGGTGTCGGTCGACGGTGTGGTCTTCTTCCAGGTGCTCGACGCCGCCAAGGCCGCCTATGAAGTGTCCGAACTCTATGTCGCCATCATGCAGCTCGCCACCACCAATTTGCGCACCGTGATGGGCTCGATGGACCTCGACGAGACCCTGTCGAAGCGCGACGAGATCAACGCCCGCCTCCTCTCCGTGGTCGATCATGCCACCAACGCCTGGGGCATCAAGATCACCCGCGTCGAGCTCAAGGACATCCGCCCGCCCGCCGACATCGTCAACGCCATGGGCCGGCAGATGAAGGCGGAGCGCGAGAAGCGCGCCAACATCCTGGAGGCCGAGGGCCTGAAAAGCAGCGAGATCCTGCGCGCCGAGGGCCAGAAACAGTCGCAGATCCTGGAAGCCGAAGGCCGCCGCGAAGCCGCCTTCCGCGATGCCGAGGCGCGCGAACGCGAGGCGGAAGCCGAAGCCAAGGCGACGCAGATGGTGTCGGACGCGATCGCCGCGGGCAATCCGCAGGCGCTCAATTACTTCATCGCCCAGAAATATACCGACGCGGTGCAGCAATTCGCCACCTCGCCCAATGCCAAGACCATCCTCTTCCCGGTCGAGGCGACCCAGCTCATCGGCACGCTCGGCGGCATCGGCCAGCTCGCCAAGGAAGCGCTAGGCGACACCCCCACCCCACCAGCGCCACCCGCCGCGCCACGCCGAGGCCCGTTCGGCCAGACCCAGGGCTGAGGGGGAGAGCGATGGCGCCCCTGCGCAACCGGTCCGCTCTGTCAGGCCATAGCGGCCAAGCCACCGCGCGCTACGCACCCATCCCGCTTGCCGAAAACGCCACCACCACCCCGAACCGCCCACCACATCCGTTCGCTTCGAGCGAAGTCGAGAAGCCTATAGCGCAACGCATCCTCCTAAAACCGTTCGCCCTGAGCCTGTCGAAGGGTCTCTCTTTTTTTAAAGGCAAAGGGCTTCGACAAGCTCAGCCCGAACGGACGAAAGCTGGCCCCACCCACCCCCGTCATTCCCGCGAAAGCGGGAACCCATCTCCCGCACTTTCCGCTATCCGCGACGCCAGAGCGATAGCGCCCCGCCGCCACCGAAACGACACAAAACCACCCCACCCCACCAACCACAGGACCACCCCATGAACGACTGGCTCAGCATGCTCCAGGATCATTGGGCCTGGCTGGTCTTCGCCGCGCTGCTGGCTATTGCGGAAGTGCTGATCCCCGGCGTCTTCCTGATCTGGATCGCGATCGCCGCCGCCATCACCGGCCTCGCCGCGCTGGCGCTGCCGATCGGCATTCCGCTCCAGCTGCTGATCTTCGCCGCGCTCTGCGTCGTCTCGGTCTGGGCCGGGCGGCGCTGGTATGTGGACAATCAGGTGCCCTCGACCGACCCCAATCTCAACGACCGCACCGCCCGCCTGATCGGCGAACTGGTGACAGTCGTAGAGCCGATCCGCGGCGGCGAAGGCCGGGTCAAGGTCGGCGACAGCGTCTGGACCGCCCGCGGCCCGGACAGCGAAGCCGGCGCGCGGGTCCGCGTGACGGGTGCGGAAGGCGCGGTGCTGTGGGTGGAAGGGGTTTAGGGGCTACGACCGGCTAGCGCCATTTTCGGTCGTTCGAGGGCCCACATGTGGTGCTTACGAGCTGCCATTTGCGCTTCCAAAAACTTGACGGCTACAGCGAGGGCCTCTTCGCGTATTCCCGCTAGATTCGACGCTCATGAAGGTTATGACTTAGCTAATTGGGGAGCGGTGGGGCAGGCATGGCTAAAGTGATTCTCTCTGATCAGGAAATCGGACTGATAAAAGGACTGATCCAGCACCGGGCGTTGAACGATCAGCAAGTGCTAGCAATTTTCAGTTTTCTTGACCGTAACTTCAACCACCGCGAAATTGGAGCCATTCGCAAAGGGACGAAGGCACGTTATGCAGGCATTGCAGCAGCCACGGCTCCCGAAGTAGATGCATTGCTCTATCAGTATTCCAAGCTGGCGGCATTGGCAGAGCAGCTCGGATTTTATGCGACGACGTATGCTGAGGCTCAGGTTCGCAAGGCCGTAGAAATCTTCAAGACCGCCGTCCTCGTCTATAACAACAATATACTTTTCACACGGTCAGAGACCTTTATCGTTCTCTCAATCATCGCGTGGACCTATGTTCTTCACGCCCGTTTGATCGGAGAGGGCATCTGCCCGGTTTACAAGAACGCGGACGGGACATCTGTTCTGATCGATGGGCAGGAAAAGCTTTGGGAATTGAGCTACTGTATCGAGCGGCCGGAAGCAGGCCTTTCAGCAGGTGAGATAGCTAATCTCAAATACCTTATCGCTATCCGTAACGCGATCGAGCATCGGTCATCGGAGGACATCAATGATGCTCTTCAGGCCAAGATACAAGCCAACGCACTTAATTTCCTCAAATACGCTAAAGAGAAATTTGGCGCAAAGTATGATTTCTCTCATGACTTGGCCTTCGCCATCCAGCTTCAGGCGCTAACTCTCAAGTCGCCAAACGTCCTTAAAGGCATAGCTCCCGTCGCCAAAGCAGTAGCGGCTGTAAATGCGCTTCTCGAAGGGCCAATGACGCAGGCGGAGTTCAATGATCCTGCCTATTCGTTCCGCGTATATGTCGTTCCCAAGGTCACTAACAACGCTAAGAAGGCTGACCAAGCCGTGACCTATAGCCCTGTTGGCTCGGATGTGGAGGTAGCTATCAAGCTTGTTGAGCGTCCAAAATATAGGATGACGGATGCCATTAAAAAGCTTTTGGATGATGATGGTCTTACCGTTTCTAGCTACGAGTTTCAGCAGGCGTGGAAGCTCAACGACCTCAAAAACCCGGCAAAGGGGCTAGCGGTTCAGCTCGGCGGGCAGTGGTTCTGGTATCAAGAGGGCATCGACAAGATCAGAGAGATTATAACGGCGTGATCGGCAGTGGAAGAGCACTTCCAATGATTCAATCAATTTACGATGTGTTCCGGCCAAATCAAAGAGATGAACGAATGGCGGTTCCGTGGATCAATTGACTTGATAACGGTCATTCCGAAATGATCCGACCCTGTCCTACACCTCCCGCCCCATGATAGCCTCGCCGGCATGACCGACATGCCCCTTCTCCATTTCACCTCCGTCCCGATGTTGCGCCGGCGCGCGTCGGGTTGGTCGCCGGCCGCGCAGCGGGCCTTCATCGACATGCTGGCGCGCTGCGGCGTGGTGGCGCAGGCGGCGCGCAGCGTCGGCTGTTCGCCACGATCGGCCTATCAGTTGCGGCAGAAACAGGGGGCACAGAGTTTTGCCGCCGCCTGGGACTGGGCGCTGGAGATGGGGCTGGACGCCGCCCGTGCCCAGGCGATCGCGCTGACCCGCTGCGCGCAGGTCCGCCCCATCGTCCGGCGCGGCGTGGTGGTCGGCCATCGCCGCGCGCCCGACAATCGGGTGATGCTGGCGGCGATGCGCACCATCTGTGCCGAGCGCAGCGGCGCCCGCGCCGCCATGCCCCATCGCCAGCGCATCGCCCTGCGCGATCTGGTCGCGGAACTCTCGATCAGCGCGCCGGAGATCGACCTAGGCAGCCTCGCCCAATTATTATGATCTGTCGCGGGTAGGAAATAAGATGTCGAAATGTGCGGGAAATATGCGAAGTTAAGAGGGCGAATTCCTACGGAGACCCAATTCCCATGACGACCTCCCGCCGCGATTTCCTCGTCGCCGGCTCCTCCGCCCTCGCCCTGTCCGCCCTCCCCGGCCGCACCCTGGCGCAAGCAACGACAGCCGACGCCCGCGCCGAAGCCCTGCTCGCCGGCATGGCCGAAGCGATGCTGGCCGATGCGCCCGAAACCGCGAGCGGCCTTGGCCTCGACACCGGCGCCCGCGCGCCGCTCAAAGCGCGCCTGGGCGACAAGAGCCCGGCCGGCCAGGCGCGGATCGCCGCCCATGTGAAGGATCGCCTGACCCAGCTCCGCGCCGTCGATCTCGACGCCCTGTCGCCGGCTACCCGCACCGATGTGGAGGTGGTGCGCGCCGCCCATGAACTGGCCGATGCCGGCTTCGCCTTCCCCTTTGGCGACATGGCGATGATGAACAGCAACTGGTCCTATCGCAACGCGCCCTATGCCGTCGCCCAGAATACCGGCGCCTTCATCGAGACGCCCGATTTCCTCGACGCCAATCATGGCATCGCCACCCCGGCCGACGCCGACGCCTATCTCGAACGCCTCAGCCAATATGCCGCCAATCTCGACGGCGAGACCGAGCGGTTGAAGCATGACGCCGGCATCGGCGTCGTCGCCCCCGCCTTCCTGCTCGACAAGACGCTGGGCCAGATGAAGGCGGTGCAGGGCCAGCCGCTCGACCAATGGGTGCCGGTCGCCTCGATCGCGCGCCGCACGAAGGATATGAACGGCGACTATGCCGCGAAGGCGCAGCAGATCACCCGCACCGCCATCGCCCCCGCCCTCGCCCGCCAGGCCGCCGAACTCACCCGCCAGCGCGCCACCGCCACCATGGATGCGGGCGTGTGGAAGCTGCCGCAGGGGGAGGCCTATTATGGCTGGGCGCTGCAGGCGGGCACCACCACCACCCTGTCGCCCGACGAAGTCCATGCGCTGGGCCAGGAACAGCTCAAGGCCCTCCAGTCGGAAATGGACCGGCTGCTCAAATCCCTCGGCATGACGAAGGGGACCGTGGGCGAGCGGATGACGGCGATGGGCAAGGATCCGCGCTATCTCTTTCCCAATGACGACAAGGGTCGCCAGCAGATCCTCTCCTATATCGACGGGCGCCTCGCCGATATCCGCACCCGCTTGCCCCGCGCCTTCGCGACCCTGGTGCCGGCCAGGCTGGTGGTGAAGCGGGTGCCGGTGGAGATCGAGGCCGGGGCGCCGGGCGCCTATGCCGGCGCGGGCACGATCGACGGCAGCGTGCCGGGCAATTATTATATCAACCTGCGCGATACCAGCATCTGGCCGCGCTATTCGCTGCCGACGCTTTGCTATCATGAGGGGATTCCGGGCCATATCTGGCAGGGCGAATATACCTACAAGCTCCCCCTGATCCGCTCCATGCTCGCCTTCAACGCCTATTCGGAGGGCTGGGCGCTCTATGCCGAGCAGCTGGGCGACGAGCTGGGCGCCTATGATGGCGATGTCGCCGGGCGGCTGGGCTATCTCCAGTCGATCGCCTATCGCTGCTGCCGCCTGGTGGTCGACACCGGCCTTCATGCCAAGCGCTGGACCCGCGAACAGGCAATCCACTGGTTCGCCACCACCAACGGCTCCACGGTCGAGGATGTGCAGGGCGAGGTCGACCGTTATTGCGCCTGGCCGGGCCAGGCCTGCGGCTACAAGGTCGGCCATGGCGAAATCGTCCGCCTGCGCGGAATGGCGCAACAGGCGCTGGGCGACAAGTTCGACTTCCGCCTGTTCAACGACGCCGTGGTCAAGGGCGGCGGCGTGCCGATGACCGTGCTGGCGAAAAATGTCGACGCCTATGTCGCCCAGAGGAAGGGGGCGTAACGGCCACGTCCGTCAGTGGACATGACATCCTCCCCTGCAAGGGGAGGGGGACCGGCGAAGCCGGTGGAGGGGTGTCACGCTAACGACGGCACGACACCCCTCCGTCAGCACTTCGTGCTGCCACCTCCCCTTGCAGGGGAGGATGAAAGAGCAGCCGGCCTGCTGAACATCCACTGCGCGATCACAAAGAAAAAAGGCCGGAGGATCGCTCCCCGGCCCTTCCCTATTCTCGCTGCCGAGCGCTTAGCCGACGAACGCGCGCTCGATCACGAACTGCCCCGGCGCCGCATTGGACCCTTCGGTGAAGCCCTGTTCCTCGAAGAACGCCGCGAACTGCTTGATCATTTCCATGCTGCCGCACATCATGATCCGGTCGGTCTCGGGGTCGAACTTGGCCGCGCCCGGAATCCCCTCGAACAGCTTGCCGCTCTCGACCAGCTTGTCGATGCGCTCATTGTTGGGGAATTCTTCGCGCGTCACGGTCGGCACATAATGGAACTGGCCCGCAGCCTGTTCCGATACCAGCGGGTCTTCGGCCCACTTGCCTTCCATCTCGTCGCGGAAGGCCAGGTCGCTCACCCGGCGCACCGAATGCACCACCACGACCTGCTCGTAGAATTCATACACATCCGGGTCGCGCGGCAGGCTCAGGAACGGCGCCAGGCCGGTGCCGGTCGACAGCATGAACAGCCGCTTGCCCGGCAGCAGCGCGTCGGTCACCAGCGTGCCGGTCGGCTTGCGGCCGAGATAGATCTGGTCGCCCGGCTCGATCTTCTGCAGCTTGCTGGTCAGCGGACCGTCCTGCACCTTGATCGACAGGAATTCGATTTCCTCGTCCCAGGCGGGGCTGGCGATGGAGTAGGCGCGCAGCAGCGGCTTGCCGTTGTCGCCCTTCAAGCCGATCATGATGAACTCGCCCGAACGGAAGCGGAAGCTTGCCGGGCGGGTGATGCGGAAGCTGAACAGATGCTCGTTCCAGTGCTTCACCGACAGCACGGTTTCCACGGAAAGCGCGCCGGTGGGTTCCAGAACCGGCTTTTCGATCGTCACGTCGGTCAAGACCTTATCCTTGCATTTCGTCGGCACCGCCATGATCGGGCGGCGCTAGTTGCGGATCATTCGCAATAATGGTGTAGTCCGCAAATGGCCCCACCGCATCGTGAAGGCAAGGCCAAAAAAACTTGGGGGGCACCAAGGGCCGGCTTTTGCCGGCCCGCCCCTCGCCGTCTGTTAGCCGAACAGCCCCTTGGCCAGGCCGCTCAGCTCGTTGAGCGGATTGCCGTCGCCATCGCGGTCCAGGAAGCCGCCGAGCTGGCCCAATATCGCCTCCGGCCCGCCAAACTGGCCCAGCAGCTGCTGCAGCGCATCGGCCGACACGCCATGTTCGGCCGCCGTCTCGGCCAGTGCCGACACGCTGGTTTCGCCGCTGCCGATCTTGGCGCCGATCTCGTTCAGCAGGCCCTGCATCTGTTCCGGCTCCAGCCCGACCTTCTGCGCGATCGCTTCCAGCCCGCCCAGATTGCCCATCAGATTGTCGAACACGCCCATGCTAATCTCCGCTGCCATGATAGGCGGACAACATAGCACCGCCGCGCCCGCGCCAAAAGCAAAAGAGCCGGAGCGTTTCCGCCCCGGCCCCTTCACTAGAATGCTGCGTCCGATCAGGCGCCCATTCAGGCCGCCGTCAGCGCCGCGCTGCGCACGCCATCGTCGACATGCTCCTCGAACTGGGCGAAATTGTCGACAAAGGCCTTCACCAGCGTCGCCGCCGTCGCGTCATAGCCGTCCTTGTCCGCCCACATAGCGCGCGGGTCGAGGATCTGGCTGTCGACGCCATTCACCGCCACCGGCACCTCGAACCCGAAATTGGGATCGGTGCGGAATTCGGCGCTGTTCAGGCTGCCGTCGAGCGCCGCGTTGAGCAGCGCGCGCGTTACCTTGATCGGCATGCGCTTGATCCCCGGCATGGTCGCCTTGCCACCGGCCCAGCCGGTGTTGACCAGCCAGCAGGTGACGCCGCCCTTGTTGATCCGCTCTTTCAGCAGATTGCCATAGACGCTGGGGTGGCGCGGCATGAAGGGTGCGCCGAAGCAGGTCGAGAAGGTGGCGGTCGGCTCGGTCACGCCGATCTCGGTGCCCGCGACGCGCGCGGTATAGCCGGACAGGAAGTGATACATCGCCTGTTCCGGGGTCAGCCGCGCGATCGGCGGCAGAACGCCATAGGCATCGGCGGTCAGGAAGATGATGTTCTTGGGCACCGGCCCCAGATTCTTCTCCGACGTGTTCGGGATGAAGTCGATCGGGTAGGAACCCCGGCTATTCTCGGCCAGGCTATTGTCGTCCAGGTCGATGACGCGCGTATCCTCGTCGATCACGACATTTTCCAGCACCGTGCCGAACCGCTTGGTGGTGGCGAAGATTTCCGGCTCGGCCTCGGCCGACAGGTTGATCATCTTGGCATAGCAGCCGCCCTCGAAATTGAAGACCGCCTGGTCCGACCAGCCATGCTCGTCATCGCCGATCAGGGTGCGGCTGGCATCCGCCGACAGCGTCGTCTTGCCGGTGCCGCTCAGGCCGAAGAAGACCGCGGTGTCGCCATTCGGGCCGATATTGGCCGAACAGTGCATCGGCATCACGCCCTTGGTCGGCAGCAGATAATTGAGGATGCCGAACACCGACTTCTTCATCTCGCCGGCATAGCGGGTGCCGCCGATCAGGATCAGCTTCTCGGTGAAGTTGACCGCGATCACCGTCTCGCTGCGGCAGCCATGGCGCGCCGGATCGGCGACGAAGGTCGGCAGGTCGATGATGGTATATTCGGGCGCGAAGTCGGCCAGCGCCTGCGCCTCGGGCCGCACCAGCAGGGTGCGGATGAACAGATTATGCCAGGCGAACTCGTTGATGACGCGCACATTGACCCGATATTCGGGCTGCGACCCGCCATAGAGGTCGGCGACATAGAGCTTGTCCTTCTCGCCCAGTGCCTTGAAGAAATCCTCCTTCAGCGCGGCGAAATGCGCCGGCGTCATCGGAACATTGGTCTTGCCCCACCAGACCGTATCCTGCGTCTCGGCATCCTGGACGATGAACTTGTCGCTGGCGCTGCGGCCGGTGTGCTTGCCGGTCTTGACGACCAGCGGGCCATCCTTGGCCAATATGCCCTCGCCATTGGCAAGCGCGGCCTCGACCAGCGGCGCGGTGCCGAGGTTCCAAAACTGGGTGGCATGGGTGGAGATGCCCTGGTCGACCAGGGTGATTGAGGATTTGGCCTGCACGCCTTAGCTCCTGATGTAAAAAGTCCCTTAGTCGCTTGTCTTTTTATGCGACCGGCCCGTCCGGGAGCGCCGCGATCCTTGTCGCGCGGACATCCTCCCCTTCAAGCCATACCGGCATAGGGCTTTGCGCTACGGCCGTCAAATAGGGGTGAACCACAGCCCGTCCCGAAAAACGACGCACGGGTCGCAGCAACAATTGCAACGCCCCTTCCTTGCAGGCCCGGCAGCCATCGTCTAACGCTGGATGCCTTCACCCATTTTATCATGACGTTCCGGGACGCAGCATGACCGCAACCATCGCGCTGGTGGATGATGACAAGAATATCCTGACGTCGGTGTCGATCGCGCTGCAGACCGAAGGGTTCGTCACGCGCATCTATACCGACCCGGAAGCCGCGCTGAAGGCGTTGACCGACAATCCGGCCGATCTTGGCGTGTTTGACATCAAGATGCCGCAGATGGACGGGCTGGAACTGCTGCGCCGTCTGCGCGAAAAGAGCCAGATGCCGGTCATCTTCCTGACCTCCAAGGCGGACGAGCTGGACGAGGCGCTGGGCCTGGCCATGGGCGCGGACGATTATATCTCCAAGCCCTTCTCGCAGCGGCTGCTGATCGCGCGCATCCGCGCCATCCTGCGCCGCGCAGAGATCAGCCGCACGCCCGAAGCCGCCGACGAACCGCCGTCCGACCCGATCGTGCGCGGCCGGCTGGAGATGGACCCGCCCCGCCACCGGGTGAAATGGGACGGCAAGGATGTGACGCTGACCGTCACCGAATTTCTGATCCTGGAAACCCTTGCTGCACGGCCCGGCGTGGTGAAGAACCGCAACCAGCTCATGGACGCCGCCTATCAGGACGACGTCTATGTCGACGACCGCACGATCGACAGCCATATCAAGCGGCTGCGTCGCAAATTCCGAGAGGTAGACCCTGACTTCAACGCAATCGACACGCTCTATGGCGCCGGATACCGCTTCTCCGAAGAATGAGGACGCGCCGCTCGCGGTGCGCTGGTCGGGGCGATTGAGCCTCACCCCGCGCATCCTGGCGGTCAATGTCTTCGCGCTCGCCCTGCTGGCGGGCGGCTTCTTCTATCTGGACAGCTATCGCACGCGGATCGTCGACGATCGGCTGGAACAGTCGGCGCGCGAGCTGAAGCTGCTCGCCATCGGCCTGGAAAATGCGCCTGCCGACCGGCAGAATGCGCTGATCGCCGCCTATGCGCGTCAGACCGGCGACCGGGTGCGCCGCTATGACGCGGCCGGCAATCTGATGGCCGACAGCTTCGCCATGGATGCGCCGCGCTATCGGCTGCGCCTGCCCTCGGAAGAGGAATGGCAGCGTCATGTCGCCCGCTTCCTCGACAAGGCGGTCGACCGTGTCGTCTCCGCCGATCGCCCGCCCAATTTCGAGGAACCCGCCGTCGATCGCGCCAGCGCCTGGCCCGAACTGGTGCTGGCCGCCAAGACGCGCCAGCCCCAGGCGATGAACCGCTACGCGCCCGACCGTACCTTCATGATCTCGGCCGCCGTCGCCGTGCGCGACGGTTCGGGCCTGCTCGCGACCGAAAATGCGCGCGACATCACCCGCATCGTCCGCGCCGAACGCCTCCGCCTGGGCATCGTGCTGGCCGCCGCCGTCCTCGCCTCGGTGCTGCTGTCGCTGTTCCTCGCCCGCACCATCGTCCAACCGCTTCAGCGCCTGGCCCGTGCCGCCGTGCGCGTTCGCCTCGGCCGCGCGCGGGAGGTCACCGTGCCCCGCCTGCCCGAGCGGCGCGACGAGATCGGCATGCTCGCCCGCGCCCTGTCGGACATGAGCCATGCGCTGCGCCAGCGGATCGACGCGACCGACGCCTTCGCCGCCGACGTCAGCCATGAACTCAAGAACCCGATCGCCTCGCTCCGCTCCGCGCTCGATTCGCTCGAACGGGTGGACCGGCCGGACCTGCGCGACCAGTTGATGGCGATCGCGCAGGATGATGTCCGCCGGCTCGACCGGCTCGTCACCGACATCGCCGAAGCCTCCCGCATCGACGCCCAATTGTCCCGCACCCGGTTCGAGCCGATCGACCTTGGCCTGCTGATCGAACGCATGGTGCTCGCCCGCGAGGCACGCGGCGTGCCACGCGGCATCCGCCTCGCCTTTGCCCGCCCGCGCAAGGAAGTCGCGGTCGTCCTGGGCGAGGAACAGCGGATCGTGCGCGTGCTCGACAATCTGATCGACAATGCCATCTCCTTCTCGCCCGACGACGGGCTGGTCCAGATCATCGCCACCGTCGCCGACAATGAAGTGCTGGTCAGCGTCGAGGATGAAGGCCCCGGCGTCCCCGAGGGCGAGCGCGAGCATGTCTTCCGCCGCTTCCACAGCGTCCGCCCGGAAGGTGAGGCGTTCGGCAAGCATTCGGGTCTCGGCCTCGCCATCGCCCGCTCGATCGTCGAGGGGCATCAAGGCAAGATCAGCATCGCCGACCGCGAGGATATGCAGAGCGGCGCCCGCTTCATCGTCCGTCTGCCCATGGCCGTGGAACGCGACCCCGGCATAATGTCCGAATGAAAGCAATAAGCTGTTCATTCCTGCTGGCCACAATGTGCCGCTGCGATGTCGCGTGAATCGACGCAATTCGATTTCCAACGCGGCGAACTGGGGCTAGAAGCAGGAAGGCAGGGGAACATGGTGCGGGCACTTTCATCAGAGACGCTTCACGCAACGACCGTCGCGATCGAGGGACGCTCGGTGCTGCTCTATGGCGCAAGCGGCATGGGCAAGTCCGACCTCGCCCTGCGCCTGATCGATCGCGGTGCGACGCTGGTTTCCGACGATTACACCCTGCTCAAGCGGGTCGACGGCCGGCTGATCGCCACCGCCCCCGAAACCATCAGCGGCAAGATGGAAGTGCGCGGCATCGGCATCGTGCCCGTGCCCCATGTCGGCGATTCGCCGGTCGCGCTGATCGTCGATCTGGCTGAAACGGTCGAGCGCATGCCGATGCACGCCGCCACCCGCACCATCGCCGGTGTCGAAATTCCGCTGGTCGCCGTCGTCGCGCATGAGGCGTCCGCCCCGATCAAGGTCGAACTCGCGCTCAAGGCCCTGGGCAAGACATGAACGATAGCGCGCCCAAGACCATCCTGCTCGTCTCCGGCCTGTCGGGTGCCGGCAAGACCACGGCGCTCAAGACGCTGGAGGATATGGGCTGGGAGGTGGTGGACAATCTGCCGCTGGTGCTGCTCGACCGCCTTCTCGACACGCCCCTGCCCGCCGGTCATGGCGGGGAGGATGACCGGCCGCTGGCGCTCGGCATCGACGCACGCACCCGCGGCTTCGACGCCAATGCCATCGTCCAGCGGATCAAGGCGCTGCGCGAACGCCATGGCCATGATATCGAGACATTGTTCCTCGACTGCTCGGGCGCCGAGCTGGAACGCCGCTTTGCCGAAACCCGTCGCCGCCACCCGCTGGCGCAGGATCGCCCGGCCGCCGACGGCATCGCCCGCGAACGCGAACTGACCGAACCGCTGCGCCGCTGGTCGGCCCAGCTGATCGACACCACCAGCCTGTCGACCAATGCGCTGCAGCAGGAAATGCGCGCCCGCTTCGCCCGCGAACAGCTCTCCGACCCGGTGCTGACCATCCTCTCCTTCGGCTATTCGCGCGGCGTGCCGCGCAATGTCGACCTGATGTTCGACATGCGCTTCCTGCGTAACCCCTTCTGGGACGAGGATTTGCGTCCCAAGACCGGCCTCGACGCCGATGTCGCCGCCTATATCCAGGCCGACCCGGCCTATCAGGAGGCGCTGGGCAAGATCCAGGATCTGCTGACGACCCTGCTGCCGCGCTACGCCGAAGCCGGCAAAACCTATATTACCGTGGCTTTCGGCTGCACCGGCGGGCGCCATCGCTCGGTCCATGTCGCCGAACATGTCGCTAGATACTTGCAAGATGCGGGCTTTTCGCCCACCGTCTCGCACCGCAATATGGAATCAGCGCCCCAGGACAGTCTGGAGAAGCGCAGACCGGGAGGCCCGAAAGCAATATCATGACAAAGGTGGGCCGCGGAAGCAGATGATCGGACTCGTACTCGTCACCCATGGGTCGCTTGCGACGGAATTCGTCGTGGCCATGGAACATGTCGTGGGACCGCAACAGCAGATCGAAACGATCTGCATCGGGCCGGAGGATGACATGGAATTGCGCCGCGCGGACATCGCGGCGGCGGTCGCGCGCGTCAATGACGGCGCCGGCGTCATCCTGCTGACCGACCTGTTCGGCGGCACCCCCTCCAACCTCGCCATCTCGCTGCTCAAGGCCGGCGAGATCGAGGTGATCGCGGGCATCAACCTGCCCATGCTCATCCGCCTGGAAAGCGCCCGCAAGGTGATGGACGTGCGCGCCGCCGTCGCCGCTGCCCGCGAAGCAGGCCAGAAATATATCAGCGTCGCATCGGAATTGCTGGGCAGCACCTCATGAATGATATCAGCTGGGAAGTCAGGATCAGCAACAAGCGCGGCCTCCACGCCCGCGCCAGCGCGAAATTCGTGACCCTGGCCAGCGGCCTGCCCGCCCAGATCACCGTCAGCAAGGATGGCAGCGAAGTCACCGGCACATCGATCATGGGCCTGATGATGCTCGGCGCCGCCATGGGCGACAGCATCACCATCAGCGCCGCCGGCCCCGACGCGCATGACAGCCTGCACCAACTCGTAGCCCTGGTCGAAGACAAGTTCGGCGAGGAATAGGCACGCGACCAGCGGCCGCGTTGCCGCGACGGGTTCCCATCCCGACATTGACGTCACGGCCCCGCCGCCCCATCTTGCGACATAGGGCGACCGCTGATCGGGAGGCAGCATTCGCCACCGGTTCAAGTGGATAGGCGCCATGCTCGACACGAAATTGAACGACGAAGCCGCCCGCCTGGCCGCGCTCGGGCGCTATGAAATTCTCGACACGCCGCCCGAGCCCGCCTTTGATCGCATCACCCAGCTTGTCCGGTCGATCCTGGGCGTGCCGATGTCGGTCGTGTCGCTGATCGACGGCGATCGCCAATGGTTCAAGTCGCGCACCGGCATCGACGCGACCGAAACCCCGCGCGACATCGCCTTCTGCAACCACACCATCCGCGACCGTGTGCCGATGGTCGTGCCCGATGCCTGTTCCGACCAGCGCTTCAGCAGCAATCCGCTGGTCACCGGCGATCCCAATATCCGCAGCTATGCCGGTGTCCCGCTGGCGACGCCCGACGGCTATAATGTCGGCACCCTCTGCGCGATCGATACCGTGCCGCGCGAATTTGATCCCGGCCAGATCGCCATCCTCGAAAATCTCGGCGCGCTGGTGGTGGAGCAACTGGAACTGCGCCGCATTGCCGAGCGCGACCATCTGAGCGGCGCCCTCACCCGCCGCGCCTTCGTGGCGGAGATGGACAAGCATATCGCCCTCTTCCGCCGCTATGCGCGTCCGGCCAGCCTGTTGCTGTTCGACATCGACCATTTCAAGCGGGTCAATGACACCCATGGCCACCCGGCCGGCGATGTCGTGATCCGCGAGGTCGCGGCCTGTTGCGACCGGACCAAGCGCCCGAACGACATATTGGGCCGGCTTGGCGGGGAAGAGTTCGGCGTGCTGCTCCCCGAAAGCAATGCGGCGCAGGCCGGGGCCGCTGCCCAGCGTTTCTGCGATGCCATCGCCGCGCTGGAAATCGTCCATATGCCGCCGCTGCGCGTCACCGCCAGCTTCGGCATTGCCGAGATCGGGCCTGACCGGATCAGCAGCGACGCCTGGATCGCCGCCGCCGATGTCGCCCTCTATTCGGCCAAGCATGGCGGTCGCAATCGCGTGGTCATCGCGAAAACGGACGCCGCCCAGCCCGACTGACACCGAAAGGCTGTCCTTTTCCCCATTCCCTCGATAGAGAGGCCGCTTCGTCCGCACTGGTCGCGGACCAGAAGGCAGGACGCAGAACGTGGCACGCGAAATCACCGGTTTTTCCAACCCGCTGGTCAAGCGCGTGCGCTCTCTGCGGGAAAAGAAATATCGCAAGGCCGAAGGGCTGTTCCTGGCCGAAGGGCTGCGCATCCTGACCGAAGCGCGCGAGGAAGGCGTGCTGCCCGAAATGCTCTTCCATGCCGGCTCCACCCACCCGCTCGCACTCGACCTGATCGACGCGATCGAGGCGGACGGCGGCGACGTGATCGAAACCACGCCCGATATTCTGTCCAAGATCAGCGGCAAGGATAATGCCCAGGCCGTGGTCGGCGTCTATCGCGACCGGCTGACTCCGCTGGAGAAGCTCGACCGCAGCACGGCCGACATCTGGATCGTCGCCCAGTCGCTGCGCGACCCCGGCAATCTCGGCACCATATTGCGCACCGGCGACGCGGTCGGTGCCGGCGGCCTCATCCTGATCGACGATTGCGTCGACCCCTTCTCGGTCGAATCGGTGCGCGCCAGCATGGGCGCCCTGTTCACCCAGTCGATCACCCAGGCCCGCTGGGGCGAATTCATGCACTGGCTGCGCCAGGGGCCGGGCGAACTGATCGGCACCAGCCTGAAAGCGACCCAGGATTATCAGGAGCCGAGCTATCAGAGCCCCAGCTTCCTGCTGGTCGGCAATGAGGCGCAGGGCCTGCCAGAAAGCTATGAAGCCGAATGCGACCAGCTGGTGAAGATGCCGATGCTGGGCAAGGCCGACAGCCTGAACGCCGCGGTCGCGACAGCCGTCATGGCCTATGAGCTGCTGAACCAGAAACGACGGAAATAGAGGCGAATGTCATCATCCTCCCCTGTAAGGGGAGGTGGCAGGGCGAAGCCCTGACGGAGGGGTGTCGCCCTATCGCGCGCGGCAACACCCCTCCATCATTTGCCAGGCAAATGGTCCCCCTCCCCTTGCAGGGGAGGATGGCGGCGCGAACGGATTGAGAAGGATGGGGGCGATGACGAAGACGAGCGGCATGAGCGCAATGTGGCTGCACAAGCGAGTGCTGGCGGCCAGCCTCATCGGCACGGCGGTCGAATTTTACGACTTCTATATCTACGCCACCGCCGCCAGCCTGATCTTCCCCTCGCTCTTCTTTCCGGCCTCCTCGCCCTCGGCGCAGTTGATGGCCTCCTATGGCAGCCTCGCCCTCGCCTTCCTCGCCCGGCCGCTCGGCGCCGCCGTCTTCGGCCATTATGGCGACCGCATCGGGCGCAAGGCGACGCTCGTCACCTCGCTCATGCTGATGGGCGGCTGCACATTGCTGATCGGCTTCCTGCCGACCTATCTCATGATCGGCTTCTGGGCGCCGCTGATCCTGTGCGTGCTGCGTTTCGGCCAGGGCTTTGGCCTGGGCGGCGAATGGGGCGGTGCGGCGCTGCTGGCGGTCGAAAATGCACCCGAAGGCTGGCGCGCCCGCTTCGGCATGTTCCCGCAACTGGGCGCCCCGGTCGGCTTCATCGCCGCCAACGGCCTGTTCCTGCTGCTCGGCGCCTTCCTGACCGATGCGGAATTCTTTGCCTGGGGCTGGCGCCTGCCGTTCCTGGGCAGTTCGGTCCTCGTGATCCTGGGCCTCTGGGTCCGCCTCAAACTCACCGAGACGCCCGAATTTGCTGCCGCGCAGCAGGAAGCACCGCCGCCGGCCGTGCCGCTTGCCACCCTGCTCTCGACCCATCTGGGCGCGGCCATCGCCGGCACCTTCGCCTGCGCCGCCTGCTTCGCCGTCTATTATATCGCGACCGCCTTTGCGCTGGGCTATGGCACCACCGCGCTCAAGATCGACCGGGAAATCTTCCTCGCGATCCAGCTTGGCGCCATCATGTTCATGGCGCTCAGCATCGTGATCGCCGGCTGGTGGTCGGACAGGAGCAGCCCGACCCGCGTCCTCGCCTGGGGCTGTGCCGGCACGCTGGTCATGGGCATCGTCTTCGGCCCGCTGATCGGCACCGCCGCGCTGCTGCCGATCTTCGTCGCGCTCAGCCTCGCCCTGTTCGTGATGGGCTTCATCTACGGCCCGCTCGGCGCCTATCTGCCCGCCCTCTTCCCGACCCAGCTGCGCTATACCGGGGCGTCCTTCGCCTTCAACCTGGGCGGCATCCTGGGCGGCGCGCTGGCGCCGATCGTCGCCACCTGGCTGATCGGCATGCAGGGCGTCGCGCTCGTCGGCCTCTATATGTCGGCCGCCGCGCTCATCAGCTTGGCTGGCCTGTGGTGGACCAGCCGCAGCTGAATCAGATGGCCTTGCGCATCAGGATCATCGGCACGCCGCTATCCTCGAACGGGCGGACGTCGATGAACCCGAAGCTGCGATAGAGCGGCACGCCGGCCATCGTCGCCGACAATTCCAGCGCGGCAAAGCCCTCCTGCCGCGCGGCGGCCTCGCACAGCGCCAGGATGGTCGTGCCGACGCCTTTGCGGACATGGTCGGGATGGGTGTACATCGCCCGCACCTTTGCCGCCTCGGTCGCGGGGTCGAGCATGCGGTCGTCGCGCCCGGCCGTGTGGTCGCCGCCATAGGCGGTCGCCCGGCGGCTCCATCCGCCACATCCGGCGATCGCACCCTCCGCCCCCACCACGAAATAGGTCCGGTCACCGATCAGCCGCCGGTCCAGCCCCATGAAGCCATGGCTGGCCTGTACCTGCGCAGCGGTCAGATAGGCCGACTGCAATTGCTCGATGGCCAGCGACATCAGGGTGGACAATGCGGGTTCGTCGGCGGCGGTCGCCAGGCGGTTGGTCAAGGGCATGGCCCCTCCTGCAACGAAATCGGCCGGCCCCGCAAGGGAACGGCCGATCGGATCATGATGATGCGGGATCAGAACTTGAATCCGACCTTCGCATACCAGAAGCCGCCGTTGAAGCCGAAGGGCGATACGTCGGGATAGATGTCACCGGTGAAGCGACCACCCGTCGACGCATAGACCGGCCCCAGCCCGCCGGCGCGATTGTCATATTTGTCGGGATAGTTGCTGAACAGGTTCTGCGCGCCGGCACTCAGCGTGAAATTGTCATTGAGCTGATAGCTGACTTCCAGATCGAACACGAACTCGCTGCCAAAGCTCTGATTGACATAGCTTTCGCCGTTCACACCGGTGCCGTCGTCATAGACCTTGTACTTGCCATACCAGTTCGCCCGGCCCAGCACCGACAGCGCACCACTGGTCCAGTTCTCGGTCAGGATCACGCGCGTCTTGGGCAGCGTATTCTGCAGCTGCATGATGCGCGTGTCGCTGATGATCGGCGATCCGGTATCGGGGTCCAGCCCGACGCGGATGACCTTCGTCTTGTTGTAGTTGAAGGCCAGCGTGGTGTTGAACGTCCCCATGCTGTCGGTCGAGAAGCGATAGCTGCCAACCACGTCGACACCCTGGGTCCGGGTATCGAAGGCATTGGTCAGGAACTGCACCTCATTGACCGTGGCATAGTTGGCCAGGCCCAGCGCCTGAAGTTCGGGTCGCTGATCGTCGGTGATCACCCGCGATCCGGTGGTGCCGATGCGGTCCTTCACCTTGATGTTGTAATAGTCGATCGTCAGCGACGCGCCGGGGGCTGGCGTGAACACCGTACCGGCCGAGAAGCTGACCGACTCTTCCGGCTTCAGCGGCACCGCGCCCAGATATTGGGCGACCGGGCTGGCGACCGGCAGCGTCATGAACTCGATCGCGTTGGGATTACCCGGATTGAAGGTGGTCGCGATGCTGCTGGTGTTGGTCTGGCCCGGCGTCGGCGCACGGAAGCCGGTCGACAGCGTGCCGCGAACCGCGAACACATCCGGCACGATGGCGTAGCGTGCCGACACCTTGCCCGTGGTCGAATTGCCGAAGTCGGACAGATGCTCGTAGCGGCCGGCAAAACCCAGCGAGAAGGCTTCGGTGATGTCGCCTTCCACGTCGATATAGAGGCCCTTGGAATTGCGGCTGCTCTCACCCGCGATCGCCGGACCATAGCCAGGGAAGCCATTGGCACCGACCGGCAGCGCGACCGAGAGCTGGCTGCCATCCGCGTTCAACACCGGCGTGCCATCCTGATGGAAGACCAGGTTCCCGGTATAGGGCCCGATCGCATAGGAAGCGGCGTCGCCTAGGCCCAGTTCATAGGATTCCCGGAAATACTGCCCACCAAACGCAATCGTGATCGGGCTCGCCAGCCCGACTTCCCAGGGATAGCTGAAGTCCGCATTGAACAGCGTTTCGCGCTGTTCCAGCTTGCCGAGGTAGAATTCGGTCGGCGAGGTGATGCCCAGCGACGGGTTCATCGTGCCGTTCATCGTATATTTCAGCGTGGACTGGCCATAGCTGCCCGACAGGTCGTAGTTCAGGCCAAAGCCGAGCGTGCCCTTGTAGCCGACGGTGCCCGAAATATCGTCGATCTTGCCGAAGAAGATCGGCGTGAAGCCGCCCGAATAGACGCAGCTCCAGTTCTGCACCAGCGGATCGGAGCAATCCGACACCTGCGTATAATCCCGCGTCGTGGGGTCATAATCGTTGGGCGCATAGACATTGCCGCCCGCCGCGCCGGTCTGGATGCCCGGTGTCGTATTGTCGAAATCGGTAAAATAGTCGTTGAAGATGCCGTTGAGGCCGAAATTGGCGGAATTGACCGACTGGCGATAGTTGAAGCTCTCTTCCTGGAAGCTGTGGCCATAACTGCCAAAGAAGTAGATGCTGCTGTCGTCGCCCAGGTCGAAGCCGCCATTCACGAAGAATCGATAGGATTCCATCTTCGGATTGCCATAGCGCTGCGCCAGCTTGGGTACGCCGATGTCGGGCTGCTCCTGCGACAGTTCCAGCGCGCCGGGTCGGGTGACGCCGCGGCTGGTCTTGCCGGCGTTCACATATTCGCCGCTGATGTTGATGAAGCCATTGTCGCCCAGCTTGAAACCACCGTTCAGCGCGACCTGATAATCCTCGCCATCGCCGCGATAATATTGGCCATAGCGGGCATAGCCCGAAATGCCGTCGGTATCGTCGCGCAGCGCCATGTTGATGACGCCCGCGATCGCGTCGGAACCATATTGGGCCGAAGCGCCGTCGCGCAGCACTTCGACGCTGCGCACCGCAATCGCCGGAATCTGCGCAAGGTCGGCCGAATGGGCGCCAGCGGACTGGGCGTTCGCGCCGATCTGGACCAGCGCGGAGCGATGCATGCGCTTGCCGTTCACCATCACCAGCGTCTGGTCGGGCGCCAGCCCGCGCAGGTTGGGCGGCCGGACGAAGGAGGAGCCGTCACCAATGGCATAGCGCGCCACCGAGAAGGACGGGACCAGGTTCTGGATCACCTGGTTCATGTCGGCGACGCCCTGCTTCTGCAGTTCCTCGCCGGAATAGACATCGATCGGCGTCGGCGATTCGGCGACGGTACGGTCGGTACGCCGCGTGCCGGTGACGATGATCGTCTGGCCGGGCGTTTCCGCTGCGGCCGCCTGGGGCGCAACATCCTGCGCAAGAACAGGCATTGAATAGGACAGTGCAATGGCAATCGCACTGCATGAAAACAGACCCTGATACTTCATCAAAAAGCCCCCTATTTCTTTTTTTAGAGACCTTTCGACACCCCCCTCTTCTTGTTGCCGGATGAGATCGGAATGGACGCAACTATCCGTTCCTGAAATCGGAAATTTCAGTGCGTTTCACTCAGTAACATCTGGAAATATCAGGCTGGCATAATTGCATCGACTGCGAAATGGCCCTTTGGGTGGCCGCAAAAATTTGTTCGCAAGCGCAATAATTCATGCCGTAAAACAATGTGTCAAATCATTGTAACACAAAGAAAAAGGCGGCAGCCCTGGGGGCCACCGCCTGTTTCATTTTTACAACTGTCAAGAACAGTTTTGAAGGATCAACCTTCGGTGCGGGTATCGCGGCGCTCGGCGATACGAGCGCGCTTGCCGGTGCGGCCACGCAGATAATAGAGCTTGGCACGACGCACGACACCGCGACGAACGACGGTGATCGAATCGAGGTTGGGCGAGTAGAGCGGGAACACGCGCTCCACGCCTTCGCCGAACGAAATCTTGCGAACGGTGAAGTTGCTGCCCATGCCCTTGTTGGAACGGGCAATGCAGACGCCTTCATAGTTCTGGACGCGGCTGCGCTCGCCTTCGACAACCTTCACGCCGACGCGCAGGGTGTCACCGGGACGGAAATCGGGGATTTCCTTCGCCAGGGCGGCAATGTTTTCGGCCTCGATCTGCTGGATCAAGTTCATGTAACTTAGTCCTTATTTTCGCGTTGCGCACCAGAGGGCGACTGGTCCCGAACGCCGATATGGCGTTCCCAAAGGTCCGGCCGCCTTAGCCGTGTATCTGCCTCCGCCTGTTGTTTCCGCCAGGCGGCGATCTTCGCATGATCCCCCGATCGCAACACTTCGGGAATCCTGCGCCCCTCCCATTCGACTGGTCGGGTATAATGCGGATATTCGAGCAACCCCGTTTCAAAGGATTCCTCGACACCGCTGGAAGCGGCGCCCATTACACCGGGAAGCAGGCGGATGCAAGCATCCAGCAGCATCAGCGCGCCCATTTCCCCGCCGGACAGGATGATGTCGCCCATCGATATCTGCTCGATCGGTCGGGCATCGAAAATCCGCTCGTCAAAGCCCTCGAATCGCCCGCACAGCAAGGTCACGCCGGGGCCATCCGCCAGCGCCCTGATCCGCGCCTGCGTGATCGGTTTGCCGCGCGGCGTCATCGCCAGGATCGGCAGGTCGGGCCGCTGCGCCAGCGCATGGTCGATGCCGCGCGCCAAGATGTCGGGCTTCAGCACCATGCCCGCCCCGCCCCCGGCCGGCGTATCGTCGACGGTGCGATGCTTGTCGGTCGCAAAGCCGCGCATCTGGATCGGATCGCACGACCATTTCCCCTCGGCCAGCGCACGTCCCGCAAGCGACACGCCCAAGGGGCCCGGAAACATCTCGGGATAGAGGGTCAGGATCTGGGCCGCAAAGCTCATCGCCGGCGCGCCCGCAGCCGGGCGGCGGACAGGCCGCCAACCAGGCAGAGCGCACCGCAGCCCATCATCACGAAGCCGATCATCCGCAGCATGTCGGCAAAGGGCCGTTCGGGATGCAGCATGCCCGGCAGCAGCACCAGCAGCGGCAGGGGACAGACCAGCCCGATCGCCACCAGCCCCTTCACCCAGAGCGGCCAGCCAAGGCCGAACAGCCGCCAGCCCCCGGCCAGCATCATCAGCAGATAGATTGCGGTCAAAATTTGCGCCATGGCTGCGCGCCTAGAGCATTTTCGCCGCAGGGGGAACTGTCGATCGCCAGCGCCTCAGGGCGCCTTGACCTCCAGCTTCAATTCCTGGATTTCCGCGTCGGCCGTCGGCGCCAGCAACAGACTGCCTGCCACCCGCCCCTTCTCGCAGGTCCAGGTGAACTTGCCCGACAGATTGCCGGTCGCGCTCAGCGGTGCATCGACCGCGCAGCTACCGACCTCACCCTTCAACGCCGCCAGACGCTTGCCCCAATGCACCGCATCGGCATCCATCAGGAAATTCATCGCCAGATTGTCGCGGGCGGCCAGCACATCGCCCGACGCATAGATGCGCCCCGCCGCGGCATAGCCCTGCGCCAGCAGCGGACTGACCGGCACGTCCCGCGCGATCAGCGCTCCCGCCTTCTGCAACAGCATCGCCGCATCCCAGGCGGCGCCCGCCCCGCCATTATAGGTGCGATTGGTGAAGACGAAGATGCCGACACCATAATCCGGCATCAGCATCACATGGCTGCCATAGCCGGGATAGCCGCCGCCATGGGACAGGGTCAGCCCCAGGTCGCAATCCTGCGCGATCCGCATGGCAAAGCCATAGGCCGCCGCCTGACGGCAGGCGGTCGCCCCGCTCTTGCCGTTGCGCTGGCCGACGCTCATGAAATTGCTACCCTCCGCCAGCATCCGCACCGACGCCCGGCTGACCGGACCGCTCTCCGCATCGTCGCGCGGCGGCCAGGCCGACAGCAGAAAGGCCACCCAACGGGCATAGTCATTGGCACTGGTCTGCAGCCCGCCCATCGCGCCAAAGGCGCCGTCGGCCATGTCGGGCTCGCGCTTCCAGCGCCCATCTTCCCAGCGATAGCCGAGCGACCGCCGCGCAGCCGGCCATTCGCTCAGCTGATAGCCGCTCGACGTCATGCCCAGCGGCGTCAACAGGCTCTGCTCGACATAGCGGCGATAGGGCATGCCCGAGACATTGGCGATGATCCGCCCCAGCAGCGCATAGCCGAAGTTGGAATATTCATAATGGGTCGCCGGCGCGCTGCTCATCGGCACGCCCTGCTCCAGCATCCGGGTGAAGTCCGCGTCGGGCAGCGGCGTCTGCCGGTCGCCCCACGGATTATCGTCGACAAAGCCCGCGCTGTGCGTCAGCAGGTCGCGGATGCGGATGCGCGGACTATCCTTGGTCGCATAGGTCCAGCCGCGCATTTCCGGCACATAAGTCTCGGCCAGATCGTCAAGCGAGAGCTTGCCCTCTTCCCGCAATTTCAGGATCGACAGGGCGGTAAACGCCTTGGTCATGGATGCGATACGAAACAGGCTGTCCCCCGTCACCGGCCGCTTCTGCACCAGATCCTGCGCGCCAAAGCCCTTCACATGAACCAGCCTGCCATCGGAGACGATGCCATAGACCAGCCCCGGCGCATGACTGTCGACCTGGAAATCGGCAAAGAGACGGTCAATCTCGGGGATGGCAGCGTCGATCTTCCTGGCATCGGCAGCAACCGCCGGCGCGGACAGGATGGACAGAAATCCCAACAGGGTCACCATGCGCACAGCCATGGTCATCATGCGCTCCAATCCTCCACTGTCAGGCCGGGAATATCGGCGAAATCCTTTTCGTTGCGCGTCACCAGCACCATGGCCGACGCCATCGCCTGCGCTCCGATCAACCGGTCGACCCCCCGACGACGCCCCCCCACCAGGCGCACCATCTCGGCATAGGTGTGCGCCGCCGCATCATCGAACGGCAAGATATTCAGCAGCGCCAGAAATGTATCGACGCGCCGCAGGTCTCCGACCGGATCGCTAGAGCCGCGATTGCCGACCCGCAATTCGGCAGCAGTGACAGCGGAAACCGACAGGCGATCGAACTCGGCCGCCATCCGCTCGGCCAGACGGGCGCTTCGTCCGAGCAGGAAATCGATGCAAACATTGGTGTCGAGCAGATAAGCGACCTGCGTCATGCCGCAGACGACGCCGGCCCGGTCCAATCGCGATCCCCCTGATCGATATCGCCGCGTCCTTCCGCCATGAAGCCCGCCGACATGCTGCCGAACAGGGACAAAAGGATGTCGCGCTGCTGACCCTGCTTCCAGAAGGAAAAACTGCCATCGGCATGCGGTATCATGACGACTTCCTCGCCGTCATTCAGGCCCAGACTCTTGGGCAGCCGCAACGCCAGGCTGTTGCCCGACTTGAAGACCTTGGCCCGATATTCTTCGCCCATGGAGAAGCTCCGTATATACGGAGCGTATATACTATTCGGTAAAAGCCGCGTCAATCACGGCGCCGTCCTCGCTCAGCACCACCACATGCATCGGCGCCATGAAGCGCTTGCCGGGCTTGCCCTCGATCGACGGACGCTGCACCTCGATGATGTCACCGGCGCCGAAATTCTCGACCGCGATGATCTCGCCCAGCGTCTCGCCGGTGCTGCTTGTGCAGGGAAGGCCGACCAGGTCGGCATGATAATATTCGCCCTCGGGCAAGGCCGGCAGGGCGGAACGCGGGACGGTCAGCGCCGTGCCGCGCAGGGCTTCGGCCGCGCCGCGATCGCCGATCTCGGCAAAGCGGGCCACCGCGCCATTCGGGCCGGGGCGCACCGACTTCAACGTCAATGTGCGCCCCGCCGCATCGAAGCTCTTGTAGCTTTTCAGAGCCTCGGCCCCTTCGCCAAACAGCTTCAGACGGACTTCGCCCGCCACGCCATGGGCACCGATGATCGCGGCCAGGGTGACGGGCTTGTCGGTCAAGAGGATCAGCCCTCAGCCTGCTCGGCAGCAGCTTCCTCGGCGGGAGCGGCTTCTTCAGCGGCCGGAGCAGCGGCAGCGGCAGCGGCTTCGCGCGCAGCTTCTTCAGCTTCGGCAGCCTTGGCGGCGCGGTCTTCAGCGCGGTCCTTGGCCTTCTGGCCCGGCTCTGCCTTCTTCGGGTTGTTGCGAGCAGCGCGCTCCTTCACGCCAGCGGCGTCGAGGAAGCGGGCAACGCGGTCGGTCGCCTGGGCGCCGGCGGCAACCCAGTGCTTCGCACGCTCGACGTCGATGATGACGCGCTTTTCGTCGCCCTTGGGCAGGACGGGGTTGTAGCTGCCGATGCGCTCGATGAACTTGCCGTCACGCGGGGCGCGGCTGTCGGCCACGACGATGCGGTAATAGGGGCGCTTCTTGGAGCCGCCGCGCGACAGACGGATGGAGGTTGCCATGGAACTAGACCTTTCTACTCAAACCAAATTACGGAAATTGCTTATTTCTTCATGAAATTCTGAAAGCCGGGCGGAAGCTTGGGCATGTTGCCGCCCAGGCCACCAAGGCCACCCAGACCCGACAGGTCGGGCGGACCGCCCTGCCCATCCGCGCCGCCCGGACCACCCAGGCCGCCCAATCCACCCATGCCACCGCCGGTGAACATCTTGGCCAGCCCCTTGAGGCCGCCCATCTTGCGGATCTTCTTCATCGCCGTTTCCATTTCCTGATGCATTTTCAGGAGACGGTTGACGTCCTGCACAGTGCGGCCGGCGCCCTTGGCGATACGGATCTTGCGCTTGGCGTTGATCAGCGCGGGCTTCTCGCGCTCCTTGGGGGTCATCGACCCGATCATCGCGTCCAGATGCAGCAGCGTCTTGTCGTTGGCGCCGCTATTGGCCATCGCCGCCTGCGCCTTCTTGAGGCCCGGCAGCATGCCGGCCAGCGCGCCCAGACCGCCCATGCGGCGCATCTGGTTGAGCTGGCTGCGCAGGTCGTTCATGTCGAACTGACCCTTGGCCATCTTCTTGGCCAGCTTGTCGGCTTCCTCGGCGTCGATCGTCTCGGCGGCCTTCTCGACCAGGCTGACGACGTCGCCCATGCCCAGGATGCGTTGGGCAACGCGGGCCGGATGGAAGGGCTCAAGCGCATCCAGCTTTTCACCGGTGCCGGCAAACTTGATCGGACGGCCGGTGACCGCGCGCATCGACAGCGCCGCGCCACCACGGGCGTCGCCGTCCATACGGGTCAGCACGACACCGGTCAGCGGCACCTGCGCGGTAAAGCTGGTCGCGACATTGACGGCGTCCTGGCCGGTCAGCGAGTCGACCACCAGCAGGATTTCCGCCGGATTGGCGACGTCGGCGACCGCCTTCATCTCGTCCATCAGCGCCTGGTCGACATGCAGTCGGCCGGCGGTGTCGAGCATGACCACGTCGAAGCCCTGCAGCTTGGCCGACTGCAGCGCGCGCTTGGCGATCTCCACCGGCTGCTGGCCGGCGACGATCGGCAGGGTCGCGACATCGATCTGGGTGCCAAGGACGGCCAGCTGCTCCTGCGCGGCCGGGCGCTGGACGTCGAGCGACGCCATCAGCACCTTCTTGCGCTCCTTGTCCTTCAGGCGCTTGGCGATCTTCGCGGTCGAGGTCGTCTTGCCCGAACCCTGAAGGCCGACCATCATGATGACGGCGGGCGGGGTGACGTCGATCAGCAGGTCGCTGGTTTCGGCGCCCAGCGTCTCGGTCAGCGTGTCGGAGACGATCTTGACGACCATCTGGCCGGGCGTGATCGAGCGCAGCACATCGCTGCCGACAGCCTTTTCGGTCGCCTGGTCGACGAATTGGCGAACCACGGGCAGCGCCACGTCGGCTTCCAGCAGTGCGACTCGCACTTCGCGCATCGCGGCACGGACATCGTCCTCCGTAAGCGCACCGCGCCCACGCAGCTTGTCGAATACCCCACCGAGACGATCGCTTAGCGAATCGAACATCATCACCTCAATTCGGGCCAAGACCCGGAAAATCCATGCGCCACCCCAAAACGACAAAATCGCCGGCGGGCGAAAACTCGCCGGCCAGCGTCCATTCGATATCCCTCTTGGACATCCTGGAGTCGTCAGGGTTCCAGGACCAGAGTCCCGGATGCAGGGCGCCCCTTAAGCCAAAGCGGCCGCAAGCGCAAGTGCGCTATCCCGCAGCCAGCGCGGCCGCCGCCCCACTCATGATCGCCGTGCGCCCCAGCAACTCGACCAGCAGCAATCGTCCGGCGATCACCGCCAGCCCCCAGCGATAGGCCGGATGCACCGCGCCGCGCAGCCCGGCATCGGCGCGCATCGCGATCCCGACATAGAGCAACTGCATCAGTGTCGCACAGGCGCCCGCCCATGGCCCCAGCAACGGCATCGGCAATATCCGGCCGAATGCCGGCTCCATCATCGCGATGGTCCCGCACAATATCAGCCGCTTGTGCCAGTCGCTCCGCTGCCGCAGCAGGATCGCCGCCAATGTGAGCGAACCAAAGGCCAGCATGTCGAGCGGCCCCAGCACCAGGAATATGCCCGGCGGAAAAAAGGGCGGCACCCGCCCCATCTGCACCGCCAGGATCGACGTCGCGATACCCCAGGGGATCAGGAAGCAGGCAAGCCCGGCCGCAACCCAGCCCAACTGGCGATGGAGATCGGTCCGCCGCTGCGCCACCAGCAGTGCCTGCGCCAGGAACAGCAGCGTCCATGCCAGCAGCGACAGCGCATGGACATGCACCCACCACGGCACGGTCGCCACGTCGACATAGCCGCGCAGGGCAAAGCTGCCGAAGCCGCCAACCACGGTGACGGCGACCAGCGCCGCCATGCCGGTAAAGATGCGCCGTTCCCGCGCCTGTCGTTCCACTGCACCGATTGCCGTCGCCATTGCGTCGACCTCCCGCTCTTTGGCAACAATAGCGCAGCAACCACGCCCAATATTGTAAGAAGTCGCCACGTTCCGGCTCGGCGCTTGCGCCCGCCCGTCGTTTGCGCCAGCAAACCCGCCACAGACCGCATAACAGGGGGAGCTTTCTATGAGTTGGACACGTCGCAAGCCGATGGAGGCGATGACGCCCCAGGGAGGCGGCCACAGCATGGCGCGCACCCTGTCCTGGCCGCATCTGCTGGCGCTGGGCGTCGGCGCGATCGTCGGCACCGGCATCCTCACCCTGATCGGCGTCGGCGCCGACCGCGCCGGCCCCGCCGTCCTCATCTCCTTCGCCATTGCCGGCGCGATCTGCGCCTGCGCCGCGCTCGCTTATGCCGAACTGTCGACCATGATGCCGGCAGCGGGCAGCGCCTACAGCTACTCCTATGTGGTACTGGGCGAAGGCATTGCCTGGATCGTGGGCTGGAGCCTGATCCTCGAATATTCGCTGGTCGTCTCGACCGTGGCAGTCGGCTGGTCGGGCTATGCCGCCCCGCTCCTCACCCCGCTCGGCTTTCCCGAGGCACTGACCAAGGGGCCGGAACTTGGCGGCCTCATCAACATCCCCGCCATCTTCATCATCGGCGTCGTCGCCGCCCTGCTGATGTTCGGCACGCGCGAAAGCGCCCGGCTCAACACGCTGCTGGTGCTGATCAAGATCGCGACCTTGAGCCTGTTCGTCTGGGTCGCCCTGCCCGCCTTCGATGCCCAGCATCTCGAACCCTTCATGCCCTTCGGCTTTGCCAAGCATATGGGGCCTGACGGCATCGAGCGCGGCGTGATGGCGGCGGCCGCGATCATCTTCTTCGCCTTCTACGGCTTCGACGCGATCTCGACCGCGGCGGAGGAAGCCAAGAACCCGGACCGTGACCTCGCCATCGGCATCGTCGGCTCGCTGATCGTCTGCACCCTCATCTATGTGCTGGTCGCCGCGGCCGCGGTGGGCGCCATGCCCTTCACCCGCTTTGCCGACAGCCCGGAGCCGCTCGCCCTCATCCTGCGTGAAATGGGCCAGGGGCCGATCGCCCGGATCGTCGCGATCGCCGCCGTCATTGCGCTCCCCACCGTGCTGCTGGGCTTCCTCTACGGCCAGAGCCGCATCTTCCTGGTGATGGCGCGCGACGGCTTCCTGCCGCAATCGCTCGCCCGCATCTCGAAGCGCGGCACCCCTGCGCGCATCACCGCCGTCACGGCCGTGCTGGTGGCGATCATCGCCGGCGTGCTGCCGATCGACCAGATCGCCGCGCTCGCCAATGCCGGCACGCTGATCGCCTTCACCGCAGTAGGCGCCTGCCTGCTGATCCTGCGCCGCCGCGCGCCGGACCTCAAGCGCCCCTTCCGCACGCCGGCGGCGACGCTGGTGGGCCTGGGCGCCGTGCTCGGCTGCGCCTATCTGTTCCTCAGCCTGCCGATGAAGACCATCTACGCCTGCCTGATCTGGAACGCGATCGGCCTCGTCGTCTATTTCCTCTATGGACAGAAGCGCGCCTCGGCCGCCCGCTAGGGCCGAGGCCCGCACAAAGAAAAAGCCTCCCGTCGCGACAGCAACGGGAGGCTTTTTCTTTGCCTCGAACAGGGCAGCGCTCAGTGCGCCGCCGACGTATCCACCGGTCCGCTAGGCTTGGGCGCCAACCAGACGATCACCGCCGCCGCAAACAGCACCAGCGCGGAGATGAAGAAGACATAGTCGACCGAAATGGCGATCGCCTCCTGCTCCACCAGATTGGATATGGTCTGGCGGATCTGCTCGGTCGTCATCCCCATGCCCGACAGCGCCCGCTGCGCATCGTCGGGCTGCAAGGCGCCGGCCAGTTCGTTGCGCGACACACGCTGGCTATCGCTCCATCCGGTCAGCACCAGCGACGTCGCGATCGCGATCGCCATGGTCCGCAAGAAATTCTGCAGGCCGGCGGCCGACGCCGTCTCGCTCGGCGGCACCGACCCCAGGGTCAGCGTCGTCAACGGGATCATGAAGAAGGGCATGGCAAAGCCCTGCACGAACTGCGGCAGCGCCAGTCCGAAAAAGTCGATGCCGCTGGTCCAGTGCGCCCGCCACAAGGTCATGCAGCCCAGCCAGAAGACCGCGCCCGAAATCATGATGCGCGGATCGACCTTGCCGGTGAAACGCGCGGCGAAGGGGGCACTCATCACCGCCGCCATCGCCGTGAAGGCGGTGACGATGCCCGACCAGGTCGCGGTATAGCCCATCGACATCTGCAGCCATTGCGGGATGACCACGATGCTGGAGAAATAGGCGCCGAAGGCCAGAGCCAGCGTGAAGACGCCCGATGAGAAGCCGATATGTCGGAACACCCGCAGGTCGACGATCGGATGCTCCTCGGTCAGCTCCCAGATGATGAAGACGATGAAGCCGATGCCGGCCAGGATGGCGAGCGTCAGGATCAGCGGGTCGGAGAACCAGTCATGGTCGCGACCGATGTCCAGCATCACCTGCAGGCAGCCGATCCAGAAGATCAGCAGGCACAGGCCGATCTTGTCGATCGGCTGGTGCGCCGTATCGGTCTCCACCGGCCGCAGCATCGCCATCGCCGCGAACACGCACAGCGCCGCGATCGGCAGGTTGATGAAGAAGATCCAATGCCAGCTCCAATTGTCGCTGATATAGCCGCCGACGATCGGCCCCATGGCCGGCCCCAGCAGCGTCGTCATCGCCCACAGGCCCATGGCGCGCGGTCGCATTTCCGGCGGGAAGATGCGCAGCAACAGGGTCTGCGACATCGGCATGATCGGCCCGCCACAGATGCCCTGCCCCAGGCGCGCGGCCACGATCATGCCCAGCGTGGTCGACAGGCCGCACATCATCGAGAAGAAGCCGAAGCCGATCATCGCCCAGATGAAGGTCCGCACCACGCCGAAACGCAGCGCCAGCCAGCCGGTCAGCGGCACGCAGATCGCCTCCGCCACCGCATAGGATGTGATGATCCAGGTGCCCTGGTCGCCGGAGATGCCCAGATTGCCGGCGATATGCGGCACCGAGACATTGGCGATGGTCAGGTCGAGCACGACCATGAAGTTGCTCAGCGCCAGCACCAGCCCGGCAAGCGTGCGGGTGCGCGGCGAGAGCAGATTGAAGGTTTCGGGACCGCTCACGCGCTCGCTCCCTTACTTGCCGGCCAGATCGATCTCGACTTCGGTGGACAAGCCCACGCGCAGCGGATGCTCTGCCAGTTCCTTGGGGTCGAGCGCGATGCGCACCGGCAGGCGCTGGACCACCTTGATCCAGTTGCCGGTCGCGTTCTGCGCCGGGATCAGCGACAGCGACGAACCGGTGCCGCCGGAGAAGCCCACGACCTTGCCATGATAGACGACGTCGCCGCCATAGATGTCGGCCACCACCGTGGCGGGCATGCCCACCTTCACATGGCGCAGCTGGCGCTCCTTGAAATTTGCGTCGACATAGACTTGCGAGAGCGGGACGATGCTCATGATCGGGCTGCCCTGCGCGACACGCTGGCCGATCTGGACCGCACGCTTGGTCACAACGCCGTCGATCGGCGCACGGATGATCGTGCGTTCCAGGTCCAGCTTGGCGTCTTCCAGCTTCGCCTTGGCAACCATCACCGCGGGATCACTTTCCTCGGTCGAACCGCGGATCAGCGCGTCGTTGGCGGCCAACTGGCCGGTGGCGGCATTGCGGGTCGCCTGCGCGGTCTCGACACCGGCACGGGCCAGGTCCAGCGCCGCCTTGGCAGCGGCATAGGATTTGCGCGCCGCGGTGACTTCGTCACCCGAAACCGCGCCGCCCGCGACCAGCGCCTCGCGGCGCTGCAGGTCGATGCGGGCCTTGTCGAAATCGGCCTGCGCGGTCGCCAGTTGGGCACGGGCCTGGACGATGTCGGCGCCACGCGCCTCGACCTGCGCCGACAGCGAACCGCTGGTCGCGCTCGTCTGGCGGAAGCGGCGACGGGCATCGGCCAGGTCGGCCTCGGCCTGCTGCAGCGCGATCTGCGCGTCGGTCGGGTCCAGCTTCACCAGGATATCGCCACGCTTCACCGTCTGGGTGTCGGTGACGTTGACCTCGATCGCCTGCGCCGACAGCAGGGGCGTCACCTGGGCGACCTCCGCATTCACATAGGCATTGTCGGTGCTGACATGGTTGCGCCCGATCAGGAAATACCAGGCCGCCCACAGGACGCCGACCACCAGCACGGCGATCGCCAGACGGGTCAGCCAGGTCTTGCGGGCATTGCCGCGCTGCTCGGCCAGTTCGGGGGAAGTTTCGGTGGCGGCATCAGCCATTGGGTCGATCCTTGGACTGAGCGTCGCTCGCGGCAAAGCCGCCGCCGAGCGCGCGAATGAGGGCAATATCGAGAGAGAAGGCGCTCGCTTCCAGCTGCGCGACGGACTGACGCGCCGCGAGCAGTTGGTCTTCGACGTTCAGCACGTCGAGATAGGTGGAAAGCCCGCCCTTGTAGCGTTGCTGGGCGACGCCATAGGCATCCTGCGACGCGGTCAGCGCCGCCTTGGCGTCGGTCAGCCGCTGGTCCAGCGTCCGGCGGCTGGTCACGGCGTCGGCGACGTCCTGATAGGCGCCCAGCACCGTCTTGTCATAGCTGGCGACCGCCTCGTCATAGGTCGCGCGCGCGCCGCGATACTGGCCGCGCAACTGCCCGCCATGAAAGATCGGCAGGCTGATCGCCGGGCCGGCGCTGCCGAACAGCGAATCCTTCTTGAACAGATTGTCCGCAAAGGACGTCGAACCACCCGAAGCACCGGTGCCGGTAAACAGCGTTTCATACCCCAGCGACTGGACGCCGATCAGGGCGCTCAGGCTCACCGCCGGGTAGAAGGATGCCCGCGCCACCTTGATCCGGCTGGCGGCGGCCTGCGTCCGGGCCAGCGCGGCGGCGACGTCGGGACGACGCGCCACCAGATTGGTGGTGACGTCCGCCGGCAGGCCCAGTGGCGCCAACTGGCCGATCTGCGGCCGGGTCATCGCCAGGCCACGGTCCGGCCCGGCGCCGATCAGCGCGGCGATCTGATGCTGGCGCAGCTCGATCGCCACGCGGGCGGCCGCCAGTTGCGCCTTGGCCGAGGACACGGTGGCGTCGGCCTGGCGTACGCTGCCGCGCGTTTCCAGGCCATTCTGCCGCCGGTCGGCGACCAGCTTCTGGCTGGCCGTACGGATTTCCAGCGTGCGCTCCTGGATTTCCGCCTCGTCATAGAGGCGGGCCAGATCGGCATAGGCATCGGCGATCGCGGTGGTCAGCGCCAGGCGTGCCTGCTGCGCGTCGATCTCGGCCGCGCGGGCCTCCGACGTGGCTGCCGCCAGCGACGCCCGGTTCTTGCCCCACAGGTCGATGTCCAGACCAAAGTCCAGCCCGACCTTGCCGGTGCCCAGCCAGCCCTGCGGCACGAAATCCTTGGGCATGCCCATATTATAGCTCTGCTTGGTCACGCCGGCATTGGCCGTGGCGTCGACCGTGGGCAGCAGCGCCGCGCCCGATTGCTGGGCCATCGCCGTCGCCTGGCGGAAGCGCGCCAGCGCCACCGCCATGTCGGGCGAATTGCGCAGCCCCTCCTCGATCAGCGATGTCAGTTGCGGATCGCCATAGGCGCTCCACCAATTCTCGCTGGGCCAGGCAACCGTGTCGGCGCTCAGGCTGCGCCCCGCCTCCACGCTCTGCGGCGCGCGAATCTCGGGCTTGTCGCCCAGATCAGGTATTGAAGCACAGCCGGCCAGAAGCAGCGCTGTCACTGCAATACCGCCGGTGCGAATGGAAAAACTGATGCGACTCACGGACATATCCAAACCGTACCATCCAGTATGAAAATCGCCTTTGCCCCGCCGTACCACCCTTGTCAATATAAATAGCGTACTCTATGGTACGCTTATATGACATGCCCGGAAAAAGCTTTAGCCCCCAGTCGTCGGGAGGCCCGCCGCCTCGACCGGCGCCAGACGATATTGGAGGTGGCTGCCCGGCATTTTCTGGAAAATGGCTATGCCGCGACCAGCATGTCGGCCATCGCCGCCATATTGGGCGGGTCAAAGGGCACGTTGTGGAATCATTTCCCTTCCAAGGAGGAATTGTTTCGCGCGGTTCTCGAAAATGCGACTAGCACCTATCGCGCGCGGCTTTCGGAAATATTGGACCCCGGCGGAGACCTCCCCTCGACGCTGCACCGCACCGCGCTCAGCCTGCTCGAAAAGGTGACATCGCCCGAAGCGATCGCCCTGCACCGGCTGATCGCGTCGGAAGGTGGCCGTTTCCCGGAAATGAGCCGCATCTTCTATGAAATGGCGCCCAGCCATACCCGCATGCTGCTCGCCCGCTTCCTCGAAGGCGCGATGGATCGCGGCCAGTTGCGCCGCGACGACCCCGACAAGGCCGCCCGCGTGCTGATGCGCCTGACGACATCGGGCTGCCATGAATTGCTGCTGCTCAGCCAGATCGAACGGGTCACGCCGCAACAGATGGAAAGCGACGCCGCCTTCGCCGTCGACATCTTCCTGCGCGCCTATGGCGCCGAAGGCATGGCGCGTTAACCATTTCTTTGCCGCCAGCTTCTATCCTGCCGATCGCAGGAGTTGCTATCCAATGCCGTTTTTCAAGCGCAAGCCCCTTCATCAGATCGTCGCGCAGCAGCCGGAAAGCGGGGCCACAGCCTCGCGTCGGCTGCGCGTGCTGCTGATCGACGAGAATGCGACCGCCCGCGCCGTCATCGCCCGCCGCCTGTCGCGGCTTAACTATGACGTGGTGCTGGCCGAAAATGGCTTCATCGCCCTCAACCTTCTGGTCACGCGTCCGGTTGACCTGATCCTGATCGACATGGACCTTTTGATGCTGCCCGCCGTGGCGACGATGAAGCGCATCCGCGCCACCGCCCTCGCCCCCCATGCCTGCATCGTCATGCTGACCGGCCGCATCGACAGCCAGTCCGCCGTCGAAGTGCTGGAGGCCGGCGCCGACGACCATATCGTCAAGCCATTCGATTTCGACCTGCTCGATGCGCGGCTGCGCCATCTGTGCGCCCGCGCCGAACGGCTCGGCATGCTCAGCCGGCACAATGCCGAACTCGATGCCCGCATCGCCCGCCGCGCGGTGGAGCTGGGTGAAACCCGCGACGCCCTGCAGGAAATGCAGCTCGACCGCGCCCGCCTCGTCTCCTCGATCCAGGCCTTGCAGGATGAAGTCGCCCGCCTCAGCGCGCGGCAGAACTGACCCACAGACTGAGGCCGGTTTCAAGCCGTTCGGGCGGACCATCCGCCGCGATCCGCTCGGCATCCGCCCGCGCCCGGTCCAATATCGCCGCCGCCACCGACCCATCATGATAGACCCGGTCGGCCAGCGCCAGCATCCGCGCATCGCGCACGCTCAGGTCGTCGGGATCGGCCGACGACAGCCGGACAAGATATAGCTCGCCATTGTCCGCCTCCGGATTTTCCGCCAGCCAGACATCGACATCCGGATCCCCCCCCAGCGGATCGATCGCCCCGCCCGGCGCCAGCGCCTTGCCGATCGCCTGCCGCCGCGCGCCCGCATCGGGCCACAGGTCGCGCAAGCGCCCCCGCGCCGCGAACAGCGCCCGCGCCAGATCGCCCAGCCCGCTCGGCAACAAAGCCTCGATCCGCTGCCGCAGCGCCGCCGCCAGTCCCGCCGACGCCCCACCCGTGCCGATCGCGATCAGCACCGGATTGCGATCGACGATAGCCGGCAGGGTGAAATCGCACAGGTCCGGCTTGTCGGTCGCATTGACCAGCACGCCGCGCGCACGCAGTCGTTCCACCACCGCCGCGTCGCCATCCGACACGATCGCGACCCGCGCATCCGCATCATCCTCGCCGACGATGCGCGCGCCGGCGCGCTCCAGCAGCCGGCGCTTGGCATCGGCCGCCTCGCCTTCTCCGGTCAGGATGACCGCCCGCCCCTCCAGCCGCAGAAAGACGGGCAGGCTATGCATCAGCCAGCCACCCAATCGGGAATATGGTCGCCCGCGATCAGCGCCTCGATCGGCGGACGCGCGCGGACCACCGCCCATTTGTCGCCCGACACCAGCACTTCGGGGGTCAGCGATCGGCTGTTATAGGTGCCCGCCATGGTCGCGCCATAGGCGCCGGCGGTCATGAAGGTCAGCAGGTCGCCGGCCGCCACCACATCCATGTCGCGGCCCATGGCAAAGGTATCGCCGGTCTCGCACACCGGTCCGACCACGTTCGACGCGATCCGGTTGCCGTCCGGCGCCACCGCGCGGATATCGTGCCAGGCGTCATAGAGGCTGGGGCGCATCAGGTCGTTCATCGCCGCATCGACGATCACGAACGGCGCCTGTGCGCCCTGCTTGACGCGGATCACCTTCGACAGCAGCACGCCGGCATTGCCCACGATCACCCGGCCCGGCTCGAACATCAGCCGCGCATCCCAGCCCTGCGTCACCCGCGTCACCATCGCGCCATAGTCGGCCGGGCTCGGCGGCAGCGGCTGCGACGGGTCGTAGGGCACGCCCAGGCCACCGCCCAGATCGGTGGTGCGGATGTCATGGCCGGCCGCGCGCAGCTGCTTGATCAGCGCGCCGACCTTGACGAAGGCCGCCTCCAGCGGCGCCAGGTCGGTCAGCTGGCTGCCGATATGCACGGCGACGCCCTGGACATCGAGGCCCGGCAGGTCGCGCGCGGCGGCATAGCTTTCCAGCGCCCGGTCATAGGGGATGCCGAACTTGTTTTCTGACTTGCCGGTCGAAATCTTGGCATGGGTGCCGGCGTCGACATCGGGGTTGATGCGATAGGCGACCGGCGCCTTCTTCCCCATCGACTCCGCAACCTCCGACAGCATTTCCGCTTCCGGCTCGCTTTCCAGGTTGAACTGGAAAATGCCCAGCTCCAGCGCCAGCTTCATTTCCTCGGCGGTCTTGCCGACGCCCGAAAAGACGATGCGATCGGCCGGAATGCCCGCAGCCACAGCGCGCTGCAACTCGCCGCCCGACACCACGTCCGCGCCCAGCCCCAGCTTCGCCAGCGTCGCCAGCACGGCGGCGTTGGGATTGGCCTTCACGGCAAAGGCGATCAGCGGATTGTCGAGCTGGGACAGCCCTTCGCGGAACACGCCGACATGGCGTTCCAGCGTCGCGGTCGAATAGACATAGACCGGGGTGCCGACCTGCTGCGCAATTTCCGTCATCGGCACCTGCTCCACATGCATGGTGCCGTCTACATAATCGAAATGGTCCAAGGTCTGATCCTTGCGGGAATAGGGACTATTGTTGCGGCCGGCTTTCCGGCGGCAGGTCGAACTCGTCATTGCCGCGCTGGCGAGACTGGGTCAGCAGTTCGACATTACGCTCCGGGCGGGCCTGGGTGCCCGGATCCATCATGTCGGCGGCGGTCGGCGCGGTCGCCGCCCCCACCGGCACGGCAGGCAGTTTCTGGCCCGCCACGGGTTTGAGCGATTCACGGCCACCACAGGAGGCCAGCACCAGCGCCATTGCCCCGATCATCAGCCCGTTGCGGACATGCCGTGCCATCTGCCTCACTCCTGTGTCGCGCGCGCCGCGGCGATCCGCGCGCGCACCTGATCGGGCGCCGTGCCGCCATGGCTCTTGCGGCTGGCGACCGACGCATCGACCGTCAATACCGCATAGATGCGATCGTCGATACGCGCATCAATGGCCTTGAGCGTGTCGAGCGGCAGGTCGGCCAGTTGCAGGCCGGCCTCTTCCGCCGCCGCCACGGCACGACCGGTGATATGATGCGCCTCGCGGAAGGGAATGTCGCCCTCGCGCACCAGCCAGTCGGCCAGGTCCGTCGCGGTGGCAAAGCCGCTTTCGGCCAGCCCCCGCATCCGGTCGGTGCGGAACGTCACCGTCTCGACCATGCCGGTCATCGCCGCGATCGACAGGCCCAGCAGGTCATGCGCCTCGAACACCGGCGGCTTGTCGTCCTGCATATCCTTGGAATAGGCGAGCGGCAGGCCCTTCATCGTCACACACAGCGCATTCATGCAGCCCATGATGCGGCCGGCATGGCCGCGCACCAGTTCGGCCGCGTCGGGATTGCGCTTTTGCGGCATGATCGAACTGCCGGTCGAATAGGCGTCGGGCAGCTTGACGAAGCCGAAGGGCTGGCTCGCCCAGATGATAAACTCCTCGGCCAGGCGCGACAGATGCAGCGACGCCTGCGTCGCGGCCATCAGATAGTCGAGCGCGAAGTCGCGGTCGGACACGCTATCCAGGCTGTTGTCGGTCGGCTTGGCAAAGCCCAGCGCCGCCGCCGTGGCATGGCGATCGATCGGGAAGCCGGTGCCGGCCAGCGCGGCGGCGCCCAGCGGGCATTCGTCCAGGCGCACGCGCGCGTCGGCAAAGCGGCTGCGGTCGCGACGCACCATCTCATAATAGGCCATCAGATGATGGCCCAGCGTCACCGGCTGCGCCGACTGGAGATGGGTGAAGCCCGGCATCACCGCATCGACATGTTCCTCGGCGCGGGCGAGCAGTGCCTGCTGCAAGCCGGCCAGCCCCGCCATCACTTCATCCATGGCGTCGCGGACCCACAGGCGGAAATCGGTCGCCACCTGGTCGTTGCGGCTGCGCGCGGTGTGCAGGCGGCCGGCGGCCGGGCCGATCAGTTCGGCCAGCCGCGACTCCGTGACCATGTGGATATCTTCCAGGTCTAGATTGACCGGAACGCCATTGGCTTCATATTCCGCCGCGATCCGGTTCAGCCCCTCGGTGATCGCCTGCGCATCCTCGCCATCGACGATGCCCTGCTTGGCCAGCATCGCGACATGCGCCTTGGACCCGGCGATATCCTGTTTCCACAAGCGCTTGTCGAAGGGGATGGAGGCATTTATCTCACGCATGATCGATGCCGGGCCGGCCGCGAACCGGCCACCCCACATGCTGTTGGAGCCTGCTTCCATGATATCGTCCTTGCGCTCGGTAATGACACTGCTCCTGCTGGCTGGGCTGGCGGCATGCGATAGGCAATCCCCGCCCGCGGGGCAAGCCAATGCGAGCGCCAGCGGCAAGGTGACGGGCGACGAAGTGCAACCCGCTGCCGGCGACAGTGCGAAGGGCGAATTCAACTACACGATCGACCGCAGCAAGGCGGGCACGCCTGCGCCGACCTTCGCGTTCGAAAATCCGCAGGGCGGCACGGCGACCCTACAGGACTTTGCCGGTCGCCCGCTGCTGGTCAATCTCTGGGCGACCTGGTGCGCGCCCTGCGTCGCGGAGATGCCGACGCTCGATGCCCTCGCCGCGCAAAGTGACAGCGAAGGTGACAGGAGCCTGGCCGTTTTGACGATCTCGCAGGACGTGCAGGGCCAGGCCGCGATCAAGCCCTTCTTCGCCAAGCACAAGCTGCCCCACCTCAAGGGCTGGACCGATCCCGAGAACAAGCTCGGTCTGGGCTATGCCACCGGCGTCCTGCCGACCACCGTCCTTTATGATGCCAAAGGCAAGGAGGTTGCGCGCGTGGTCGGCGCGATGGACTGGACCGGCGCGGAAGCCCGGAAGCTCATCGCCATGGCCAAGGGCGAATGAGGCACAAGTAAATCAACAACGAACCAGGATCAAAAATCCGCCATGCCAGTTGATTGCAAAACGCATCAATGTCGATGCATTACATATAATTGCACAGTCCGGCAGCACCGCAATAAGCTAATGAATCCTGACACGGAAAAATTGCAGAAACATTTCATTTTTACTTAAATTTTGTGCGGCGCAATAGAGGATATTCCGCAGATCATTCGTCACCCCCTATGTCGATATAATGACAAAATCAGGGGGCATCGAATGAATAGACTATCTGCTCTAAAAATTTCTCTGATCGCCGCATCATCCTGGTCGGCCTGCGCCATAGCGCAGGAAGCACCGCAGGAACCGCAGGCCGATGAAGGTGCAGCCATCATCGTTACCGGCACCCGCGCAACCGGCATGCAGGCCGCGGAAAGCGCCGCACCGGTTCAGGTCTTCGGCGAGGAAGCGCTGAGCCATGTCGGCCAGCCTAACCTCAACCAGGCCCTGACCCAGATGGTGCCAAGCTTCACCGCCCAGACCCAGGGCACCGACATGTCGAACTTCTCGCTGTCGGCCCGTCTGCGTGGCCTGAGCCCCAACCACACGCTGGTGATGGTGAACGGCAAGCGTCGCCATGGCTCGGCCATTCTTCAGGTCATCGCCGGTCCGTTCCAGGGTTCGGCCGCCCCCAGCATCGACCTCATTCCGCCAGATGCCGTATCCCGCATCGAAGTGCTGCAGGATGGCGCCGCCGCCGTCTACGGCACCGACGCGATCGCCGGCGCCATCAACATGATCCTCAAGGATGACAGCGAAGGCGGCAGCTTCAAGGTCACTGGCGGCCAATATTACAACAGCGAGGGCGAACTGTTCTCGGCTTCGGGCAATGTCGGCTTCAAGCTGGGCGAAGACGGTTTCTTCAACCTGACCGGCTTCCATCGTCGCCAGAACTACACCTCGACCGGCACCGGCCAGGTGACCATGTCGGACATTGACGGCAATCCCTATGTGCCGACGGCCGGCACCTATCCGGGCTCGTTCGGATCGACCAACAATTATTATGACCCCGCCTGGGCTGGCCTCGACCTCAACGGCATCAACGGCGGCCAGGCCAAGTCGCAGCTCAACCTGCTCTTCTACAATATGGGCTATGATTTCGGCGGCGTCGAACTCTACAGCTTCGGCGACGTGTCGCGTCGCGTCGGCTATGCCAAGCAGGGCTATCGTCCGCCCAACCGCATCTGCGCCAGCACCACCGACACCAGCACCTGCTTTGGTGACACCGGCACGTTCGGCATGGTCCCCCAGCAGAAGGTGGAGCAGAAGGAATATAGCTTCACGGTTGGCGCCAAGGGCGAATTTGGCGGCGGCTGGAACTATGACGTCAGCACCACCTATGGCTATGACCAGAACAAGATCTGGACGATCGAATCCGCGCATCGCGCCATGTGGATCGAAAGCTATACGGCTGCACAAAATGACTCCAGCATCACGCCCTACACGCCGACCGACGCCTATGACGGCGGCTTCAAGCTTAGCCAGCTGACCAACACCCTCGACATCCGCAAGGAGTTCGACGTTGGCATGGCCGAACCGCTGACCCTGGCCTTCGGTGGCGAATATCGTCGCGACACCTATGAAATCGTCGCCGGCGACTTCGCATCGACCTACAAGGAAGGCGTCCAGTCCTTCCCCGGCTACAAGGATGTCGATGCCGGCAAGCACAGCCGCAGTTCGAAGGCTGGTTACATCAACTTGATCGCCAGCCCGGTCGAAGGCTGGACCATCGACCTTGCCGGCCGCTACGAAGATTATAGCGACTTCGGCGACACCACGATCGGCAAGATCACCACCCGCTACGACTTCTCGGATGCCTTCGCGATCCGTGGCACGGCCAGCACCGGCTTCCGTGCGCCCACGCTTGCGGAATCCTTCTACTCGACCGTCAATGTCGGCCCGACCAGCGCGGTGCTCCAGTTGCCGGCCGGTTCGCCAGCCGCCATGCTGCTGGGCTTCAATGCCCTGCGTCCGGAAAAGTCGACCAACTTCTCGGCAGGCATCGTCCTGCGTCCGGCTCCCAAGCTCGCGATCACGATCGATGGCTATTATATCAAGATCAAGGATCGTATCTCGGCAACGGCTTCGCTGCCGGCCATTCAGGGCGGTCTGCCCGTCGCCGGTGCGGAAGACATTCTCGCGGCGATCGCGTCCACCGGCCTGGTGCTCGACACCGGCCTGCAGACGCTGGGCGTGGCGAGCTTCACCAACCTGATCGACACGGAAACCTATGGTGTCGACTTCTCGGCCAACTATGTCGTGCCGCTCGACTTCGGCAAGCTCAACCTGTCGCTGAACGCGAACTACAACAAGACCAAGATCACCGACAACAAGAACACCAGCCTGTTCAGCGCGCAGTCGGAAAGCTACATCGAAGACGCTTCGCCCGACTACAAGATTGTCGCCGGCATCAACTTCGCCAGCGGCCCCTTCTCGGCCAATCTGCGGCAGACCTTCTACGGCAAGACCAGCATCCTCGTCCGCTCGGCCCTTTCGGCAGCGGCGATGAACGGCCAGCCGCTTGAACGTGACGGCGTGGTCAAGGCGACCGGCATCACCGATCTGGAGCTGGGCTATGACTTCACCGATTATGTGAAGTTCTCGATCGGCGCGAACAACCTGTTCGACAAGCGCCCCGAAAAGCCCAAGCTGCTCAGCGGCGTGACCGTCCTCCCCGGCCAGTCGCCCTATGAGAACGGCTCCACCAGCTGGAACTCCTATTATGGTCACGGTGCCTATGGCTCGGCCGGTGGCTATTACTACGCCCGCGTAGACTTCAAGTTCTGATAGGCTAGAACTGAAGGGCCGGTCTCCCAGGAGACCGGCCCTTTTGCTTTGTCAGCGTTCTGAAGCCGGTCGGCACGACCGGCGGCTCGCAGAACGCGGCAACAATGATAGGGATGTGGATCGATGCCTCGATCCCCATCAGGGGGAAGCGAAAACCATGACCGACCGTCCGGACACTCTCAGCCGCCGCATGCTGATGCGCGGCGCCATGGGCGCGGCGGCAATAGCCGGCGCGGCGCCCGCCCTCGCCCAGCGCGACCGCAAGGTGGCGATGAGCGATGATCCCAAGGCAATGGTCGCCACGCTGACCGACGGCATCTTCATCAACAGCAACGAAAATCCGCTCGGCCCCGCCCCCGCCGCGCTGCAGGCGCTGTCCGGGCTCGATCCGCTCGCCGGCCGCTATGGCATGGCCTTCGCGTCGAAGCTGGAAAGCCTGTTCGCCCGCCAGAACGGCCTGGCGCCCGACCAGGTCCAGGTCCATCCCGGCTCGTTCATGCCGCTGCGCTCGGTCGCGCTGACCTATTCGTCCAAGACCCGCCCGATCGCCTATTTCGAGCCGACCTTCGACCAGGGGTTCCTGGGCAAGGGCAACCAGCCGGTCACCCGCGCCGTCGCCCTGCCGCTGGCCGGCGACTTCACTGCCGACCTGCGCAAGCTGCTCGCCGCCGCGCCCGACGCCGGCGTCTATTATCTCTGCAATCCCAACAATCCGACCGGCCTGCCGATCCCGCGCGCCGACATCGAATGGCTGCTCGCCAACAAGCCGGCCGGTTCCGTGCTGCTCGTCGACGAGGCCTATATCCATTATAGCGACGCGCAAAGCTGCCTCGACCTGGTGGCGAAGGGCGCGGACGTGCTGGTCACCCGCACCTTCTCGAAAATCTACGGCCTGGCCGGCCTGCGCTGCGGCCTGATCGCCGGGCGCAAGGATCTGCTCGACGGCATGGCCGACTATGGCGTCAACATCACGCCGATGCCCGCCGTGGTCGCGGCCGAAGCCAGCCTGCTCGATCCCACGCTGCTGCCCCAGCGCAAGGCCTATAACAAGGCGGTGCGCGACGATCTCTTCGCCTGGCTCGACGCGCGCGGCCTCAAATATCTCCCCTCGCAGACCAGCTTCGCGATGATCCATGTCGGCCGCCCCGGCGCCGATGTCACCGCCGCCCTCGCCAAAGAGAAGATCTTCATCGGCGGCCCGCGCAAGCATATGGACGATTGGGTCCGCGTCTCCTTCGGCACGCCGGCCGAGATGCAGGCGTTCAAGACCGCGCTCGCCCGGATCATGGCATGAGCCTCAGCCGGCGTCAGGCACTGGGGGCAGCGCTCGCCGTGCCGCTGGCGGCACAGGCCGCCCGCGCCGTCGCCGCGCCACCGTCGCTCCCCGACAAGGCCAGCTTCGCCGCCACTCCGCTCGCCTATCTCGACAGTGCCTCCACCCATCCGGTGAGCCTGGGCGCCAAGGCCGCCGCCGACGCCTATCTCGCCGGCCGCACGCTCGATCCCGTCGCTGCCGCGCGCAAGCCGGTCGATCGCGCCGCGCTGATCGCGAAATTCGCCGCGCTGATGGGCGCCGACGCGGATGAGATCACCTGGGTCCAGTCCACCACCATGGGCGAGCAGGCAGTGCTGCGCGCACTGGGCTTCCCGCATGCTGGCGGCCGCGTCGTCACCGACACGCTCCATTTCTACGCCGCCTTCCCCATGTATCAGGAAATGGCAAAACAGGGCGTCGATGTCGCCTGGGTGCAGGCGCGCGAGGGCCGCATCGCCCCCGAGGATATGGCCCGCGCCATCACGCCGGGGACGAAGCTGGTCAGCATCTCGGCCGTCTCCACCTATAATGGCTTCCAGCATGACCTGAAGGCGATCAGCGCGATGGCGCACAAGGTCGGCGCGCTGGTCTATGCCGACATCATCCATGCCGCCGGCGCGGTGCCGATCGACCTGCATGACAGTGGCGTCGATTTCGCCGCCTGCGCCACCTATAAATGGCTGATGGGCGATTTCGGCCTGGGCTTCCTCTATGTCCGGCGCGGTGTCGCGGACCAACTGCCGCGCAGCGAATATGGCTATTATGGCTTTGCCGCGCCCGGTGCGCCGCCCGGCATCGGCCTGTCCCCACCGCAGACCCATGTCTTCCCGCTCGATCCGCCCGGCGATACACCGACCAGCTATGTCGCCCGCCCCGGCGCGCTCGGCCATTTCGGCACCGGCACCTATGCCCAGGCGATCAGCGCCATGCTCGATCATTCGATCAGCTACATCTCGGCCCTCACCGTGCCGGCGATCCAGGCCCATGCCCAGCAATTGATCGGCCAGCTGCGCGACGAGCTGCCGCGCAAGGGCTATCGCCTCATCACCCCGCCCGGCACGACCAGCCCGCTGCTGAGCTGCGTCCTGCCCAATGCGAAGGGCCTGCTCACCGATCGGCTGGCGCGCGCGCAGGTCCGCATGTCCGTCCACGACAATTATTTCCGCATCTCGCCATCGGTGTTCAACGATGACAGGGATGTCGAACGGCTGATCGCCGCCCTGCCCCGCGTCTGATCCTTTTTCGGAGCCCTATGATGAAAAAGCTGCTCGCCTCCCCCCTTCTCGCCGCCCTGATGATCGCCGCACCCGCCGCCGCGCAGAAGCCGCTGCCGGCCAAGCTGCCCTTCTCGCCCGCGATCCGGGTCGGCGACATGCTCTACATGTCGGGCCAGATCGGCCAAGTGCCCGACGGCATGGACCCGCACAAGGAAGGGTTCGATGCGGCAGTGAAGAATGCGATGGATTCGATCGGCAAGATCTTGAAGGACAATGGCCTCGACTTCGGCCATGTCGTCAAATGCACGGTGATGCTGGACGACATGGCCGACTGGCCGCGCTTCAACACCACCTATGTCAGCTATTTCGAGGGCAAGCGCCTGCCCACCCGCAGCGCCTTCGGTGCCGACGGCCTGGCGCTCGGCGCCCCGCTCGAAGTGGAATGCCTGGCCTCGTTCAAATAGGCCAGCCGGGCCTCGCCTGGACCGTCACGGACAGGCGAGCCTCCCACCTTTCCTACACGCGTTTTTCCTGATCTATCCTGACGGATGGACCAGCCCCTCCCCAATCCGCCCATCCCCGCACCCCGGCGCGCCCGCCGCCAATGGACGCCCGATCGCCAGCGCCGCTTCCTCGCCGCGCTGCTCGAAACCGGCAATATCAGCCATGCCGCGCAACTGGTCGGCATGTCCCGCTCCAGCGCCCACCGCTTGCGCGATCGGCTGGCCGGCACCGGCTTTGATCGCAGCTGGGCCAGCGCACTGGCGCTCCACGCCTCCCGGCGGGCTGATCCGCTCGCGCCGATCCGCCCGCACCGGGGTCCGATCGGCCGATAAATGTCGCCTCACTGTCGTTTCGCTGTCGCCTGACTGTCGCTTCGGCGTGACCTTAGTGTCGCGTCGGTGTCGCGTTACAGGCGCGTCACAGGCGCGTTTCCGCCGAAATCGCCCGGAAATCGCGACGCAGAACGGTGTGAACTTTCAACTGTCGCGTCGTTTCAGCCCCTTCCCTTCCCCCGCTTCGATCCCCATAGAGATCAGCCATGACCGACCAGCCTGCGCAAGCCGCCATCGAGATCCGCGACCTGACCAAGGTCTATAAGGGCGGCAAGCGCGCGCTCGACGGGATCAACCTCACCATCCCGCGCGGCCAGATCTATGGCCTGCTCGGCCCCAATGGCGCAGGCAAGTCGACCACGATCAACATCCTCGCCGGCCTCGTCAACAAGACCAGCGGATCGGCCAGCATCTGGGGCTTCGACATCGACGCCAATCCGCGCAATGCGAAGAACAGCATCGGCATCGTGCCGCAGGAGATCGTCTTCGATCCCTTCTTCACGCCGTTCGAGACGCTGGAGAACCAGGCCGGCTATTATGGCGTGCCCAAGGACAGGCGCCGCTCGATGGAGCTGCTGCGCGCGGTCCATCTGGAGGACAAGGCCAATGCCTATGCCCGCACGCTCTCTGGCGGCATGAAGCGCCGGCTGCTGGTGGCCAAGGCGATGGTCCATTCGCCGCCGATCCTGGTGCTGGACGAACCCACCGCCGGCGTCGATGTGCAACTGCGCCAGCAGCTCTGGGCCTATGTGAAGGAACTGAACGCCATGGGGGTGACGATCGTCCTCACCACCCATTATCTCGAAGAGGCCGAGGAGCTGTGCGACCGCATCGGCATCATCAACCATGGCCGGGTCATCACCGACAAGCCGACCCGCGAGCTGATCGCGATGGCGCAGGAAAAGGTGGTGCAGGTGACGGTCGACCGCGACATCACCGCCCCGCCGAGCGACCCCAGCTTCGAGAAGGTCGAGCTGACCGACGAGCGCACCCTCACCATCACCTATATGAAGAACCGCGCCAATGCGGGCCAGGTGCTGAGCGCGGTACAGGCCGGCGGCCTCGCCATCGTCGACGTGGTGACCCGCGACCCCGACCTGGAGGATGTCTTCCTCAACCTGACGGCGGCTGCGTGAAGAAACCCCGTTCGGTTCGAGCCTGTCGAGAACCGGTGCGCAGGGTTCTCGACAAGCTCGAACCGAACGGGATAGGGCAAAAGCCCGGAGAGTGAATATATATGCCCACCATCACCCATGACGTCGTCATCATCGGTTCCGGCGCGGCCGGGCTGACAGCCGCCATCAACCTCGCGCAGGATCGCAAGGTGGTGGTGCTGGCCAAGGGCGCGCTGGATGGCGGATCGACCAACTGGGCGCAGGGCGGCATCGCCGCGGTACTCGACGCCGGTGACAGTTTTGCGGCCCATGTCCATGACACGATGGTTGCGGGCGCCGGCCTCAACGATCAGGACACGGTCGAGTTCGTCGTCTCCGAAGCCCCCGCCGCGATCGAGCGGCTGGCGGAACTGGGCGTGCCCTTCAATCCCAATGAAGAGGGCGATGGCGACGAGTTCGGCGAACGCTGGCACCTGACCCGCGAGGGCGGCCACAGCCATCGCCGCATCGTCCATGTCGACGACGCCACCGGCCATGCCGTGCAGGTCGCGCTGCTCAAGGCCGCGCGCGCCAATCCCAACATCACCCTGATGGAGGATATGGTCGCGGTCGACCTCATCACCTCGCGTCATGGCGAGCGCTATTCGGGCGACGGCCATGTCTGGGGCGTCTATGCCTTCAACAAGCAGACCGGCCATGTCGACGCCATCCTCGGCCGCGCGACCATCCTCTGCACCGGCGGCGCGGGCCGCACCTACCTCTTCTCCACCGCGCCGCGTGGCGCGACCGGCGACGGTATCGCCATGGCCTGGCGCGCGGGCTGCCGCGTGTCGAACATGGAGATGAACCAGTTCCACCCGACCTGCCTCTATAATCTGGAGGTCAAGAATTTCCTGATTACCGAGGCGGTGCGCGGCGAAGGCGGCCACCTGAAGCTCCCGCCCGGCGTGCCGGGCGGCGGCGAGCGTTTCATGCCCCGGTTCGACGCCCGCGCCGAACTGGCGCCGCGCGACGTGGTGGCCCGCGCCATCGACCATGAGATCAAGCGCCTGGGCCTCGACTATGTCCATCTCGACATCAGCCACAAGCCGCCCGAGTTCGTGAAGCAGCATTTCCCGACCATCTATGCCCGGCTGCTCGACCTCGACATCGACATCACCAGGGAACCGATCCCGGTCGTCCCGGCGCAGCATTATACCTGTGGCGGCGTCATCATCGACCTGGACGGCCGCACCGACCTGCCCGGCCTCTATGCCGCCGGCGAAGTGACCGAAAGCGGCCTGCACGGCGCCAATCGCCTCGCCTCCAACTCGCTGCTCGAATGTTTCGTCTTCGGCGAGGCGGCGGCCAAGCATATCCGCGCCCATTGGGACGAACTGCCGGCCCCTCCGCCGATCCGGCCGTGGGACGAAAGCCGCGTCACCAATGGCGACGAAGAGGTCATCGTCCAGCATAACTGGAAGGAAATCCGCCGCTTCATGTGGGACTATGTCGGCATCGTCCGCACCACCAAGCGGCTGGAGCGCGCCCAGCACCGCATCGACCTGCTGTCGAAGGAAGTCGATGAATATTACGGCAATTTCCGCGTGACGCCGGACCTGATCGAGCTGCGCAACCTGCTGGAAGTGGCCCGGCTGGTGGTCCGCTCGGCGCTCCATCGCAAGGAAAGCCGGGGCCTGCACTACACGCTCGACTATCCCGAGACGCTGACGCAAGCCGTCGACACGGTGCTGGCGCCCTGACCAAAAAAGAGGCGCGGCCGGGCAGCCGCGCCTTTGAAGGGAGGAGGAGCAAACGCCAGGGGCGTCGTCTCGCCGACCAAATTAGCGCCGATCCAGGCCGGCGCTTTGATCGAGGTCAAACGCCCTTGAGGAAATTGCCCAGCGCCGCGTTGAACCGGGTCGGCTGGTCGGCCATCACGACATGGCCGCTCGGCCCGATCGGCATCAGCTTCGCGTCCTTCTTGGCCGCATAGGCAGCCCGGAAGCGGCGGGTGATCTCGACCGACTGGGCCTGGTCCGTGCCGACGGCATAGACCACCGACATCGGCACCCCGATCCGGCCGAGCTGGGGACCAAGATCGGTATTGGCCAGGTCACGCAGCGCGGTGGCGATCACCTCCGGATTGCTGCCCTCCGCCCCCGGCGCCTGCGCGACGATCTGGGCGAGGTAGCGGCGCCCGGCCGCCGTGCCGGTGAAATATTGGCTGAGCTGGTCGGCCAGATAGCCCATGCCATTGGCGGTGCCGCCGACCATCGCCGCCCCGGCCGGCAGCATGTCGACCACCATGACCCGGCTGGCGAGGCCTTTGATGCCCTGCATCATCGCCAGCGTGCCGCCCATGCTGTGCCCGACCACCGCCGGCCGCCGCAGTCCGGCGGCGGCGATATAACGGGCAATCTCGTCCGCCACCGGCTGCACCACCGGCCCGCTGCCATTGGCGTCGGCAGCAAGGCCCGCAAAGCCGCGGACATGAACCAGATGCCAGCGATAGCCCGGCATCTGCCCCGTCACGCCGTTCCAGATGCCCGGACCGCTGGCAAGGCCGGGGATCAGCAGCACGTCCCGGCCGCTGCCGCGCACCGTCACCATGATCCGGCGCGAGGCAAAATCCGCCGCCAGTGCCGGCATCGCCCATCCCGCCGCCAGCGCTCCCGCGCCGCAGAGCAGGCCGCGTCGATCCATCAGTCCATCCGTCATCCGCTCCCTATTGCCGCCCCGCCGCTGAACCGCAACTGAGCGCCGTTCCGCCGTTCAGACTCCTTACATCGCAATTGTGGAATCATTCGTCGCATCGTCCTTGCCTACAATGCGGGTCGCCGCGCCTTGTAACGGCTTGAAGTGCGGGGTTAGTGATGAGTTCGAATGATAGCAGGCGCGTCTCGTCGCGCCTTGTGCTTGCGGTGGTTGCCTTGTCCGCCTGCGTCGGCGCGCCCCCCCAGCCGGGTGCCCAGGCCAGCAGCGCGCGACCGAATAATCCGCCGCGCCAGACGGTGCAGCCCACGACCAACACCTGGCCGATCAAGCAGGTCGCCAATCCCCCCGCCCCGTTCAAGGATATCGACCAGCGCGAGCAGCCCTCGCCCGCACTCGTCAGCGTGATCCAGAATCTGGGTCAGAGCTTCCGTGGCAAGGTCGGCATCGCGGTGCGCCGGGTCGGGGCGGACTGGACCGTCGCCTATAATGGCAATGCCCTGTTCCCGCAGCAGAGCGTGTCGAAGCTGTGGGTGTCGATGACCTTCCTCGACGCGGTCGATCGCGGCAAGATCCGCCTCGCCGATTCGACCACCATCACGAAGAAGGATCTGACCCTGTTCCACCAGCCGAGCGCGGCGATGGTGGGATCGGGCGGCTGGACCACCACCTATTCCGACCTGATGCGCCGCGCGATGACGCAGAGCGATAATACTGCCAACGACACGCTGCTGCGCGCGGTCGGCGGGCCGGACGCGGTGCGCGGCTATCTGGCGCGCCGCCATATCGCCAATATCCGCTTTGGTCCAGGCGAACGCCTGCTGCAATCGACCACCGCCGGCCTCGACTGGCGGCAGGATTATTCGATCGGCCGCAATTTCTACGCCGCCCGCGCCGCGCTGCCCATGTCGGTGCGGCAGAAGGCGCTCGACAATTATCTCGCCAGCCCGCCGGACGGCGCCGCCCCGGCCTCGATCGTCGAGGCGCTGGCCAAGCTCAAGGAGGGCGACATGCTGTCCTCCGCCTCAAGCCGCCTGCTGATGTCGACGATGGAGGAAGCCAAGACCGGGCCGCAGCGGATCAAGGGCGGCGTGCCGCACAGCTGGACCTATATGCACAAGACCGGCACGGGGCAGGATCTGCCGCCGCGCTCTACCGGGTTCAACGATGTCGGCATCATGACCGCGCCCGACGGCACCAGCTATGCGGTTGCGGTGATGATCGGCAGCACCACCGTCTCGATCCCCGAACGCTGGCAGCTGATGCAGGCGGTGGCGCGGGCCGTGGTCGCCAATCACGAGAAGCGCTAGAGCATTCTGAAGTCGGCAATCAAAACAATTAGATCGTCCTCCGATTCAACCTAATCGGAGGATACTCTAAGGATCAGAAGCGCCTGACGATGCCGACATAGAGTTCGGCGTCGGGGCTGTCATGGTTGAGGCCCAGATTGGCGCCAGCATCGAACTGCATGTCGTCGCCCGCCTGCCAGCCCAGCGACAGTCCGGCCAGCGCCTGGGTGGCATGGCCGTCGGGATCATCGTCGCGCATCAGCGACGCCTCGATCGATCCGGACAGGCTGTCGCTGATGTCGAAGCCCAGCCCGGCGACGCTGCCATAGGCGAGATGCCGGCCATCGCCATCCTCATCGACCGCCGCGTCGACTTCTGGCGTGGCCTGGAGCGTCAGGCCATGGCCCAGATCATAGCTGATCGGCACCAGCATCCCGGCGCCCCAGTCACCATCGCCGATCGCGTCGCCGCCAGTCGGCAGGCTGACATAGGGCATGACCGCGATCGAGAAGCCCGAACCATCGGGATTGCGCAGATTCTGCCGCAATGCGACGCGCATGTCGCCGATGCCATTGTCCGTCTCGACTGCGCCGGTCACCCGATCGCGCGTGCGCACATGGCCAAAAGCGGTCCAGCCCAGTTGCGCTTCCAGGCTGTCGGTCAGGCCGATGCGCAGCAGTGCGTCGCCGACGTTCACAGTGTAGATGCGACTCTCGCCGTCCTGCTCGCCGGTCCAGTCGCCCAACCCCAGTTCGACCTGAACCTTGCCCGGAGCCATGGTGCAGGGCGGCGTGTCGAGCCCCGGCCGGTCGGCGCAGAATTCCCGATCATCCTGCGCCCAGGCCGCGCCACCCTGCGCCGCCATCGCCAGCAGCATCGCCGCGCCCCATGCCCGCATCACATGCCCTCCCCTTCCCAATCTGTTTCCAGCGCAACAAAACGGATAGGAAGCGGCGAATATCCGGCGCTGGCCTTTACTGCCCCGCTGCGGCACTAAGTCCCTATGCCGCGCCCCTTTTCCTCGCTGCTCGACCGCGTGACGCCGCGCACCATCGATGAACTGGAATGTGCGCTGTCGGTGCTGGGCGCGATCCTGCTCGCCCATCTGCTCGGCGCCACCCATGTCTCCTGGGCCGCCTTTGCCGGCTATATGGTGATGCGTGGCCATGCCGCCGAAACGCTGGCGCGCGGCGTGCTGCGGATTATCGGCACGGTCGCGGGCGGCCTGATCGCGCTGGGCAGCGCCCCCTTTATCGTCGGCTACTGGCCCGCCGCTGCGGCGGCGCTGGCGCTGATGGGGACGATCAGCCTCTATGCCGCGATCACCTCGCGCCGTTCCTATGCCTGGCTCTTCTTCGGCCTGACCTATGCGATGGTCGTGCTCGACAAGATCGAGCACCCCGCCATCGCCCTGCCCGAATTCGTCCAGACCCGCGTGCTCGAAACGCTGGCCGGCATCGCCGCCAGCCTGATCGTCAGCCTCGCCTCCACCCTGACCCTGCGCCGCCGCTGGCCGGCCAAGCGCACGCCCGCCGCGACCGGTGCGGGCTGGCACGGGGATTCGCTGCGCCATGCGCTGCAGGCCGGCGTGGCGCTGGCGCTGCTGGTGGCGCTCAATGCCTGGATCCCGGTGCCCGCGCTGGCGCAGGGCGCGATCATGATCATGGCGGTGATGCTGCTGCCGGTCACCGGCATCGGATCGAGCGGCCTCGCCCCGGTCAGCCAGCGCATATTCCAACGGATGATCGGCTGCATCGGCGGCGCCCTGTTCGCGGCCTTCTTCCTGGTCGCGGGCGCCGACAATATGGCGCTGTTGCTGGTCGCCACCGCGATCGGCGTGATGCTGGGCCGGCATCTGGAAAATGGCGATCCGACCCATCGCTATGTCGGCACCCAGTTCACTTTGGCGGTGCTGGTGATGCTGGTGCCCGACCGCTATGACCAGTTGGTGCTGGAACCGGGCGTCGAGCGGCTGATGGCGATCTTCATCGGCATGGCCGTGCTGATGCCCGTGCTGCTGATTGGCCATATGCTGCGCGGCCGGCGCGCCGACGACGCGACCGCCCCGGCCGGCGGCGAGAGCGGCGGCGTATAAGCGTCGGGCACTGGAGCGGCGGGCCAATCCCCGCTATCCCCTGCCCCATGTCTCAGCAGAATCATCTCTATCTGGTCGACGGCAGCGGCTATATCTTCCGCGCCTATCACCAGCTTCCGCCGCTCACCAACCAGCATGGCCAGCCGGTCGGCGCGGTCTATGGCTATACCACCATGCTGTGGAAGCTGGCCGAGGAGTTGGGCAAAGCGGAAGGCCCGACCCATCTGGCCGTCGTGCTGGACAAGGGCAGCCACACCTTCCGCAACGACATGTATGACCAGTATAAGGCGAACCGGCCGCCCGCGCCCGAGGATCTGGTCCCCCAGTTCCCGATGATCCGCGACGCCACCCGCGCCTTCTCGCTCCCCTGCATCGAGGAAGCCGGGTTTGAGGCGGACGACATCATCGCAAGCTACACCCAGGCCGCCGTGCGCGCCGGCTGGCATGTCACCATCGTCAGTTCCGACAAGGATCTGATGCAGCTGATCCAGCCCGGCGTCGACATGTACGACACGATGAAGAATGAGCGGCGCGGCGCCGACTATGTCATGGGAAAGTTCGGCGTGCTGCCCGAGCAACTGGGCGACGTGCTGGCACTGATGGGCGACAGCGTCGACAATGTGCCGGGCGTGCCGGGCATCGGCCCCAAGACCGCGGCCAAGCTGATCACCGAATATGGCACGCTGGAAGCGGCGCTGGATGCGGCCCCCGCGATGAAGAAGTCGAAGATGCAGGAAAACCTCATCGCCCATGCCGACATGGCGCGCCTGTCGCGCCGGCTGGTCGCGCTGCATGACAGCATGGACCTGCCCGAGCCGCTGGACGACCTGACCTTGAAGGGCATTCCCAAGGAGCCGTTGCAGGCCTTCCTGTCGCACCATGGCTTCAAGACCCTGCTCAACCGCCTGGGCGCGCCGGCCGCTACGGTTGCGGTCGCCAGCACGGCCGCTGCGACCGGCAGCGCCGACACGCCACCGCCCCCCCCGGTGATCGAGGTCGAGCATCCGCCGATCGACTGCGCCCTCTATGAAACCGTCACCACGGTCGAGGCGCTGCAGGTCTGGATCGACGAAGCCCGCGCGCTGGGCGTGGTCGCGGTCGATACCGAGACCGATGCGCTCGACAGCATGGAATCGGGCCTGGTCGGCATCAGCCTGTCCACCGGCCCCGGCCGTGCCTGCTACATCCCGCTCGCCCATCGCTCCGCCGACGACATGTTCGGCGAAGTGCCGCAGCAGATCGCGCTCGATGACGCCATCCGGTTACTCAAGCCCCTGCTCGCCGACGATGCGGTGCTCAAGGTCGGCCATAATATCAAATATGACCTCAACGTCCTGGCTCGCGTCGGGCTGGAGGTGACACCGATCGACGATTCGATGGTGATGAGCTTCAACCTCGACGCCGGCAAGTCGCTGGGCGGCCATGGCATGGACGAGGCGGCGAGCGTCCACCTCAATCACACCTGCATCAGCTTCAAGGAAGTGACCGGCACAGGCAAGAAGGCGATCAGCTTCGCCCATGTGCCGCTCGACAAGGCCACCGCCTATGCCGCCGAGGATGCCGAGGTTACCTGGCGCCTGTGGCACAAGCTTTCGGGCCGTCTGCCGGCCGAAGGCGCAACGCGGGTCTACCAGCTGGTCGACCGGCCGCTGATCCCGGTGGTGGCCGGCATGGAGCGGCAGGGCATCAAGGTCGACCGCGAAGCCCTGTCCCGCCTGTCGGGCAGCTTCTCCCAGTCGATCGCCGGCCTTGAAGCCGAAATCCACGAACTCGCCGGCCATCCCTTCACCATCGGATCCCCGCAGCAGCTGGGCGTCGTGCTGTTCGATGAAATGGGCCTCAAAGGGGGAAAGAAGGGCAAGAGCGGCACCTACTCCACCGACGTCACCGTGCTGGAGAAGCTCAAGGCGGAAGGCTCGGCCATTTGCGGGCTGGTGCTGGAATGGCGCCAGCTTTCCAAGCTCAAATCGACCTATACCGACGCGCTGCAGCAGCAGATTAACCGCGACACCGGCCGGGTTCATACCAGCTACTCGCTGACCGGCGCCCAGACCGGCCGCCTGTCCTCGACCGATCCCAATCTGCAGAATATCCCGATCCGCACCGAGATCGGCCGGCAGATCCGCCATGCCTTCGTCGCCGAACCCGGCAATGTCATCCTGGCGGCGGACTATAGCCAGATCGAACTGCGTCTGGCCGCGCACATGGCCGACGTGCCCGCGCTCAAGGACGCGTTCGAACAGGGCGAGGATATTCATAACCGCACGGCCATGGAATTGTTCGGCGAGGTCAATCGCGACACGCGCGGCCGCGCCAAGACGATCAATTTCGCGATCCTCTACGGCATTTCGCGCTGGGGCCTGGCCGGCCGGCTGGAAATCAGCGCGGACGAGGCGCAGGACATGATCAGCCGCTATTATGAGCGCTTCCCCGGCATCAGCGTCTATATCAACGAGACACTGGAGAAAGCGCGCGCCAACGGCTTCACCGAAACCCTGTTCGGCCGCAAGACCTGGTTCCCGCGCATCAAGGCACCGGTCCAGCACGAACGGCAGGGCGCCGAACGCGCCGCGATCAACGCGCCGATCCAGGGCACCAGCGCCGACATCATCAAGCGGGCGATGGCGCGCATGGGCCCGGCGCTCGAGGCCGCCGGCCTGCCGCGCGTGCGCATGCTGCTGCAGGTGCATGACGAACTGGTGTTCGAACTGCCCGAAGCCGATGTCGAGGCGGCGAGCAAAGTGATCCGCCAGGTCATGGAGAGCGCGGCCGAACCGATGGTCAGCCTGTCCGTGCCGCTAGGCGTGGAAATCGGCACCGGCCCAAGCTGGGGCGCGGCGCACTAAAAAATCCAAGATACCAACATCTGCTGGCATGACCGGGCTGTGACCCTCCACTCCCCGTCATGCCAGCGAAGGCTGGCATCCCAATGCCTTTTGACGCAGCATCACGGCCATGACGGGCGGCTGGATCTATATCATGACGAACCGCGCTTATGGCGTGTTGTATATTGGCGTGACATCCAGCCTGCCGCATCGAACCATGCAGCATCGCGACGGGACGGGTTCGGACTTCTGTCGCCGATATGGTCTGGATCGCCTGGTCTATGCCGAGCGGCATGCAGCGATCATCGATGCCATCGCCCGAGAAAAGGCGATGAAGGCGTGGAAGCGCGAGTGGAAAGTGCAGTTGATCGAAAGCATCAATCCCAAATGGCAGGATTTATTCGATACGCTGCACATGGACTGAAGCGCGGCGCCAGAAGGAAGTGGGATGCCAGCCTTCGCTGGCATGACGGAGTATAGGAACCACTATCCACTGCCGTCATCCCAGCCCAGGCTGGGATCTCTCTTCTTCCCCCTTCCAACGAAAAAGGCCGGTCCCATCGGGACCGGCCTTTTTCTCAATCGAACAGCTCTTCCAGAAAGCTCTTCTTGCGCTTCTTGGGATAGCCCCGCCCGTCGTCGCGATATTCGCGGTCCGGGCGGTAGCTCATCTGCGGCGCGGCGGGGGCCGGAGCCGGCTGAGCGGAACGCTCGATGATCTTGTCGAGTTCGCCCCGGTCCAACCAGACGCCGCGACATTGCGGGCAATAGTCGATTTCCACCCCCTGCCGGTCGCTCATGTGGAGCCCCACATGACAGACCGGGCAGAGCATGGACGACACGGTGGCCTGGTCCCGCATGCTTATTCGCGCTCGCCGGTCAGGCTCAGTAGCATCTGGAACAGGTTGACGAAGTTCAGGTAGAGCGACAGCGCGCCCATCACCTGCATCTTCTGCGCCACCTCATGGCCGGCATAGTAGAAATATTCCGACTTGATGCGCTGCACGTCCCAGGCGGTGAGGCCGGTGAAGACCACCACGCCGATGATCGAGATCACCATCGCCATGGCCGACGAGCCGATGAAGATGTTGATCAGGCTGGCGACGACGATGCCGATCAGGCCCATCATCAGGAAGCTGCCCATCTTGGTCAGGTCACGCTGGGTGGTATAGCCCCAGAGCGCCATGGCGAGGAACATCACCGCCGCCGAGAAGAAGGCCTGGGCGATGCTGCCGCCGGTGAAGACCAGGAAGACGCTGCCCAGCGACACGCCCATCACCGCCGCGAAGGCGTAGAAGGCGGTGCGTGCGCCAGCCGTCGTCATCTTGTCGATGCGGAAGCTGAAGAAGAAGACAAAGGCCAGCGGCGCGAAGATCGCGACCCACTTCAGCGGCGTGCCGAAGATGGCGGCAGCCAGCACCGGGGTGTTGCCGACCAGGGCGGCGACCAGGCCGGTGATGACCAGGCCGATGCCCATGTTGCGGAAAACGCCGAGCATGTGCGCGCGCAGGCCAGCATCGGTCTGCGCCGTCTGGCTGGCACCATAGCCCGGCATGCGTACGGGATTGTTCACGGCTTCACTCACTCCATCATAAATGTGGTTCGAGTGAGCCCGATGCGGTCTCCTGCGGCAAAAAGAGGGGGGAATTGCCACAAAACCTGCACCGGGCGCACCCGATGCGGTCCGACATCGCGACCTGGATCAAGGGGGAAGAGATCCATGTCGCCAGAGGGGCCCGGTCCGCACAGCCAATATCGGGTCGCCCGGACGATCGCGCAAGGCGCCACCGCCCAAGCAACAATTTATTACATTTGCCGCGCCGCGCCGACGCTGCGGATGAAATCCCACACTTCCGAGGCGAAGGGCGGCTGCCGCTCGTCTTTCCACTCGTCGACATGATCGTACATGCGCGTCACCCCCTCCATCATCGCCGGTGTGGCGATGGCGGTGAAGGGCGCGAGCAGCGCCTGCCATTCGTCATAAAAGGCCCCTGCCGCCGCGCTCGCCGGGTCGAGCGGCAGTGCCGCCTCGATCCGGGCGGTGAGGTCGGCCCATTGCGCGCTATAGGCCGCCTGATCGAAATCGGCCGGCATGTTGGGCATCGTCTCGGCAAAATCGGCCTCGGCCTGGGCGCTGATATAGCGGCCACTGACCGCCTTCCATTCTTCTTGCATGGTCATGCTTTCTCCACTGCGGATCAGCGAGCAAAGAGTCGCGGCATCGAGCGGCTCGCCACGGTCGATGCGGGACAAGGCGATTTCCAGATGGCTGCGCGCCTGCGCCAGTTCCTGCGCCTGCGCGTCGATCGCCGCGACCTGCGCGCGCAGCAGCGCGCCAAGGTCGATCGGCCGGCCGTCGAATAATGTCTTGATCTGGGCAAGGCTCAGCCCCGCCCGCTTGAGCGCCAGCAATTCATGCAGCCGCGCCAGCTCGGCCGGACCGAACAGGCGCCGCCCCGACGCGGTGCGCAGCGGCGCGACCAGCCCGCGCGCCTCATAGAAACGCAGCGCCCGGCTGGTGAGGCCGGTGGCGCGGGCGACGGCAGCAATATCCAACATATCGGTCATGCCCCTTGCTACTGCTTGACCCAAGGTCAAGTTCAAGCGCTTTTTTGCGGTGTCCGACCCGTTGACGATCGCGCCGTCTCGCGACATGGCTGGCGCCATGAGCCAAGACCAGCATAGCGACGCGCCCCTGCGCCTGTTCAACAGCCTGACCCGGTCGATCGAGCCGTTCGCGCCGATCGAGCCCAACCATGCGCGCGTCTATAGCTGCGGCCCGACCGTCTATAATTATGCCCATATCGGCAATCTGCGCGCCTATGTGTTCGTCGACACGCTGCGCCGGACCCTGCTGTGGAAGGGGCTGGACGTCACCCAGATCATCAACATCACCGATGTCGGCCATCTGACGTCGGATGCCGATGCCGGTGACGACAAGATGGAGGCCGCCGCCCGCGCCAGCGCGAAGAGCATCTGGGACATCGCGGCCCATTATACCGAAGCATTCAAGGCCAATATCGCCGACCTCAACATCATGGCGCCCAGCGAATGGACGGTCGCGACCGACTATGTGCCGCAGATGATCGAATTTGCGCAGAAGATCGCCGACGCGCATTGCTACGAACTGGACAGCGGCCTCTATTTCGACAGCAGCACCGTGCCCAATTATGGCGCGCTGGCCGGCGGTCGCGACGATGCTGCCCATGCCCGCATCGATCCGGTGGCGGGCAAGCGCAACGCATCCGACTTCGCGATCTGGCGCAAGTCGCCGCCGGGCGAGCAACGCCAGATGGAATGGGACAGCCCCTGGGGCAAGGGCGCGCCGGGCTGGCACCTGGAATGCTCGGTCATGAGCCAGGCGCGCCTCGGCCAGCCGTTCGACATCCATACCGGCGGCATCGACCATCGCGAGATCCATCATCCCAACGAGATCGCCCAGAACCAGGCCTATTGCGGCTGCACCGACACGCAGCCCGACTTCACCGGCGCGCGCTGGTGGATGCACAATAATTTCCTGGTCGACCGGCAGGGGAAGATGTCGAAGTCGAAGGGCGGCTTCACCACCCTGTTCAGCCTGGTCGATGCCGGCGTGCATCCGATCGCCTATCGCCTGCTGTGCCTGGGCGCCCATTATCGCAGCGAACTGGAGTTCAGCGCCGACAATCTCGCCGCCGCCCTGACCCGCCTCAAGCGGCTGGTCATGGGTGTCGAGGGGCTGAAAAGCCGGGCCGAGGGCATCACCTGGCAGTCGGTCACGCTCGATTATCTGCGTGCCAATCTCCACCCCAAGCTGGTGCCGCTGCTGGAGCAGTTCGACGCAGCGATCGCCGACGACCTGATGACGCCCCGCGCCTTGCCGCTGCTGGAGGAAGCGATCAGCATGAAAAAGGTGCCGGTCGACGAGAAGCTCTGCCTGATCGCCGCCTTCGACCAGGCGCTGGGCCTGCGTCTGCTGGACCTCACCCGCGCCGAGTTGCGGGTGCAGCCCAAGGATGCGCAGATCACGCCCGAGGAGATCGAGGCCGAACTGGAACGGCGCACCACCGCCCGCGCCGAAAAGGATTTCGCCCTGTCGGACGAGATACGCGACGCGCTGATCGCGCGCGGGGTCGAAGTGATGGACGGCGATCCGCTGCGCTGGGACTGGCGCCTGACACTGGCCTGATGACTTGACGCCGTCCTGGGTTCGACCCAAGACGGTATCGGGTCGAGAAAAGTGGGGCGCATCATGCTGTTTTCCGCGCGCGCGGGCGCGTTTCTGCTGGCCTTGGCCGGCCCCGCGCTGCTGCCCGCTGCCGCCGCCCCGTCGCCCGCCTTCCGCACTGATGATCCGCACTATGCCCGGCTCTACGCGCTGGAGGACAAGGCCGACGCGCTGTTCGAGAGCGACGATTATGCCCTGTCCATGTCGCAGAAGACACGCGACGCCTGGACAGCGCTCGAAACGGCGGCATCCCACAGCAAGGTGCAGGGCCAGGCCCATCCGCTGGCGGGGGTCGCGCTCATCAACCTGTCGTCGATGGACCAGATCGACGGCCGCAACCCCGACGCGCTCGCTCATGCGGACCGCGGCCTTGCCCTGCTGTCGCCCTTCCGCGACGCCTATCCGATCTACTGGATGCAGGGCCTGTCGATCAAAGGCTATGTCCAGGTCACTCTGAACCAGATCGGCGCCGGGGTCGAGACGCTGGCCGAAGCGAGCCGCTATATCGACGGCTATTTCGCCCGCACCGATCCCAAGGCGCTGGATGAATCGGCGATGATGCTGAAGTCCAACATCGCCTTTGCCCATGCCCAGGCGCTGTCCCGTCTCGGCCGCAACAGCGAAGCGGTCGAGGCGCAACGCCGCAGCATGGAGGCGCGGGTCGCCGCCAGCGGCCAGAACAGCGCGGACGCGGTCGGCGCCTATTATATGTATGCGCAGATGCTCTCGCGCGCGGATCGCGATGCCGAGGCGGAAATCTATGCCCGTCTGGCGGTGGATACCGCGACCGACCATGTCGATCGCAAGCATCCCAATTATGCCCGCGCGCTCGAAGCGCTCGGCCTGCTGCTCTCGCGCACCGGGCGGCGCAACGAAAGCCTCGCCTATCTGGAACGATCGATCGCGATCAAGCGCGAGACCAGCGGCACGAAGAGCCTGGCCTTTGACTTCGCGCTGCAGAATCTCGGCAATCTGCTGCTGCCGCTGGAACGCTATGACGAGGCCGAACCGCTGTTTCTGGAGGCCGAGCGCGGCTTTCGCGACATCGAAGGTGACACCAGTCCGCAGTCCGCACGCGCGCTGGCCTTTGCCGGCGTCGCCGCTTTCGCCCAGGGACGCAGAGAAGAAGCGATCAGCCGGCTACAGACCGCGCTGGCGCGTGGCCGCACCGGCAGCGCCGAGGATCGCGACATGGGGCAGCGCGTCTATCCCTTTCTGATCCCGGCCCTGATCCAGGCCGGCCGGATGGACGAAGCGCGCGCCGCCGCCGCCGATTTCGACCGAGAGACCCGTGAACTCGACAATCTGCCGGGCTTCGCCATCGCCAATGCCGGCATGCTGTCCGCCTGGGCCAATGGCGGCGACAGCGTCGATGCGGCCTGCCGGCTGATCGCGCTGCTGCGCACCAGCCTCAGCCTGCAGGAGGACGGCGCCCTGACCGAGGATCAGCGCGCCGCGCTGGACAGCGTGCTGGCGATCGCGACACAGGCGCACGACGCCGGACTGGCGATGGACGCGATGGCGCTGCTTGCCGGATCGGGTATCGTCCAGGCCAATCATCTGGTCGCGCAGCGGATGGTGGACGACCCCGCACTGGGCAACCGGGTCCGCGCGCTGCAGGACCGGACCCGCGCGCTGCAGGCCGCCGACAGCCTGTTGCTGCAGGCGCTCGCCCGCGACGAAGGCTTCGCGGCTGCGCGCGCCAATCGCGCGACCCTGGCAAAAGAGGTCAATGCCGACCGCACCGCCATCGCCCATGACTTCCCCCGATGGCTGGAGGCGCGTGGCGGCGCCCTGCCCGACCTGGCATCGCTGCGCGCCAATCTGGCGACGGACGAGGCGCTGCTGGCGGTGACGCCTGCCTTTGACGGCGTCTATATCCTGGCCGTCAGCCGCGAACGGACCGCCATCATCCGGGCGCAGGAGACGCGCGCCGATCTGGTCGGCCGGATCGCGCGCTTGCGCGCATCGCTGAGCGCCACCGGCTTCGACCAGGACGGCGCCCATATCCTCTACACCCAGATCTTCACGCCCGATGTCCAAGCCGCGCTGGGCAAGGCGCCACGCCTGCGGGTCGTGCCGACCGGCGCTTTCGCCGCCTTGCCCTTTGCCATGCTGCCGCAAAAGCCGGTGGAGCATATCGACCGGAACACGCCCTGGCTGATCCGGCGCTATGCGCTGCGGATCGACAGCGGCTTCCGCCCCGTCGTGCCGCAAAAGCTGGCGGCGCAGGATGACCGGATGCTGGGCATCGGCGCGCCCCTGCCCTTTTCGCAGGAGACGCAGGCGATCGCCCTCAAGCAACGCGGCGGCGGCGTGGCCACGCTGGCGCAATTGCCGCCCCTGCCCGGATCGGCCGAGGAATTGCGATCGGTTGCGCGCTATTTCGGCCCCGATCATGCCCGGTTGCTGATCGGCGCGAATGCCAGCGAGGCGATCCTGCGCACCAGCGACCTGCGCCCCTATTCGGTCATGCTGTTCGCCACCCACGGGCTGGTCGGCGGCCAGATGGAGGGGCTGGACGAACCAGCGCTGCTGCTTTCGCCACCGGACATCGATTCCGGCAATGACGGGCTGCTGACCGCATCGGAAGTGGCGCAGATGCGGATCGGCGCCGATTGGGTGATCCTGTCCGCGTGCAACACCGCCGCCGGCAGCAGCGCCCAGGCCCAGACCTATTCCGGCCTGGCCCAAGCGTTCCGCTATGCCGGTGCCGGCGCCCTGCTGGTGTCGCACTGGCCGGTGCGGGACGATGCCGGCACCTTCATCACGGTCGAGACGGTCAAGGCCAACCGGCGCGGCGCCTATCGCGGCGTGGCGTTGCAACGGGCGATGCTGAAGCTGATCCGGTCCGGCAAGCCGGACGCGGTGCAGCCCTATGTCTGGGCGCCGTTCATCCTCGTGGGGCAATAGCCGCTTGCGGATCGACCCGGTTGGCGAGCGGACGACCGGCGGCGAAATCGCTGATATTGGTCATCGTCGTCTCGGCGATGCTCGCCAGCGCCTCTTCGGTCAGGAATGCCTGATGCCCGGTGACCAAAACATTGGGGAAGGTCAGCAGCCGCTGGAACAGATCATCCTCGATGATCTCGTTGGACAGATCCTCGAAGAACAGGTCCGCCTCCTGCTCATAGACGTCGAGCGCGACGCCGCCGATCTTGCGCGACTTGAGCCCCGCCACCAGCGCCTGCGTATCGATCAGCGCGCCGCGGCTGGTATTGACGATCACCAGTCCATCGCGCGCCCGGCCGATCGCGTCGGCATTGATGATATGGCGCGTATCCGGGGTGAGCGGGCAATGGAGCGAGACGATATCGACCTGTTCCAGCAGGTCGCGTGGCGACATGTAGCGCACGCCCATCGCCAGCAATTCGGGATCCTGGGCCACATCGCTCGCCAGCACCTCGCAGCCAAAGCCCAGCTTCAGCGTGCGGGCGACCAGCGCGCCGATCCGCCCGGTGCCGATCACGCCCGCCACCCGGCCATGGAGGTTGCGGCCGATCAGCCCGTCGAGCGCAAAATTATTTTCCCGCACCCGCGCCCAGGCGCGATGGATGCGCCGGTCGAGCGCCATCAGCAGCGCGACGGTGAATTCCGCAACCGCATGGGGCGAATAGGCCGGCACCCGCACCACCGTCAGCCCCAGTTCCGCCGCCGCGACAAGATCGACATTATTATAGCCGGCACAGCGCAGCGCGATCAGCCGGGTGCCGCCGGCCGCCAGTTTGGCCAGCACGGCCGCGTCCAGCCGGTCGTTGACGAACACGCAGACCGCCTCGAACCCTTCGCCCAGGCTCGCGGTATCCGCGTCCAGCCTGGGTTCCAGGAAATGCAGTTCATGTCCCTGATTGGCGGCCGACAGGAAATGCCGGTCATAGCCCTTGGTGCCGAAGATCGCGATGCGCATGGCGCCATAGTGCCCGCCCGCCCGCCATCGTCAAGCCGCGGCATATACTGAGCCAGTCCGTTTCACATGTCGGCCAGTCCGGTTGGACAGGCTATCCCAAAGACGGCACTTTGCGTCGCATCCTCAACGATCCGATATGAGTGCCCCGCCCCCATGTTTGCGCTTCTGCTGGCGATCGCCGCCGCATCATCCAGCAAGGTTCCGCCGCCCGCATCGGACGAAGGCGGCATCTACATGTTCGAGACCGGCACCAGCCTGCTCGCCAAATGCCGCAACAAGGCACCGGAATATAAGCTGGCCTGCACCGCATACATCGCCGGGGCGACCGACGGCATCCGCAAGGAGATGTTCCTGGGCCGTGCCCGCACCGTCTGCTGGCCAAAGCGCATGGCGGCCGAGGATGTGAAAGGCACTGTCGTCGCCTATCTGGAGCGCTACCCCGATCAGCGCGGCGCGGCGGCGTCGGCGCTGGTCAGCATCGCCCTCAACGATCGCTATCCCTGCCAGAAATAAAGCCGCTCGATCAGTCTGATCGATAGTATCCTTGCGCAAAGAGGCGCCGCAACCGCTATAAACTTGCCCTGCCGGGCGGTTGCGCGTAGATGCGGCCCCTATTTTTTTGACGTGAAGGAGACTCGACGTGGCGGCGAAGTGGACGCCGGAAAGCTGGCGGGAGCATAAGGGCATCCAGATGCCCTTTTATCGGGACCAGGAGGCGCTTGCCTCGGTAGAGGCCCAGCTTGGCCAGTTTCCGCCCCTCGTCTTTGCGGGCGAGGCACGGAATCTGAAGGCCGATCTTGGCCGCGTCGCGAACGGCGAAGCCTTCCTGCTGCAGGGCGGCGACTGCGCCGAGAGCTTTGCCGAGTTCCATCCGAACAATATCCGCGACACGTTCCGCGTGCTGCTGCAGATGGCGGTCGTCCTGACCTTCGCCTCGAAGCTGCCGGTGGTGAAGGTCGGCCGCATGGCGGGCCAGTTCGCAAAGCCCCGCTCGGCCGATACCGAGACGATCGGCGGCGTGGAATTGCCCAGCTATCGCGGCGACAATGTCAACGACATCGCCTTCACCCCTGAAGCGCGCGAGCCCGATCCGCAGCGGATGATCCGCGCCTATAACCAGTCGGCAGCGACGCTGAACCTGGTGCGCGCCTTCTCGACCGGCGGCTATGCCAGCCTCGACCGGGTGCATGGCTGGATGCTCGATTTCATGGGTCGCAGCCCCTGGGCCGCGAAGTTCGAGGCGATGGCCGACCAGATCGGCCAGGCGCTCGACTTCATGCGCGCCTGTGGCCTGGACGCGGACAGCGTGCCCCAGCTTGGTGGCACCAGCTTCTACACCAGCCATGAGGCGCTGCTGCTGCCGTTCGAACAGGCGCTGACCCGTCAGGACAGCCTGACCGGCGACTGGTATGACACCTCGGCGCACATGCTGTGGATCGGCGACCGCACCCGCTTCGAAGGGTCGTCGCATGTCGAATATCTGCGTGGCATCGGCAACCCGATCGGCATGAAGTGCGGCCCCACCCTGGAGCCGGACGAATTGCTGCGCCTGCTCGACCTGTTGAACCCGAAGCGGGAAGCCGGGCGCATCACGCTCATCACCCGCTATGGCCATGACAAGATCGAGGCCGGCCTGCCCAAGCTGGTGCGCGCGGTGAAGCGCGAGGGCCATTCGGTGGTCTGGTCCTGCGACCCGATGCACGGCAATGTCATCAAGGCGGCCAATGGCTACAAGACGCGGCCGTTCGACCGCATCCTGGCCGAAGTGCGCGGCTTCTTTGCCGTGCATCGCGCCGAAGGGACGTTTGGCGGCGGCATCCATGCCGAAATGACCGGCCAGAATGTCACTGAATGCACCGGCGGTGCGATCGCGATCACCGACGAAGGCCTGGCTGATCGCTATCACACCCATTGCGACCCCCGCCTCAACGCGGCGCAGAGCCTGGAACTGGCTTTCCTGCTGGCAGAAATGCTGAACGAGGAACTGAAGGAACGCCGCGCCGCGGCCTGACGAAAAAGGAACCGGCCCCTCCGAATCGCAAGGAGGGGCCGGCTCATCCGGCCTCTGCTCCCTGTTCAGCCGGGATCCGCGATCGGATCGAACTCCAGATGCAGGTGCCGCAGCGCCCGCAATATATAGGTGGGCTCATAATCGAAGCGCAGCGCCTCACCCGCCCCATGATGGGCCGGGGACAGGCGGATATTGCCCATCCGCGCCAATAGCCGTTCGATGCTGACCGCCACCTCGCGCCGGGCCAGCGGCGCGCCGATGCAGGTATGGGCGCCCCGGCCAAAGGCCAGATGCTCCTTGGCGCGCGGCCGATCCATGTCGAACTGCGCCGGATTGTCGAAGCGGCGCGGATCGCGATTGGCGGCCATGTGCGACATCAGGATCGTCGTCCCCGCCTTGATCTCGACCCCGCCCAGCTCCGTCGTCCGTGTGCAGATGCGCCCGCCACTCTTCACCGACCCGTCATAGCGCAGCACCTCCTCCAGGAAATTGGGGATGCGCTTGGGGTCGGCGCGCAACTGCGCCTGGATATCCGGCCGGATGGCGATGATGCGGAAGGCGTTGGCCAGCAGCCGGTTGGTCGTGTCCTGCCCCGCACCAAACAGGAAGGCCGCCATCGCCGTCAGATCGACCAGGGTCGGGTTCGTCCCATCCGGGAACTTCGCCAGCGCCAGCGTCGTCAATATGTCCTTCTTCCCCGTGTCCGCGCCCAGCAGCCGGCGCACCGGCAGCACCGCCGGATGGTTCTGGAAGCGGCGCCAGGCGATGTAGCGGAACATATGCTTGCCAAGACCGACCAGCGGATTGTGCTTCAGATCCTCGGGTGATCCGTCGATCTGGGCCGGCACCGCCCCCTCCAGCAGGACGCGGAAGGCCGCACGCCCCTTGGCCGGGATGCCCAGCAGGTCGGCGATCACCAGCGTCGCATAGGGGCCGCCATATTGGCGCACCAGATCGACCTTACCATCGACGGCAAATTCGTCGATCAGGCTGTCGGCGGTCGCATAGAGGGATGGCTCCAGCGCCTTCAAGCGGCTGGGTGTGAACAGGCTGCCGATCACCGATCGCAACTTGGCATGGCGGGTGCCGCTTTCCGTCACGATCTGGTCGGCGAAGGCGATCTTGGGTCGCGCCGCCTCCAGTTCCGCCGCGATATCGTCGCCCTGCGGCGTGAACGGCAGGTCCGTCATTGGCCCGGTCACGGCGTTGATGCTGGAAAAATGCTCGGTATCGAGCATCACCTGCACCGTTTCCTCATAGCCCGTCACCGCCACCACATTGCGATGGGGCAGCCGCGTCACCGGCCCCTGGGCACGCAGAAAGTCGAAATAGGCATGGGGATCATCGACCAGATCCACATCCTTGTAGAAGTCCGCCGTGGCGTAATCGCGCATGATCCTCACCCATTTATGATATACATTGGATCATATCACCCGCAATGCCGCTGTCAACGACGGCAAAATGGTAAAGCAAATCGCAGGGCTTTCGCGCTAGGACAGCGCCATGCATGGGTCGGCACCACAGGAAAGCAGCATGATCGCGGCGGGTCGCTATCGCCGCGACATTGACGGGCTGCGCGCCATCGCCATCCTGCCGGTGCTGCTCTTCCATGCCCATGTGCCAGGCTTTTCCGGCGGCTATGTCGGCGTCGACATCTTCTTCGTGATCTCCGGCTTCCTCATCACCGGCATCATCGCACGCGAGGTGGATGAACAGCGCTTCTCGCTCGTCCATTTCTACGAACGCCGCTTCCGCCGGATCATGCCGGCGCTCAGCCTGATGATCCTGGCCGTGCTGGCGGCGGCCTGCTGGCTCTATCTGCCCGGCGATATAGAAGGCGTGCCGAAATCCGCGCTCGCCGCCACGCTGTTCGCCTCCAACCTCTGGTTCTTCACCGACACCGGCTATTTCGCCGGCGGCGCCGACGTAAAGCCCCTGCTCCACAGCTGGTCGCTGGCGGTGGAGGAGCAATTCTACATCGGCTTTCCGATCCTGCTGATGCTGGTCGCGCGCTTTGCCGCCCGCTGGCGCGGCCTGATCGTCGGCGCGATCGCTGCGCTGTCGCTGGCACTGGCGATCGCGCTTCAGCGCGACACCAGCGGCTTCACCTTCTATCTGCTGCCCACCCGCGCCTGGGAATTATTTGCGGGCGCCTTGCTGGCGCTCGGCGCCATCCCGCCAGCGCACACGCGCTGGCTGCGGGAGGCGCTCGCGTGGAGTGGCCTTCTATCTGTCGCCTTCGCTGTCATCTTCTACACGCGCGAGACCGTCTTCCCCGGCATCACCGCCCTGCCCCCGGTGCTGGGCGCGGTGCTGCTGCTCCACAGCGCGCCGGGCACCAGCGTCGGGCGCCTGCTCAGCCTGCGCCCTTTCGTCGGCGTGGGCCTCATCTCCTACTCGCTCTATCTGTGGCACTGGCCGCTGATCGTCTTCACCGAATATGCGACCGATGCGGCCCTGACCGGCTGGACGGCAAGTGCCGTCGTGGCCACCTCCTTCATCGCTGCCATCCTCTCCTGGCGCTTCGTCGAGCGTCCCTTCCGCGATGCCCGCCGCATCCCCGCCCGGCGCATCTTCCAGTTCACCGGCGGCGCCATGGCGCTGCTCTGCCTCCTGTCGCTGGCGCTGCTGGCGATGGGCGGCTGGCCGCAGCGCTTTGCGCCGCAGGTGCTGCAACTCGCCGCCGGCCGCACTGACATCAGCCCCGCGCGCAAGGCCTGCCACGACACGTTCGCCCGCGGTGCCCAGCCCTGCATTCTCGGTGCCAAGGTCCGGCCCGACGCCCTGCTCTGGGGCGACAGCCATGGCGTGGAAATGGCCTATGCCCTGTCGCTCAGGGCCAGGGCAGAAGGCCGCGCCCTGATCGAGCGGACCACCTCCAGTTGCCCGCCGGTGCTGGGCTATGACGCGCCCAAGGATGCCCGCTGCGCCCGCGCCAACCAGGCCGCCTTTGCCGCGATCCGTGCCGATCCGGGCATCCGCCGCGTCTATCTCGCCGCCTTCTGGGCCAATAGCGAATTTGACGATCCCGCCTTCGTGGCAAAACTCGACGCCACCATCCATGCGCTGCGCGCCGAAGGACGGCAGGTCATCCTGATCGGACCGGTGCCGCCCCAGCCTTTCGACGTGCCACGCCATTTGGCCCATCTCGCCCGCGCCGGACAAATGGGCCAGGCCCAGGGTGTAGACCGCGCCATGATCGAGGCCCGCACCCGCAATCTGCGCGCGCTGTTCGCGCGATGGCAGGCTCGGGGCGTGACGCTGATCGATCCGATGGCGCGGCTATGCGACGCCCGCCGCTGCGCCATCATCCATGACGGCAAGCCGCTCTATTTCGATTCCCATCATCTGAGCGTCGCCGGCGCGCGGCTGGTGATGAACGACTAAATCATTCCGCCGCCATCGCGTAGCTGCGCGGCAGTTCGTTCGCCAGCGCCTCGGCAATCGCTGCCACCATGCCCTGCATCCGCGTCAGTCCCGGTCCCGGCCGGTCGAGCGTGACGTCGAGATAGAGGGCACGGTCCACCTCCAGCTGCAGCGCATGGAAATCGCGCTCCGGCCGGCCATGCCGCTCGATCAGATGGTCGCCGGCATAGGGATGGTTCTGCGAGGTCAGCACGCCATGCCCGGCCGCGACATCGGCCGCCAGCATCATCAGCCGTGTCGCGGCGCTGCGGCCGAAGCGATCGCCCAGCACCAGCGCCGGGGCAGCCTGTCCGGCGGCCGGTGGCGGCAGCGGCGGCATGGAATGCAGGTCGATCAGGATGGCATGACCATGCCGCTCCCGCGCCGCCGTCATCATCTGTGCTAGCCGGGCATGATAGGGCCGATGCACCGTCTCGATCCGCCGCCGCGCTTCTTCCCAGGGGATGGGGCGCTGCCACAATTCCAGGGCGCCGGGCAGGCGACGGGGAATGAGGCCCAGCCCGCCGCGCAATTTGGCGCTGCTCTGCAGCGGCTGGTCGCGGGGCAGGCCGGTCACCATCACCGGATCCAGCTCCCGCTCATGCCGGTTGAGGTCGATCATCGCACGCGGCGCGCGGGCGACCAGCACGCTGTAGCCCCGCGCGACCAGCGGCCCCGCCAGCATGTCGGCCCAGCGATCCTCCAGCCGACGCAGCACCTCTGGCCGCACCCGCGCCAGAGCGAGCAATTCAGGGGAATAGTCGCGCCCGGCATGGGGCACGGACACAATCAAAGGACCATTGGGAAGAGCAGGACCATGAAGATCATAGGCCGCCGTCGATTCGGTTGGCGGACACGTACCAAAATGATCCAACGCCATTCCTTTCACCGGCCGTGGAAAAATTTGGTCGGCTGGATAATCTTTAATCCTTGTCGCATATATCCGAACGGCTTGCCAGTCTGTGGGCAAGGCAAGGGGCGCCGCGGAAGACGGCTTACAGGAAATTTGGGGTCAATGGTTCGAATCCTGCTGGCGGAAGATGATGACAGCATGCGCGCCTATCTGGCGCGGGCGCTGGAAAAGTCGGGTTATGAGGTGGTGGCGGTCGCCACCGGCACCCAGGCCGTGCCGCATATCGAATCGGATCGGTTCGACCTGTTGCTGACCGACATCGTCATGCCCGAGATGGACGGCATCGAACTGGCGCAGCACACCGCCAATGTCGCGCCCCAGACCCGCATCATGTTCATCACCGGCTTTGCCGCAGTGACGCTGAAGGCCGGCAAGGCGGTGCCGCAGGCGAAGGTGCTGTCAAAGCCCTTCCACCTGCGCGACCTGGTGCTGGAAGTCGAACGGATGTTCGGCAGCGAGACGCTGACCGGCCTTAGCTGAGCGCTTCGGCCTCATCCGCGCCTTGCCCCAGCGGCGGCAGCGGCTTGCCCGCCATGGCCGCCGCGAAGCGCTCGCGATCCAGACCCTTTTCCCAGACCGACACCACCACCGTCGCCACCGCATTGCCGACGAAGTTGGTGAGGCTGCGGCATTCGCTCATGAAGCGATCGACGCCCAGGATCAGGGTCATGCCCGCGACCGGCACCGACGGCACGATCGACAGGGTGGCGGCCAGGGTGATGAAGCCCGCGCCGGTCACGCCCGCCGCGCCCTTGGACGACAGCATCGCCACCAGCAGCAGCAATATCTGCTCCTCCAGGCTCAGATGCACGTTGGTCGCCTGCGCGATGAACAGCGCCGCCAGCGTCATGTAGATATTGGTGCCGTCGAGGTTGAAGCTGTAGCCAGTCGGCACCACCAGCCCGACCACCGACTTGCGGCACCCCGCCTGCTCCATCTTCTCGATCAGGCTGGGCAAAGCCGCTTCCGACGAGGAGGTGCCCAGCACCAGCAGCAGTTCGGCGCGCAGATAGCGGATCAGGTGCAGGATGTTGAAGCCGGCGAACCAGGCGACCGTCCCCAGCACGACAAGCACGAACAGCAGCGAGGTGAGGTAGAAGGTCGCGACCAGCCCGGCGAGGTTGGCGAGCGTCCCGACGCCATATTTGGCGACGGTGAAGGCCATCGCGCCGAACGCGCCGAAGGGCGCCGCCTTCATCAGGAAGGATACCAGCTTGAAGATGGCGAGACTGGCCGATTCCAGCACCGTCATCAGCGGCTCGGCCTTCTCCCCGATCATGCTGAGCGCGATGCCGAACAGGATCGCGACGAACAGCACCTGCAGGATATTATGCCCGTCGGCCACCGCCGACACCAAGGTCGCGGGAATGACGTTCAGGAGGAAGGCGACCAGCGTGCGATCATGCGCCTGCTGCGCATAATCGGCGATCTTGCTGGCATCCAGGGTCGCCGGATCGATGTTGAGCCCGGCGCCAGGCTGCACGACATTGGCGATGATCAGGCCGACGATCAGCGCCAGGGTGGAGAAGGTCAGGAAATAGGCAAAGGCCTTGGCCGCGACCCGGCCGATCGCGCCCAGTTCCTTCATTCCGGCAATGCCGGTGACGATCGTCAGGAAGATGACCGGCGCGATGATCATCCGCACCAGCGCGATGAAGGCATCGCCCAGCGGCTTCATCGCCTCGCCCGTCGCCGGGAAATAATGGCCCAGCAGCACGCCCAGCGCGATCGCCACCAGCACCTGGAAGTAGAGATGGCGATAGAAGGGGAGCGGCCGAACCGGTTCCGTCGGCGTCGATGGCGTAGGCAACATGATGTTTTTGCGTCCCCCCTTATTTGCACCGCAGCATATGGCCTCCCCACCCCCTGTCCAGCGGGTTGGAAAAGTTTCTACAAAAAAGTGTCATTTAGCGCTTGCGCGAGTCACCGACCCCCGTTATTGGCCCCCTCCACGGCGGGCGTGTAGCTCAGTGGTAGAGCACTGTGTTGACATCGCAGGGGTCGCAAGTTCAATCCTTGCCACGCCCACCATGATAAGGCCTTGGAAGTCTCCGGATTTCCGAGGCCTTATTTTTTGCGCTTTTCCGGCTATGACGCGCAGCAGCGAGACGGAGACCAGCAGATGACGGCGACATGTGGGATGATGGGCGGACGGCGGCTGCTGTTCGTGATGGCGATCGACGCCGAATATGGCCCGCATCTGCAAGCCCGGATCACCCCGCTGATGACCGGCGTCGGCCCTGTCGAGGCGGCACTGGCCATGGCCGTGACGCTCGACCGGATGGCGCAGGCGGGCACCCTGCCCGATCTGGTGGTGTCACTAGGCTCCGCCGGGTCGCGGGTGGGCATGCTGGGCGAGGTCTATCAGGTCGCCAGCGTCTCCTGGCGCGACATGGATGCGTCGCGCCTGGGGTTCACCAAGGGGGTGACGCCGCTGATCGACCATCCGGTCGACATTCCGCTGGTCACGCCGCTCGAAATCCGCGCCCTGCGACTGTCGACCGGCGCCAATGTCGTAGGCGGCGAGGAATATGCCGCGATCGACGCCGACATGGTCGACATGGAAACTTTTGCGATTGCCCGCGCCTGCCAGCGCTTCGGCGTGCCGCTGATGGGGTTGCGCGGCATTTCCGATGGGCCGGGCGAGCTTGAAGACATGCTCGGCTGGACGCAGTTGCTCTCGCTGATCGACGAGAAGCTGGCGGTGGCCGTCGATGCCCTGGGCGAGGCGCTTTAACAGCCGCCCGGCTGGCGCGCGGCGCCGCGCGGCCAGGACAGTTCATAGGTAACAAGGAAGCCATCATGGTCGGACAGTTGCGGCCCGCTCGGCCCGCCATCGAACATCGCCTCCACCCGGATCGGGCGAACCGAGACCCGGTCACCGGGCCAGAAGAATTGCAGATCCTGCGTATCCATCCAGGGTTCGTCGCCATCCCAGGACATGCGCACATCGCAGCCTGACGCCGCATCGGCGCAGACGCGATGGACCAGGTTGAGCGCCTGATAGCGGGAGAAATTCTCCCAGCGCGGTTCGGAATGGCGCATGTTGAAATCGCCACCAAAAATCAGCGGATAGGCGTCGTCATGGCTGGCATCGATGAAGGCCGAGGCTTCGAGCGCCTGCCGTTCATGGGCGGCGAGGTTGCGCGGTCCGGGCGCGCGGGAGGCCCCGCGCGAGTTCATGTGGGTGTCATAGATGTCGATCGGCGTCGGCACGCCGGGCATGGCGATGCGGGCCAGCACGATCCCCTTGTTCGACAGGCAATCGAGGCCCGCACAGGATTTGCGCCCATAGGCGCGCCTCTGTGTCAGGAGAATCGGATAGCGGGAGGCGACCGCCAGACCGCTGCCGGAAAAATGGATACCAATCTCGCCCCGGTTGATATGCGACTTGCCGGGCAGCTTGTCCTTGGTCGACCCGCGCGCGCGGGTCGTGCGATGCGGGCCGGCGGCGATCGCCGGATAGCCGGTATCGGCCACCGCCTGCTTCGCCGATCCGCTGAACATTTCCTGGAACAGCACCACGTCGGGCGCCGTTCCCGCCGCGCGCATGGCGGCCAGTCGCTCCGCTATCTGGTCAAGGGACGGCCCCCGTCCGCTGCGTGCCGGCCAGCCCAGCCCCTCAATATTATAGGTCAGCACCGACAGGGTGGTGGTGATCCGCTGTGCATCCGGGGCGGCGAGCGCGGGCGCGACTGCCGCGCTACAGGACAATTCCCGATAGGGTGCCGGCGTCGCACAGGCCGATAGCAGCAGCGGCGCCACACAGCCGCCGAACCGGTGGAGGAAGCGGGAAGTAGCGGCCATATGCTCCTCGTCATCGGATCGGCGCATCATGGCGCGAAAGGGCGCCGGCGACAACCGGCGCCTAGACCGGATCAGTCGCCCTCGAACAACAGGATCGCGCGCGAGGGGACACCGTCCTGCTCCAGCGCGGCAAGCCCGCCCAGGTCCGGCAGGTCGATCGCGAACAACGCCATCAGCACCTGCGCGCCCTGCTCGCGCAGCAACCGCGCCGCGGCCTGCGCCGTCCCGCCGGTGGCGATCAGATCGTCGACCAGCAGCACGCGCGCGTCCTGCTGCACCTGTCCTTCATGCAGTTCCAGCCGGTCGGTGCCATATTCCAGCACATAGTCGATGCCGACGGTCTTGCCCGGCAGCTTGCCCTTCTTGCGGACGGGCACGAAACCCTTGCCCAGCTTCAGCGCCAGCGCAGCGCCGAGGATGAAGCCACGCGCCTCCACGCCGACGATCAGGTCGGGGTCGAGCGGTCCTGCCACCTTCGCCATCTGGTCGATCAGTTCGGCCAGACCCGGCCCGTCGGCCAACAGGGTCGTGATGTCGCGGAACTGGATGCCCGGCTTGGGGAAGTCGGGGATGGTGCGGACCAGCGCGGTCAGACTGTCGATGCTCATGGTTGAAGCCCCATAAGGAAAGGGCGCGCTCCCGACAAGGAAGCGCGCCCTTTCTTTCATGCCATCGGGCAGAGGTGCGGTCAGGCCGCCTTCTTCTTGTCCGCCCAGATATTCTGATAGGCCATATAGGCAAGGCCCGTGGCGATCAGCAGGAAGAGGATGGTCGCCACGCCCGCGCGGCGGCGATTTTCCAGCTTCGGCTCGGCCGTCCAGGTAAGGAAAGCGGCCACGTCCTGCGACATCTGGTCGATGGTCGGCTTGGTGCCGTCGCCATAGGTCACCTGGCCATCAGCCGACAGCGGCGGCGCCATGGCAAGGTTCAGGTTGGCGAAATAGGGGTTGAAGTGCAGCCCCTCGGGCGTCTTGGCATCCGGGAAATGCTTGAGCAGTTCGGCCGGCTGTTCCTGGAAGCCCGTCAGCAGCGAATAGACATAGGCCGAACCATGATGGCGCGCCTTGGTCATCAGCGACAGATCCGGCGGGATCGCATTATTGTTCGCCGCCGCCGCCGCGACATTGTTCGCGAAGGGGGACGGGAAATAATCGGCCGGAATGCCATCGCGGGTCGAGGCCTCACCCGTCGCCGGATCGACGCTGGGGGTCTTGATCGCCCAGTTCTTGGCGATCGCCTTGATCTCCGCCTCGTTATAGCCAATGCCGGCCAGGTCACGGAAGGCGACGAACTTCAGGCTGTGGCAGGCCGAGCAGACCTCCTTGAACACCTGGAAGCCGCGCTGGAGTTGCTGATTGTCATAACGTCCCAGCGGCCCGTCGAACGAGAAGGAGACATGCTTGGGGGCCAGGTGGAACTCATGCTCCACCGTCTTGGCCGGAGGCTCCACCACGTAGGAATAGGCACCCACGAGGAAGGAGATGAGCAGCCAGCCGGCGAAGAAGAGGCCGACAAGGAATGCGCCGATGCGTACCATGCTTGTCTTCCCCCTTATTCGGCCGGGACTGCGGCGGTTTCGCCGTCAGCCTTGGCATATTTGGCCAGTACCGCTTCGGTGATCGAATTGGGCAGCGGCAGCGGCTTTTCGAAACGCGCGATCATCGGCAGGATGATCAGGAAATGCGCGAAATAATAGGCCGCGGCGACCTGGCTGATCATCACATAGGGCTCTTCCGCCGGCGCACCGCCGCAATAGCCCAGGATCAGCACGTCGAGCACCAGGATCCAGAAGAACGTCTTGAAGGTCGGGCGATAGCTGCCCGAGCGCACCGGCGAGGTGTCGAGCCAGGGCAGGAAGAAGAGCAGCAGGATCGATGCGAACATCGCCAGCACGCCCAGCAGCTTGGCCGGCACGAAGAAGAAGTCGACGGTGAAGGCGCGCAGGATCGCGTAGAAGGGCCAGAAATACCATTCGGGCACGATATGCGCCGGGGTCGAGAGCGGGTTCGCCTCGATATAATTGTCCGGGTGGCCCAGATAATTGGGCGCGAAGAACAGCAGGATCGCGAACAGGATCAGGAAGACGCCCGCCCCGAAACCGTCCTTCGCCGTATAATAGGGATGGAAGGGCACGGTATCCTGGGGGCCCTTCACCTCGACACCGGTCGGGTTGGAGGAACCGGGAATATGCAGCGCCCAGATATGCAGGATCACCACGGCCGCGATCACGAAAGGCAGCAGGAAGTGGAGAGAGAAGAAGCGGTTCAGCGAGGCATTGCCGGGAGCAAAACCGCCCAGCAGCCAGGTCTGAATCGGCTCGCCCACCACCGGGATCGCGCCGAACAGGCCGGTAATGACCTTGGCGCCCCAATAGCTCATCTGCCCCCAGGGCAGGACATAGCCCATGAAGGCGGTCGCCATCATCAGCAGGAAGATGACGAGGCCGAGCAGCCAGACCATCTCGCGCGGCGCCTTGTAGCTACCGAAATAGAGACCGCGGAAAATGTGCAGATAGACGACGATGAAGAAGAAGCTGGCGCCGTTGGCATGGGCATAGCGCATCAGCCAGCCCGCATTCACGTCACGCATCGTCTGTTCGACGGTGCCGAAGGCGACCAGCGTGTTGGCGCCATAATGCATCGCCATGACCACGCCGGTGACGATCTGGATCACCAGCGCCAGCCCGGCAAGCACACCGAAATTCCAGAAATAATTGAGGTTGCGCGGCACCGGATAGCCGGCACCGACAGCATTGTAGACGAGGCGCGGCAGCGGTAGCTTCTCGTCGACCCACTGCATCAGCGGATGCTTGGGGGTATAATGTTCAGCCCATGGAAAGCTCATGACGGTCCCCCTCAACCCACAAGAATGGCAGTGTCGGAAGTGAAGCTATACTTCGGCACTTCCAGATTCTTGGGGGCAGGCCCCTTACGGATGCGGGCGGCCGTGTCATAGGACGAACCGTGGCAAGGGCAGAAATAACCGCCGAATTCGCCGCGATTTTCGCCCTCGCCCGCGCCCAGCGGCACGCAGCCCAGATGGGTGCAGACGCCCATGGTGATCAGCCACTGCTTCTTGCCGTCGACGGTGCGTTCCGCCAGCGTCTGCGGATCGCGCAGCGTGGACGGGTCGACCTTGTCGGCCTCGGCAATTTCCTTGTCGGTGAGCTGGCGAACGAACAGCGGCTGCGACCGGAAGGTCGTCTTGATCGCCTGGCCCGGCTGGATCGCGGAAAGATCGACCTCGGTCGATGCGAGCGCCAATACGTCGGCGCTGGGGTTCATCTGATCGATGAGCGGGAGAATGACGCCAACGGCGCCCACCCCTGCGAAGCTCACCGCAGCGATATTGATGAAATCGCGGCGACGCACTCCGTCTTCGCCGGATAGACCCTGCCCGTCAACTTGTTCTGAGTTCGCCATGCACCTCTACCCTTGCAAGACTTCCCTATTCACGCCGGAATGCCTTGAGTGATCCTGATTATCAAGGGAGTTAGGGTATACCCCGCCTCCCCCCGGCGTGGGTCAAAGGTCTGATAACCGGACTGTCAGGGCTTTGCCAACCGCAAAGTCATCCAGACTATGACAAATCGCCGCGCTGCATTATGCGACAGCCATGCGTATCGCTCTCTACCAGCCCGAAATCGCCGGCAATGTCGGCGCCATCCTGCGCCTCGCCGCCTGTTTTGCCGTGCCCGTCGACATCATCATGCCGACCGGATTCGCCTTTTCCGACGCCCGGCTGAAGCGCGCGGCAATGGATTATGGCGCAGCGGCCGAAGTCGTGCGCCACGCCAATTTCGAGGCATTTGATGCCGAAAGACGGGCCGCCGGCCGCCGTTTGCTGCTGATGAGCAGCCACGCGTCGGAACGGCTGCCCGACGTGACATTTCGCAGTGACGATGTCTTGCTGATGGGATCGGAAAGCGCGGGCGTGCCCGATCATGTCCGCGATCTGGCCGATATTCGCGTGCGCATTCCGATGGCGCCGGGCTTCCGCTCGCTCAACATCGCCGTTTCCACCGGCATCGCCGTTGCCGAGGCCCTTCGCCAGACCGGGAGCTTCCCCGCATGACGCCTGACATACGCTTCACCCTGAACCCGCAGCAGCAGGCGGCCCGTACCTGGTTCGAATCGCTGCGCGACCGGATCTGCGCAGAGTTCGAGGCGATCGAGCGCGAAGCCGGCAGCGACGCCAGCTTCGCCTACACCCCCTGGGACCGCGAGGCCGACGGCGTGGCGCCGGGCGAAGGCGGTGGCGGCGTGCGCGGGGTGATGAAGGGCAAGGTCTTCGAGAAGGTGGGCGTCAATGTCTCGACGGTGACCGGCGATCTTGCCCCCGGCTTTGCCCAGACCATCCATGGCGCGGCCGACAATCCGGCCTTTTTCGCCACCGGCATCAGCCTGGTCGCGCATATGGCGAACCCGCATGTGCCGTCCGTCCACATGAACACCCGCTTCCTCAACACCAGCAAGACCTGGTTCGGCGGCGGCGCAGACCTCAATCCGCCCCTGCCGCGCGACGAGGATACGGCGGATTTCCATGCGGTGTTGCAGGCCGCCTGCGACGCCCATGATCCGGCCTTTTATCCGCGCTTCAAGGCCTGGGCGGACGACTATTTCTTCATCCCCCATCGCGGCGTGCATCGCGGCGTCGGCGGCATCTTCTACGATCATCTCGACTGCGCGGACGATGCCGCGTTCGACGCCAATTTCGCCTTCACCCGCGATGTCGGCGATGCTTTCCTGGCCGCCTTCCCGCCGATCGTACGGCGGCGGATGAACGAGGCGTGGAGCGAGGAAGAGTATCGCACCATGCTGGAATGGCGCGGCCGCTATGCCGAATTCAACCTGGTTCATGACCGCGGCACCCTGTTCGGGCTCAAGACCGGCGGCAATATCGACGCGATCCTGATGAGCCTGCCGCCGATGGCGAGCTGGAGCTGACCCGATGGCGCTGACCCCGGTCGATCCGCGCGAGATCGCGACCATCGTCACCCATCTGGAAATGCGCGAACGGCCAAAACCCGCGCCGATCCCGCCCGCGCCGCTGCGGCTGGTGCCGTGGAAGACGCCGGACCTTGCCGCCTATCGCGCCCTGTTCCGCCGCGTGGGCGAGCCATGGCTGTGGTTCTCGCGGCTGGTGATGCCGGACGATCAGCTCGCGGCCATTCTGCATGATCCCTTGGTCGAGGTCTATGCCGTCACCGATCCGCGCGGGGTGGAGGTCGGCCTGCTGGAGCTGGATTTCCGCAGCCCGTCACAATGCGAGCTGGCCTTTTTCGGGCTGGTGCCCTCGCTCAACGGCAAGGGCCTTGGCAAATGGCTGATGGCGCAGGCCAAGTCACTCGCCTGGCGCAAGGGGGTGGAGCGCTTCTGGGTCCATACCTGCACGCTCGACAGCCCGGCGGCGCTCGGCTTCTACATCAAGTCGGGCTTCACGCCTTATGGCCGGGAGATCGAAACCTTCGCCGATCCGCGCCTGCTGGGCCTGCTGCCGCCCGACGCGGCGCCGCAGATTCCGATGTTCGGTCAGCCCGCCGACGCCTGACGATAGATGCGGGCCAGCATCACCAGCATATAGACCTGGATCACCGTCGATACCGCCGCCGAGGCGACGCCGCCCACCAACCGGGCGGCCTCCGGCCCAGCGGCAAGGCCAGCGAGCGCACCGAAGATCGTCTGCGCCGCCATGCTGGCAATGCCCGACAGCAGGGTGATCAGGATGATGAAGCCCAGCAACCGCCAGAAGCAGCCCCGCGTCAGCACCCAGGCATGGCGCAGCGAGGGCACCACCCCCTGATTGCCGTCGATCACCGCCGGATTGAGCAGCATCAGCCGGACGCTGGCGAAGATCGTGGCGCCGCCGACAAAGGCGCCGAGGATAGCGCCGATGCTGGTGCCCACAGACTCCGAGACCAGGCTGGCCAGAACGGCGACCAAAATCGCGGCCAGCATCAGCCCGCCGATCAGGAACATGGCGAGCAAGGCTGTGCCCAGCAGCACAGGCAGTCGCGCGAAGCCGAGGCGCAACGCCTCCCCCACGCTGATGCCCGGCCGCAGCGCCAGCGCAAACAGCGTCAGCGATCCGAACCAGATGATGATAACGCCCAGCAGCGTCGCCAGCGCAAAGCCCGGCGGAATATCGGGCAGGCCGGTGCGCTGGGGATTGGCCATCCATTCGGCCAGTTGCGGCGGCGTCATTTCCTGCAGGATCAACCCCGGCAGGGCCAGGAACAGCAGCGCGACGGGAAAGAGCAGCGACGCTTCGCGGGCGACGAAGGCAACCGCCTCCTCCCACGCCTTGCCGATCGAGACTGCCGCCATATCTAATGCCTACCCCTGTCCTGCGAAATGCGGCCCGAGACTTGATCGCTCGCCCCGCTCAAGTCAAGGAAGCGCCATGACCGATCCCCTGCCCTTTCCTGACGTCGAGTGGCGCAGCGATGCTACCCCCGTCGACTATCCGACCGCCCTTGCCGATATGGAGGCGCGGGCCGCCGCCATTTATGAAGGCGATGCGCGCGAGCGCGTCTGGCTGCTAGAGCATCCGCCGCTCTACACCGCCGGCACCAGCGCCGATCCGGCCGAACTGATCGACCCGCGCTTTCCTGTCCATGATGCCGGACGCGGCGGCCGCTACACCTATCATGGGCCGGGCCAGCGCATCGGCTATCTCAACATCGACCTGCGCGAACGCGGCAAGGATGTGCGCAATTTCGTCCATCATCTCGAAGGCTGGATGATCGACGCGCTCGCCGACCTGGGCATTGCCGCCCGCCGCGCCGAAGGGCGCATCGGCATCTGGACCGACGACCGGCAGGGGCGCGAGGCGAAGATCGGTGCGCTGGGCATCCGCGTCCGTCGCTGGGTCACGCTGCACGGCTTTTCGATCAACGTCGATCCCGACCTGTCCCATTTTGGCGGCATCGTGCCGTGCGGGATCAGCGAGTTTCCGGTGACCAGCATCGCCGCACTGGGCCGCAATGCCTCGATGGAAGCCCTTGATGCCGCGCTCAAGGCGCATTTCCCCGCCTTTCTCGGCCGGCTGCGGCGCTGCGGATCGGGCGACGGCACGGGACTTGAGCAATGCGGGACCGCCCGCTAGGGTCCGCCACTTCGCCAGGTGGGGGGCCGCCGGGCATGTTGAGCCATGTTATGGAGACCCGGATGCGCCTTGACGCAAGGATGATGACTGCCGCCCTGTTGATCGGCTGCATGCCGCTGGCAGGCTGCGGCGGTGGCGGCGAAAAGAGCGGCAACACGGTGCAGATGAAGGATATGGAAGTGGTCGATGGCACCGCCACCGACGCCATGACCGATCTGGACGGCGTGCAGAGCGAGGGCACCAGCCTGGCCCTGCCGGACAACCGCACCGAACCCAAGGCCGCTGCCCCGGCCAAGGCGGACAATGGGACCGCACCCGCCAATGATGAGGAAGTCGTGTCGGATCAGTGAGGCTTTTGCCGTTCACTTCCGATACAGCCGCGCTATAGTCGATGCCGTTATGGGGGTATGGGGCGTTCGCGCCGTCAAGACCCCGGCTGAGAGGGTTTATTCAATGACGTTCCGTTTTCGCTCGCGCCAGGCCTTTGCCGCCCTGACGATCGCTGCCGCGTCGCTCGCCGCCGCGCAGCCGGCCACCGCGCAATTCTTCTGGTCGCCGCCCGACATGTCGGCCCCTGCCCTGACGGACGAAGCCGCCGCCACCGCGCTGGGCCTGCCTGGCGCCACGGCCGACGAGATCAAGGCTGGCCTCACCTGGAACCTGCGCGCCGCGATCAACGTCGCCGCGCTGCAGTGCCAGTTCGAACCGACCCTGCTGTCGGTCAGCAACTACAACGCCATGATCGCCCATCATGACGCCGAACTTGACGCGGCGCAGGCGACGCTGCTCAGCTATTTCCAGCGCACCAAGGGCAAGGGCAAGCCCGGCCAGTCGGCGTCCGACATGTATAATACCCGCATCTATTCGGGCTATTCGACGGTCCAGGCGCAACGCGGCTTTTGCCAGGCGGCGGCGGCGGTCGGTCGCCAGGCGATCTTCGCCGATCGCGGCCAGCTCAACGTCGTCGCGCGCCAGGGCCTGGCTTCGATCAAGAAGTCGCTCGTCCATGCCGGCGAGCAATATTATGGCGATCCGGGCTGGAACTATCAGCTCGCTTTGCCCTCGCTCGACGCCAAATGCTGGAAGAAGGGCGTGCTGCTGCCCGAATGCCACCAGCAGTGGAACCAGAAGGCAGGCGTCCAGCCCTGATCTGACGGAGACTTAACGCAGGCCCAGATATTTATGGGCCTGCACCGTCAACCGCCAGCGCGGCCGGGCCATCACCAGATCGATGGCCGCGCGGGCATTGTCCACGGCATGGGCATCGTCGAGCGGCTGGACCAGCAGATGGTCGAAGCCCCAGCCCTCCATCGCCTCGACATCGGCCAGGCTGTGGCCGCCATCGGGCTGCGGCCAGACCAGCTTCAGCTCATTGCCCTTCACTTGGACCACGTCGCTGCCCGCCTTGGGGCTGATGCAGACCCAGTCGATGCCCGGATGCGCCGGCAAGGTGCCGTTGCTTTCGATCGCGATGGTGAAGCCACGGGCATGGAGCGCGTCGATCAGCGCATCGTCGACCTGCAACATCGGCTCGCCACCGGTCAGGACGATATAGGGGCCTTCCCCCTCGCCCCAGAAGGCGAATGCCGCATCGGCGAGCGCGTCGGCGGTCGCGAACTTGCCGCCGCCATCACCGTCGGTGCCGACGAAATCGGTATCGCAGAAGCGGCATACGGCATCGCGCCGGTCCTGCTCGCGCCCGCTCCACAGGTTGCAGCCGGCAAATCGCAGGAAGACCGCGCGCCGCCCCGCCTGCACCCCTTCGCCCTGCAGGGTCAGGAACATTTCCTTGACCGCATAGGTCATGTGTCAGGCCTTTCCAGGACGCGTCGCATAGACGGTGGGATCGGGCAGCCCTGCTTCCTCGAAGCCCTTCGAGCGCAGGCGGCAACTGTCGCACAGGCCGCAATGCTTGTTGTCGGGCGTCGGATCATAGCAGGACCAACTGAGCCCGGCATCCAGGCCCAGGCGATGCGCCTCGCGCACGATGTCCGCCTTGGTCATGAACTGCAGCGGCGTATTGATGCGGATCGGATGGCCCTCGACCCCCGCCTTGGTCGCCAGCGTCGCCATTTTCTGGAACGCGTCGATAAATTCGGGACGGCAGTCGGGATAGCCCGAATAGTCGAGTGCATTGACGCCGATATAGATGTCGCTGGCCGAAGCGACTTCGGCCAGGCCCAGCGTCAGCGACAGGAAGATGGTGTTGCGCGCCGGCACATAGGTGACGGGGATTTCGTCGCCCACGCCGCCCTTGGGCACTTCGATGTCGGCGGTCAGTGCCGACCCGCCAAAGGCCGTGAGGTCGAGCGGCAGCACGATATGCGACATGGCATTGAGCGCCGTCGCCACCTTGGCCGCGGCGCGCAGTTCGACGCGATGGCGCTGATTATAATCGATCGTCAGCGCCAGGACGCGATAGCCCGCTTCGCGCGCGAGCCCGCCCGCGACCATTGAATCCAGCCCGCCCGAAAGCAGGACGACGGCGAATTTTCCATTCTGTGCGACCATGATGCTGCGCTAGACCTCGTTATGTTGCAGTGCAAGGGGGCCGCCGGTCAGCGGCATGCCCCGACATGGCGCCCTTCGACCATGTTGGAAAAGGGCGCGCCGTCGCTGATCCCCTGCGATCGTATCTGGATGAGGCGCGGCGTTTCGACGCGCAGGTCGGTGCGCGCATTGCCGGCCGCACCGCAATCGAAGGTCACGGTGGCGGCAGCAGGCGCATCGCTGACCACGAACGGCTTGCAGCCGGGGCCGGCATTGGCCGGCTCCAGCAACTGATGCGGCATCGTCACGCACAGGCGGCGGGGCGGCGCGGTGGGATCATCGCGCAGGCGCAATTCCCATTCGCCCGTTTCCAGCTTGGCGAGCGCAGCCAGTTGCGGAGCATTCGCCGCCCCGGCCCAGCTTGCCATCATCATTGCCGCCGCGGCGCCCAGCGCCTGCAGCCCCAGCCTTGCCATCTTGCGTCCAGACCTTGTCATCGGCGCCGGGGAGCGGCGCCATGCTTCATCCTGTTGTGCCGCGCAATTGCGGCAATTTGATAGCGCGGGGCGAACGGCCCTGCCGCAATTGCCCCGCGCCAGCTTTCAATGGGTGACGAAACTGTCCAGCGCCAACGGGAACAACCGCGAGCAGAAGGCGCAATCGACGCCGATAATGCCCTTCTCGTCCGCCATCGCCACCCGTTCGTCGGCCGGGAAGCGGCCGATCACATCGCGAATATGGGCAAGGTCACAGCGACAGCCCTTGGCAAGCGCCGTCGTTTCGGTGACGCGCACCTCTTCCTCCTCATGGAACAGGCGCCAGGCGATGTCGGTCAGCGGCAGGTCGAGATCGGTCAGTTCCTCGTCGCGCAGCGTGCCGGCCAGCGCCTGCACATGTTCCCATTCGGGATGGTCATGGCGCACATGCAGGCGCTCGCGCCCCACTTCGCCCTCGGGCAGATGCTGGAGCAGCAGGCCCGCCGCGACGCAGCCTTCGCCCGGCTCATGCCGGGTCGCGATCTGGACGATGCTGGGGATCTGTTCGGACTGGAAGAAATAATGCTCCGCCGCCTCGGCCAGCGACGATCCGTCCAGCGGCACGATGCCCTGATAGCGCTCGCCGGTCGCCGCCTGGTCGAAGGTGATCGCCAGATAGCCCTTGCCGAACAGGCCGAACAGGGTCGGATCGCTGCCGATTTCCGCCAGCCGTTCGGCATCGAACTTGGCATAGCCGCGCAGTTCGCCGCCCTTGTAATCGGCCACCAGCAGGCTGACGACGCCATTTTCGGTCTGCGCCTGCAGGGTCAACTGGCCGCCGGCATCCTTGAGCAGGCTACCGAGCAGCGCGCCCAGCACCAGCGAGGACGCCAGCACCCGCTCGATCGCCGGGGGATAGGCATGGGCAGACAGCACCTGGTCCAGCACCGGCCCCAGCCGAACGAAACGGCCACGCACATGGCGCGAGGGGATGGTGAAGCCAAGGGCCTGATCGACATTGCTACTGGTCACGATATTTCCTTCCGATCCACCCGCCCCGAAAGCCGCGAGGGCCCGTCCTCCGCTTCCCAGCGCAGGACAGGCCCCGTCATCTTTCAGGGCGAACGGAAAATTTCGCCCGAATATAGGGTGAGCTTACAGCTTTCCAAGCGCCCAGAGCAGAACCGACTTCTGGGCATGGATGCGGTTCTCCGCCTCGTCCCAGATCAGCGACTGCGGACCGTCGATCACCGCCTCGACCACTTCCTCGCCGCGATGGGCGGGCAGGCAGTGGAGGAATTTGGCGTCGGCCTTGGCGCCCGCCATCAGCTCCGGCGTCACCTGATAGGGCATCATCGCCGCCAGCTTTGCCTCGGCATGGGCCTGGCCCATGGAGATCCAGGTGTCGGTGACCACGACGTCGGCACCGGCCACCGCCTGCGCCGCATCGCGGGTCAGGGTGATGGTCGAACCCGCTGCCTGCGCTGCGGCGGCAAAGGACGGATCGGGATCATAGCCCTCAGGGATGCCCATGCGCACGTCGAACTTCATCAGGCCGGCGGCCTCGACGATCGAGTGGAGGACGTTGTTGCCGTCGCCCAGCCACGCCCATTGGCTGCCGGGCAGCGCCAGGCCATGCTCGACCACGGTCAGCAGGTCGGCAACGATCTGGCAGGGATGCGACAGGTCCGTGAGGCCATTGATGACCGGGACGCTGGCATATTCGGCCATTTCCTCGATCTTGGCATGGTCATCGGTGCGGATCATGATCGCGTCGGCCATGCGGCTGAGCACGCGGGCCGTGTCGGCGACGGTCTCGCCGCGTCCCAACTGACTGGTCGCGCCGTCCAGGATCAGCGAATTGCCGCCGAGCTGGCGGATCGCCATGTCAAAGCTGACGCGGGTGCGCGTGCTGTTTTTCTCGAAGATCATCGCCAGCGTGTGGCCGGCGAGCGGCGCATCGGCGTCGACCCAGCCCTTGGGCTTGCCTGCCCGTGCCGCCTTGCGATCGATGGCATCAGCGATCATCGCGGCGATCGCGTCGCCGCCCGCATCGGTGAGATTCAGGAAATGCTTGGTCATTGGAAACAACCTCTAACCCGTTCAGGCTGAGCGAAGTCGAAGCCCCCGCCTGAACGAAGTGAAGGCACCTCGCTTTGCTCGGCGATACCCTTCGACTTCGCTCAGGGCGAACGGAAACTAAATGGTCAGGCCGCCTTGGCGTCCGCGAAGCTCCGCGCACCGGCGGAAATCTTCTCGATGCACTCGGCGATATGGCTTTCGTCGATGACGAGCGGCGGCAGGATGCGCAGCACATTCTGGCCCGCCGATACCGACAGGAAACCATGATGGTCGCGCAGATGGCCGACGAAGGCGCGCGCATCATAGGCGTCCTTCATCTTGACGCCCAGCATCAGCCCCATGCCGCGCACATCCTCGAACATGTCGTCATGGTTTGGGATCATCTGCTCCAGCGCGGAGCGTAGACGCGCGCCCATCGCCGTCACCTGCTCCAGGAAGCCGTCCGCCAGCACCTCTTCCAGCACCGCGATGCCCACCGCCATGGCGAGCGGGTTGCCGCCATAGGTGGAACCATGGGTGCCGAACACCATGCCCTTGGCCGCTTCCTCGGTGGCGAGACAGGCGCCGAGCGGGAAGCCCGCGCCGATGCCCTTGGCCACCGCCATGATGTCCGGCGTCACGCCATATTGCTCATGGGCGAAGAAGGTGCCGGTGCGGGCATAGCCGCACTGCACTTCGTCCAGGATCAGCAGCAGGCCATGCTCGTCGCACGCCTTGCGCAGGCCGGTCAGGAATGCCTGGGTTGCCGGGGTCACGCCACCTTCACCCTGCACCGGTTCCAGCAGGAAACCGGCGGTATTGTCATCGATCGCGGCCAGTGCCGCGTCGAGATCGTTGAAGGGCACGACCTGGAAACCGGGCAGCAGCGGCTCGAAACCATCGCGCATCTTGGGCTGGCTGGTCGCCGAAATGGTGCCCAGCGTGCGGCCGTGAAAGGCGTTGTCGAAGCTGATGATCTTGTGCCGGTGCGCTTGCCCATTGGCATAATGATAGCGGCGCGCGGTCTTGATCGCGCACTCGACCGCTTCGGCACCCGAATTGGTGAAGAAGACGGTGTCCGCGAAACTATTATCAACCAGCTTCTGCGCAAATTCCTCCCCCAGCGGCGAACCGTAGAGGTTGGAGATATGCATCAGCGTCGCAGCCTGATCGGCAATGGTCTTCACCAGCTTGGGGTGGCCATGGCCCAGCAGATTGACGGCGATGCCGCTGGCGAAGTCGAGATAGCGCTCGCCGCGCTCCCCGATCAGGTAGCAGCCCTCGCCTCGGACCGGACGCACATCGCACCGGGGGTAAACGGGCATGAGCGGCGTAATCGACATGTGCCTTCCCTTTCTGGGTTGATGCTGCGCGTCCGTGCGCATTGGATATAACGCAAAAAGGCGGCCCCCGCCGGGCCGCCCTTGTGCGAGTGCCGCCTATACAGGCCACCGGAAGGGGGTGCAACCCCGCAACCGGGCCAGTCGACAGCCTATGGACTGATCGCGCCGTGAGCGATCAGGGCTGGCCGATCTGGCTCCAGGCATCGGCAATCTCGCCGACCATGGCGCGGGCCTGCTCGACCGGCGCGGCATCATGCTCCTTGGCGCTGACCAGCAGCAGGCGGCGGGCCTCGCGATAGATGCGCGCCAGGCCGGTGGCAATGTCGCCGCCCTTGTCGAAGTCGAGGCTCGCTTCCAGCGCGAACAGAATCGACATGGCGCGCGCCTGCTTGTCGGACACCTTCAGCCGGTCGCCATTGCGTTCGGCCAGCGCCGTGGCATCGAGCGCGATCAGCAGTTCGTCGAACAGGATCTTGACCAGCGCGTGGGGCGTGGCGCCCTCGATCCGGCTGCCCGAATGCACCGCCGCATAGCGCCGTGCCGCTGCCGTACCCGCAAAGCTGTGATTATAGAACATGTTTCAAAGTCCCCGATTAACTGTCGCTCTTGTTCCAGGCATCGATCTGCTGCTGGAGATAGCTTTGGGTTGCGTTGAGCGCAGACAGCTTGGTCTGCATTGCCGAATAGATGGAAGTCAGGCGCGCCTCATAGTCGGCCATGTCCTCGTCCAGCTTTTCGAGCTGTTCGGTCAGGCTGTCGGCCAGCTTCTCATAACGGTCCTGCGCCGCCCTGATCGGGCCGTTGTCCAGCTCGATATTGTCGCGCACGCTGTCCATCAGGCCCGACAGGCCCAGATTATCGGCGGTCGACTTGGCGGGATTGAGCATCTTGGTGATGCCCGCCGGATCGGCGGCCAGCGCCTTGTCCAGCGTATCGGTGTTGAGTGTCAGCGTGCCGTCGCGGTTGGTCGCGATGCCGATATCGGCCAGCGTCTTGTAGCTGCCGGTCGAGGCCAGCTGGGTCGATGTGATCTTCGACAGCTGCGACTTCATGTCGCGCACTGCCGACACACCGTTGAGGACGCCCGCGGTCGACGAATCCGTGCCGGTCGAGGTCGACGTGTTCAGCGCCTTCATCAGCGTATTATAGGCGTCGACAAATTCCTGCAGCAGATCCTTCATCGTCGCGGTCGGCTGCGTCATGGTCAGGTTGACCGTGCTGTTGACGTCCGCCGCGGTCAGTTCGATCCGCAGATAGGGGATCGCATCGTCGATGGTGTTGCTGGCATATTCATAGTCGGTGCCGTCGAGCGTGATCTTCGCATTGGCCGGGTCCGACGTCGAGGTCATCGCGCTGCTGTTGAGGCCGGCGAGAACGCTGGTCGAGCTGTCAGCCGAGCTGGTGATGGTGAAATCATTGGCCGCGCCGGTTTCGCCCTTGAACACTAGCCGCGTGCCCTGTGCATCGGTGACGACGCTCGCGGTCACGCCGATGTCGGCGGCGTTGATCGCCGAAGCCAGGCCGGAGAAACTGTTATTGCTCGAATCGACGGTGATCGTGGCGGTCTTGCCGCCCGCCGTCGTGATGGTGAGCGAGCCAGTGCCGACCGCCGTGCTGCTGGTGGCGCCGCTGGTCGCGGCCGAGGCGAAGATGCGGGCGGTCGCCAGCGACTTCACCACCAGCTGTGCCGGCATGCCCGTCGGCGTGCCGCCGCTCAGCAGGCTGACCGACGCGATGTTGGTGTTGGTCGAATTGGGCGTGCCGGTATATTCGGCTCCCGACAGGACGCTGGTGAGCGCATCGGCGAAGGTGTCGAGCGAACTGATGGCCGACGCCAGCGCCGAGATGCGGGCATTGTTGGTCGTCTGCTGGGTGGTGATCGCGGACTGGCGCGGGTCGCGGGTCGCGCTGACCAGGCTGGTGACGAGCGCGCTCGTGTCGATGCCCGAATTGGCACCCAGCGCCGACAGGATGCTGCTCCCTACCGATGTCGTCGTCGTTGCCATGGGCCGTCCTTTCAAATGAGAGAACGGCCGTAGCGCGAAGATGTTTAGGAATGATTTTCAAGCTGATGGCAAAGCCCGCAAAAAAGCGGGCATGGCCGCGATCAGATCGCCGATGCGGACAGGATCTGGTCGACGGTTCCGCGCGCAACATGCGCCTGAGCCGCATAGGCATAGCTGGCCTGCTGGGCGATCCGCTTGGCCAGATCGGCGGCCTGCTCCACCGCCTCGCGCGTGGCGGGCGGCAGCGGAATGTAGATGAAGGGCTGCGGCATCATCGCCTGGACGGCGGCCGATGCGCCATCGACCGACACATCCCCTTGGCCGGCGCGCATATCGGCCAGGATATCGGCGATCCGGGCATGGATGCGCGCATATTCGGCGGCGCCGGCGGCATCTTCGTCGACCGCAACGATATCAACTGCAAAACTCTCCTGCCTGCGCGCATCGCTGGCAGACATGTTGCCCTGCTCGGTCGAAGATTCCGTCGCTGAAACCGGCTGAACGGCCGCAGCCGGCACCGGCGCGCGAACGACGCTCCGATCCACTGGCGAAATCTCGCTACGCGAAAAATACTCGTTCATGACGCACCATCCTAATGCGTCCCCGTAAACAGAATACGGACAAGCGTGGCTAAACTTTAATTCACCATCGCCCTAATTCTTCGATCAACTGCCAAGTATCAGCAAATTCTCTACAATTTCTTTCCATCCGGATCGAAACGCAGATCTTCGGGCACGGTAATGAATGGACGGTCCATTTCCGTCGCCATCTTGTTCTCGACCCGGAAGACGAAGGCCAGCACCGTCGCCACCGCCATGTAGAGGCCTTCATTGACGATCTCGCCAGCGCGCGAGGTAAAGTAGATGGCGCGCGCCAGCTCGGGATATTGCAGCACCGACACGCCATGATCCTCGGCCAGTTCGCGGATCGAGGCCGCGATCGCGTCACAGCCGCGCGCGACCACGACCGGCGCGGCGTCCACGCCGGGCCGATAGCGCAGCGCCACCGCGAAATGGGTCGGGTTGGTGATGATGACACTGGCCTCTGCCACCGCCTGGCGGGTCGATCCGTTCAGCACCTCGAACTGGCGCCGGCGGATCTGCCCCTTGAGTTCGGGCGAGCCTTCGCTTTCCTTATGCTCGTCCTTGATGTCCTGCTTGCTCATGCCCAGCCGCTTGCCGCGCTGGAAAATCTGCATCGGCACGTCGATACCGGCGATCACGAACAGCCCGCCCGCCATCACCAGGCAGACCAAGATGAACATATTGCCCAGGTCGCTGATCGCATTGCCGACGCCGGCCTTGCCCAGGCCGATGATCGCGGTCAGCCGGTCCCAGATCATCCAGAAGCCGACCGCGCCCAGCAGCCCCACCTTGGCAATCGACTTGACCAGTTCGATCAGCCCCTGCGCGCCGAACATGCGCTTGAGGCCCGAAGCCGGGTTCATCTTCGACGCCTTGGGCGCGAAGGCGCCGGGCCGGAAGCCCAGCGATCCGAGCAGCGCCGGCGCCGCGATCGCGGCAAAGAAGGTCGCGAGCAATACGCCGCCCACCGGCAGCGCGATGTCCGCCAGCAGGCCGGTGCCGCGCGTCACCGGCGAGAAGTTCACGATATCCTCGCGCCCGAAGCGCAGCGCGCGGGTCAGCATGCCCGACAGCGCGTCGATCAGGCCCGGCCCGGCGACCGCCAGCCAGCCGATGCCGGCCATCACCACCAGGGCCGTCCCCAGTTCGCGGGACTGGAGGATGTCGCCTTCCTTGGCGGCATCCTGCAATTTCTTCTGTGTCGGTTTTTCGGTCTTTTCGCCGCCCTCGGATCCGCCCGCCATGGCTCAGCGTCCTTCCGAGATGGCGCGGGCCTGTTCCAGCCCCGACTTGAGCGCGATGGTGATGCCCTCGCCCATCACCGGCACCGCCATCGCCAGCAGCACCAGCCCCGCCATCACTGCCATCGGCATGCCGACGGCGAACAGGTTGAGCGCGGGCGCGGTGCGCGCCAGCATGCCCATGACGATCTGCACCAGCACCAGCGCAAAGCCGACCGGCAGCGCGATCGTGACCCCGGCACCCAGCAGCGAGCCGCCAAACTGGATCATGTGCCAGACCGCATCATTGCTGAGCATCGCCGCGCCCGGCGGCAGCGCCTTGTAGCTCTGCACCACGAAGCTGACGAGCAGCAGATGGCCGTCCATCGCCAGCAGCAGGAAGGTCGAGAGGATCGACAGGAACTGGCCGACCGCCTGCGTCCCCTGCCCCGACCCCGGATCGACCATCGCGGCAAAGCCCAGCCCCATGGTGTTGGCAATCGCCTCACCCGCGACGAAGGCGGCGGAATAGCCGATCTGCACGGCAAAACCCATGGCAAGGCCCGTCAGCACTTCGCCGGCGACCAGCATCACGCCTTCGAAACTGGCGACGCCATCATGCGGCAACTGGATGGTGACGCTGTTGAGGGCGGCCATGCCAAGCGCGAGCGAGAGGATCAGGCGCAACTGAAGCGGCATCGCGGGCGCACCGAAGACGGGCGCGGCCAGAAAGGCCGCACCGGGGCGGATCATGGCAATCAGCCAGATCCACAATTGCGTCTCGACGCCTGCGAAGCCGGGTGCGATCATTGCAGCAGGTCCGGTATCCGCTCGAATATCTCGCGCGTGAAGTCAGCGATCAGCACCATGATCGACCCACCGAACAGGGTCAGCATCGCCCCCACGACCAGAATCTTGGGAATGAAGCTGAGCGTCTGTTCGTTGATCGACGTCGCGGCCTGGACCATGCCGATCAGCACGCCCGCGACCAGCGCCGGAATCAGGATCGGCGCCGTCGCCAGCGCCGTGATCCACAGCGCATGCTGTGCCAGGCCCATGAAGAAATCCGCATTCTCCATTGCCGCCCTCCTATGTCGCGAAGGAGCCGGCGAGCGACCCCATCGTCAGCGCCCAGCCATCGACCAATACGAACAGCAACAGCTTGAAGGGCATGGAGATGATCGTGGGCGACAGCATCATCATGCCCAGCGCCATCAGGGTCGATGCGACGACCAGGTCGATGATGAGGAAGGGCAGGAAGATCATGAAGCCGATCTGGAACGCGGTCTTCAACTCGCTGGTGACGAAGGCCGGCAGCAGGATCGTGAAGGGAATATCGTCGGGCGTGCGGAAGGCCGGGGCCTCCGCCATATTGGCGAACAGCTTGAGGTCGCTCTCGCGCGTCTGCTTGGCCATGAAGCCGTGCAGCACCTTGCCCGAACGGCCGACCGCTTCCTCGATCGATATCTGGCCCTTGCCATAGGGATCATAGGCCTGGCCGTTGATCTGGTCGATCACCGGTCGCATCACGAACAGCGACAGGAACAGGGCAAGCCCGACCAGCACCTGGTTGGGCGGCGTCTGTTGCAGGCCCATCGCCTGGCGCAGCAGCGACAGGACGATGATGATCCGGGTGAAGCTGGTCATCATGAGGATCAGCGACGGCAGGACCGACAGCAGGCTCATGAGGACGAGGATCTGCAGCGACAGCGACAGCGAGCGGCCGTCGCCCGAAATCTGTCCCATCGCGCGGGTCAGCGCGCCGCCATTGTCGACCGGCGCAGGCGCGGCCGGCACCGCCTGTGCCAGCGCAGGATCGACCAGCATCAGCCCGGCGGTCAGCAGGATGCCGCCGACCAGCCAGTGACTAGCGCGCACGATAGGGGTCGCCTTCCGCGATCTTCTCGATCCGGCCACGGGTGACCGACAGCAGGATCTTCTTGCCCTCGAACTCGACCACGGCCAGCTTGCCGAACGTGCCCATCGGCAGCGCTTCCAGCAGCTTCAACGACCGATCATTCTGGCCGACCATCATGCCGGGCTGATATTTGCGCCACAGCCACAAGGCACCAAAGGCCATGCCGCCCACAAGCGGCAGCAGGATCAGCAATTTGACGAAATACCAGAACATGCACGCGCCCCGCGTTTAGGTTAATGCGTCATCCGATCCGCAAGAATGGGCCGCAAGGCAAGCGCAAAAGCACGGCCCTGCGATCAGCCGCGCCGTTCGACCCCGGCCATGCGGGTTTCGGTGGCGGCGATATCGACGATGCGGATGCCATAGCGGCCGTTCACCGTCACGACCTCGCCCTTGGCGATCAGCGCGCCATTGACCATGATGTCGAGCAGTTCGTCGGCCTGGCGATCCAGTTCCACGATGCTGCCTTCGGCCAGGTCCATGACTTCGGCCAGGCGCAGCGAGGTCGATCCGACCTCCACCGACATGCGCACCGGAATATCGGCCAGCAGCTTGAACTGGCGGTTCGCCGCCATGCGGCTGGCGCTGTCTTCCCCACGGGGATCCATCATCGGGGCGTCGCTCATATCACTCATTGTTCCGGTCCCTGTGCAATCTTTTCAATCTGGAAGGCGGCACGGCCATCCTGTTCGCCGATCGTGCCGTGCGCGACGATCCTGTCGCCGACGATCAGCGGCAGGCTGCGGCCGATCGTCACGGGTATGATGTCGCCAGTCTTGAGCTGCATCAGCTCCGCCAGCGAGAGATTGGGGCGGGCCAGCACGGTCCGGGCCGGCAGGCGGATGTCGCGCATGCGGCGCGCCACGCGCGCCTGCCATACCGGATCGACATGCTCGTCATCGCTTGCGACCTTGCTGCCCATCAGCGCCTCGACGCCGCGCAGCGCCGCCAGCGGGAAGACCATGTCGATCGACCATTCGCGATCCCGGTCCAGCCCGACACGGAAGCGCTGCACCACCATCTGGTCGGCGGGCTGGGCAGCGGCGGCAAAGCCGATGCCGGTTTCACGCAGCAGCAGGCCGGGTTCCAGGGGCAGGACTTCGGACCAGCATTCGACCATGCGGGCCATGATGGTTTCGGACAGGCGGGCGATCAGCCGGTCCTCGGTCGGAGTAAATTCGCCGCGCGCGGGCAGCGCCCGGTTGCCAAGGCCGCCATAGAAACAGTCGACCAGGGTCGAGATCATGGTGGCGTCCATGCACAGCAGCATCTGCCCCTTCAGGGGCAGCAGGCGATAGATGGACAGGCTGCAGAAATTGGGGGCGCCGGCCGACCAGGCGCCAAACTCCACGACCCGCGCATCCTCGGCCGCGACATGCGGGCGGATGCCGGAAATGGGTTCGATCAGCGCACGGATACGCCGGCCGAGCTTTTCACCCAGCCGGTCGAGGCCCGACAGCATTACCGGAGCTTGCGCGTCCCCCCGCCCGAAGGCGAAGGATTGAACGTGATTCATGTCTGTCCCCTGCCCTCGGCCAGGGGACTTCCCAGCGTTCAGGCAGCGCTATTGAATAACGAAATTGGTAAAATAAACGTTATCGACACCGCCATAGCCGGTCTTCTGCTTGAGTACATCGTTGATGATGCCCCGGATTTTTCCTTGCAGCATGCGCTTGCCGTCGGGCGTGACCAACTGCTCCTCGGGCTGTTCGGCGAGCATCATCAGCACCTGGCTGCGAATCGCCATCTCGTGCATCTTGATCGCGGCGATCACGCGATAGTCATAATAGGTCGACACCGCGACGGTGATCTGGGCGAAGGCGTCGGTGTCCGTCATGTTCGACGTGAAGGGCGCCTGAAGCTGGAAATAGGTGGCCTGATAGGCGGTCGGATTGGCCGGCGCGGGCAGGTCGATGCCCTTGCCCGGCGCATGGGCGGCCGACGGGGCATGCCCCTCGCCACCGGCACTCGCATGGCCGCCGCCTTCGCCACCACCACCGCCTTCACCGGCCCAGCCATGGGCGGTGGCGACAGCCTGCGCATCCTCGCCCGCCAGGACGAGCACGGGCTTGTTGGGATCTTCCTTGGGGCCTTCGGCCTTGGGGCTGAAGAAGCCGGCGGCGTACAGCCCGCCCGCAGCGCCGGCACCGCCCACCACCATGGCGACGGCGACCAGCAGGATGAGCTTCATCCCCCCACCCTTCTTCTTCTTCGCCTTGGGTTCATCGCTCATCGTTCACGTCCCCTGGAATATCCCGTCCCGGCCGTCAGGCGTAGCGCGCGCGGCGGACGTCACCGGCGCTATCGCCGGTGTCACCATGGTTAAGAACGGCCGGATCGCTCCCGGCTTTATGGCCAAGGCCATTATTTTCACGGCCCTGCCAGCGGCCCTGCGACGAGGATTGGCCCATCGACTGGCCCGCCATCTGGCCGGCACCTTGCCAGGCGCCCTGCTGCTGGGATGCATTGCCCTGCTGGCTGTTCGACTGGCTGCCGGTCTGACCATTGGCATCGGCCTTGGCCGCTTCGGCAACATGCGGCGCGCGTTCGATCTTCACTTCATGGATGCGCACGGCGGCAAGGCCGGCGTCCAGCTTCAGCCGGTCGCTATCCTGGCGCAACGCCATTTCCGCCGCCTCGCTGGCAACGGTCAGGCTGACCGCCGCGCCATCGCCATCCTGGCGGATATCGACCTGGATCGGGCCAAGCTGGTCGGCATTGATCTGGAACCGGCCCTGCGCGCCATTGGCCGACAGGCCGGCAATGTCGCGGGCCAGCCCGTCAATCCACTGTCCCGACACGCCCATATCGACCACCTGCTGGCCAAGACTGGCCGACAGGTCGACCGTCGGCATCGCCGCCGGGGTGACCGAAGGTGCCTGGGGCGTGGCGGCCTGTGGCGCGGAGACTTCCGAGCCATGATGGGGCGCGGCCGGGGTGGCAGCGACCAGCGGATCGACGGCCGTGGTCGCCTTGTCCGGCGTGCGATCGCTGACCGGCGCTGCCGCTTCGGCGCTGTCGCGCACCGGCGTCGCCCGGCGGTTCATATGGTCGCGCACCAGTTGCAGCAGCGACAGGGCTTCCGCCTTGGCCGGCTTGGCAGCCATGGGCGCGGCCGGGATGTCGGTGCCGGCGGATGCAATCTCGACATCGGCCGCTTCCGGGCTGCTGGTTACAGCCGCAGGCGCGGTCTTCTCGGCCGGCCTGGCCGCCGCCGCGACCATTTCTACCGGCATGTCGGCGTCCGTCGCCGGTGCTGCCGCCACAGCGGGCATGACCTGCTCGACCGGGCGCGGTGCGTTCACGGGCTGCGGCACGGCCTGGACCGGGGCCTGCACGACATTCGGGGCCGCGTTGGGGGCTGGCGCAGGCTGGGCCGGGATCATCGCAGCGACCAGTTCGGGCGTCATTTCAGGCGCCGCCACGGGCGCTGCAACGATCGGGTCATCCTGCCCATCCGCGCCGACCACCGGGGCCGTCACCGCTTCCTGTCCCACGGCCGGTTTCGAAGGGGCCTGGGTGTGGGACAATGAAGGTGACAGCGAAGGAGACACGCTCAAAGGCATCTCCCGGGTCGGCGCGGATGGAGCCGAAGATGCGGGGGCATCGATCGGCGCCTGCGGCAAGGGGGGGAGTGCAGCAGGCAAGGAATGGGCAATCGGATCGGCGACGATCGGCGCGTCATTGTCGACGGGCGCATCGGCCGTCACTATGTCAGCTTCGCTGTCAGCATCGGCGATGTCGTCGGCCTCGGGCACGGCCATCGCAGCCGGCAGAGGCTGCGGCGCGGGCGTCGGCGTGGCCTTGATCGGAGCATCAGCAAAGGCGAGCGCGATCGGCCCTTCGGCTTCCACCGGCAGCGGCAGGGCGGCAGCGGCAGTCGGAGCCGGTGCTTGGATATCGGCAGGCGCAGGCGCGACCACCAGCGCCGGGGTCGGTAGAGGCAGCGGTAGGGCTTCGGTGACAGCCTCGCCCTCCGGCAGGACGATCGGGGCGGGCTCGGCCGATACGGGCGCAACGGCCGCCTGATCCTGGACCGGCGCAGCGACGGGCAGGACCGGCTCTGCAACCGGCAAAGCGGCCGCAACGACCGGCAACGCCGGTTCTGCGGCCGGCTGGACCGGCATGGCCCGCTGGGTCAGAAATTCGGCGGTGTCCGGCAGAGCCGGCGCCTCGATTGCTTCGGGCGTCACGACCGGCGCATCACCCTCGATCGTCGCTTCCACCGGCAGGGCTGGCGCGCCCACGGTCGTGGCAGGCGCAGCCGGCTGCGACGCGCCATCGACATCGCCCAGCAGTGCAGCGAAGTCGGCCGCACCCTCGGCAACCGCCGAAGCAGCGGCCGTCGTCGCACCGGCCAGCGGCGTCGAGGAGAAGAGCAGCGATTTGAGGCTGGCGAGCATGGTCATGTCAATTGTCCCCCGTGCGCTGCATGCGGCGATAGCGCGGCAGCGCGGCAAGCTTGTTCTCGCGCCATTCTTCCAGCGCGACGCGGGCCCGATCCTTCAGGCGCGCAGCAATTTCCTTCTCGCGGTTGGCCGCGATGCTGAGCCCTTCCTTCGCCTCCACCTTGCGGCGAGCGTCGTAGAGCGCGCCGTCGAGCTGGCGACCGGCCTGCTCCAGACGGCTGGCCAGTTCCTGCATCGAGGCGAAGGAGGCGCCGGTGGCGCCGCCCTGAACGCCAAACAGCTCGCCCCGCACCCGGCGCAGACGTTCCAGATTGGTAGCGATCCCCTCCGCCTCGTCACGCGCGCGCGCGGTCTCGGCCATGGCCATGGCATGCTGGACATGGCGCACGCGCAGCACGCGGTGGCGGCGGGACACCAGCCCCTTCACGCCCCGAACTCCGCGATCAGCGCGTTGGCGCTGGTATCAAGGTCGATCCGGCTCTTCTGGTCCTGGCGGATGAAGTTCAGGATTTCCTGGCGACGCTGCACCGCCTCGTCGATCACCGGATCATTGCCGGGACGATAGGCGCCCATCAGGATGAGGTCGCGATTTTCCTCATAGGCGGCCCAGAGGCGGCGATAGGCGGCAGCGGCCTGGCGATGCTCGTCCGGCACGACGTCGGCCATCACGCGCGACAGGGACTTGCCGATGTCGATCGCAGGGAAGATCGCCTGTTCCGACAGGCTGCGCGACAGCACGAAATGGCCGTCGACAATCGCGCGGGCGGCGTCGACGATTGGATCGTCGGTGTCGTCGCCATCAGCGAGAACGGTGTAGAGCGCAGTGATCGAGCCGCCAGTGCGGGCGTCGACGCCGGCCCGTTCGACCAGGCGCGGGATCAGCGCCAGCGCCGAAGGCGGATAGCCCTTCATCGCCGGCGGTTCGCCGAGCGCCAGGCCGATCTCGCGCTGGGCATGGGCGCAGCGCGTGAGGCTGTCGATCAGCAACAGCACCTTCTTGCCGCGAGCGCGGAAATATTCGGCGATGGCGGTGGCGCGCGCGGCGGCCCGCAGGCGCAGCACCGGCGGATGATCGGCCGGCACGGCAACCACGATGCTCTTGTGCATCGCATGCTTGAGCTTGGTTTCGAGGAAGTCGCTGACCTCGCGGCCACGTTCGCCGATCAGGCCGGTGACGACGATATCGGCTTCTGCGCCGGCGATCATCTGGCCCATCAGGACGGACTTGCCGACGCCCGAGCCGGCGATGATGGCGATGCGCTGGCCGCGCCCGGCGGTCAGCAGCGCGTTGACGGCGCGCACGCCGAGGTCGAACGGCTCGGTCACGCGGCCGCGATCGAGGACATTGCCCTTCACACCGTTGAGCGGCCAGACGCCGCCGGCGATGATCGGCCCCTTGCGGTCGAGCGGCTGACCCATGGCGTCGATGACGCGGCCGATCAGGCCCTCGCCCACCTGCACCATATTGGCCTGGCTGTCGGGTTCGACACGAATGCCGTTTTCCAGCGGCGCGTCAGCGTCGAGCGGCACCAGCAGGGTGCGTTCGCCGCGAAAGCCGACCACTTCGGCGCGGCAGACCGATCCGTCGCTGGCAAGGACGCGGGCGCCCGAACCGATCGGACGGCGGAAGCCGGTGACTTCCAGCATGCCGGCATCATGGCTGACCAGACGGCCGACATGGCGCGGCTGGCGGTTCTGGACCTGAAGATGCTCGAACAGCGTTTCGGCCTGCGCCAGCTCGGCGCGGATCATGCCTTACCCTCCATGTCGTCCATCAGGGCGCGCAGGCGCGCCAGACGAACGTCCGGGCCATCCTCGACCCAGCCATCGGCGGTTTCGAGGCGCACGCAGCCGCGCTGCATGTTCTTGTCCGACACCAGCGGCACGCCGATCTGCTCGCCTTCGAGCAGGGCGACGTCGTCAGGATGCAGATGCAGCGCGCTCTTGTCGCTGCTGTCATCAATGAAGGCGGCGACCGCTTCGCAACGCTGGGTCAGCCGGTCGAGATCGATCTGCACTTCGCCGACAATCTGTTCGACCAGACGGACGACCGTGGCCGACAACATGGTCGACAGGCTGCCGCTGGGCGCCGGTGCCAGCATTTCGAGCGCGGCGGTCAGGCGGTTGCGCGCCTCGATTTCGTTCGCCTGATCCTCACCGGCAGCGCGATAGCCTTCCTCGAAACCCTGCGAGAAGCCCGCCATATGCGCTTCGTCGATCGGATCGGTTTCCGGTTCGGCATGGATCGGCGCGCGGGCGGGCGCCGCGACGACGTCGCCGGGCAGCGCCGAATAGAGGCTGCGGAAGCCGTTGCTGGCCACCTGGCCAACGCCGATCATCGGCACGCTCGATACGTCGTGGCTGGCTTCGGCGGCCCAGATCTTAGACAAAGTCGTTCCCCTTGCCACCCAGCATGATGGTGCCGGCATCCGCCATGCGGCGGGCGGTGGCGATGATCAGCTTCTGCGCGTCGATGACTTCGGCCAGGCGGATCGGGCCGCGTTCCTCGATCTCGTCGGCGATCGCCTGTGCGGCGCGGGCCGACATGCAGCTGAAGATCTTCGCCTTGAGCATGTCGTTCGCACCCTTGAGCGCCACGACCAGCACCTGGCTGTCGACGGTGCGCATCAGCGTGCCCAGATTCTTGTCATCCATGTCGATCAGGTTATCGAAGACGAACATTTCCTCTTCGATGGTCTGGGCGATCATCTTGTCGCGCTTGGCGACGGCCTTCATGATCCGCTGCTCATTGTCCTTGCGGACATTGTTCATGATCGCGGCCGCTTCGACCGTGCCACCGCGCTGCGACGCTGCACCCTGCTTGTTCACCGGACCGCGCAGCAGCAACTGCTCCAGATCGTCCAGCGCCTCGTTCGACACCGGGCCGAGCGTGGCGATGCGATAGACGATCTCTTCCTGATATTCGGTCGGCAGCAGTTGCAGCACGTCGGCGGCAACCGGCGCTTCCAGATGGGCCAGCACGATCGCCATGATCTGCGGATGCTCCATCTCGATCAGGACGGCGATTTCCTTGGCGTCCATCCACTTCAGCATTTCCAGCTGGGTGGAGCGGGTCGGCGGGGTGATGCGGGCCAGGATGGTTTCGGCCCGTTCCTCGCCCAGAGCCTTGGTCATCGCGCCGCGGATATGGCGGGTGGCGCCATAGCCGATGGTGGTGCGCTTCTTGGCCTTGGTGACGAAATGGTCGAGCGCCTCGTTCACTTCCTCAGGATCGACATCCTGCACGTCATACATGGCATAGCCGAGCTGGCGGACTTCTTCGGGCTCCAGGCGCGACAGGATCTGCGCCGCTTCATCCTCATCGAACAGCATCAGCAGGACGGCGGCGGCGGCGCTGCCCTTGAGCGCCTCGGGACGGCCGGGGACGATCTCAGGCATTTTCCTTCTTCCCTTCCTTCAGAAGGTCGCGGACCACCAGGGCGGCGCGATCGGGATCCTGCTTGACGAAGTTGCGGATCAGGTCGGCGCGCTGGGCATAGTCATAGGTGGACGAGATCATGTCGAGCGTCACCGGACGGCTGGGATCGGGATTTTCGGTCGCCTGCTTGGTCAGTTCGCCTGAAATTTCGCGACCCAGGCGCTGCCCGACTTCAGCGGTCTCGACCGCCTTCGCTTCCTGGGCGGCGGCGCGGCGCTTGAGCAGCGGGCGACCGATGCCGAAGATCACCAGCAGCGCGACCAGCAGGGCCGAGACATTGCGGATCAGCGGCGACATCCAGTCGGCCTCATACCAGGGCGCCTTGACCTCTTCGGCCTTGGCGAAGCTGCGCGCCGACAGGGCAACGACGTCGCCACGGGCCTGGTCGAAGCCGACGGCCCCCTTCACCAGAGCTTCCAGCGCGGCAATTTCCTGGGCCGAGCGCGGCTTGCCATCAGCGCCGGTGTCGAGCGCGACGGCGACCGACAGGCGCTTGACGGTGCCGACAGCATCCTTCGTGACCGACACTTCACGGCCCAGCTCGAAGCTACGGTTGAAGGTTTCCTCGGTCTTCATCGGCGGCAGGCCCGGCGTGGCCGGCTGCTGCTGTTCGGCCGTCTGGCCCTGCGTCACTGCCTGGCCGTTCGGGTTGGTCTGGGTCACGGTCGGGTTGACCGGCGCCTGGTTGCTGAGCGCGCCGGGAATGCCCGATGCCTCGCCAGCCTTCTGGCCCCGCTCGTCCGACGACCAGCTGCCCTGCTCGGCACGCAGGCGCGCCTCGTCCTGGGGGAAGCTTTCGCGGGTCGCCTGGCGTTCGGCGAAATTCAGTTCGGCGTGGACTTCGGCCGAGAATTTGCCGTCGCCCAGGATCGGGGTCAGCAGCGCGACCACCGACTGGCGATAGCGGTCCTCGATCCGGGTCTGGATGGCGAGCTGGCGATCGTCGGCGGCATTGCCGTCATTGTTGCTGAGCAGGCGGCCATTCTGGTCGACAACCGAAATATCCTCCGGGTTCAGTTCCGGGATCGACGAGGCGACGAGATGGACGATGGCGCTGACCTGCGCGTCGGTGAGCGTGCGGCCCTGCGACAGGCGGAGCATCACCGAGGCGGAGGGCTTGGTGCGTTCGCGCAGGAAGACGCTGGGCGCTTCGACTGCGAGATGAACCTTGGCGCTTTCGACGCTGTCGATCGCCTCAATCGTGCGAGCGAGATCGGTTTCGCGGGCGCCGCGCAGCTTCTCATTCTCGACCGCGCGACTGGCGCCCATCGGCAGGCTGTCGATCATGCTGTTGCCGTCGGGCGCGCTCTTGGGCAGGCCCTGCGCGGCGAGCATCATCTTCGCCTTGAAATAATCGCCCTCGCCAACGGTCATGCCGCCGGCATTGTCGAAGTCGTACTTGATGCCATTCTGGTCGAGCACCTGGGCGACCGCAGATTTGTCGCCATCGGGCAGGCCGCGGAACAGGTCGCGCTGCGGCGGTTCGCGCAGGGCCAGCCAGGCCGCGCCAGCCACCGCAACGGTGCCGAGCAGGCCGAGCAGCGGCAGGCTTTTGGCCACGGCCGGCTGCTTGATGAAGCCGGCGAAGCGCGCCTTGAGCGCATCCACGCCCTTGGCATTGCCGAAGCTGGCACCGGTGACGGCCGGGAGGGCCGGGGCAGCGGCCGAGCCGCCATCGATGGTGAGTGCGTTCTCGCTCATGGGTTAGACCGGCATGCTCATAATGTCCTTGTAGGCGGACAGGAGTTTGTTGCGGACCTGGAGGGTCGCCTCGAAGCTGACCGATGCCTGCTGCTTGGCCAGCATGACCGCAGCGATATCGGTGGTTTCGCCCCGCTCGAACGCCGAGGCGGCGTCGCCGGCCTGGGCCTGCAGGCCGTTGACCTGCTGGAGCGCGTTGTTGAGCGCATCGGTGAAGCCGCCGGGCGCGGTGCCCTGCGTTGCGCCAGCGCCGCCAGCCGAACCGACATTGCCGGTCGAGGCGACGTCGCGCAGCGCGGCGTTCTTCTGCAGGATGGCATTGCGCATCGCCATCACGCTGTCGGTGGGAGAGATACCGGTCATGCCCTAACCCTCCTTAAGCCGCAGCCAGCTCGCGCATCTCGGCGAGCCGATAGCGCAGCGTGCGTTCGGAAATGCCCAGCTTGCGGGCGGCGGCGGCGCGATGGCCATCGGTCTCGCGCAGGGCGGTGCGGATCGCTTCCAGCTTGGAATGATGGGCGACGTCGCGCAGGCGGATCGGTTCGGCCGGCGCGGCAGCGACTGCGGCGACCGGCGCGGCCGAAACGATACGCAGCGGCTGCGGCGCGCCGGCGACATGCAGGTCGTCGGCTTCGATACGCTCGCCGTCGCGCAGCACCAGCGCGCGCTGCAGCACATTACCCAGCTCGCGGGCATTGCCCTGCCAGCGATGGGCAGCCAGCTTGCCTAGCGCCGCGGCGGTCGGCCAGACAAAGCCGTCCTTGCCGGCATCCTGGTGGCGCAGCAGCATGGCGGCGGCGATCGCGGCGATGTCGCCGGGACGTTCGGCCAGCGGGCGCAGTTCCAGCGCCATGACATTGAGGCGCCAGTAAAGGTCTTCGCGGAAGCGGCCCGCGGCGACTTCATCGGCCAGGTTGCGGTTGCAGGCGGCGACGATGCGGACATTGACCGGCACCGGATGGGTGGCGCCGACCGGCAGCACTTCGCCTTCCTGGAGGGCACGCAGCAGCTTGGCCTGGAGCGCGAGGGGCAGCTCCGCAATTTCGTCGAGGAACAGGGTGCCGCCGTCCGCGGCCAGGAACAGGCCGTCCGAGGCATTGGATGCGCCGGTGAAGCTGCCCTTCTTGTGGCCGAACAGCATGGCTTCCATCATGGTTTCGGGCAGCGCGGCGCAGTTGACGGCGATGAAGTCATGGGTGACCCGGCCGGACTGGGTATGAAGGAAGCGCGCCATGCCTTCCTTGCCAGTGCCGGTGTCGCCCTGGATCAGGACGGTAGCATCGCTGCGGGCCACGCGGCCGGCCAGTGTCATCAGGCGGGCGCTGGCGGCATCGCCAACGGCCGGGACCGAAGCCGGGCGGGCCAGCTCGGCGATCAGCGCGAAGGCAAAACCCATGTCTTCGAGGCCAAAGGCGACGCGGGCGGGCAGGCCATTGGCCGCCGGCACCAGCGACGGCTTGCCGTCGACCAGGTTGATGAGGATATCGCGATGGGTGGCATGGCCGATCTCGGTCGCGAGAAGGACGCGGCGGCTATCCCGCTCACGCGGGCTCTGCGCATCCACGATCCGCACCGTGTACAAGGCATTTTCGAGCCAGTGCTGCAAGCCCGGAACGAGCGCGCAGACCCCACGGCTCACGTCAAGCGATGACATGAACTGTCCCCAGTGTCTTGGCAGGTTTGTGCCCCCGCACGCCCCTACCCCCTTCGATGACTTAAATTTACGCCTACGTGGTTATTAGATGGTTAACGCGGCCATTAACTTGCCGGTGACCGGCAATTTTTTTCCGCTCCGCCGGCAGAAAAATCGCACTCTATATATACGCGCACGCGTAGAGGGCTGTTTTTCCGTCTTTTTCCAGAAAAATCGCATCATCCCCTAAAAGCTTTTCGCGGCCCGCCGTTATCCCCTTTCGAGGCCGCAAGCGTCAGACGACAGCGACCTGATGAACGGAAAGGGAATATCATGACTGTTATCGGAACCAACTCGTCGGCGCTGCGGGCCACCAATGCTTCGGCCGCCTCCAGCAAGGCTCTGTCCACCGCCATGGAGCGCCTGTCGACCGGCAAGCGCATCAACTCGGCCAAGGACGACGCCGCCGGCCTCGCCATCGCTTCGTCGATGACCTCGCAGATCAAGGGCATGACCCAGGGCATCCGCAACGCCAATGACGGCATCAGCCTGGCGCAGACCGCAGAAGGCGCACTGGGCGAAGTCACCAACATGCTGCAGCGCATGCGTGAACTGACCGTCCAGGCCGGCAACGACACCAACGACGACACCGCCAAGGGCAACATCAAGTCGGAAATCGACCAGCTCGCCACCCAGATCGGCAAGGTTCTGTCGGACACCAGCTTCAACGGCATCAAGCTGTTCGACGGTTCGGCCGGTCCCGCCTCTGACGGCAAGATCAACATCCAGGCTGGTGCCAACTCCAGCGACGCGATCGAAATCGACCTGGGCAATGTCGAAGACGACACCGATGTCGCCGCCGTCGTGACCGCTGGTGCGACCACCACCGCCCTCGACGTCACGGCCGGCACCTTCGACGTCGGCGCAGCGCTCGACCTCTACGACTCGGCCCTGAAGGCGATCGACACCTCGCGCGCCAATCTCGGTGCGGTGCAGAACCGCCTGGAATCGACCGTCAACACGCTGACCGCGAACGTCACCAACCTGACCGACGCCAAGAGCCGCATCGAAGACGCCGATTTCTCGACCGAAACCACCGCGCTCGCCAAGGCCCAGATCCTGAGCCAGGCATCGACCGCGATGCTGGCCCAGGCCAACCAGAGCCAGCAGAACGTCATGAAGCTGATCCAGTAATCCGGATCGGACACCGAAAATGACGGGTTGAGGTATTGGTCACCGGCAACCCGCCATGTCACCCCCGGCACATCAACAGTCCCCACCGTGCCGGGGGTAACACCTTCGATCAAACGGCCAAATTCGAAGCCTCCGTCCCCCCGGACGGGGGCTTCATCGCGTTTGATTACAGGCACATCTTGCATTGCCGCGATCAGCACCCATGATGGACGCATGACCATGATCGACCGGCGCGCCTTGATCGCTGCTTCGGGCGCAGCGCTGCTGCTCCCCCGCCCTGCCCTTTCCCAAGCCAGAAACGACCGTTTCTCGTGGGATGGCATCATCGCCATGGCGCAGAAGCTGGCGCGCGCGCCCTTTGCCGAAACCCCGCCCAATCCGGTCGCCGCCAAGGTCGGTTATGACCAGATGCACCAGGCCCGGTTCCGCGACGAGAAGACGATCTGGGGCGACCTGCCCGGCGACACCGGCGTCCGCCTGTTCCCGCTGAGCGGCACGGCCCAGCAGCCGGTGCAGATCGCACTGGTGGACAAGGGCGTGGCGACGCCGCTGCGTTATGACCCCGCCATGTTCGAGACGCCCGACGGCAATGCCGTCGCGGATCTTGGCCCGGACGCGGGCTATGCTGGATTCCGCATCATGAATGCCAGGCGCGACGGCGACTGGCTGTCTTTCCTGGGTGCCAGCTATTTCCGCGCGCCCGGCCCGACCAAGCAGTTCGGCCTGTCCGCCCGCGCGATCGCGATCAACACCAGCATTCCGGGCAAGGAGGAATTTCCCCGCTTCACCCATTTCTGGCTGGAGCGGACCGGCGACAACAGCGTCACCGTCTATGCCCTGCTGGACGGGGCATCGATCACCGGCGCCTTCCGCTTCGTCAACCGGCTTGGCGCCAAGGGGGTGACACAGGACGTGACCGCCGCCCTCTTCCCGCGCCGGCCGATCCCCGAACTGGGGCTGATGGCGATGACCAGCATGTTCTGGTACGACGAGGCGCATCGGACCAAGGGCACCGACTGGCGCCCGGAAATCCATGATTCCGACCTGCTCTCCATCGCCAGTGCCGATGGCAGCGCGCAGGCCCGGCCGCTGGTGAACCCGTCCGTCCCGCGCGTCGATGGCTTTGCCGAGACTAGCCCCAAGGGCTTTGGCCTGTTGCAGCGCGACCGCAATTTCGACCATTATCAGGATGACGGCGTCTATTATGACCGTCGCCCCTCGCTATGGGCGACCCCGTCTGCGCCGCTGGGCGCAGGACAGGTGCGGCTCTACACCTTCCCGACCGACAGCGAATATACCGACAATGTCTGCGCCTATTGGACGCCGGCCAAGGCCGCGCGTCCCGGCAGCCGGATCGACGCCGCCTATCGGCTGGACTGGACCGCGGACCGGGCACCCGCCGCCAGCAATCTGGCGATCGTGCAGGCGGTCTGGCGCGGTCGTGGCGACGAAGCCGGGGTCGAACGATTGGTGATCGACTTTGCCGGCCTGCCCGCCGACGCGAAGCCCGAACTGTGGACCGACATCGGCAATGGCACCATCGTCAAGAAGGGCGGATATCCGGTACTGGGCCAGGAGGGATTGTATCGCGTGGCGATCGACATCCGCAAATCGGGCGACAGGGCGGCGGATATCCGGGTCCAACTTCGCTCTGGCAATCGCGCGTTCAGTGAATATGTGCATTATCCGATAGGCGCATGAAGGGAACCACGCGGGTAGCGAAAGGTTCTAGCGCTCGGGTTAACCAGGAATGGGTCTGACATGACATCGACAGGAGGCACGAACGTGGCCGATGGGGCCACGGGGGCGCAAGCGCTTGTCCGGGCGTTCGAAAGCGTGCCGGCAGAAGCGCCGCTTGCCATGCCGGTGCAGGATTTCGCGACCGCGCCTGGTCGGATCCATCGGCCACTGAACATTGACCTGTGGGCCCGCCGGCTGCTGGTCGTGCTGCTGGCACTGCTGCCCGCCGCGCTTGCCGCGCACGAGATGCGCCGGTCGATCGGCCTGGATGGCATTTCCTTCTGGGAGGGCGTCTATCTTGCCCTGTTCATCCCGCTTTTTGCCTGGATCGCCTTTGGCTTTGCCACTGCCGCGATCGGCTTCCTGCTGCTGACGGTCGGCAAGGGCAAGGGCGTGCGCCCCTATATCCCGCGAGACCGCACACCGCTCAAGGCGCGCACCGCCATCCTGCTGCCGGTCTGCAACGAGGATTTCCTGGGCGTGCTCGGCCGCCTGTCGATCATGGAACGATCGCTGTCGCAGGTGATGGGGGGCGAGCGCTTCGAATTCTTCATCCTGTCGGATTCCAACCCGGAAAATGGCGAAACCGAGCGCAAGGCCTATCTGGAAATGCGCAAGGCCTTCTCGCGCCCGGTCCATTATCGCCGCCGCGCCCGCAATATCGGCCGCAAGCCGGGCAATATCGAGGAGTGGGTGACCCGTTTCGGCGGCGCATATGACCATATGATCGTGCTGGATGCCGACAGCGTGATGAGCGGCCAGACCATGGCGCGCCTGTCGGTCGACATGGAACGCCACCCGCATCTGGGCCTGATTCAGACCGTGCCGACGGTGATGGGCGCGGCCACGCTGTTCGCCCGCTGGCAGCAATTTGCCAGCCGCCTGTTCGGGCCGATCTCGGCCGCCGGCATGATCTGGTGGGCCGGGTCCGAAGGCATGTTCTGGGGCCATAATGCGATCGTGCGGGTGCGCGCCTTCGCCGAAAGCTGCGGCCTGCCCGAACTGCCGGGCCGTGCGCCCTTTGGCGGCCATATATTGAGCCATGACATGCTGGAAGCGGCGCTGCTGCGCCGGCGTGGCTGGGACGTCCACATGGTCACCGCCGACGACAGTTTCGAGGAATTTCCGCCGGCCATGCCCGACCTGTTCACCCGCGATCGTCGCTGGTGCCAGGGCAATATCCAGCATGTCCCGCTGCTGGCGAAGATCAAGGGGCTGCATCCGGTCAGCCGGTTCCAGCTGTTCGTCGGCGCATCGGCCTATTGCACCTCGCCGCTATGGCTGGCGATGATGCTGGTGGTTCTGGGCGGCGTCGCCACCGGCGTCTGGCCGCCGGCCGCCGTGCTGCCGTCCAGCACGCTGCTGACGGTGACAGCGGTGCTGCTGTTCGGTCCCAAGATATTGGCGATCGGCTGGGCCATGGCCGACCCGTCGCGGCGGATCGGCTTTGGCGGCGCAGTGCGGATGACGCGCGGCGTGATCGCCGACATAATCCTGTCGATCCTGATGGCGCCTGTCGCGATGCTGACCCAGACGATCAACCTGTTCAGCATCCTGATGGGCCGCAAGGCGAGCTGGAACGGCCAGACCCGCGACCGCGACGGCATGGCGATCCTGGGTGCGATATGGCTGTTCAAATGGCATATCTTGCTGGGCGTCGGCCTGACCGTGCTGGCGGTGCGCGCCAATGCGATCGGCTGGATGAGCCCGGTGCTGGCCGGCCTGTTCGCCGCGCCCATTCTGGCCGCGCTGACCGCACGCAAGGATCTGGGCCAGCGGGCGGAAAATAGTGGCCTGTTCCAGGTGCCCGAACCCTGGTGGCGGACACAGAATTACCGGCCGCTGCGTTTCCGCTGGCCGGTTCCGGGTCGCAAGGCATCGGTATCGCGCCCCGCCAACGACGGTTGACGGGCGTGCGAGCCGGTCAGTTCCAGTCGCTGAGCTTGCCGCGCAGCTTGTCCAGCGCCGACTTCTTGATCTGGCAGACGCGCGCCGCACCGATGTCCAGCGTCTGGCCGATTTCCTCCAAATTGAGTTCCTCGACGAAATAGAGTTGCAGCACCAGCGCCTCGCGCTCGGGCAGTTCGCCGATGCATTTGGCGAGCGCGCCCTTGAGCGATTCGCGCTCCATGATGTCGTCGGCACGATCCTCGACATCGGCGAACCACATGGACTGGTCGGAATAGACCTCATCCATGCTGGTGTGCTGGACCATCTCGGCGCCATCGGCCGCCTCGCGATAGTCGGCGGCGTCCATGCCCAGTTCAGCGGCCATTTCCGCTTCGAGCGGCGCCCGTCCTAACTTCTGTTCCAGCTTCGCGCGGGTGGCGGCCAGCTTCTTGCGGGTCGCCATGGCGGAGCGGCACAGGGTCGAATGGCGCCGCAGATGATCGATCATCGCGCCGCGCACGCGCAACTGCGCATAGGAGGCGAAGCCCAGGCCTCGATCCTCGAAGCTGTTGGCAGACTCCACCAACGCGACCATGCCGATCTGCAGCAGATCCTCCACCTCGATCGCGCTGGAGACGCGGCCATGGACATGCCAGGCAATCTTGCGCACCAGCGGCATATAGCGGCGCGCCAGCTGTTCGGGGGAATTGGCAAGCCCTGCCCGTCCATAGGTAAGGACATCCGAGCCTGCAGCGACCTTATTCATATACATTGGTCAGTCTCCTCAGGCGACGCGTTCACGCGGCAGCGGATCGTGCCGGGGCGTGGGACGCTGCTCGCCACCGACGACGGCGACAACCTCGACACCCTTGCCGTCCGGGATTTCCAGGAAGGACAGCACCGGGGTCTCGGGCAGATGGGGTTTGAACAGCCGGGCGAGCGCGCGGCGCGCGACCGGCGAGGTGACGATGGCGAAATTGCGCGCCTGGCCCAGCATCGGCCGGGCGGCATGCACGACCGATTCGACGATGCGGTTGCCCAGGCTCGGCTCGATCGGATGCTTGGCGTCGCCGGCGACACGCATCGCCTGCGCCAGCATCGCTTCCAGATCGCCGTCGAGGGTGATGACCGGCAGCGGCATCTTCACCGGGACGAGGCCCTGGATGATGAGCGCGCCGATGCGCTGGCGCACCGCTTCGACAAGCTGTTCGTGGTTCATGTCGGGGCGGGCCGCATCGACCATCGCCTCGCAGATGCGGCGGAAATCCTTGAGCGCGATCCCTTCGGACAGCAGCGCGCGGCAGAGCGCGGAAATCTGCGTCAGGCTGAGCGTGCCGGGGGTCAGGCCGTCGACCAGCTGCGGCGCGACATCCTTGAGATTGTCGAGCAGCTTGCGCGCTTCGTCCAGACCGAACATCTCGGCCGCGTTCATCGCGATCAGCTGGTTGAGATGGGTGGCGACCACCGTCGGCGGATCGACCACGGTATAGCCGGCGACCACCGCCTCGCTGCGCTTGGCCGGCGAAATCCAGACAGCGTCGAGGCCGAAGGTCGGATCCTTGGCCGGGCGACCGGCGACCGTGCCTTCCAGCATGCCGCTGTCCAGCGCCAGCAGATCGTCGGGCCAGATATCATCCTCGCCCACGACGACGCCGGCGATGGTGATGCGATACTGATTGGGTTCGAGCGCCAGATTGTCCTTCACGCGGACCATCGGCACGACAAAGCCCAGTTCCTTCGACAGCTGGCGACGAATGCCGGTGATGCGGGCCATCAGCGGCGCGCCCTTGCGCTCGTCGACCAGGCCGATGAGGCCATAGCCAATCTCCAGACCCAGGATCGCGCCATCGGACACGTCGTTCCATTCGATGATGGCCGGGTTGGGCGGCGGCGCAACCGGTTCGGGTTCGGCGGCCTTGCGCTGGCCGGCCTTGCGCAGCTGCCAGGCGATACCGCCGGCGATGGCCGCGGCCGTCAGGATGATGAGATGCGGCATGCCCGGCAGGATGCCGAGGAAGCCGAGGATCGCGGCAACGGGCACCCAGGCCTTGCCAGTGCCGAACTGGCCGGCGACCTGGGCCGACAGATCCTGTTCGGACTTGACGCGGGTCACGATCGAGGCGGCGGCGATCGACAGCAGCAGCGCCGGGATCTGCGCGACCAGCGCGTCACCGATGGCGAGCAGGATATAGGTCTGGGCCGCATCGCCCATCGCCAGGCCATGGCTGACCACGCCCAGGATGATGCCGCCGATGATGTTGATCGCCAGGATCAGGATGCCGGCGATCGCGTCGCCCTTCACGAATTTGGACGCACCGTCCATCGAACCGTAGAAATCCGCCTCGGTCGCGACTTCGGCGCGGCGCAGCTTGGCTTCCTCAGGCGTCATCAGACCAGCGTTGAGATCGGCGTCGATCGCCATCTGCTTGCCCGGCAGGGCATCCAGGGTGAAACGCGCCGACACTTCCGACACGCGGCCCGCGCCCTTGGTGATGACCACCAGGTTGATGATCATCAGGATCGCGAAGACGAAGATGCCGACGACATAGTCGCCGCCGATCAGGAAGTGGCCGAATGCCTCAATCACCTGGCCCGCGGCGTCCGATCCCTCATGGCCCGACACCAGCACGACGCGGGTCGAGGCAACGTTGAGCGCCAGGCGCAGCAGGGTCGCGAACAGCAGCACCGTCGGGAAGCTGGAAAAGTCGAGCGGCTTGGCAGCGTTGAGCGCCACCATCAGCACGGCAAGGCTGATCATGATGTTGGTGATGAAGCCGATGTCCAGCATCACCGCCGGCACCGGCACCATCATGAACAGCACGACCATCAGCGTGGCGAACGGCAACACCGCCCCCTTGGCGGCGCTCATCCAGATCTTCGCTTTGACTTGGGTGGGAGTCATGAGAGGCCGTTACCTTCCGAGGGTGGCGAGCATGAGATAGGCGAGACGCGCGGTCTGCGGTTCCGGGCGGACGGTGACGTCGGCCTGGGTTGCAAGGCGCTGGGTTTCTATCCGCACATAATCGGCGGGGGCGACGGTCTTCGCGCCGCTGGGCAGCGAAGCATCGGCATATTGGACATTGCCGGTGCCGATCGAATCGACACCCTTTTGCAGCTTGCTGGCGAAGCGATCGCGAATATCGGCGAAGCTGCGGGCATTGCCCTGCTTGTCGTAGAAGATCGAGCGATTGGCACGCGCCGCCGCCGGGAAGATCGAGGCAGCCGTTGCGCCAGGCGCGCGATCATTCATCGACAGGAATTTGGAGGCACCACCCACGCCCAGGAAATGGGCGAGGTAGAGATCGACCGGCTCGGCCTCACGGCCCAGGCGGCTTTCCAGATAGGCCTTGTTGTCGGCGGCATGTTCCGCCGCCATGACCGAGGCGGTCTCGGGATGCTTGCGCAGGTCCAGGATCTGCTGGCGCAGATCAGGGTCCGACACATAATAGCGGCCATTGCTGCCCTTGCTGATCGCGTCAGCCGCCCAGCCCAGCCCATATTCGTCGCCATGCTTGTCGACGACGGCGAGCCAGCTCTGGTCGACGAACTGATAGAGGCCGGTGGCGGAAGAGGTGGCGGCACGGGCGCTGGGGTTCAGGCTGGATTCGATCTTGGCCTGACCAAGCAGGTAGGAGAAATCCACACCGGTACGACGGCTCGCCATCGCAATCGCGTTGGTGACGCGATTACCGGCCGAAGCTCCCGTTGCTGAAATGTCTGCAAGTGCCGACACTGACCCACAATCCCCATTTGGTACCGTGGGCTATTAGAGCAATGCTTGTGCCAAGATTTGGTTAACGCGGTTAAACAAGATTCTGCGTAAAACGAAAAACGGCGCCGATTGGCGCCGCTTTAGCCCGAAAGCAAAATTTATTTTTGTCAGCGCCGACCGTAGGTGAGCGGCGCATTGCGAGCGCCGTTGGAGGTCAGGATCGCGAGTCGCTGGCTGGTATAGTCCGCCAGCACATTGGTGCGGACGCGCGCCGCTTCGATCAGCGGCAGGAGCCGGTTGAGCCGTTCGACCACATCGGGTTCGGAACGCCAGGCGCCGATCGCACGGGCAGCAGCCGCGGCCGTGCTGACCTTGGTGCTGGCGGCTTCGATCGCGGCCGCATCATTGCCGTCCAGCGCAGCGCGCAGGTCGTCAAAGGCGGCGAAGAGACCATCCAGTGCAGCAAGGCCGAGGGGCATGAAGGAATGTCCTGTTTAGGCGGGAAGATCGAGCGCCATCATCCGGTCGGCGATCACCGACGGGTTGACGGGGTAATTGCCCGAAGCGATCGCAGCCTTGATGGCGGCGATGCGGTCCATGTCGACAGGCGCGCCCTCGGCCGCCATGCGCGCCGCCGGGCTGGCCGACGTCGATGCCGACGCGGCGGTGCCGGTCGATCCGGTTGCCGATGCGGCGCGGGTCTTACCCCCTTCGCGCAAGCGGTTAGCCTCGATTGCCGAACTGATGCTCTGGCCGACTGAGTTGATCATTGGTTCATTCCTTCACTCGTCCCTTGAACGCTATAACGGACAAGTTCAAAAATTATTAAATCCCGGAATGCGCACTACGCCCATGTCCACGATCTGGGCAAGTACAGGCGATGACTTCTTGTCTTCGCGCACGCGAATCGTCTCGCCAATTGCGCCATCTTCATCGGCGATCATCATGCGCGATACGCTGAAACTGGCATTGCCAGCCATGAGCTGGACCGGATCGCCGCGTTTGACGACCGATTCCTTGGCAACCGGCCGCGCGGCGGGGGCATAGCGACCGACCGGGCCGGAGGCAGCTGCGGCGGCGCCCGCGACCAGCGGCACACGAATGCGCCAGCCCAGTGCATCGCACTTGACCATGGCGGCGCCGAAGATCGGTCCTTCGACGCTGGGCGTGGTCGGGCAGGCGGCAAGGCGGAGGCGACGATCGACCGGCGCCAGCGGGCCACCGGGTTCGCCCATGTTCGCGCCGACGGTCATCGCGACCAGGCTGTCGATGCGATCCAGATTCTCGAACTTCTGCTGCGCCAGCGCGGGCTGCGCAGCGGCGCAGGCCAAGGCGATGGCGAGGAACTGAACGGGTCTGGTCACGGCGCTTCTCCGAAAATGCGGACTTTCGCCATGGTTAAAAGCAACAAACGTGCCAGTTAAGGATCAGGGCTTCACGGTCTCGCCCGGTGCGATGCGGATCACCTGCCCCTGCCCGTCGGCGCTGTCCGCCTGATCCAGGCCGCGGATGAGCAGGCGATCGCCGCCGATGCCCTGCGCCTTGAGCGCGCGCGCCACGGCGCCAAGCCGCGCTGCCGCCAGATCCCAATCGTCGAAACGCTGTCGCGCCCGGTCTTGCCCCTGGCTGCGCAGCTCGATCATGCGGTCATCCTGCATATAGGGGCGCACCGCTGCGCGCAGGCGTATCTGCCCCTGCGGCGTCAGCATCGCCTCGCCCGGCGCAAACAGCTCTGCCGCGCGCAGCTCGATCGCGGTGCGGGCGGGGCGGCCGCCAAATTGGCGACTGACCTCGGCCAGCATCGCATCGCGGCGCTGGCCGCCGGTCGCCTGGAGCAGCACGAAGAAGCCGAGCAACAGCATCAGCAGATCGGCAAAGCTGACGGCCCAGCGATTGCGCCGGGCCGCCGTTGCTGCCGATGGGATTGCGGGCGCGGTCATGCGACTTCGCGGATCGATGCGCGGCGCAGCGGCGCATTTTCGCGCCGCGCAATCGCCAGCATGCGCGCCACCGCCTCCTGCTGCCAGGCAAGTTCCTGTTCGGACAGGGTCGCCAGCCGCGCGGCGATCGGCGCGGCGAGCAGGTTGGCGATGACCACGCCATAAAGGGTTGTGAGCAGCGCAAGCGCCATGGAAGGGCCAAGCGCGGACGGATCATCCATCGCCGCGAACATGCCGACCAGCCCGATGATCGTGCCGGCCATGCCCAGTGCCGGCGCTGCATCGGCGACCGACAGCCAGACATTGCGCACGCTGGCGTGGCGCTGGGCGCGATCGGCCAGCGCCTGCGACGCCCAGGTTTCGAATTGTTCGACGCGATCGCAATTGGCAAGGCGCCGCGCAGCATCGACCATGAAGCCGCTGTCGCTCTTCACCCGGTCGATGCACATCAGGCCGCGCAACTGGGCCACCTGGTCGATCTGGAGCAGGGCCGTGCGCGCCGCATCCCGGTCGCGCAGCGGATCGGCGCGCAGCAAAGGCCGCAACGCCACGCAGGCTCGGCCGACCGCCTGAACGCCATTCTGCGCCAGCGCTACGACCGCGACGCCACCCAGCATCGCGGCGAGCGTAAGCGGATCGAACAGATGCGCCAAAATCCCGATCATCCCACCTTCCGTTCCGCCATCCCGACCGGGCGGCAAAAGATTGCCGCCACCCGGCAAATTTTTGCCGCCCTTGCCGCCCGATGCCGCGAAAGCCCGGATTTGCGGCAGTTTGCCGCACCATCCTGCGTCACCCACGCAAATTGGCACGGTCCTTGCGGATATCCGGCTGGATCGCTCGCATCGAACGCCATCAGGCAGGAGAACGGCGGGACGATCGAAAGCTTTAGGCCCGAAAGGGCAAAAAGGGACTGACGGGAAATGTCGCTGGAAGACGGTTTGTTCGGGATCCACGGAAAGGCGCTGGCGCTTCGCTCGCAGCGCCTGTCCCTGCTCGCGTCCAACATCGCGAACGCTTCGACCCCCAATTACAAGGCGCGCGACATCGATTTCGATGCTGCGCTCAAGGAAGCGACCGCCCAAAGCGACCGCGGCCCGGCCGATGTCGGCCAGGCAGTGGACGATGCCATGGGCTATCGCGTGCCGTTGCAGCCCAGCCTTGACGGCAACACCGTCGAACTGAGCACCGAACAGACCCTGTTTGCGGAAAATGCGGTGAAATATCGCACCACCCTCTCCTTCCTGGAGGGGCGCATCAACACCATCAACCGCGCGCTGAAGGGAGAATGAGCATGAGCGGTTCAGGCCCCATGAATGTGTTCGACATCGCCGGCCGCGCCATGAGCGCGCAGCTGGTGCGTCTGAACGCCACCGCATCGAACATGGCCAATGCCGGCAATGTCACCGGCAGCGCCGCCGAAGCCTATCGCGCGATCAAGCCGGTTTTCCAGTCGGTTACCGACAGCCCCGGCGTATCGACGGTCAAGGTCGCCAATGTCGTGACCACCAATGCGGAACCGACCAAGCGCCACGACCCCAATCATCCGCTGGCCGATGCCAATGGCGATGTCTGGGAGTCTGCGGTCGATAGCAATGCGGAGATGGTCGACATGATCGAGACCGCCCGCATGTACCAGAATAATGTGCAGGTGCTCAACACCGCCAAATCCCTGATGCTCGAAACCATAAGGATCGGCAAATGACGACGACGTCTACCGTCACCGATAGCGCAGGCCTTTCGGTCTACAACCCGAATGCCAATGTCGGCACGGGCAGCGCGACCATGGATCAGTCGAGCTTCCTGACCCTGCTGACCGCGCAGATGCAGTATCAGGATCCGTTCGAACCGGTCGACAATACCGAGATGGTGTCGCAGATGGCGACCATCACCCAGTCGACCGGCATCGCCGAAATGAACCAGTCGCTGAAATCGCTGGCTTCGGAACTGAGCGGCACGCGGCTTGGCGATGCGGCCAGCTGGATCGGCAAGTCGATGCTGGTTCAGAGCAATGTCGCGGTGCCCGATTCCAGCGGCTATTATGCCGGCCAGATTACGCTGAGCGGCGCCAGCGATGCCGTCAGCGTCGACCTGGTCGATGGCGACGGCAATGTCGTCAAGTCGATCGACCTGGGCGCGCAGAGCGCCGGCGAAGTCGCCTTCTACTGGGACGGCAAGGATGATGCGGGCGAAACCGTTTCCTCCTCCGCCCTGCAGGTCAAGGTCAATGGCGGCACCACCAGCCAGGTCGCGACCTGGGCCACCATCGCCGCCGTCCAGTCACCCGCCGACGGTTCCTCCTCCAAACTGATCACGGCGCTCGGCAGCTTCGCCCCGACCGACGCGATCAGCCTGATGTAATTTCACCCATCCTTTTCACCCAAGGAGCTACGCCATGTCCTTCTATGTTTCGCTTTCCGGCCTCAAGGGCGCACAGGCCGACCTGTCCGCCGTCTCGAACAACGTCGCCAACGTGAACTCGACCGCCTTCAAGAAGAGCAAAGCCCAGTTCGGCGACATCTTCGCCGCTGCGCCGATGCAGACCACCCACCAGGTCGCCGGCCAGGGCGTGCGCGTGCAGGGCATCACCCAGCAGTTCACCCAGGGCACGATCGAAACCACCGACAAGACGCTGGATATGGCGATCTCGGGCGAAGGCTTCTTCACCGTGAAGGGCGAAGACGGCACGATCAGCTATACCCGCAACGGCGCCTTCTCAGTCGACAATGACCGCTATGCCGTCGACACCACCGGTTCGCGCATCCAGGTGTTCGCGGTCGACCCCGACACCGGCGAAATCACCACCCCGGCGACCAGCGCGACCACGCCCAACGACCTGACCGACCTGCAGATCCCGACCACCTACAAGGGCGAAGCCGATGGCGCGCAGCTGACCAGCGTGGGCGTGGGCAAGGACGGCCTGGTTTCGGCCATCTATGCCGACGGTTCGACCGTCTATCTGGGCCAGGTCGCCATGGCATCGTTCAACAGCCTGGAAGGCTTGCGCCAGCAGGGCGACGCGCACTGGACCTCGACCGTGGAAAGCGGCAACGCGATCATCGGCACGCCCAACCAGGGCATGTTCGGTGCAGTGAACTCGGGCTCGCTGGAACGTTCCAACGTCGACATCACCGACGAACTGGTCCAGCTGATCGCTGCCCAGCGCAACTTCCAGGCGAACTCGAAGGCGATCGAGGCGGCCAACACGCTGACCACCACCATCGTCAACATCCGTAGCTAAGGCTTAGGGTAGAAGGGGTAGCCCATGGACCGGCTCGTCAACACGGCACTGACCGCGATGCGCGGTGCGATGGCCCGCCAGGCGTCGATCGCGAACAATCTCGCGAACGCCAACACGGTCGGCTTTCGCGCCGAAATCGCCAATGCCGAGACGCGCTGGATCAAGGGCGACACCTTCGACACCCGAGCCCAGGCCTCCGAACAGGTGATCGCCGCCGACATGGCGCAGGGGGCGGTCACCGAAACCGGCAATCCGCTGGACGTGGCAATGAACGGCGACGCACTGCTCGCCGTTCAGGCCCCGGACGGACAGGAAGCCTATACGCGCCGTGGCGACCTGAAGGTCAATGACAGCGGCCTGCTGACCACTGGCGACGGCCTGGCCGTGCTGGGCCAGGGCGGCCCGATCACCCTGCCCCAGATGGACAGCGTGTCGATCGCCCAGGATGGCAGCATCTGGGGCGTACCCCAGGGCGGCGATCCGGCCAATCCGCAGCAGGTCGACAAGCTGAAGCTGGTCAATGCCGCCGGTTCCAGCATCGCCAAGGGCACCGACGGGCTGTTCCGCGAAGTGAATGGCGGCGCCCTGCCCGAAGATCCGATCGCGACCGTCACATCGGGATCGCTGGAAGGATCGAACGTCAACGCCACCGCCGCGCTGGTCCAGATGATCGAAGCCAGCCGCGCCTGGGAAACCCAGATCAAGATGATCGACACCGCCAAGCAGATGGACGACGGCGGCGCATCGCTCATGAAACTGGATGGTTAATTCTGGCACGCATCTTGCTGTGAACGACGCATGAGCATCCCTTCGGGGAGCCGCACGGAGATTGAACGATGACCAACGCCGCCCTTCATGTCGCCCGCACCGGCCTTGACGCGCAGAACACGAAGATGCGCGTGATCGCCAACAACCTGGCGAACGTCAACACGACCGGCTTCAAGAAGGACCGGGCCGACTTCGAGACGCTGGCCTATCAGCAGATCGTCGCCGCCGGCGCCAACAGCGACAGCCAGAACAAGTTCGCCACCGGCCTCAATCTGGGTTCGGGCGTCTCGTTGCAGGGCACGAGCAAGATCAACACGCAGGGCACGTTGCAGGAAACCGGCAATGCGCTGGACATGGCGATCGAGGGATCGGGCTATTTCCAGGTGCAGCAGGCCGACGGTTCGACCGCCTATACCCGTGCCGGCAATTTCAGCGTCACCGCCGAAGGCACCGTCGTCACCAGCGACGGCCTGCCGCTGATCCCGCAGATCACCGTGCCGCAGGGCGCGACGTCGGTCACCGTCGGCAATGACGGTACCGTGTCGGCGACGCTGCAGGGCGAAAGCGAACCGACCCAGCTGGGCCAGATCGAGCTGGCGAGCTTCATGAACCCGGCAGGGCTTCAGTCGATCGGCGGCAACCTGCTGGTCGAAACCGCCGCCAGCGGCACGCCGCAGGTCGGCACTGCGGGCCTGGAAGGTCGCGGCCTCATCCGCTCGGGCAATCTGGAAACCTCGAACGTCAACATCGTCGAGGAGCTGGTCGACATGATCGAGACCCAGCGCGCCTATGAGGTCAATTCCAAGATGATCAAGGCGACGGACGAAATGCTCCAGTACGCCAACCAGAATATGTGAGCTGACTGATGCGCGCGCTCTCCACTTCGCTCGTCGTCCTCGCCATGGTCTCCATGGCCGCGTCGCCCGCCTTCGCTGCAAAGAAGAAGCGCGAGGTCGAGCGCGAATATTATGCGCCGACCGTCATCGCCCAGCCGCAGGCCCCGCAGGCCAATGGCTCGATCTTCCAGGTGTCGACCGGCTACACGCCGCTGACCAGCGGCGCGCGCGCCGGCAATGTCGGCGACATCATCACCATCGTGCTGGTCGAACGGACGCAGGCGACCAAGAGCAACAGCGCGGACACCAACCGCAGCGGCTCGATCGGCCTCAATCCGCCGACCACCGGCCCGCTGTCCAAGCTCTTCTCGTCCAGCGACATCGCGATGAGTGGTAACAACGCATTCACCGGCAAGGGCGCGGCGACCCAGTCGAACGCGCTGAACGGCGAGATCACCGTGACGGTCGCGGCCGCCTATCCCAACGGCACCATGCTGGTGAAGGGCGAGAAGGCGCTGACGCTCAATCGCGGCGACGAGTTCATCCAGATCAGCGGCCTGGTCCGCCAGGCCGATATCGGCCCGGACAACCGCATCCTGTCGACCCGCGTGGCCGACGCCAAGATCATCTATACCGGCAAGGGCGAGATCGCCCGCGCCAGCCGCCAGGGCTGGCTGCAGCGCTTCTTCTCGATGATCAGCCCCTTCTGATGGAGACCCGGACCGCCATGACACGCCTGTTCCGCTTCCTCCTGCCGCTGCTGGCGCTGATCGCCGCGCCGGCCCATGCCGAACGCGTCAAGGATCTGGGCACCTTCCAGGGCGTCCGTCCCAACCAGTTGACCGGCTATGGCATCGTCGTGGGTCTGGCTGGCACCGGCGACGACAGCATCGAATATACGGTGCAGGGCATGAAGGGCGTGGTCTCGCGCTTTGGCCTGACCCTGCCCGCCGGCGTCAACCCGGCGCTCAAGAATGCCGCCGCCGTGCTGGTGACGGCTGACCTGCCGGCCTTTTCCAAGCCCGGCCAGCGGCTGGACGTCACCGTGTCGGCGATGGGCAAGGCCAAGTCGCTGCGTGGCGGCACGCTGATCATGACGCCGCTGCGTGGCGCCGATAACGAAATCTATGCGATGGCGCAGGGCAATCTGGCCGTTGGTGGCCTGGGCGTGTCCGGTGCCGATGGCAGCCAGGTGTCGGTGAACATCCCGTCGGCCGGCCGCATCCCCGAAGGTGCGACGGTCGAGCGTGCGGTTGCCACCGGCTTCGACACCGCGCCGACCCTGACCTTCAACCTGTCCGAAGCCGATTTGACCACCGCCCTGCGCGTGGCCGACGGCATCAACAAGACCTTCGGTGATCGCCGCGCCCGCGCGATGGATGCCGTGTCGGTCGCGATCGACGCGACGCCGGGTGCCGAGGAACGCATCCTGATGATGGGCATGATCGAGAATATCGAGATCACGCCCGCCGATGCCCCGGCCCGCGTGATCGTCAACGCGCGCACCGGCACCGTCGTCATCAACGGCGCGGTGAAGATTCATCCGGCCGCCGTCGCCCATGGCAAATTGACCGTCAGCGTCAATGAAAGCCCGCGCGTCGTCCAGCCCGCGCCCTTCAGCCAGGGCCAGACCGCCGTCGAGCAATCGTCGAACATCAGCATCGACGAACAGAAAAAACCGATGGTCAATTTTAAAGGTGGGGCGTCGCTGGCCGATATAGTCAAGGCGGTCAACGCCATCGGGGCCTCCCCGGCGGACATGGTCGCGATCCTTGAGGCGCTGAAACAGGCGGGCGCGATGAAAGCGGAACTGGTGGTGTTGTGATGCAGGTATCGAACGCAACCGCGGCAAGCGGCACATCCAACCCCTTCGAGACCAAGGCTGCGCTGCAGAAGGCGGCGCAGCAGTTCGAAGCGGTATTCCTGCGCCAGATGATCGGCGCGATGCGATCGGCCAGCCTGGCCGAGGGCATCACCGATTCGAGCGCAACTCAGCAATTCCAGGACATGGCCGATGCGCGCACCGCCGACGCCATGTCGACCAAGGGCGCGATGGGCATCGCCGAACTGCTGATGCACCAGTTCGGTGCCCGCGTGAAGGACGACAGCCCGGCCCAGACCGGCAGCACGGCCGCGACCGGCACGGCAACCACGGCTGAGGGCGCATGAGCGACCTGTTCATCATCGGTGCGTCGGGCACCAAGGCCTATCGCACGGCGATGGCCGCCATTTCCGAGAATATCGCCAATGCCAGCACCGACGGCTATGCCCGCCGGTCGGTGACGACGGTGGAATCGGGATCGTCGACCGCGACCATGGCGACCTATGTCGCCAAGGCGAATTTCGGCGGTACTCAGGTCGCCAGCATCAATCGCGGCACCGACCCCTATCTGGATGCGTCAGTGCGCATCACCGCCATGGCGCTGGGCAGCGCGAACGCGCGCGTGCGCTGGCAGACCGACATCGAAACCGCACTCAATGACACCGCAACCGGTGTCGGCCAGCTGATGACGACGATGTACCAGAATCTGGACAAGCTGGCGGCGAGCCCCAGCGACACGTCATTGCGCGTCACCACGCTGGACAGCATTGGCCGCGTCGCCGAATCCTTCCGGCAGACCGCCGCCGACCTGGAAACCATATCGACCGGCATCAATACCGAGGCGCAGGCGTCGGCCCAGACGATCAACCAGCAATTGTCGTCGCTGGCCGCGATCAACAACAGCCTGCTGCGCGCGCAGCCGGGCACGTCGGCCTATGCCCAGTTGCTCGACAGTCGCGATTCCGCGCTGCAGACGCTGTCTTCCAACCTGAATGTGACGATCAGCTTCGGCGCGCATGACAGTGCCGAGGTCAGCTATAACGGCACCACTTTGGTATCGGGCGACACCGCCGCGTCGGTCGCGGTGACCGCGTCCGCCACCGATGGCCGCCTGTCGCTGGCCCTGTCCGACGGCACGGCACTCGCCGCTCCGTCCAACGGCACGCTGGGCGGGCTGTTCGCATCGGCCGACACCACCGCCGAACGCCGTGCCAGCCTCGACACGCTGGCCGAGCAGTTCGCCACCGACGTCAATGAGTGGCATGCGCAGGGCTATACCGATACCGGCGCCAGCGGCGTGCCGCTGCTGTCCTATGGCGGCAGCGCCGCGACGCTGGTCGCGCTGGACGTGGAGCCGGATGCTCTCGCGACCAAATCGGCCGACGGCACGCTGAACGGCAATCTGCTGACGGTGTCATCGACCCTGCGCGGCAGCGGCAGCGTCGAACAGGGTTGGACGACCCTGATCACCAGCAACGCCAATCTGCTGACTGCCAGCACGGCGGAAAAGACCACGGCTCAGAGCCGCAGCGACCAGGCGGTCGCCGCGCGCGAAGCGGTGAGCGGGGTCGATCTCGACATGGAGGCGGCAGACCTGCTGCGGATCCAGCAGGCCTATTCGGGCTGCGCCAAGATCCTGCAGGTCGCCAAGGACACGGTCGATTCGATCCTGCAGATCATGTGACGGAAGGACGCTGAGACATGGTAGGCATCACCAACAAGATCATGCTCGCCGAGATCCGCCGGCAACAGCAATTGTCGCAGAGCATCGTCGACGGGCAGACCTCGATTTCCACCGGCATCACCCTGAACAAGCCGTCGGACGACGCGCTTGCCTGGGTTCAGGTGTCCGACATCGGCCGCGCCCAGGCGCAGCAGTCGGCCTGGCAGACCAATGTCAGCTATGGCACGACCCGCGCCGGCAATGCCGAAGCCAATCTGGAAGAAATCAACAATCTGATGACGCGGGCGCAGGAACTGGTGACGTCGGCGCGCAATGGCGCGCTGAACGACACCAGCGCCGCCGCCATCGCCGAGGAACTCAAGACGATCCGCACCACGGTCGGCGAATTGCTGAACCAGAAGGATTATCAGGGCGTGTCGGTGTTCGACGACGGCCAGAGCGTACTGGTGCCGGTGAGCCGCGGCCTCAACCTGGCAGTGGTCGGCACCAAGCAGGAAATTTCCGAGAATATCGACGTCAACGGCACATCGATGTCGCTGGACGATATCCTGGGCAAGGCGATCGACGCCGTCGAGGGCGGCAATGACACCGACCTCGCCAGTTCGCTGGATGCGATCCAGATCGGCCAGAACCGGGTCGTGGTGGAGCGCGCCAAGCAGGGCGTGCGCGCCGACCGGCTGGACGTGATCGGCACGCGGCTGACCGATGTCGACATCAACCTGTCGGAACGGCGCGACACGCTGGAATCGGCCGATCTGACCACGGTCATTTCGAACGTGAAGGCGCAGCTGCTGCAGCTGGAGGCGGCCCAGTCCGCCTTTGCGCGGATCAACCAGCAGACCCTGTTCGACCTGATCAGTTAAAGGCGGCGAAAAAGCGTCGCCGTCCTAAAGGGGACGGTAACCAGTCCGTATTAACCAGAAAGGGACTGGCGCCACGGGGCGCCGACGGAGCCACCGCCTCCAGGCGCATTTTCGGGGATCAACATGTTTGCAATCATCGGCCTTGTCGTGCTTTTGGGCATGGTCTTCGGTGGGTTCATCTTCACCGGGGGCGACATCGGACCGGTGCTGCACGCCCTGCCCCACGAAATGATCATCATCGGCGGCGCCGCCGTCGGGGCGCTGATCATCGGCAATTCGGGTTCCGACCTGAAGGCGCTGGGTGGCGGCCTGGGCAAGGTGTTCAAGGGACCGCAGTACAAGAAGCAGGACTTCCTGGACTGCATCTTCCTGGTCAGCAAGCTGATGAAGACGCTGCGCGTCGAAGGCCCGGTGGCGCTGGAGCCGCATATCGAGGATCCGGGCACCTCGCCCATCTTCGGCGAATATCCCAAGCTGATGAAGGACAAGACGCTGATCCACCTGATCAGCGACACGCTGCGCCTGGTCGTGGTGTCGTCCGGCACGCTCGATCCGCATGCGGTCGAGGAAGTGATGGATAACAGCCTCAAGACCCATCATCATGAAGCGCTCAAGCCCGCCGACAATCTGCAGGGCCTGGCCGACGCGCTGCCCGCGCTGGGTATCGTCGCCGCCGTGCTGGGCGTGGTGAAGACCATGGGATCGATCGACCAGCCGCCTTCGGTGCTGGGTGCGATGATCGGCTCCGCACTGGTCGGCACCTTCCTGGGCGTGTTGCTCGCCTATGGCATGGTCAATCCCTTCGCCAATCGTTGCCGCGCGGTGATCGAGCAGGACGGCGCCATCTATCATGTCGTCAAGCAGATCATCATCGCCTCGCTGCACGGCCATCCGCAGCCGCTGGTGATCGAGGCCGCCCGTTCCAGCCTGATCCATGCGAACCAGCCCGGCTTTGCCGAAGTGTTCGACGGCATGCGGAACAAATAAGCCATGGCGGAGAAGAAGCGCGGCGCGAACGAGCCCGAACCCCGGCCGATCATCGTCAAGAAGATCATCGTCGATGGTCATGGCGGCCATCATGGCGGCGCCTGGAAGGTCGCCTATGCAGATTTCGTGACGGCGATGATGGCTTTCTTCCTGCTGATGTGGCTGCTGGGCGCGACCACCGAAAAGCAGCGCAAGGCGCTGGCCGACTATTTCACGCCGACACTGGTCGAGCTGAAGATGAATTCGGCCGGGTCCACCGGCATGTTCGGCGGCGACAGCCTGATGGCGAAGGAAAATTACCCGACCACCGGCGGTCAGGGCAATCTGGCCATCACCATCCCGCGCGACGCCACCGGCACCAAGGACCAGGGCGGCAAGGCGCTGCGCGCGGCCGACCGGCAGAAGTTCGAGAATATCAAGAAGCAGCTTGAGGACCGCATGTCCAAGAAGGGCCTGGCCCGGCTGCGCAAGAATGTCCGCTTCACCGAAACCCGCGAGGGGCTGCGCATCGACCTGATCGACGAGGCGGATTTCGCGATGTTCCGGTCGGGCACCGACCAGTTGCTGCCCGAAGCCAAGGCGCTGATCGCCGAGGTGGCCGACGCACTGGCGACCATGCCCAACCCGCTGATCGTGCGCGGCCATACCGATGGCCTGCCCTATGCGTCGGGCCGGAGCATGAACAACTGGATGCTGTCGTCGGCCCGTGCGGAATCGACCCGCAAGGCGCTCGCCGAAACCGGCATTCCCAATGCCCGCTTCGCCCGGATCGAGGGGGTCGCCGATCGCGAACCGTTCGTGAAGAGTGACGCCTATGATCCGCGCAACCGGCGCATGTCGGTCATCCTGGGCTGGACCCGTGGCGGCAATGCCTCGGCCGACGAGGATGAAACCCAGGATCCCGAAACCCAGGCGGCGATCAAGGAACGGGACGATCCGCAGCGGGTCGCGCGGGAACAGGCGCAGAAGCTGGACATGGGCGGCACCGGCCTGCCCAGCGGCGCGGCGCTGATCAATCCGACGGCGGCCGGGACATCGTCCAAGCCGGGCAAGCATTGAGTCGGACAGTCGGGGCGGCAAAATAGGAAATCGCCGCCTTAACTTCCCATATTTCCCGCACATTCGGCAATTTTGATGCAGGGGTTGGAAATCTTGTTTCCAACCCCTGCTTCGTCATGTCCGGCCGAAATCCCATCGCGACGCAGCATAAGCCATGATGCGCAAATAGGACAGGCCGGGGTCGGCTCACCCCCATGCGGGCACGGCCTGCCCCTTTGTTGCACCTTTTTGCGGGCGATTGCCTATATGGGGCCCTCCTCGCTTGATGCCTCATGCGGCGTCGCAACGTTCTAAGGCCCTGATTATTGGCCGACATTGCCTGTCCGATGGCTGTGAGGCGCGCCCCGCGTGCCCGCCTGGACGGGCCGGGAGATTAATGTGTCCACATCTGCCGCGCATGCCGCGCGCCACACCCATTTCGGCTGGTTCAAGCGCCGCCGCGACCTGGAAGTCGATGATGTCACCGTCGTCGACCGGTCCCTGCTGAACCGCGCCGTCGGCGCCGCAGCACTGGGCAATGCCATGGAATGGTTCGATTTCGGCGTTTACGGCTATATCGCCGTTACGCTGGGCCATGTCTTCTTTCCGTCGAGCGATCCGGCAGTGCAGCTGATCGCGACCTTCGCCACCTTCACCGTCGCCTTTCTGGTCCGGCCGCTGGGCGGACTGGTGTTCGGGCCGCTGGGCGATCGCTATGGCCGGCACAAGATATTGGCGATGACCATGATCCTGATGGCGGTCGGCACCTTTTCCATCGGCCTCATCCCCTCCTATGCGCAGATCGGCATCGGCGCGCCGCTGATGCTGCTGGCCGCGCGGCTGGTGCAGGGCTTTTCGACCGGCGGCGAATATGGCGGCGCCGCGACCTTCATCGCGGAATATTCGACCGACCGGAAGCGCGGCCTGATGGGCAGCTGGCTGGAGTTCGGGACGCTGGGCGGTTATATCGCCGGCGCCGGCACTGTCACCGCCCTGCAGATGTCGCTGAGCGAGACGCAGATGCTGGACTGGGGCTGGCGCATTCCCTTCCTGGTCGCCGGGCCGCTGGGCCTGCTTGGCCTCTATATGCGGTTGAAGCTGGAGGAAACGCCGGCATTCCAGGCCTATAGCGAACAGATCGATGCGCGCGAAAGCGAGCGACCGGGGCTCGGCACCCTGTTCCGCGTGCATTGGCGGCAGCTGTTGAAATGCGTCGGGCTGGTGCTGGTGTTCAACGTCACCGACTATATGCTGCTGACCTACATGCCCAATTATCTCAGCGTGACCATGGGCTATGCCGAGACCAAGGGGCTGCTGCTGATCATCATCGTGATGCTGGTGATGATGCCGCTCAATGTCGTGGGCGGGCTGTTCAGCGACCGGCTGGGCCGGCGGCCGATGATCATCGGCGCCTGCGTCGCGCTGATGCTGTTGTCGGTCCCGTGCATGCTGCTGATCGGCACGGGCAATGACGCGCTGATCTTCCTGGGGCTAATGCTGCTGGGGGTTGCTCTGGTCTGCTTCACCAGTTCGATGCCCTCCACCCTGCCCGCGCTCTTCTATACGCCGGTGCGCTACAGCGCGCTGTCGATCGCGTTCAACATCTCGGTCTCGCTATTCGGCGGCACGACGCCGCTGATCACCGCCTGGCTGGTGCAGAAGACCGGCGATCCGCTGGTGCCGGCCTATTATCTGATGGGTGCGGCGCTGATCGGCCTGCTGACCATGCTGACGGTGCGCGAGACGGCGGGCATGCCGCTGCGCGGATCGCCGCCGGCGGTGGCGAATGAGGCCGAGGCGATCGCGCTGGTCGAAAGCGGCGAGCCGGTGACGGTGGACAAGGCGCTGCCCGACCTGCCGCCGGTGGCGCCGGTCGCGGTGGAGACTCCGGCGATGATCCGGCCGTTGGCGAGCTAGGGCCGGCGCTTTTCCGACGCTGCGCCATCGGGCCTGTGCCCCTCCACCACTCGCTACGCGAGCGGTCCCCCTCCCCAAGCGCGCTTGGGGAGGAATGGCCTAGTCAGGCGGGGAGGACGAGGCTGGCTTCGAGGCCGCCGCCGGGGCGGTTGGCGAGCTGGAGCGCGCCGCCATGTTCGGCCATGATCGCGCGGACGAGGGCCAGGCCGAGGCCAGCGCCACCGGTCTCGCGGTTGCGCGAGCCTTCGAGCCGGGTGAAGGGCTCCATCATCTCGCCCATCTTGTCCTCGGCAATGCCCGGCCCTTCGTCGGCAACGATGATGCGGATCATGCCGTCCTGATGCTGGACGCTGACATGGGCGCGGTCGCCATAGACGATCGCATTTTCGATCAGGTTGCGCAGCGCGCGGCGGATCTGCTGGGCGCGGACGAAGGCAACGGCGCGATCGCTGTCGATCATGTCGACCGGTGAACCCAGTTCGATGAAATCCTCCACGACGGCATCGGCAAGCGAGGTCAGGTCGACCTTCTGCGCCGTCTCGCTGCTGCGGCCGGCGCGGGCGAGCGAGAGGATGTCGTCGAGCATCCGGTTCATTTCCTCGATCGTCTCCGACATGCGGGCGCGCTCGGCCTCGTCATCGACCGATTCGGTGCGGACCCGCAGCGATGCGAGCGGGGTGCGCAGGTCATGCCCGATCGCACCCAGCATCCGGTCCTTCTCGTCCAGCATGGCGATGATGCGCGCGCGCATGGCGTTGAAGGCGGTGGTAAGCTGGCGCACGTCGCCCGGCCCGCTTTCCTCGACCGGGTCGGCCGAACCGGTCTTCGCGAACTGACGGGCGGAGCCGGTCAACTGCTTGAGCGGGCGCGCGAAGCGGCGGCCCATCCAGAGCAGCGGAATGAGGACGATGACGTAGAGGATCAGCGTCTGGGCCACCAGCCAGCCGCCAAAGCGCGGCGGGCGGCTGCCGATGCGGGCCTCGGTCGTCAGCCATTTGCCCGGTTCATATTCGACCGCGAGGGTGAGCCGGCCGACGCGATGGTCGCGCGGCGCCTCCCCCGTGGCGCGGCTGCGTATCTGTTCCCAGCGGCGCAGCGGCATGATGCGGCTGTCCTCCGCCGCCTCGATCGTGCGGACGGTGAGGCCGATATCGTCGAACATCGCGCCGGCGCGGGCCGCGACATCGGGACGCGGCTTGCCACTCAGGGTCGGGCGGCTGGCGAGGAAGTCGATATTGCGCCGGTCGCGATCCTGATTGGCGCGCGGATGATCGCGGTCGGGGGCACGATCCGGCCTGGTGTCGAGCGCATTGATGACGCGATAGACCAGTGGCGCGGTCTGGCTGGTCAGTTCGACCCGATTGCGTTCGCGCAGCAGCAGGCCGAAATTGATCGCCTGCGCCACGAACAGCGCGATCGCGACCAGGATGATGATCTGTCCGACCAGGCTTTGCGGCCAGAGGCGCAGTTGCTTCACAGTTTGCGAACCTCCGACGACAGGGTGTAGCCGCCGCCCCAGACGGTCTTGATCAGCGTGGGGTTCTTGGCGTCAGGCTCGATCTTCTTGCGCAGGCGGCTGATCTGGTTGTCGATCGCCCGGTCGAAGGCGTTCGCCTCACGCCCCTGGGTGATGTCGAGCAGCTGGTCGCGGCTGAGCACCTGATTGGGCCGGGTCGCGAAGGCGAGCATCAGATTATATTCGGCGGTCGAGAGCGGCAGCGACACACCTTCGGCATCGACCAGGGTGCGTTCCTGCGTCTTCAAGAGCCAGCCGGCAAAGGCATAGGTGGCGCCGTCGGGCGCGGTGACGCGCTGGCCGCCGGTGGCGACGCGGCGGAAGATCACCTTGATGCGGGCGACCAGTTCGCGCGGCGAAAAGGGTTTGAGCACATAATCGTCCGCGCCCATTTCCAGACCGACGATGCGATCGGTCTCTTCCGACCGAGCGGTGAGCAGGATCACCGGAATCTCGCTGGTCTCGCGGATATGGCGGCAGAGCGACAGGCCGTCTTCTCCGGGCATCATGATGTCGAGGATGACAAGGTCGATGGCGTTGGCGGCCAGACGCAGCCGCGCCTCCGCCGCATTCTCGACCGCGGTCACGCGGAAGCCGTTGCGGGAGAGATATTGGGCCAGCGGCTCGCGGATCGATCGCTCGTCATCGACGAGCAGGAGATGGGGACGTTCGCTCATTTTGCCTGTCTGTCATGCCGGGGGACGGGTTGGAAGGGCGAAGGCAGGGGAACCTTCGCCCTTCCCCCTTGGGACGATCGACTGGAGCGGGGCGCTAGGGGGAAAAGCCCCGCTCCGGATCGTCGGCTCTGTCAGCCGATCAGTTGGCCGGCGGCGGAGGCGGCGCCTGGTCGGCGCCGGGGCCACGACCCGGACCACGATCATGTCCGCGACCCGGACCACGCATCGCCTGGCGGGCGGCCTTCATTTCCTCGGCCGTGACCTTGCCATCCTTGTTGGCGTCGGCCTTGTCGAACATGGCGAGCGGGCCGGCCATGAACTCTGCCTTGGTCATGGTGCCGTCCTTGTCTGCGTCACCAAAGCCGGGACCGCGGTGCATCATGCCGCGGCCGGGACCGCCATGGCCACGCCCGCCCCAGCGCTTGCCGTCGGGGCCGCCCGGCTTGCCGGCTTCCGGGCCGCGATCGGCGCGCGGCTGATGACCGGCCTGGAACTCGGCCTTGCTGATCTGGCCATTCTTGTCGCTGTCGAGCGCGGCGAAGCGTTCGTCCAGACGCTGCTGGCGGCGGATGTCACGATCCTCCTTGGTCAGCTTGCCATCCTTGTTCGCGTCGAGCTGGGCAAAGCGAGCTTCGAGCGAGGCGGTCAGTTCCGCCTTGGTGATGGTGCCATCCTTGTTGGCGTCAGCCATCATCATGGGACCACCGCGCATGCCGCGCGGCCCCGGACCACCATCCTGCGCGAAAGCGAGGTGCGACGCCGCCAGACCGCCGACGAACAGCGAACCAACCGCGACGGTGGCGAAGAAATTGCGGAGCATTGGGTCTTTCCTTCCAAGTTCAGTCGTGGATGGCGTGTCGACCATCCTTGACGTCGCTTATCGGCAAGACTTGTCCCGCAACTTTGTCATGTCACCCAATAGTTTGTCGCAATTTGTATCGGGAAGGAAAGAGAAAGGCCCCGGCCCGCCTATGTGCGGACCGGGGCCTTTCCCGAAACATCAATGCCGCACTAAATCAAAGCCCGTCGCGGCGACCCAGCAGGCGCAGGCGGAGCGCATTCAATTTGATGAAGCCCTCCGCGTCGCGCTGGTCATAGGCGCCGGCGTCGTCCTCGAAGGTCACGACCTTCTCGCTGTAGAGCGTGTAGGGCGACTTGCGGCCGACGACATAGACGCCGCCCTTGTAGAGCTTGAGGCGAACCGTGCCGGTCACCTTTTCCTGGCTGTGGTCGATCGCCGCCTGGAGCATCTCGCGCTCGGGCGAGAACCAGAAGCCGTTATAGATCAGCTCGGCATATTTGGGGGCCAGCTCATCCTTCAGATGGGCAGCGCCACGGTCGAGCGTGATCTGCTCGATGCCGCGATGGGCGAGGTGATAGATGGTGCCGCCCGGCGTTTCATACATGCCGCGCGACTTCATGCCCACGAAGCGGTTCTCGACCAGGTCAAGACGGCCAATGCCATGCTTGCGGCCATAGTCGTTGAGGGTTTCGAGCAGGGTCGCGGGCGACATGGCGATGCCGTTGATCGCGACGCCGTCGCCACGCTCGAAATCGACCGTGATATATTCGGGCGCGTCGGGCGCGTCTTCCGGGTTGACCGTGCGCGAATAGACGAAGTCGGGGGTTTCCTCCCACGGATCTTCCAGCACCTTGCCCTCGGACGAGGTGTGCAGCATGTTCGCGTCGGTCGAGAAGGGGCTTTCGCCACGCTTGTCGCGCGGGATCGGGATCTGGTGCTGTTCGGCGAATTCGATCAGCTTGGTGCGGCTGGTCAGATCCCATTCGCGCCAGGGGGCGATCACCTTGATGTCGGGCTGCAGGGCGTAATAGCCCAGCTCGAAACGGACCTGGTCATTGCCCTTGCCGGTCGCGCCATGGCTGACGGCGTCGGCGCCCAGCTTCTTGGCGATCTCGATCTGGCGCTTGGCGATCAACGGACGGGCGATCGAGGTGCCAAGCAGGTAGAGGCCTTCATAGAGCGCATTGCCGCGCATCATCGGGAAGACATAATCCTTCACGAATTCCTCTCGCAGGTCGTCGATGAAGATATGCTCTTCCTTGACGCCCATCAGGCGGGCCTTGGCACGGGCGGGTTCCAGTTCCTCGCCCTGGCCGAGATCGGCGGTGAAGGTGACGACTTCGCACTGATAGGTCTGCTGCAGCCATTTCAGGATCACGCTGGTGTCGAGGCCGCCCGAAAAGGCGAGGACGATACGATTGATCTTGTCGGACATGGTGGGCGACTCTTCTGCAGGCCAATGATGGCGTGGGATATAAACCGCGCGCCGGTAACAGGCGGGAGGGGCAAGCGCAACAGCGCGGGGGTGCCTGTTGGAAGCTGCGGGCCTTAACTTCCCATATTTCCCGCAGATTTTGACATAATCTTGCTGGACGCTGATCCTATCGGAAAGCGCGATGCTCTCCCCTGCCCCTGCTTCTATCAGGCAAAGCGGATTGTAGGACAGACAAGACAAAGGGGACGATGACGGGCCAACGTCCCCTTCATTGTCAACTCAGGGCGTCGATCAGCTGGTGCGCGGCTTGAACAGGCCCGGACGGGCGCGGTCGCTGCCGAAGCGATAGACGGTCTGGCTGCGATTGGTAGCCGCGGCGCTGGCCGGGGTTGCGACCGGCGCGGCGCGGGCGACCGGATCGGCCGTGCGGAGCGCCTGCCGCTGCGCGAGCAGGAAATGAGCGCGGCGACGGCGGTTGCGCTGGGTCAGGAAGGGATTGTCGCGGCTGGGGGCAGCGGCGACCATCGCTTCGACATCGCTGGTGGGTGCCGTGGCAGCAGCCAGCGGGGTGCGCGCAGCAATCGGAGCTACAGACGCAGCAGCCGGTGCGAGAGGCATCGGTGCCGGGGCCGGGCCGGTTTCGATCGGCGTAATCGCTTCACGCTCGGCTTCGACACGCTGGCGGCGGCGACGGACGACGGCGGTGGCGCCAAGGCCGACCAGCAGCAGCGAACCACCACCCAGCGCCAGCAGCAGCGCCGGATCGATCAGGGCCGAGGGCTGTTCGGCCGGCGCGGCAGTCGGGGCCGGTTCGGCAACCGGGGTGACGGCGGCGGGTTCCGGAGCCGGCGTTGCGGCCGGGGCTACGGGTGCCGGCGCTTCGGTGCGTTCGGCCGCGACCGGGGTCGGAGCAGGTGCCGGGGTAGGTTCAGAAGCAGGTTCAGACTGGCGGACTTCCGCGCGGCGCAGCGCCGGCGCGGCCGGGGCAGCGCGGCTTTCCTGCGCGGCGGGCGCTTCAGGCTGCGGCTCCGGGGTCGGCGGGGTCTGTTGCACGACCGGCTGGCTGGGCGCGAAGACCGGCGCCGCCGGGGTAGCAGCCGGTGTGGCAGGCGCTGCGGGTGCGGGCTCAGCCGCCGGCGCCGCGGGGGCGATGTCGACCGGCGCGGTCGGCACCGCCATGGGCGCGGCCGGCGAGGGCGTCATCACCTCCTGCGCGAACAGGGGCGTTGCGGACAATGCCAGGACAGCGGCGATCGCGGCCGAGGCGGGACGGATGGATCGAATATTCTTGGTCATAGCGATAGATCAACCGCCGACCATCTCCATTGGCCTCAAACATATCGTCAAATGCGGGACGATCTGTTCGTCAATATCGATTAATTGAAAAATCAATCATCAACATGAACGGATGTTCATTTCGAACATGAACAACAGATTTATATCATGACTTCACAGCATCAGACATCGTCGCCGGACTCTTCCTTGCGCTCAAGACGCGCGCCATCCAGTAGAGCCGCCTTTCGACGTTCTTCTTGCTGGTCGGCAAGTTTCTGCGCCTTTGTCCGGCCGAACTTGGCGCGGTTGCTGTCTGCCGCCTGCGCCTTGTCGGCCCGATCCCTGGCCTTGCGCGCCAGACGAAAATTAATGACGTTGCTCATCTTCCATCCTTGGTCCTATGGGGAATAGTGCCACAGAGATCCGGGGCAGCACCAGTCGCCTTCGGCCCGGCCCTATAGGAAAATCATGCCCAGCATCCATGACGTCGCCGCCCTCGCCAAAGTCTCGATCAAGACGGTGTCCCGCGTTGTCAACAAGGCGCCGAACGTCAGCGACGAACTGCGCGAGCGGGTGAACGCGGCGATCGAGCAACTGGGCTATCGCCCCAACCAGTCGGCGCGGCGGCTGGCCGGTGGCCGCTCCTTCATGATCGCCTATCTCTACAGCAACCCCGCCCCCGCCTATACGGGCGGGATCCAGTCGGGCGCAGCCGCGCGCTGCCGGGACCTTGGCTATCATCTGGTGGTGGAGCCGATTTCCGACGGTGGCGAGGAGCGGATCGAAGTGCTGGACCGGCTGGTCGCGGCGCTGCGCCCGGACGGCGTGTTCCTGGTGCCGCCGCTGTCCGACGACGCGCTGCTGCTCGACCGGCTGGCGGAAATGAACCTGCCCTGCGCGCGGATCGCCGGCACGGCGGACGCATCGAAGGGTGGCATCAACATGCCGACGCCCGAACATGCCGCCGGACGGATGGTGGCCGATCATCTGGCGTCCTTGGGCCATAAGCGGATCGCGGTGATCACCCCGCCCCCGACCCACAAGGCGGCGCTGCAGCGCGTCGAGGGCTTCCGCGAGGGGATGGCGGCGGCCGGCCTGCCGATCGACGACAGCCTGTTCATGCAGGGCAGTTTCGATTTCGCGTCCGGCATCGCCTGCGCGGAAGCGCTGTTGCAGCGGGACGACCGGCCGACCGCGATCTTTGCGACCAACGACCCGATGGCGCTGGGCGTGCTGACGCTGGCGCATGACCTGGGCCTGCGCGTGCCCGAGGATCTGTCGGTGGCCGGGTTCGACGATACGCCCGCGAGCCGCACCAGCTGGCCGCCGCTGACCACCGTGCGCCAGCCGCTGGACCATATGGGCCGCGCCGCGATCGACGCGCTGATCAATGGTCCGGGCGAACCGCCGCGCTTCACCTTCTCGCTGGTCGCGCGCGGCAGCACGGGCGCAGCGACGCCGTAAGACGAAGGCAAGGCCCGGCATTGCCAGCGAAAAATCCGTCAGCCCGTCCCGGCGCAGGGAACCGAAAGCGGCGCGGGCCGTCATGCTCATTCGCGCCCCTATCGTTCATGCGCGCCCTGCCCCGTCGACCTGCCTGGAGCATCATCATGGCAAAATCATTCGGACCCGCGGCCATCGCCATGACGGCGATGCTGGCCCCTCTCATCGCCGCGCAGCCGACAAAGGCGGCGGCCGCGCCGCCCGAGATCGTCGACTTCCTGGTCCAGGATGTGTGCCTGAACGATAACGGGAACATCATCGTCGGTATGATCCCCACCGATGCGCGCTGCAAGAACCGGCGCGACCTGACGTCGGCGGACCGGATGCCCTATCACCTGACCAAGGTGGTGCCCCAGAACGCATTGGATTGCGGCGCCCGACGGACGATCCGCGACAATATCCTGTGGCAATATCGGGGCGATGCCCCGACGATTATCCTTCGAAAGTCCTGACGCTGTGGACCAGGGGCGATTTCACTTACAGTTCGGGCAAGCGACTGAACACCAAATTGCCCCCCTATTCGCAGGTCGATCCATCCGGCTTGACGCGCGGCAGATGGAGCGGACCTACTGGACCCGCGAGTTTGGCCAGGTGCGCTGGGAAGAGTGGAAGCGGGACGATTATACCCGGTCGCGCGATGGCAAGTCGGCATCGGAAATGGCGGAAAGCTTCTTCGACGACATAGCCGGGCGCGGGCTTCCGCATCCTGGCGAGGAATTTCGCGGTGTCCCCGGTCAGCCGGTCGATATGCCGGCGATCCACGCCCGGCGCGGGAACGATCTGCACCGGCGGTCCCATCAGGGCCGGCAGCGGCGCGGGAAAATGATGGGACGAAGGTTCGCCCTTCATGTCCCAGCCGCCATTGGTCGCAGCATCGAGCGCCGCCTCCAGCGCGGCTTTGCGCCCCTCATCACCGCGATTGAGGCTGATCGAACGGCGCAGAAACAGGGCGTATCGCTGATCGGCCGCAGCATTGGCGCGCGCCAGCAGCATGTCGGCCGCAATATCGCCATGTCCGCTTCGCTGCAACTGCCCGACCAGCGGAAAGAAAAGGGCATGGCCATCCGGCAAGGCCCCGATTTCCGTTCCCACGGCCGCGACCAGCGCTTTGTCGTTCAGCGCGCAGGCGGCTGTCAGCTTCATGCGCAACAGAGCAGTGTTGAGTTCTGCCGGCTCGACCGACGCCGCAAGCGCGTAGGCATCATGCCAGCGCAAATCCAGGCAGAGCGCGCGGCAGGTTGCGATGATCCGGCCAATTGCCGCCGCATTGTCCACCATATCCATCGACCGGTCTTGCCCCTGTAATCAGATCGAACCCCAGCACCCATTGGCACTTCGTCCTGCACATCCGCATATTGCCGCTTGCAGCGCTTCGGACAATCCCCCGTGTTCACGTCGGCAAGTCACAAGATCGCAGCGTCATCCAATTGAAATGCCTTGGTCATCAAACTGACCGCAGCGCCCGCTAAGCGGCCGGTCGCATGAGCGAGCATCCTTCTGAACAGGCGCTGCGGGCGCCGCGGCGGCTATGGACCGGCTGGGCCGGGCTGCTGGCGCAGGTCGAGCGGATGACGCGGCGTTCCGACAGCGAGGATCTGTTGCACGATGCCTATGTCCGCATGGCGGCCCGGCCCGAACGGCCCGACAATGAGGAAGCCTTTCTGGTCCGCGCGGCGGTCAACCGGGCGAAGGACAGCTATCGGCGGGAAAAGGTGCGCGGGCCAGCGGGTGGCGAGGATGCGCTGGCGCTGCTGCGCGACGGCGCGCCGTTGCAGGACGAGGCGCTGATGGCGCAGGCGCGGCTGCGGCGCGTGTCGGAAGGGATCGACAGGCTGCCGCCACGCACCCGCGCGGTGTTCCTGCTGCAGCGGATCGACAATCTCAAATATCGCGAGATTGCCGAACGGCTGGACATCAGCCAGAGCGCAGTCGAGAAGCATATGGCCAGGGCGATGAGCTTCCTTGGCGAATGGACGAAGGATTGGTGAGCCCCGACATGCCCGGTGAGCGCCCCATGGCCCGGACCGCCGCCGAGTGGATTGCAAGGCTGAATGCGGACGAACGGACGGTGGACGACGAGCAGGCCTTTCGCGCCTGGATCGCGGCTGACCCCGCACATGCGGCCGATTTCGAGCGGGCGACCGATATCTGGGCGCTGGTGCCCGGCACCGATGCGGCGGCGCGTCCTGCGCCGGCATCCGTACGCCCCCTTTCGCGCCGGCGGATGATGGCGGCCTGCGCCGGCACTTTGGTGGTGGGCGGCGGTGGCATGGCGATCATGCAGACGGCGATGGCGGGCACCCGCTATCGCACCGGCATCGGCGAACAGCGGCGGCTGACCCTTCCGGAAGGATCGGCGCTGTTCCTGGATGCCGATACCGATGTGCGGGTGCTGGCGAGCGCCAGCCGGCGGCGGTTGTGGCTGGAACGGGGGCGCGTCGCGCTGACGGTGAAGCCGTCCGCCGTGCCCTTTGCGATCGATGCCGGCCGGGGGCGTTTCGTCGCCGGCAGCGGCCGGTTCGATGTGCGGCGCGACAGCGATGACCGGCTGGCGATGACGGCGCTGGCGGGACAGGCCGATGTCGCGGTCGCCGGCGGGCAACGCAGCCTGTCGGCCGGGCAGCGCATCCGCACCGATGCCGCCGATGTCGTGCAGCTCGATCGGCCCGATGTCGAAACCACCCAGGCCTGGCTGAGCGGGCGGGCGGCCTTTCATGACGACCGGCTGGATGCGGTGGCGGCGGAGGCCAATCGCTACAGCCTGACCCGGCTGGTGATCGCCGATCCCGCCACCGCTGCGCTGCGGGTGAGCGGCATGTACCGGATGGGCGACAATGTCGCGCTGGGCCAGGCGCTGTCGCAATTGCTGTCCGTGCCCGTCCGCCAGGTGGACGACCGGGTGCTGCTGGGCGGCTGAAAAAAATCGCCGACGCCGGGGTGGGGTAAAATCCCGCTGGCGCGTCGGGGAGGCGCGGCGCCTTCTGCCGCTGTCCACGGGGGATGATCGTGACCGTTTCTTCTTCGCGCACTTTGCGCCGCTCTCTGGTGCTGGGCGCCGCTCTTGCCGCCTTCTGCGCGGTTCCGGCCCAGGCGCAGCCGCGCCAGGCGACCGTCCAGATCGCCGCGCAGCCGCTGGGGACCGCGCTGGAGGCGCTGGCCCGCCAGACCGGCACCGACATCTTGTTCGCGCCGCAACTGGTGGCCGGAATGACCGGCCCGTCGCTGAGCGGCCGGATGGACGCGATGGCGGCGGTCGAGCGGCTGATCCAGGGCAAGCCGCTGGCGGTGCGGCGGCAGGGCAATGGCGCGCTGCTGATCGTGGCGGCGGTGGCCGGTCCGCAGGAGACGGTGGCCAGCGGCGGCGTCGAAGTCGCGCCCGACATCATCGTCACCGGCTATGCCGCCAGCCTGTCCGGCGCGCTGGCCGAAAAGCGCAAGGCGACCAATGTCGTCGACGTGGTGAAGGCCGAGGATATCGGCAAATTCCCCGCCCAGAACATCGCCGAAGCGCTGCAGCGCGTGCCCGGCGTATCGATCGTGCGCGATCGCGGCGAAGGCGTGTTCGTCCGCATCCGCGGCCTGGGCGCCAATTTCCAGGTCGTGACGCTCAATGGCCGCTCGGCCGCGGTGAACGAGAATGTGCGCGACAGCGGCCAGAGCGGGCGCCAGTTCCGTTTCGACACGCTGCCGTCCGAACTCATGTCGGCGGTCGAAGTCATCAAGAGCCCGCGCGCGGACCTGGCCGAAGGCGGCATCGGCGGCATCGTCAACCTGCAGACCTTCCGCCCGATCGACCTCAAGAAGCCGGTGCTGGCGCTGTCCGCCACCGCCAGCTCGCCGCGCCTGGCCGATACCGTCGATCCGCGCCTGTCGGGCATGGCCAGCTGGGTCAATGAGGAAGGTACGTTCGGCGCGCTGATCGCGGCGGTCTATGACGAGCGCACCACGCGGCAGGACCGCGTTACCGGCGTCGGCTGGGCCGACGGACGGATCGATGCAGACGGCGACGGCACGCTGGACAGCGACACCATATTGGTGCCGACCAGCACGCGCCCGACGCTGGAGCGCGAGAATCGCGACCGCATCGGCCTCAATGGCGCGATCCAGTGGAAGCCCGACGACCGGTTCGAACTGAACGTCGATGGCCTGTGGAGCCGGCTCAACATCGATTATGACGAGCTGACCTATTCGACCGATTTTTCCGCGACCACGCCGGGCGCGATCGTGCCGGGCACGGCGGTGATCGAAAATGGCGTGCTGACTGCCGCGACCGTCAACACATCGACCCAGATCGGGCGCGAGACGTCGCGGCTGGAATATGAGAATTGGCTGATCGGCGCGAACGCCAAATGGTCCGCCAATGGCTGGACGCTGGCCGCCGATGCGAGCCTGGGCCGGGCCTATTCCAATACGCCTACGCCCATCTATCGCACCCGCCTGCTCGGCAGCGTCGGCCAGGTCGCGTTCGATTATGGCAAGGTGGGCGAACGGTTGCCGAACCTGGAGTTCCTGACCGCCGACCTGACGCAATCGACCACCTTGCCCGGCCGCCGGATCGAATATCGCGTCAATGACTCGCTCGATCGCCAGCGGGCCGCGACCTTCGACGTGACGCGCGAGCTGAGTGGTGTGGTGCAGGCGCTGCGCTTCGGCGCCAAATATGAAAAGCGCGACCGCACCTATAATCGCCGCGACATTAATTTCACCAGCGGCATCGCCGGCCAGCGCTTCGACGACAGCTATTTCGAGGCCTTCCCGGTCGATGATTTCCTGAGCGGCGTGGGCGGCAACCTGCCGACGAACTGGGTCATGCCCGATCCCGACCGCTTCTGGGACGCGGCGACCGGTAAGGAGGCGCTGCTGGACGCGCCACTGACCCGTGGCGACCGGCGCAACAGCTATGCCATCGATGAACGGATCATCGGCGGCTATGGCATGGCGGAGTTCAGCCTGCCGCTGGGCGGCATGACCATCCGGGGCGACGCGGGCCTGCGCTATGCCCATACCCGCCAGACATCGTCGGGCTATGCCGACAATGGCAGCGCGGCGCTGCCGGTCAGCTATGAGCGCAATTACGGGAATTTTCTCCCCTCGCTCAACCTGGTCGCGGAGTTCACGTCGAACCTGCAAATGCATCTGGCCGCGTCCAAGGTCATCACCCGGCCGTCGCTGGCCGACCTGGCGCCGCGGCTGACGATCAATTCCAACCCGACCGTGCTGACGGCGGTGGGCGGCAATCCCGAACTGCGACCATTCGAGGCCTGGCAATATGACGGCACGGTCGAATGGTATTTCGCGCCGGGCAGCGCGCTGATCGGGGGCGCCTTCTACAAGGACATCACGACCTTCGTCTTCCAGCAGACCCGCAATTTCGACCTGGATGGCCAGATCTATCGCCTGACCGCGCCGCAAAATGGCGGCAATGCCTATGTCGCGGGGATCGAGATCGCTTATCAGCAACTGTTCAAGATGCTGCCGGCGCCGTTCGATGGCCTGGGATTCCAGGCCAATTACACCCATACCAAGAGCAAGGGCACCTATGCCCTGTCCGACGGCACCACCTTCCGCGACGACCTGACCGACGTAGCGGGCGACAGCTTCAACCTGACCGCCTTCTATGAAAAGGGGCCGGTCGGCGCGCGGGCCAGCTATAGCTGGCGCGGCAAGGTGCTGCGCGACGTCGGCGGCGCGGGGCTGGCCGCCAATAACGACGCGGCGTTCGGCAGCCTGGACTTCGACATTTCCTACAAGGTCACGCCCAATGTCACATTCGTGGTGCAGGGCATCAACGTGGCCGGCGGCGTCCAGTGGCAATATGTCCGGGACGATCGCTTCGCGGGCTACACCGATTATGGCACCACGCTGATGGCCGGCGTGCGCGCCCGTTTCTGAACGGAAGGACGGCAATGACGATGCGATCGATCGGGATCATGCTGGCGGCGGGCGCAATGCTCGCCGCCGCTCCGGCGCAGGCCCGCAATGATGACGGCGCCGCGCCGCAGCGGGCGCGCAACATCATCCTGTTCCTGGGCGACGCCGGCGGCGTGCCGACGTTGAACGCTGCGGGCATCATGGCGCATGACCGGCCGCAGTCGCTGTTCATCCAGTCCATGCCCCATGTCGGCCTGTCCGACACCTCGGCTCTCGACAATTGGGTAACGGATTCGGCGGCGGGCATGAGCGCGATCATGACCGGGCACAAGACCAACAGCGGCATGATCTCCGCGCTGCCGGCGGCCGATGGGGCGATAACCCCGGTCAAGAGCTTCCTGGAATATGCCGAGCAGCGCGGCCTTTCCACCGGCGTCGTCACCAACATGCCGATCTGGGACGCGACGCCGGCCGCCTGCTTCGCCCATGTCGCCACGCGCAAGGACAAGGACCAGATTTTCCGCCAGATGCTGACGCCCCGCTTCGGCAATGGCGTCGACATCCTGATCGGCAAGGGCCAGGCCGATGCGGTCGCATCCTTCGCCAAGGATGGCACCACGCCCCAAGCGGCCTTTGCCAAGGCGGGCTATCGGTTCGGGGACGATCCGGCACTGGTGAAGGATAACGGCCGGGCGGCGGTGCTGCGCGATGCGGATTATGCACCGATACCGGCGGTCGAGGCGACGATCGGCCAGCTTGCCCGCAATCCCAAGGGCTATTTCCTGATGGTCGAATGGGACATGCACACCGACAAGCCGGAAAATGGCCTGAAGCATGTGATCGAGATGGACGAGATGATCCGCCGGGTGAGCGCGATCGCGGGCAAGGACACGCTGATCCTGTTCACCGCCGACCATAGTTTCGGCCTGCGCATGACCAGCGGCAAGCGGAACGCGCCGATGGCCCAGCAATATGCGACCGCCGCCGCCAAGCCGGGGGCAACGGTCGCGAGCAATGCGATCATCGGCGTCGAGGACAGTCACACCGGCGAGGAAGTGATCGCCGCCGCCGCCGGGCCGGGCGCCGATCAGGTCCACGGCTTCTTCGCCAACACCCGCCTGTTCGACGTGATGCTGAAGGCAATGGGCTGGACGAAGGAGGATTGAAGGCCGCAGCGGCACCCGGCCCGATCCTGCGGATCAAGCTGTGGTGCCGCTGATATGTCGGGGATGACGGACTGGAGCGGGTAGCGGGGATCGAACCCGCATCACAAGCTTGGAAGGCTAGTGCTCTACCATTGAGCTATACCCGCCCGTCAGGTGACGCGCCCTGCCATCATTCACCGGGGCTCGTCAACAGCGCATTGATGGTAAATGCGTGAGAACGCCTCTTAACCCGGCCTCGTCTTTGTTCTATCGCTCGGCCATGACCAACCCGTCCCTGCGCCAACTCGACATTTTCGCGCAGATGGTGGCCGCGGGCAGCCTGACGCGCTGCGCCCAGACGCTGGGCGTTTCATCCGCCGTGATCGAGCGCGACATGGCGTCGCTGGAAATGCGGCTGGGCTATCGCCTGTTCGACGATATTCGCGGTGCGGCGCGGCTGACCCCCGCGGGGCGACGCACGGCGCAGGCAATGACCCTGCTGGCGCAGGACGACCCCGAGGATTGGGCCGAGGAAGCCACGCCCGCCCCCACCCCGCAACCTGTTCCATCGCCGGCCCCGCCGCCCGCGCTGCCGGAATTGCTGCTGGAAGCGGATGCGCAATTGCCGTCGCTGCAGGCCACGCCGCCGCCCGCCAATCGCGCCATCATCCTGGCGACGCCGGCGCCGGTATTCGGCCATTTCCAGGATGCACTGACCGCGTTCGAGGCGGCCAATGACGATATCGCCATCACCCTGGACCTGAGCGTCCAGTCGGCGCTCGAGGCGGCGCGGGCGATCGAATCGCTGCGCGCCGACATCGCCTATTTCTATGCGCTGGAGGAGCCGGCCGGCCTGCCCTCGCGCTATGGCTGGTCGGAACAGGTCAATCTCTATGCCGGGGCGGACCATCCGCTGGCGCGCGCGGGCAGCGTGTCGCGCGGCGACCTGACCATCACGCCGCAACTGGCGGTCGATCCACGCAACGGGCTGCGCCCGATCATCGATGCAGCGCTGGCGCGCGGCGGCGCCCGGCTGGGCCCGGTGATGCTGGAAACCGACAATATGTTCGACATCATCACCGCCCTGCGCGAAGGCGCGGGATGTTTTGCGGCCTTTGGCCCGATGGCGCGCGACCTGGGGCGGATGAGCGGCATTCGCCGGCTGGCGCTGGACGTGCCATTGCCCGCGATCGAGGTGCGCCAGACCGTCAACGAACGATCGCTGTCGCGCCCCGGCGTGCAGGCGCTGGCGGATTTCCTCTTCCTTTGACCAGCAAATAATGGCGGAATTGCGCGGCTGATCCGTTTTTGCGGCCGGTAATATGCTGCGCGGCAGGCCGTGCAAAAATGCAACAGTTGGTGATGAATGCGGCAGAAACGGCCTTCATTTCGCCGATCGTATATTGATACGATGTATCATGACAGATACGCGGAGGCCGACCCACATATTCTGCAAGGATAAAAAGCCTGATGCTTCGTTCCCCGTCGCTACGCGCCGGCTGTGCCCTCACGGCCCTTTGCCTGGCATGGCCCGCCGCCGCCCAGACCGCAGCCCCCGCCGAAACCCAGGCCGATGGCAGCTATCATGACCCGCGCAGCGACATCGTCGTCACCGCCCTGATCCCCCGCAGCCAGGGCGACATATTGTCCGGCACCTCAATCGTCACCGGCGAGGAACTGACCCGCAGCCTGCGCCCGACCATCGGCGAGACGCTGGCGCGCCAGCCCGGCGTGTCGGCCACCTCCTTTGGCCCCAACGCATCGCGCCCGATCCTGCGCGGCTTCCAGGGCGAGCGCGTGCGCATCCTGACCGACGGCATTGGCAGCTTCGACGTGTCCAACACCTCGGTCGACCATGCGGTCGCGATCAACCCGCTGACCGCCGACCGGATCGAGGTGCTGCGCGGCCCGTCCGCCCTGCTCTATGGATCGTCGGCGATCGGCGGCGTGGTCAATGTGATCGACAGCCGCATCCCGCGCCGCGTGCCGGACGAGGCGATCCATGTCGACGCGATCGGCACCTATGGCAGCGCCGCCAACGAACGCAGCGGCTCAGGCGAGATCGAGGTGCCGCTGACCGAGAATTTCGTCGTCCATGTCGATGGCAGCTACAGCAAGACCGACAATCTGCGCACCGGCGGCTATATCCTGTCCAAGGCAATGCGCGAGATCGCCGCCGCCTCCGACGAGGAGGAAATCCAGGACAATGCGCGGCTGAAGGGCAAGCTGGCCAATACCGCGGCGGAAGTGTGGGAAGTGGCCGGCGGCTTTGCCTATATCGGCGATGGCGGCAATCTGGGCATGTCGATCTCGCACAGCGAGAACACCTATGGCGTGCCGTCGCGCCTGGAAGTAGCCGAGGAGCATGATCACGATCATGACCATGATCATGATCATGAGGAAGAGGGCCACAGCCACGAGAATGTGACGCTGGCGATGAAGCAGACCCGCGCCGACCTGCGCGGCGAGGTCGCGGTGAATGGCGGCTTCCTCGACAGCATCCGCCTGCGCGCGGGCTGGGCCGATTACCAGCATCAGGAAATCGAACCGTCGGGCGAGGTCGGCACCACCTTCAAGAACCAGTCGATGGAAAGCCGGCTGGAATTCGTCCAGGCCGACCGCAATGGTTGGCAGGGCGCATCGGGCGCGCAGTTCTTCACCCGTCGTTTCCAGGCCGATGGCGAAGAGAAATTCCTGCCCAAGAACCAGACCGACCAGTTCGGCCTGTTCACGCTGCAGTCGCTGGACCTGGGCGATACGCGCCTGGAAGCGGGCGCGCGCTATGAACATACCAAGCTGCAGTCGGACCCGGATGCCGACCTATTTGCCGAAGCCAGCCAGCGCAGCTTCGACGCCCTGTCCGGATCGCTGGGCATCAGCCAGGCGATCATGCCCGGCTGGCGCGTGGGCCTGAACCTGTCGCGCAGCGAGCGCGCGCCGTCGGCCGAGGAACTGTTCGCGCGCGGCAATCATGCCGGCACCCAGGCGTTCGAGCTGGGCAATCCCGATTTCGGCAAGGAAAAGAGCTGGGGCGTGGAAGGCACGCTGCGCGGATCGGGCAATGGCTACAGCTTCAGCCTGGCCGCCTATCACAACTGGTTCAGCGGCTTCATCTATGAAAGCGTGGTCGACGACAGCGTCTGCCAGGCGGCCAATGGCGGGGCCGAGATGGAATTCCCCTGCTATGCCTATGCCCAGGCCGATGCGCGCTATTATGGCTTCGAAGCCGAAGCGTCGGTGAAGCTGGCACAGGTCGGCAGCTATGCGATCAACATCGACGGCGTCGCCGACTATGTCCGCGCCACGATCAAGGGCAATGGCCCGGCGCCGCGCATTCCCCCGCTCCGCCTGCTGGGCGGGATCGAGGCGCAGGGCGCACGGCTGAGCGCCCGCGCCGAGCTGGAACATGTGTTCGAGCAGGATCGGGTGACCGATTTCGAAACGCCGACCGATGGCTTCACCATGGTCAACGCGTCGATCTCGTTCAAGCCGCTGGCCGGCAATGACCGCACCACGCTGATGCTGTCGGCCAACAACATCTTCGACGTGGAAGCCCGGCGCCATGCCAGCTTCCTGAAGGATTTCGCCCCGCTCGCCGGGCGCGACATCCGCCTGACGGCGCGCATCTCGATCTGATCCGCCTCCCGGCCTCGCCCAGCGGGGCGCCGGTCGCTCCCTTCGCCTGCCCCTCTGGGCGAAGGGAGCGATTGCAAAAAATGACATTTTCGTTACATAGCGCCGATGGAACGCGCTGCGGCAGAGCATGAGGATTCGGGCAGGTCGCCCGTAAGCCGCCGATAATGCGCCAGATTGCCGCTCTCCCCTATACCAGCGACCCGATCGACGGGTCGATGCAGATCCTGCTGATCACGTCGCGTGACACTGGGCGCTGGGTGATTCCCAAGGGCAATCGCATCAAGGGGCTGGCCGGCCATCGCGCCGCGGAAGTCGAGGCGTTCGAGGAAGCGGGCATCCATGGCATCGCCTGTCCCGCGCCGATCGGCCGATACAGCTATGACAAGCGCAAGCGCAGCGGCAAGTCGCGCGAGGCGAATGTCGAGGTTTTTCCGCTTGCTGTGACCGGCCATCTGACGCAATGGCCCGAAAAAGGGCAGCGCGAGCTGCGCTGGTTTTCCGTCGCCGAAGCCGCAAAGGCCGTCGACGAACCCGAACTGCAATCGATCATCGCGGCTTTCCGCGAACCGCCCGCCGATCCGGGCTGGTTCCTCCGGTTGCTGCTGTCGATCCGCGAGAAGCAAAGTGAAAGGACTGGAATGCTGCGCTGGTTTCACGCGCTGATGCCCAAGCAGGGGCGTTTCTTCGAGCAATTCGAAGACCATGCCGCGACCCTGGTCGCCGGCGCCGACGCCCTGGCCAAGCTGCTGAAGGGCGGCCCGGACATGGACGCGCATATCAAGGAGATTTCGGACCGCGAGCATGAGGCGGACGACATCATCCGCGAAGTGCTGCAGGACGTCCGCCGCATCTTCGTCACCCCGTTCGACCGCAGTGCCATCACCGGCCTGATCGGCGTGATGGACGACGCGATCGACCAGATGAACCAGACCGCCAAGGCGATCGCGCTCTATGAGGTCAAGGATTTCGCGCCGCAGATGCAGGACATGAGCGCGCTGATCGTCGAATGCGCGCGGATCACGGCGGAGGCGATGCCGCTGCTGCGCTCGCTCAACATCAATTCGGCGCGCCTGCACGAGCTGACCGAACGGCTGGTCAAGCTGGAAGGCCATGCCGACATATTGCATGAGGCGGGCCTCAAGGCCCTGTACAGCCAAGCCCGCGCCGGCAACCCGATGGACTTCATCGTCGGCAACGAAATCTACAGCCATCTGGAAAAGGTGACGGACCGGTTCGAGGACGTCGCCAACGAGATTTCCGGCCTGGTCATCGACCACGCCTGACAGGCCTGACCGGATATGGAAGCCCATCTCGCCTTCCCGCTGCTGATCGCGCTGATCGGCGTTGCGCTGCTGTTCGATTTCCTGAACGGCCTGCATGACGCCGCCAACTCGATCGCGACCATCGTGTCGACGCGGGTGCTGAAACCCCAATATGCGGTCGCCTGGGCCGCTTTCTTCAACTTCATCGCCTTCCTCTTCTTTGGCCTGCATGTCGCCGAGACAGTGGGCAAGGGCATCGTCAACGCGGACATCATCGATGCGTCGGTGATCTTCGGCGCGCTGATGGGGGCCATCGCCTGGAACCTGATCACCTGGGGCCTGGGCATTCCATCCTCCTCCAGCCATGCGCTGGTCGGCGGCCTGCTGGGCGCGGGCACGGCCAAGTCCGGCCTGTCGGCCATCGTGTGGAGCGGCGTGTTCAAGACCAGCGCGGCGATCGTGATATCCCCCGCCGTCGGCTTGTTCCTGGCGCTGATGCTGGTGCTGGCGATCAGCTGGATCTTCCGCAAGTTCACGCCGCAGGGCGCGGACCGGGTGTTCCGCAAGCTGCAGCTCGTCTCCGCATCGCTCTATTCGCTGGGCCATGGCGGCAATGACGCGCAGAAGACGATGGGCATCATCGCGGTGCTGCTCTATTCGCAGGGGCTGCTGACCGGCGGCTTCCATGTGCCGATGTGGGTGGTGCTGAGCTGCCAGGCGGCGATGGGCCTGGGCACCTTGCTCGGCGGCTGGAAGATCGTCCACACCATGGGATCGAAGATCACCCGCCTGACCCCGGCGCAGGGCTTCTGCGCGGAAACGGGCGGCGCGATCACCCTGTTCATGGCCACCCATCTGGGCGTGCCGGTATCGACGACCCACACCATCACCGGCGCCATCGTCGGCGTGGGCGCATCCCGCCGGCTGTCGGCCGTGCGCTGGAACGTCGCGTCGAGCATCATCGTCGCCTGGGTCGTGACCCTGCCGGCGGCGGCCGCGATCGGCGCACTGTTCTATGGGCTGACGCGTTTGTTCTGAGCGGAACAGGCAGAGACAAGGAAAAGGGCGCGGGAGTGATCCTGCGCCCTTTCTCGTTCAGGCACTCCGCCGGTCAGGCAACGCGGCCGAGGCGGTGGTACAGATTGGCATATTTGACCGATTCCGGCTGGTCCTGCACTTCCTTGAGATAATGGGCGATGGCGGTGCGGATCAGGCCGAAATCCTCCTGGCTGAAGACCGCGCGCGAACGGGCGGGCTGGGGCGCTTCCATCGTATCGGTCGTCATCTTCCTGTCCTTCCTGCCTTGTGGCTGTGCTGGTTGATGACAGCGATATTGACAGGTCGAAGGCAAAGCGGAAGGGCGATGAGTGGCCGCAAGTCACGTCGCGACTTGTTCATATTGTCAAATCATGACAATATGACCTTATGGCAGATGTGACCGACCGGAAGCTCTATCTCGGCCCCAAGCTGCGCGTGCTGCGCCGCGAGCTGGGGCTGAACCAGACGCGCATGGCCGAGGAACTGGGCGTGTCGCCCAGCTATCTCAACCATCTGGAGCGCAACCAGCGCCCCCTGACAGCGCAGATGCTGCTGCGGCTGGCCAATACCTATGACATCGACATTCGCGACTTCACCGCCAGCAGCCAGGATGGTGCGGCGAGCGACCTGGCCGAGATATTGTCCGACGCGCTGGTGCGCGACATCGGCATCGCGCGCGACGAAGTGCTGGAGGTGGCGGAAAATTATCCCGGCGTCAGCGAGGCGATCGGCCGATTCTACCGCGCGCTGGCCGATCTGCGCCGCCTGCCCGAACAGATGCAGGCGAGCGGGCGCAGCGGCGCCCCTGCCCCGCTGGTCGCGCCGGTCGACTGGTGGCGCGAGACGGTGGCCAAGGCCGGTAATCATTTCGCCGAAATCGACGCCGCGGCCGAAGGGATCGCCGCGGAAATGGAGGAAGACCCGGCGCTGTTGCAGGCCGGGTTGCGCGCGCGCCTGAAGGAACAGCACGGCATGACGGTGCAGATGGTGCGCGCCGATGTGCTGGCCGGGACGGTGCGCCATTATGACATGCACCGGCGGCGGTTGATGCTGAGCGAGCGACTGCCGGCATCGGGGCGACTGTTCGCCATGGCCTATCAACTCTGCGCGCAGGAGATGGCCGACCTGATCGCGGCACAGGTGACGCGCACGGCGCCACCGGACGAGGACAGCCGGCGGCTCGCCGTCATTGCGCTGACCAACTATGCCGCCGCGGCGCTGATCATGCCCTATGACCGGTTCCGCCAGGCGGCGGAGGCGAGCCGGCACGACCTTCCCCTGCTGCGCGCGCGCTTCGGCGTGTCGACCGAGCAGCTGGCGCACCGGCTGACCAGCCTCAACCGCACCGGCGCGCGCGGCATCCCCTTCTTCATGGTGCGGATCGACCGGGCGGGGATCGTGTCCAAGCGCTTCGATGGCGAGGCCTATCCCTTTGCCCGCTATGGCGGCACCTGTCCGCGCTGGGACGTGCATGCGGCCGACGCGCCCGACATCGTGCTGCCGCAGCTGATCGAGACGCTGGACGAGCGGCGCTTCCTGACCCTGGCGATCGCCCTGCCCCGTGCCGATGGCGCGCACGGGCGGCAGGTGATTGCGCTGGGCTGCGAGGCGAAACATGCCGGGCGGATCATCCATGCCGACGGCATCGATACCGAGCGCGACGATGCGGTGACGGTGGGGCCGACCTGTCATCTGTGCGAGCGGCGCGATTGCCCGGACCGGGCGCGGCCGCCGGTGACGCGCGCGCTGGACCTGCACAGCTATGAGCGGACCGCCAGCCCCTTCCCGTTCCGGCGGGTATGATGGGCGCTCCGCCCCGCCCCCGTCACTGAGAGGGGCCCCGACCGTCGCCGGGATGAAGGGGGCGGAAACGGAGCGCCTGCCGTTAACCCTCAGGCAGCTACGGGTCTGGGTTGGGGCGATCGGGCGGAGCGGTTCTTCACGCGGCGCATCGGCAGGTTGCGGCAATGGCGCTTGAAATAGACGATCTCCAGCAGGGTCGGCCAGATTTCGAGCGAGGAGCGGATCAGCCCAACCTCGTCATCGACCATGCGGCTGACATTCTGCTGGAAGAAATCCGGCTCGAAATCATAGAAGGTGCGTGACAGGCCGGCGGCAAAATGGCCCAGCGCATCGCGCCGCTCGGTCGTGCGCGCGTCGGCCATGCTCTTGAGCACCCGGTCATGCAAGGCGCGGGCGCTGTCCAATATCTCCTCGCTGTCCTGAAGGCTGACCGCGCCGTCATAGTCGAAGGCGATCGACCATTCGTCGGTGCGCTTGAGGCTGGTGCGGATCTTGCGCTTGAGCAGGCCGCAGATCGCCTCGTTGAACACCTCCGACGCCAGCGGATTGCGCATATAGCTGTTCTTGATGTGGGTCTGGGCGGAATCGACATGGGCCGAAACCATGTTCGACTGCTGGATCCACAGGCGATAAATATAATCCTCGAACCGCAAGCGGGTCGGGAAGAAGGGCGGCAGGCCTGTGCGATTGTCATAGCCCGCGACGCCGCAATCCATTCGCCAGTTGAGATTGGTGAGGCAGGGGCGAAAATTGACCAGCACATAGGTGTCGTTGAGCCGTTCGGCATCGACCTCGTCCGGATCGTCGAGGAACATGTCGACGAAATCGACCGCGTCGATATCGTTGGTGCCGGTGCGGAAGGTCTGCGCCATTTTCACCACCGCCGAGCGGGGCAAGCGCCCTTCCTGCAGGGTCAGGCTGTTTTCCCGCGCGAAGCCGAGCGAATTGTTGGATTCCAGGTCCATGGCGCTGTCGATCACCAGTTCGCCCTGGTCGTAATTGGCCGGCGCGTCGGCCACCGTCTTGCCCAATATGTCGCGGAAGGACTGGAGGATGTCATAGGATTTGCGGCAATGGCCATTGGCGCCGCGCGGGATGGTCTTGCCCCGGCTGATTTCCCGTTCGCCCAGCGTTTCCGGGCTGTCCTCGATCAGGGCATAGGGGCGCATGTCATCGTCGGCGCTGACCATCAGGTCGCCCAGCGTATACATCAGGGTGAAGTTGCGGTTGCCGCCATAGCTGGGGCGGAAGAGGTTGCGGACCAGCACGTCGAGCTTGCGGTCGCGCAGCCGCTTGCAGATGTAGGAAACGAACTGCTCCTTTTCGGCCGGGCCGACATACCAGAGGTCGTTGACCGTCTTGGTCGCCTCCAGCGCGCCGAAATATTTGTCATGATTGGCGACCGAGGAATCATCGAAGACGATGATCGGCGCGGTCTGGCCGCTGCGGGCAAAATTCTCGTCATAGGCCTCGACGGTCGCGCCGACGTCGCGCAGGCGATAGGTCGGGATCACGAAATGCAGGTCGCGTTCGCTCACAAATTTGTCCTTTGGGGATATGGGAATGGGGGTCAGTCGCGCCGGGCGCGGGCGGCCAGAAAGGCCGCGAGCGGGGCGCGATCTTCGGCCAGACTCAGAGGATCGCGATGGCCGTCGCGCTGCGCCTGGCGCCGGTCGAGGTCGCGGCGCCAGCCATCGCGCAGGCGCACGCCCTGGCAGAGCAGCAATATGCCGAGGCTGGCGAAGCTGAAGCTGGCGAGGGCCAGCGCCATTTCGAGCGGCGCCGATGCCGGGCCGTCCAGGGTCAGGGCGCGATGCAGCAGCGAACTGCCGGTGGCCGCGCCGACGAGCAGCAGGCCCAGGCCGCGCCAGGCGAGGTCGCGCCGGGTCATGATGCCCGGCTCCGTTGCCGTGCCGGAGGAGCCAGGGTGGCGCGCGGCCGGATCGACAGGCGTCCGGTGAGCCGTGGCCGATCGCTGCGCCGCCCGGCATCAGCAGAGGCGGCAGGAGGAGGTCGGTGGGTCATGGGACAAGGGACTTAATGGCCCCCGTCGGTCAAATTCCAGCCGACCTCCGGCCCGTTTTCATAGTATTTGCATAGGGATGATCAGCGGCCGCCCAGCAGGCCGCTCTTCACCGTCAGTTGCAGCATCACCGCGCGCGGGGCGCCGAGCGAACCCAATATGTCGCCTTCGCGCACGGCGTTGGTGCCGGTGCCGGCTGCGCTCGCGCCCACCACCGATCCGCCGACGATGATCAGCTTGTTGGTGAGGTTGCGGCCGATCAGCGACAATTCCCAGGGCTTGCCCGCGCCGCCATTGATCGACAGAGCGGCGTTGAGCTGGGCATAATCATCCTGCAGCGTCCTGCGGTTGCCCTCCGTCTGGGTGACATAGGCGCTGCTGTAATTGAAATCGACCGACAGCGATCCGCCGAGCCGGTCGGCAAAACTATGGTCATAGGTGAAGCCGCCGGTGATCGCGATTTCGGGCGCGCGGAACAGGCGTTGACCGGTCTGGTCCTGATTCTGATAGGGATTGGCCGCCGTGCCCCAGGTCGATTGCGGCAGATTGGGGTTGAGCGGATTGAGATTGCAGCCCTGGGCGATCGACTGGCCCGCATAGCAGCCACCGATGAAATCGGTGTAGCGGGCGTTGTTGTAGGCGATCGCCGTGTTGAAGGTGAGGCCCGCCAGCGTGCGCGGCCGGATGGTGAGGCTGAGCTCCGCGCCCTTGATCTCCGCCCCGCCCGCATTCTGGGTCAGCTGGGTGAAGGAAGCATTGTCGTAGCGCGACAGCTGGAGCCCGCTATATTTATAATAATAGCCGACCAGATCGTAGAGGATCTGGCGATCGGCGACATAGCCCTTGGTGCCAATCTCGCCGCCCTTGGCGGTCATCTGGTCATAGGACAGGTCGATCGCGGCGCGGCTCTGGTCGGCATCGGTGCGCAGCCGCGTCGGCACGGTGTTGAAGCCACCCGAGGTGAAGCCCTCGCGATAGGCGGCGTAGATGGTGCGATCGCTGTCGGGACGCCAGGTCAGCGTCACGTCGGGCGAGAAATCACTATAATTCTGCTTGGGACCGAGAATCTGGATCGGGCTGCCGAGCGAGGTGCCGGTCAGCGACTTGTCTTCCCAGCTATAGCGGCCGCCAACGGCCAGTTCGAGCGGCTCCGCGATCTTGTAGCGCAGCTGGCCGAAGACCGACGTCGCCTTGGTATGGACGTCATAATAGGTCGATCCGACCACGAAGGGCGTGCCGAAATTGGTGGTGAAGGCCTGACGCGTGAGGAAATGGGCGTCCTGGAAGAAGCCGCCGACGAGGAAGTTCAATGGCCCGTCATAGTCGGACGCGAGGCGCAGTTCCTGGCTGAAGCCCTTGGCGGTGATGTCGTTCGACGCGCCGAAATAGGGATTGTTGGAGAAGGTAAAGCTGTCGACCGAGCGTTCGCGCAGACGGTAATAGCCGGTGACCGAGGACAGGGTATAGGCGTCGCCCAGATCCTGGTCGATGCTGAGCGAGGCGAGGAACTGCTTCGACTTCATGAAGGGCACGCCGTCGCCATAGCTGGGATCGCTGGCCGCAGTCGCCGGCGCGAGGATGGCGTCGTAGAAATTGCGGTTCAGCGTGCAGTCGGTCGAGCCATAGCGGCTGACGCCGGCGGGGCAGTAGATGATCTGGCTGAGGCCGGTGGGGCCGACGCCGTCCCGTTCGCGCTGGCCATAATTGACCTTCGCCTTGATCCGGGTCGATCCGCCCGCATCATAGGCGAGCGTGCCGCGGACGAAGACATCTTCGGAATTGAGGCTGTCGGCGCCGCGCCCCGGCGTGATGCCGGCGATCGGTTCGGCGACGTTGCGGAACCAGCCATCCTCCTTGGAATAATAGCCGACGACGCGGGCGGCGAGGCCGTCGGTCAGCGGCACCGAGGCGCTGGCCTCGACAAAGCGCTGGTCGGCCATGAATTCATAGCCGGTGCGCAGCTTCGCCTCGAAATCCTTGCCCGGATCCTGGGAGATGAGCGAGACGATGCCGCCTGGGCTGTTCTTGCCATAGAAGAGCGCCTGCGGCCCCTTGAGCACCTCGACCCGGCCAAGGTCGATCTGCCCAAGGCGGATGGCATTGCCATAGCTGATCGGCACGCCGTCGAAATTCAGGGTCACGGCGGTTTCGGTCGAGGGGTTGGAGATGCCGGCGCCGATACCGCGCAGGTTGATCGAGCCGCCGACCTGATTCTGCGATTCGGCGATGACCAGTTGCGGCACCTGCTGGCTGATCGCCTGGAAGCTGGTGGTGGCATAGCGTTCGATCTGGTCGGTCGAGAGGGCCGATACGGCAACCGGCACGTCGATCAACCGCTCGTCACGCTTGCGGGCGGTGACGATGATCTCCCCTGCCCCGGCGTCAGCCTGGGGCGCGGGTGCGGCGGCGTCCTGCGCCTGTGCGGTTGCGAGCATCAGGGCCGGGCCGGCAGCGACAGTCGCCAGCAGACGGCCGATCAGGGCCTGCTTCATATCATCCTCCCATTGGGTCAGGCCTTGTCGACAATGCCGCAAGGCTCATTCCATTCGGGACGATTATGATCCGAGGCTAATGGTCAGGCAAATTCGCCAAATTGACCGACGGGGCAAATCATCATCAGAAAAACATGCAGATCAACATGTTGATCAATTGCACATAAGCGCCGAATTTACGGCAACTTTGATCCGAATATCATCGGACGCTTCCGTCGATATTCACGATTCATGCACCACATCAAGGCGCATCGCTTTGACGATATATGGCGATCTGCCGGCTGATCGAGATGAACGACAGAAACGAAAAAGGGGCCGCCGGGCAGGCGACCCCCTTCGATATTCCTGTCACGTCGCCCGTACGGCGAACGGGCGACGGCCGATCAGTCGGCCTTGGACTGGAGATTGACGGCCGCGTACTTGCCGCGACGATCGACTTCCAGTTCGAAGTCCAGACGGTCACCCTCGTTCAGGGCGCCCATGCCGGCGCGTTCGACAGCGCTGATGTGGACGAAAGCGTCCGGCTGGCCGTCATCACGCTGGATGAAGCCGAAGCCCTTCATGGCGTTGAAGAACTTGACCGTGCCGCTGGCGCGTTCGCCGGTCAGCTGACGCTGCGGGCCACGCTCTGCACCACCGAAACCACCGGCGCGGGGTTCGCGCGGTTCACGCGGCGGCGCACGATCGGTCACGGGGAGCGGTTCGCCGTCGATGACCAGATCGGTCGCCGACACCTTGCCACCACGATCCACCAGGGTGAAGCCGAGCGGCTGACCTTCGGCCAGACCGGTCAGACCGGCCTGCTCGACCGCGCTGATGTGAACGAACACGTCTTCGCCGCCATCGTCACGAACGATGAAGCCGAAACCCTTCTGGCCGTTGAAGAACTTGACGACACCCTTGCCTTCGCCAACGACCTGGGCCGGCATGCCGCGACCACCGCCGCCGCCGCCGCCAAAGCCGCCACCGCCGCCGAAGCCACCGCGGCCACCGCCGCCGAAACCACCGCCGCCGCCGAAGCCACCGCGATCACCACCGCCGAAGCCACCACGACCACGATCACCACCGCCGAAGCCGCCACCGAAGCCGCCGCGGTCACCAAAGCCACCGCCGCCGAAGCCGCCGCCGCTGCCCTGGTCGTAGAAATTGTCGTCGCCGAAACCGTCGCGCTTGTCCTTGCCGCGCCCGCCGCGGCGCCCTCTGTCAAAACTCATGCCCTGTTAGTCACTTTCGCTTCGCCCCAAGACACATTGGACAAACATGTCGGGCGAATGACATGCACAATCCACCGCAAAGTCGCGGTTTGGGAATCACTATATCAAGTTTTCCGGGCAGCGCGAATGATTTCGCATATCGGGCAAAAAGAGCGCCCGCAGCGCCGATTTACAGGCCCTATCTGCCAAAGCCTTGATTGCGATATGGCCCGTTTCCCCATAGAGGGAAAAGTCATGACCGTCCATTTCCATGAAGAAGATCTGCCCGAGGGCGTCCTTGCCCCCGGCCCGATCGCCGTCGATACCGAAACCATGGGGCTAATCACCCCGCGCGATCGCCTGTGCGTCGTCCAGATCAGCGACGGCAAGGGCGATGAGCATCTGGTCCGCTTCAACCCCGGCAGCGATTATGCCGCGCCGAACCTGAAGGCGGTGCTGGCCGATCCGGAGCGGATCAAGATCTATCATTTCGGCCGATTCGATATCGCCGCGATCCAGCATTATCTGGGCGTGGTGGCAGCCCCCGTCTATTGCACCAAGATCGCGTCGAAGCTGGTGCGCACCTATACCGATCGCCACGGCCTGAAGGAGCTGGTCCGCGAACTGCTGGGCCAGGACATCAGCAAGCAGCAGCAGTCGAGCGACTGGGGCGGCCCGAACCTGTCCGACGCGCAGAAGGATTATGCCGCGTCCGACGTGCGCTTCCTGCACCAGCTGAAGACCGAACTGGACAAGCGCCTGATCCGCGAAGGACGGATGGAACTGGCCCAGGCCTGTTTCGACTTCCTACCCCATCGTGCGGCGCTGGACCTGGCGGGCTGGCCCGAGAACGACATCTTCTCGCACATGTAAGCGACAAGGCGGCAGGCAGACATGTCCATCCAGGCCGAGCAACAGCGCAACGTCCGCCGCCATTGGGCCCGGCCGGGTGGCAGCCATGACAAGCTGGTGCGCCTGCTCAAAAATTATCTGCCGGTGGCGGTCGGCGTGCTGACCGCCCTGCTGGCCATGGCCCCCTTCACCGGCGGCGACAAGGTCAGCTTCGTGCTCGACAAGAACAAGGTCGAGGTGGCGAAGGAGCGGATGCGCGTGTCCGAGGCGCTCTATCGCGGGCAGGACAGCAAGGGCCAGCCCTTCTCGCTGCGGGCCGGTTCGGCCGTGCAGAAAAGCTCACGCGAGCCGATCGTCGACCTGAACGACATGGCCGCGCGCATCCTGCTGCCCGAAGGACCGGCGGTGCTGAACGCGCAGAAGGGCCGTTACGACATGGAGACCGAGCGAGTCGCGATCGTCGGCCCGGTCCAGTTCGAGGCGGCCGGCGGATATCGGCTGGTCACCCGCGACGTCGGCATCGATTTGCAGACGCGGCGGATGAAGAGCGCGGGCCGGGTCGACGGGCGCATCCCGATCGGCACGTTCAGCGGCGACCATCTGGAAGCGGACATGAATGCACGCACGGTCACGCTCAACGGCCGGGCGACCTTGCGCATCGAACAAAATGGCCTCAAAGGGCAAAAGTGATGAAACGCACCCTCATCCTGCTGTCGACCGTTGCGCTGGGCGCGACCGGCCTCCTCTACGCCGGCGCCGATGCGCAGGTGTTCAAAAATCATGACAGCAATGCGCCGGTGAACTTCACCGCCGACCGGATCGAGGTGCAGGACCGCGCCGACCGGGTGGTGGTATCGGGCAATGTCGAGGTGACGCAGGCCGGCATGACGCTGAACGCCGCCCGCATGACCGTGGCCTACAAGCAGCAGCCCAATGGCGCGGCGAACACCGGCAATGGCGTGGAAATCCAGCGCATCGACGCGTCGGGCAATGTCGTCATCACCAAGGCCGACCAGACCGCGCGCGGCAATGTCGCCATCTATGACCTCAATGCCAAGCTGATCACCATGGTCGGCAATGTCTCGCTGACTCAGGGCGTCAACCGCCTGACCGGCGGACGGCTGGTGATGGACCTCAACAGCGGTCGCACCACGGTCGACGGCCGCTCGACCGGCGGCGCCGGCACATCGACCAGCCCCAGCGGCCGCGTGTCGGGCACCTTCACGGTGCCGCAGCGCAAGAACTGATCCGGGGCCCGCAGGCCAGGCGACGCGTTTCAGGCGGTCCAACGGCTGTCGATTGGCGTCATTGATGCCGGGCTTTGGCGGCTAACGACCGATAGTGTTGAAGAAGTCGGTGATTACCAGTTTCTGACGTTGGGACGAAGTCGGTTCCCGGTGTCACGCTGGGGCAATAGCCGACTGGATCGGGATGAGTTTCGCGAGCTTGCGTAGGTTCTGGGCTGTGGCTGCTAAGTGAAACTCATTTTTTGCGCTATTTGGTCCTCGTAGGCGCAAGCGATCGAGCTTCAGGATACGCTTGAGATGGGCAAACAGCATTCTCGACCTCCTTTCGCTCGCGCCGGGATGTGACATAGGCGTCGGTCGGGGACAGCATTGGGGCTTGAGGGCGCAGGATTGGCAGTCATGCTGACTGGCGCGGTAGCGCATGAAACCATCCTTATCGACGCCGGGCCGTGGGCTGACATAGTCCCTGCGATGCTGGACGAGGTGCTTGCCGCCGGGACAGACATAGAGATCGTTCCGGTGGTCATAGCGGAACGCGGTGTGCTGGAAGCTGCCGGTCCTGCGGCTTGCATGGTCGAAGACGGGGATATGCGGCTCAATGCCGCGCTCATGGACGAGCCAGGCAAGATTAGCCGCATCGCCATAGCCGGTATCGGCAGCTAACCGTTGGGGCCAGATGCCGGAGCGCTCCAGTGTCCTGTCGATCATCGTTCACTGCGCTGCCACCTCAGCCTGACGGATGGCGGTGCTGACCTCCACATCGACGATCACGGCATTAGCCAGATCGATGAGGTAGTTGGTGCTGTAGGCGAAGAAAGCCTGCCCACCATGGGCACCCGTCCAGCGTGCTGCCGGATCAGCCGGCCACAGATATTTGGGCGTGACGGGCGACGCCGCTCCGAAGGCCACCTCGTCGAGCACCTCCAGATACTCCCGAACAGCATGATTGACGATATCCGGCGAGAGCCCCTCTGCGCCGGGAACGCCGCACTGGCGATTGGCGTCGGCCTTGATCAGACTGGCGTCCACGGCAAAGCCTTCGCCACCGACCAGTCCTTCCTGGATGCAACGCGAGACGGTCATCTCGAACAGCTGCCGTAACAGATCACTGTCCCGGAAGCGGCCGTGCCGGTTCTTCGAGAATGTTGAGTGATCGGGCACGGATCCGTCGAGACCGAGGCGGCAGAACCAGCAAGAGGCCAGATTGAGATGCACTTCCTCGCACGGCCGCCGCTCAGGCCGGATTCCCAGACAATAGCCGATCAGTAGCATCCGGATCATCAGTTCAGGATCAATCGAGGGCCGGCCCGTCTCGCTATAGAATGACCGCAGCTTCTCCCAGATCCCGTCCAGATCAACGAAACGATCCACCGCCCGCAACAAGTGGCTCTGGGGAACATGATCTTCCAGGCTGAAGCTGTAAAACAGCGCCTCCTGCATCACCGTCCAATCACCCATCATCAGCCTGTCTCCTAACAACAAAGCCAGTGAATCAGAACCGCGCCATCACTGCAAAGACCGGGTCCTCAACACAACCCACCTATCCCGGCCCTTCGGCGAGGGTTGAATCTGTCCACGCCGGCCTAGCGCCGCTTCCCCTTCCTCTCGATCAGCACCGCCTGTTGCCAGCGGCTCGGCGCCTTGTCGGTGCGGTGGATGCAGCCGGCCCAGCAGCAGGGCCGCTTCTTGCCCTCCTGCAATTCCTCGACAGTGCGCGCAATGCGCCGCGCGCGGGTCGCGGCCTGCTTGGCATCCTCGACCCAGCAGATGAACTCGTTGCGGCCAAGCGGCGTCAGCCCCTGCCACAGCGCGAAGATGCCGGCGTCGGCCCGGATCGCCGCCTGCATGTCATCGGCCGCCTCATGCACCATGCCCTGAAGGAAATCGTCCGTCACCCAGCCTCTCCGATCATTGCGATGCGCAGGCTAGGCGGAAAAGGCCGGCTCCGCCAGCGCCAGACCATGCGCCCGGATCGCGCCGGGCCAGCCTTCCGCCGCCGCCTCGAACGCCGCCCTGTCCCTGGCATAAAGCGCGCGGATCGCCGCTTCATAGCCGGCCCGGTCGCCCGCCATCGCGGTCAGGAAATGATATGCCGCGTCCATCGCCGCGCGGGGCGATGGCTTGTCCGCGCTCGCCTTCACCGCATCCTCGACCAGCTGGCGCAACGTGGCGGAGGCGCCGCGCGGCTGCGCCGCCAGCCAGTCCCAATGGCGCGGCAGCAGGGTGATCTCGCGCGCCTGCACCCCCATCTTGGGTCGCCCCCGCCCCCGCGGCACCGCATCGACCTGCAGGTCGATATCCACCTGCCGCCCGGTGCGATCGTCGAACAGCAGGATATTCTGCGCGTCGTCCCCCATGGCCCGCAGCGCCGCGCGCACCTCATCCTCGTCGCCGGTCGCGATCCAATAGTCGCCCGAAAAGGCCGTCAATGGGCGGTCCATACCGAATCTCCTTCGGCACGGTATTTATTACCCGGATATAATAGAGTCAATAATATCCGGATTAAATTCCGATATCGCGCAGCTCGACCCAGGTCGGCGCATGATCGCTCGCCTTTTCCCGGCCACGAAATGCCTTGTCGACCTGGGCATCGACCAGCCGGTCGGCCGCCGCCGGGCTCAGCAGCAGATGGTCGATGCGGAAGCCCGCGTCGCGCGGCCAGGCCCCGGCCTGATAGTCCCAATAGGTCCACACGCCCCCGGCCGGATGGCGGGTCAGGATCGAATCGGTCCAGCCGTCGCCCAGCAGCCGGCGATAGGCCTCCCGGCTTTCGGGCTGCATCAGCGCATCGTCGGCCATCGCCTTGGGCGAATAGATGTCCACGTCGCGCGGGATGACATTATAGTCGCCGGCCAGGATGGCGGGCACTTCCTCCGCCCAGATTTCCGCCGCCCGCTCCCGCAGCCGCTTCATCCAGCGCAGCTTGTAATCGAATTTCGGCCCCGGCTGGGGATTGCCGTTGGGCAGGTAGATGCTGGCCACCCGCACCCCCTTCACATCGGCTTCCAGATAACGGCTCTGCTCGTCCTCGGGCTCGCCCTCCAGGCCCCGGCGCACCTCCACCGGCTGGTCGCCGCGCGCCAGGATGGCCACGCCGTTGAAGCCCTTCTGCCCGTGCCAGATCACGCCATAGCCGGCATCCTCGATATCCTTGACCGGGAAGGTCTCGTCGGATGTCTTGATTTCCTGCAGGCAGGCGATGTCGGGCCGGGTCTCGTCCAGCCATTCCAGCAGGCGCGGCAGCCGCGCCTTGATGCCGTTGATGTTGAAGGTGGCGATACGCATAATGGACCTGTCCCTTTCGCTGTCCACCTCCCTTTAGAGAAGTGGGCTGCGTCTACAAGCCAATGCGCCGATCAGACCGAGAAGCTGGTGCCGCAACCGCAACCGGCGGTCGCGTTGGGATTGGTCACCTTGAACGCCGCGCCGCCCAGGTCCGACACGAAATCGACCGCGGAGCCGCGCACCAGATCCAGGCTGACATCGTCCACCACCAGCGTCACGCCATCGCGCTCCACCGCCAGATCCTCGGCCTCCACCTGCTCGGCCAGGCCAAAGCGATATTGGAAGCCCGAACAGCCGCCGCCTTCCACGGCCAGCCGCAATATGGCGGGCTTGCCCTGCTTGGCGGCGATCGCCGCGACGCGCGCGGCAGCGGAGGGGGTGAGGTCAATATCGGCCATGGCGCCTAGATAGGATCAAGCAAAAGCCCCGGCAACCCATGGGCGCCGGGGCTTTGGAAAAGTCGGGATCAAAAGCGGTCGATCAGTCGACGGCCTTTTCGTCCGCCTTGGTCGGGCCGCCCATGGCGACCGGCGGCTTGGTGTTCATCGCGATCAGATAGTCGGGACCGGCGACGAACGGGATCGGGTTGATCGCCGCGCCATCGACGCGGACTTCATAATGGAGGTGGCTGCCGGTCGAACGGCCGGTCGACCCCATCAGGCCGATCACTTGGCCGCGATGGACATAGGAGTTGGGCGCAACCAGCAGCTTCGACATATGGCCGTAGCGGGTTTCCATGCCATTGCCGTGCGAAATCTGGACCAGGTTGCCATAACCGCTGGCCCAGCCGGCGCGGCTGATGATGCCGTCGGCGGTCGCGTGGATCGGGGTGCCGATGGGCCCTGGAATATCGATGCCCTTGTGCATGCGGGCGCTGCGGTTGAACGGGTCGGAACGCACGCCGAAGTTCGAGGTCAGCGACAGCTTCTCGACCGGGCGGCCCGAGGGGATATAGGCCGCGGTCTTGGCGTTGCCGTCCATGCGCTGCAGGCTGGAAAAGATGTTGGAGAAGCCGACATCGGCCGGGCCGAGCGCGCTGGTGTTGATTTCCGAGGCGTCGCCATATGGATCATCTTCATCCTTGGCGTTGGCCGGGGCTGCGGCGCACATCACGCCTACCATGCCGACCATCCCGAAAATCTTGGCCGTCTTACTGGCCGATTGGAACCAACGCGCACCAAGCGCATTCACAGTACGAAGAATCAACATGCCGACCCCGACTTATGCCCGCGAAGGCTTTTGCCTCTCGTGGGTTCCCCATGTTCAATAAAATGGCGACCTAGATCGCCCCCGCTGGATGCAGACTGCAAATCGCCGCTCAGCTTGCAAGCGCGTCGTAGAAATCCCGCGTCAAACCGGCCTGCCGACGCGCCGAGTCGTTGAACGGTGGCTTAACGCTCCCCCGAAAATGGCGTTTCACAAGGATTTGGTAATGTTTGACGGGGTCTAGCCCCAATCGGTTCGTCGCCTGGTTGAACCATGTCGTCCCCGCCGACACATGGCGAATCTCATCCGTCATGATCCGCTGCAACATCTTTGCGGATATATGGTCGCCCACCCCCTCGAACCGCGCGATCGTCGATGGCGTGATGTCCAGTGCCCGCGCCTCCAGCACCATCGGCACCACGGCCAGCCGCGCCAGCGCATCAGCCGCCGTCTCGCTCGCCGCCTGCCACAGCCCGTCATGCGCGGGTAGCGCGCCATAATGGCTGCCCAGCTGCCGCAGCCGCCGGTCGAGCAGCGCGAAATGCATCGCCTCGTCCGCGCCGACCCGCATCCATTCGTCGGTGAAGCCTGTCGGAAATTCGCCGCCAAAGCGCCCGATCAGGTCGAACGCCAGGTCGATCGCGACGAACTCGATATGCGCCAGCGCGTGCAGCATCGCGATCCGCCCGCGATCCGTGCCCATCTTGCTGCGCTTGGGCATCTGCCCCGGCGGCAGCAGTTCGGGTGCATCGGGCCGGGCCGGCCGGTCGGGCATCACCGTGTCGAACCGATGCGCCAGCCGGCCCAGTCGCCAGGCCCGCGCCACCGCCCGCGCCGCCATCAGCTTGGCGGTCGGATCGGCAATGGTCAGCACATGGGCGCACCCTGCGCCCACGGAATCAATGGCAGGTGGCAGGGTCAAAGCGCCTTCGCCGCCTCCAGCACTTCGGCGGCATGGCCCTTGACCTTGACCTTGGGCCAGACCCGCACGACCTTGCCGTCGCCGTCCGCCAGGAAGGTCGCCCGCGCGATCCCCATATATTGGCGGCCATAGAGCGACTTTTCGACCCAGGTGCCGAACGCCTCGCAGGCCGTGCCCGGCTCGTCCGACGCCAGCGTCACCGCCAGCCCATATTTGTCGCCGAACTTCTGCAGCTTTGCCGGCTTGTCCTTCGACACGCCAACCACCGCGACGCCCAGCGCCGCGAACTCACCGGTCAGTTCGGTGAAATCCTTCGCCTCGCTGGTGCAGCCGGGCGTATCCGCCTTGGGATAGAAATAGACCACCACCGGCTTGCCGCGATAGCGCGCCAGGCTGAAATCCGCGCCATCCGCATCCTTCAGCGCCACGTCGGGCAGCATCGCCCCCTGTTCAAGCATCTTGATCCTCCTGATAGGGCGCGGCCAGCGCGCGCCATGCATCGCCGACGCTTTGCCGGGCCTTGGCATAGCTTTCAAGCAGCGCGTCCCAATCACCTGCGCCACAGGCCCGCGCCACCAGCGGCCGGGTCGCCTCCGGCGGCTCGGTCGACTTGGGCGATACCAGCCGCGACACGATCAGGAAGCGGGTGATCAGTTCCTGCGCCGGGATCAGCTCGGCGGGCAGATGACCGGCCGCCACCAGCTCGGCCAGCGCCTCGCCCAGATCCGGGTCAAACCCCAGGCGATAATGGAACTGGCTGATGTGGATCAGGAACTCGATGTCGACCAGCCCGCCGGGCACCAGCTTGACGTCCAGCTCGCTTGCCGGCGGCTTGTGCCGGGCAATATCGCCGCGCATCTTCACCGCCTGCCGCGCCAGTTCGTCGAAGTCGCGCGGCCGTTGCAACGTCTCGGTCAGGATCGCCTCCAGCGCGCTACGCGCCTGCGGCGATCCGAACACCGGCCGCGCCCGCGTCAGCGCCAGATGCTCCCAGGTCCAGGCTTCCTCGCGCTGATATTTGGCGAAACTGTCGAGGCTGACCGCCAGCAGCCCCTGCGCGCCCGACGGCCGCAGCCGCGTATCCACCTCATAAAGCGGCCCCGCCGCCGTCGACACCGACAGCGCATTGGTGATGCGCTGGCCAAGGCGGTTGAAATATTGGGTCGCGCCCAGCGACCGCGCCCCATCCGATTCCGTCAGGAAATCGCCGGTGAAGAGATAGACCAGGTCCAGGTCCGATGCGTGGGTCAGCACCCCGCCGCCCATCCGGCCGAGCGCCAGGATCACCATCTCGCCGCCCGGCACCTTGCCATGCGCGCTCTCGAACTCGGCCACGGTGGCGCCCGCCAGCGCCTCGATCGCCGCTTCCGCAACCCGGCCATAGCCGCGCCCGGCCTCCAGCGGATCGCCACCCCGCACGATCTGCACGCCCAGCGCGAAGCGGCGATCATTCACCCGCTGCCGCACCCGGTCGAGCAGCGCCTGATAATCCTCGCCCGCCTCCAGCGCGGAAAATTGCTGCGCCAGGACATCGACCGGCGGCACCGGGTCGAAGGCCGACGCATCGATCAGCCCTTCGAGCAGCTCGACCCGGCGGCTCAGCACATCGGCAAGCGCGGGCGCATGGCTCAATATCTCCGCCAGCAGTTCGACCAGCCCCGGCCGCGCGCCCAGCAGCTTGAAGAAGTTGATCGCGCTCGGCAGCCGGCCGATCATGTCGTCCAGCCGGTTGAGCGCCCGGCCCGGATCGGGCGCGGTGGCGAGCGCGGGCATCAGCACCGGCAACAGCCGCTCCAACGCCTCGCGCGACGCGCCGCTGCGCAGCGAGCGGATCGTGCCGTCGCGCCAATGGGCGACCCGCGCCGCCGCCCAGTCGGCATCGGCAAAGCCCATCTCCTTGAGCTGCGCCTTCAGCCTGTCCTCGTCATGCGACAGGCTGCCATCGTCGGGCGCGGCGGTCAGCCGGTCATAATTGGCGCCGACCCACTCGACATGCGACCGCAGCAGGTCGAGCAGCGCCGCCCCGTCTGCCAGACCATGCAAGCGTGCGACATTGTCCAGCGAGTCCGGGTTCTTGGGCAATTCATGGGTCTGGCGATCCTCGACCATCTGCAAGCGATGTTCGATCGTACGGAACAAGACATAGGCTTCGTCCAGCCGCGCAGCCACTTCCGCCTCGATCACCCCCGCCGCCGCCAGCGCCCGCAGCGCCGTGCGCGTATGGCCCGACCGCAATGACGGGTCGCGCCCACCATGGATCAACTGATGGACCTGCGCGAAAAACTCCACCTCGCGAATGCCGCCGCGCCCGCGCTTCAGGTCATAGCCCGGCCCGAATGCCTGCCCCTGCGCATAATGGTCGCGGATGCGCCGGCTGATGTCGGTGATCGCATCGATCGCTCCGAAGTCCAGGCTCCGCCGCCACACGAAGGGGCGGATCTGGCGCAGGAAATAGTCGCCCAGCGCCATGTCGCCCGCCGCCGGCCGGGCGCGGATGAAGGCGGCCTGTTCCCAGCCCATCGCGGTCGATTCATAATAGCCGATCGCCGCCTCCACCGGCAGCGCGATCGGCGTGGCTTCCGGGGACGGCCGCAGCCGCAGGTCGACGCGAAAGACATAGCCGTCGCCATCGCGCGCGTTCAGTATCTCGCTGACCCGCCGACCGATCCGCACCGCCGCGTCGGCCACATCCTCCCGCTCGCCATGCGGCAGGGTGGTGGGGTCATAGAGCAGGATCGGGTCGATATCGGATGAGTAGTTGAGCTCGCGGCTGCCATGCTTGCCCAGCGCCAGCACGACGAAGCCCTGCGGCACGGCATCGGGGTAACGTTCGGCAAAGGTCGCGGCCAGCGCCTCCGCCAGCGCCTGGTCGGCAAAGTCGGACAGGGTGCGCGTCACCCGGTCCATGTCCCAGGCGCCGGCCAGGTCGGCCGCCGCCGTCACCAGCGCGATCGCGCCGCGCCGCCGCCGCAGCGATTTGGCCACCCCATCCTCTGGCACGCCCTGCGCCTGTGCCGCTGCCATCGCCGCGTCGAAATCGCCCGTCGCCAGCAGCGCGACGACGGCCGGATAGCGGTCCATCTGCCGCGCCAGAAATGGCGAATGCGCGCGTATCCGCGCTTCCAGGTCGATCCAGTCCGTCACGCTTCCGTCTCCTTGTTGACGGCGATATCGCGTCCGAATGCGACGAAATCCAGAAACTTTTGGCTTACATGGCCGTTCTGTGTCTCATGGAAATGCAGCGCAAACCTCTTGGCCGATCGGCACCGGGACGGGACAACGGCGGCGCCCGCGTCGTCAATGTCGGCCTGCCCCTGCCCTATGAAGGCGTGGGCAAGGCGCTGCGGTCCAGCTTCTCCGCGCAGCGCGACACTCTGCCGGACGACATGCTGGCGCTGCTGGCAAAGCTTGATCAGCATTAACCAATAAAGCGCAGACATTTTTTCATGTCTTCCCGCTAAGGCCCGAATCTCTTTCCATTTTCAGGCGGGAATGCGGGTCAATCGATGATGTACAAGGTCTTTGCCGGCGGCACGCTGGTGGTCGCACCGATGATCGTCCTGGCGCTGCAGAATTTCGCGCCGCATCACCAGCCGGTTGTCCAGCCGGCAGCGGCGCCGGCTGCGATCGACATAGCCCCGGCAGCAGCGGCCGTTACACCACCGCCCGTCACCCCCAGCGCGCCGCAGAGCTTCGTCGCGCCGCCCGCTGGAGAACCGGTGGCAGACGCCGGCCAGCCCAGCATGGGCCTCGTCCACACATCCTCGGCTCACCCCGCCGTCTCGCCCGAACAGAGCGAGCCGGCGCCCGATTCTCTCTGACCGGCGTTATAGCGTCTCCTTGAACGTATCGCACTGGGCCGGATCGCCACTGTCCAGCCCCTTGCGCAGCCAGCTCATGCGCTGCTCGCTGGTGCCATGGGTAAAGCTTTCGGGCACGGGCCGCCGCCCGGCCGACTTCTGCAGCGTATCGTCGCCGATCGACTGCGCCGCCTTCATGCCCTCTTCCAGGTCGCCCGGCTCCATCAGGCCCGTGCGCTTGGCCCAGACGCCGGCATAACAATCCGCCTGCAGTTCCACCTTAACCTGCAAGGCATTGCCCTGCGCCTCGCTGGCGCGGCGCTGCTGCTGGTTCACCTGGCCCAGCGTGCCTTCCAGATCCTGGACATGATGGCCCACCTCATGCGCGATCACATAGGCCTGCGCAAAATCGCCCGGCGCGCCGAAGCGGTCGCGCAATTCGGTGAAGAAATCGGTGTCGAGATAGACCTTCTGGTCGTTGGGGCAGTAAAATGGCCCCATCGCGCTCTGCGCCGCGCCACAGCCCGACGTGCCGCTCTGCGCATAGAAGGACAGGATGGTCGGCTGATAGGTCTGGCCCGCTTCCTTGAAGATCTGGCCCCAGACCCGCTCGGTCGATCCCAGCACCTTCAACGACCAATGCTGGATCTCGGTCAGCTTGCTCGCATCCTGGCTGCCCGCCGGCGCACTCTGCGGCGCCTGCTGCTGCACGCCGCCACCGCCGCCCAGCAGGCTGAGCGGATTGACGCCCATCACCGCCAGGATGATCAGCACCACGACGATGCCGCCACAGCCAAAGCGACTGCCGATCAGCGGCAGCAGCAATCCCAGGCCGCCCATCCCGCCGCCGCCGCCGAAACCGCCGCCGCGCCCGTCCTGCACCTCGAAATTGCTGCTTTCCTGTTCGTCGTCGAGCCGCACCCTGGCCTCCCTCGCATCCTGTTCCCGTGCCTACTGCATAACCGGCTGGCTGCAAACCATCGGCTGACGATGCACGTTCCATCGACGGGAAGGACTTTGTTACGAGACATTAAGTTGGAATGGCCGGACCAAAACCTATATTGCAGTGCGACATGGCCGACACCGAATCCCGACCGCGCCGCCGCGCCACCACGCCCCTCCCCCTCCCCCGCGAAGTCGCATTGCTGTTGCAGGGGGGTGGCGCGCTCGGCTCCTTCCAGGCTGGCGTCTATCAGCGGCTCGATGAACTGGGGGTCGATGTCAGCTGGGTCGCGGGCATTTCGATCGGCGCGGTCAATGCCGCGATCATCGCTGGCAACCCGCCGCACCGGCGCCTGAGCCAGCTCAAGAAATTCTGGCTGACCGTCTCGGGCGGCATGCCCAACATGATCCTGCCGGAAATCGACCATATCCGCGAAGCCGCCCATCTGATGGCCGCCGGCACGGTCGCGACGCTGGGCGTGCCGGGCATGTTCCGCCCGCGCCTGTGGCCCGCGCCGCTGATGCCGGAAGGATCGGCCGGCGCGATCAGCTTCTATGACAGCGCGCCCTTGAAGGAGACGCTCGACGCCTGCGTCGACTGGGATCTGCTCAATGACGGGCCGGTCCGGCTGTCGGTCGGCGCGGTCGATGTCGAGACCGGCAATTTCGCTTATTGGGACACGCGCGGACCGGGCGGCAACACCCGCATCGACGCGCGCCATATCATGGCCTCGGGCGCGCTGCCGCCGGGCCTGCCCCCGGTCGAGATCGATGGGCGCTGGTATTGGGATGGCGGCATCGTCTCCAACACCCCGCTCGCCCATGTCCTCAACCACCAGACCGACGACATGCTGGTGTTCCAGGTCGATCTCTTCCCGGCCGAAGGGCCGATGCCGCGGCAGATGACCGATGTCTATTCGCGCATGAAGGACATCCAGTATAGCAGCCGCACCCGGCAGGTGACCGACCAGTATCTGCGCCTGCGCCGCGAGCATGGCGCGATCAAGGCGCTGCTCGACAAGCTGCCGCCCGAATTGCAGGACGGGCCGGAGGCGCAGAAGCTGCGCGACATGCTCGATGGCGGATCGGTCAACATCGTCCACCTCATCTACCGCACCCGCGCCTGGGAAAGCGGCGCCAAGGATTTCGAATTTTCCCGCGCGACCATGCTCGACCATTGGAGCCAGGGTCGCGAGGCGGTGGAAGAAGTGATGCACAAGGGCGACCTCATCGCCCGCAACATTCTCGACGGAAAGAGCGCGACCTTCGATCTCGACGCGCCGGATCATCTCAAGGAGAAAATGGCATGAGCAAGTCCCTCGCTGGCAAGACCGCCCTGATCACCGGTTCCACCTCGGGCATCGGGCTTGCCTATGCCAAGGCGCTGGCCGGCGAAGGCGCCAATGTCGTGATCAACGGCTTCGGCGATGCGGACGGAATCGAGAAGGAACGGCTCGGCCTTGAAGCGCTCTCGGGCGCCAAGGCGCTCTACAGCGGCCATGACCTGACCAAGGTCGATCAGATCGAGGCGATGATGAAGGAAGCGGCCGATGCCTTCGGCGGCATCGACATCCTCATCAACAATGCCGGCATGCAGCATGTCGCCCCGGTCGAGGAATTCCCGCTCGACAAATGGGATCTCATCATCGCGCTCAACCTCAATGCCGCCTTCCACACCACGCGCCTTGCCATCCCGTACATGAAGGACAAGAAGTGGGGCCGGATCATCCAGACCGCCTCGGCCCACTCGCTGGTCGCCTCGCCCTTCAAGAGCGCCTATGTGACCGCCAAGCATGGCCTCAACGGCTTCACCAAGACGGTCGCGCTGGAAGTCGCCACCTTCGGCATCACCGCCAACTGCATCTCGCCCGGCTATGTCTGGACCCCGCTGGTCGAAAACCAGATTCCCGACACGATGAAGGCGCGGAACATGACCCGCGAGCAGGTGATGAACGACGTGCTGCTCGCCGGCCAGCCGACCAAGCAGTTCGTCACCGCCGAACAGGTCGCCGCCACCGCCCTCTATCTCTGCAGCGACGCCGCCGCCCAGATCACCGGCGCCAATCTCTCGATCGACGGCGGCTGGACCGCCCAATAAGCACCATCGCCCGGTCGATATGACCGGGCAGGCGATTGACTCCCCTTCCCCCTTGGCCGCGAACTGGCGGTCAAAAGGGGAAGAGGATCGCGCCATGGCGCCAGACCAGTGCCGCATCACCGATCAGGTCGCCATCGTCACCGGCGGCGGCGCGGGCATCGGCCGCGCCATCGCGCTCGCCCTGGCAGAAGCCGGCGCCGACATCGTCATTGCCGACATCATCCCCGAACGCGGCGCGGAAGTGGCGGCGCGCATCGCGGAGCATGGCCGCGCCTGCCTCGCCATCCCGACCGACATGGCCCAGCCCGATCAGGTCGCAGCGATGGTGGACGCGGCCCAGGCCCGCTTTGGCCGGATCGACATCCTCGTCAACAATGCCGGTGGCGTCAGTCGCAAACCCTTTCTCGACCAGAGCGCCAATAGCTGGCGCCGCCATATCGACCTCAACCTCGTCTCGATGCTCGCCGCCACCTCGGCCGCCGTGCCGCACATCATCACGGGCGGGCGCGGCGGCGCCATCATCAACGTCTCCAGCATCGAAGGATCGCGCGCTGCGCCGGGCTATGCCGTCTATGCCGCGTGCAAGGCGGGAATGAACAATTTCAACCGGACCATGGCGCTGGAGTTGGCCGATCATGGCATCCGCGTGAACGCGATCGCGCCCGATTTCACCACGACGCCGGGCACGCGCGGCAATCCCCCCGGCCCGGTGGACGAAGCGACCTGGTTCCCCGTGCCGCCCGCCATGGCCGATGCCACCGCCCGCCGCATCCCGCTGCGCCGCCCCGGCATCGACCACGAATGCGGCCAGGCCGCCCTGTTCCTCGCCTCGCCGATAAGCAGCTACATCACCGGCACCATATTGCCGGTCGACGGCGGCAGCTGGGCCTCGTCCGGCTGGGTCCGCAATGCCGCCCGCCAATGGGTGCTGGTCGAACCGCATGGAGTGTCCGACGCATGAAGATCAACGTTCCCCTGCCCTTCGACCATACCGATCTGCCGGACGAATTCGGCACGATGGCGGCGGTCGCGGAAATCGGCCGCACGGTGGAACAGGCCGGCTTCCACGCCGGCCTCGTCACCGACCATCCGGTGCCGACCGGTCGCTGGCTCGACGCCGGCGGCCATCATGCCCAATCGCCGTTCGTCATGCTGGCCCTGCTCGCGGCCCACACCACGACCCTGCGGCTGCAGACCGGCATCCTCGTCCTGCCCTATCGCAATCCCTTCATCGTCGCGCGCGACATCACCACGCTCGACGCCTTCGCCGGCGGCCGGGTGACGCTCAGCGTGGGTGCCGGCTATCTCAAGGGCGAATATCGCGCGCTCGGCGTGGACTTCGATCAGCGCAACGAATTGATGGACGAATATCTGCGCGCCATCCGCACCGCCACGTCGGGCGAAGAATTCGCCTTCGAGGGCAGTAGCTATCAGGCGTTCGGCAACCGCATCATTCCCGGATCGCCGCAAAAGCCCGGCCTACCCCTCTATGTCGGCGGCAATGCCAAGCGCGCGATCCGCCGCGTGGTCGATCTCGCCGATGGCTGGAACCCCTTCTTCACCGCCGGCGGCGGGGTCAACAGCGCCACCACCCGCACCGCCGCGATGGAGAATGAGGAAGATCTGAAAGCGGGCATCGCCTATATGCGCGACTATGCGGCGCAGGTCGGTCGCACCGCATTACCTGACGTGATCCTGGGCGGCGTCAACAAGCCGGGCGAGAATCTTTCCAACCAGCAGATCGTCGATCGCATCGGCACTTATGCGCAACTGGGCGTCACCGCCTGCGGCGTGACGGTCAAGGGCCGCACCCGTTCCGAATGGTGCGACAATGCCGCCCGCATCGGCGAAGAGGTGATCGCGAAAATCTAGGGAACGCCGATCACCGTTTCGGGCTGCTCGGGATAGGCACGCAGCAGCGCGTTGCACAGTGCCGTGGCGGCACTAGCCCGCTTGTCGGCCGGGCGGACCGTCACCGCGCTGCCGCTCCAGATCACCGCCGCGTCGCCGCGCCGATGCAGGCGCATCTCCAGCTCGGTGCGTTCCAGCGCGACATGGCGCGTCTTGCCGGATGGCACCGCCAGCGAGAGGCTCGATCCGACCGCGCCCGACACGCCGCCGGGCATCAGGTCGGAATTGCTCTTCTCGACCTTGCCGGTCCCGGTCCCGACCTCGGACGCGCGAATGACCAGTTCCATGACCAACGCGGCATGGCCGTCGTCGAGCAAGGTGAAGCCCTTGTCCGACAGGGCCAGGGTGGCCGCATCGACAAAGGCATCCGCCGCGCCCGCCTGTCCGCTCGCATCCTCTTGCATGGACACCGATATGGTGCCGCCGCTCGGCACATCCGCCGCCGATGCCATCGCCGGCAGCAGCAGCGCCGCCGCCATCAGCATGGATCGCGCCCATTTCCGCGCGCCAGGCAATCGCTTCTGATCCATCAAGGCTCGATCATCCATCCCAAGCCGAACAGGTCGGCGGCCAACACCCCCATGCCTAGCCCAGCGGCGGCCCGCCGACAATCGCGCGCCCTCACCGGTCCCGCCGCGCCAATCTCACACGATATTCATTTGCCTTCCCGCGCTCGGCATGACAGCGGCGGAGCATGACGAACCGATCGCCCCGCCATCCGCTCCTGATCGCGCTGCTGCGCTGCAAGCCGGTGCTCGACTTCATCGGCGACGATCCCGACGCGAAACCGCTCGCCCGCAATATCGGCCTGTTCCAGCTGACCATGTTGGGCGTGGGCGCGACCATCGGCACCGGCATATTCGTGGCGCTGACGACCGCCGTGCCCGAAGCGGGGCCGGCGGTCACCTTGTCCTTCGTCATCGCCGGCATCACCGCCGCGCTGACCGCGCTCTGCTATGCCGAAATGGCATCGGCCGTGCCGGCGTCGGGCTCCTCCTATTCCTATGCCTATGCGACCATGGGCGAACTCGCCGCCTTCCTGATCGGCAGTTGCCTGCTACTGGAATATGGTGTCTCCGCCTCCGCCATTGCCGTGGGATGGGGGCAATATCTCAATGAACTTCTCTCGATCAGCACCGGCTGGCGCCTGCCCGACATCATCGCCCGGCCACCCGGTGCGGGCGGTATCGTCAACCTGCCCGCCGTGCTGCTGGTGGGCCTCTGCCTCATCCTGCTGCTGCGCGGCACGCGGGAATCGACCACCGCCAACGCCATATTGGTGATCGCCAAGCTCGCCGTGCTGGCGCTGTTCGTGGTGGTCGCGCTCGCCCATTTCCAGCCGACCAACTTCCACCCCTTCGCGCCCAAGGGCATGGTCGGCATCGGCGCTGCGGCCTCCTCCATCTTCTTTTCCTATATCGGCATCGACGCGGTCTCGACCGCCGGCGAGGAAGTACGCAATCCGCGCCGCGACCTGCCGCTTGCCATCATCCTGTCGCTGCTGATCGTCACCGCCGCCTATATATTGGTCGCGGTCGCGGCGATCGGCGCCCAGCCCTGGACCGAGTTTGCCGGGCAGGAAGCGGGCCTGGCCGTCATCCTCCACAACCTCACCGGCGCGGGCTGGCCGGCGGTGATCCTGTCGCTGGGCGCCATCGCCTCGATCTTCAGCGTCACCCTGGTGGTGATCTACGGCCAGACCCGCATCCTCTATGCCATGGGTCGCGACGGGCTGCTGCCCGCCTTTTTCTGCCGGGTCGATCCGGTGCGCCATGTGCCGCGCCAGAATACGTGGATCGTCGCGATCGGCGTCGCCCTGCTCGCCGCCTTCGTGCCATTGGACGTGCTGGTCAACCTCACCAGCATGGGCACGCTGATCGCCTTTGCCACCGTGTCGATCGGCGTCATCATCCTGCGCCGCACCCGGCCGGACCTGCCGCGCGGCTACAAGGTGCCCTTCTATCCGGTCCTGCCGATCGCCAGCACGCTCTTCTGCGCCTATCTGATCTTCGGCCTGCCGGCCGACACCTATGCGCTGTTCGCGGTCTGGGTTGGTGCGGCGGCCCTGCTCTATTTCGGCTATTCGATGCGGCGTTCGGCACTGGCCCAGCGCTGACCGTTTACCTCCGCGATACCCTTGGCACGAAGATGATCGGGTCGATATCCAGCACCGGCTTTGCCGGGGCCGGCGCAGCGACCTTGGCCATGGAATCCGCCGCCGCCATCTGCTCGATCGGCAGCGAGGGATGCAGCCGATCCCTGGTCACCGTCACCAGCCCACCCAGGCTGGTCATGCCGAACAGCTTCTGGGCAAAGGCATAGGGCAGGCGGATGCAGCCATGGCTGGCCGGATAGCCCGGATTATGCCCGGCATGCAGCGCAATGCCGTCCCAGGTCAGCCGCTGCATGAAGGGCATGGGCGCATTGCTGTAGAGATTGGAGCGGTGCCACTGGTTCTTCTGCAGGATCGGATAGTCGCCGGTCGGCGTGCTGTGCCCGGCCATGCCAGTCGACACGCTCGCCATGCCGACCAGCCGGTCGCCGCTATAGACATGGGCCATCTGCCGATCGATGCTGATGACCAGATGGATCGGCCCGTCGAGCGGCCCGTCCTCCAGCCAGCGATAGCCACCCGGCGCCAGCGCACCAACCTTGGCCGCCGGCCGCGCGCGCTTGACCGGCGCAGCCGCCTGCACCGGCAGCGACAGCGCGCCGACAAGCAGGAACAGGCAGGAAAGGCCGGAACGGGCGAAGGACATGAATCCCTTCTTAAGCATGCGCCACACCCGCGCCAGCCCTCAAATCATCCCCATCCCGCCCCGCGACGGGACAGCATCGTCAGATCAGCAGCAGTTGCGCCACCGGCGAAAAACTGCGCCGGTGCAGCGGCGTCGGCCCATGCTCACGCAGCGCCGCCATATGCTTGGCGCTGCCATAGCCCTTGTTGCTCTCCCACCCATAATGCGGATGTTCGGCGGCGGCCGCGATCATGATCCGGTCGCGCTCTTCCTTGGCCAGGATCGACGCGGCGGCGATCGACAGGCATTTGGCGTCGCCCTCCACCACCGCGGTCGAGGGCCAGCGCCAGTTGGGACAGCGATTGCCATCGACCAGCACATGGCTGCACTCCTGCGAAAGCGCCTCGACCGCGCGGGTCATGGCCAGCATCGTCGCCCATAATATGTTGAGTTCGTCGATCTCGGCCACGCTGGCGATGCCCAGTCCCCAGCACAGCGCGCGGGCCTTGATCTCCCCCTCCAGCGCGGCCCGCTTCCTGGCGGTCAGCTTCTTGGAATCATTGAGCCCCTCGGGGCAATCCTCCTGTCGCAGGATGACGGCGGCCGCGACCACCGGCCCCGCCAGCGGCCCACGCCCGGCCTCGTCCACCCCGGCAACCAGGCCGGGATGATGGATCAGTTCATGCGCAAAATCAGGCATAAGCGTGGAAGCCGAAGGGGTTGCCCATCGGGCCATGGCCCGCGCCAAGCCCCGGCGCCAGCGCCAGCGCCTCGCGCACATATTTGCGGCCACGCTCGACCGCCTCGATCAGGTCCAGCCCCTGCCCCAGGCCGGTCGCGATCGCGCTCGCCAGGGTGCAGCCAGTGCCATGGCTGTGCCGCGTGTCGATCCGCGCATTGCTCCACGCCTTGCGCACGCCCTGCGGCCCGATCAGCCGGTCGGTCAGCATCGGCCCCTCGCCATGGCCGCCCTTGGCCAGCACATGGGTGGCGAAACGGATCGCGATCTCCTCGCCGCCCAGCGCCGCCAGCTCGGGGATATTGGGCGTCACCAGCGTTGCGATGGCCATCAGCCGCTCGAACGCTGCGATGGTCGCGTCGTCGGCCAACGGCGATCCGCTGGTCGCGACCATGACGGGATCGAAGACGATCGGCACATTATCGAGCTGCGCCAGCCGCTCGGCCACCGCTGCCGCCGTCTGCGCCGAACCGATCATGCCGATCTTGACCGCGTCGACGCCGATGTCGCTGATCACGCTTTCCATCTGCGCCAGCACCATCTCGGTCGGCACCGGGTGGACGCCCTGCACGCCCAGCGTGTTCTGCGCGGTGATCGCGGTGATCGCGGTCATGGCATGGCCGCCCAGCAGCGTGACCGTCTTGATATCCGCCTGGATACCGGCACCGCCGCCGCTGTCCGACCCGGCAATGATGAGAATGCGGGGCACGCTCATCCCTTGAACTTGCGCTCCGTGGAGGCGGGGTTGTTCGCCAGCGCCTTGCCCATCCGGGTCGGCCGGTCCATCAGTTCGCCGCCGCAATTGGGGCAGCAATCGTCCAGCGCCTCGGCACAGGGCGCGCAATAAGTGCATTCGAACGAACAGATGAACGCGCCGGGCTCATCGGCCGGCAGGTCGGTGCCGCAACGTTCGCAATCGGGGCGCATTTCTAGCATCACGCCGCCGCCTTCTCGACCGCGGCGCAGATGCGTTCGACCACATCCTTGACCTGATCCTCGCGGTCGCCTTCCGCCATGACGCGGATCACCGGTTCGGTGCCGGACGGACGGATGACCAGCCGGCCCGATCCGTTCAGTTCCGCCTCGGCCTGGGCGATCACCCGCTGCACCGCCTCATCCTCCAGCGGCTTGCCGCCGGCGAAGCGGACATTCTTGAGCAATTGAGGCACCGGATCGAACTGGTGCAGCGTCTCGCTCGCCGGCTTGCCCGAGCGGACCAAGGCGGCCAGCACCTGCAGCGCCGCGACCGTGCCGTCGCCGGTCGTCGCATAGTCGGACAGGATCATGTGGCCGGACTGTTCGCCGCCGACATTGAAGCCGCCCTCACGCATCCGCTCCAGCACATAGCGATCGCCCACCTTGGTGCGTTCCAGGCCGATGCCCTGCCCGGTCAGGAAGCGTTCGAGGCCCAGGTTCGACATGATCGTCGCCACCAGCCCGCCACCGCGCAGCGTGCCGGCGCGGGCGAAATTGGATGCGATCAGCGCCATGATCTGGTCGCCGTCGACAATCTGGCCCTTTTCATCGACGACGATCAGCCGGTCGGCGTCGCCGTCCAGCGCAATGCCGATGTCGGCGCCGGAAGACACGACCGTTTCCTGGCACAGCAGCGGCGCGGTCGATCCGCAGCCGTCATTGATATTGGTGCCGTTGGGCGTGACGCCAACCGCGACCACTTCAGCGCCCAATTCCCAGAAGGCCGACGGCGCGACCTGATAGGCGGCGCCATTGGCGCAATCGACCACGATCTTGAGGCCGTCGAGCCGCAGGTCGGCGGGGAAGCTCGATTTGACCGCATGGATATAGCGGCCCCGCGCATCCTCGACCCGGCGGGCGCGGCCGATATCCTTGGACGCGGCCAGCGGCACATCCTGGTTCAGCAGCGCCTCGATCTTCAGCTCATCCTCGTCCGACAGCTTGTAGCCATCCGGGCCGAACAGCTTAATGCCATTGTCATAATAGGGATTGTGGCTGGCCGAAATCATGACGCCCAGGTCGGCGCGCATCGAATGGGCGAGCATGGCGACGGCCGGCGTCGGGATCGGCCCGAACTGGACCACGTCCATGCCGACCGCGGTGAAGCCCGCGACCAGCGCATTTTCGACCATATAGCCCGACAGGCGGGTATCCTTGCCGATCACCACCCGGTGGCGATGGCTGCCGCGCTGGAAATGGGTGCCCGCGGCCATGCCGACCTTCATGGCCAGTTGCGGCGTCATCGGCCACTGGTTGGTGCGACCACGAATACCGTCAGTGCCGAAATATTGTCTGCTCATGCGATCCTGCCCAGGGCGGCTATGGGTAAAACTCACCTCCCCCATAGCAATCTTTGATCGACTTTCCACCGCTGTCCCGGCATCGCCGCCGCATGGAAAATTTCAATGCCGCCGTCGATGCGCTGTCCAGCGCAGTCTTCTTCAAGGTTCCCCTGTTCGGCGCGCAGATCGAGCTGATCGTGCTCTATCTGGCGCTCCCCATGCTGTTCTTCACCATCTGGCTGGGCTTCCCCAATGTCACCCAGGTCGGCCGGGCGATCCGTATCCTGCGCAGCCAGCCGCATGAGGGCGAGGCGAAGGGCGATGTCAGCCAGTGGGGCGCGCTGTCCACCGCCCTGTCCGGCACCATTGGCCTCGGCAATATCGCCGGCGTCGCGGTGGCACTGACCATGGGCGGGCCGGGCGCAATCCTGTGGATGTTCATCATCGGCTGGTTCGCGATGACGGTGAAGATGGCGGAGGTCACGCTGGGCCTCAAATATCGCGTCTTCGACGAACGCGGCCATGTCCATGGCGGGCCGATGTATGTACTCAAAGCCGTCGGCGCGGCGCGCGGCTGGCCCAAAGTCGGCCTGGTGCTGGGCGGCGCCTATGCCTTCTTCGCCCTGTTCGGCGCGATCCCGATGGTGCAGGTCAACCAGAGCTTCGCCCAGGTGAAGGTGGTCACCGGCATGACCAATGGCTGGGCCTATGGCGTGTTCATCGCGGCGGCCGTCGCGCTGGTGACGATGGGCGGCGCGGCCTGGCTGGGCGAGGTGTCGAAGCGCCTGACCCCGCTCAAGGTCACCGTCTATCTGGGCGGTGTCGCCGCGATCCTGATCCTGCATGCCGACGCCATTCCTGGCGCTTTGGCGCTGATCTGGCACGGCGCCTTTTCCAGCGATGCGGCCACCGGCGGGGCGATCGGCGCCTTTGTCGCGGGCATGCGCCGCGCGGTTTTCGCCAGCGAGGCCGGCGTCGGCTCCGCCGTCATGGCGCACAGCCTGGCCCGCGCCCGCCATCCGGTATCTGAAGGGCTTGTCGCGCTGCTGGAGCCGTTGCTCGGCACGATGATCGTCTGCGCGCTGGGCGGGCTGGCGCTGGTGGTCGCGGGCACCTGGAACAACGGCCTTGAGGGCATCGCCATCACCTCCGCCGCCTTTGCCAAGGTGTCGCCCTGGTTCCCCTGGCTGCTCGCCGTCGTCGTCTTCCTCTTCGCCTATTCGACGCTGGTCGCCTGGGGCTTCTATGGTCTTCAGGCCTGGGGCTATCTGTTCGGCAATGGCCCCCGCGCCCAATGGGTCTACAAGATCCTCTATGTCGTCGCCCTGCCGCCTGCCGCCGCGATCGACCTCGGCCGGGTGGTCGGCATCGTCGACAGCAGCTTCTTCCTGATGGCGATCCCCAATGTGATCGCCCTCTATCTGTGCGCCGGCGAGCTGCGCCGCGACGTGAAGGCCTATCTGGCGGAACAGGCTTAACTTCGCACATTTCCCGCACATTCTGACATAATCTTGCGGGGCCGCGATCCTATCGGAAAGCGGCCCCGTTCCTATAGCATGGCCTTAACCAGATAGGACAGAAACGAAAAAGGCCCCGCCTGTCGGCGGAGCCTCTTCGTTCGTGCAGACGGTGGGGCGTCAGATCTTGTCGCCGAGCGCACCCTTGACCGAGCCGGCCACATCCTGGGCCGTACCCTTAGCCTTCTGCAGCTTGCCTTCGGCTTCCAGGCGTTCATTATCCGTGGCCTTGCCGATCGCTTCCTTCGTGGCACCGGCGGCCTTGTTGCCCGCAGACTTCACCCTGTCGGTCAGTTCACCCATATGGTTTCTCCTTGGAAGTGGCTTTCCCCCTGTCAACCATCGGACAGGGGGAAAGGTTTCCATCGAAACGCGGGCGTCACGACAAAATCAGGGCTTGATCCCGTAGCGGGCATAGACGGCGTCGATGCGCGGATCGATGCGGCGGGCGACCGCGATTTCCGCGTCCCCCTCGCTCGCTCGGCCCAGCCGGTGCAGCACGATGCCGCGCATGTAGCGGCTCGGCTCCTTGCCCGGCTCCTGCGCGACAACGACATCCAGGTCGCGCAGCGCATCATCGAACCGGCCCATGCGGAACCACAGCATCGCCCGGCTGTCGAGCGCAGCCATGCTGCCCGAACTCAGTTCCACCGCCTTGGTGCAATCCTGCATCGCGCTGTCCAGTTCGACATTGCGCGATCCCTTGACCCAGCAGCGCTCGTTGAACAGCCCGGTCATGCCCGGCTTTTCCGCCAGTTGCGCATCGATGATCTCGATCGCCTTGGCCGGATCGCCATAGGTGCCGAGCAGCGTCGCCTTGAAGCTGCGATAGCCGTCCCGCGCCTCGCCACCGATCGCGATCTTGGCGTCGACCATGCCCAGCGCATCGTCCAGCTTGCCGCTTTCCGCCAGATAGGTCGCGACCGTGCCGACCGCCGCGCCCGACGCCGGGTCTAGCTGGCGCGCCATGCGGCCATCGGCCAGCGCGCCGGTCACGTCGCCGGTCTGGAACCGGCGATAGGCGCGCTGCAGATAGAGGTCGACGTCGGGCTTGATCCCGATCGCCTTGTCGAGATCGACCAGCGCATTCTTGTAATCGCCAATGCCCCAGCGGAAATTGCTGCGGCTGGAATAGCCGGTCGCGTCCTCCGCATCGGCGGCGATCGCCTTGGCAAAGGTCGCCTCGACCGCCTTGGACTGCGGCCAGGCGGCGATGGTCGCCGGGCTGTAATCCCACAAATAGGTCGGCTTGGCCGGGCCGATCACATGCGGCGACATGGCCTGCACCGTGGCCAGCGCATCGCGCTCGTCGGGCAGGCGATCGGCCGCAATCTCGACGCCGGTGGCGTCGGTCCGCTCCTCGACATCCAGCACGCCATCCTTCAGCTGAACGGTCCGGCGCAGGTCATAGCCGGCCACCGTCTTGCTGAGGCCCTGCTCGCCTTCGATCGCATAGCCCTTGCCGCCCTGGGGCAGGCGCAGGCGCAGATGATAGCGGATGCCGATCGGCGCGCTCGTCGCCACCGGGATCGCCAGCCAGGCGGGGCGTGCCCGGTCCGGCGCGAAGCTGATCTCGTCGATCAGCTTGCCGGCGTCGCGGCGATAGCGCCGGTCGCTGAGCTTCCAGGGCGAACTGGTGACGCCATGGGCGGTGAAGGTAACGGTGGCCGACGCCGCATCGGTGGTGACGCCGACCTGGCTATATTGGGCGGTGCCGACCTGCTCGCTGAAAAAGCCCTGCACCATCTCGTCGCGCCGCTTGGCATCCATCTGGCCAAGACCGGTGCTGATCATGGTCGCGATCTGCCCGCGCAGCACCGCCCTGGCATCGAACACGGTCGGCAGCTTCTCATGCCCGCTTTCGTCCGCCTCGACACTGACGTCGATCGTCGGCCGGGCATTGGCATGGGTCTGGATCGGCATCAGCTCCGCGCCGGCGGTGCGAACCGGCAGCACCGATCCGAAGCGCGGCGTATCGCCGATATCCTCCAGTCGCGATCCCAGGCCCGTGCCGTCCAGCCAGTATGACTGGCCATCGATCACCGCACGCACCAGCACATGGTCGAAGGCTGCGGCCGTGGGCAGCCGTTCCGGCACGGAATCGCCCAGGGTCGAACTGGCCAGCACCGGCTCCGCCTCTATCCCCAGTCCGCGCAGCAGCGAAAGCAGCAGCAGCGTCTTCGCCTTGCAGTCGCCATAGCGCAGCGTCCAGGTCTCGGCCGGCTTCTGCGGGACATAATTGCCGCCATTCATGCCGACCATCAGATAGCGGACATGGTCCTGCACCAGTTGCAGCGCAGCCGCCGCCTTTTCCTTGGGCGATCCCGGCAGCGCCTTGAGCTTGGCCAGTTCACCCGCCAGCGGCGATCCATCGGCGATCAGCCCATCGGTCGCATAGAGCGGCGCCATCGTCTTCGACACATCGGCCCAGCTGGCAAAGGTCGACAGTTCGAACAGCGGCGGATGGGTGAAGCGGGTCGGCGCGTCGGCCGGCATTTCCGGCTGCTTGGCCAGCGGCACGGCAAAGCTCAGCTCGGTCAGGCCACCCTTCTTGACCGGCTTGGCATCGACGCCGCTCGCCAGCAGCTTCCAGCGCAGCGCATCCGCATCGTCCCACAACAGGCGGACCCGGCCATAGCCCAGCCGCAGCGGCGCGGCCGGCAGGGCCGAGACATTCTGGACATGGCCGCCCAGCGCATCATCCTTGCTGGTGGTCGAATAACGCAGCCGCACCACATCGCCCACCTGCACCCCCTCGACCGCCATGGTCGCGGTCAGGATACCGCTGATCTGCAACGCTTCCAGCCCCTGCTCGCGGCGCAACACGGTGAACTTCTTGCCGCTGGCCAGCGCATCGATCACCTGATCGCCGCGCAGGATCGACAGTTCATGGATGATGAGGTCGCCCTTGTCCGGCGCCCAGGGCAGCGTCAGCGACGACAATTAGGTCAGCGCCTCGGCCGAACCGGCGCGGGTGGCGATGTCTGCATAGCTCCACAGCTGGCCCTTCTCGACCCGCTGCTGGCTGTCGAGGATCATCATCGAAGGCGGATCGCCATCGGCCGCCAGCTTGGGCATCGCCGCCTTGTCGATCCAGCCGGGGGCAGGCTGATACAGCGGCACCTCTCCGGCAAAGGCAGGCGCCACAACCGTCATGGCCGCCGAAGCCGCCAACCACCCAAAATGTCTCATTTCCCCCCGAACATCCTTTTGCACTAAGCCCCGTTTGACCGAAGGCTATGGCATCGCGGCGAAGCGCTCAAGGGGAAGCATCACGCGCAAAGAAAAAGGGGCCGGAAAACCGGCCCCTTCTCGAAATTCGCGGCAGTCGCGAAGCGGATTAGCGCTTCGAGAACTGGAAGCTGCGGCGGGCCTTGGCCTTGCCGTACTTCTTACGCTCGACGACGCGGCTGTCGCGGGTCAGGAAGCCTTCGGCCTTGACCGCGCTGCGCAGCGCCGGCTCATACTTCGACAGAGCCTGGGCGATGCCGTGCTTGACCGCACCGGCCTGGCCCGACAGACCGCCGCCCTTGACGGTGGCGATCACGTCATACTGACCTTCACGGTCGGTGACGCCGAAGGGCTGGTTGATGACCAGACGCAGGGTCGGGCGAGCGAAATAGACTTCCTGGTCACGGCCGTTGACCGTGATCTTGCCGGTGCCGGGCTTCACCCACACGCGGGCCACGGCGTCCTTGCGGCGGCCGGTGGCATAGGCGCGGCCGAGGCCGTCGATTTCCTGGGCGCGCAGCGGAGCCGAGGGCTGGACCGGCGCGGCAGCGACGGGCGCTTCGCCTTCGACGGCAGCCGGGGCAGCGGCAGGAGCGGCAGTGGCCAGCGACGCGAGGTCGGACAGGGACTGACGGTTATCGGACATTATGCACCCACCTTGTTCTTGCGGTTGCGCGACGCGAAGTCGAGCACTTCGGGGTTCTGGGCTTCATGCGGATGCTCGGTGCCGGCGAAGATGCGCAGGTTGCGCATCTGCTGGCGGCCCAGCGGACCACGGGGGATCATACGCTCGACGGCCTTTTCCAGGACGCGCTCGGGGAAACGACCTTCCAGGATCTTCTGGGGGGTGGTTTCCTTGATGCCGCCGGCATAACCGGTGTGCTTGTAGTAAACCTTGTCGGTCAGCTTGCGGCCGGTGAACTTGACCTTGCCCGCGTTGATGATGATGACATTGTCACCGCAATCGACATGGGGGGTGAAGCTCGGCTTGTGCTTGCCGCGCAGGATATTCGCCACAGTCGAAGCGAGACGACCCACGACCAGCCCTTCGGCGTCGATCAGGATCCACTTCTTTTCGACCGTTGCCGGGGTTGCCGGCTTGGTGGTCTTCATCAGCGCCTTCATGGTGCCAATTCTCCAAGAATGAACAGTGAACCAGCTACCCTAGGGTCGCCGGAAGATGGGCGCTAATGACGTTTGGGGGCCGACAAGTCAAGAGATTCGGCGGCTTTCACGACGGGTAAAATAATACCACTCACTTGCCGGCGACGGTCAGGCTCCGCTTTTCGGTCAGCGTCTGGGCGCCCAGGGTCAGGGTGCGCTCCTGCGCATCGACCAGTCCCGTCTGTGCCGACACGATATAGCGCATCGCGACATGGGCGCCCTCCCCCTGCAGATCCTCCTGCAAGGTCAGGCGGTTGCCGTCATGGGCGGCAACGGTGGACTCGCCCTCCACCGCGACGGCGCGGCCCAGCGGCGGGCCGGCCATGGTGCGCACGCCACGCGGCCTGGCATCGTCAACTTCGCTGTCAACGAACAGCAGCAACGGCTGCACCTCGCCCGACAGCAGTGCCAGCCGCCCTTCGGGCGTCAGCCCGTCGAGCAGGGTCAGGACATTCTTCGCCGTGCGCTGCCCCGCACTGCCCTCCGGCGCCTTTGCCACCATGGCGTTGAGCGCCTTTTCCATCGTCGCCCGGACATCGTCGACATTGTCGAGGCCGACGATCTTGCCACGGCTATCAAGGCGGAAGCGATGCTCCACCCCGATCAGCGGCGAGAGGGCCGCGCGATAGGCATCGGCACCCGCACCGGGCGCATCGCTGTCCAGGCTGCGTAGCGTGACGTGCAGGATATAGCCATCCCCTGCCTTCTCGAAACGCAATATCCGGTCGGCCCGGAACAGGCTGTCACGGCCGTCGACCGGCCGATGCTGTTCGATGCGATAGAGCAGATCCTGCCCGGTCGGCGGCGCGAAGCCGATCGCGACCGGGGCGGCCAGCGCCGACGATGCGAACGCCAGCGACAGGAAGGCGATCGCCCGCTTCATGCCAGTTGCTCCGCGACCCAGGCGGCGAAGGGCGGATGGGCGGCATCGACCGGCAGCGCCAGGATCGCCGGCACATCATAATCGTGCAACTGCGCGATCCGCGCCATCAGCGCGGCGCGCCGGTCGGCGCTGGCCTTGAACAGGACCGGGACTTCGGTGCCTTCCTCCACCTTCCCCTGCCATTCATAGATGGAGGTGCAGGGACCAAGGATATTGGCGCAGGCGACCAGCCTCTCCTCGACCAGCGTGCGGGCGACGGCGCGCGCCTGCTCGGCCGATCCGAACAGGCTGTAGACCAGCACCAGCTCGTTCCGCTCAGGGCTCATGCTCGGCGCGATCCCACGGCATGGGCGCCCCAGGCAGCGGAAGCCACCACCAGCGCGCCGACCGCCTGGTGCAGCACGGCCAGCGGCAGGGCGATGCCGCTGATGACAGTGGCGATGCCCAGCAGCACCTGCGTGCCGACCGCCGCATTGATCGCGATCGACGCGCCGCGATGGCCCGCCGCCTTGGCCTTGCGCGCCAGGATGATCAGCATCGCCGCCGCAACCCAGGCCCACCAGCGGTGGATGAAATGGACCAGATAGGGATCGCTGGAGACGGTCGCCCAGAGCGAGCCGAGCCATTGGATGCCTTCGGGCACCAGATGGTCGTTCATCAGCGGCCAGGTGCTGGAGACATAGCCCGCATCGAGGCCGGCGGTGAAGGCGCCGAACATCAGTTGGACCAGCAGCACCAACAGGGTCGCCAGCGCAAAGGGCTGCAGCGCGGCGGGCCGGGCATAGGGATTGCGCGCCAGCGCCAGCAGGTCGAGCGCAGTCCAGATCAGCCCGCCGATGATGAACAGCGCGGTCAGCAGATGCACCGCCAGCCGATAATGGCTGACATCGGTGCGCACCGACAGACCCGACTTCACCATCCACCAGCCGATCGCGCCCTGCAGCCCGCCCAGCGCCAGCAGCGCGACCAGGCGCCAGCCATAGCCGGCCGGGATCGCCCGCCGCGCCGCGAACCAGATCAACGGCAAGGCAAAGGCCACCCCGATCAGGCGGCCGAGCAGCCGGTGCAGCCATTCCCAGAAGAAGATGAACTGGAAGGCGGCCAGGCTCATGCCCTTGTTGATCTCCTTATATTCGGGGATCTGCTGATAGTCGCGAAACGCCTCCATCCACTGGTCGTCGGTCAAGGGCGGGATCGCGCCGGTGATCGGCTTCCACTGGGTGATCGACAGGCCGGATTCGGTAAGGCGCGTGATGCCGCCCACCACCACCATGCAGAAGACCAGCGCCGCCACGATGAGCAGCCAGCGGGCAATGGCAACGGGACGCGGAGCCGCGCTGAACGCGGTCGGGGAAGAACGTGTCATGCCCGGTCCATGCGCCCATGCCGCCCCCTATTCAAGAGGCACGGACTGGGACAAAAGGTCATGGGGCTGCCATCGCCGGGGGATACAAATCGGCGCACGGGCGTCTCCCACCAACGCATTGCAACGACAGGGTTATGATGAGCCAGCAGAGGGACATTGCCGACATGATCGCCGAACAGGGGCCGATGGGCGCCCTGACCGCGACGATCGACGCATCCTCGCCTCTGGGGCCCGCCTCGGCCTGGTCGCCATCGCTCGTCTCGACGGTGCGGCTGATGCTGTCGTCGCGCGCGGAGATCGTGCTGTTCTGGGGGCCGGATTATTGCGCCCTCTACAATGAAGCCTATGCCCCCACGATCGGCGACAAGCACCCCCGCGTGCTTGGCCGCCCGGCCCGCGAAGGCTGGGCCGAGCTGTGGGATGATCTTGGCCCGCTGCTGCAATCGGTGCGGGACACGGGCGAAACCTTCCATGCCAAGGACCGCCCCTTCTATATCGAACGCGACGGCGGACGCGGCGAGGAGGTCTTCTTCGACATTTCCTATTCGCCGGTGTTCGAACTGGATGGGTCGATCGGCGGCGTGCTGTGCATCGTCAGCGAAACCACGGTGCGCGTGCTCGCCGAGCGCGAGGCACGCGCTGACCGCAACCGCCTCTGGGCGCTGGCGCGCGACCCCTTCCTGATCGCCGACAGCGAGGGGATCTGGCTGTCCGCCAGCCCCGCCTGGACCGACATATTGGGCTGGTCGCAGGAGGAATTGATCGGCCGCACATCGGAATGGATGGAGCATCCCGACGATGTGAAGCGGACGCGCGGCGAGGTGCAGGATCTGGCCGACGGCCATCCGACCATCCGGTTCGAAAACCGGTTCCGCACCAAGCGGGGCGATTATCGCATCTTCAGCTGGACCGCCGTGCCCGAGGGCGACCTCATCTATTGTGTCGCCCGCGACGTGACCCGGCACCGCGCCGACGCCCAGGCCCTGGCCGAAACCGAAGCCGCGCTGCGCCAGGCGCAGAAGATGGAGACGCTGGGCCAGCTCACCGGCGGCGTCGCGCATGATTTCAACAATCTGCTGCAGATCGTCACCGGCAATCTGGACCTGCTGCAACGCGCCCTGCCCGACGATCAGCCGCGCCTGCGCCGCGCCGCCGACAATGCCATGGCTGGGGCCGAGCGGGCGGCGATACTGACCCAGCGGCTGCTCGCCTTTTCCCGTCGCCAGCCCCTGGCCCCCGACCGGGTCGATCCCAACCGGCTGATCGCCGGCATGTCGGACCTGCTGCACCGGACGCTGGGCGAGATGATCGAGGTGGAGACGGTGCAGAGCCCGCGGGTCTGGCCGGTCGAGATCGACGTCAACCAGATGGAAAATGCACTGCTCAACCTGGCGGTCAATGCGCGCGACGCGATGCCGCAGGGCGGCAAGCTGACGATCGAGGTCGCCAACACCCATCTCGACAGCCATTATGCCGCGACCGAGCAGGAAATCACGCCCGGCCAATATGTGCTGATCTGCGTGTCGGACACCGGCATGGGAATGGACGCCGACACGCTGTCCCACGCGATCGAACCCTTCTTCACCACCAAGGATGTCGGACGCGGCACCGGCCTTGGCCTGTCGATGGTCTATGGCTTCGTCAAGCAGTCGGGCGGCCATGTCAGGGTCTATTCGGAGGCAGGCCATGGCACGACGGTGAAAATCTACCTGCCGCGCTATCATGGCCTGCTGCCGGTGGCGACCGAAGAGACGGTGCAGGCCCCGCCCCCGCCCTGCCCGCAGGCCGGGCAGGAGGTGATCCTGGTGTGCGAGGATGACGAGAATGTCCGCGCCTATTCGGTCGAGGTACTGCGCGACCTGGGCTATCGCGTGATCGAGGCGGGCGATGGCCCGACCGCCCTTGCGGCGCTGGATGCCGCGGCCGAGCCGATCGACCTGCTGTTCACCGACGTGGTGCTGCCCGGCGGCATGACCGGGGCGGACATTGCCCGCGCCGCCAAGGCGAAGCAGCCGGGCCTGCGCGTGCTGTTCACCACCGGCTATGCCCGCAACGCGATCATCCATCATGGCCGGCTCGATCCGGGGGTCGAGCTGCTGACCAAGCCCTTCACCTACAGGGCGTTGGGCGAGAAGATCCGCGACATGCTGGACCGGGTGGAAAGCCCGGTCCAGTAAAAGGGTCAGCCCTTGGCGCGCTGCCAGGCGGCAACCAGATCGACCACCCGTTCGCGCACGGTGAGCGCATCGTCGCCCGGACGATAGAGCGCGCCACCCACGCCGATCCCTTCGCAGCCACCGGCGAGCCAGTCGCCGATCGTGTCCGCGCTGGTGCCGCCCACGGCCCAGACGCCGACATGCTTGGGCAGCACGTCCTTGACCGCCTTGACATAGGCCGGGCCGAGCTGGGCGGCGGGGAACAGCTTCACCCGGCGCGCACCGGCCTCGACCGCGCGGAACGCCTCGCTCGGCGTCATGAAGCCGGGCAGCAGTTCAAGGCCGAGTTCGGCACCGCGTGCGATGACGTCGGGGACGGTATTGGGCGTCACCATGATGCGCCCGCCCGCGCCCGCCAGCGCCTCGACCGCCTGGATCGTCAGCACCGTGCCGCCGCCGATCAGCGCGCGATCACCGAAGGCCTGCTGCATCGCCGCGATGCTGACCAAGGGATCGGGCGAATTGAACGGCACCTCGATCACGCGGATGCCGGCTTCCACCAGGGCGGCGGCGATGTCGAGCGCCTCTTCAGGCTTCACGCCACGCAGAATGGCGGCGATCGGCGGCGCGCCGTCGGCCAGCAGGTCGTCGAGGATCATCGGTCAGTTCTCCAGAAAGCCAAGGCCAGCCCGCGCACAGGCGTCGCCGTCGAGCGATTGCGAAGCGATGCCCTGCGCATCGAGGGCACGGGCATAGCGATCCGAAAGCCGCGCGTCACCAATCAAGACGACGCCGGTGTCGCCCGCCAGCGCGGCCCGCGCCTCGGCAATCTCGCAGCCGATGACGAGGCCCGACAGATAGCCCAGCGCCCAGTCGGCCGAACGCCCGGCGCGCAACCGCATCGCCCGCGCCGCGAACAGGGATGCGAGCAGCCGGCCCGCGCCGGCCCGCTCCAGCCCCTCGGCAAAACCGGCCGCTTCCTCCGCCGGATCGGCATCGGCGGCGGCGATATTGGGGCTGAGCGTCGAACGATCGCGCAGCAGCGCAAAGAGTTCGCCGGTCGGCACGGTGCGAAAGCGGATCACCCGGCCATCCTCCACCAGCGTCCATTTGCTGTGGGTGCCGGGCAGCACGATCAGGTGACGGCCAGTGGCGAGCCGGGGATCGAGCGCCATCGCGCCGAAAATCTGCGCCTCCTCGCCGCGCATCACATCGGCGATGCCGTCGGCGTCAGTGCAGGCCAGGCCTGCCATGATCGCCAGCGGTGCGCCGCGCCAGTCGAAGCGCACGGCGACCTGCGCCCAGCTATCGGCATCGGCGGGACAATCGGCATAGGGCGCCTCGACCCAGCCGTCGCGCGCGCCGACCATGCCGCACAGGCGGATCGATGTCGGCAGGCCGTCCTCCAGCCAGGGGGCGATCGTCTCGGCAAAGGCGGCTTCCGCCTCGCGGCCGACCACACCGATGCCCGGCCCGTCGCGGCGCGCCACGATCCGCCCCGCTTCCACCCGGAACAGCCGCAGATTGCTGGTGCCCCAGTCGCCGATCACTGCATAGTCGCTCATCGATGATCCGCCCGATTTTTCGCGTTCAACCGCACTTTCCCTCTCTTTGTATCCTTGAAAAGTTATTTGTCTGAGTATATCGGAGAGGCAAGCGCGTCAACGTGCCAAGCCTTTTCAAAGTGTCAGGATGCCCACATGAGCGATTCGTCCAAGCCTACTCCCAAGCTGCGTAGCCGCGCCTGGTTCGACAACCCAGACAATATCGACATGACCTCGCTCTATCTGGAGCGCTACCTGAACTTCGGCCTCAGCCTTGAGGAATTGCGCAGCGGCAAGCCGATCATCGGCATCGCCCAGACCGGCAGCGACCTGTCGCCCTGCAACCGCCACCACCTCGTGCTGGCCGAGCGCATGCGCGAAGGCATCCGCGAAATGGGCGGCATCGCGCTCGAATTCCCGGTCCACCCGATCCAGGAAACCGGTAAGCGCCCGACCGCCGGCCTTGACCGCAACCTCGCCTATCTGGGCCTGGTCGAAGCCATGTATGGCTATCCGCTCGACGGCGTGATCCTGACCAGCGGCTGCGACAAGACCACCCCGGCGCTGCTGATGGCCGCCGCCACCGTCAACATCCCGGCGATTGCCCTGTCGGTCGGCCCGATGCTCAATGGCTGGCACAAGGGCGAGCGCACCGGTTCGGGCACGATCGTGTGGCATGGCCGTCAGCTGCTGGCCGCCGGCAAGATCGACGATGAAGGCTTCATCAAGCTGGTCGCCTCGTCGGCTCCCTCGACCGGCTTCTGCAACACCATGGGCACCGCCAGCACCATGAACGCGCTCGCCGAAGCGCTGGGCATGATGCTGCCGGGCAGCGCGGCGATCCCCGCCCCCTATCGCGACCGTCAGGAAGCCGCCTACCGCACCGGCAAGCGCATCGTCGAAATGGTGCATGAGGATCTCAAGCCCTCCGACATCATGACGCTCGACGCCTTCCACAACGCCATCGTCGCCAACTCGGCGATCGGCGGTTCGACCAACGCGCCGATCCACCTGGCCGCCATCGCCCGCCACATGGGCGTCGACCTGCCGCTCAAGGATTGGGAAACCGTCGGTCACAAGGTGCCGCTGCTGGTCAACATGCAGCCGGCCGGCGAATATCTGGGCGAGGATTATTACCGCGCCGGCGGCCTGCCCGCCGTCATCAGCCAGCTGATCGACCAGGGCCTGATCAAGGAAGGCGCGATGACCGTCAATGGCAAGACCATGGGCGAAAATTGCAAGGGCGTGGAGATCGAGGATGAAAAGGTCATCCGTCCCTTCGGCCAGCCGCTCAAGCAGGAAGCCGGCTTCCTGGTGCTGACCGGCAACCTGTTCGACGAAGCGGTCATGAAGACCAGCGTCATCAGCGAAGAATTCCGCATGCGCTACCTGTCGAACCCCGACGATCCGGAAGCCTTTGAAGGCCCGGCGGTCGTGTTCGACGGTCCGGAAGATTATCACCACCGCATCGACGATCCGTCGGTCGGCATCACCGCCGACACGCTGCTGTTCATGCGTGGCGCCGGCCCGATCGGCTATCCCGGCGCGGCCGAGGTCGTGAACATGCGTCCGCCGGCCTATCTGATCACCGAAGGCGTGTCGGCCCTGCCCTGCATCGGCGATGGCCGCCAGTCGGGTACCTCGGGCAGCCCGTCGATCCTCAACGCCTCGCCCGAAGCGGCGGCGATGGGTGGTCTGGCGCTGCTGGAAACCGGCGACCGCGTCCGCATGGACCTGAAGGCCGGCGTGGTGAACGTGCTGATTTCCGACGAGGAACTGGAAGCCCGCCGCGCCAAGCTGATCGCCGAAGGCGGTTACAAATATCCCGCTTCGCAGACCCCCTGGCAGGAAATCCAGCGTTCGGTCGTCGGTCAGATGAACACAGGCGCCATTCTGGAAGGCGCGGAGAAATATCAGCGCATCGCCCAGACCATGGGCCTGCCGCGCGACAACCACTGATTTGGCATTGATCCGGTAAACGGCGCGTCATTCAAAGGAGGCAACAGGACGTAATTTCCGTGCAGCGATGCTCGAAATTGCGTCCCCTCGTCCCCATCTGATGGGCGCGCCGTTCCGGCAAATATTACCCCCTTTCCACGACATTTCGGGAGATATCCATGTTCAACGGAGCCATTCTGGTCGGTGCTGCCGAGCGCACCGGTGGTGAGCCCTTCTTCGCGGTCGATCCGTCGACCGGCGCCAAGGGCGACGTCGCCTTCCACAACGCCTCGACCGCCGATGTCGCCGACGCCTGCGCGCTGGCCGACGCCGCGTTCGAAGGCTTCTCGACCCTGTCTCCCGAAACCCGCGCTTCCTTCCTGGAAGCCGTGGCCGACCAGATCATGGAAATCGGCGATCTGCTGATCACCACCGCCATGAGCGAAACCGGCCTGCCGCGTGGCCGCCTGGAGGGCGAGCGTGGCCGCACCGTCGGCCAGTTGCGCCTGTTCGCTTCCTATGTCCGCCAGGGCGACTGGCTCGACGTCACCATCGACAAGGCGCTGCCGGAACGCACCCCGCTGCCGCGCAGCGACCTGCGCCGCGTCAACCAGGCCGTCGGCCCGGTCGCCGTGTTCGGCGCGTCCAACTTCCCGCTCGCCTTCTCGGTCGCGGGCGGTGACACCGCATCGGCCTTCGCCGCCGGTTGCCCGGTCGTCGTGAAGGGCCACCCGGCCCACCCCGGCACCGGCGAACTGGTCGCCCGCGCCATCGCCGCTGCGGTCAAGGCCAGCGGCCTGCATGAAGGCGTCTTCTCCTACCTGCCCGGCACCACCAATGATCTGGGCGGCGCGCTGGTCGCCGATCCCCGCATCAAGGCGGTTGGCTTCACCGGTTCGCGCGGCGGCGGCATTGCGCTGATGAAGATCGCCGCCAACCGCGAAGAGCCGATCCCGGTCTATTCGGAAATGTCGTCGATCAACCCGGTCGTGCTGCTGCCGGGCGCGCTCGCGGCCCGCGCCGAAGCGCTGGGCACCGCCTTCGTCGGTTCGCTCAGCCTGTTCGCTGGCCAGTTCTGCACCAACCCCGGCATGGTGATCGCGCTCGACAGCCCCGATCTCGACCGTTTCGTCGCTTCGGCGGCAACGGCCCTGTCGGCCAATCAGCCCCATGTCATGCTGACGCCGGGCATCCACGCCGCCTATGAAAAGGGCGTCGCGGCGCTGGCCGGCGCAGAAGGCGTCACCACCGTCGCACGCGGCGCCGAAGCCGAAGGCGTGAACCTGGCCCAGTCGGCCCTGTTCGCCACCAGCGGCGAGCAGTTCCGCACCAACCCGGCGCTGTCGCATGAAGTGTTCGGTTCCTCGTCGATCCTGGTGAAGTGCGCCACGATCGAGGAAGTGATCGCCACCATCGCCCAGATGGAAGGTCAGCTGACCGCCACGCTGCAGATGGACGAAAGCGACAATGACAATGCCGCCAAGCTGCTGCCGACGCTGTCCCGCAAGGTCGGCCGCGTGCTCGCCAATGGCTGGCCGACCGGCGTCGAAGTGACCCATGCCATGGTCCATGGTGGTCCCTTCCCGTCGACCTCGGACGGCCGCACCACCTCGGTCGGCACGCTGGCCATGATGCGCTTCCTGCGTCCGGTCTGCTATCAGGACGTCGTCGACGCCGTGCTGCCGCCGGCGCTGCAGGCGGCCAACCCCTGGAAGCTCAACCGCCGCATGGAAGGCAAGCTGGAGCTGGCGCAGTGACCGTCATTTCGCTGGTTCAGTTCAAGGATGGCGACGCACGGGGCGTTGCCGCCATTGACGAAAGCGGCGCGGCGAAGCGGGTGACGGGCGCAAGCTCCACCCGCCAGCTGGCGCTGGACGCGATCGCGGCGGGCCAGGGCCTGGCCGCCTTTGCGGCAGGCAAGCTGGGCGATGCGGTGGACCTGTCCACCGTCGCCCTGCTGTCGCCGATCGACCATGAGGATGCGGCGCATCTGCTGGTCGCCGGCACCGGGCTGACCCATCTTGGCTCGGCCGAAGGCCGCGACAAGATGCACAAGGCCGCCACCTCGGGCGACCTGACCGATAGCATGCGCATGTTCCTGATGGGCGTCGAGGGCGGCAAGCCCGCCGATGACGGCATCGGCGCGCAGCCTGAATGGTTCTACAAGGGCGACGGCCAGATCCTGGTCGATCCGGGCCAGGACTTCACCATGCCGGCCTTTGCCGAGGATGGTGGCGAGGAACCCGAAGTCGCCGGCATCTACCTGATCGACGCCGACGGCACGCCGGTGCGTCTGGGCTTTGCGATCGGCAATGAATTTTCCGATCATATCACCGAACGCGGCAATTATCTGTGGCTCGCCCACTCCAAGCTGCGCCAGGCCTCGCTCGGCCCGGAACTGCTGCTGGGCGACCTGCCGCAGGATCTGCGCGGCACCAGCCGCATCGTCCGCAATGGCGAGACCGTCTGGGAAAAGCCGTTCCTGTCGGGTGAGACCAACATGTCGCACACGATCGCGAACCTGGAACATCATCATTTCAAATATGGTCTGTTCCGCCGCCCCGGCGACATTCACGTCCATTTCTTCGGCACCGCCACCCTCTCCTTCTCCGATGGCTTCGCCACCCAGGAAGGCGATGTGTTCGAGGTCGAGGCCAAGCCCTTCACCCTGCCGGTCCGCAATGGCCTCACGCGCGCAGCGGACGAGGGCAAGACCAAGGTAAAGGCGCTATGAGCATCAAGGCCGGCCTCGTAGGCCTGGGCAAGATCGCCCGCGACCAGCATCTGCCCGCGATCGCCAAGATCGACGGCATCGATCTGGTCGCCGTCGCCAGCCGCAACGCGCAGGGCGAAGGGGTGAACAATTATCCCGATCTCGGCGCGATGCTGGCGGGTGAGCCCGACATGGACGCCGTCATCCTGTGCCAGCCGCCGCAGGTCCGCTATCAGGCGGCCCGTCAGGCGATCCTGGCCGGCAAGCATGTCTTCCTGGAAAAGCCGCCGGGCGCGACCGTGTCGGAAGTGGATGCGCTGATCGCGCTGGCCAAGGCCAATGGCGTCACTCTCTATGCCAGCTGGCACAGCCGCTATGCCGCCGCCGTGGCCCAGGCCAAGGACTGGATGGCGTCGCGCACGGTCGAGCGCATCTCGATCCAGTGGCGCGAGGATGTCCGTCACTGGCATCCGGGCCAGCCCTGGATCTGGGAAGCGGGCGGCTTTGGCGTGTTCGATCCGGGCATCAACGCCCTGTCGATCCTGACCGAAATCGTTGCCGAACCGATCACCCTGCTGTCGGCCGAACTGGAAGTGCCGTCGAACAAGCAGGCGCCGATCGGCGCGACGCTGGCGATGGCGACCGCTTCGGGCGCTCCGATCGACACCGTATTCGACTGGCGCCAGACCGGTCCCCAGACCTGGGACATCGCGGTCGAAACCAGCAATGGCAAGCTGCTCCTGTCCGAAGGCGGCAATACGCTGACCCTGGACGGCGAAGTCCAGTTGAAGGCGCCGGACGAGGAATATCCGACCATGTATCGGCGCTTCGTCGGGCTGGTGGCGGATAAGGCGATCGACGCCGACACCGCGCCGCTGCGCCTGGTGGCCGATGCCTTCCTTTGTGGCCGGCATTGCCCTACGGCTGATTTTGAGGACTAAATTCAACGGAGGTAGAATGGGGAGCGAGCGCAAGGACGGACCGGAACGCAAGTTCGCGTCGGACGAAGGCTCGCTCCGCATTCACCAGGCGATCGCCCGCGACATGGGCACCGCCATCCTGACCGGCAAGCACAAGCCCGGCGACCTGTTCGAGGGTGAGATCGAGGCATCCGAACGCCTTGGCGTATCGCGCACCGCCTATCGCGAGGCGATCCGCATCCTGATCGCCAAGGGCATGCTGGAAAGCCGCCCCAAGGCCGGCACCCGCGTCCTGCCGCGCGCGCGCTGGAACGTGCTCGACCCCGAAATGCTCGCCTGGATGTTCGCCGGCGAACCCGACCGCGCCTTCATCCGCGACCTGTTCGAGCTGCGCGGCGTGATCGAGCCGGCGGCGGCCGAATTTGCCGCGCGCCGCCGCACCGACGATCAACTGGCGATCATGGACGCGGCGCTGGCCGAGATGGAACGCTATGGCCTGTCCACGCCGGAAGGGCGCGCCGCCGACCAGCGTTTCCACAATGCGATCCTCGCCTCCACCCATAATGACGCGCTGGAGGCGCTGGCCAGTTCGGTCGGCGCGGCGGTCAGTTGGACCACCACCTTCAAGCATCGCAAGAAGCTGTTGCCGCGCGATCCCTTGCCCGATCATCAGGCGGTGCATCGCGCCATCGCCGCGCGCGACACGGCGGCCGCGCGCAACGCCATGGCCGAACTGCTGCGCCTGGCCTTCGCCGACATGGATATTGCCCTCAACGAACCGGGCGCCTGATCAACCTACCTCTGCGCGGGCGCCGGCCGGCATCCACCGGGCAAGCCCCGCCCGCCCCTGCCGCGCGATCAGGCCGGTCATGTTGGCGACAGCGAAACTGACACCATGGAGGTTGCGACGCTGGGGCACGCCGGGGATCGGCCGGGGATGCCCCGACGCGAAGGCCAGCCCCGCCCGCAGCCGAAAATCGTCGCGCGGACACTCCCAGTCGAGGCCGACGCCCAAGACCATATCCAGACTGCCGGGATAGCAGGGCGTGCCCTCATTATCGCGCGCTGCGACGATCAGGATGCCGGCCGCCAGCGCACGATCCGCCGCTGCCGCGAACGCCTCGCCATGGGCCGGATTGACCGTGCCGAGGCTGAGGTTGATGAGGTCCACCCGTGCCGCCACCGCCCGGTCGATCGCCGCGACCAGCGCCCGTGCCGTGGTGCTGAGCGCATCATGAAAGACCCGGATCGGCAGGCAGAGCGCATCGGGCGCCTGATCCTGGATCGCGGCGGTCACGGCGGTGCCATGGCCAAGCCGGTCGCCTGTGTCAGCTTCGCTGTCACGCCCATCCTTGGCAATGGCAAAGCCGGGCAATAGCCGGGCGGCAGCGATATGGGGATGATCGGGATGGACGCCGCTGTCGATCACGGCGATGCGCAACGGATCAGGCATGAACCAGCTCGAACTGCTGCACCATATGCGCCTGCCCGTCGGTGACCGTCACGATCCGGTCGGCGATCCGCGCCAGCGCCGGCTTATGGGTGATGAGGATGATAGTCGCATCGGGCAGCGCGCCGCGCAGCCGCTGCGCCACCAGCGCCTCGGCCTCGCCATCCAGCGCCGATGTCGGTTCGTCCAGGATCAGCACCGATGGCCGGCGCAGCAGCGCGCGGGCGATGACGATACGCTGCCGCTCGCCCGCCGACAGCGCCAGCCCGCGCTCGCCGGTGCGGGTGTCCAGCCCCTCGGGCAGACGCGCCAGAAAAGTGTCCAGCCCGGCGGCATGGGCCGCCGCCTCGATATCCTCGATGCGCACGTCCGGCAGGGCAAAGCCGATATTGGCAGCGATACTGTCATTGAACAGCCAGGGCGACTGGTCGACCAGCATCACCTCGCGCCGCAGATCGTCGAGCCGCAGGTCGCGCAGATCATGCCCGTCGAGCAGGATGCACCCCCCGGTCGGATCGGCATGGCGCACCATCAGGTCAGCCATGGTCGACTTGCCGACGCCGCTCGGCCCCAGGATCGCGCAGATGCTGCCGGCGGGGATGGTCAGGTCCATGTCGCGCAGCACCGGATCGCGATCATAGCGCATCGCCACCTGTTCGAAGCGCAGCTCGCCCCGCACCCGGCCGATCGGCGCGGCATCGGCGCGCTCCTCGACATCGGGCCGGGTGTCGAACAGTTCGAAAATCCGCCCCAGCGACACCCGCGCCGACGCCAGCCCGGACGTCAGCCCCATCAGCGTCTGGATCGGCGACAGGAGCCGCATATGATAGGTCATGAAGGCGACGAGCGTGCCGATGCTCATGTCGCCCTCGATGATCCGCCAGCCGCCATAAAGGATCACGGCGGAGGTCGCCCCGGTCATCAGCGTGCCGGGCAGCGCCCCGGTCATGTAGGAGGCGACCTGCATCCGCAGCATCGCGCCGACAAAGGCGTCATTCTTCGCCTTGAAGCGCCCGACCTCATGCTCGCCCGCCCGCAACGCGGTGACGACGCGCATGCCCATCACCGTATCGACCAGCAGGCTGCCCAGATCCGCGCCCCGCTCGCGCATGTCGCGGGTCAGCGCGGTCAGCCGCCGCTGATAATGAGTGAAGGCCGCCAGACTGGCCGGCACCAGCAGTATGCCGACCAGGAACAGCCGCCAGTCGAGCCAGAGCATCATCGCGACGCAGCCGATGAAGAAGAGCAGGTTGCTGACCACCGAGAGCAGGGTATCGGACGCGATCCGCTGCACATCGCTCACATCGCTGTTCATCCGCGAGACGAGATCGCCCAGCCGGAAGCTGGCATAGAAGCGCGGCGACAGCGTCTGGAGATGACGCAGCAGCGCGGCGCGCATGTCATAGAGCATCGCCGCCGACAGCCGGACATAGCGATAGCTTGCGAGGATGTTGACGCCAAAGCCCAGCACTGTGACCGCGATCATGATGCCAGCAATCCGCCACAGCGCGCCCATGTCCCGCCGCAGCAGCGCCTGATCGATCATCAGTTTGGACAGATAGGGTTGGGCGAGACCGAGCGCGGTCGACAGCACACTGATCGCCAGCACCAGCAGCAGCCCACGCCGATAGGGCCGGATATAAGGCAGCAGCCGGCTATAGCTGCGCCATTCAGCGACAGGCGTGCTCATGCCGCCACCCGCCGTGGCACCAGCCGCAAGCCATGCAGCGCATATTGCGGCTCGGGCAGCGTCGCCAGCAGCCCGGTACACCAGTGATGCCCCTGCATCAGCGCCTCATGTTGGGTGCGCCACCAGTCACCCCGGCCGCCATCGGCATAAAATTGGGCGCAGAGCAGCAGGTGCCGCCGCATCGCCGCGATCAGCATCGCCTGATAATGACCGAGCAGCGCGGCCCGGTCGCCGCCTTCCGCGATGCCCGTCAGCACCGCACTCGCCAATATGGCCTCGCGCACCGACTGGGCGGTGCCATCGCCACAGATCGGATCGAAGCCGATCGCCGCCGTGCCGCAGGCCAGCCAGTCGTCGCCGACCAGCGGCAGATGCAGCCGCGGCGCGGCGAGAAAGGGGCGCGTCGATCCGCCGATCGGATCGACCACCGGTGCGATCAGCCGGCTCTGCGCCAGCAGCGCGTCGATTTCGCCACCGACGCCCAGCAGCCAACCCTCGTCCCCGTCCGCCGGGACCAGGAACAGCCAGCCGCTCTCGACCGCCTCGACCCGGCCTTCCTCGCGGCAGGCCGGGTCGCGCAGCCACACGCGAGCGGCGACGGCATGGCGCTCGCCAAAGACATGAAGCTCACCCATCGGCAGCGGCGTCGCGGCATATAGGGTGAAATCGGGCGCGGCCATTGGCGCGTCGCCCGGCACGGCCAGCGCCGCCTGCACCGTCGCCTCCGATGCCAGCACCGCCTCATGCGGCACCGTCACCGGCGCCCCGCCCCAGGCGACCAGCCGGCGCCGCACGCGCGGCGCGTCCGCGAGCAGGTCCGGCCGCGCGAACAGCTCCCGCATCAACGCCAGCGCCGCATCGCTGAGCAACAGGCTGGGCACCGGCGGGCGATGGGCGGGCTCCTGTCCGACGCGGAGCCCCGCCCCTTTCAGCAGATGCGCGCAGGCATTGGCGGCCATCCCGCTGCCCCGGATGGCCACGGCCATCGGAGTGTCGGGACGGCCGGAACGGGTCACGGCACCGCCACCATGCCGGCGCCGGTCGCGTCATTGCCCAGATCCCAGGTGGCTTCCAGCTTCAGCGTCTTCGCGTCATAAACCTCGATGTCGAAGCTGGCGCCGTAGATATAGAGCTTCGCCCCATCCATCGACATGCCGAAGCGGAAGCGCGATCGGCAGGGGAATTCCGCCTTGTCCACCACCGCGTTGGTGGAAAGGTCCATGTGCCAGAATTCGCACCGCTTCGATCCCAGCGTGCCGTTGGTGACGACGGTATAGGCCTGCTTGCCATCGGGCGTGATTTCCAGCCCCGCCATGGCGGCCGGCGCCGGGCCGATCGGGGTGAAGTCGAACTGGCGGCTGTTGAGGTCGAACCGGGCAAGGCCGAACATCTTGCTGTGGATATAGGGGTCGGCCGCGTTGAACAGCGAGACATATTGGCCGGGCGTCCGCAGCGTTTCGAGCGATCCGCCAAAGCCGACATTCTCCAGCCCCGTGCCTTCGGGCCGGGCGAGGTCGATGCGGTCGGTGGCCTTCAGCGTCGCGGTGTCGATGACGATCACCTTCTCGCCAAAGGCGTAGAGATATTTGCCATCGGCCGACACCTTGAAGGCGACACGATAGCCGCCGATCGCCTTTTCATCATCCTTCTCGATCTCGGCGGTGCGCACCAGCTTGCCGAGCTTCAGGTCGACCACGCCATAGAGGGGCTTGCTGACCTTGTAGCGATCCATTTCCTTGTCGATCCTGGTGACGATCGTGTAGAAATAGCGTCCCGCCGGGTCCGCCACACCGCCATAGAAGCGCACCCGGTTGGGGCCGTCATTCAGGCTGAACTTGCTCACCACCTGCCGGCTGGCGGCGTCGATCACCTCGATCCCGCTCGTCGTGATGGTCGACACATAGATGCGCTTGCCATCGTCCGACAGGCTCATCGCGGTTGGCAGGCCGGTATCCAGCTTGATCTTCTGCGTCACCGCGCCCTTGCCCTCGTCAAAGACCAGCAGGACATCGGGATAGGCGCCCATGAACAGGGTCGCGGCATGGATGGGGATGGTCGCCAGCGCGGTGAGGCCCGCCGCCAGGACGAAGCGGATTTTCTGCATCGCGCGCCTCATGGGAATACCAGGTCGAGATTGCGCCAGTCCTTGGTCGCGGTGGCGCAGTTGCTGGCCCAGTCGGGCGAATAATTCACATGGTCGGGCACCTGCACCGGCCAGAAGCAGGTGACGTAGCAGTCATAGATGTCGCGCTCGACCGGCTGGCACAGCCCCGCCGTGCCGCCGCCCGCATCCACTTCCCAGCCGGGCGAGAAGGACAGGGTGCAGCCCATCGGCACATGCGGACGCGGCGCCTGTTGCAGGGCGACGACATCCTCCTCCATGTCGGACGGCGTGGTGCCCGACGCAGCGGCGGCCTCGATCGCCGCCTCCATCTGCATCACGGCGTCGTCGATCCGCCGCGCCTTTTTGTTGATGGCACGAAGATGCTTCATGACAGCCCCTTTCGTTCAGCGAAATGCTCCAGAAAGCCGGGGTTCTTCACCGCCAGCTCGCCATAGATATGCAGGCAGGTGTCGGTCCATTGCCGGATCCAGTCGCAATAATGGAGATTGGCATGGCCGGTGTCGCCATAGCGGACGAACGCCTCATGGTGGCACCCCCCGGCGCAGAGCGGCCGCGCCCAGCAGCTCTGGCAATCATATTTGGCGCCGACATGACCGCGGCTCAGGAAATCACCCTGCTTGGCCCGGTCGATGCCGCTCGACACATGGCCCATCACATGGGTGTCGGCGTCGGTGAAGCGGTGGCAGGGCGACAGGTCGCCCGACGGGCTGACCCCCATCAGCCCCATGCCTGCGCCGCAGGGATGCGATTTGTTGACGCCCGAAATCAGCTCGCTGATGGTCTCGCTGACATTGGTGAAGCCATGGACCTGCCCTCGCAGCGCATATTCCAGCCATTCGCGCGCCAGCAGGTTGAACTGCGCCAGCACGTAGTCCATGCCGTCTGCATCGATCGAATAGGCCCGCGTCTCCCCCGTGGTCACCGGCGCGAAGCCAACCTCGTGAAAACCCAGATCATCCTTCAGATGGCGGAAGATGCGCACGACATCGGTCACGCCTTCGGTCAGGGTGACGCGCGCGGTGACGGCACGGGTGCGATGATGCGCGATCAGCGTGCGCAGCCGCGGCTCGATCACCGCATAGCTGCCCTTGCCATTCTTGTAGACGCGATGCTTGTCCTGCAGTTCGGGCGGGCCGTCCATCGACACGGTGACGCCGACCCGATTGTCCGACAGGAAGGTGACGATCTCCGGCGTCAGCAAGGTCGCATTGGTGGTCAGGCTGTAGGTGATCCCCTTGCCCGCCGCCGCCATCGCGCCATTGGCATAATCGACCACATCGCGCAGAAGCTTGAAATTCATCAAGGTTTCGCCGCCGAAGAAGGTGATGTGGACCGACGGACGGTTCGCCGCCTCCGCGATCAGCAGGTCGACCGACGCCCTGGCCGTCTCCAGCGTCATATATTTGGGTTTGCCGGCCGGGGTCGCGATCTTGTCCGCGCCGAATTCATAGCAATAGGTGCAGGCAAGGTTGCACTGGTTGGTGATGTTCAGCACCAGCGCCTGCAACGGGAAATCGGCCGGCGGCGCCTCCGGCACGGACACCGGCGCCGCGCCCAGATGGATGAGCTGCACCGCGCGCAATTCGCGCACCAGCGCCTCCGCCTCGGCCAGGTCGCCTTCCTCGCCCGCCAGTTCGCGGACCAGCGCGGCATGGCTCAGCTCCTGTCCATCAAGCCGGTCCAGCACCGCCTGCACCTGCGCATCAATCTCGAAGATTGCGCCGGCACTCACCAGATAGACGAAGTCGCTGCCGCCGGCGGCAAAGCCATGATATTCGGCGCGGCGATAGGCGGGGGCCTGCATGACGGTCATCGCGACACCTCCGGCTGGTCGAAGCGCTGATACATGGGCACGGTCACGACCAGATAGGACCGCGCGCTCAGGGGCTTGCCGAACTTGTCCTTTTCCGCCTTCGCCGTCGCGACGACCCAGACCTCGCCATAATTGTTGCGGCTGAACCGGCGTTCGGGATTGGGGCCTTCCAGCCCCGGCGTGAAGAAGGCGGTGGGGCTCAGCGCCCCCACATATTTCATGTCGTCATCATAATAGACCGACATGAATTCCTGCATCGACCAGGTCGCGTCGATCGGGCCAATCGTGACGTCGTCGCTGGTGTTCGGCTTGCCATCCAGGCCATTGTCATAACCGATCGCCTCGAACTGCTGATAGCCCTTGGCGAACTTGATGCCGCCCAGTCGGGCCAGGCTCGTTTCCGGCGTGACCTTGAGATAATCGACCTTGCGATAGACCGGGAACGCCTTTTCCAGCACCGCGCCGCCGATGCCGACATCGCGCTGGCCGGCAGGGGCGCTGGCCGCGACATCGACGCTCAGCACCGCCTTGCCCGGCGTCGCCGACACGACCTTGCTGACGGTCACACCCGCGCCCAGATCGACGTCACCCGCCGTCAGGGATGCGGGCAGATTATGGCCCCAGATGGTAACATCGACGCCCTTCGTCCCGGCCTTCACCGCACCCGGCGTCACCGCCAATATGGCCGGCGCGGCGGTCGCGCGGACCAGCTTCACGTCATAGCCGAATTCCTGATATTCCCCCCAGAACCAGCGCCCCTCCGCGCTCTGCTGGTCGGGCGCGAACCACATCGTCTCGCGCGCCGGGCTGCCAAGGTCATCGGGCTTGCCCGGCGCCGCGCCGCCCTTGGACGAGCCGCGCCAGCTATAGCCGGAATAGACAAGGCCGGTGCCGCTGCGGCTGATGGTCGCGCCGTTAGTGAGCGAGGTGAGCGACGCGTTGGTCTTGAACTCGTCGGCGGCCGCGCCCGGCGCCACCGTCATCGTGCCGACGAAGCGGCCCTGCCCCGGCACCGACGCCACCACCAGCCAGTCGCCCGCCAGCCGCGGCGCGCGCAGGCGCGAACTCCAGGCGGCCCATTCGGGCGTATGCAGCCCCGCCACCTTGGGCAGATAGGTCAGCGCATATTCGCCGCGCGTCATCTTGTCCTTGGGGTCGCGGCCGGTGGGCTGCTCGCTATCCTCGGCCGGCCGGCGATATTGCGCGTCCGCCTGTGAATAGAGGGCGACATGCAGATCCTGCAGCGTCTTCCATTCCAGCTTAGACCGGCGCCAGGACAAGGGCTGGGCAAAGGCATGGCAGCTGGCACAGGCGCCGCGCATCGTCTCATTGGGCAGCACTTCGTCGATGATCCGCTTTTCGGGCAGATACATGACCGGCCGCGCCTCCTCCGGCGCCAGCCCGTGCGAGGCGGACAGCGACTTGATGACCGCGCGCGATTCCTGCGGCGTGATATCCAGGCCATTCAGTCGCACCATCCGCTTGATCGCCTGTGCCCAGCCCTCCGGCGTGGTGCGCACCCAGCTGATGCGGGACAGGTTGCCCTTAGCATCGGGCGCGTGACAGCTGCCGCATTTTTCCTGGACCAGCGGATCGGTGACGGGGATGCCCTCCTCCGTCTCCTTCATCGTCGCGCCGTCGGGACCGCCATCGGCCTGCGCGAGCACGACCGATGCGGAGAACAACCCCAACAGACCGAACTTCACCGGAAGCTGCTTCACCCTGATGTCCCCCTTTGGCGTCCGGTCTTTTGCCCTGGACGCGGCCCAATCTCAGGCGGGGGCTTTTTTGCCCCTCTGACCGGCATGACGGATGACGCCATGTCGATCCGCCATCAGATTCTTGACGATCATCAAGATTTTTCTGGCCAAGTAAAGAGGGGTTGGAAAACAGGGTTCAGGCGAACATCTCCGGCACGATCGGCAGGGTGCGGATACGCTTGCCGGTGGCCGCGTGCAGCGCATTGACCAGCGCCGGGATCACCGGCGGCAGCGCCGGCTCGCCCATGCCGGTCGGCGGATAATCGGTCTTCACGAACTCGACGATGATCTGCGGCGTATCGGGGATGCGCTGCAACGGATGGGTGTCGAAATTGGCCTGCTCCACCGCGCCGGCAACCTGCGTGATCTTCTGCCCGGCCAGCGCCTGGCCCAGCCCCTCGATCACCGATCCCTGCGCCTGGTGCAGCGCATTCATCGGGTTGATGATCTGGCTGCCGACATCGCCCGCGACCCACACGGTCGCGACCTTGGGCATGCCATCGACCAGCGCCACCTCCAGCACCTCGGCGAAATAGCCCATATGGCTGTAATAAAAGGCAAAGCCCTTGCCCCGTCCCTTGGGCAATTTGCCACGATCGGCCCAGCCGCTCATCGCCACCACCTTCTCGATCACGCCCCTGGCGCGGCCGGTGACGAAGGGCGGCGCATTGGGGCCGCGCGGCAATTCGCGCGGGTCGCCCAGCAATTCCAGCATCAAAGTCGGCAGATCCTTGCCCGCCGCCTGCGCCACTTCGTCCAGGAACGCCTGGGTGACGAAGGCCAGCGCGTTGGAGCCGGGCGCGCGCAGCCAGCCGGTCGGCATGTTGGTGGCGAGGAAACTCTGTTCCAGCAGCAACGTGTCGATCAGGCCGGCGGGGATTTCGCTCGCCGGCATCTCGGCCGACCGCACCGGCTTGCCGTCCTTGCCGAAGGTCACGAAATGATCGTGGAAGGCGGTCATTTTCCCGCCCTTGTCCAGCGCCGCACGGAAGCCGTGCCAGCCGGCCGGGCGGTAGAAGTCGCGCTGGATATCCTGCTGCCGGTTATAGAGCAGCTTCACCGGCACGCCGGGCAATTGCGCCGCGATCGCCGCCGCCTGCACCATATAGTCGTTCATCAGCCGCCGGCCGAAACCGCCGCCGATGCGGGTGAAGTTGATGCGGATCTTGTCCGGCGGCAGGTTCAGCGCCTTGGCCACCAGCCCGCGCCCGCTTTCCGGATTCTGCGTCGGCGCCCAGATCTCGATCGCGCCATCCTTGAACAGGGCGGTGCAATTCTGCGGCTCGAGCGTCCCATGCGCCAGGAAGGGATAATCATATTGCGCGCTGACCGTCTTCGCCGCCCCGGCAAAGGCCCCATCCACATCACCCGCGCGGACGATGTCGCCATCGGCCTTGCCCTTCAGCCGTTCGGCAGCCTGCGCGGCATAGCCCTCGGTCGAAAAGCCGCTCACCGCGCCCATGTCCCATTCGACCTTCAACGCCTCGCGCGCCTGGTTGGCGCTCCACCAGCTTGTCGACAGGATGGCGACGCCATCGAACAGCGATTCCGGCGTCCCGTCCCCCTTGATCGTCAGCACATGGGCCACACCGGGCAGCGCCTTCACTTCGTCCAGATTGGCCGATTGGAACGTCCCGCCAAAGGCCGGGCAGGTCTCCAGCACGGCATAAAGCATGCCGGGCAGCTTGAAATCGATTCCGAACAGCGGCTTGCCAGCCACGATAGCCGGCGTATCCACCCCGCCGATTGACTGGCCGATGATGCGAAAATCCCTGGGATCCTTCAGCGTCAATGTCGCCGGATCGGGCGGGGACTGCTGTGCCGCGGCGGCGGCCAGCGCGGCATAGCTGATGCTCCTGCCCGACGTCGGATCGCTCACCTTGCCGCTGCCGGTCTTCAATGTCGCGGGCGCCACGCCCCATTGTTGCGCCGCCGCCGCGACCAGCATCGCGCGGCCCGCCGCCCCGGCCTTGCGCGTCGGCAGCCATTCGCGCGGCGTCGTGCGACTGCCGCCAGCCGTCTGCCCGCCGAATATCTTCTGGTCGGCATGGGTCTGCTCGATCGTCACCTGCGCCCAGTCGACGTCCAGTTCCTCGGCGATCAGCATCGGCAGCATGGTCTTGGCGCCCTGCCCGATCTCGGCATTTTTCGCGCCGATGATGACGCGATTGTCGGGCAGGATGCGCACGAAGGCGGTCAATATCTGCGGCGCGCCCTCCGCCGCCTCCGCCAGCGGGATGTTGAGGTCGAACAGCAAGCCACCGCCCGCGACCAGCGAGGCGCTCAGGAAGCGGCGGCGCGACAGGATCGGCGCGTTCATGCCTTCGCTCCCGCCCTGGCCGCATCCTTGATCGCAGCGCGGATGCGGACATAGGTGGAGCAGCGGCACAGATTGCCCATCATCGCCGCGTCAATATCCTCGTCACTGGGGTCGGGTGTGGTCGCCAGCAGCGCACTCGCGCTCATGATCTGCCCGGCCTGGCAATAGCCGCATTGCGGCACGTCCAGCTTCACCCAAGCATCGGATATCCGCTTGCCCGCATCGCTCTGCGCCACCGCCTCGATCGTGGTGATCGCCATGCCCTGCGCCTCGCCGATCGGCGTCTGGCAGGCCCGCGCCGGGCTGCCGTCGATATGGACGGTGCAGGCGCCGCACAGCCCCGCGCCACAACCGAACTTGGTGCCGACCATGTCCAGATCCTCGCGCAGTGCCCACAGCAACGGCTTGGCCGGATCGGCCTCCACCGATCGTGTCTGTCCATTGACCTTGAGACTGATCGCCATCGCCCTACCCCCGCTCAACCTTTGATTGTCGCGCGCAAAATAGATGGCAGAAAGGCACGGCCTGTCCAGAGGCTTCGAGGACGGCCACCCAAGCCCCGGAAAAGCGATCGCTTTCGCAAGGCCCGGCTTGACTTGGCGCCCGCGCGCCTGTCTCTCCCTGTCCATCCCTATTCGCGACAGGAATTGCCATGACCGTCCGTATCTCGCTCGCGCTGCTCCTTGCCCTCGGCGCCTCCGCCCCGATCCTGGCCCAAGCCCCAACCACGTCCCCAACCACGGCGCCCGCATCGGCGACCGCTCAGGAAGACAAGGCACTGCTCGCCTTCCTCGACCAGGCGTTCGACCAGCAACTGGCGCTCAGCCCGGAATCGATGACCAGCCTTGGCCTCAAGACCGACTATGGCAAGCTGGACGATTATAGCGAACGGGCCGACGCCCGCAGCCTGGCGCTGCAGGAACAGCAGCTTGCGCAGCTGCATCGCCGCTTCTCGCCCGAACGCCTCGGCCCCTCGGCGCGGCTCAGCTATCGTCTGTTCGAAGCGCAGGTGGCGACATCGAAGCAGCAGGCGCCCTTTGCCAAATATGCCTTCCCCGTGTCCACCAATGGCAGCCCGGCGGGCAATATCCCGGTCTTCCTGATCAACGAACATCGCGTCGACAGCGTCGCCGATGCCCAGGCCTATATTGCCCGCCTGCGCGACAGCGAGCGGGTGATGAACGAGGTCGCGACCAAGATGCGCGACCAGGCGGCACAGGGCATCGTCCCGCCGAAAATGGTGTTCGCCCCCGCCCGCGCCGACGCAAAGAAGGTGATCAGCGGCGCCCCCTTCGATCAGGGGCCGGACTCCACCCTGTTCGCCGATTTCAAGAAGAAGGTCGGCGCGCTCAACGCATCGGATACGGAAAAGGCCAAGCTGATTGCCGACGCACAGGCCGCGCTCACCGGCCCCTTCGCCAAGGGGTTCCAGACCCTGTTCGCCGCGCTCGATGCGATCGAGCCCAAGGCCAAGGGCAATGACGGCGCCTGGAGCCTGCCGGGTGGCGAGGCCTATTATAACGCCCGCCTCGCCTTCTACACCACCACCAGCCTCAACGCCGATCAGATCCACCAGATCGGCCTCGATCAGGTGAAGGCGATCCGGACGGAAATGGAAGCGGTGAAGGCGCGGATCGGCTTTGCCGGTTCACTGACCGATTTCTTCCAGGCACTGCGCACCGACCCCAAGTTCAAATATCCCAATGATGCCGCCGGCCGCGAAGCCTATCTGGCGGACGCCCGCGCCGCCATCGCCCAGACCATGGATGCCGCGCCGCGCTTCTTCCGCGTCCTGCCCAAGGCGAAGCTGGAGGTGCGCGCGGTCGAGGCCTGGCGCCAGGAAACCGCCTCGGTCGCCTTCTACAACCAGCCCGCGCCCGACGGATCGCGCCCCGGCATCTTCTACGTCAACCTCGCCGACATGAATCAGGTGCAGAAGCCGCAGGTCGCGGCGATCGCCCATCATGAAGGCGCGCCGGGCCATCATTTCCAGATCGCCCGCGCGCAGGAACTGCCCGACCTGCCCAAATTCCGCCGCTTCGGCTATTATGGCTCCTATACCGAGGGCTGGGGCCTCTATAGCGAGCGCCTGGCCAAGGAAATGGGCGCCTATCAGGATCCCTATTCGGAATTCGGCATGCTCTCGCTGCAGATGTGGCGCGCAATCCGGCTGGTCACCGACACCGGCCTGCATGCCAAGCGCTGGACGCGCGAACAGGCGATCCAGTATTTCCGCGACAATGCCCCCCTGTCGGAACGCGACATCGTCAAGGAAGTCGATCGCTACATCAACAATCCGGGCCAGGCGACCAGCTACATGATCGGCCAGATCCGCATCGCCCAGTTGCGCAAGGAAGCCGAGCAGGCGCTGGGCCCCAAGTTCGACATTCGCGACTTCCATGAAGTGGTGCTGGCCAATGGCGCCCTGCCGCTCGACGTGCTGGGCGAACAGGTCCAGGCCTATATCGCAGCGACCAAGGCCAAGGGCTGAACCAGCCTACATGCCCGGCTTGTCCCGCCAGCAGGGGACAAGCCGGGTGAAGGCGGCACTCCCTGCCCCTTACAGCGTGCCGCGCAGAGTGAACTTCACCGCGCGGGGTTCGCCGTAGCGGGCGCTGCCGAGATAGAGGCCGGAATAATAGGTCTTGTCGAAGATATTCTCGACATGGACCGACAGCGAGAGATGGTCGGTGAAGCGATAATTGGCGAGCAGGTCGACCACCGCCAGGCTGCCCTGGCTGTAGGTTTCGCCATTCGGCCCTTCGCCATCGGCCGTGGTCTTGCCCTGCCACTCGACATTGCCGCCGATCGTCAACGCGCTGAACTGGCCGGGCAGCGTATAGGCGCTGAACATCTTGAAGCTGTTCTTGGCGATCTGCGGCATCTGGCGCACGCCGTCGCGATCTTCCGCACGAGCATTGGCAAAGCCGCCGGCGATCCGCCAGCCGGGCAGGATTTCGCCCTTCACCTCCAGTTCGAAGCCCGACGACTTCATGCCCGACACCGCATGATAGGCCGAACTGCCATCGGGCGCGAAAATGCCGGGGCCGTCGGCCAGGGCATAATTATCCTGCTGCATCTTAAACACGGCGGCGGTGGCGCTGAGGCGGCCATCAAGGAAGTCGGCCTTGAGCCCGGCTTCATAGGTATTGCCTTCGAGCGGGGCGATGACATCGCCATCGACGGTGCGTGATGTTTGCGGCGTGAACACGCTGGCATAGCTGACATAGGCCGAGAGGGTCTTGGTAAAGTCCAGCACCAGGCCGGCATAGGGGGTGAAGACCGCCTTTTCATCGACCACCGGGGTCCAGACCTTGGGGCCGGTCACGTCCTGCGCATAGCTGTCCTGCTTCCACCAGGTGAGGCGGCCGCCGGCGATGATCGAGAGCGGGCCGATCGGCTTCAGCCGGGCGACACCGGCGATCGAACTGGTCTCGATCCGGTTGCCCGCGGTGCTGCCCGATGGCGTCAGGTCGGGCTTGGCCACGTCGCCGGTCGGGAAATAGCTATAGGCATTGATCGGATACATATAGTCGCTGCCACCCCACCAGCCGGGATAGGGCGTCTGGTCATCGTCGAAACGGGTGTGGCTCACGGTCAGGGCCACATGCTGTTCCTGGCCCAGCGCCTCGAACGCGCCGCGCAGATTGGCATAGACCGCGTCGAGCGTCAGGTCGGATGCCCAGCGGGTGGCGTAGAAGGTGCCGCCATCGCCCGTTTCCTTGTCGATCGCGGTGCCAAAATAATAGCCGATCGTCTCGTCATAGGAACCCGACTTATGCTCGGCATCGACCTGCAGATGCCAGTTGGCGTCGAAATCATGGGCAATCGAGGCGAAGATGTTGACGCTCTTGCGGCGGAAGTCGGACCAGTCGGCACCGCCATTGGTGGAGCGGGCGAAATCGGTCTTCGTGCCGTCGGTGAAGAAGAGCGGCACGCCGCCGCGCGAGGCGCCTTCATTGCGGAAATTCTGATATTCGATGCCGGCGGTCAGCAGGGTGCTGGGGCCAAGATCGGCCTCGATCACGCCATAGAGCGCCTGGCGCTTGGCATGTTCGCGGTCGATGAAAGTATCATTATCCTGCCAGGCGCCGGCGACGCGGGCGCGGATATGGCCGCTGGCGGTCAGCGCGCCGCCGATATCGCCTTCCAGCCGGTACTTGTCCCAGGAGCCGATGGTCGCCGCGATCGTGGCGCTCAGGTCCGCGCCGGGCCGCTTGCGGATCATGTTGATCGCCGCCGACGGCTCGCCGGTGCCGGTCATCATGCCGGCCGAACCGCGGATCACCTCTATCCGGTCATAGGCGATCATGTCGGCGGTATCTTCGGTGAAGCCATAGATGTTGGACGGTCGGGCGACGCCGTCGACCAGATAATTCTGCACCGCAAAGCCGCGCGCGGTATAGTTGGTGCCGTCGGTGCCGAGCGCGCTGGAGCGGTTGGTCTGGATGCCGACGATCTGCGCCATCACTTCGGAAATGTCGGTCAGGCCCTGTTCCTGCATGCGCAGGCTGTCGAGACTGGTGACCGACTGGGGCGTTTCGCGGGTGGTGAGGTTGAGGCCGTTGGTCTCATTCTGGCCGGTAACGACGATCGAGTCCGGGGCGGGCGCGTTTGCATCCGGCTCGTCCGCAGGCGCCTGGGCCTGGGCGCTGGTGGTAGCCAGCAGCATGCAGGCGGCGATCGACGCCGCGCCGTAGCGGACGAAATTCTTCTTCGATGCAAAGGACATAAGGCACTTCCCCCATATTTCGCCCTGCCCTGAACATGGCGCCCTGGATGTTGGGGCGGCGCTTTAATGCGATTGATTTGCAAATGCAACGATTCGGAAACGAACTGATGCAAAATGTGCATCGGGGCGCAATATGGCGCTATCGATCAGTCATGATGGCTGCCGGGATGAGTGGGCGATTGATGCCGGGACAGCTCCGGCCGTTGCTTTCGTCTGCCTCTTCGCATCGCTGCACGGGTTCGTTGCGCCCGGAGCCGCAGACAAGAATAGTGAGGGTGTGGAAAGGCAAGGCCCGCTTCTGGTCGCTTTCAGACCATCCCCCGCTATACCGGCAGCACGAACTCCACCGGCGCAGTGAATTCGATGCGGTCGCCGGATATGTCGGACGGGGCCTTGGGATAGGGCGAGGCGCGGTGCAGCATGGCGGCGGCCTCCTCGTCGAGCGAGGCGCGGCCGGAACTGCTGATCACCCGCCCTTCGATCAGCATGCCGGCGCGGTCGATCACGAAGCGGACCTTCACCACCCCTTCCTCATGCCGCATCTTGGCGCGGCGGGGATAAATTTTGTGGGCATAGAGCCAGGAACGCACCCGCGCGGCATAGGCGCGGCTGTTGCCGGCCGGGGCATTGGCGTCCAGCCCGTCGGCAATGCCGCGCCGGGCCGGCGGCGCGCCGGCGCTGGCGGCCATGACCGGCGCCGCCCGGGCCGCGGGCTGCGATGACGGCGCCGCTGCGGCCGCCGGCGTGGACGGAGCAGCCGGCGCCACCGCGACGGGCAGCGACAATGCGGAAGGGATCGCCACCATCGGCGGCGGCACCGGCTGCGGCGGGCTGACCGGCGTTGGGGGCGGCGCCTGCGTCGGCACCGGAGCTTCGGGCTGCGCCGTCGCCTCCGCCGCCTCGGCCTGTTCCGCCCCCTGCTCCACGCCCTTCAGCGCCGCCAGCGACATGACGGTCAGTGCAGCCCCCTCCTCGCGCTTCGGCGCGCGGCCCATGCCCAGGTTCAGCAGCGCTGCGATCAGCAACGCGTTGATCCCGAGCGAGGCCGCCGCCGGCCCCGTGACGCGAAAGGGACGCCGCACGCCCGTCATGGCGTCAGAAGGTATTCGCCACGGTGAAGCGGAAGCTCTGTCCCTCGGCGGCGAGCGAGGACAGATGGCGGCGATATTGCTTGTCGAAGATATTATCCATGGCGATGCGGAATTCGAAGCCCTTGGCCACGCCACCCTGCGGCTTGAAGGCGAAGAACAGGTTGTGGACGCTGTAGCCCGGCGTAGCCAGGCCCGACCCGGCCGAGGCGAAGCTGCCCGGCGTCACCTTGTCCTGCCGCTCGGCAAATTCGCCGGTCCAGCCGCCCGACAGGCCGCTCGCCATATCATTATAGCCCAGCGTCAGGCGATAGTCGTTCGCCGGGATGGTGTTGAGATAATCGCCGGTCAGCCGGTTCTTGCCATCGATGAAGCTGGCATTGCCGCGCGCATAGAAGCCGCCCATGCCATATTCGGCCTCCAGCTCGATGCCCTTGAAGCGCGACCGGTTGATATTCTGGAAATAGGGCGTGCCCGCCGCGGCCGAGACGTTGACGATCAGATCCTCGACGTCGTTCTGGAACAGGGTGGTCTTCGCGCGGAAGCGGTCATTCTTGCCCAGCATATCGTCGAAGGACAGAGTGAAGCCGGCTTCATAATTGTCCGACTTCTCGGGCTTCAGGTCCGGATTGTTCGGCCGGGTTGCGCTGCGGGTGAAGATTTCGTCGATATTGGGCATGCGCACGGTGCGCGCGACCGACCCGAACAGGCCGAACCAGGGCGTGAGATTGTAGAGCGCCGCGAGCTTGGGCGACACGCCGCTATCCTTCACCTTGTCGGTCAGGACAGTGCCGCCGACCACCGTGTCGCCCGGCGTCAGTCGGGTCCAGTCGACGCGTACGCCAGGCATGATGGTCAGCTTGTCGGACCAGACGATCTCCAGCTGACCGAACAGGCCATAGCGGTCCATGTCGCCTTCGGGATGGGTGCCCGCGCCCGGCGTCACCGTGCCGTCGAAATTGACGCGGGGGTTGCGCCGTTCCTGCGTGCTCCACTGGCCGCCCAGGATCAGGAAGGTCGTCCAGTCGCCGCCCATGGCGAACTCGCTGGTATTCTGGACCTTGGCCTGCCAGCTTTCATAGGAGAAATCGGAATATTCCAGGTTCGCGCCCAGGAAGGTCGTCTCGGTCTGGTGGACCTTGGACAGCGAATAGGCGACCTGCGCCTCGACATTGAAGAATTTGCTGCCGTCGAAGTCGTTCACATAGCCCAGCACGGCGGTCTTGTCGTGAACCCGGCGGCGCATCAGCGAGCTGCCGGTGGCGGCCGAAATCTGGTCATAGACCTGCGGCGCGTCGCTGATCCAGTCCTGGTAGGACGCCCAGATCGCATGCTTCTTGTTGCCGCCGATCGCGACCCGGCCCTTGACCAGCCAGCTGTCGGATTCGGTGGCGGAGGCAGCGACGGTGTCGCCATTGCCGCTCTTGTAATCGTCGGTGCGGCGATAATTATAGCTGCCCAGCAGTTCGACGCCGTCGACTGGCTCGGTCGCGACGATGCCCGACAGCGTATGGCCCTGCGCATTGGTTTCGGTCGCACCCTTCAGGCGCACGGCCAGCTTGTCGCCGTCGCGCAGGAAGTCCGACGCATCCTTGGTGGTGAAGTTGATCACGCCCGCCAGCGCGCCCGCGCCATAGAGGGTGGAGGATGCCGGGCCGCGCAGCACCTCGACCCGCTTGTAGAGTTCGGGCTCGCTGAAGAAGGCACCCATGCGATATTGTTCGTAGAATTTGGTGACGCCATCGACCGTCATCAGGATGCGGTTGTCGCTGTCGCCGATCGCCGTGCCCATGCCGCGAATGTTGAAGCCCTGGCCGAGCTGGCCGACGCCGCCCTGCACATTGACGCCCGGCATGCCTTCCAACAGGTCGCCGATCGTCGTCGCCTGCAGCTGGTCGATATCCTCCTGGTCGAGCGCGGTCACCGCCTGCGGCGTGTCCAGCGCGACCTTCTCGACGCCTGCGGAGATGATCATCCGGTCGAGCGCGAACTGCGAATCGCTCGCCACCGCGATGTCGTCACTCTGCGCCTGGGCCATTGCCGGCAACGGCAGTGCGATCAGCGCGGTGCCCAGCAGAAGCAGGGTCTTGGACTTGGTCATGAAAAATGCCCCCGTATCATTGTTGCGGCGCATCACGCGCCGGGTTGGCCGCTCTCTAACCGCATTAAATGCTATTGCAAGTGATTCTCACTATATATTATAGAGAGGCGTAACGAAACCAAGGGGAACCCCATTGTCCAACCATCGCCGCCCGGTGAACGCCCTGTTCGCCGCCGCCTTGCCTGTGCTGCTACTGGCCGGCGCGACCGCCGCCCAGGCGCATATGCCCTATGTGCTGCCCACCCTGTTCGACGCCGGAAAGGCCGACCATGTCACCGTCACCTCGGCCTTTGCCGAGGATGCCTTCGTCCCCGAAGTCGCGATGCGCGACGCGCCCTTCCACCTGGTCGCGCCGGACGGCAGCCAGGCGACGACCGGCCCGGTCACCTATCTGCGTGACCTGTCGGTGTTCGAGGCAGATCTGAAGGCGGACGGCACCTATCGCATCACCACCGGCCAGCGCGCCGGGCGCAAGGGCAAGATGTTCCGCGTCGGCGATGCCTGGGTGATGCGCGGCGAAGGCAGCGATCCCAAGCCCGGCGCGCAGGAGGTCGAGGTGCAGAGCATGACGCTGGCCGACGCTTATGTCACCCGTGGCCAGACGACGCAGGCGGCGCTCAAGCCCGTCGGCACGGGCCTCGAAATCCAGCCGGTCACCCATCCCAACGCCATCGTGTCGGGCAGCGACGCCAGCTTCGTGCTGCTGTTCGACGGCAAGCCCCTGCCCGCCACGCAGGTCACCCTGTTCCGCAGCGCTGGCGTGCATGACGGCCGCAAGGTCGCGACCGAGACCAAGAGCGACGCACAGGGCCGCTTCAGCCTGAAGCCCGACGACGCCGGCACCTATCTGATCCTGGTCCGCCATCGCGGCGCCGCACCGGCCGGGTCGGAAACACCCTATCGCAGCTACACCTACACGCTGGCCTTCGACGCCGCCTGATATTCCGGAGACACATCATGAACACCCGTTCCATCCTGATCGCCGCCGTCATTGCCGCCGCCGGCACGCCCGCCTTTGCCGCCCCGCATGAAGGCGGCGCCTTCGTCCACGACTATGACAGCAACCATGACGGCCAGGTCAGCCGCGCCGAGTTCGACGCCGTGCGCGTCACCCGCTTCAAGGCGACCGATGCCAATGGCGATGGCTGGGTGTCGGAGGATGAATATGTCGGCGAATATGCCGCCCGCCTCGAAAAGCAACTCGCAGAATCGAGCCTGACCGAAGAGAAGAAGACCGAGGAGCGCCAGCGCCAGATCCGCCAGGCCCATGTCCGCTTCAACGTCCTCGACAAGGACAAGGACGGCAAGATGGCGCAGGCCGAATATGACGCATCGGGCGCGCGTGCCTTTGCCGAGCAGGACGCCGACAAGGACGGCATCGTCACCGCCGCCGACGTGCAGGCGACCAACGCCCGCATGGCCGCCATGCGCGCCAAGACCGACAGCTGACACAAAGAAGGACCGGGTTTGCCGGTCCTCATGGAGCTTACCAGGGAAGGGGCCGGGCCGTGCAGACCCGGCCCCTTTCGCATGCGCACCCGCGCCCAAGTCATCGCCGTCATCCCGGACTTGATCCGGGATCCATTCAGCGCTTCCTTGCAGGTGTAGCGCCGAATGGATCCTGACTTTCGTCAGGGTCGAGCAGCCGGAAAGCCCTTCTTCAGGCCCAGTTGAAGGGCAAGGGCGCTTCGCGGAAGGCGAAGCGGTCGAGATGGTCGGCTACGACCTTTTTGAACGTCTCGACATCCGCGTCCGCATTGGGCTCCAACACCACGGTCAGCAGCTCGGCATCGGCACTCAGGTGGATCGGCCCCATCGGAAAGGCGATCTCGCCCTTGTCCGCGTCGAAGCTGGTCTCGAACTTGTGGCTCCAATGCTTGCACAGCTGCTGCAGGTAACGGCTGCCATGGGTGGTCGGCACGGTGGCGGTCAGCGTCATGGGATCAGAGCCTTTCGATCTTGCTGGCGGCCTCGTCGATCAGGGCCGCGACGTCGAACATGGTTTGGGAATCGGCACCTTCCTTTTCAAGCCGATGCTGGATCGCCACCCGCATATTCTGCAACGCGCGGCGGACCGGCGCAGCATCATTACGCTGCGCCTTGCGGGCCAGATGCGCCAGCTTCTCCATCACCTCGGCAACGCCGGCCTCATGCTCGGCCAGATGGGCGGTGCCCGCCTCGGTAATGGCGAACAGCTTGCGACTGCCTTCACCGGGCTGCTCGGCGATCAGGTCCATGTCGGCCAGCAGGGTCAGGGTCGGATAGACGACGCCCGGACTGGGCGCATAGACCGACCCCGACAGACTCTCGATCTCGCGGATCAGGTCATAGCCGTGACGCGGCGCATCGGCGATCAGCTTGAGCAGGATGAGCTTGAGCGCGTCATTGCCGAACAGCCGCCGGCGCCCGCCGCCACGCCCGCCCCGGCCACCGCCGAAGGGACCGTCACCAAAACCGTCTTCACCGAACGGACCGCCCCGCCCCCCGGCCCGACCACCGCCGAAACCGCGCCCGAAGCCCTCGGGGCCAAAGCCGCCCGTTCCGAAGAAGCGGCCATGGCCGCGTCCACCACGATGGCCAAAGCCTCGCGGATCGGCATTGCGCGGGTCGAAACTGCGCGGGTCGAAACTGCGCGGGTCGAAACTGCGCGGGTCGAAACCGCGATCGACCATGGCGTCATCCATGTGCCGGCCCGGCCGGCAACCCCGGCGCCCAGCGCCGCGATCGGAATGGGAAAAATGCATATTCTCTCTTTCAAAATGCTTCATGATGCATTGTGATATATCTTAAAATTCATCAGCGTCAATGCATGAGATATATCTTTATGCATCTTATGATGGAGACACCCACCCGAAACGCCGGAAAATCTGGCTTATCTCCTCAGGGTATAAGCATTATGCAGAATGTGATTGTTCTTGCGATCGATTGTCGTTAGCAGCCCTGCCCAACATGGATCAGGGGATCGCGATGCTGCATCATATCGAAATTCGTCACTCTGCAATCGCGCTGGCGGCGCTGACCATCGCCCTCGCATCGCCAGCCATGGCGCAGCAGGCCGAGGCTGACGCTGACATCAAGAACAGCGAATCGATCGTCGTCACCGCGGCCCGCTCGATCCTGCCGCCCAATGCGCTGCCACTGACGATCGACCTGATCGACAAGCAGATGCTCGACCAGCAGATCGCGATCTCCGGCTCGGTCACCGATGCCATCTCCACCCTCACCCCCAGCTTTTCCCCCACGCGCGGCAAGCTGTCGGGCGCGGGCGAAACATTGCGCGGCCGCTCGCCGCTCTACGCCATCAACGGCATCCCCCAGTCGACCCCGCTGCGCGACGGCAGCCGCGACGGCTTCACCATCGACGGCTTCTTCATCGACCGGGTCGAACTCATCTATGGCTCCAACGCGCTGCAGGGGATTGGCGGCACCGGCGGCATCGTCAACCAGGTGACGGTCGGCGCGCCCAAGCAGGAGGGCATCAGCGGCCGGGTGCTGCTGCAGGGATCGGCCAGTGACGATTTCGACGGCGACGGCTTTGGCGGCAAGGCGGCCGGACTGGTCCAGTATAAGGCCGGCGCTTTCGATGCCACGGTCGGCGCCTCCTATGAAAAGCGCGGCGCCTTCTACGACGCGCGCAACCGCCGCATCGGCATCAACCTGACCCAGGGCGAGACCCAGGCATCGCAGACCACCGATATCTTCGCGCGATTGGGCTATGCCGTCGGCGATACCGGCCGGCTCGACCTGATCCTCAATCGCTATGAGCTGAAGGGCGATGGCGATTATGTCCCGCTCCCCGGCAGCCGCGCCAACGGCCTCCCCACCACCGCGGTCAAGGGCGACGCCCCTGGCACGCCGGGATCGAACCGCACCGAAAGCGCATCCATCTCCTACACCGACAGCGATGTCGCCGGCGGCAACCTCGTCACCCAGCTTTTCTTCAACCGCAGCCGCGACATTTTCGGCGGCGAATTCGCCGCGATCGCGACCTTCCAGGATCCCAGCATCGCGCCGGTCGGCACCCTGTTCGACCAGTCGCAGAACCGGTCGCGCAAGATCGGCGGCAAGATCAGCTATGAACGCGCCCTGCCCGGCTTCGAGGCGCTGACCACCACGGTCGGCCTGGACGTCCTGTTCGACAAGACGGAACAGCGATTGATGGTCACCGGCCGCACCTGGGTGCCGCCCAGCGATTTCCGCTCCATCGCCCCTTTCGCTCAGGCCAATCTTAAGATCGCCGACGGGCTGTTTCGCGTGGCGGGCGGCGTGCGCTGGGAAAATGTGCAGGTAAAGATCGACGATTTCCACACCTTGGCATCGACCACCTATGACGGGAAGAATGTAGCGACCTATGGCGGCGTCGATGTCGATGGCGGCAAGCCCAAATTCTCCGACGCACTGCTCAACGGCGGCCTCATCTTCGAGCCGATCGATGGCATTCGTGCCTATGCCAGCTATGCCGAGGGCTTCACCATGCCCGATGTCGGCCGCGTCACCCGGTCGATCGGCGTCGCGGGCGTCGACCTCGACGATTATCTCGACATCAGCCCGATCGTCTCCAACAACCGCGAGATCGGGCTGGAGGTGAAGCGCGGCCCGATCGACGCCAGCGCCACCTATTTCTGGTCATCCAGCGACAAGGGCCAGATTTTGATCGCGCAGGGCGACGGTATCTTCACCGTGCAGCGCCAGCGAGTCGAGATCGAAGGGCTGGAGATCAACCTGGGCGTACAGACGCCGCTGCGGGGGCTCAAGCTCTCCACCGGCTATGCCCATCTCAAGGGCCGCTATGACAGCGACAGCGCCAATCCCGACGGCATCGTCGATACCGATCTGGACGGCACCAACATCTCGCCGGATCGCCTGAACGTCGCCGCCGACTATCGCCATGGCGCCATCTCGGCGCGGCTGCAGACCCAATATTATCTGTCGCGCAATTTCCATGGCAAGGCGAACCCGGACCGGCGCAACAATTTCGGCGGCTATGCGGTCACCGACGCCTATCTTCGCTACGACACCGCATCACTGGGCGGCGTCTATCTCAGCGTCCAGAATCTGTTCGATAAATTCTATATCGACTATAATAGCGACACGCGCCTGCCCAACGACAATCTGGCCTTCTTCGCCGGTCGAGGGCGGCTCTTCACCCTGGGCTGGGATTATCGCTTCTGATCATAAGCGGGCGGGCCACGGCCCGCCCGTTCAGGCCATCAGAGCGACGCGAAATCGATCGGCGCATGCCGGTCGAGCGTGCGGCTCTGGTCCTCCAGCGGATATTTGAGGCCGCTGGCGCAATTGAACAGCACCGCCCGTTCACCCCGCCCGATCAGCCCCTCGTCCAACGCGCGCTGGTAAGCCGCCAGCGTCGCCCCGCCCTCCGGGCACAGCAGCAGGCCATCATCGCGCGCCACGTCGCGCACCGCCGCCGCAATCGCCGCGTCCGACACCGCCAGCGCGGCGCCGCCGCTTTCCCGCACCGCGCGCAGGATCAGGAAGTCGCCCACCGCCTTGGGCACGCGAATGCCCATGGCGATGATCTGGGCATCCTCCCAGCGCTCGGCAAATTCCACGCCCTGCTCGAACGCGCGGACCATCGGCGCGCAGCCTTCGGCCTGTACCGCGAACATCTTGGGGCGCTTGGAGCCGATGAAGCCGATCTTCTCCAGCTCATCGAACGCCTTCCACATGCCGATCAGGCCGGTGCCGCCGCCAGTGGGGTAGAAGATCGCATCGGGCAATTCCCAGCCGAGCTGCTCGGCCAGTTCCAGCCCCATCGTCTTCTTGCCCTCGATCCGATAGGGCTCCTTCAGCGTCGAGAAATCGAACCAGCCGCGTTCCTTGACGCCCTGGCCGACGATCGCGCCGCAATCGTCGATATAGCCGTTGACGCGATAGACCCGCGCGCCCTGCGCCGCGATCTCGCGCACATTCACTTCGGGCGTGTCGGCCGGGCAGAAGATCACCGATTCCATGCCGGCGACCGCCGCATAGGCGGCCAGCGCCGCGCCGGCATTGCCGTTGGTCGGCATCGCCACCTGGGTCACGCCCAGTTCCTTGGCCATGGAGACCGCCATGACGAGGCCGCGCGCCTTGAACGACGCGGTCGGCAACCGCCCCTCATCCTTGGCCAGCAGCTGCGCGCCGCCCAGCCGCTCCGCCGTGCGCGGCAGCGGGATCAGCGGCGTCGCATTCTCGCCCAGGCTCACGATGTTGCTGGTCTGCCGCACCGGCAGCAATTCGCGCCAGCGCCACAGGTCCATCGGCCGGCTGCTGAGCGCTTCCTTGGTCAGCGCGGCCCGCACGCCGTCCAGATCATAGCGCACCAGCAGCGGCTTGCCCGCCGCCGACAGCCCATGCAGGCGATCCGCCTCATAACGCTCGCCGGTCAGCGAACATTCGAGATGGGTAACAAAGGTCGGACGGTCGGTGGTGAGGTTGAGATCGTGGCGCATGAAAATCCCGTTCGTTCCAAGCCTGTCATTTGCCCGTCCCTCTCAAAAGAAAGAACAAGGCTTCGACAGGCTCAGCCCGAACGGGTTGAGAAAATTAGTCCGGCTTCTTCGCCACGCTGACCATGGCGGGGCGCAGCAAGCGGTCCTTGATGCTGTAGCCAGCCTGCATTTCCACCAGCACGGTGCCCGGCTCGGCGTCCGCCGACGGCAGTTCCATCACCGCCTGATGCTTGTTCGGGTCGAGCGGCTGGCCGACCGATTCGATCTTGGTGATGCCGTTGCGGCCGAACACCGCCTCCAGCTCGCGGCCGGTGGCTTCCAGGCCGGTCACCAGCCCCTTGAACTTGTCGTCCTCGCGCAGATCGGCGGGGATGGCGGCCAGTGCCCGGCCCAGATTGTCGGCCACCGACAGCACGTCGCGGGCAAAGCTGGTCGCGGCATAGGCGCGCGCGTCGGCCAGTTCCTTCTCCAGCCGGCGCCGCACATTCTGCGTATCGGCATGGGCGTAGAGAATGTCCTGCTTGGCCGTTTCCAGCTCGGCTTCCAGCGCTGCGATACGCTCGGCATGGGCGTTTTCAGGGGCGTCCACGGGGGTCTCCTCCTCGGGCAGCTGGTCCAGGGTTTCGGTATTTTCGATAGTCTGCTTGTCTTCGCTCATCTCATCAATCTCGACAGCGTCTGTGCGGTGAAATCCACCATGGGGATCACTCGGGCATAGTTCAAGCGCGTGGGGCCGATCACGCCAACCACGCCGACGACCCGGCCGTCCCCACCGCGATAGGGGGCGGCTATGACCGATGAACCCGAAAGGGAAAAGAGCTTGTTTTCCGAACCGATGAAGATTTTGGTCGCGCTGCCGGCCAGCGCGCTCTCCAGCAGGCGCGAAATCTCCTGCTTGCCCTCCAGTTGCTCCAGCAATTGCCGCACCCGGTCGAGGTCGGCGGCGGTGCCATCGTCGATCAGATGCGCCTGCCCCCGCACGATCAGCACGGGCCTGTCATCGGCATCATGGCTCCAGATCGCGATGCCGCGCGTCACCAGTTCACGCGCCGCGCCCTCCAGCGTGGAGCGCTCCTGCTCCATCTCGCGCGCCAAGAGGTCGCCGGCCTGGCGCAGGGTCAGCCCGCCAAAGCGCGCCGACATGAAATTCGCCGCCTCGTTCAGCATCGATGGCGTCACCCCGCGCGGCAGGTCGAGCACGCGATTCTCGATCGACCCGTCCTGCCCGACCAGCACGGCCAGCGCCTGCCGATCATTCAAGGGCACGAAACCGAACTGGCGCAGCACCGGCTCGCGCCTTGGCACCATGACGATGCCGGCACAGGCAGACAGGCCCGACAGCGTCGCCGTTGCCGCCGACAGCGCCTCCTCGATCGGCCCGCCCTCGGCCAGCCCCGCCTCGATCGCGCGGCGCTCCTCGACCGATGGTTCGGCTGCCTGCATCATCCCGTCGACGAACAGCCGCAGCCCGGTCTCGGTCGGCATTCGCCCGGCCGAGGTGTGCGGCGCGGCGAGCAGACCCAACTCCTCCAGATCCTGCATCACATTGCGGATCGAGGCGGCCGAGAGGCTGAGCCCCATCTTGCTGATCGTGCGCGATCCCACCGGCAGTCCGGTGCCCAGATAGCTATCCACCACCATGCGAAACACGTCGCGCGCGCGGTCATTCAGTTCGGCGATGGAGGCGGTGGCGGCCATGGCGATGATGTAGGCGGCTTTGATCGCTGGCTCAACGGGGGAGATTGGCCATTTCCCTATCCGTCATGCCGGGCCTGACCCGGCATCCCGCTTTTCTTGGTTCCAGCTGGAAAGCAGCGAGGTTCTGCAACTCGAAGCCGAGGTGGTGATGCGCGCAAATGGCCGGTTACGGAATGTCGGGTTTTGGGTTGCTGTCAGCCGAAGCAGCCAACAGTCTTTGGGATCATGCTAGGGAAGCTCCTGCGAATACCTAATCTCAAAGATCGACTGACCCGATTTCTCTTCTCGGCAGATGGCGTGCATCAAACTGCTTGCAGGCTGGGACTCAATAAAATTCTGCACAAAACTCTGCGTAATCTCCGTCGCCATCTTCCGCGTCACCCTTGTGCCCGGCATGTTGATATTCGTACGTGCTTGCTTCGGCTTCCCGTCGCCATCATCGTCAACATAGGTATAGTCGATCCTAAGCACGATTATCGCTCCTGACTTTGTGGCCTCGGCGAAATGTCTGGCGCCAAGCTCCTCGGCAAACATTGGAGCCGAATATTCTTCTGATAGATAGAAGCATATCATGGAGCATAGCCATGACAGATCGCGGGCTTCGTCCTGCTTATCTGGACTCCATGCCCCAGGCTTGCGCCGGTTGCTGTGAAAGTAGTGGCCTCGCCGTTCGATCAGGTGGTCGGCGATCTCATCCCTGGTAGGCGAACCGCGAAGAAAAGTGCCGGTCGGTGTGGCAGGCCGCGTTCGATCCTCTCGGAAGTCGGCCTTCGCTGAATTGATCGCATCCATAAGCACCGCATGACCTTTAAACGCCTTTTCGAGACCAGCCTTCTTGAATTGCCCGTTGCTGAAAAAGGCGTCGAGGATCAGGAAATAGTAGCGGAAAGCGTCAATGTATCGCGCTTCCTTGGACGCCTCACGAGCGTAGCCGGTCAGGGTGGCAAAGAGCCGGTATCGTTCGTCGTACGGCTTTTCCGCGGCCATCATGGCTCGCGTAAAATAGTCGTATGTCAGAGCAAGCGGGCGGTCATCGGCCTCGCCATAGGTGAAGCGGCTAATGGCAATAGCATCGGTCTCTTCCGGCGTTTCCCCTTCATATTCTGCATCCGTCCGATCGAACGCAACTTGGACCGGAAAGAGTGCCTGCATGAAGCTAAAGCCATTTCGAACCTGCTGGCGAAGCAGCGTGTGAAGTGGATCGCTCACTGAAATCGTCGGCGGTTGCCCCGGCTTTTCAGGGTCGGTCATAGTCGGCGCAAGGGATGTGGGCTGGCCCGTGAAGGTAAACAGCAGTCCACTGACCATATCGCCGTCCCCAACTAGTGTCAGACGCGCGCCCAGCACATCAATGGGCCAATGGTCCCGCATGCGGATAGGCTGCTTCAAGTGGACGGTATAGCGCGCGATCATAGTCGAACGCTATGGCGCCACCATTGGAACGCAACCCTTTACCTTAGAGGACACGATAGAAAATGTTCGCTCGTTAACGGCCGGTTTCAGGTCCTAAGCGCACGTCACAGAATGTCCGACATGGGGCGCAACCCCGCCTTCGCTTTCCTACTCGCCGCTCTTCTGATCTACCCTACACGATGGAACAGGCCGCTCTCACGCCCCGCTTAACACCCCCGCCCCACGCGCGAATCTGTCGCGTCGCTGTCGTTTCAGTGTCGCCTCGCTGTCGCGTCAGAGGCGCGCGACCGTCGCGTTGGCGTGACCCACGTGTCGCGTGGCCGTCGCTTCGCTGGCGCGTGGCAGGCGCAATTCGCCGGAATCGACGCAATTTATCCCTGCGACACTGTGAACTTCGGGCTGTCGCGTCGCGGGGCGGCGGTTCAGCTGGCCGGCTTGGGCTTCAGCATCGGTTCGATGCCCAGCGTCTTGGGTATCCCGCCGATCGTCGTGCGGAGTTTCGCATAGCGGCTGTCCATGCAGCCCGACTGGAAATCGAGCCGGGTCGGCTTCGTCCCGTTCTTCCCGCCGCCGCGCGTCCATTCGATCGTGTAGCTGGGCATGTCGGTGGCGAAGCGGGTGCAATTCTCGCCCTGGGCGATGCGCTTTGCCGTGCCGGTCGCCGGCTTCCACGGGGCAAGGCCGGTGCGCAGCTGGCGATATTGCGCGGCGCTGACGGTGAAGCGGGTCGGACCGGGGACGGAGGTAAAGCGCTCGGGCTCCAGCAGGCCGGAGCCATCGGGCGTCACCGTGAGCGTATAGGCGGGACAGGCGCCGAAGCAGCGACCGGCGGTAAAACGGATCGTGTCGCCGGCGGCCGTTGGCGGCTCCAGCTCCACCTTCTCCCGATCGGTCACGCATCCCGCCAGCGCCAACATCGCAACCGGCCCCATCATCATCGCTCTCTTCATGGCGCCCCTCTTATCGCAACTTTTGGCGCTTGGCACTGGCATGCAGCGCAGCCGAGCGCTAAGGCCCGCCACCTGACCGCTTCGGAGTAGAATATTATGCGTCCTTCCGGCCGCGCGCCCGACCAGATGCGCGACATCACCATGGAACCCGGCTTCACCATCCATGCCGAAGGCTCGTGCCTCGTCAGCTTCGGTGACACCCGCGTCCTGTGCACCGCCTCAATCGAGGAAAAGGTGCCTCCCTTCCTGCGCGGCAAGGGTTCAGGCTGGGTCACGGCCGAATATGGCATGCTGCCCCGTGCCACCCACACCCGCGGCAGCCGCGAGGCGGCCAAGGGCAAGCAGTCGGGCCGCACCCAGGAAATCCAGCGCCTGATCGGCCGATCGCTGCGCACGGTCGTCGACCTCAAGAAGCTCGGCGAGCGCCAGATCGTGATCGACTGCGACGTGATCCAGGCCGATGGCGGCACCCGCACCGCCGCCATCTCGGGCAGCTGGGTTGCGCTGCGCATCGCCGTCGACAAGCTGCTCGCCTCCGGCGCGCTCAGCGAAGACCCGATCATCCAGAAGGTCGCGGCGATCAGCTGCGGCATCTATGAAGGCACGCCGGTGCTCGACCTCGACTATGCCGAGGACAGCAATGCGGAGACCGACGCCAACCTGATCCTGACCGGCAACGGCAAGTTCGCCGAAGTGCAGGCCACGGCTGAGGGTGCGGCGTATGACGAGGAAGAGCTGCTCCGCCTGCTCCGCCTCGCCCGCATCGGCTGCGCCAAGATCTTCGCCGCGCAGGATGTGGCGACGGGTCGGTAATTGAAATCCGTTCGCTTCGAGCGAAGTCGAGAAGCAGATAGCGCATTCGTGCGTTTCTCGACTACGCTCGAAACGAACGACACAGGGTAGAGCCAGATGAGCGACGATTTTGGACAGGAACAGGCGATCCGCAAGCTGAAGCCAGGCAAGCTGGTGATCGCCAGCCATAATGCCGGCAAGGTGCGGGAAATCGCCGCCCTGCTCGGCCCCTATGGGATCGAGCCGATCTCCGCCGCGTCGCTCGACCTGCCTGAGCCGGAGGAGACCGGCACCACCTTCATCGCAAACGCCGAGCTGAAGGCGATGCAGGCTGCCGACCTCTCCGGCCTGCCGGCGCTGGCCGACGACAGTGGCCTTTGCGTCGAGGCGCTGAACGGCGATCCGGGCCTCTTCTCCGCCCGCTGGGCCGGGCCGGACAAGGACTTCGGCATGGCGATGCAGAAGGTGTGGGACGGGGTGCAGGCCAAGGGGCCGGACGCCGGCCATGGCGCCCATTTCATCTGCGCCCTCGCCCTCGCCTGGCCCGACGGCCATGTCGAGGCGTTCGAGGGCCGGGTCGACGGCCTGCTGGTCTGGCCGCCGCGCGGGGCAAACGGCTTTGGCTATGACGCGATGTTCCAGCCCTTGGGCCACGACATCAGCTTCGGCGAGATGGACCCGGACGCCAAGCACGCGATGAGCCACCGCGCCGACGCCTTCGCCCAGTTGGTCAAGGCCGTAATCTGAACCAGATGGGGGCAGTCCCGACCGCCCCTATTCCTCGCCGCCCGCCAGCACCGGCGCCGCATCCAGCGGCCCCATGCCGAAAATGTTGCCAGCGGGATAATAGCGGCAGACGAGATAATCGAAGCTGCGCCCCTCGGCCAGCGCACAGCCCACCGACCGGGTGCCGCGCCAGATGATCTGGGTATAATGGGCGACATCCTGCCAGCGGCCGGTGGTGCTGAAATTGGGCATCTTGCCCGCCCGGCGAAAATAGCGCCGTTCATTGAGGAAGGCGCCGACCATCACCTCATAATCATAGAGGCCCCGGCTCCCCATCCACAGATTCTCCCCGCTCGGCACCGCGCGGGTCGCGCGTGGGCTGTGGGCAAAGATGTTGGTCCGCGCCATCTGCCGCGCATAGCGCGCCGCATCTGCCGCCAGCGTCCGGTCCCAGGCAAGCGGAGTCAGGCCCCAGCGGCTGCGTTCGTCATTATGCATGCCCAGGACCACATCCTGCAGCAGCCCATCGTCGCGATCGGCCTCTTCCATGCCATATTGTTCGGCCGGGCTGGGCGCACGCCGCGCCGGCGCCGCCTGCCCCTTGCCACCGAAAATCCCCAGCATCATGGCGGCCGTCGCAACGGCCAGCCCCCATTTCCACCCGCGCATCGTCTTTGTTCTTTCGACCCGATAGCCCGCGCCTCTCCCCCGGCCCGGCCGGTTCGGAACGCGATGCTGCGGCTAAACGCCCGATCGTGTGAAGCAGGGATGAATAGTCCGGCGCAGGCGATCGCCTGTCGGCGTCACTCCGACGAAACGGGTCGCAGCTTCGCCGAATCGATATGCCAGCGCCGCTGCGCGGCCGATGCCCCGTCGACAGCATTGACGCGCCGCACGACATAGGTGCCGGCAAAATGCTGGCGGGTTCCATCCGCCAGTTCCGCGTCGATCGTCACCGGCACCGGCTGGTAGACGGAGCCGGCGCCCGCATCGCCCGGCGTCATCCGGCCGATCGTCACATGGGTCGCGCGGGTGGCGGCAAAGCCGGCCTGGAATCTCTCCATCGTCTGCCCTGCCGGCCCATTTTCGCCCCACTGGCTCCAGGCGGTGCCATAGTCGCGCGCGTTGATCGCGGCATAATAACGCTGCACCACGGCCGCCGCGGCCGCCATACTCTTGGGTTCGGGCGTGCATCCGGCCATCGGCTCGCCCTGGCCGTCGAACAGCGCGCAACTGCGCGCGATCTCATCCTCGATCATCGCACAGCTATTGGCTGCATTGCAGGGCGGATGGGTGGCGGGCGACACGCTGATGCACAGCTTGACGCGGCGCTCGGCCGCAGCCGCGCCGATCTCGGCGGTGCAGGACAGGGGCGTCAGGTCGGCCTGGCTGGATCGGGGGACCGGTGCCGTGTCTGGCTGGGCGGCGGTGGAGGCATTTTCGGGCGTGGCAGGCGCAGCGCCCTGATTATCAGACGTGGGAGATGGTGAACCACACGCAGAAAGGGCAAGCAGCGTAATCGCCGTGCCCATGCAGGCCCATGGCCTTGTTCTTGAAACGGGCTGCATTTTTCCTCCCCCCTTTTGCCGACTGCGCTTCAAGGCATAATCGACAGAGAGGAAAAATGATCCGCCTGGGATAAGGTCTTCAGCCCTGCCAGCCGCCAAAGTCGCGGTCGAACGGGCTCATGCCATAGACATTGCCGGCCGGATAATAGCGGCAGACCAGATAATCATATTGGGCGCCCTCGCCCAGCGCGCAGCCGACCCGACGGGTGCCGCGCCAGATCATCTGGGTATAGTGACCGACATCTTCCCAATTGCCGGTCGTGCTGACATCGGGGAAGCGGGCCTTGAACACGAAGGCGCGGCGTTCGTCCATGAAGGCGTCGAGCATGGCGGTATAGCCATAGGCCCGGTGCGTCCCCATCCACAGATTTTCGCCGATTTCCTCGTCGCGCTCACCGCCGTGCGAATGGCGAAACTGGTTGGTATGCACCATCTGGCGCGCATAGCCGGCTGCATCGGCGGCCAGGCGATCGTCCCAGGCCAGCGCGGGCACGCCCAACGACTGGCGCTCGCGATTATGCACGTCCATCACCACCTGGCGCAGCATCGCGTCGGAACGCGGCGCCGGCTGGATATTATAATAATTCCACACGTCGCGATTGACCGAAGCCGATGCCGGTGCGACCGCCCCTGCGATCATCCCGCCGAAAAGCATCAGTGCAGCCGCTAGCGGGCCGCGCTGAACGCGTCTAAAGATATGTCCACTCATGTCACCCGAAGTCCTTCTCGCCCCACCGGCTTTCACCGAGGCTCTTGGCCTATATGTTCATTGGCCATTTTGTGTTTCGAAGTGTCCTTACTGTGATTTTAACAGTCATGTGCGCGACCGGATCGACGCCGATGCGTGGCAGGCTGCGCTGCTCGCCGACCTTGCCTATGAGGCGGAAAAAACCGGCCGGCGACCGCTCCGTTCGATCTTCTTTGGCGGTGGCACGCCGTCGCTGATGCCGCCCCGCATCGCCGCTTCCCTGATCGAGGCGGCGGAAAGACATTGGGGCTTTTCCAACGACATAGAGATCACGCTTGAGGCCAACCCGAACTCGGTGGAAGCCGCGCGTTTCGGCGATCTGGCGGCCGCCGGGATCAACCGCGTGTCGCTCGGCCTGCAGGCGCTCGACAATGACGCCCTGGCTTTCCTGGGGCGTGCCCATGACGTCGATGAGGGGCTGGGCGCACTCGACACGGCTCGTCGCATTTTTGACCGGGTGAGCTTCGATCTCATCTACGCGCGCCCCGGCCAGAGCGAATCGGACTGGGAAGCGGAGCTGGCGCGCGCCCTCTCCTTCGGCACCGGCCATCTGTCGCTCTATCAGTTAACGATCGAGCCGGGCACGCGCTTCGCCACGCTCGCTGCGCAAGGCAAGCTGACACCGGTCGACCCGGATCATGGCGCCACCCTTTATGAGCTGACCCAGGCGATGACGGCGCAGGCCGGCATCCCTTCCTACGAGATCAGCAACCATGCCCGGCCGGGACAGGAAAGCCGCCATAACCTGATCTACTGGCGCTATGGCGACTATGTCGGCATTGGCCCCGGCGCCCATGGCCGCCGCGGCGGCATGGCGACATTGCGCCACAAGAAGCCGGAAAATTGGATGGGCGCGGTCGATCGCAACGGCAACGGCCTGCAACAGGAAGTGCCGCTGCAGGCCGAGGACAAGGCGCGCGAGGCGCTGCTGATGGGATTGCGTCTGGGCGAAGGGGTCGATCTGGCCCGGATCGCCGGCCTGTCGGGCCTGCCGATCGGCGCGCTGGTAGATGATCGGGCGATCGACCGGATGAATGATCTGGGTCTGGTCTGGCGAACCGGCAACCGGCTTCAGGTCAGCCCGGCGGGCATGTTGCTGCTCGACGCCATCCTGCCCGAAGTGGTGGCGGTCTAAAAAGCCTCAGTCCGGATTGCGATCGAGGTCGGCCAGTTCCTGGTCGATGTCGCGCAGTGCCTCAGCCCGGTCGCTTTCCGGCATGCGGCTGGCGGCGATCTGGGCACGGGCAGCGGTCAGCCCGGCGCGCGCGGCATTGCGCCCCTCCCGTTCGGCATTGCGGGACATGCGCTCTGCATCGCGAGCGTTCAGCATGGCGATCCGCTCCGCCTTGCGGGCCTGCGCCTCGATCGCCCGCTCGCAGATGCGCACCCGGATGTTGCGGCGGCCATTGGCATCGACAAATTCGCGATGGCTGGTGACCTTGTCACCCTCGCAGCCTTCGCGCACGTCGACCACCGGCACCATGCGGGCAATCTCCGCCTCGGTCGGGATGCGATGGGTTTCGACCCGGCCATTGGCATGGGTAACGATCACCCGCCCCGGCTCGCTGCGCACCGTCACCGGCGGCACGGGCGGGACCGGCGGAACCGGGGGCACGATGTCGGCGGCCGGAACCGGCGGCACGGGCGCTGCAGGCGGCACGCGATCGGCATGGGCGACCGGCGCGGGCGCTGCCGCCGGCATGGGCGCGGCGGCGGGAACCGGCGCGGCCTGCGGCAGGGCCTCCCGCGCCGATACGGGCTGCGACACCAGGTTGGTCAGCTTGGCGAAATCGGCCTGATCGACCTTGTCGGTGATCGCCGCCATCTGCTGCGCGGCGCGGCTGCCCGATGCGGTGAGGGCAAGGCCCGTGGCGACGACCATGGCGACGGCGGCCATGCCCCAGCTGATGCGCTTCAACGATGTTTCATGGCTCGAAAGCATTTTCAGCCTCCCCTTGAGCGTGGTGATGCGGGTGAGATGGCAGGCGCCGGCAAATTGGCGACCACCGGCGGCCTTCAATATGGCGCGGCCATAGGCATGGGCCTGATCCTGGCCGTAGAGCGAGAGGACGCGCGCGTCGCAGGCGGTTTCCTGATCGGCGCGATAGGCGCGATAGGCGATCCAGGCGACCGGATTGCACCAGTGCAGCGCCAGCAGCAGCAGCGCGACCATGTTGGCGGCCAGATCGCCGCGCTCATGATGGGCGCGTTCATGGGCGATCGCCATATCCTGCTCCTGCGCGTCATAGCGCAGCCCGAAATCGGTCGGCAGGACAATATAGGGCCGGAAAATACCGAAGGCGAGCGGCCCCGATGCCTGCGGACTGGTGATCAGGCGGATGCGCCCTTCCTCGCCCAGCGGCGTCGATCCGGCCAATATATCGCGGCGAAACCGGGCATAGCCGATCGCCTGCACGACCAGGAACAGGACGACGCCCAGCGCCCACAGGCCGATCGCCATTTCCAGCCAGGGGATGCTTGTCGCGGCGGCCTGTGCCGCGGGCGAAGGCGCGACCTCCAGCAGCGCCGGCAGGCCCGCTTGGTCCACGACATTATGCAGCGGCGAAGGCGCGGCAACCTCGCGCGGAAGCGTTGGCAACAACATGCGGGCCAGAGGCAGCAGCCACAGCCAATAGGCCGCCCCCGCCCCCAGCCAGCGCGCCACCGGGCGTCGCAACATCATCACCATCGCCATCAGCAGGGTCGTGGCGATCAGCGTTTCGGCCATCCAGACGCTCATGATTTCAACCCCTTCAGGATTTCCTCAAGCTCCGCGATATCATCCGCGCTCAACTGGTCCTGGCTCGCCAGCTGGGCGACCAGGGGAGAGATGCGACCGCCGAACAGGCGATTGACCAGCCGGCCGGACTCGCTCGCCACATAATCCTCGCGCGCCACCAGCGGGCGATAGAGGAAACGGCGGCCATCCTGGTCGGCGGCGATCACCTCCTTGGCCATCAGCCGCGACAGCAAGGTCTTGACCGTCTGCAGGCTCCAGTCACGTTCGGCGGTGACGCGATCGGCGACGTCATTGGCGGTTGCCGGCGCCTGTTCCCACAGCGCTTCCATCACCACCAGTTCCGCTTCGCTGATCTTCTCGCTCACTGCCCGATCCCGATCCTGTTCCGACTCTCCAACTACACATGTAGTCGCATCGATTACGGATGTAGTCAATCAGGAAAGCGGCTCGGCCCAAATGGCTTTTCGACGAAAGTGTCGGGCGACCTTACAAACGACAGCGGACGACTGGCGGCGTTAACCCTTGAACCATGCACGAATGCGTGGCTTTCCACTTCTGGCACGCCGGATGCTTCTCTTCCCACATACCCACCGTTCAACTACCCGGGGGATGCCGGCACGGTCTCCGCAGGCATCCCCCACCCGGTGGCCGTTCCCAAAGCTTTCACAGACCTAATCGCCAGCCGGGCTTGCAGCACATTGAACCGTCCCTGGCCGGCTTCATATGCCCGCACTGCAGACAAGAAAAAGGGCGGCCCGACCAGCGGACCGCCCCATGATCTTTTGCCCTGAGCCGGCGATCAGTTCGCCGCAGCGACGCCGTTGTCGGTCATCAGCTGCTGAAGCTCACCGGCCTCATACATTTCCATCATGATGTCGCTACCGCCGACAAATTCGCCCTTCACATAAAGCTGGGGAATGGTCGGCCAGTCGGAGAAGGTCTTGATGCCCTGGCGGACCGCCTGGTCCTGCAGCACGTCGACCGTCTCGTAATTCACGCCCAGATGCTCCAGGATCGCGATCGCGCGGCTGGAAAAGCCGCACTGGGGGAAGAGCGGCGTGCCCTTCATGAAGAGCACCACGTCATTACCGTTGACGATGTCGGCGATCCGCTGCTGCACGGCGTCGGTCATTTCACTGGGTCCAATTCTCTTGTCTGGCGTCGCCGCGCGGCGGGACGCGAATGTCGCTATGGCGGTTAGTTGGGAACGGCGGTGGTCAGTTGCAAGGCGTGAAGCACCCCGCCCATGCGTCCGCCCAGCGCCGCATAGACGGCGCGCTGCTGCGCCACCCGGCTCATGCCCCGAAAGCTTTCGGACACGACCTTCGCCGCATAATGATCGCCGTCACCGGCCAGGTCGGTAATCTCGACCTGCGCATCCGGGATCGCGGTCTTGATCATCTCGGCAATATCGTCTGCTGCCATCGGCATGGCGATACCTGCCTTACTGCGCTTCGATGAACATGCGGCGGGCGATCACCGCCTGCTCGTCGAGCGCGGTGCGCACGCCGGCTTCGTCGATGTCGAGGCCGGCCTGGGTCATGTCGCCCAACAGCTTGCGGATGACATCCTCGTCGCCCGCTTCCTCGAAATCGGCCTGCACGACGGCCTTGGCATAGGCGTCGGTTTCCTCAGGGGTCAGGCCCATCTTCGCGGCCGCCCATTCGCCCAGCAGGCGGTTGCGGCGCGCCTGGATGCGGAACTGCATCTCCTGGTCGTGCGCGAACATATTTTCAAATGCGCGCTCGCGGTCGTCGAAAGTGGTCATGCGTGAAGCCCTGTTGAAATGCGTCTGTCGCGTTCAGAGATAGGCGGAACCGCGCCTTTAGGCAACGGCCGGCACCAGCCAGGGGCGCAAAGCCGCATCCTTCGCCTCGAACGCGTCGATCACATCCGCCTCGTCCAGGGTCAGGCCGATCTCATCCAGGCCGCCCAGCAGGCAATGCTTGCGGAACGGGTCGATCTCGAAGCTGAAGCGATCCTGATATTGGGTGGTGACGCTCTGCTGCTCCAGATCGACATGGATCGGATCGGTCTTGGCGACCTCCATCAGCCGGTCGATCGCCTCCTGCGGCAACACCACGGTCAATATGCCGTTCTTGAACGCATTGCCCGAGAAGATGTCGGAGAAGCTCGGCGCGATCACCACCTTGATGCCCAGGTCGCCAAGCGCCCAGGCGGCATGTTCACGGCTGGAGCCGCAGCCGAAATTGTCGCCCGCGATCAGGATCGGGCTGCCGGCATATTCGGGATCGTCGAAGACATTGTCCGGTTCCTTGCGCAGCACCTCGAACGCGCCCTTGCCAAGGCCGGCGCGCGAAATCGTCTTGAGCCAATGCGCCGGGATGACGATGTCGGTGTCGACATTCTTCATCCCGAACGGATAGGCTCGGCCGTCAACGGTAGTCAGCTTGTCCATCAGTGCGCCCGCTTCGCCTCCACCGCGGGACCGTCCTCAGCGCGGCCCAGCGTCGCGGCCATCGCCGCACTGGCCAGCGCACCCAGCGCCAGCACCCAGAATACCTTCTTCATGCGACCATCCCCTCTTTTTCACCCATCAATGCGCGCACATCGGTCAACCGGCCGGTCAGCGCGGCGGCCGCCGCCATTTCCGGCGAGACCAGATGCGTGCGCGACCCCGGACCCTGACGGCCCATGAAATTGCGGTTGCTGGTCGATGCGCAGCGTTCGCCGGCCGGCACCTTGTCCGGATTCATGCCCAGGCATGCCGAACAGCCCGGCTCGCGCCATTCGAAACCGGCGTCGAGGAAGATGCGGTCCAGCCCCTCGGCCTCGGCCATGCGCTTGACCAGGCCCGAACCCGGCACCACCATCGCATGCTTGATGCCGGCCGCGATATGCCGCCCCTTCAGCAGGCCGGCGGCGGCGCGCAGATCCTCGATCCGGCTGTTGGTGCAGCTGCCGATGAAGACATGCTCGATCGCGACATCTTCCATCTTCTGCCCGGCGATGAGGCCCATATAGTCGAGCGACTTCTGCGCGGCGGCGCGCTTCGACGCATCGGCGAAGCTTTCCGGATCCGGCACGACGCCGGTCACCGGCACGACATCCTCGGGGCTGGTGCCCCAGGTAACGTTGGGCACGATGTCGGCTGCGTCGATCACGACGGTCTTGTCGAAAGTCGCGCCTTCATCCGTGTGCAGCGTCTTCCACCAGGCCACGGCCGCATCCCAGTCGGCACCCTTGGGCGCCATCGGACGGCCCTCGATATAGGCGAAGGTCTTCTCGTCCGGCGCGAACAGGCCGGACCGGGCGCCCGCCTCGATCGACATGTTGGCAACGGTCAGGCGGCCCTCGATCGACATGTCGCGGAATACCGACCCGCGATATTCCATGACATAACCGGTGCCGCCCGCGGTGCCGATCGTGCCACAGATCGCCAGCGCCACATCCTTGGGGGTGACGCCATAGCCCAGCTCGCCCTCGACCACGACCTGCATGGTCTTCGACTGTTTCAGCAGCAGGGTCTGGGTGGCCAGCACATGCTCGACCTCGGACGTGCCGATGCCGAAGGCCAGCGCGCCCAGCGCGCCGTGCGAGCTGGTATGGCTGTCGCCGCACACCAGGGTGGTGCCCGGCAAGGTGAAGCCCTGTTCCGGGCCGACGACATGGACGATGCCCTGTTCCGGGTCCGCGTCACCGATCAGGCGCACGCCGAACTCCGGCGCATTGCGTTCCAGCGCGGCGAGCTGCTGCGCGCTTTCGGGGTCGGCGATCGGGATGCGATGACCGTCGGCGTCGCGGCGCGGCGTGGTCGGCAGATTATGGTCGGGCACCGCCAGGGTCAGGTCGGGCCGGCGCACCTTGCGCCCGGCGAGGCGTAGGCCTTCGAACGCCTGCGGGCTCGTCACTTCATGCACGAGGTGACGATCGATATAGATCAGGCAGGTTCCATCGGGACGCCGTTCAACGACATGCGCGTCCCAGATCTTCTCATAGAGGGTGCGTGGCTTAACCATGGTCCCCTCCCCCTAGACCCGTAAGGCGCCAGGGGAAAGGGGGAGAAACAGGCCTTGCGATGGAAAATGTGCGTTTTTCGCAAGGCTGAAGCAATAATGTTACGCCGCGCGATAATCCTCGACCACGCGGCCGACCGCCGCCAGCTCCGCCTCATGGCCCTCCTCGCGCCAGGTTTCGGCCAGCGCTGCCTGTTCCCATTCGCGCATCGCGGGATGGGCCAGCATGGTTTCGACCCAGCCGCGCGCGATCGGCCCGACATCCAGGCCATAGCTGCGCACCCGGAAGGCGACCGGCGCATAGAAGGCGTCGAGCGCGCTGAACTCCGCGCCGGCCAGATAGGGCCCGCCAAAGCGCGCCAGCCCCTGCTCCCAGAGTTCGCGCAGCCGGGCGATATCCTTGTTGAGCGCCGGCTCGATCAGGTTCAGCTCCACCCGCACCCCGACATTCATCGTGCAGGTCGACCGCAGCGCGGAAAAGCCGCTGTGCATTTCCGCCACCGCGCACTGGGCAAAGGCCCGCGCATCGGCGTCGGCGGGCCAGACGCCCGCATGCCGGTCGGCCAGATAGAGAAGGATGCCGAGCGAATCCCAGACCGTCCGGTCGCCATCGATCAGCGCGGGCACCTGCCCCGTCGGCGAAAAGCTGCGAAAGGCGCTGTAATTGACCGGCGCGGCAAAGGGCTCGATCCGATCGACGAAATCGATCCCCAGCCCCTTCATCAGCAGCCAGGGCCGCAGCGACCAGCTCGAATAATTCCGGTTGGCGGTGATGAGCGTATAGGCCATCGATCAATCTCCCCTTGGCGTGGTCGCGTCCCCTTAGCGCAACGGGGAACGGCCCGACAGGCGAAACGATCCACGGGTCTGACAAGCTGAGCTTATCAGGCGAGATGGCGAAGCTTGACGCGCCTCTGACGAGCAAGTGGAAAGCGGACCGGTTGCTTACCCTCTCCCGTTCACGGGAGAGGGAGGGGCCCGCACCATAGGCGTGGGAGGGTGAGGGCCTTCTGAAACAAGCGCCCCTCATCCAACTTCGCCTGGCCGGCTTTGCCGGCAAGGCTTCCTATCCTTCTCCCGCCAGCGGGAGAAGGAATGAGCGCTTCTGATCGGTTGCGGCTGGGCGGCTTTCGGCACCCTGATTTCGATCTGCTGGGCAACACGAACGGGTGGATCAGGGGACGGCCATTTTTATGCCGTCATCCCCGCGGAGGCGGGGATACATCTCACCAGCGTGGGGCCAGATGCAAGGTCAGGAGATGGATTCCCGCCTACGCGGGAATGACGAATAAGGGTGGGTTGGAGACTGTCTGCTTTTAGTGAAGTGAGTGGGAATATCTGACGCTGGCGGAGAAGGTCTCTTGGCAACACTTGCCCATTTGCGGACATCTAACGATCAGCTACGATGGCTGGATGGGAACCATACATTGCCCCGGCGGTCATGCCTTCTCCGATGGTGAAATACCGAGTCCTTACCAGTGGCAGCTTATATCGGAAGCTCGTTTCGAGGAGGCCTTCGACGAAGTGGAAGCGCTTGATTGGACATCAGAGTTTGCCGGAGATAAAGCGGATTGGGCCTTGCGCAGTCGAGGGCATGCCACATACCGCTGCCCTCAGTGCGATCGGATTCTTATTTTTGAGCAGGGGATAGACAAACCTGCGACAAGCTATCGCCGCGAATGACTGCTTCCCGAACGATTTGATCCCTAAGTCTTCGACTTGCCATATGGATGGGCGGCCGGTTTTAGTGACGCCGACGATCTAACGGGATGGCCAGAAATGGTCGCTTCCAGACCGACAGCTATTCCTCCCTCCCGCCGCAGCTCTTTCCTACACAGGGCTTTTTCTGTTCTATCCTGTCGGATGAACCAGCCCCTTCCTCCTCCGCCCGCCGCGCCGGCCCGGCGCCCTCGCCGCCAATGGACGCCCGATCGTCAGCGCCGCTTCCTCGCCGCGCTGCTCGAAACCGGCAATATCAGCCATGCCGCGCAGATGGTCGGCACGTCCCGTTCCAGCGCCCACCGGCTGCGCGATCAGCTCGCGGGCACCGGCTTCGACCGCTACTGGGCCAATGCGCTGGCGCTCCATGCCGCCCGCCGGGCTGATCCGCTCGCGCCGAACCGCCGACATAAGGGCCGATCGGCCGATAAATGGCGCCCGGCTGTCGCCTGACTGTCGCGTCGCTGTCGCTTCGGTGTGACCCCAGTGTCGCTTCAGTGTCGCTCCACTGTCGCTTCATGGGCGCGCGACAGGCGCGTTGTCGCCAAAATCGCCCCGAAATCACGACGCATGACGGTGTGAACTTTCAACTGTCGCGTCATTTCCCCCTCGCCCCTAGAGCGATTTCCAAGCAATCGGCATCGATTGCTGATTAAGAAATCGCGGTAAAACAAATAATAGCCAAGCCCTTGCAGGCGCGGCACTAAGGCGGCCCCGGCGGGCGGGCGACCGTTCGTGCCAGGGCCAGAACAGGGAGCATTTCGTGAACCGACGCCAATTCCTCACCACCAGCGGCGCCACGGCGCTGGCCGCATCCGCCCCGCGCGCCTTTGCGCAGCCGGGATCGCAGGATGCCCGCCTGCGCGCCATGCTGGACGGCTTCTTCTATGAGCGGCTGGACGACAGCCCGGAACAGGCGACCCGCCTTGGCCTCGACACCGGCGCCCGCGCGGCGCTGCGCGGCAAGCTCAGCGATACCAGCGCCGCCGGCGCCGCGCGCGACCTGGCCCGCACCAAGACGCAGGCCAAGCAACTGGCGGGTCTGGACCGCGCGGCGCTCAGCCCGGCCAGCCAGCTCGACTATGATGTCGTCGCCTATCAGCTCGACCGCGCGGTGGGTGGCGAGCGTTTCGCCTATGGCGAGACGGCGGGCCGCTATGCGCCCTATATCCTGAGCCAGTTGACCGGCTCCTATCGCGAGACGCCCGATTTCCTCGACAGCCAGCACCGGGTGAAGGACGCGGCCGATGCCGACGCCTATCTAGCGCGGCTGGAGGCCTTCCCCGTCAGCATGGATGGCGAGTTGGAGCGGCAGAAGGCGGACGCGGCCAAGGGCGTGTTCGCGCCCGACTATATCCTCGACACGACGATGAAGATGCAGGCGGCGCTGCGCGACCAGCCCGCCGCCCAGACCGTGCTGGTGGCGAGCTTTGCCAAGAAGCTGGCCGCCGCCGGCCTGCCGCCCGAACGCGCGGCGCAGGCGGAAAAGATCGTCGCGGAAAAGGTCTTCCCCGCGGTCGATCGCCAGCGCGCGCTGGTGCAGCAGTTGCGCGCCAAGGCGGTGCATGACGCCGGCTGCTGGCGCCTGCCCGATGGCGAGGCCTTCTACGCCGCCGCCGCCGAGGCCGCGACCACGACCCGGCTGACCGGCGACGAGATCCACCAGATGGGCCTGGATCAGGTCGCCAGCATCTCGTCGCGGATCGACGCGATCCTGAAGGGCGAAGGGATGAGCCAGGGCAGCGTCGGCGACCGTCTGGTCGCGCTCAACAAGCGCCCCGATCAACTCTACCCCAATACCGATCCGGGCCGGGAGGCACTGTTGGCGCAGCTCAACAGCCAGATCAAGGCGATGCAGGCGCGGCTGGGCGAGGCGTTCAACACCGTGCCCAAGGCGCCGGTCGAGGTGCGCCGCGTGCCGGTGACGATCCAGGCGGGCGCGCCGGGCGGCTATTATCAGAATGCCTCGCTCGACGGGTCGCGGCCGGCCATCTATTTCATCAACCTGCGCGACACGTTCGACCGGCCGAAATTCGGCCTCGCCACGCTGACCCATCATGAGGCGGTGCCGGGCCACCATCTGCAGGTGACGGTGGCGCTGGAATCGGATTCGATTCCCATGATCCGCCGCCGCGGCTTCTACAGCGGCTATTCCGAAGGCTGGGCGCTCTATTCCGAGCAGCTGGCCGACGAGATGGGCATGTACAAGGGCGATCCGCTGGGCCAGGTCGGCTATCTCCAGTCGCTGCTGTTCCGCGCCACCCGTCTGGTGGTCGACAGCGGCATGCACGCCAAGCGCTGGAGCCGCGAGAAGGCGACCGATTATCTGATCGCCACCACCGGCATCGCACGCGGCCGCAGCCAGGGCGAGATCGACCGCTACACCGTCTGGCCGGGCCAGGCGTGCAGCTACAAGATCGGCCACACCGTGTGGAACGACCTGCGCGAGCAAGTGAAGACGGCGCAGGGCGACAAGTTCGACCTCAAGCAGTTCCATGAGGTGCTGACGCTGGGCGCGATGCCGCTCGACATATTGAAGCAGGCCGTGCGCCAGCGGGCGGGGATCGCTTAAACGCCTCCCCTTTGGGGCAGACAAAAAACGGCCCGGTGGTGCGCCACCGGGCCGTCGAGGGTCCTTCCACCCAAATCGCGAGAGGAGTGTCGAATTCCCCGCGAACTGGCTGTCTTCACGGCCCCGGCCGCGAAACTGCAATCTTCCATGCTTGTTACGCTTGCGGAACCCATCTTCCCGACAAGCATCGGGATATCGCCGGGAAGATGGGGCGCCTGCGGTGTTTAGGCCGCAAACTGGTTCCCCCGCGGCCTTTAGGCCGCGAATTGATTCATCGTGTTGTGGGCGCCGCCGGCCTTGAGCGCGGCTTCGCCGGCGAAATATTCCTTATGGTCGTCACCAATGTCGGAGCCGGCCATATTCTGGTGCTTCACGCAGGCTAGCCCCTCGCGGATTTCCCGCCGCTGCACGCCCTCGACATAGGCCAACATTCCGGCATCACCGAAATAGCCCCTGGCGAGATTGTCGGTGCTGAGCGCGGCGGTGTGATAGGTCGGCAGGGTGATGAGGTGGTGGAAGATGCCTGCCTGCGCCGCCGCATCCTTCTGGAAGGTGCGGATGCGTTCGTCCGCCTCGACGCCGAGGTCGGTGGCGTCATAGTCCGCGCTCATCAGCCTCGCCCGGTCATAGGCACTGACATCCTTGCCCGCCGCTTCCCAGGCGTCGAACACCTGCTGGCGGAAGTTCAGTGTCCAGTTGAAGCTGGGCGAGTTGTTATAGACCAGCTTGGCATTGGGGATCACCTCGCGGATGCGGCTGACCATGCCGCCGATCTGGCCGATATGCGGCTTTTCGGTTTCGATCCACAGCAGGTCGGCGCCATTCTGGAGCGCGGTGATGCAGTCGAGGACGCAGCGATCCTCGCCGGTGCCGGCGCGGAACTGATAGAGGTTCGACGGCAGGCGCTTGGGCTTCAGCAATTGCCCGTCGCGGCTGATGAGGACGTCGCCATGGCCGATCGCGCCGGCATCGACCGGATCGCAATCGAGGAAGCCATTATACAGGTCGCCAATGTCGCCCGCTTCGCGGGTGAAGGCGATCTGCTTGGTGAGGCCCGCGCCCAGCGAGTCGGTGCGCGCGACGATCACGCCGTCGTCGACGCCCAGTTCCAGGAAGGCGTAGCGGACCGCCCGGATCTTCGCGAGGAAGTCTTCGTGCGGGACGGTGACCTTGCCGTCCTGATGGCCGCACTGTTTTTCGTCCGAGACCTGGTTCTCGATCTGGATGCAGCAGGCGCCGGCCTCGATGAACTTCTTGGCGAGCAGATAGGTCGCCTCGGCATTGCCGAAGCCGGCGTCGATGTCGGCGACGATCGGAACGATATGGGTTTCGTAATTGTCGATCTGCTGCTGCAGCTTGGCGGCGCGAACCTCGTCGCCTTCCGCGCGGGCCTTGTCGAGATCGCGGAACAGGCCGCCCAGCTCGCGGGCGTCGGCCTGGCGCAGGAAGGTGTAGAGTTCCTCGATCAGCGCCGGGACGCTGGTCTTTTCATGCATCGACTGGTCGGGCAGCGGGCCGAACTCGCTGCGCAGCGCCGCGACCATCCAGCCCGAAAGATAGAGATAGCGGCCCTTGGTGGTGCCGAAATGCTTCTTGATGCTGATCATCTTCTGCTGGCCGATGAAGCCGTGCCAGCAGCCCAGCGACTGAGTGTAGTTGGCCGGATCGGCATCATAGGCGGCCATGTCGGCGCGCATGATCTTCGCGGTGTAGCGGGCGATGTCGAGGCCGCTCTGGAACCGGTTTTGCAGGCGCATCCGGGCGACGGATTCGGGCGCGATGCCGTCCCAATGGCCCTGGCCGCCGATCAGCGTGTCGGCCTTCGCGATTTCACTTTGATAGGTCATGTCGTCATTCCCTCGGGGTGAGCTGCAAGAAAGAATGACAGCGAAGTAGACACAGGAAACGGGGTGCGGCACCCCTGCCAAAGTCCAGTTGTCGATCTTTACAAAAATCTGCTGTAAAGTTGTAAAGAGCGTACAGGAGTCGGTGCCATGGCCAAGGATCGTCCCGTCTATATGGGGCCGCGATTGCGGCGATTGCGGCGCGAGCTGGGCCTGACGCAGGCGGACATGGCCAATGATCTGGAGATCAGCGCCTCCTATGTCGCGCTGCTGGAGCGTAACCAGCGGCCGCTGACCGCCGACATGCTGCTGCGCCTTGCCCGCACCTACAAGCTCGACATGGCCGAGGTGGCGGGCGACGGCGGCGCGGAGCAGACGGCACGACTACAGGCGGTGCTGAAAGACCCGATGTTCGCCGATATCGACCTGCCGCAACTGGCGACCGGCGATGTCGCGGTCAATTACCCCGGCATTACCGAGGTTTTGCTGCGGCTCTACACCAGCTATCGCGAGGAGCATCTGGCGCTGGCGGACCGGGGGGCGGAGGCGGAGCCGCAGGAGGATGGCGCCGATCCGGTGGCGGAGGCGCGGCGCTTCATCGCCGCGCGGCGCAATAGTTTTCCGCTGCTCGACGATGCGGCCGAGAAGCTGGCGGCGGAAGCGGAGGCCGAGGGGGGGCTGGCCGGCTGGCTCAAGGCGCGGCACAATTTGCGGGTACGGCGATTGCCGTCGGACGTAATGGCGGGATCGATGCGGCGGCTCGACCGGCATCGCGACGCAGTGCTGCTGGACGATGCGCTGGATGGCGCCAGCTCCGCCTTTCAACTGGCGCTCCAGATCGCCTATCTGGAGATGCGCAAGGGCTTCGATACGCTACTGAAGGACGGACAGTTCGCCAGCGAAAGCGGGCGGCGGCTCGCCCGGCGGGCGCTGGCCGGCTATGGCGCGGCGGCAATCCTGATGCCCTATACCGCCTTCGCCAAGGCGGTGGAGGCCAGGCGCTATGATGTCGAGGCGCTGGCTCGGCAGTTCGGCGTCAGCTTCGAGCAAGCGGCGCACCGGCTGACCACGTTGCAAAAGCCGGGGCAGGAACGCGTCCCCTTCTTCTTCCTGCGGGTCGACCAGGCCGGCAATGTCTCCAAGCGGCTGGACGGGGCCGGCTTTCCCTTTGCCCGCCATGGCGGCTCCTGCCCGCTCTGGTCAGTGCATCGCGTGTTCGAAACACCGCGCGAGGTGGTGACGCAATGGCTGGAACTGCCCGACGGCCAGCGTTTCTTCTCGGTCGCGCGCACCGTCACCGCCGGCGGCGGCAGCTGGGGCGCGGCGAAGGTGGAGCGGGCAATCGCGCTGTGCTGCGCCGCCGACCATGCCCATCGGCTGGTCTATAGCCAGGATGCGCCGCCGCCCGCGCCGACGCCGATCGGCGTCACCTGTCGCCTGTGCCACCGCAGCCAGTGCATGGCCCGGTCTGCCCCGCCGATCGGCCGCGACATGCTGCCCGACGATTATCGGCGGACGCGGGCGCCGTTCGGCTTTGCCGATGGTTAAGCGAACGGATGGGGGATAGGGGTTGATGGATGAGGAGATGCCGCCGATGGGACAGCCGCCCGCTCTTTCGAAGCGATCGCTGGCGATTGCCGGGCTGTCGACCATCGTCGAATGGTATGACTTCACCCTCTATCTCTATCTCGCCTCCCTGCTGTCGCGCATCTTCTATGGCGGGGGCGCGGCGGGCGTGGGGCATGTGCTGGCGGGCTTTGCGATCGCCTATCTGATGCGGCCATTAGGGGCGATATTCTTTGGCCATATCGGCGATCGCCATGGCAGGCGGCCGACCATGTTGCTGTCGATGGCGCTGATGAGCGCGGCGATGCTGGCGACCGCGCTGCTGCCGACACAGGCGCAGGCTGGGGCGATGGCGGGATGGCTGCTGCTGGCGCTGCGCTGTGTCATGGCCTTCTCGGTCGGGGGCGAATATACCGGCGTCGTCGCCTACCTGCTGGAAGGGGCGCCGCCCGGTCGGCGCGGCCTCATCACATCCCTGGCGTCAGCGGCGAGCGAGGTCGGCGGGCTGCTGGCGGTGGCGCTGTCCGCCCTGACCGTGGCGCTGCTGGACGAGGTGGCGCTGGCCGACTGGGGCTGGCGCATGCCCTTTCTGGTCGGCGCGGGTCTCGCCGCCCTCATCCTGCTGGCGCGATCGCGGATCGAGGAATCGCCCGATTTCCTGGCGCAGCGCGCCCGTGGAAGCATCCCGGCCCAACCCCTGCGCCTCAGCCTGCGCGCCTATCGGCCGGCGATCGGCCGCGGCTTTGCCATTTCGGCACTGGGGTCGATCACCTATTATGTCGGCATCGTCTATGTGCCGAGCTTCCTGATCGGGGCCGGCCGCATGGGCGAGGCCGATGCGCTGACACTCTCGACGCTGGCGGCACTGGTGGTGATCCTGGTGACGCCGCTGGTCGGTGCCTTGTCCGACCGGATCGGGCGGCGGCCGGTTCTGATCGCGCTGGCGCTCGCCGGTGTGGCGCTGCCGGCCCTGCTCTTTGCCCTGATGGCGCAGGGCAGCGCATTGGGCGGCGCGCTGATCGGCGCGGTCCTGCTGGCGGCGCTGGGCGGGGCAGTGAGCGCGGTCGGCGCCGTGACCACCGCCGAGCAATTTCCCGGCGAAGGGCGGCTGAGCGGCCTTGCCTTTGGCGCGACCGGCGCGACGGCGCTGTTCGGCGGCCTTACCCCCTATCTGTCGCACCAGCTGACACAGGCAAGCGGATGGGCGTCCGCGCCCGGATGGCTGATCGCGATCGTGGCGCTCGGCGTATTTCCGGTGCTCTGGCGCCTACCCGAAAGCGCGCCAAAGCGACAACAGCCCTGCTGAGCCCCCTTCCCGCATGGCCCTCTCTCCGCTAGCGCATGCGCCACAAAAGAAAGGGGAGCATCCTTAATGCGTTTGACGATTTCGCTGGCCGCGCTCGCGCTGGCCATCATGCCCATGGCCGTGCAGGCCCAGGACGGGGACAAGAAGAAGAATGAGGCACCGGCCGTTGAGGCTGGCGTGCCCGCCCCCAATGTCTCGGTCACCCATCATAAGGGCGTGTTCGGCGGCAAGGCGATCAGCTACACCGCGACCACCGGCGAAACCTATCTGAAGGACAAGGACGGCAAGCCGCTCGCGGCGATCTATGCCACCTCCTATGTCAAGGATGGCGGCGACAAGAAGCGCCCGATCACCTTCCTCTATAATGGCGGCCCCGGCTCGGGCTCGCTCTGGCTGCATATGGGCGCCTTCGGCCCCAAGCGCGTGGTGCTGCCCGACGCACAGGATGACGGCGCGCCGCCCTATCCGCTGGTCGACAATGCGGAATCGCTGCTCGACGTCACCGATCTCGTCTTCATCGATCCGGTCGGCACCGGCTTTTCCCACGCCATCGGCAAGAAGGATCCCAAGGATTATTGGGGGGTGTCGGCCGACGCCAAGTCGATCGCTGAATACATCCGCCTGTGGCTCAATGAGAATGGCCGCTGGTCCTCGCCCAAGTTCATCGGCGGCGAAAGCTATGGCACCACCCGTTCGGTCGCGCTGATCAATGAGCTTGAAGGCAGCTATAACGACGTCGCGGTCAACGGCATCATCCTGATCTCGTCGATCCTCGACTTCGGCGCATCGGCCGAGGTGCAGGGCAATGAAATGCCCTATATCCTCAATCTCCCCTCGATGGCGACGACCGCCTGGTATCACAAGAAAATGGGCAATCCGCCCGCCACCGTCGCCGAAGCCGCCCAGCAGGCCCGCGCCTTCGCGATCGGCCCCTATGCCGCCGCGCTGCTGAAGGGCAATCAGTTGTCGGACCAGGAACGCGCCAGCGTCCGTGCCGAACTCGCCCGCCTCACCGGCCTGTCGGAGCAGTTTGTCGACCATGCAGAACTGCGCATTTCGCCCGGCCGTTTCTACAAGGAATTGCTGCGCGATCGCGGCGTCTCCATCGGTCGCCTCGACACCCGCTACACCGGCAAGGATTATGATGCGGCCGGCGAGGAGCCGGACAATGACCCCAGCTTCTACGCGATCGACGGCGCCTATACCGCCGCGATGAACAGCTATGCCCGCGACGAGCTGAAGTACAAGACCGACCGCAGCTATGTGACGATCGGCGGGGTCAGCGGCTGGGACTGGAAGCTGCAGGGGCAGCGCGGCCGCGACGGCGAAGTTTACGCCAGTGTTGCCCCTTATCTGAGCAAGGCCTTGCGCGAGAATAGCGGCCTCAAGGTGTTCGTCGGCCAGGGCTGGTATGATTTCGCCACCCCCTTCTTCGGCGCGGAATATGCGATGAGCCGCACCGGCTTCGATCCCGCGCGGATCCAGTATCATTATTATGATGCCGGCCACATGATGTATGTCCGCCCCGACGACCTGCGCAAGCTGAGCGCGGATATCCGGGCGTTCATCTCGCAGCGATGATGATGCCGCCCGCCCGGAAAACAGCCGGGCGGGCGCTGTCTTCGCCTGCGAGACCATCCATCGCCATTCCTGCCCGCCTATAGGCATTTCACACGAATATATCCGCTGCCGCCCGTCCGATAATATGTCTTCCAGAACAAGGGTCGCTTTGTCTTTTCACAGGGGCAAGGGGCGTTGGCGCGACAATCGGACCATGCAGGCTCAAGCGGGCGATCGTTACGCGCTGCGATGCTGACGGTGTTCCTCGCAGCCGTCGCACCGTCGCAAGTCCGCGCCCAGGAAAGCGCCGACAGCTCCCCGCTCGCACATGATTCAGGCGAAACGGCATCGCCTGCCGCCCTGACCGTGAACGAGGCCATCTCCTTCGATCTCGCCAGCCTCACGCCGGAAAAGCAGCGGGAAACCGAACTGCCGGACGGTGTCGGTCCATCCATTACCGTCGATACAGATAGCCCGGCTGCAATCGATCCCGACCGTTACCGGTCGCTCGGCAGCCGGATGGCGGCGGCCAAATGGGAAACATTGGGACTCTTCGCCTATATCACCGCTACCCAGGCCTATTGGACCGACGACACGACATCCTTTCATTTCAAGGATGAAGGATGGTTCGGCAAGAACACCAACAATCTTGGCATCGACAAGCTGACACACGCCTTCAATGCCTATCTCTTCGCCGAATTTCTGGGCGCGCGCATCGCCCGCAAGACTGATGACCGGGCTGCCGCCGCCTTGCCGGCCGCTATGCTGTCGACCGCGCTGCAATTCTACGGCGAATTTTGGGATGGGCATAAGAGCGACAGCGGCTTTTCCTACCAGGATATCGCCTTCAATACTGCCGGTGCCGCTTTCTCGGTGCTGCGTCACACCGTACCGGGGCTGGAGGAGAAGCTGGATTTCCGGCTGATGATGGTGCCCAATTCCAACGTCTACAGCTTCAAGGGGAAGCGCCATTATGAACAGCAGCATTTCCTGCTGTCGCTCGAACTGGCCGGGTTCAGGAAATTGGAGGCTACCCCGTTACGGCTCGTCGAATTGCAGGTCGGCTATCGCGGCAAGGATTTCACCCTTGCCGACCGCGCCGCCGGCATCCCCCCGAAACGCGACATCTTCTTCGGCGTCGCGCTCAACATCAAGCAACTCTTCTTCAAGAACAGCCGGTCGCGCGTCGGCCGCATGATCGGCAGCGGCCTCAACTATTTCCAGCTCCCCTATACTGGCATCTATGACTATTATTGAACCTTGCCGCGCGCGCAGGCCAGCACCGTAACAATCCCCCTTTAACGCCCGTAAAATCCCCCTATGCTCCTGCCTAGCAAGGGAGATTCAATCATATGCGCCACGCGCTCACGGCCTTTCTGGCCGCTGTCAGCTTTTCGTCCATCGCCGTCGCCCAAACCCCGGCTGCGCCGCCGCCGGCTCAGCCAGCCATGGTCCAGCCGACGCCCACGCCGCAGAGCGAACTGCCTGGCCTGATCGCCAGGGACATGGAGGGGCTGATGACGCTCTATCGCGACCTGCATGCCAATCCCGAGCTTTCGCTGCAGGAGGTGAACACCGCCGCCAAGCTGGCCAAGCGACTGAAAGCGATGAAGTTCGACGTGACCGAGAAGGTCGGCGGCACCGGCGTCGTCGCGGTGATGAAGAATGGCTCGGGCCCCGTGCTGCTGATCCGCGCCGATATGGACGGCCTGCCGGTGGTCGAGCAGACCGGCCTCGACTTCGCGTCCAAGGTCCGCACCAAGACGCCCGAGGGGGTCGAAACCGGCGTGATGCACGCCTGCGGCCATGACACCCACATGACCGCCTTCATCGAGACCGCCAAGCTGCTGTCGAGCCAGAAGGACAAGTGGAAGGGCACGCTGGTGATGATCCTCCAGCCGGCCGAGGAAGTGGGCAAGGGCGCCCGCGACATGCTGGAGGACGGGCTCTACACCCGATTCCCGCGCCCGACCCATGCCATCGCCTTCCATGACGCCGCCAATCTCCAGGCCGGCGTCGTCGGCTATACGCCGGGCTATGCCCTCGCCAATGTCGACAGCGTCGATATCGTGGTGAAGGGGCTGGGCGGCCATGGCGCCTATCCGCAGACGACCCGCGACCCGATCGTCCTTGGCTCGCGCATCGTCACCTCGCTGCAGACCCTGGTCAGCCGCGAACAGGATCCGCAGGATCCCGCCGTCGTCACCGTCGGCAGCTTCCAGGCCGGCGCCAAGCACAACATCATCCCCGACCAGGCGCTGCTCCTCCTGACCGTGCGCAGCTATTCGGACGAGACCCGCGCCAAGCTGATCAAGGGGATCGAGCGGATCGCCCGTGGCGAGGCGATTGCGGCGGGCGTGCCCGACGACAAGATGCCGGTCGTCAGCGTCAAGGACGAGTTCACGCCGTCCACCTACAACCCGCCCGAATTTGCCGAACAGATGGGCGCGCTGCTCAAGGGGCATTTCGCCGAGGGCCGCGTGGTCAAGACCCCGGCGGTGATGGGCGGCGAGGATTTCGGCCGCTTCTACCGCGCCGACAAGTCGATCAACAGCTTCATCTTCTGGGTCGGCGGCGTGCCGGCGGACAAGATGGCGGCAGCCGAGGCCGGCCAGATCACCCTGCCCTCGCTGCATAGTCCATTCTGGGCGCCGGAGGCCGACAAGGTGATCGCCACCGCCAGCGAGGCGATGACCGTCCTCGCCATGGATATCCTGAAGAAGGACTAAGCCTGGTCGCTGACCGCGCAGCGGCGCCGATGGATGTCCATCAGCGCCAGCGCGGTCAGCGCCACACCCAGCCCCAGGATCATGTCGATCAGATAATGGGTGCCCTCGACCGGCGTGGACAGCAGCATCGCCGCGTTGAGCGCGACGATCGGCCAGCGCAACGCCGCGATCCGCCAGCCCGCCGCGATATACAGCACCGCCGCCGCGGTATGGAAGCTGGGCGCCGATACGATGCCGCGCAACTGCCCCAGATCGATGGCATGGACCGCATGCGTCCGCAGCGCCGGGATCAGCCCCTGCTGCCACAGCTCGCTTTCGGGCATGTAGCGGATCGGTTCGTGCCACAGATAGGAAAAGGGGCCGACCGCCGGCATCAGGCTGAACAGGATCAGGGTAATGACCGCCGCCAGCCAGAAGGTCGCGATGAAGCGCCAGGCCCGTTCCTGCTCGCCCGCCCGCGCCATGCACCATAGCAGCAGGGCCGGCGTCACATAGATGCTGCGATAGGCGGCCGTTTCCAGAAATTGGAGGCCCCGGTGCGATGCCGTCAGCCGATACCAATGGAGCCAGTCGAACCCCAGCGCCGCGTCGATGCGCTGCAAGGTCGCGTCGGCATAGCCATGGGTCAGCGCCGCCACGGGATAGCTGGCCGCCGCCCCCATGACCGAGATCAGCGTGAACAGGCCGACATAGGTGGCAAATGGCGCCACCGTCCCGGCATGGCGCCAGCCGCTGCGCGGCAGGCCAAAGCGCAACACCAGCAACAGCGCCGCCGCCGCGCCATAGGCGATACTGCTCGGCTGCCAGAAGTCGATGCGCAAGTCCGCCATGTCCAGCAGCAGGGCGAGCAGCAGCATGCTCCCGCCCAGCGCCGCCAGAAAATGCCGCCGGATTGCCAATGGTCGCGTGACAATCGGCACCAGACGCACCGTCTGCGCGGCAACAGGCTCAGCCAGGGGCCAGGAGGTTTCGATCGACGGCATCACGCTTATGTCCGGGAAGAAAGGCGGAAAGGCCGCCCTTCCGCCTCCCGTGCTTAAGCTGCGATGAACCGTTGCATGACGCCCCTGTCAGGGCTGTAGCAGCCAGCCCGCGCCACCGCCCAGCGCGATGATCGCCGGCATGCTCCAGCGCCCCTTGATCCGCCAGGCACAGAGCGCACCGACCAGCAGGATCAGGCCCGCCGCCCAGAGCCGGTCCGCCCGCATCGCCGCCGCCCAGCCCAGTTGCACCAGGGTCGCCGCGATCACCCCGACCACGGCCGCTGCGACCCCGGCCAGCAGATGGTGGAGCGCCGGATTTTCGACCAGCGCCTCCAGCCGCTCATAGAAGATCAGGGAAAAGGCGAAGGCTGGCAGGAACATGCCCGCCGTGATCGCCAGCGCGCCGCCCAGCCCACCGGCCATATAGCCGGCAAAGGTCGCGAAGATGACCAGCGGCGCCGGCAATATGCCGGCCAGCGCCACCCCGTCGAGGAACAGCCCGTCCGACAACCAGCCGCGCCCGACCGTATCGCCGCGCACATAGGGAATGGCGGTATAGGCGCCGCCAAAGGTCAGCAGCCCGCCCTTCAGCCCGGCAATGAACAGCAGCAGCATGTCGGGCCGCGCAGCGCCAGCCACCGTCGGGACCGGCGCGACCGCCACGCTCCCCTTGTGCAGCAACAGCGCCAGCATGACCGCCCCGACCAACACCACGCCAATGACCATCGGCCGCGCGCGAAAGCCATAGACCAGCCCCGCCGCCAGCAGCGGAATCCAGAACGGCGTGCCGAGCAAGGTCGCGGCAAAGGCGCCGATCGCCAGCGCCCAGAGCAGCCGGTCCTCCAGCACATGGCCGCCGATCCGCTGCACCGCGCGCGCGATGATCGCCAGCACCACCAGCTGGATGCCGAACAGCACCGGCAGCGCCCAGCCCGCGCCGGCAATCCAGTCGCGATAAAGCCAGGCGGCGACCAGCATCAGCAGCAGACCGGGCAGCATGAAGCCCAGCCCCGCCAGCAACCCGCCGATCCGCCCGCGCGCCATCATCCCCATATGGACGCACAATTCATGCGCCTCCGGCCCCGGCAATATCTGCATCACCGCCAACAGGCGGTTGAAGCGCGGCCCGGACAGCCAACGCTCCTCCTCGACCAGGGTCTGGCGCAGCATCGCGATCTGCGCGACCGGCCCGCCAAAAGCCAGGCAGCCAAAGCGCAGGAATTTGAGGAATAGCGGGAACAGGCGGATCGGCGGCGGACCATCATCCAGTGTCGTCATCGTCATCGGCTCCTGCCGCAGGCGCGGCCTATGGAGCGGAACTTGGACGATCATCGCCTGAACGGGCGCCCGCACGGCCCGTTGGCGCGCATCATAGCATCGCGCGCCGCGAAGAAAAGAGGTCGCGCAACAGGATGGGGCGGCCTTTCAGCCGCCTCTCCAGAACTCCCGATCAGGCGCCGAAACCGCCGTCGATCGTGTGCATGGCACCGGTGATGATGCCGGCTTCCGGCCCCGCCAGATAGGCGGCCAACCCGGCAATTTCCTCGCCCGTGGCATGGCGCTTGATCGCCATGAAGCCGTGCATGGTGGCGCTCATCGGGCCATCGGCCGGGTTCATGTCGGTATTGGTCGGGCCGGGCTGGATGATGTTGACGGTGATGCCGCGCGCGCCGAAGTCGCGGGCGAGACCTCGGGCCATGCCCTGCAGCGCCGACTTGGTCAGGGCATAGGCCGCGCCGCCCTCGAACGGCATGCGATCGCCATTGACCGAACCGATGACGATGATGCGGCCGCCATCATTCATCTGCCGCGCCGCCTCGACCGCCGCATGATAGGGCGCGCGGACATTGATATCGATCATCCGGTCGACCGCATCGGCGTCCAGCGTCAGCGGATCGCCCAGCACCAGCGTGCCGGCATTGACGACCAGCACGTCGAGCGCGCCCTCGCCCGCCACCACGTCGATCACCGCCTGGCGATCGGCCGCGTCGGATCGGATGGCACGGGCGCCGACATCGGCAGCAAGCGCGGTGGCAGCATCCTGCGACCCGGCATAGGTGAAGGCGACATCGGCGCCGTCATCGGCGAAGCGCCGCACGATCGCGGCACCGATACCCCGGCTGCCGCCGAGGACGAGGACTTTTTTGGCAGTGAAATCGGTCATGGGACAATTCCTTGCTAAATTTGTAATGATCGCTATATAAATTACCAATCGCGCCCGTCAAGGATTTTTGTAATGACCATTAAAGAAAAAGCCAAGAGCCGGGGCCGCCCGCGTTCCTTTGACGAGGACGCCGCCCTTTCTGCGGCGCAGGCGCTGTTTCATCAACATGGCTATGATGGTGTCGGTGTCGCCGCGCTGGCGCAGGCGATGGGGATCAATCCGCCCAGCCTCTATGCCGCTTTCGGTGACAAGGCGGCCCTGTTCGACCGGGTGCTGGCGCGCTACGCCCGCGATGCCCTGCCTGTGGACGAGATATTGGCGCCCGGCACGCCGCCGGCGGCCGCGCTTACCGAACTGCTGCGCACCGCAGCCCGCATCTATGCCGCCAACCCGGCCGCGCCGGGCTGCATGGTGCTGGAGGCCGCACGGGGTGCCGACGCCATCGCCGCCGCCCAGGCGCGCTGCTGGAAGGACAAAAGCGTCGACCGGGTCCGGGACTATCTGACCCCCGACCATCCCGACCAGGCGCTGCCGGTCGCCGATTATATGGTGGCGGTCATGTCCGGCCTGTCGTCCGATGCCCGTGACGGCAAGCCGATCGAGCGGCTGCTCGCCATCGCCGACATGGCCGGTCTCGCGCTGGAAGCGGCCCTGGCCCAACCCTGACCTATTGCGGCCGATGCCCCTTGCGCCATTTGGTGAACAGATGGCGCGCCAGCATCAGGGGCGGCATGCGCAGCCAGTGAGACCGCACGAAGAAGGCGAAGACCAGCGCTTTGCGCGTCTCCTGCCCCCAGCCGTTGCGCGCCAGCAGTCGTGCCCGTACCAGCCGGTCCCACAGGGTCAGCCGCCCGCCCGCGCCATAGATCGCCGCCGCCAGCCGCTGCGCCTGCCGCACATGGGGAAGCATCCCGTGCCGCGCTGCCCGTGCCTCCAGCGCCACCGGATCGGCATCCGCCAGCAGGCCATGAATATCCCACAGGTTGCGCAGACCGCCCTGCAAATCGCCGTCCGCCAGCAGATGGGCGACCGCATGACAGACCCGGTCCTCCGCGCATAGCATGTATAATCCATCGGTTATCAACACCGCATCCGCCATCATCGCGGCCGCGTCCGGCGTGGGCCGCGCGGTCAGCGGCAGCACGGTATGATGCACGTCGATCATCCGGTCGCGCTCGGTGTGGATCATCGGCGGCAGCTCATGCATCCACTGCCGATAATAGGCGTCGTCATACGGGTCTTCCTTGACCCATTCCCAGCCGGCCGCGATCAGCGCATCGGCCGCCGCATCGATCCGGTCGCGCGGCACCAATATGTCGAGATCGCCGATGAAGCGCCCCTGCCTCGCCGCCAGGCCCGCCGCCGCATAGGCCGTGCCCTTGAGCAGGATCACCGGCAGGCCGATCGGCGCGAGTGCCGCCCGCGCGCGGTCCGCCTCCCATATCGCCTGCCGCGCCTCCCGTGCCGCATCCGCCTTCGCGTCCGTCAGGATCGGCCGCACCGCATCGGGCACGGCCTGCCCCTCCAGCCGGAAGGCGAGCGTGCCGATCAGCCGCTCCGCCCGCGCCATCGCGATCAGGCTGTTCCAGCCGGCCGCATCCAGCCCCACCACCGTCGCGGGATCGCGCAAGGCCCTGACCAGCAGCGCCGCGCTCATGCGATCTCGCTCCACAGCCTATCGACCATGGCGATCGCCGCATCCCCCGACGGGAAGTCGATCGCCCGCGCTGGCACCTGCGCCACGAAGCGCGTCAGCGCAGCAAAGGCCGGTTCACCCAGCGCGACATAATTGGTCGACGCCTGGGTCAGGCGCATGAACACCTCTCCCTGGCCAACCGGCCGTTCCGCCGGCCCCGAACCGAAGCGGGGGAACAGCAATAGCGCCGGCATCCCGCCCTCGCCCATCCGCGCCACGGCATCGGCGCGCGGCACCATATGGCGGATGTCACCCTTGGCCGTCGTCCCCAGCAGCGGCCCCATGCGCGCACCCGGCACCTCAGCCGCGATCACCTCGATCGCCTTGTTCTTGAGCGACACCAGCCGAGGAAAGGGCAGGATCGCCCCGCTGTCGAGATCGAGCAGCGCAAACTCGTCGCCCATCAGACGCCAGCCGCGCTCGCCCAGTTGCGCCGCCAGCGTCGACTTGCCCGATCCGGACTCGCCGGTCATTACCAGCACCCGCCCGTCCTTCTCGACGCTCGACGCGTGGAGCAGCAGATGCCGGCGCCAGCCCAGCGCCATCTGCAGGTTCATCCCCATCTCCGCCGCCAGTAGCCCATGGGCCAGGCTCATCGGCGCGGCGTCGGCCAGGCCATGGTCGCCGGTGATGAAGATGGACGGTCGCACCCAGCGCCGGACAGCGCTGGTTGGCTGCAACCGCACGGTGAAATCGGCGATCGCGCTACCGACGTCGGGATAATCGGCGTAGAGGCGCTTCAACTGGTCGATCGGCTGCGCCCAGGCGGAACCGATGCGGAAGGTCGCCGGGCCGATGCGCAGGGTCAGGCTGTGCCTCATGCCGGCCGCACCAGCCCGATCCGGTCGAGATAGGCGAGATGCTGGCCGATCTCGCCCACCACATCGCCCTCGCCCAGATCATAGAGCAGGGCCAGCCGATCGCGCAGCATCGCCGCGCTCGCCGGCAGGCCGTCGGCCATGGCGTCCAATATCTCGGGCACCGGGCTGATCACCATATGGGTCTGGCCCGACGGGCGATGATAGAGCAGGACGATATCATCCAGCGGCCGGACGATGATCGCCTCCGCCCCTTCGCGACGATAAAGATCTTCCCTGACCACGCGTCCGGCACCTCCATGGCTCCCTCTTGCCCTAAAGCCAAAAGGGTAGCCAAGTGCCTAACGCATCAGGGAAAGGCCTGCAGCGCAACGCCGACCGGAAGCTCGCGCGCGCCGACCGTCATCAGCGCGCGCATATAGGTGTCGAGCGCCCGGTCCAGCCCATGTTCGCGCACCGCCTGCGCCAACTGCTCGGGCGGCGCGGGATGGGCCAGCGCCCATTCGATCGCACGGGCAAAGCCATCGACATGGCCGACCGGCACCGGCGGATGCTGGCCGGCGGCGGCCAGCAGCGGATGGATATTGCGGGTGCAATCGGTCGCCACCACGCCCGCGCCACAGCCCAGCGCCTCAATCATCGTGCCGGCCAGCCCTTCCCAGCAGGACGGCTGCAACAGCAGGTCCGCTTCGGCAAACAGGCTGGCCATGCGGTGCGGGCAATCGACGAAGCCCAGAAACTCGACCCGGTCCGACAGGCCCAACCGCGTGCATTGCGCCTCCAACTGGGCGCGCAGCGGTCCCTGCCCGACGATGCGCAGCCGCCAGTCGCGGCCCCGCAATTGCGCCAGCGCAGCCAGCGCGGTTGCTTGGTCCTTCTGCGGCGCCAGCCGCCCGACCATCAGCAATTGCGCCGGGCGCTGCGGGCAGCAGGCGGTGCCGCGATCGTTGCAGGCCTGCTCCATCAGCCGGGTGACAGTGGGACGCGGCATCAGCCGCACGTCGCGACCGCCAAGCGGCCCCTCCTCGGCCAGCAATTGCCGATCGGTCTCACCCATGACGATGGTCATGCTGCAGGCCCTGGCAATTGCGCGAAACCGGGTCTTGCGCGCCCAGGCGGACAGGCCCTGCTGTCCCGGCCGGACGATCGGGTTGGAAATGCGGCCGACCGCGCGGGTCTGCGTGCCCAGCGTCGCGGCGGCGACCAGCATGTTGCTCTGGTTGCCGGCCGAATAGACGACATCGGGCCGATGGCGCCGCACCATCGCGGCCAACGGCAGGAATTGCGCGATCATCGACAGGCGCCGGGCCCAGCGCGGCGCACAGACACGGCGCACCGTCAGCGCCGGGTCGATCATCCCGGCCAGCGGCCCGTCCAGATGCGCCAGCCACAATTCGACCCGCAGCCCGCGCCGATGGAGATGATTGGCAAGCTGGATCGCGACCCGGTCAAGCCCCCCGTCACCGGGGCGATAGAGATAGACGACCGCGAATGGAGAATGTGCCGCCACCTGGCGTGCATGGAACATGGTGTCGCCCTTGCGCTCGACGGAAATGTCGATGCTTCGACGCCGTCAACGCGGGCGACCCGTAATCGGTTCTTTCAGTTCGACGCAGCTTTAGGGCTTAGCGTGGCATTTGCAGCGATGCGAAACAGGTGAAGCCGCTCTGTCCCGACTGCAACCGACGGATATAGTTCAGATAGGCCTGATTCTGCTCATAGCTGGTGCCGGGCAGCGGCCGGCCGCGCAGCGCCTGCTTGACCTGCTCGCCGGTATAGGTGCGCCCGCTCGCCGGATAGGCGCCCGGCGTTCCCGCCGGCACCATCTGGCCATTGGGCGCGATATAATTGCCCGAGCGCGACGGATCGGGAACCGGAATGGTGCAGTTGAGAACAGACGCTGCCGTGTTGGCCAGAGCCGGGCGGATCGACACGATCGCCGATGCCGCGACCGCGCCGCCCATCAGCAACTGGCGCCGCGACGCAACAGCCAGATCGGGTGCAGATACGTCCGTTGCCGCCTTTTCAGGCTCCACGCTTTCCGGTCCGGGGATGGGCTCGCTCATGTCACAATGTTCCGCTATCGCGCTTGCCAAAGCGTAAATATTGGGCGCTATTCTCTGTAGCCATCGCAGCAAATGCGCGCAAAATCCAGCACGGTAACCATGAATCGACTGACAATTTCTCAGATTACAGCCTCGCTGGCCGTGCTTCTACTCGGTACCGGTGGCGCGCTGATTCTCGGCGGATCACCGCTCGCCATCGCCCTGCCGGTACTCGCCGGCCTGATCGTGCTGGTCATCACGGCCGAAGGCGTGCCGGTCGGCCGCGACGTGCCGACGATCGCGCTCGATGCGCCCGACCTGTTCGCCCACCCCGAATTTCCCGGCCTGCTGGAAGCCATTTCCGATCCGCTGATGCTGGTCGAGCGGGGCCGGATCGTCCATGCCAACCAGGCCGCCAAACGCCTGCTCGGCAGCCATATCGAGGGGGAGGATGCACGCATCGCGATCCGCCACCCCGCCGCCGCCGAACGGCTGGCCAGCGTTGCACCACTGGCCGAACCGGTGATGATCGAACTGGTGGGCCTGGGCACCCGCGAACAGCGCTGGCAGATGCGCATCGCCTCGGTAGGCGCAGTCGGCGACATGCGCCGGCTCGTCCATCTGGTCGACCATAGCGGCACCTATGCGGCCGAGCGGATGCGCGTCGATTTCGTCGCCAATGCCAGCCATGAACTGCGCACCCCGCTGGCCGGCATATTGGGCTTCATCGAGACGCTGGCCGACCCGGAACTGGGCAAGGACGTCGAAACCCGCAAGCGCTTCCTCAAGATCATGGACGGCGAAGCGCGCCGGATGCAGCGGCTGATCGACGATCTCATCTCATTGAGCCGGATCGAGGCGGAGAAATATCGCCTGCCCGAAGCCGCCGTCGACCTGTCGGAGCTGACCGCCGAAGTGGTCGGCGTGTTCCGCACCAGCAATGGCGATCGCGGCCGCGAGGTGGAGATGGAGATCACGCCCGGCCTGCCCGCGATCCAGGGCGACCGCGCCCAATTGTCGCAGCTCATCCACAATCTCGTCGGCAATTCGGTCAAATATGGCCGCCCCGGTACGCCGATCCATGTCACCCTGGGCGAAGGGCCCAGCGGCATGGTGCGCCTGTCCGTGGCGGACGAAGGCGAAGGCATCGGCCCCGATCACCTCCCTCGCCTGACCGAGCGGTTCTATCGCGTCGATTCGGGCCGCAGCCGGGCGATGGGCGGCACGGGCCTGGGCCTGGCCATCGTCAAACATATTGTCGAACGGCATCGTGGCAGGCTGGATATTTCCAGCGTCCTTGGAAAAGGCACCAATGTCAGCATCTTGCTGCCCGGCGCCCCGACCGACGACACCGCGATCAAGACCAGGGTGTAAGAAAATTTCACTCCGAAGACGCGATCCGGCCCCTATGTCATGAAAATGCAATCTGACTGTCACAAAGGCGCGATGGTCCGCGGCTAGGCGCCTCCGTGAGGGGCGCGACATTGCGAATCGCGGCCTGTTAGTTGGAGGTTTCCGTGAAGCAATTCGCCCTTTTCGCCGCGACCGCTGTGGCCGCTCTTTCGCTTGCCGGCTGCGGCGATCAGTCGGGCGGCGGCGCTGGCGCGACCCGTGACCAGATCCGCGCGGTAGGTTCCTCCACCGTCTATCCCTTCGCCACCGCGGTCGCCGAACTGTTCGTTCAGGGCAATCCCGGCATGAAGTCGCCGATCATCGAATCGACCGGCACCGGCGGCGGCATGAAGCTGTTCTGCGCCGGCGTCGGCGCCCAGCATCCCGACATTGCCGACGCCTCGCGCCGCATGAAGAAGGCCGAGTTCGATCAGTGCCAGAGCAATGGCGTGAAGGACATCATCGAGATTCAGGTCGGCGTCGACGGCCTTGCCTTCGCCGAGAGCAAGCAGGGCCCCGGCCTCAAGCTCACCCCCAAGATCGTCTATGAGGCGCTGGCCGCCAATCCCTATGGCAAGGGTCCGAACAAGGCCCAGACCTGGAAGGATGTCGACCCCAGCCTGCCCGCGATCGCCATCTCCGTCTTCGGTCCGCCCTCGACCAGCGGCACGCGCGACTCGCTCGCCGAACTGATCCTGACCAAGGGTTGCGAGACCGACCCGGCGATGGAAGAACTCAAGAAGAAGAGCGAGGATGAGTTCAAGGCCACCTGCACCCGCGTGCGCGAGGATGGCAAATATGTGGACTCGGGCGAGAATGACAATCTGATCGTCCAGAAGCTGGGTGCCAACCCCAACGCCGTCGGCGTCTTCGGCTACAGCTTCCTGGAAGAGAATAAGGACACGCTGAAGGACGTGCCGATCAACGGCATCGAAGCCAGCTACGAGACCGTCTCGACCGGCCAATATCCCGGCGCCCGCCCGCTCTACATCTATGTGAAGAAGGCGCATATGCCGGCGATCCGTGGCCTGCAGGGCTTCCTCGACACCTTCGCCGCCAACTGGAACCCCGACGGCGCGCTGACCAAGCGCGGCATGGTCGCGGCGCCGGAAGACGTGCGCAAGAAGAGCGCGGAAGTCGTCAAGTCGCTCAGCGTCCTCGACGGTTCGCAGCTGAAGTAAGGGCATCATGACCGGTCCTGCAATCCTCCTGCTGCTGGCGGGCCTGGGCGCGATCGCCTGGGTCAGCGCCCGCGCCCGTGCGCTGCGCCTTGCCGGCGTGGCGCGCGCCAGCGGCCGCCGCGACGCGGTACACAGCCTGCCCGGCTATCATGGCTGGTATGTCGCGCTGTGGACGCTGATCCCCGCCGGCATCTTCCTGGCGGTATGGGCCAATGTCTCGCCCGGCCTCGTCACCCAGTCGGTCCTGGCCGACCCGGCGGCGCAGAGCCTGCCGATGGACGGCTTCTCCCGCTCCGCCATCCTGGGCGAGGCACGGGCGATCGCCACCGGCGCGCAGGCCGGCGCCTTCAACCCGGCCGCCAACGCGCTGGTCGAACCCTATCGCACCGCGCTCAGCCATTATGGCATTGCCGGCGCGGTGCTGGCGCTGGTGCTCGCCTTTGCCGGCGGCGCCTATGCCTTCACCCGCGTCCGTCCGGACTTTCGTGCCCGCACACGGGTCGAGCGACTGGTCATGGCAACGCTGCTGATCGCCTCGCTGATCGCGATCATCACCACGCTCGGCATCGTCGCCTCGCTCTTGTGGGAAAGCTTCCGCTTCTTCTCGATGGTGAACCCGATCGACTTCCTGTTCGGCACCAAATGGAGCCCACAGTCGGCCGCCATGGGTTATGGCAATGAAGATGCGTTCGGCGCGGTGCCGCTCTTCTGGGGCACGATCTTCATCGGCGCGATCATCGCCATGATCGTCGCTATCCCGCTCGGCCTGATGAGCGCCATCTATCTCACCCAATATGCCAGCCCCACGGTGCGCAAGTGGATGAAGCCGACGCTGGAGATGCTCGCGGGCGTGCCCACGGTCGTCTATGGCTATTTCGCCGCGCTCACCATCGCCCCCGCCCTGCGCGACTTTGCAGTGATGATCGGCATCCATGGCGCCTCTTCGGAAAGCGCGCTGGCCGCCGGCCTCGTCATGGGCGTGATGATCATCCCGTTCGTTTCCTCCATGGCCGATGACAGCATCGCCGCCGTGCCGCAGTCGATGCGCGACGGCAGCCTGGCGATGGGCGCCACCACCAGCGAGACGATCAGCCGCGTGCTGATCCCCGCCGCCCTGCCCGGCGTCGTCGGCGGCGTGCTGCTCGCCGTCAGCCGCGCGATTGGCGAGACGATGATCGTGGTGATGGCGGCTGGTCTGGCTGCCAACCTCACCCTCAACCCCTTTGCCAGCGTGACCACGGTGACGACCCAGATCGTCCAGTTGCTGACCGGCGACCAGGAATTTGACAGCGCCAAGACGCTTGCCGCCTTCGCGCTCGGCCTGGTGCTGTTCATCGTCACCCTGCTGCTCAACATCGTGGCCCTGCGGGTCGTGAAGAAATATCGCGAGGCTTACGAATAATGAGCGCCGAACGCCTCCCCACCGACTGGAAGTCGGACGCCATGCGCAAGCGGATCGCCCGGCGCTACGCCGCCGAGCGCCGCTTCAAGGCCGCCGGCATGGCCGCCGTGCTGCTCAGCGCCGCCTTCCTCGCCTTCCTGCTCTTCACCATGGTCGGCAACGGCATGCGCGGTTTCACCCGCACGGAAATCGCCCTCAAGGTCGATTTCCCGGCCTCGCCGCTGCTGCTCGATCCGGCCAACATCACCGACGAGGCACTGGCCAACGCCAATCTGCCGATGGTGACCAGCGCCGTCGCGCAGAAGGCATTGGGCAAGGATGCAGACGCGATGATCTCGCCGAGCGCCTGGATTGCCATCCGCGACGCGATCAAGGCCGATCCCAAGATCCTCGCCCGCACCGAGACCATCGACGTGCCCGCCGCAACCGCGATCGACCTCGCCGCCAAGAGCAAGGGATCGCCCGAAGCCGAGGCGCAGGTCGCGCGCCTGCGTCAGGCCGGCCTGCTCGCCACCGGCATCAACTGGGGCTTCCTGACCGCCAGCGACGGCACCGATCCGACCCAGGTCGGCATCTGGGGCGCGTTCAAGGGGTCGCTGCTGACCATGTTGGTGACGCTGGTGCTCAGCTTCCCGATCGGCGTCGCCACGGCGCTCTATCTGGAGGAATATGCCCGCAAGAGCTGGTGGACCGACATCATCGAGGTGTCGATCAACAATCTGGCGGCCGTGCCCTCGATCATCTTCGGCCTGCTCGGCCTGTCGATCTTCCTCAACCTGCTGCACCTGCCCCGCTCGGCCGCGCTGGTCGGCGGCATGACCCTGGCGCTGATGACCATGCCGGTCATCGTCATCGCCGGCCGCAACGCGATCAAGTCGGTGCCGCCCAGCATCCGCGACGCCGCGCTCGGCATCGGCGCCTCGCCGGTCCAGGTCGTGTTCCAGCATGTGCTGCCGCTGGCCCTGCCCGGCATCCTCACCGGCACGATCATCGGCATGGCCCGCGCGCTCGGCGAAACCGCGCCGCTGCTGATGATCGGCATGCGGGCCTTCATCGCCACGCCGCCCGGCGGCATTGTCGATCCGGCCACCGTCCTGCCGGTGCAGATCTTCCTCTGGTCCGATGAAGTCTCGAAGGGCTTCGTCGAAAAGACCTCGGCCGCCATCATCGTCCTGCTGGCCTTCCTGCTCGCGATGAACGGCCTCGCCATCTACCTGCGCAACAAGTTTGAAAAACGGTGGTAATCACACCCATGACCGAAGAACAGCAAAGCCTGGCCGTGGCCAATCCGAAGATGACGGCCCGTGACGTCAAGGTCTTCTATGGCGAGAAACAGGCGATCAAGGGCGTGTCGATCGATGTCGACATGGACCATGTCACCGCCTTCATCGGCCCGTCGGGCTGCGGCAAGTCGACCTTCCTGCGGACCCTCAACCGCATGAACGACACCGTCGCCTCGGCGCGGGTCGAAGGCACGATCACGCTCGACGGCGAAGATATCTACGCCCCCTCGATGGACGTGGTGCAGCTGCGCGCGCGGGTCGGCATGGTGTTCCAGAAGCCCAACCCCTTCCCCAAGTCGATCTACGAGAATATCGCCTATGGCCCCCGCATCCACGGCCTCGCCGCGGGCAAGGCGGACATGGACGTGATCGTCGAAAAGTCGCTGCGTCGCGCCGGTCTGTGGGACGAGGTGAAGGATCGCCTCAACGACAGCGGCACCGCCCTGTCGGGTGGTCAGCAGCAGCGTCTGTGCATCGGCCGCGCCATCGCGGTCGAACCCGAAGTCATCCTGATGGACGAACCCTGCTCGGCGCTCGACCCGATCGCCACCGCCAAGATCGAGGAACTGATCCACGAACTGCGCGGTCGCTATGGCATCGTCATCGTCACCCACAACATGCAGCAGGCCGCGCGCGTGTCGCAGCGCACCGCCTTCTTCCACCTGGGCGAACTGGTCGAATATGGCGTGACGAGCGACATCTTCACCAACCCGCGCCAGGAGCGGACCAAGGACTATATCACCGGGCGCTACGGCTGATCCCGCGCGCTTTCGAGCCAGATGCTTGCATCTGGCGGCTTGGAAAGCGCGCCACTTGAGATTCCGGCATCGATCCCTGCAGGATCGATGCCTGCGGAGAGAAGAAACATGGCTGAACATACGATCAAGGCATTTGACGAGGAAATCGACCGGCTGCGTGGCCTGATCGCCGAAATGGGCGGTCGCGCGGAAGCGGCGATCGAGAATGCGATGCTGGCGCTCCAGCGCCAGGACCAGCGTCTCGCCGCCGAAGTCGTCGCCGACGACAAGCGCATCGACGCGCTGGAAGCGGAAGTCGAGAAGCTGGTGGTGCAGATCATCGCCCTGCGCGCGCCCATGGCCAACGACCTGCGCGACGTGATCGCCGCCTTGAAGATCGTCAGCGTGGTCGAACGGATCGGCGACTATGCCAAGAATATCGCCAAGCGCGTGCCGCTGATCGCCGCCAACCAGCATAAGCTGGAACCGGTGTCGCTGCTGCCCTCCATGGGCCAGGTCGCGGCCGAAATGGTGCATGACGTGCTCAACGCCTTCGCCGCGCGCGACGCCGAACTGGCGCTGGCGGTGGTGGAGCGCGACCAGGTGGTCGACGATTTCTACGACAGCGTGTTCCGCACGCTGGTGACCTATATGGTCGAAAATCCCAAGACGATCAGCGAGTGCGCGCACCTGCTGTTCATCGCCAAGAATATCGAACGCATCGGCGACCATGCGACCAATGTCGCGGAAATGGTCTATTATGCCGCAACGGGCCAGACCCTGCCCGAACGCGAACGCGGCGGCACCCAGCAGCAGGAGAATTGAGGCATGGCGCGGGCGAAGATGCTGTTGGTGGAGGATGACGCGGCGCTCGCCGAACTGCTCATCTGGCATTTCAAGCGTGAGGATTTCGAGGTCGCCCATACCGTCGATGGCGAGGAAGCGCTGCTGATGGCGCAGGAAAACACGCCCGACATCGTCCTGCTCGACTGGATGGTCGAAAGCCTGTCGGGGATCGAGGTCTGCCGTCGCCTGCGCCGCATGAACGGCACCGCCAATGTGCCGATCATCATGCTGACCGCGCGTGGCGAGGAAGAGGATCGCGTGCGCGGCCTGGAAACCGGCGCCGACGACTATGTGACCAAGCCCTTCTCGCCCCGCGAGTTGGTCGCCCGCGTCGGCGCGGTGCTGCGCCGCGTGCGCCCGGCGCTGGCTGGCGAGACGCTGACCTTCGCCGATGTCGAAATGGACACGGTCGGCCACAAGGTCCGCCGCGGTGGCCAGGTCATCCCGCTCGGCCCCACCGAGTTCCGCCTCCTGAAGCATTTCCTCGAGCATCCCGGCTGGGTCTTTTCGCGGGAACGTCTGCTCGACAGCGTCTGGGGCCAGGATAGCGATATCGAACTGCGCACCGTCGACGTCCATATCCGTCGCCTGCGCAAAGCGATCAATGTCGACGGCCGCCACGACATCATCCGCACCGTCCGCTCGGCCGGCTATGCGCTGGACACCGACGGCCTGAACTGATCGTCGCCCCGCACATGCGGACAAGAAAAACCTCCCCGGCAAGCTGTGCCGGGGAGGTTTTTCTATTTCGGCAATGAGCCGCGATCAGGCCGCGCGGCGCGCCTTGTTCAGCTTCTTGAGCAGCATGTCGCGCTTCAGGCGCGACAGATGGTCGATGAACAGCACGCCTTCGAGATGGTCCATCTCATGCTGCAGACAGGTGGCGAGCAGCCCTTCCAGTTGCTCCTCATGGATGCGGCCGTCGCGGTCCATCCAGCTGGCGCGGATCACCGCCGGGCGCTCCACCTCGGCAAACTGGTCGGGCACCGACAGGCAGCCTTCATTATAGACCGACTGCTCGTCCGATTCCTTCAGGATTTCCGGATTGATGAACACCATCGGCTTCTTGACCGGCGGCGCGCCTTCCTCATCCGATTCCGGTTCCTGCAGATCCATCACCAGGATGCGCTTGGGCACCCCCACCTGGATCGCGGCCAGGCCGATGCCCGGCGCGTCATACATGGTTTCGAACATGTCGTCGATCAGACGCTGCAGATCGTCGTCGATCGCCTCTACGGGGGTCGAGATGGTACGCAGGCGCGGATCGGGCGCCTCAAGGATCGGAAGAATGGCCATGGCGAAAACATAGGCGGAACGGGGGAAAATTTCAAGCGACACGGGCGCCGGCCCACGCGCCGCTTGCCGCCCCGCCCGGCGGGGTCTAGGCGAAGGGGCGTGACCGACGAAACCGCACAGCAGCGCCGCTACAAATCCTTCGAGGATACCCACCAGATGCTGATCGAGCTGGCGGTCGGGCTGATCGCCGATCGCGGCATCGATGCGCTGTCCCTGTCCGCCCTCGCCCGCGCCGCCGGGGTCAACCGCACCACCATCTATTATCATTTCACCGATCGTGACGCCCTGGTCGCGGCGGTGAAGCTCTGGTCCTCGCAGCAGATCGTCGCCGCCTTCCGCCCGGAACTGCCGCGTCAGGCGCGGATCGACTATGTCACCCGCTTCGTGCTCGACAATCCCGCCATCATGTCGCTGTGGATCGAGGATTTCATCGCGCCGGGCGACATCCGCGCCAGCTATCCGCATTGGGACGCCCTGGTATCGGGCATCGGCACCAGCCTTGCCGCCGCCTTCCCCGACGAGCCGATCGACGCCGAAGTCTATTGCGTGATGCTGCTCACCAGCGCGCTGATCGGCCCGCGCGTCTTTCGCCATCGGGTCGCCCCCGATCTCGACACCGAAGCCACCATCGCCCGCTTCCGCCAGGAACAGCAGCGGGCGCTGCGCCGGGATGGCATCGCCGACGACTGACACAATTTACAACAATCGTGTTGCAAATTCAGATTGACCCGCTCATGCTGTCGAAAAGACAGACAGCGGAGAGCGATGATGCACGGCGAACGGCCCGGCTTTCAGGGCATGAGCGACGACAGTCTGGCCTGGCTCGGCACCGCGCCGATCCCCGCCGCCCCCTATCATGATCCGGCCTGGTTCGAGCTGGAACGGGAAGCGGTGTTCCGCCGCGCCTGGTTGCAGATCGGCCATGTCTGCGAACTGCCCGACAGCGGCAGCTTCATCCGCCGCGAGATCGAAGCGCTCAATGTGTCGCTGCTGATCGTGCGCGGCCGCGATGGCGAGATTCGCGCCTTCCACAATGTCTGCACCCATCGCGGCACCCAGCTGGTCGAGGAGGAAAGCGGCAGGCGCGGCACCTTCTCCTGCCCCTATCATCGCTGGTCCTTCGGCACCGATGGCGCGCTGCTCGCCGCCCCCGATTTCGATCGTTTCTTCATCGACAAGGCCGACTGCGCCCTGCCCCGCGTCGCGCTCGACATCTGCGGCGGACTGATCTTCGTCCATCTCGGCACGCCAGACAAAGGCCTGCGCGACGATCTTGGCCCCTATGCGACCATGCTCGACGGCTTCCCGGCGGCACAGGCCACCACCTTTTCCGAATATGTCTATGAGATCGACGCCAACTGGAAGCTGACCTACGACAATTTCCAGGAAAACTACCATCTCCGCTTCATCCATCCCCGCTCGGGCGCACCCGCCGTGGGGGAGGACAACCCCTTCGGCTATCCGGTGAAGATGGGCTTTCACGGCCCCCACCGCACCCAGACGATCTGGACCAATCCCGCCCCCGCGCCCAAACCGGTGCAGGCGCAATCCTTCGGCCGCGCCGCTCGCTTCGCCATGGCCGACGGTACCGCCGGCCCGCACAGCCGCGACTATCTCGCGCTCTTCCCCAATTTCTTCATCCTCGGATCGCCGGCCCAGCCCTTCTCCCACACCGTCTGGCCGATCGATGCCCGTCGCTCGCGCGGCGTGATCCGCCTCTACTGGAAGGGCGAGGATGACTGCGCCAGCCGCCGCTATGCCCGCGAATATGCGATGGCCAGCGCGCGCGACATCCATGCCGAGGATCGCGACGTGATCGAGGCGGGGCAGCGCGGCCTCGACAGCGGCGCGCTCAAACATATCCATTTCCAGGCGCAGGAGGCGCTGTGCCGCCACCTCTTCAACGCCGTCGACGAAAGGGTGCAGGCTTATCGTGCCGACCTGGCCAGCACTGCGCCCCGGCCCGTCTCGCAGGCGGAGGCAATGGCATGAGCACGCTCCTCCCCGCCGGCTTCGAGGCGCTCGTCCCCTTTGCCGATCGCTGGGCGATCGACGGATCGATCGCCCGCGCCGCCCGGCGCGGCGATGCCGCCCCCGCCGACCGCACCGCCTTCTTCGCGGCGGCCGCCCCCCTGCTCGACGCCGCCCTTGCTCATCTCGACCGCCACCCGATCGACGCGCTGGACGCGGCCGAGCAGCGGCTGATGGACATGATGCTGACCCTCGCCCATGTCTCGCTGACCGAAGAGATATTGGGTGACCAGGAACCCGCCCACGCCCGCCAGCGCCAGCATATGCACATTACCCGGACCCCGGCAGGCGCCTGAGAGACGCAGGCCCGCCCCGTCATTCCAAGCGCAGCAAAGCAATTACGAGGATCGGGTTTTGACCGCTGACGACCAGAAGCGGACGTTTCCTACTCCCCTCCCTTCCAGGGAGGGGCCGGGGGTGGGTGCGCCGCGTAGCGGCGGTCTACGGTCGATAGGGCAGAAGCTCGCTACGCTCGCAACCCACCCCAACCCCTCCCTGGAAGGGAGGGGCTATGTCTTGTTCCCACCCCATTCCGCCACCCTTCCCGTCCATCATCCGGCCTGTCCTACACGCCGCTTGTCTGATCCACTGCCCGGATGGATCATCATCCCCCCACCTTTCCATCCCTGTCATTGCCCGCTGCGCACGGGCCATCGACGCGTGATGATCGCGCCATAGGGGCGTTCCTGGTGCGCGGCAGAAGCGCGATTGTCGCGTCACAGGGGCGATGCGGGCGCATATTGGACACCTCCACCCCATGGATGGTGACGCGCCACCGGCGCAAAGCCGACGCGTCACAGGCGCGTTCGCGGCGCATTTCGCCCAGAAAGCCCGATAACGGTGTGAACTTCGGGAGACGCGTGTCCCCGCCTTTGGCCCGTCCCTCAGCCCAGCGGTCGCCGCGCGCGCAGCGCCTGGGCCAGCGTGCCCTCGTCCAGATAGTCGAGTTCGCCGCCCACCGGCACGCCATGGGCCAGCTGGGTCAGGCGGATCGGGAAGCGCTCCAGCCGCTCGGCCAGATAATGGGCGGTGGTCTGCCCCTCCAGCGTGGCGTTCATCGCCAGCACCACCTCATCTATGCCGCCGGCCTCGACCCGCGCGACCAGCGCGTCGATGCTCAGATCCTCGGGCCGCACCCCCTCCAGCGCAGAGAGGCGCCCGCCCAGCACATGGAAGCGGCCGGGGAAGAGGCGCGACTTGTCCAGCGCCCACAGGTCCGCGACATCCTCCACCACGCACAGCGCACGCGCGTCGCGGCGCGGATCGGCACAGATGCCGCAGGGATCGACCGTATCGACATTGCCGCAGACCTGACAGGTGACCAGCCGTTCGTTGACCGCCGCCAGCGCGCGCAGCAGCGGCTCCAGCGCGCCCTCGCGCTTCTTGAGCAGATGCAGCACCGCGCGGCGCGCCGAACGGGGGCCAAGGCCGGGCAGTCGCGACAGCGCCTGGGTCAGCGTCTCGATTTCTGGGGATGCCATGGAACCGAGATAAGGGCTTGCAAGTCGTCCCGACAAGAGGTTTGAGAGCGATCTTGGAAATAGGCCCCAGGCAGATTTCAAATGCGGTGCCAGCCCGCTCCCCCACCCGGCCACCCAACGGCAGTATCTTGAAGGGTGGCCGGGTGGGGGAGCGGGCTGGTGCGGGAAGCGGAAAAATTATGCGTATCATTTACATGGGCACCCCCGATTTCGCCGTTCCAGCGCTCGATGCACTGGTGAAGGCCGGGCATGACATCGTCGCCGTCTATAGCCAGCCGCCCCGTCCGGCCGGCCGTGGCAAGGCGCTGCGCCCCTCCCCGGTGCAGGCCCGCGCCGAGCAACTGGGTATCGAGGTGCGCACGCCGGTCTCGCTCAAGGACGAGGCAGTGCAGGCCGAATTTGCCGCGCTCGACGCCGATGTTGCGGTGGTCGCTGCCTATGGCCTGATCCTGCCGCGCGCGATCCTGGCGATGCCGCGCCATGGCTGCCTCAACATCCATGGCTCGCTGCTGCCGCGCTGGCGCGGTGCCGCGCCGGTGCAGCGCGCCATCCTGTCCGGCGACAATGTCACCGGCGTCACCATCATGGACATGGAGGCCGGGCTCGACACCGGGCCGATGCGCGCCAAGCATGTCACCCCGGTCGAGGACAAGACGGCCGGCGAATTGACGCAGGAACTGGCGCAGGCCGGTGCCGAGCTGATGGTCGATGTGCTGGACGATCTTGCCGGCCATCCGCCGGTGGTCCAGCCCGAAGAGGGCGTCACCTATGCCGCCAAGATCGACAAGGCGGAGGCGCGGATCGATTTCAGCCGCGACGCGCATCAGGTCGAACGGCAGGTGCGCGCCTTCAACCCCTTTCCCGGCGCCTTCTTCGAATATGGCGGCGAACGCTTCCGCATCCTCGCCGCCACGGTCGAGGATCATGCCGGGCCTGCGGGTGAACTGCTCGACCACAGCCTGCTGATCGGCTGCGGCCATGGCGCGATCCGTCCGACGCTGATCCAGCGCGCCGGCAAGGCGGCGATGTCGGCGGGCGAATTGCTGCGCGGCTTCGACATGCCCACCGGCAGCCGGGTCAACGCCTGAGCCGATGGCCCGTTTCGCCTTCACCGTCGAATTTGACGGCCGTCCGTTCATGGGCTGGCAGCGTCAGGCCCATGGCCCCAGCGTCCAGCAAGCGATCGAGGATGCGATCCATGCCGTCACCGGCGAACGCGCGATCCTGCACGCCGCCGGCCGCACCGATGCCGGCGTCCATGGCCTTGCCATGCGCGCCCATGCCGATGTCGAAAAGCCGCTGACGCCCTTCCGCCTGATGGAGGCGATCAATGCGAAACTGCGGCCCCATCCGGTCGCGATCCTCGCCTGTGAGGAAGTCGCGCCGGACTGGCATGCCCGTTTCAGCTGCACCGGCCGCGCCTATATCTACCGCATCGCCAATCGCCGCGCGCCGCTGACCCTGGAATCGGGGCTTGCCTGGCGGGTGATCCAGCCGCTCGACGCCGACGCCATGCATGACGCCGCGCAGATCCTGGTGGGTCATCATGACTTCACCACCTTCCGCTCGGTCCATTGCCAGGCGGCCAGTCCGCTGAAGTCGCTGGCGATGCTGGATGTCTCGCGTGAAGGCGATCGCATCGCCATCCGGGCAGAGGCGCGATCCTTCCTCCATCATCAGGTCCGCTCGATGGTCGGCTGTCTCGCGATGGTCGGCATGGGCCGCTGGAGCGCCGATGACCTGCGCGATGCGCTGGAGGCGCGCGACCGCGCCCGGCTGGCGCTCAACGCGCCGCCCGACGGCCTCTATTTCGTGCGTGCCGATTATAGCAGCGCGGTAGTCACCAACTGATTCTTGCCGGCGCGCTTGGCCGCCAGCATCGCCTCGTCCGCGCGCGCCACGATGCTGTCCAGTTCGGTGTCATCGTCGGGGATCAAGGTCACCAGGCCAAAGCTGCCGCTGACACCGCCATGCGCGCCGCCCAGCGTCATCAATCCGACGCGCAGCGCCTCGCCCAGGTCCGTGCCTTCCTCGTCGACCAGCAGCACGAATTCGTCGCCGCCCATCCGCGCCACGACATGGCGGGTGGCGACCATATCCTCGATCAGCCGCGCCACATCGACCAGGCAGCGATCCCCGGCGCTATGTCCGAGACTGTCATTGAGCTGTTTGAACCCGTCGAGGTCGAGATAGATCAGGCTGACGGCGCGATGCGCCTCGGCTGCCTGCCGCAGCAAAGCCCGCGCCCGCACCACAAAGCCACGCCGGTTGAGCAGGCCGGTCAGCGGATCATGGATCGCATCGAAATGGGCCTGCCGCATCTCCGACAGATCCTCGACCACGGCGACATAGAATTCCGGCTCATCCCGCTCATCGCGAACCAGCGCCACGGTGAGGTTGATCCAGATCAGCGATGCATCCGCACGAATATAGCGTTTTTCCAGCGTATAGCGCTGCAACTCGCCCCGGTGCAGCCGGCCAAGCAGCGCGACATCGGCATCCAGATCATCGGGATGGGTGATCTGCTGGAAACCCAGCCGCATCAGCATCGCGGCCGGATAGCCGGTAATCTCCTCGAAACGAGGATTGACCGTCAGGAAGCTGCCATCGAGCGCGACATGGGCAATGCCGACCGGCGCGTGCTGGAAGGTCGCCTGAAACCGGCGCTCCGCATTGGCCAGATTGGCCTGGATCGTCTGCGCCTCCTGGCTCAGCGCCCGCGCGACATGGGTCAGGCGGTCGATCCGGCAGATCGCATCCGGGGACATCACGGGATCGCGATCAGGAACAATGGACTGGGCGGAGGCGATGGGCACGATGGGCGACTATTCTTTCCTGACTTTGTCGCCTCCTCCTGCGCCCAACAAGGTAAAGACTCTCTTTAGATTACGTAATTTACTGGCTCCAGCCTATTGGAGCCGAGTGCGGAACGGGGTGAAGTCGGTGCCCGCATCATAGACGTCGAGCCCCTCGCGTCGCTTGAGACCATTCACCACCACATAGGTGACGGGCGTCAGCACCGCTTCCCAGCCGACCTTCATCGCCCAGTTGGTGACCATCACGGTCAGCACCTGCGTCGTGGTCCAGTCGCCATAGAAAGCGAGCGGGTAGAAGAGCAGGCTGTCCACCCCCTGCCCCACCACGGTCGAGCCGATGGTGCGCATCCACAGATGTCGTCCCTGGGTGATGATCTTCATCTTGGCCAGCACGAAGCTGTTGGCCAGTTCCCCCGCCCAGAAGGCGCAAAGCGAGGCAAAGACGATCCGCCAGGTGCTCCCGAACACCGCCTCATAGGCTTTCTGGTCGGGCCAGCCCTCGGCCGGCGGCAAGGCCACCACCACCCAGCTCATCAGCGCCATGAACAGCATCGCGGCAAAGCCCGCCCAGACGCAGCGTCGCGCCCGCGCATAGCCATAGACCTCTGTCAGCACGTCGCCGATCACATAGCCGAGCGGAAAGAAAAGGATGCCCGCGCCAAAGGTCACGCCGCCCAGCGACGACAGCTTGGCCGCGCCGATCAGGTTGGACAGCAGCAAGATGGCGACGAAGGCCGCCATGAAGAAATCATAATAGCGCAGCGGCCGTGCGCCAAGCACGGTCGCGTCGATTTTCCGGATGCCCGCGTCGCTCATCCTTCGGTGCATATCCCGCCGACACACGATTGCAACGGCTGCGAAAGATTGCGCCGCGGCGCAAGCCCCGCTATCGCTCCCGCGCACGGCCCCGTAGCTCAGTTGGATAGAGCATCCGCCTTCTAAGCGGATGGTCGCAGGTTCGAATCCTGCCGGGGTCGCCAATCAGGCGCGACGTGCCACTTTGGCGAGGCGCAGCGGCGGAGTCGCGACGCTCAGGTCCACGCCCGATTCAACCGACATGCGATCGCGCCCCTTGCGCTTGGCATCATAGAGCGCGCGGTCCGCCCGATCGAAAAGATGCGGCAACTCCTCCGTGCCCGTGATGCTGGTCGCCGCGCCGATGCTGGTCGAGACCGGCAACGTCAACCCGCCGCTCTGCGCAAAACGATGGCAGATGCGGCGACCGAGCGCCGGCAGATTTTCGGGCGAAAGACCAAAGAGCAGAACAGCAAACTCGTCGCCGCCCAGCCGCGCCACCAGTGCATCGGCGGGTACGCAATCCGTCAATATCCCGGCCAGCGCCGACAGCAGGCGGTCCCCGGTGGCGTGGCCGAAGCCGTCATTGACCGCCTTGAAATGATCGACGTCGCACAGCAGCAGCGCCACCGGCTGGCCGGCCCGCCGCGCCAGCGCCATCCCGGCGGCCGCCTTCGCCTCGAACGCGCGGCGATTATAGGCCCCGGTCAGCGAATCCCGCTCCGCCAGCGCCGTGATCTGCCGTTCGCGCCGGTGACGCACCGCCGCCAGCATCAGCAGCGCCAGCGATACCTCGACCAATATGCCCTCATAGAGCGAGGCCTTGATCAGCAGCCCCTTGAAGCCCACCAGGCTAACGAACAGGCCCGGCATGAAGATCAGCCCCGACTTGGCGAGGTAGAAGATGCCATGGCCAAGGAAAATATGCCCCAGCCGCACCGCATCGCGCACTTCGCTGGTGCGGCGGAGCGAGAGCAGGAGGGACGCGGCCTTGAGCGACAGGATCGCGACCAGCGCCGAATTGACGAGGCCGAACAGGGCGGTGCGGTCATTTGCCGGATCGGTGCCCAGCAGCGCCACCCAGACCAGCAGCACGCCGAGCCAGATGCCAGGGAGGCGTCGCCCGGCAAAGGCCGCCGCCCCCTTGGCGAACAACAGATGCGCCACCACCAGCAGGCCATTGGCCAACCAGACATAGAGAAGGAAGCTGTCCACCGTGCGCAGCACCGACATGCCGCTGCCCACCACGATGGTCGCGAATCCCGCACTCCACCAGGCGAGCGAGCGCACCTTTGCCAGACGCCATTCGGCAGCCAGCACCAGCGCCGCAACAAGGGCGATGGCCTGGGTCATGAGCAGCATGGTGACGGCGTCGATCGGCATGGACAGGTTCATCGGGGAAAGGAGCGTGCTATCTAGCCCAATATGCTGAACAAAAGGTTCCCACCCGGATCAGCTCGTCGCACGCATCAGCAGGTCGTCGGTGACCGTCATGGTAAAGATCGGATCGGCATCCGCCGGCACTTCGGCGATCGCGTCGACAAAGGCGGCGCGGGTTGCCGGGTCGTCATAGACCATCTTCGCGTCGAAGGCCGCGCGCCAGGTCGCCTCGTCCGGCCATTCGGCATAGCCCACGAACCGCCCGTCCGCATCGCGGTGCAGGCGCGATCCATAGCTGCCATATTTTTCACGGATGAGGTCGGTGCCGCGGCGCCAGGCTGCGCGGAACTGCTCCTCCTTGCCGGGGTGGACGCGCCACCAATAGACCGCGACGAACATGGCCACCTCCTTGTGCGGAGACAATGGCCGGGCGGCGGCAGGAGTTCCGGCGGGCAGGCCGATCGCCCGCCCGCCGGCAATGTCGCTTAGAGGATCGACTGGCCGGTCTTGGCCCAGTCCGACATGAAGCCGGCAATGCCCTTGTCGGTCAGCACATGGTTGAACAGTGCCTTGATGACGGCCGGCGGCGCGGTCATCACATCGGCGCCGATCTTGGCGCTGTCGAGCACGTGGATCGGGTGACGGACCGACGCGACCAGGATTTCGGTGTCGAACGCGTAATTGTCGTAGATCAGGCGGATGTCTTCGATCAGCTGCATGCCGTCGAAGCCATTATCATCATGACGGCCAACGAAGGGCGAGATGAAGCTGGCGCCGGCCTTGGCCGCGAGCAGCGCCTGGTTGGCCGAAAAGCAGAGGGTGACGTTCACCATCACGCCATCGTCGGTCAGCGCCTTGCAGGTCTTGAGGCCGTCGATGGTCAGCGGCACCTTGATGCAGACATTGGGCGCGATCTTCCGCAGGACCGCGGCTTCCTTCATCATCGTCTCATGGTCGAGCGCGACGACTTCGGCCGATACCGGGCCGTCGACGACGCCACAGATTTCCTCGATCACTTCCAGGAACTTGCGGCCCGACTTGTGGATCAGCGACGGGTTGGTGGTGACGCCGTCCAGCAGGCCGGTGGCGGCCAGGTCACGGATTTCGGCAATGTCGGCGGTGTCGACGAAGAATTTCATGGGATGCTCCGGGGCAGGATTCGCGAATCGGCTCCCTTTAGCGGCTGGCCGATGGATTGGCCATCGGGGCGAACGGTGATTGCCTTGCCCCCCGCCGCCTTCTACCTCTTCCGCGACAGGGGAGCGGCCATGATGTTTGCGATGCGCGCATATATTTGCCTGACCGCCCTCGCCATGCTCGTCCTGCCCTTTTCTGCCCGCGCTGCGGATCAGGAGGCGCAGACCTGGATCAGCGCTGGCGGCGTCGCGCAGATTGACGACAATGATCGCATCGGCATCGAAACAAGCTATCGCCTGCGGCCGGCCGATGACCAACTGCTGCAACGGATCACCCTGGACCATCGGATTGCCGACGGCGTGCAACTGGGCGGCGGCTTCGCCTTCGTTACCAGCCGAAGGCAGAAGGAAATGCGCTTCCACCAGCAACTGATCATCGACTTGGGCGTGCTGCAGAGCCGCACCCGGCTGGAACAGCGCTACATCGACAGCGCCGCGCGCCCGGCCTGGCGCCTGCGCGAACGTATCCAGATCGACATCCCGCTGGAAAAGCAGCGCAAATGGTTCCTCCTGACCTCCGCCGAATTTTTCTTCGAACTGCACAAGCCAAGCGCGGTCCAGGACAGCGAACTTGTCACCACGCGGCAGCTGATCGGCCTGCGCCATGTGCTGACGCCGCGGCTCGGCATCCAACTCAGCTATATGCGCCAGCATAGTTTCCCCGATAACCGACCCGACGAGGTCGTCCATGTCCCCTGGCTGGCGATCGCCTGGCGGCTCTGACGATTTGCCAGAACGGCAAGAGCGGTTAAGGACGCTCCATGGCCCGCGCCCGTGTCCTCCTGCTCAATGCCGCCCTCGGCCCGCTCGACTATCGCATCCCCCATGGCATGACGGCCAGGCCGGGCAGCATCGTGGTCGCCCCGCTGGGCCCGCGCCAGCTGGTCGGCGTGGTCTGGGACGAGGAATCCTTCCCGGATGTCGAGACGGTCGGCGACAACCGTCTGCGCAACCTGCTGGAAGTGCTTGACGCGCCGCCGCTGCCCGAAACGCTGCGCCGGCTGATCGAATGGACCGCCGACTATTATCTCGCCCCGCCGGCCGCCGTGCTGCGCATGGCGCTGGCGTCGATGTCGGCGCTGGAGGGAACGCGCACCGTCATCGAATATCGTGCCACCGGCCAGCTTCCCGATCGCATGACCGAACAGCGAACCCAGGCGATGGAGCGGATCGGCGACCGGCAGGGGCTGGTGCGCGAACTGGCGATGATCGGCGGGGTCAGCGATACGGTGATCCGCGGCCTGGTGAAGGCCGGCGCGTTCGAGCCGATCGAGGTCAGCGTCGACACCCCCTTCCCCGAGCCCGACCCGGCCCACGCGCCGCCGGCCCTGTCCGATCAGCAGATGGCGGCCGCGACCGACATGGCGGACGCAGTGCGTGCCCATGAATTCGCCCCCTTCCTGCTCGACGGCGTCACCGGATCGGGCAAGACCGAGGTCTATTTCGAGGCGATCGCCGCAGCCATCCGCGCCGGCAAGCAAACCTTGGTGCTGCTGCCCGAAATCGCCCTGACCGAACCCTTTCTGGAGCGGTTCGAGAAACGCTTCGGCACGGTCCCGGTCAACTGGCATAGTGGCCTGCGCCAGAGCGAGCGCCGGCGCGCCTGGCGCGCGATCGCGGCGGGCGAGGCCCGCGTCGTCGTCGGTGCCCGATCCGCCCTGTTCCTGCCCTACCCCAATCTGGGCCTGATCGTCGTCGACGAAGCGCATGAGGCGAGCTTCAAGCAGGAGGAAGGCGTCCATTATCACGCCCGCGACGTCGCCGTGATACGGGGCCTCATCGAACATTTCCCGGTCGTTCTGGCCTCCGCCACGCCGGCAATCGAGACACGGCATCAGGTCGATCTCGGCCGCTATCGCGAGATCAAGCTGCCGGCCCGTTTCGGCGGCGCACAGATGCCCGATATCGAGGGCATCAACCTACTGACCGATCCGCCCGAGCGCGGTCGCTGGATCGCCCCGCCGCTGGTGGTGGCGATGGAGGAAGTGCTGGCCAAGGGCGAGCAGAGCCTGCTCTTCCTCAACCGGCGCGGATATGCGCCGCTGACGCTGTGCCGCCATTGCGGCTATCGCTTCCAATGCCCCAATTGCACCAGCTGGATGGTCGAGCATCGGCTGACCAAGCGGCTCGCCTGCCATCATTGCGGCCATGTCATCCCGGCGCCGCGCTTCTGCCCCGAGTGCAAGGAAGAGGACAGCCTGGTCGCCTGCGGCCCCGGCGTCGAGCGCATCGCCGACGAGGTGAAGGCGCTGTGGCCACAGGCGCGGGTGGCCATCGCCACGTCCGACACCCTGCATTCGCCCGCCCGCGCTGCCGATTTCGTCAAGTCGGTGGAGGCCGGCGACATCGACATCATCGTCGGCACCCAGCTCATCACCAAGGGCTATCATTTCCCCAACCTGACGCTGGTCGGCGTGATCGACGCGGACCTGGGGCTGGAGGGCGGTGATCTGCGCGCATCCGAACGCACCTTCCAGCAGATCATGCAGGTCGCCGGACGCGCCGGGCGCGGCGAAAAGCCGGGCCATGTCTTCATCCAGACCCGCATGCCCGATGCCGAAGTGATCCAGGCGCTGATCGCCGGCGACAGCGAGCGCTTCTATCTGATCGAGACCGAAAATCGCCGCCGCGCCAATGCCCCGCCCTTCGGCCGCTTCGCCGCGATCATCATCTCCAGCGAGGACAGCGACGAAGCTGCACAGACCGCCCGGCTGATCGGCAAGTCGGCGCCGCAGGTGGAGGGCATGCGGGTCTATGGCCCCGCCCCTGCCCCCCTTTCCGTGCTGCGCGGCCGGCATCGCCACCGGCTGCTGATCCACGCCACGCGCCAGGTCGACATCCAGTCGGTGATCCGCGAATGGCTGGGGAATCTGGTGTGGAAATCGACCACCCGCGTCGCAGTGGACGTCGATCCCTACAGCTTCATGTGATGGCCGCGCCGATCGAGAGCCCCTGTCGCAATCTCTGTTCGCTCGATGCCGAGCGCAAGGGCTGCACCGGCTGCGGCCGCACCCTCGACGAAATCGTCCATTGGCGCAGCATGACCGATGCCCAGCGCACCGCCGTCATGGCGCGGGTGAAGGATTTCGAGCCGATCCGCCGTTAAAGCGGCATCGCATCGCCTGGTGCGACGATGATGACCACGCGGCGGTTTTCCTGACGGCCGACCTCGCTATCATTGCTCGCCACCGGCACCCGCAACCCCATGCCCACCGGATGCAGAGCCGCCGGTGCCATGCCGCCCGCCGCCAGCGCGTCGGCAACGGCCTGCGCCCGCTTCTGCGACAATTGCTCATTATAGGCGGCCGTGCCGGTATTGTCCGTATGCCCCTCCACCTTGGCGCCGCGCACTTCGACGGCGACCAGCGCGCTCGCGATCCGGCTGATCACATCGCGCTGCGCCGGGATCAGCACGCTCTGGTCGGTCGAGAACAACAGCCGGTCGGCCATGCCGAATTCCCAGTTGCTGCCGACCGGCTGAAAGCCATTGGCACGCAGCACCGTCTTCTGTGCTTCGGTGAAGCCATCACTCGGCTGCACCGTCTGACAGGCTGCCAGCAAAGTCAGCGCCAGGAGGGAAAGAAGCTTTCGCATATTGTTCCTCATCATCAATTCCGGCCGTCGCTCCGCGCCTTGGCCGCATACATGGCCGCGTCGGCATGGCGCAGCAGTGCGCGCGGATCGACACTGTCCTGTGGATAGAGAGCGCTGCCGATGCTCAGCGAGGATCGGATGCTGACGCCGCTCGGCAACATGATCGGCTGGGTCATGCCGGCCCCGATCTGGGCCGACATCTGATCGGCTTCGGCTCGGGTCGCCCCGGCCGCCAGGATCAGCGCAAATTCGTCGCCACCCAGACGGAAGGCCATGTCGCCCGGCCGCAAAGCCATGCGCAGCCGCGCCGCGATGACGATCAGCATGACGTCGCCGGCATCATGGCCATGGCTGTCATTGACCTGCTTGAACCGGTTCACATCGACATAAATGACCGCGAAGGACGTATCGCCTTCATCGGCCTGCGCCATGGTCGCCGCCAGCTCTCGCTCGAACATCGCACGATTGCCTAGGCCGGTCAGCGGATCGCGCGTCGCCTGGCGCTCCAGGATACGATTCTCGTTCAAAATGCCGGTGTGCCATTCGTCCAGTTCATCCAGCAGCGCATTGAAATCGCGCGCGAACTGATCGACCTCATGAATGCCGGCGACCGGCACGCGCCGATCGAACTGGCGGTCAGTGCGAACTGCATGGGCGACTTGTGCAATATGGGCCAGCGGTCCCGTCACGTCGCGCTGCAACCGCCGCGCCAGCAACTGGGTCGCGACGATGGTCAGACCAAGGCAGGCGAGCGCAGTGGCGACCCCGGACAGGATATAGCGCCCCAGCCCGCCGGCATCGCCGAACACCTGCACTTCGGCCACGACGACCGGCCCATGATGGACCGGCACCCGCACCGGGCTGGGCCAGAACAGCGCGTCCACGATCCGGGACAGGTTGCCGGCCATGCCGCGATCGGGCCGGTTCCAGGCCGCGATCAACCGTCCGTGACGATCATGCAACTCGACCGATCGCACGCTTTCAGATGCCGCCACCGTGGCGATCCCCTGTCGTGCCGCATCGACATCATCGAACACCAGAGCCGGCTCGACCGTATAGGCGACGGTCTGGGCGATCAGCGTCAGGTTCCGGGCGGCATAGCCGCGAATGACGGTGACACCTGTCACCGTCAGCGTCAGGCCCGCCATCAGCACGGCGAACAGGATCAGGCGCAGATGCGCCCGCGCCAGCAACTGACGCAAGGTCGGCATTGCGGTCGAACTTGGTTCGGCCATGGTCAATAGCCCCCCTTCGCCACGCGCAGCACGCGCGGATCGATCCGCACCGTGGATCGGGATACCGCATCGATGTTGAGCTGGAAGGACAGGGTCTGCGGCGCGAACAACAGGCAGAACATTGCCCCGCCCGCACAGTCGCGATCATCCTCCGCGATGGTCACCACCGGATTGCCGCGCACTGCCGCGATCAGCCGCTGGCGCACCACCGCGTCCAGGCTTCCGAGATAAAGCGCATCGCACCGCGCGGCCGGCGCGGCCTCGTCGGCGGCCAGCGCCACCGTGGCGATCCGCGCCCCGTTCGTCAGGCTGATCTCATCCAATTGGTCGCCATGGGCGACGACACCCGCCATACACATGCGCACGACCGGCCGCGCGGTTGGCCAGCGGGTAAATTCCAGGATGGATCCGACCATGCGCGCCACGCCGGCCGCCATCCGGTCGGGGCCGGGGCCGATCGGCATCGCCACCGGCCGCGCCAGCGGCAAGGCCACTGTCATGGTCGGCGTCATCAGCAACAGCCAGAACAACAGACTACGCAAGCCCACCCGCCCCCATCGAAGAAGGCGCGAGCCTATAGTTAATCAAAAGTTAAATTACGAGAATATTGTGACGCAAGCGGATCGAGAAAGGATCACTCACCTGTCGCCTTCGCTGTCATCTTTGCACGTCGCTCCCGCTCCAGCAGGTTCCGCTTGCGATCGACGCCATAGGCGTAACCGCCCAGGCTTCCGTCGCTGCGCAGCACACGATGACACGGCACCAATATTGCCAGGCCATTGTCGCCGCAGGCCGTCCCTGCCGCGCGCACCGCGCCCGGCCGGCCGATCGCCGCGGCGATCTCGCCATAGCTGCGCGTCTCGCCCGCCGGGATCGCCCGCAAGGCGGCCCAGACCGCCTGCTGAAAGGCGGTGCCGCCGACATCGGTTGGCAGGTCGGCCCCCGCCCCCGGATCATCCACCAGTGCAGCCACGACACGCGCCCAGCGATCCAGCGCTGCGTCCGAGGGCAACAGAGTCGCGTTGGGATATCGGCGGCGCAGGTCCGCCTCCCCTTCATCGAAGGCGATGCGGCACAGGCCGCGCTCGGTCGCCGCAACCAGCAGCGCGCCCAGGCTCGTCCCGATCACGACATGGCGGATATCGACACCGCGCCCGCCCTCGCGCCAGGCGCTCGGCGTCATGCCCAGATGCCGTTCGGCATCGGCATAGGCGCGGCTCGGCGCGTTATAGCCGGCCTCATAGATCGCATCGGTCACGCTGCCGGGCGTCGCCAGTGCCGCCTTCAGCCGCTCGGTGCGCAGATCGCGGGCATAGGCCGCCGGGGTCAGGCCGGTGATCCGTTTGAACAAGCGATGGAAATGATGCGGCGCATAGCCGACATGGTCGGCCATCTCCTCCAGCCGGGGCGGCGTTTCGGCGGTGCGGATCAGGCGGATCGCCGCTTCCACCGCCTGCTGGTCGCGCCCCACCTCATCCGGCCGGCAACGCAGGCAGGCACGGAAGCCCGCCGCACGGGCCGCCGCACCATCAGGCAGGAAGATCATATTCTCCCGCTTCGGGTGCCGGGCCGGGCAGCTGGGCTTGCAATAGATGCCGGTGGTCAGCACCGCGCCCACGAAGCAGCCATCCTGTCGGCGATCGCGCGCCAGAAAGGCGGTCCAGCAGGCTGCGGCATCGGGCATGGCGGCAGGGACGGGTTCGGGGCGTGTCATCTGGTTCATGGATATGGGGTAATCCAGACGGCTTGGCGAGGCTTCCCGTCGCTTGCGGTCAAAAGCACACGGCCCGTCGCATCCGCTTTTTCCCGATTGCCTAAAGCGGGCCTTCGCATATGTATGCGCCTCCTATGGTCGCCCTTTTCCGTCGCCTTCGCCCGATCGCCGCGCTTGTCGCGTCCCTCGTCCTGCTCAGCCCCGCACGGGCCGAACAGCAGGATATCACCGCCGCTGCGCGCAGCGTGGTGCGCGTCGCCCTGGTCGCGACCAATGGCGCGGACGCCTATTTCGTGGGCCATGGCAGCGGCATCGCGATCGCCCCGGACAAGGTGCTGACCAACGCCCATGTCGTCGAACTGGCGCGCGAGGAGAAGGATCTCGTCATCGGCGTGATCCCGTCGGAGGGCAAGAAAAGCTATGGCGGGCGGATCATCGCCTATTCGCCGGGCAATGACCTGGCCCTGATCCAGCTGGAGGAAGGCAGCCTGCCGGTTGCCACCTTCTATGCCGGGGCGGTCGATGACGGCCAGCATGTCACCGCCATCGGCTATCCCGGTACCGTCGATCGCGCCCAGGGCCTCAGCCTCAAGCAACTGGTCGAACCGCTCGGCACGGTGAAGACCAGCGGCAGCATCTCGTCCGGCCGCTCCAGCCAGAGCTTCGACACCATCCTGCACACCGCCCCGCTTGCCGCAGGCAACAGCGGCGGCCCGCTGGTCGATGATTGCGGCCGGGTGCTGGGCGTCAACAGCTTCGGCTCGATCTCGGACGGCAATGATGCCGAATTCGGCTTTGCCGTATCCTGGCGCGAAGTCGCCTCCTTCCTGCGCCAGGCCGGCGTGTCCTCGCTCCACACCGTCGTCGCCTGCCGCACCATGGCCGAAGCCGACGCGGCCGAAGCCTCGATCACCCAGCGCGAATCGCAGTTGACCGAACAGAATGACCGCGCCGCCGCCGACAAGCGCGAGCAGGCGCTGCAGCAGGCCCGCGACACCGCCGAGCGCGATGTTATTTCCGGCCGCGAAAATGCGATGGCGGGCGCCGCCGTGCTGCTGGCCCTCGCCGTGCTGGGCCTGGGGGCTGGCGGTCTCTTCTACAGCCAGGGCCGCGAAAAGCGTGCCACCTGGTTCATCGCCGGTGGCGGCATCCTGCTGATGGGCGCGCTTGGCCTGTTCGTCTTCAAGCCCAGCTTTGCCAGCATCGACGAGCGGGTGAAGCTGCCCGAGGACCAGAGCGTGGTCAGCAACAAGGCCTTTGCCTGGGCCGGCGACAATATCTGCCGGATCGACCTCAACCGCAGCCGGCTGACCGTGTCGCAGCCCAATGATGTCGGCCTGAACTGGACCGAGGGCGGCTGCGTCAACGGCGACACGCAGTATCAGGCGACCGGCACGACCTGGCAGCGTGCCCATGTGCCCGACGAGGGCAATTATGTCAGCCGCAGCGAATTCGACCCGGCCACCGGCCTGTTGCGGGTCCAGCGCTGGCTGCCCGACGGCGATACGATGGACAAGGCCCGCGCCCTGCTGAAGGATGGCCCGATCAAGGGATGCAGCAGCGATTCCACTATGTTGACCCGGATTGCGACGCTCCAGTCGGACCTCGCCGCGCTGCTGCCGCCCCAGCCGAACGAGCGGCTGGTCTATCATTGCCAAAAAGGACGGCTTGCCCCCGCAGACCCCGCTCCCTAGCCTGTCCGTTTTCCCGAAAAACTCAGTCAAATTGGCTTGATTTCGTCGATGCGATGGAATCGTGTCACATGACTTGCATAGTCATATTGGCACTGCTAACCGGCCCGACAACAGGGGACGGTTATTACTGCTCCCCCTCTTTTTGCATGACCGGCAAATCAAGTTGGAGGACGGTAAGCGCGTGGAGACTACCGGCGGTATTCAGGCCAGCCTCAGCGGCCGCTATGCGGTGGCGCTGTTCGATCTGGCCCGCGACGGCAAGACGCTCGACACCGTCGCAGCGAGCCTCGCGGCAATCAAGGCGGCGATCGCAGAATCGTCTGATTTCAAGGGCCTGATCAACAGTCCCGTTCTCAGCCGCGACGCAGCGGGTAAGACGATCGCGGCGGTTGCATCCGCCATGTCGATCGATCCGCTGACGACGAATTTCCTGGGCGTACTCGCCCAGAACCGTCGCCTCTCGCAGCTTCCCGCGGTCATCCGCGCCTATGAGACGCTGCTGTCGAATCACAAGGGCGAGGCCCGCGCCGAAGTGACGAGCGCGCATCCGCTCACCAAGACTCAACTGACCGCGCTGGCCAAGGGCCTCAAGGCGCGTGTCGGCCGCGACGTCGCCGTCGAGGCCAAGGTCGATCCCGCGATCCTGGGTGGGCTGGTCGTCAAGATCGGCAGCCAGATGATCGATTCCTCCATCCGCACCCGTTTGAATAGTCTCGCCCTGGCGATGAAAGGCTGAACATGGATATCAACGCCGCAGAAATTTCGAAGGTCATCAAGGACCAGATCGCCAATTTCGGCACCGAAGCGCAGGTCAGCGAAGTCGGTTCCGTTCTGACCGTGGGTGACGGCATCGCCCGCGTCCATGGCCTCGACAACGTCCAGGCGGGCGAAATGGTCGAGTTCGCCAATGGCGTTCAGGGCATGGCACTCAACCTCGAAGCCGACAATGTCGGCATCGTGATCTTCGGCTCGGACGCCGAGATCAAGGAAGGCGACACCGTCAAGCGCACCGGCACCATCGTCGACGTTCCCGTCGGCAAGGGTCTGCTGGGCCGCGTCGTCGACGGCCTCGGCAACCCGATCGATGGCAAGGGTCCGATCGAATATACCGAGCGCAAGCGCGTCGAAGTCAAGGCGCCGGGCATCATCCCCCGCAAGTCGGTGCACGAGCCCGTGCAGACCGGCCTGAAGGCGATCGACGCCCTCGTCCCCGTCGGCCGTGGCCAGCGCGAACTGATCATCGGTGACCGCCAGACCGGCAAGACCGCCGTCGCGATCGATACCTTCATCAACCAGAAGGGCATCAACGCGGGCGACGACGAAAGCAAGAAGCTCTACTGCATCTACGTCGCCGTCGGCCAGAAGCGTTCGACCGTCGCGCAGATCGTCAAGCAGCTCGAAGAAAATGGCGCGATGGAATATTCGATCGTCGTCGCCGCGACCGCTTCGGAGCCCGCTCCGCTCCAGTATCTGGCGCCCTATACCGGCGTCACCATGGGCGAATTCTTCCGCGACAACGGCATGCACGCCGTGATCGTGTATGACGATCTGTCCAAGCAGGCCGTCGCCTATCGTCAGATGTCGCTGCTGCTGCGTCGTCCTCCGGGCCGTGAAGCCTATCCGGGCGACGTCTTCTATCTGCACAGCCGCCTGCTGGAACGCGCTGCGAAGATGAACGACGCCAATGGCAATGGCTCGCTGACCGCGCTGCCGATCATCGAGACCCAGGCAGGCGACGTGTCGGCCTATATTCCGACCAACGTGATCTCGATCACCGACGGCCAGATCTTCCTCGAAACCAACCTCTTCTACCAGGGCATCCGTCCGGCCATCAACGTCGGCCTGTCGGTGTCGCGCGTCGGCTCGGCCGCGCAGACCAAGGCGATGAAGAAGGTTTCGGGCTCGATCAAGTTGGAGCTGGCCCAGTATCGCGAAATGGCGGCCTTCGCCCAGTTCGGTTCGGACCTCGACGCCTCGACCCAGAAGCTGCTGAACCGCGGCGCGCGCCTGACCGAACTGCTGAAGCAGGGCCAGTTCTCGCCGCTGCCGTTCGAAGAGCAGACCGCGTCGATCTTCGCCGGCACCAACGGCTATCTGGACGGCATCCCGGTCAAGGACGTGACCCGTTATGAAGAGCTGATGCTCGCCTATCTGCGTCACGACCACCCCGAAGTGCTGACCGCGATCCGCGACAGCAAGGATCTGGGCGACGACGCCAAGGGCAAGCTGAAGGCTGCGCTGGACTCGTTCGGCAAGACCTTCGCTTAAGACGCTGTGCTGACCGCCCATTCCCTTCTTGCCTGGACCGTGATGTCGATCGGTCTGGTGCTGCTGCCGGGGCCGGACACCATGTTGGTGGCCGGCCACGCGGCGCGCCGCGGGTTCAAGGCGGGAATGGCGGCGATCGGCGGCATACAGCTCGGCGGCCTGTTCTACATGCTGTTGTGCGGCTTCGGCTTCCTCAGCGTGCTGAATGCGGTGCCGGGGCTGTTCTTGGGCGTTAAGATCGCCGGTGCCCTCTATCTGGCCTGGATGGGCTTTGGCCTGCTGCGCGGCGCGATCAAGCCGGCGCCGGCAAGCGAAACGCCCAAGGTCCGGATCGGCGGATCGCCCTTCGCTCAAGGCCTGGTCAGCACCGTGCTGAACCCCAAGGTCGCGATCTTCTTCCTCGCCGCGCTGCCGCAGTTCGTGGGCACTGGCCCGGATGCGCCGTGGCAGGGCATGCTGCTGATCGCGATCGTCTATGGGCTGGGCTTCCTGTGGTGCGCCCTGCTCGCGCTGCTCGCCACCAAGGCGGGCCGCAAAGTGGGGCAGAGCAGCGCGATGCGCTGGTTCGAAGGCGCCATGGGCGTCGGTTTCTTTGGTCTCGCGGGCCGTTTGGCCCTTGCTCGGAATATTTGAACTATGGCTAGCCTCAAGGAACTGAAGCTGCGCATCGGGTCGGTGAAGTCGACCCAGAAGATCACCAAGGCGAAGCAGATGGTCGCCGCGGCCAAACTGCGCAAGGCGCAGGCCGCTGCCGAAGCTGCCCGCCCCTATAGCGAGCGACTGGAAGCGGTCGTCGCGAGCCTGGCGACCAAGATCGCCGGTGGCTCGGGCGAAGGCGCTTCGCCGCTGCTCGCCGGCACTGGCAAGGACGAAGTCCATCTGCTGGTCGTCGCCAATAGCGATCGCGGCCTTGCCGGCGCGTTCAACGCCAATATCGTTAAGGCCGCGCTGGCCAAGGCCCGCGCGCTGGAGCTGGATGGCAAGAAGGTGCTGTTCTACCTGATCGGCCGCAAGGGTCGTCCGGTCATCAACCGCACCTATCCGGGCAAGATCGTCGCCAATTACGACACCACCGGTGCCAAGGAGCCGGGCTTTGCCCAGGCCCAGGCGGTGGCGCAGGAACTCAGCCAGATGTTCCTCGACGGCAAGTTCGACGTCGCCCATCTCTTCTATTCGCGCTTCAAGTCGGCGCTCGCGCAGATCCCGACCGAACAGCAGATCATCCCGGTGAAGATCCCCGCCGACGCCGACCGCAACGCGATCGCCGCCACGGTGGAATATGAGCCGAGCGAGGAAGCGATCCTCGACGACCTGCTGCCGCGCAACGTCACGGTGCAGCTCTTCAAGGCGCTGCTGGAAAACAACGCGTCCGAACAGGGTGCGTCGATGACCGCGATGGACAATGCGACCCGCAATGCCGGCGACCTCATCAACAAGCTGACGATCCAGTATAACCGCAGCCGCCAGGCCGCGATCACCACCGAACTCGTCGAAATCATCTCGGGCGCCGAAGCCCTCTAAGGACAAGCAGGCAAGGACATAGTCATGGCAACCACCAACAATGTAGGCCGCATCTCGCAGGTCATCGGCGCCGTCGTCGACGTGACCTTCCCCGATGCGCTTCCGGCGATCCTTTCGGCGCTGGAAACCAGCAACAACGGCCAGCGCCTGGTGCTGGAAGTCGCCCAGCATCTGGGTGAGAACACCGTCCGCACCATCGCGATGGACTCGACCGACGGTCTGACCCGCGGCCAGGAAGTCACCGACACCGGCGCGCAGATCTCGGTTCCGGTCGGCCCGGCTACCCTCGGCCGCATCCTGAACGTCGTCGGCGAGCCGATTGACGAGCGCGGCCCGGTCGCCACCGAACTGCGTTCGCCGATCCATGCCAAGGCACCCGAGTTCGTCGACCAGTCGACCGACGCCTCGATCCTGGTCACCGGCATCAAGGTCATCGACCTTCTGGCCCCCTATGCCAAGGGCGGCAAGATCGGCCTGTTCGGCGGCGCCGGCGTGGGCAAGACCGTTCTCATCCAGGAACTGATCAACAACATCGCCAAGGGCCATGGCGGCACCTCGGTCTTCGCGGGCGTGGGTGAACGCACCCGTGAAGGTAACGATCTGTACCATGAATTCCTCGACGCCAACGTCATCGCCAAGGATGCCGACGGCAACGCGATCAGCGAAGGTTCGAAGGTGGCCCTGGTTTATGGCCAGATGAACGAACCGCCGGGCGCCCGTGCCCGCGTCGCCCTGTCGGGCCTGACGATCGCCGAATATTTCCGCGACGTCGAGAACCAGGACGTGCTGTTCTTCGTCGACAACATCTTCCGCTTCACCCAGGCGGGCGCGGAAGTGTCGGCTCTGCTCGGCCGTATTCCTTCGGCCGTGGGCTATCAGCCGACCCTGGCGACCGACATGGGTCAGCTGCAGGAACGCATCACCTCGACCAACAAGGGCTCGATCACCTCGGTGCAGGCCGTCTACGTCCCCGCGGACGACTTGACCGACCCGGCGCCGGCGACCTCGTTCGCGCATCTTGACGCCACCACCGTTCTCAACCGCGCCATTTCGGAACTGGGCATCTATCCGGCGGTCGATCCGCTGGACTCGACCAGCCGCGTTCTGGAGCCCCGCGTCGTCGGCCAGGAACATTACGACACCGCCCGTGCCGTCCAGTCGATCCTGCAGAAGTACAAGTCGCTGCAGGACATCATCGCGATCCTGGGCATGGACGAGCTGTCGGAAGAGGACAAGATCACCGTTGCCCGCGCGCGCAAGATCCAGAAGTTCCTGTCGCAGCCGTTCCACGTCGCCGAAGTCTTCACCGGCATCTCGGGCAAGTTCGTCCAGATCGAAGACACGGTGAAGTCGTTCAAGGCCGTGGTCGATGGTGAATATGACCATCTGCCCGAGAACGCCTTCTACATGGTCGGCGGCATCGACGAAGCCATCGAAAAGGCGAAGAAGCTGGCTGCCGAAGCAGCCTAAGCAACAAACCCTCCCCTCCCTTCCAAGGGAGGGGATTGAGGGGTGGGTAGCGAGCGAAGCGCGCTTCCTGTCTCTCGGCTAGGGCGCAGGCCATCGCATCGCGATGGCACCCACCCCCGGCCCCTCCCTGGAAGGGAGGGGGGAGATTTTAGAATGGCACTGCATTTCGAACTCGTGACTCCTGAAAAGCTCGTCCGCTCGGAAGAGGTCTATCAGGTCGTCGTTCCCGGCACCGATGGCGACTTCGGCGTGCTGGAGGGCCATGCGCCCTTCATGTCGACCGTGCGCGATGGCGCGATCCAGATCTTCGCATCGGCTGGCGCCGCGCCGGAAATCATCCCGGTCCAGGGCGGCTTTGCCGAGGTCAATGAAAAGGGCCTGACGGTTCTCGCCGAAAAGGCGGGCTGAGGCTTCCTGGCGCGCAGGCCGATGGGGGAGCCAGGCTCTTTCCAACCTGCCGCATTCATGCCAGACGAACGGACCAAGGGGCGCGCTTTGCGCCCCTTTTTCTTGTGAGTGCCGCCCGCCGATGACCGCCCTCGCCGCCAAGACCGCTGTTTCTGCGCCACCGGCCGGCTCTGGCGGCCTGCTCGCGCACACCGTTCCGGCCGGCTGGCTGATCGCCGCGCTGTTTGCCTGGCTCGGCCTCGACCAGTTGCTGCTCTGGCGCTTCCTGGACGTCGCCCCGTTCTGGGCCTATCCCCTCGCCCTGCTGCTGATCGGCGGGCTGTGCACCGTCATGCTGCGCACCATGCCCGACCGATCGGGACCGAGCATCGGCACGCTGCTGCTATGCACGGGGGTCTCTCTGCTGCTGCTGATGCTCGGCGGCGAAGGCCGGTTCTTCTATGCCAATGTCGACTGGCAGGTGCGGCTCGCCGCGCTTCGCGACATGGCCGTCAATCCCTGGCCCTTCGTCTATACCGAACGGGCTGTCCCCGACCTGTTGCGGGCGCCGATCGGCATGTTCCTCGCCCCTGCCCTGCTCTACAAGGCGCTGGGCGTGCGCGCGGGCGATATCGCATTGCTGGCGCAAAATTCCCTGCTGCTGGGCCTGACTCTCGCGCTTGCCGCGCAACTGTTCGACGGCCGGCGCGGTCGACTGGTCGCGCTGCTCGTCTTCCTCGGCTTCAGCGGCATAGACGCGATCGGCGACCTGGTCCTCAATGGCCGGCTGGGCGACCATCTGGAGGACTGGATCGGCCTCCAATATTCCTCGACCATCACCCTGGCCTTCTGGGTTCCGCAACATGCCATGTCCGGCTGGATCGGGGCGATGGGCTATCTGCTCTGGCGCCGCGAACGATTGCCATTGGCGTCCTATCTCGCACTGCTGCCGTTGACGGCCCTATGGTCTCCGCTCGGACTGATGGGCGCGATGCCCTTCGCCGCGCTGGCCGGCATCCGTACCCTGGCGGCGCGCCGGCTGCGTATCGCCGACATGCTGCTTCCGGCTCTGGCCAGCCTGTTGGCCGTCCCGTCCCTTCTTTATCTCGGCGCGGCATCTGGCGCGGACGTGGGACTAAGATTCCAGCCGATCCCGCCGCTGCAATGGTTGATGTTCCAGGGGATCGAAACCCTGCCCTATCTGGTGCCGTTGCTGTTGGTCGCCCGACCGTCGCGATTTGGCCGAGACACGCTCTGGCTGGCCTTCGCCTGGCTGATGCTGATCCCGTTCGTGCAGATCGGATGGTCGATCGATTTCATGGCGCGGGCATCCATCGCCGCGCTGGCCATCCTGGCAGCGATGCTCGCCGATGAGCTGGGCAATGGGACCGAACGGCGCACCTGGCTGATCGCCATGCTGCTGATCGGCAGCCTGACGGGACTGGCCGAAATCCGCCGCGCGCTTGTCCATCCGCCTGCGCCCGAAGTGCGCTGTTCGGTATCGAAGGCGTGGGACCAGACCTTTGCCGCCTTCCCCAAGGGATCCTATTTCGCGCCCCTGCCCGCCATGCCCGCCCTGGTGCGACCGGCAAGGCCCACACCTGTTCCTGCCAGCGAACCAGCCCGGTGCTGGGACGGACTATGGTTCAGTCCGCATAATTTCCGGCAGCCAGGATCAGGCGGAGAGAATCGCGTAAAGTGACAGGCCGATCGGGAAATTGATGCGGCCCAGCATGTGGCGTTCGGCCGCGAACACCTGTTGCAGCGAGCGATTGAGCCAGGGGGCCGGGCGGGCATCGAGCGGTGCTTCCCGCCGAAGCAACTGATGCGCCATCCGCTGGGCAACGGCGAGCGGGAACAACAGGCTGTTGAAATAGCCCGATGCCTCAACCCGCAAGCCGGCCGCCGCGGCGACGCCAGCAAGGCCATCATGGGTATAGCGGCGCTTGTGATGGTGCAGCACGTCATGATCGGACCATAGCCAGGGAACCGCCGGCACGGTGACGAGCAGTCGCCCGCCTGCCGCAAGCCGGCCGCGCAGTGCGGTGAGCGACGCTTCATCCTGGTCGACATGCTCCAGCACGTCGAGCAGGGCGATCAGGTCATAGCGCCGATCGCCGAAGCCGACCTTCTCCGGCAAGGCGCCTGCCTCCACGGTGGCGACGCCCCGCGCGGCCGCGATGGCCCGTGCTTCGTCATCATATTCAAGCGCATCGACGCTACCATGCTGCGCCAGAAGCGCCAGATTGCCGCCGGTACCGCAGCCGGCTTCCAAGATGCGGGCGTCATCGGGCAAGGCGACATGATCGCGGATCAGGCCATCGATGATGGCGCGGCGGGCGACGAACCACCAATGTTCGCCCTCCTGAGCATTCATGCTCGTATAGGCTGAGCGATCCATTCTTCGTCCCTTTCCAGTTGATCGAGCGTCGGGGTCGCGGCGCCCCCGACGTTGCGCGCCCCGGCATCGGCGGCGACGATATATAGTGGCCGCTGCCGCACCTCGCGGGCGATCCGCCCGACATATTCGCCCATGATGCCCAGGCTGAGCAGGTTAAGCCCGCCAAGGCCCAGCACGGCAACCATCATCGAGGCATAGCCGGGCACGTCGACGCCGGTCGCCAGCGTATGCACGACCAGAAAACCGGCATAGGCAAAGGCAATGAGCGCGATCGCGCCACCGACATAGGACCAGATGCGCAATGGCATGGTGGTCGACGCGGTGATGCCGTCCACGGCCAGGGACCAGAGCTTGCCCAGTCCCCATTTGCTGCGTCCGGTTTCCCGCCGCGCCCGGATATAATCGACCGTCGCGACCCGGAAGCCGATCCAGGAAAACAGGCCCTTGTTGAACCGGGCCTGTTCCCCCAATTGCTTGACGACATCGACGGCCTGCCGGTCAAGCAGGCGGAAATCACCGACATTTTCGGGAATGGGATAATCGGACAGGCGGTTGAGCAGCGCATAGAAGCCCCGCGCGCTCCAGCGCTTGAACCAGCTGTCGCTCGATCGATCGGCCCGCCGCGCGTTGACCACTTGGGCACCAGCGAGCCAGAGACGAACCATGTCGACGATCACTTCGGGCGGGTCCTGCAGATCGACATCGATCGGGATGACCGCGTCTCCGACAGCATGGTCGATGCCGGCCGCCAGGGCGGCCTCCTTGCCGAAGTTGCGCGACAGCCGGACATAGCGCAGGTCCGGGTTGAACCGCGACAATATCTCCAGCACGTCACCGGTGCGGTCCGCGCTGCCATCATCGACGAACAGATATTCGGCGCGCGCGTCAGCGCCGATCAGGGACAGCGCCTCATCCACAGCAGGCCGTGCCGCATCAAGGAAAAGGGAGATGCCATCCTGTTCGTTGAAAACGGGAATGACGATGGACAAGGTTCGCATGGCACCGAAATCCTGAAAGCCTGCAATCCCTATCGGCGAGATTGGTTAATGTCGGGTAACCGTGCCCCGCCCTTCACCCCGATCCGGTACGGCGCCATCCTTGCCGGCGATCCGCGATCCTCAGAATGGGCACCGGCGCATTAGCCATTTGTCAAAGTTTCCAGCTTATTCACCTTCTCCAGCCATGGTGAATCGGCCCATTTTGGGGTGGCTGGCCCGATCGCAGAATTCCGGCGGAGAGTTATGAGCGCATTTGGACGGAAAAATGGACCTGCCGGCATCAAGCCGGGTTTCGGCGTCGCCCGACCGATGCACAGCGGCGGCGCAGCGCGCGAGGAGGCCCCGCGCGGCGGCGAGCAGTTCCCGCCGCTCGACCTGGCGGCCCTGCCGGGCGAAATTCCGCTCGATCCGCTGTCGGCGCCGACCAGCCAGATGCAGCGCAATGCGGACGCCATGTCGCGCCTGTCCGAACGCGCCAATGCCGAACATGTCGCCGATGCCGGCCCGCAAGGGTTCGAGGCGTCGGTTCACAAGATCAAGGAACAGGTGCTTCCCCGCCTGCTCGAACGCGTCGATCCCGAAGCGGCCGCGACCCTCACCAAGGATGAACTGGCGGAGGAATTCCGGCCGATCATCATGGAAGTGCTCGCAGAACTGAAGCTGACGCTCAACCGGCGCGAGCAGTTCGCGCTGGAAAAGGTGCTGGTCGACGAGCTTCTGGGCCTCGGCCCGCTCGAGGAATTGCTGGCCGACCCGGACATCAGCGATATCATGGTCAACGGCCCGGAACAGACCTATGTCGAAAAGAAGGGCAAGCTCCAGATCGCACCGATCAAGTTCCGCGATGAAGAACATCTGTTCCAGATCGCCCAGCGCATCGTGAACAAGGTCGGCCGCCGCGTCGACCAGACCACGCCGCTGGCCGACGCCCGCCTGCCCGACGGTTCGCGTGTCAACGTGATCGTGCCGCCGCTCAGCCTCAAGGGCACGGCCATCTCGATCCGTAAATTCTCAGCCAAGCCGATCACCATCGACATGCTCGCCCAATGGGGCGCGATGAACCAGAAGATGGCGACCGCACTCAAGATCGCCGGCGCCTGCCGTTTCAACATCGTCATTTCGGGCGGTACCGGTTCGGGCAAGACGACGATGCTCAACGCGCTGTCGAAGATGATCGATCCGGGCGAGCGCGTGCTGACCATCGAGGACGCGGCCGAACTGCGCCTGCAGCAGCCGCACTGGTTGCCGCTCGAAACCCGTCCGCCCAACCTGGAAGGCCAGGGCGCGATCACCATCGGCGATCTCGTCAAGAACGCCCTGCGTATGCGCCCGGACCGCATCATCCTGGGCGAAATTCGTGGCGCGGAATGTTTCGACCTGCTCGCCGCGATGAACACCGGCCATGACGGTTCCATGTGTACGCTCCACAGCAACAGCCCGCGCGAATGCCTGGGCCGTATGGAAAACATGATCCTGATGGGCGACATCAAGATCCCGAAGGAAGCCATTTCCAAGCAGATCGCCGACTCGGTCGACCTGATCGTCCAGGTGAAGCGCCTGCGCGACGGTTCGCGCCGCGTCACCAACGTGACCGAAGTGATCGGCATGGAAGGCGACGTCATCGTCACCCAGGAACTGTTCAAGTTCGAATATCATGACGAGGATGACAGCGGTAAGATCATCGGCGAATATCGCTCGATGGGCCTGCGCCCCTATACGCTCGACAAGGCCCGCATGTTCGGCTTCGACCAGCCCTTCCTCGAAGCCTGTCTCTGACCCTCAGGGAATAAAGGCTTCCGCTCCCGCGTAGACGGGGATGTGAATCGTCACATCCTCATCGCGGGAGCAGCCTTTCTTGTCCGTTCGATCCCTTTCGCGCCATGGCCTTGCCGCCATGGCGAGCGCCTTTCTGGGCGATGCCGCGCTGGCGTCAGACGCCTATCCCGACGTGCCCGAACCGATGATCTTCGACATGATGCGGCCGCTGGGCGCCAAGCGCGGCGAACTGGAGGTCAATACGCTGGCGACCGTTCCGCTATCGGGCGATGACGACGCCGTCCATTGGGCGCCGGAAATCGAATATGCCTTTGCCGACGGCTTCGCGATCGAGGGCGAACTGCCCTTCGTCAACGGCCGGCTTGCTGAACTGAAACTGGGTCTGCAGGCGAGTTTCGGCACCACCGGCGGCGGACGCACCGGTCATGGCGTCCAATATCTCGGCATCTATGACCGCCGCGCCAAACAATATCGCAGCAGTTTCGCCTATATGGTGGCCCATCGCTACAATAGCCGCTGGAGCAGCGTGACGATGGCAGGGCTTGCCGACGTAAAGCTGTCGGGCGGCCATGGCCGCAACGGCGTGATCCTCAACCACTCAACCTTCTACGACAGCCGCGAAGGGCAGGTATTGGGGCTGGAGATCAATTATCAGGGCGGCAGCGAGGGCGGCCTGCTGCTGATGCCGCAATTGCACCAGCAACTGGGCGGCAATTTCGCCATGCAGGCGGGCCTTGGCGCGGAACGGCCACGCGGCGATATCTTCCGCCCCACCGCCGGCCTGCGCATCATTCGTCAATTTTAATTGCCCATCGATGGAATAGGCGCGATCCGACAAGCGTAAGCGGGGCATGACGCTGCATTCCCCGCTCTCTTCCCTTCGCGCCCATATTCATGCCGCCCTGCCGGTCGCCACGGCGCCGACATCATCCCGGCCGCTGAAGATCGCGCTGTTTTCGGGCAATTATGATTGCGTGCGCGATGGCGCGAACCGAGCGCTCAACCGCCTGGTCCGGCATATGCTGGACCAACATAAGGCAGAGGTGCGCATCTATTCGCCGACCGCGCCGACGCCGGCCTTCGCCTCGGCCGGCGATGTCCGATCGGTGCGCTCGCTCTGCATTCCCGGTCGCCCGGAATATCGGCTCGCGATCGGCCTGCCCCGTGCCGCCCGCGCCGATCTGGAGGCGTTCCAGCCTGACATCGTGCATCTGTCCGCGCCCGACCTGCTCGGCCGGCAGGCGCTGAACTGGGCGCGGCGCAACGCCGTGCCGACCGTCGCCAGCCTGCACACCCGGTTCGAGACCTATCTTGCTTATTACCGCCTCGGCTTCCTGCGGCGGCAGGTCGTGGCCTATCTCGATCGCTTCTATGGCGATTGCGACCGCATCCTCGCCCCGACCCCGCCGATCGCTGCGGACCTCGCCGCAATCCATGGCGCCGAGCGCATCGCGCTCTGGAGCCGGGGCGTCGATCGATCCGTCTTTCATCCGGCGATGCGAGATGAAAGCCTGCGCGCCCAGCTTGGCTATGCGCCCTACGATGTCATGCCGCTCTTCTTCGGCCGGCTGGTCCGGGAAAAGGGGCTCGACATCTTCGCCGACGCCATCATGGCGGCGCGCGCCAACGGTCTGTCGCTGCGCCCGCTGATCCTGGGCGATGGCCCGGCGCGCGATGCCCTCGCCCGCCATCTGCCCAATGCCAGCTTTGCCGGCCATGTCGAAGGGGCGCGCCTCGGCGCGCTGGTCGCCAGCGCCGACATATTGGTCAATCCCAGCGTCACGGAGGCGTTCGGCAACGTCAATCTGGAGGCAATGGCCAGCGGCCTTGCCGTCCTGTCGGCCGACGTCCCCAGCGCGTCCGCCCTGATCGATAATGGCGTCAACGGACTGCTGGTCCCGCCGGGAGACGTTAGCGCCTATGCCGGCGGCCTGGCTTCCCTCGTCCGCGACACCGGCCTAAGGCGGCGGCTCGGCCGCGCGGCGGAGGCGACGGCAGGCGACTATCGCTGGGACCATGTCCTGGATTCGGTGGCGCGCGTCTATCGCGAACTGGCGGGCGCCCCAATGGAATGATGTGGATGACGGGCAAGCGGACGGACATGGAAATGGAGGCGGACCTGCGCGCCATGCGCCGCTATGCCCGCGCCCTGTCGCGCGACCATGTCGTCGCCGACGATGTGGTGCAGGACGCCGTGATGCGCGCGATCGAACGGCGCGACCAGTTCCAGCCCGATCGCAGCCGCCGCCGCTGGCTGCTGGCCATCGTCCACAATGTCTTCATCTCGGCCAAGCGGCGCGAGGCGGCGGAAACGCGCCGCAATCTGGCCTTTGCCCAGATCCAGGTCGATCATGCCGATCCCGAACAGGAGGTACGCGCCGACCTGATACAGGTCGCCCGCGCCTTTGCCGACCTGCCCGACCATCAGCGCGCCGTCATGCACCTGACCGTGGTCGAAGGGCTGAGCTATCAGGAAAGCGCCGACCTTCTGGGCATAGCGGTCGGCACGGTAATGTCGCGCCTTGCCCGTGCGCGGGCGACATTGCGACAGGACAGAGACAGGCAGCCGCGCGATCGGCTGCGCATCGTAGGAGGACAGGATGAGTGAGGATCCTTCGGAGATCGAACTGATGGCCTATGTCGACGGCCAGCTCGATCCCGGCCGGCGCTTTGCGGTGGAGACCCGCCTGTCGCGCCGGCCCGACCTCGCCGCGCAGGTGATGGGCGACCTCAGCGCCCGCACCGGGCTGCGCCTGTTGGCGCAGGACCGCGCGCCCCTGCCCGAAACCATGGCGGCACAGGTGAGCGCGCTCCACCCGCCGGCCGCGCGCCATCGTCGCTTTGCGATTGGCGCCGGCGGCGGCCTTGCCCTGCTGGCGGCAAGCTTCGTTGCCCTTCTCATGGTACGCGACGGGCCGCCCGCCTATGTGGTCGATGCCGCAACCTCCCACCGCGTCGCCATGATCCGCGCCCGGATGCAGGGGCAGATCGAATCACCCAGCTTCGACCCGCGCGAGATATTGGCCAGCACCCATATCGACATTCCCGGCCTGCCCGCCGACTGGCGCGTGACCGATGTCCAGCTCTTCCCCGGTGAACGCACGCCCGCGCTGCTGATCGCGCTGCGCACGCCCGAAGGGCGCGACCTGTCCATCTATGCCATGCACCGGCGCACCGACGCCCCAGAGCGGCCGGATTCGGTGCGCGAGGGCGCCCAGTCGGTGGCCTATTGGCGGCGCGGCGACATGTCCTATGCGCTGACCGGCGAGGATGAACCGGCCGAGATCGACGCCACGGCGGAATCGATCGCGGGCAGCTGGTCCTGACCGGCCGGTCCATAAGCACCGGATTTCCTTGCCAGTGGGATGCGGGCACGGCACACCCTGCGCTCCAGATCCGTTGAGAGGTTGCCCATGTCCGCTTTTCCCCGCCGATCGATCGCGCTTGCCGCTGCCCTTGCCCTCCTGCCGCTGGGCGCGGCCGTCGCCCAGCATGCCGGCCATGGCGCCGATCCGGTGGCAGCCGCCATCGGCGCGTCCAGCCGCACCCCGGCCAATGTCGCCCGCGACAAATATCGCCATCCGCAGGAAACGCTCGCCTTCTTTGGCGTGACGCCGACCCAGACGGTGGTGGAATGGGCGCCCAGCGGCGGCTGGTACACGGAAATCCTGGCGCCGCTGCTGCGCGACAAGGGCAGCTTCTACGCGCTCCAGCCCACCGGCCGCTATCTTGACGGCTACAAGAAGTTCCTGGCCGAAAAGCCGCAGGCCTATGACAAGGTGAAGCTGGTCGCCTATCCCGAGGAAGCCGCCAGCATCCCGGCCAACAGCGTCGACACCGTGCTGACCTTCCGCAATGTCCACAACATGGTCATGGGCGGCAGCGAGGATGCGACCTTCAAGGCCTTTTTCGCCATGCTCAAGCCCGGCGGCACGCTGGGCATCGTCGACCATCGCCTGCCCGAGGATCGCGACACGGCGCTGGAAAAGAGCAGCGGCTATCTCAAGGTCTCGACCATCCGCCGCATCGCGGAAGGCGCGGGCTTCGAATATGTCGGCGCATCGGAAGTGAACGCCAATCCCAAGGACACGGCCGACTGGGAAAAGGGCGTCTGGACCCTGCCGCCGACTTTGCGTAACGGCGAAGTTGACAGGGCGAAGTATGTTGCGATCGGCGAGAGCGACCGCATGACGCTGAAATTCCGCAAGCCGCTCAAGTAAGAAACCCGACCCAGCCCGGTTGCGCCATCGCGTAACCGGGTTAAGGAAGCGGCGTGTCCAGCGCCGCCGCCCCGTCCCGCCCGCATCGCCCGCTCTTCGCCATCGGCCTGCGCCTGGTCGCGGTCATCTGTCTGGCGGTGATGTTCGTGACCGGTCGGGTTGCCGACGCCCATGGCGTCCATCTGGTCGAAACCCTGTTCTACCGTCAGGCACTTGCCCTGCCCGTGGTCTTCGCCTGGCTGGCGATGAGCAGCGGCATCGGCGCCATCCGCACCCGGCGGATCAGTGTCCATGCGACCCGCATGGTCATCGGCCTCACCGGCATGGCGCTCAATTTCCTGTCCTACATCCTGTTGCCGCCGGCCGAGGCGACGACGATCGGCTTCACCATGCCGATCTTCGGCACGATCCTGTCGGCGCTGATCCTGCGCGAGCCGACGGGCATCCATCGCTGGGCTGCGGTCCTGATCGGCTTTCTGGGCGTCCTCATCATGGTCCGGCCCGAAGGCGGCCATTTCCCGCCGATGGGCGTTGCCGTCGCCATCACCGCCGCGCTGGTGACGGCCAGCGTCAGCCTGGTGCTGCGGGAACTGGGCCGCACCGAGAGCGCGGGGGTCGTCGTCTTCTGGTTCACGGCCCTGTCAGTCCCACCGCTCGGCATCGGCATGCTCTTTTATGGTCAGGCGCATGACGCGCAGACCTGGGGCCTGTTGTTGATGATCGGCCTGTTCGGCGGCATCGCGCAACTCTGCCTCACCGCCGCGCTGCGCTGGGCGCCGGTGTCGGTGGTTCTGCCGATGGATTATAGCTCGATCCTGTGGACCACCCTGCTGGGCTGGGCGATCTGGGGCGACTGGCCGATGTGGACCACCTGGGTCGGCGCCGCACTGATCATCGCCAGCGGTCTCTATATCGCCTGGCGTGAACATCGCCACGCCAGGCGTATCGCGACTGGTTAGGCCAGCAGTTCCGCATCCAGGCTGATATCGGCCTTCAGCAGTTTCGATACCGGGCATCCGGCCTTCGCCTTCGCCGCCAGTTCCTGGAAGGTCGCATCGTCGGCGCCGGGGATCTTCGCCTTCAGCGTCAGCTTGCTCGCGGTGATGGCAAATCCGCCCTCCTGCTGCTCCAGCGTGACGACCGCGCTCGTCTCCATCTTCTCCGCCGTCAGTCCGGCTTCGCCCAGGATCAGCGACAATGCCATGGTGAAGCAGGAGGCATGGGCCGCCGCGATCAGTTCTTCCGGATTGCTGCCCGGCATGCCCTCGAACCGGGTCGCGAAGCCATAGGGATAGGCGTCGAGCGCGCCGCTCTGGGTCGAGATCGTGCCCTTGCCGTCCTTCAGGCCGCCGCTCCAGGCCGCCGAACCGCTGCGATTGATCTTCATGCCGATGCTCCTTGCTGTGAAGCGGAGGAACCCCAGCGGTTCCCCATGGTTGCATCAGAATAGAATGTTTTTGCAGGAGAGTGACAATGGCCGAGATGATGAGCGCGCATCGCCATGACCTGATCGCGTCCGACCGGGTCGAGGGCACCGCCGTCTACAACCGCCAGGGCGACAGGCTTGGCAAGATTTCCCATTTCATGGTCGACAAGCGCAGCGGCCATGTGCGCTATGCGCTGCTGTCCTTCGGCGGCTTCCTGGGCATGGGCAACGAACATTATCCCCTGCCCTGGTCGATGCTGGCCTATGATATGGACAAGGGCGGCTATGTGATCGAACTGGCCAAGGAGGTGCTGGAACAGGCGCCCCATTATCTGGACGAGGACCGGCCGGCCTTCGACGATGCCTATGGCCGCAACGTCTACCAATATTATGGGCTGATCTACCCCTGGTAGCTTTTCCCTGCCCGTTCAGGGGCTTGATGCGGGCGCGCGGCCATGGTGTCGACGCGCCCGTTTACCTGCCATTCAGGTTGCCCAGATTCTGACACATTTCGGCGCTCGCCCATTGTCTACCAGATGAATAGTATTATTTTGGGAGGCTCAGAATATAGGACGAGGATAAGGATAATGGAGCGATTCGGACATTCGGGTGACGCGCGCCAGCCGGTCGTGCTGACCATCCCCGGCCTCAACAACAGCGGCCCGGATCATTGGCAGACATTGTGGGACAGCGGACGCGGCGATTGCCAGCGCGTCGACCTGGGCAGCTGGGCCAGCCCCAATCGCAATGCCTGGGTCACGCGGCTCGACGCTGCCATTCGTCAGGCGGATGGGCCGGTCATCCTGGCGGCGCACAGCCTGGGCTGCCTGGCCGTCGCCTGGTGGGGTGCCCTGCAAAGCCAGGCCTATGGCTGGCCGGTGACCGGCGCGCTGCTGGTCGCGCCGCCCGATTGCGACCGGATGGAAACGCCCGAGACGATCGGCGGATTCGGCCCGACGCCGCGCACGCCCCTGCCCTTCCCGTCGATTCTCGTCGCCAGTCGCAACGACCCCTATATCTTCTTCGAACGCGCCCACAGCATCGGCAAGAATTGGGGCAGCCAGTTCGTCGATGCCGGCCATAGCGGCCATATCAACGCGGATTCGGGGCTGGGCGCCTGGGGCTTTGGTCAGGCGCTGCTGGAACGGCTGATCGACAATGCGCAGGAACAGGCGTCCGCCGTGCGCCAGATGCGCCCGGCCATGCCGATGGCGCGCCTCGATCGCCCGTCCGACGGGCTGCGCATGACCAGCTGATATCGGCCCCAGACATCGCCGGGGCGCGACAAGAGAATCTTGCGCGCCCCTTATATTTGCTTTTTTGTCTACTAATGCAGTTGAGTTAAAACGCGGCCAGAGGGATGAACATGACCGAACATAGAACCATCGAACTTCGCCACAGCCGCGCCGAAAGCCAGCGCCCCGACATCATCGCCAGCATCGACAAGGTGCGCGACGTACTGGAAGGGCTGCGCTTCGGCTCCATCACATTGACCGTCCATGACGCCCGCGTCGTGCAGATCGACGTCACCGAAAAGACGCGCCTGACCGCCTGACCGATCAAGGGAGGGCAAGCGCATAGATCAGGGCATGTCGGGGATGGCATGCCGATGCGGCACTGGGGACGCCGCATCACCAGAAACGCCCCCAGCACGGCTTTGACCGGACCACCGGAAACGCCGCGATCAAAACTCACCGGACCTCCGGAACCAAGGGGAAGAACATGATTGCGCGTTTTCTGTTGCTCGCCAGCGTGGCGAGCGCGTCATTTGTCACGCCTGCCGCCTTTGCGGCCGAAGCCGCCCAACCCGCTGCCGCCGATGACCAGCAGGCCAGCAGCCCGCGCGGCGACGTGATTGTCGTCACCGCCCGCCGCCGTCAGGAAACCGCGCAGGAAGTGCCCCTGGCCATTTCCGTGGTGAAGGGCGACAGCATCGAGGCGACCGGCAATTTCAACATCGTGAAGCTGCAGCAGCTCGCGCCGACGCTGCAGGTCTACACCACCAATCCACGCAACACCTCGGTCAACATCCGTGGCCTTGGCGTGCCGTTCGGCCTCACCAGCGACGGCTTTGAACAGGGCGTCGGCATCTATGTCGACGATGTCTATAACAGCCGCGTCGCTGCCGCGACCTTCGACTTCCTCGACGTCAACCAGGTGGAAGTGCTGCGCGGTCCGCAGGGCACGCTCTATGGCAAGAACACCACGGCGGGCGCGATCAACATCACGACCAACCAGCCGACCTTCGACTTCGAGGGGCGCGCCGAACTGACGGTCGGCAATTTGAACTACAAGCAGGCGAAGGCCGCCATTTCCGGCCCGCTGACGGACACGATCGCCGCCCGCATCGCCGTCGCCGCCACCAGCCGCCGCGGCACGCTCTACAATGTGACCAGCCAGCGCTGGATCAACGAGCAGGATAATCTGGGCATTCGCGGCCAGTTGCTGTTCCAGCCGACCGAGGATTTCAGCCTCACCTTGTCGGGCGACTATAGCAAGCAGGATCCCGAATGCTGCGGCACCACCTTCGTGCGCGTCGGCAAGACCCAGCGTCCGCTCAATCGCCAATATGATGCGCTGGCCGCTGCCCAGGGCTATGTCGTGCCCAGCCGCAACCCCTATGACCGACTGACCGACCTCGATTCCAACCTCAATGCCGGCAACAAGATTGGCGGCGTGTCGGCCAAGATCAAATGGGATGTCGGCCCCGGCACGCTAACCTCGGTCACCGCCTGGCGCTTCTGGGACTGGAAGCCGGAAAATGACCGCGACTTCACCGGCCTGTCGATCGTCTCCAAGTCGCAGAACCCCTCGCAGCAGGACCAGTATAGCCAGGAATTCCGCTATAATTACGAAAGCAAGGACATCGACTTCGTCGTCGGCCTGTTCGGCTTCAAGCAGCGGATCGACACCCAGGGCACTGAACAGCAGGGCGAAGATGCGGCCCAGTGGAGCCTTGCCCCCTCGACCGACCCGACCAACCCCGCCAATATTCCGGCCACTCTGGCGGGCCTGACCGCCAGCAACACGCAATGGCTCAAGGCCGACAGCGCCGCCCTGTTCGGGCAGCTCAGCTGGAAGGTCACGGATGCCCTGACCATCCAGCCCGGCGTGCGCCTGAACTATGACAAGAAGTCCGGTTTCTACCAGCGTGTCGTCACCAATGCGCAGGGCCAGGCCATCAGCTGCACCACGGTTGCGGAGCCCGGCACCATCAAGGGGACGACGCAACAGTGCGGCGTCTATCAGCCGCAGGTCAGTTCCCCGTCCGACAGCGCCTGGAACTTCACCTATGACTTCAACGTCAATTACAAGATCGCGCCGGACGTGCTGGCCTATGCGACCTATGCGAAGAGCTTCAAGACGCTGGGCATCAACCAGAATGGCCTGCCGCTCAACGCCGACAACACCGTCAATTATGACGCCAGCACGGTGAAGCCGGAATCGGTCAATCATTATGAAATCGGCCTCAAGACCCAGTTCCTGGATCGCCGGGCGACCTTCAACCTCACCGCCTTCCGCACCGACATCAAGAATTTCCAGGCAACCGTGAATGGCGGCCAGTTCGGCACGGTGCGCGGCTATCTCGCCAATGCCGGCAAGGTCCGTTCGCAGGGGATCGAAGCGGATTTCAAGATCGTCGCCAGCGACCGCTTCACCGCCTATGCCAATGGCGCCTTCACCGACGCCAAATACAAGAAGTTCGTCGACGCGCCCTGCCCGCCCGAATTGTCCGGCGGCACCTACCAGCCGTCGGGCGCCACGCCGGATTATTCGCAGCCCGGCGTCCCCGGCGCACTCAGTCCGCGCCAGTGCGACATCTCGGGGCAGAACCTGCCCGGCGTGTCGAAATGGGCCTTCTCCTACGGCGCGGAATATAACATCCCGGTCACGCTGCTGGCGAAGGACGGGCAGCTCTATCTGGGCGTCGACGGCAATTACCGTTCGCACTGGAACAGCAATGCCTCACCATCCATCTACACCGAAGTGAAGGGCTATGCCCTGACCAACGTCCGCGCCGGCTTCCGCGGCGAAGGCTTCGATGTGTTCGGCTGGGTGCGCAACGCCTTCGACGTCAACTATATCGAAAATCTTCAGGTCGCACCGGGCAATACCGGCCTGATCGCCGGCCAGGTCGGCGATCCGCAGACCTGGGGCGGCACGATCAAATTCTCCTTCTGATCCGACCGGACACGGACAGGACGGCCGGCCGGCGCGCGCATCATGCCGCGCCGGCCGGTCCGGCATTTGCACGCCGCCCCGCGCTGGGCTAGACCGCGGCCCATGTCCACGACCTTCACGCTCGACACCGCGACCAGCCGCGCCAATCCCACGCCCGCGCCGATGAAGCGGCTGACCGTGCCCCAGATCCAGCGCCGCAAGTTCGAGGGCAAGACCGACGAGCCGCTGGTGATGCTGACCGCCTATACCGCGCGCCAGGCGCAACTGCTCGATCCGCATTGCGACATGCTGCTGGTCGGCGATTCGCTGGCGCAGGTCATCTATGGCCTGCCCTCCACCCTGCCGGTCACGCTCGACATGATGATCGCCCATGGCGCCGCCGTGGTGCGCGGCAGCTATCACAGCGTCGTCCTCGTCGACATGCCCTTCGGCTCCTATGAGGCATCGCCGCAGCAGGCCTTTGCCAGCGCCAGCCGCGTCATGGCCGAAACCGGCTGCGCCGGCGTCAAGCTGGAAGGCGGCGAGGCGATGGCGGAGACGATCCGCTTCCTCACCCAGCGCGGCATCCCGGTGATGGCCCATATCGGCCTGACGCCGCAGGCGGTGAATGCGCTGGGCGGTTATGGCGCGCGCGGCAAGAGCCAGGAGGAACATGCCAAGATCCTGGGCGACGCCAAGGCCGTGGCCGCTGCCGGCGCCTTCGGCATGGTGGTCGAAGGGGTGATGGAGGAACTGGCCGACATCATCACGACCAGCGTCGACATACCCGTGATCGGCATCGGCGCATCGGCCCGGTGCGATGGCCAGGTGCTGGTGGCGGAGGACATGCTGGGCATGTTCGAACGCACCGCCCGCTTCGTGAAACGCTACGCCAACCTTGCCGAAACGATCAGCCAGGCGGCGGAAAGCTATGCCGCGGAGGTGCGCAATCGCAGCTTTCCGGGCGATGATCAGGTGTATCGGCCGAAAAAGTGATTTGCGAGTCTCTGCCACGCCGCTAATGATCCCGCCTTCCGGCTGCCCCTACTGACCATTTTTCGGAGATTCCCGTGGCCCTGACGCCGCAAAACAGCGAAGCCTTCATGCGCGAGGTCGATGACGCCGTCCGCCAGGACCAGCTCCTGACCTTTTGGCAGCGTTATGGCCGCGCCCTGGCCGTCCTGCTGATCGTCGGCCTCGCCGCCTTTGGCGGCTGGCTCTACTGGCAGCATTACAGCAAGACCCAGTCGGAAGCCGTGTCCGAACAGATGGACAAGATGCTGGCGACTGCGGTCGGCGGCGGCACGCCCGATGCCAAGGATGTCGATGCCCTGGCCAAGGCCAGCCAGCCCGGCTATCGCGCCTCCGCCCTGCTGGTGAAGGCCGGCCTCGCCGCGCGCAAGGGCGACAACAAGGCCGCGATCGAAGCCTATAAGGCAATGGCAGCGGACAGCTCGCTCGACCAGCCCTATCGCGACCTGGCCCTCATCCGTCAGACCACGATCGAATTCGACGCGCTCAAGCCGCAGCAGGTGGTCGATCGCCTCAAGCCCCTCGCCGTCGAGGGTGCGCCCTGGTTCGGCAGCGCCGGCGAACTGGTTGCCATCGCCTATATGAAGATGCGCAAGCCCGAACTGGCCGGCCCGATGTTCGCGGCCATGGCCAAGGACGAGAATGTGCCCCAGTCGATCCGTTCACGTGCGCGACAGATGGCGGGGCTATTGGGAATTGATGCGGTCGAAACGCCCGCCGAACCGGTACAGGGATAAGCAAGCGCATGGCTAAGCACAGCATCACGAAAATCGGCCCGATGGGCCGTACCCTGACCACCGTCGCCCTGGTTGCGATGCTCGCGGGCTGCGGCGTGGTCGGCGGCAAGAAGGGCGGCCCCAAGACCCCGGTGGTCGGCAATCGCACCTCGATCCTGTCGAACGAACAGGGGATCGAAGTCGATCCGACCCTGGCCGACGTGCCCGTCGCCCTGCCCGAATCCTACGCCAATGACCAATGGTCGCAGCCGGGCGGCGATCCGTCCAAGGCGATGGGTCATCTGGCGCTGGGCGCAGCGCCGCAGCAGGCCTGGACCGCATCGATCGAAGGCAGCACGCCGCAAGCGCGCCTGGCCTCCGCCCCCGTCGTGTCCGGCGGCAAGCTGTTCGTGATCGACGCCGGCGCCCATGTCATCGCGATGGATGCCAACACCGGCCAGAAGCTGTGGCAGACCAGCCTTCCGGCCGAAGGCAATGGCCGCGCCCTGTTCGGCGGTGGCGTCAGCGTCCTGGGCGACAAGCTGTTCGCCAGCACCGGCGTGGGCGACGTCGTGTCGATGAATGTCGCCGATGGCTCGATCGGGTGGAAGGTTCATCCCGGCGGTCCGCTGCGCGGCGCCCCGACGCTGGAAAATGGCCATGTCTATGTGATGGGCCAGGATAACCAGATCTTCGCCCTCAACCAGAGCGACGGCGCCACCCAGTGGACCGACAGCGGCACGCTGCAGGTGACCGGCATTTTCGGCGTGGCCGCCCCGGCCGCCGCGCAGGGCACGGTGATCGCGGGCTACAGCTCGGGCGAGATCAACGCCTATCGCTATGAAAATGGCCGCACCCTGTGGGGCGATGCGCTGTCACGCACCAGCATCTCCACCGCCGTCGCCTCGCTGACCGACATCGACGCCGATCCGGTGATCGACCGCGGCCGCGTCTTCGCGATCGGCCAGGGCGGCCGCATGGCCTCCTATGAACTCACCAGCGGCCAGCGCCTGTGGGAAATCAACATCGCCGGCATCTCCACCCCCTGGATCGCGGGTGAGTGGGTGTTTGCCGTCACCAGCGATGCCAAGCTGCTCTGCGTCGCCCGCGCGACCGGCAAGATCCGCTGGATCAGCCAGCTGCGCCGCTGGCAGAAGGAAAAGAAGAAGGACAAGGCGATCCGCTGGACCGGCCCGGTCCTTGCCGGTGGCCGCCTGATTCTGGTATCGACCCATGGTGATCTGAACTATGTCGATCCGGCGACCGGCACCATCCAGCAGGCAGTGGACATGAACAAGTCCATGTCGCTCTCGCCGGTGGTCGCCAACAACATGCTCTACATCCTTGCCGATGACGGCAAGCTGACGGCGCTGCGTTAAGGGCAGCGATAGAAAGGAAACGGGCCCACATCATGCTGCCCACAGTTGCCATTGTCGGGCGGCCCAATGTGGGCAAGTCCACCCTTTTCAACCGCCTGGTCGGCAAGAAGCTGGCGCTGGTCGATGACCAGCCCGGCGTCACCCGCGACCGGCGCGAGGGCGAGGCTCATCTTCTGGGCCTCGACTTCACCATCATCGACACTGCCGGCTATGAGGATGAGGATCCCCACAGCCTGCCCGGCCGCATGCGCATGCAGACCCAGGCCGCGGTCGAGAATTGCGACGTCGCCCTGTTCATGGTCGATGCCCGCGCCGGCATCACCCCGCTGGACGAGGAAATCGCCCGCTGGCTGCGCGAGGGCGACGCCCCGGTGATCCTGGTCGCCAACAAGGCCGAGGGCAAGGCGACCGAAGCCGGCGTCATGGAAGCCTTCATACTGGGTCTGGGCGAACCTATCCCCTTCTCCGCCGAACATGGCCAGGGTCTGGCCGACCTGTTCCAGGCGCTGCTCCCCTATCTCGAACGCGAGGATGGCGAGGAGCATGAGAAGGAATTTTACGAGGACGAGGAGAGCGCGCCGCTCAAGCTCGCCATCGTTGGCCGTCCCAATGCCGGCAAGTCGACTCTCATCAACCGGCTGCTTGGCGAAAACCGCCTGCTGACCGGACCGGAAGCCGGCATCACCCGCGACAGCATCGCCGTCGACTGGATGTGGACCAGCTATGAGGGCGAGGAACGCCCCGTCCGCCTGATCGACACCGCCGGCATGCGCAAGCGCGCCAAGGTGCAGGACAAGCTGGAAAAGCTAGCCGTGTCCGATGGCCTGAACGCCGTGAACTTCGCCGAAGTCGTGGTGCTGCTGCTCGACGCCACCCGCGGCCTGGAGGCGCAGGATCTGCGCATTGCTGACAAGGTGCTGGAAGAAGGCCGCGCCCTCATCGTCGCCCTCAACAAATGGGATACGGTGGAACATGGCTCGGCCCTCTATCAGGGCATCAAGCAGGCACTGTTCGACGGCCTGGCGCAGGTCCGTGGCGTGCCGATCATGACCGTGTCGGCCGCCACCGGAAAGGGCCTTGATGACCTGATCAAGGTCGCGTTCGAAACCCGCACCGCCTGGTCGCAGCGCATTTCGACCGGCGTGCTCAACCGCTGGTTCGAAGCCGCGCTGGAGGCCAACCCGCCGCCAGCGCCGGGTGGCAAGCGGATCAAGCTGCGCTACATCACCCAGAACAAGACGCGCCCGCCGACGTTCGTCCTGTTCGGCACGCGGCTCGACGAACTGCCCGAAAGCTATCGTCGCTATCTGGTGAACGGCATCCGCAAGGAACTGGGCTTCGGCGCCGTGCCGGTACGCCTGACGCTGCGCAGCGCCAAGAACCCCTATGCCAAATGAGGCGGGCGGCCCCGATGCCGCCCCCTTTCATGTCGACGCCAGGGGCATGAAATGTCCCTGGCCCGTCCTGCGCGCCGCCCGAGCGATGCGTGACGCAGATCATGTGACGATCGATGCCGATGACGCTATCGCCCCGCGCGAACTGGCAGCGCTGGCGCAGCAGCATGGATGGCAATTTTCCGCCCTTTCCCCGCAGCGTTTCGCGCTCAGCAAGGTGCCGGCTTAACCGGCTGTTTACGCCCGCCGGCTAATCTCGCGAGCGTCAGGAAAGGAGTGCGCAGGTGCCCGAACACGCTACCGAACTGGTGGACTGGAACGATTTTGCCCGGACCCGCACGGAGCTGGGTACGGCCTTCATGCGCATTCTGGGCTATTTCCGCGAGGATGGTGAAAAGGCGATCGGCACCATCGAGCAGGCCTTTCGGGACCGCAATGCCGTCTCCCTCGTCCGTCCGGCCCATACGCTGAAGGGCGAATCGGCCCAGTTCGGCGCCCATCGGCTCAGTGCCATGGCCGAAGAGATCGAAATGGTCGCGCGCCGCTGCGTCGAATTTCGCGAGAGCCCGGACGAACTGATCGAGACCGTGGTGGCGCTGCGCCCCTGCTTTACCGAGACCATGGCCCTGCTCGATCGCGACGCCAATCCGCTGGTCGCGCGCCGTCCCACCTTCGGCCGCCGCGTCGAACCACAGGGCTTTGGCCGCGCCGGCTGATATTCGGTATTGAAATAAAACTGACCATGGCCCCATATGGCGGCCATGACCCGCTTCTCCGTCCTTGATCTCGTCCCTGTCCGCGAAGGCAGCGACGTGTCCGCCGCCCTTGCCGACGCTGCCGATCTGGCCGCCCATGTCGAAGCATTGGGCTATCACCGCCTCTGGGTGGCCGAACATCATGGCATGCCCGGCATCGCATCGGCCGCCACGGCCGTCGTGCTCGCCCATATCGGCCAGGCGACATCGTCCATCCGCATCGGCGCTGGCGGCATCATGCTGCCCAACCACGCGCCGCTGCTGATTGCCGAACAGTTCGGCACGCTCGACGCGCTGTTCCCCGGCCGCATCGACCTGGGCCTGGGCCGCGCGCCCGGTTCCGACCAGAAAGTGTCGCAAGCCATCCGCCGCAGCCTCAGCGGCGGAGCAGACCAGTTCCCTCGCGACGTGCTCGAACTCCAGGCCTATTTCGCCGGCGACGATCGGCTGGGCATTCAGGCCACGCCGGGCGAAGGCGCCAATGTGCCGCTCTGGATTCTCGGCTCCAGCCTCTACGGCGCGCAACTGGCGGCCGCGCTCGGGCTGCCCTACGCCTTTGCCTCCCATTTCGCCCCGGCCGCGCTGGACGAGGCGCTGGCCATCTATCGCCGCGACTTCCGCCCTTCGGCCCAGCTTGACCGCCCCTATGCCATGGCCGGCTATAATATCTTCGCCGCCGACAGTGCGGCGGAGGCCGAACTGGTCGCCAGTTCGATGCAGCAGGCCTTCGTGCGGCTGCGCACTGGCCAGCCCGGCAAGCTGCAACCGCCATTGGCGGGCTATTATGAAAGCCTGCCGATGCAGGCACGCGCCATGCTGTCCGATGTCCTGAGCGCCTCCAGCATCGGCACCCAGGCAGATGTCGAGCGCGACCTGGCCGCCTTCATCGACCGCACCGGCGTGAATGAGGTGATCATCGCCGCCCAGATCTTCGATCCGGCGGCGCGCAAGCGCAGCTATGAAATCGCCATGGCAGCGGCGCAGGCGATCGCCGCCCGCGAACTGGCCTGATGCCTCAGGTGGCGGCCAGCCGGCCGCCACTCATCAGCCCGGCCATCGTCGGCGACAGGCGCTGCATCAGGTTGCCGATCAGGATCACCACCGCCAGCACCAGGAAGGGCTGGGCGATCAGATAGAGCGGATAGAGCGGCGATCCGAGCGGACCGAACAATTGCCCCAGTAGCGGCCCGCCCAGCCAAATCAGGATCAGATGGGCGCAGAAGAGGAAGAAGGCATAGGGCTCGACCCGCATCAGCAAGCCCCGCGCCGGGCTTTCTGCCAGCGCCCAGGCCAACCGCCAGAAGCAGAGCGATGCCGCCATGCGCACCGCCATGTCGAGGCTCGCCAGGGCCAGCGGCGCGAGCCCCGCCCCGCCCTTGAGCGAAACATAGAGCTGCGCGCCCATCAGCAGGCCAAAGGGCAATGAAGCTGCCAGCACCGGCACCGCCGCGGCCCGGTCCGCCCAGCCCTCGCGCCGGGCCAATATGCCGATGGTGAAGAAGAAGAGGATCGACGGGCGCATCAGCACCGGCGGCCCCAGCCCCGCAATCTGGCATGATAGCGCCGCCAGCGCGACCGCCATCAGCATCCAGTTGGGCAACCGCACCAGCAAGGGCGCGGCCACCATGCACAGGAACAGGTCGCGCAGGAACGGCATCTGGACATTGATGTCCGGATTGCGGTTGATGATGAACAATTCCTCGGCGATCCAGCCGCCCGACTGCGGCACCGGCGCCGACAGACCCAGCAGCCAGGCCGCGCCCGACACCAGCAGGATCGCCACCGCATTCCACAACAGCATCGGCAGCAGGATCGTCCGCGCCTTGCGCCCGACATGATCGAACCAGTTGCGCGTGCGCACCGAGCCGCCGACCAGCCAGCCGGAGATCAGGCCCAGCAGCGGCACCGCGCTGCGGCCGAAAATCTCCATCAGCACCCAGCGCAGCCCTTCCTGCGGGGAGCCACGCAGCAATTCCAGATCCTGGCCATTCCGTCCGGTCCAGGCATGGACATAGACGACACCCAGAATGCAGATCACACGCGCAATCGCGATCGCGTCGGAACGGCGCGTCGCATTGGCCAAGACGATATCGGGCAAGCAAAAATCCTGATTGTGGCAGGTTTCCAATGCCCGAAACCGGCTCCTGTTCCCCCTCCCTCGCGACGGAGCGAGCCGGAAGCGGGATCATGGGACGCATCGGCGCGGATTTCCGCGCTCCATGGGCCGCTCCGCAAAGGGCATTTCGGCCCGTGGGTAATCCAATATTTACCTCCCCCCGATAGCAATCTGGTCGATTGCCGGACGCGTGCCGGCTGCGGGGGACAATAGAGGCTCATGACCCAGATGCCGGGCGCACATCAATTTTCGCACGACACGGGCGCTGCCGCATCGTCTGCCGGCCTGCACCAGGCGCTGGGCATGGTGTTCCAGATCGCCGGGTCGAGTTCGAAGATCCTAGTCGATCCCAACAGCCTCGCGGCGCTGGCCCATGATCCCGACACCTGCCTCGCCATGGCCGGCCAGGTCGGCAGCCAGGTGAAGATGCGGGTCGGCGATCGCTGGCTGATCGCCAATATCCGGTCGCTGATGCTCGACCGGCGCGATGGTGGCGCGATCATCGCCGATATCGATTTTCTGGGCGAAGGCGATGAGGAAAAGCTGACCGGCCGCATCTACGGCTTCCGGCGCGGCGTCACCCGCTATCCCACGCCCGGCACCGACATCTATCCGGTGTCCAGCTATGACATGCAGCAAATCTATGCCGCCGACGACCGGCCGCATGTCCAGATCGGCACGGTCTATCCGACGATGGACACGCGCGCGGCGCTCTATGTCGATTCGATGCTGGGCAAGCATTTTGCGCTGCTCGGCTCCACCGGTACCGGCAAGTCGACCAGCGCAGCGCTGATCCTGCACCGCATCTGCGACCTGTCGCCCCAGGGCCATATCGTCATGATCGACCCGCATGGCGAATATGGCGCGGCCTTCCAGCAGAATGGCGCGGTGTTCGACGTGAACAATCTCGCCCTGCCCTATTGGCTGATGAATTTCGAGGAACATTGCGAGGTGTTCGTCACCTCCGAAGGCGCCGAACGCACCCAGGATTGCGACATCCTCGCGAAATGCCTGCTCGCCGCGCGGATGAAGAACCGTCTGGCCGAAAGCATCGGCCGCCTGACTGTGGATTCGCCCGTCCCCTATCTGCTGTCCGATCTCACCGCGATCCTGCAGAACGAGATGGGCAAGCTCGACAAGGGCACCGGGTCGCTCCCCTATTTGCGCCTCAAGTCCAAGGTCGACGAGATCAAGGGCGACCCGCGCTATTCCTTCATGTTCTCCGGCATGCTGGTGGCCGATTCGATGCAGGCCTTCCTCGCGAAGGTCTTCCGCCTGCCTTCTGGCGGCAAGCCGATCTCGATCATCGACGTGTCCTCCATGCCCTCGGACATCACCTCGGTGGTGGTCTCGGTGCTGTCCCGGCTGGTGTTCGACTATGCGCTATGGGCACGCGACGAACCGCAACGGCCGATCCTGCTCGTATGCGAGGAAGCCCATCGCTACATTCCCGCCAGCACCGCCGGCGGCGGTCAGGCGGTGCGCCGCATCCTGGAGCGGATCGCCAAGGAAGGCCGTAAATATGGCGTCTCGCTGGGCCTCATCACCCAGCGTCCGTCGGACCTTGCCGAAGGCGTGCTGTCGCAGTGCGGCACCATCATCTCGATGCGCCTCAACAATGATCGCGACCAGGCCTTCGTGAAGGCGGCGATGCCCGAAGGCGCGCGCGGTTTCCTCGATTCGATCCCTGCCCTGCGCAACCGCGAGGCCATCATCTGCGGCGAAGGTGTCGCCGTGCCGATCCGCGTCGCGCTCGACAATCTGGAAGAAGCGCGGCGCCCGGCTTCCGGCGATCCCAGCTTCACCCAGCTCTGGCGCCAGGCCGGCGGCGAGGACGATATCCTCACCCGCACCATCACCCGCTGGCGCAACCAGGGCCGCTGATCGGCGTATCGGCCTCAGCCGGTCGGCGCGATCCGGCCGGCCGGTTCGGTCTCGCTATGCACCGCCTCGCGGCATTCCTCTTCGTGCATCGGCACCATCAGCTTGGCCTTGCGCCAGCCGCCCTGCCAATACACCAGCGCCGCGAGCGTCAGGGACACCGCCGACCCCACCGGGAAGCTCAGCCACAGCGCATCCGCGCCAATCCGGGGATAGGCGAGATAATAGAAGCCCAGCCGCACCGCGAAGAGGGTGAAGACCAGGATCAGCAGCGGCGCCACCACCACGCCATTGGCGCGCATCACCCCGAACAGGATCATCGTGCAGCCAAACAACATGAAGCTCCAACTTGCGAGCAACTGCATGTTCCAGGCCGCATCGATCACCGCCTGGTTATGGCTCAGGAACAGCGCCAACAGCGCTTCATGGAAGATCAGGATGACGACCACCATCGCGCCGGTGATGGCCAGCAGATAGGATATGCCATAGCCGGTGATCCGGCTGATCCGGTCCCACCGACCCGCGCCGATATTCTGCGCCGCCATGGCGCTGACCGCCGCGCCCATCGCCATTGCCGGCATCTGCAGATAGGTCCAGATCTGCTGCGCCGCGCCATAGGCGGCGGTCACCAGAAACCCCTCGCGATTGACCAGGCCAATCATCACCAGGCCGGACGTCGACATGACGATCATCTGCAGGCCCATCGGCAGGCCCTTGGTCGACAGCACCCGCATCTCGTCCATCGCGGGCCTGAGATAGCCAAGCTCCGCGCCGCGAAGCCGCAACGGCAGATCCTTGGCATAGGTATAGATGACGAGCGCGATCAGGCTGACGAAGCCGGCCGCCGCCGTTGCCGCTGCCGAACCGCCAATGCCCATCGCCGGGATCGGCCCCAGCCCCAGGATCAGCACCGGATTGAGCACCAGGTCGATCGCCACCGACAGGATCATGAAGATCAGCGGCGTGCGCGCGTCGCCGGTGCCGCGCAGCCCCATCATCATCATGACGCTCAGCAGCGACGCCGGCATCGCGACGAAGATGACGCGCAAATAGGTCAGCGCCATGTCGAACGCTTCGGGCGGGGTCGCCAGCAGATGGAGCAGCGCCGGCCCACCGAACCAGCCCGCCACCGCCACGCCCATGGCCAGCAGGAAGCAGAAGCCGACCGCCGAGCCGAAGGCGCGCCGCGCCGCGTCCATGTCGCGCGCGCCGACCGCCTGCGCGATCATCACCGTCGACGCCATACCGAAGCCGAACACGACGGAGAACATCAGGAACATGATGATATTGGCGTTCGCCGTCGCGGCGAGCGCCTGCGGCCCCAGGAAGCGTCCGACCCAGATCGCGTTGATCGATCCGTTCAGCGACTGGAGGATATTGGACGCCAGCGTCGGGATGGCGAATGTCAGCAAGGTGGAGGCGATCGGCCCCTGTGTCAGGTCCCGCGCCCCTTGTGCCCCTGCTGCCATTCGCCCTTACCCCTTATCCCCGATTGCGGCGCAGGCTAGGCGGCTCAGCCCAGCCGGTCCAGTGCCGCCTTAAGCCTTTCCGCCTCGGCGGTCTTTTCGGCATGGTCCTCGCGCGCCTTGGCCACGGCCTCGGGCTTGGCCTTCTCGACAAAGGCCGGGTTGGACAGGCGACCGCCCAGCGAATCCCGTTCCTTGGCCGCCGCTGCCAGCGCCTTTTCGAGGCGGGTCTTTTCCGCCGCAATGTCGATCACGCCTTCCAGCGGCAGGATGAAGGTCGCCTCGTCGACGACGATCTGTGCCGCGCCGCCGGCGACATCCTCGCCAAAGGCCAGACTCTCGATCCGGCCCAGACGCGCCAGCGCCGCGCCTTGGCGATCCAGGCGGCCACGGGTTGCGTCCGCCGCATCGCGCACGACCATGCGCAGCTTGGCGCCCGGCGGCACGTTGAGTTCGGTCCGCGCGGTGCGGATCGCGCTCACCAGACGGATCAGCCAGTCGATCTCGCCCTGCGCATCGGTGTCGACCTCATAAAGGGCGACCGGCCATTCCGCGACGATCAGTTCCTGCGCGCGCTGCCCGGTCAGCTGCCACAATTCTTCGGTGATGAAGGGCATGAAGGGGTGCAGCATCACCAGGATCTGGTCGAACGCCCAGCCGGCAACGGCCTTTGTCTCGTCGTCCATCGAACCCTTGGTGAGTTCGATATACCAGTCGCAATACTGGTCCCAGACGAAGTGATAGATGGCGTTGGCGCCCGCGTCGAAGCGCAGTTCAGCCATGGCGGTGTCGATCGCCTGCACTGTCGCCACCGTTTCGGCGATGATCCAGCGATTGACCGGCAGCGTCGCATGCGGCGCTTCGCGGCTGGTCGAGGCGGTGACGCCATTGGCCTGCAGGAAGCGCGCCGCGTTCCACAGCTTGGTCGCGAAGTTGCGATAACCCTCGACCCGCTTCTCATCCATCTTCACGTCGCGGCCCTGGCTTTCCATCGCCGCCATGAAGAAGCGCAGCGCGTCCGCGCCGAACTTGTCGATCAGGCCCAGCGGATCGACCACATTGCCCTTGGACTTGGACATTTTCTGCCCGTCGGCCGCGCGGACCAGGCCATGGAGATAGAGCTTCTTCCACGGCACATCGCCCATGAACTCCATGCCCTGCATCGCCATGCGCGCATCCCAGAAGAACAGGATGTCGAAGCCGGAGATCAGCAGGTCATTGGGATAATGGCGGCTGAGCGTCTCGCTCTGTTCCGGCCAGCCCAGCGTGCCGAACGGCCACAAGGCGGACGAGAACCAGGTGTCGAGCACGTCAGTCTCTCGGTAGAGATCAAACTCCCATGTTTCATCGTCAATCTGGCGAGATCGGCGGCCGTCAAAGCTCCACGATGGGTCATCTTGGTCGACTATTCGGATACGGATATCGAGATTGGTTATTGCAGCATATTTAAGCTTTGCCGCTTCAATAGCCTCTTCTTCCGTTTCGTAAATAAAATCAAACCATGCGTCGTCGTTTGCAGAACCACTCGCGACTTGGGTAACAGAAAACCCATCTTCGGTTTCAATACACTTCGGGCCATACCACGCTGGAATTCGATGGCCCCACCACAGCTGGCGCGACACGCACCAGGGCTGGATATTCTCCATCCAGTTGAAGAAGGTCTTTTCCCAGCTCTTGGGGACGATTTCGATCCGGCCGTCGCGCACCGCCTGCATCGGCGCCACCGCCAGCTTGCCGGCGTCGACATACCATTGGTCGGTCAGCCAGGGTTCGATCACCACGCCAGAACGGTCGCCATAGGGGGTCTGGATCGTGCGCGGCTCGAAATCGGCGGCGACGTCCTCGCCTTCCTTGTTCTTGGTGACATGCGGCACCAGCAGGCCCAGCGCCTTCATCTCGGCGACGACGATCTCGCGCGCGCCGTCCACGCCGTCCTTCTTGAAGCGGTGCAGCCCTAGGAAGCGATCGGGAATCAGCCCATCGGCGGTCTGCACGACATTGGCGTCAGCATCGAACATGTTGAGCATGTCCGCGGCCTTCATGCCGGCGCGCTTGCCGACCTCGAAATCGTTGAAGTCATGGCCCGGCGTGATCTTGACCGCGCCTGAACCCAGCTCCGGATCGGCATGTTCGTCGGCGACCACCTTGAAGCGGCGACCGGTGATCGGCTGGAGAATCTCCTTGTCGATGACCGCCTGATAGCGGGCATCGTCGGGATGCACGGCGATCGCCATGTCGGCCAGCATGGTTTCCGGGCGGGTGGTGGCGACGACGATATGGTCGCTGCCATCGGCCAGGGTCACGCCGTCCGCCAGCGGATAGCGGAAGCGCCAGAAGCCGCCCTGCGTTTCCTTGGTCTCGACCTCCAGATCGGAAATGGCCGATCGGAAATGCGGGTCCCAGTTGACCAGACGCTTGTCGCGATAGAGCAGGCCACGCTGGTGCAGTTCCACGAACACCTTGATGACGGCTTTGGAAAAGCCCTCGTCCATGGTGAAGCGTTCATTGGCCCAGTCCATCGAACAGCCCAGACGGCGCAGCTGGCTGGTGATCGCGCCGCCGCTTTCCGCCTTCCATTCCCACACCTTGGCGACGAAATCGTCGCGGCTGAAATCGGTGCGCTTCTGCCCGGTCGCGTTCAGCTGCCGCTCGACCACCATCTGGGTCGCGATGCCCGCATGGTCGGTGCCGACCACCCACAAAGCATCCTTGCCGCGCAGCCGCTCATAGCGCACGACGATGTCCTGCAGCGTATTGTCGAGCGCATGGCCGACATGCAGGCTGCCGGTCACGTTCGGCGGCGGATTGACGATGGTGAAGGGTTCTGCGCCCGGACGGTCCGGACGGAACAGGCCATTGGCCTCCCAATGCTGGTACCAGCGGGTCTCGATGGCGGCGGGGTCAAAGGTTTTGGGCAGTTCGGTCATGATCGCGCTTTAACGCCTGCCGCACGACACGCAAGGCATGGCGCGCGTCAGATCAGGCTATCCATGACTTCGGACGGCAGGCCAGCGCGGATCGTGATGCCGCCATCCCCCTTTCGGGCGACCAGTTGCGGTTCGCTCAGGCTGTTGTCGAACACCCAGGCCCGATCTGCCTGGTCGAAGAACCAGCGCAGTTGCGCAAAGGATCTTATGCGCCGCGCCGCCACCTTGTCGGCCGGCACATCATGCCCGCCCTTCGCCACGCGATAGGCGATCCGCTCCAGTTGGCGCTCCACCGAATCCAGATAGACATAGATCAGCCGTATCTCGAAGCCGCGCGCCCGCGCCTTCTCCACCAACCGCCGATATTTGGGACTGGATAGCACGGTCTCCACGCCGATGGTCTGATGCACGTCGATCGACGCATCAAGCCAGGCCTCGATCCTCTGCACAGCCGCCAGATTGGCGGCGTCCTGCCCCAATCCTTCGCTTTCCCGCAACCGGGCGGTCAGGAGATCGGGATTGATGATCCAGACCGAACCATCAAATTCGGCCACGTCGCTGCGGCCATAGGCCGAGCTTTTGCCGCAGCCATTGGGCCCCGCGACGATCCAAAGGCGCGGCCGCGCATGCCCCTTGCCGATCAAATCTTGTCCCTGATCGCCTTATTCTCTTCCCGCGCCTTGCGAACGCTGGCGCGGAAGGAGGCGAGGAATTCGGCCTCGAACTGCGGGCTGTCGGCATCGACCACCCGCAGCTTCACGACCTTGCCGTCCTTGTGGACGGTCCGGTATCTGGGCTTGCCCGGCTTGCCGAGGTCGATGGGACCATCGACGATATCGACCTTCATCTTTGCCATGGGGTCAATATAGCAGGCCGGGCCAGACCCTTAAAGGCTCATTTCCCCTTGGCCGCGCCGGTCCACTGGTCCAGCCAGCCCAGCGCCTCGTCATACCATTGCAGCGAATTCTTGGGCTTCAGCACCCAGTGATTCTCGTCAGGGAAGACGACCAGGCGCGACGGGATCTCGCGCCGCTGCAACGCGGTGAAGGCGGCCAGCCCCTGGGTATAGGGAATGCGGAAATCCTTCTCGCCGGTCACGACCAGCATCGGCGTCTTCCACTGGGCGACATGATTGACCGGGTTCCATTTCTCGAACTCCTCCGGCTTCTCATAATAGGGGCCGCCATGCTCCCATTCGTCGAACCACAGTTCCTCGGTCTCATAAGCCATGGCGCGGGCGTCGAACACGCCGTCATGCTGGACGATGCACTTGAAGCCGTCGGCCCACTGTCCCTCGATCCAGTTCATCATATAGCCGCCATAGCTGGCGCCAAGCGCACAGGCATTGCCCGCATCGACATTGACGTCCTTCGCCGCAGCCGCCGCCAGGCCCAGCTTCAGATCCTCCAGCGGCTTGCCACCCCAATCCTGGTTGATCGCATCGGTGAAGGCCTGGCCATAGCCGGTTGAGCCATGGAAATCGACGATCACCGCAGCATAGCCATGGGCGGCGAACGCCTTGGGGTTCCAGCGATAGGACCAGCTGTCGTTGAAGCTGCCCTGCGGCCCGCCATGGACCAGGAAGGCGACCGGCAGCTTGCCCTTGGCAGCCATGGGCTTGACGATCTGTCCCCACACCGTGTCGCCATTGGCGCCCTTGAAACTGAAGCGCTGGACCGAGACATCGTCCACCCCGGCCAGCTTCTGCGCGTTGACATTCGTCAGGCGCACCGGCTTTCCTTTCGCCGGCATCTTCCAGAAATCGGCCGGCGACTGGATGCTGTCGAGCGCATAGACGAAACCGCCATCGGGCAGCGGCACGACGCTACCGGCATGGCCCTTTTCGGTGAGGCGCGTCACCTTGCCCGATGCGGCGTCCACCCGGAACACCGGATTGTCGAGCACGTCATTGGCGGTGACCAGCAGCCCCTTGCCATGCGTTTCCCAGGCGATCGACCCGATCGAACGATCCCAGCCCTCGGTCAGCGCGCGCGTCTCGCCAGTAGCGATGTTGCGCAGCATCAGGACCAGCCGATCAGCCTCATAACCCGGCCACTTCATCGCGGCATAGGCCAGCCATTTGCCGTCGGGCGACACTAGCGGCATCGTGTCGGTCGCGTCATTGGCGTCGGTCAGGTTGACCGGCTTGGCGCTGCCGTCGGCCGGCACGCTGAAAATGTCGAGGTTGGTCGACAGCGGTTCGATCCGCCCGGCCTCGCGCAGGGTGAAGAACAGCGTCTTGCCATCCGCGCTCCAGGCCAGTTCCTCGGCCCCGCCAAAGGGCTTGGACGGGCTGTCGCCGACCAGGCCGCCCATCACCGACACCGCCTTGCCGCCCGCGACCGGCATGACGGAAATCTGCGAACGCTGGCCGTCGCTCCACGTATCCCAGTGGCGCACGAACAGCTGGTCATAGACCCGGCCGCTGCCCGCGCTTGGCGGGGTCGGCGCCTTCACATCGTCGATCGTGCGCGCACCGACCGGCCGGTCGGCCCACAGCGCCACCTTGTCACCCTGGGGGTTCAGCAGGAAACCGGAAATGCCGCCGGGCGCCTTGCTGATCTGCACCGGCTGACCGCCTGCGATCGGCGCGCGCCACAGCTGATCGTCGCCGCTGGCGTTGGATACATAATAAAGCGCGCTGCCGTCAGCCGAAAAGACCGGCGATGCCTCATTCTTGTCGGGCACCGACGCGATCAGCCGGGGCGCCTGCCCCGCCTTGTCGATTGCCAGCAGATAGAGGTCGGTGCGGCCGCGATTATTGGCGAGATCCGTGCTGCGCAGTTGATAGGCCATCCACTTGCCGTCCGGCGACACGGTCGGCGACGACACCCGGTCCAGCGACACCATGTCATTGGGCGTGAAAGGACGGGCAGCCGCCGGCGCCACCAGCACAGACGACAGCATCGGCGACAGGGCCAGTGCGCCAAGGCCGGCAAGCAGGATATGTTTCATGGAAAAATCACCCTCGGATCGAAAACACGGCGTGCCGGCGCATGCAATGCACGGCCGGGCGCGTCGATGAGATGATCCGTGGTCTAGGCGCGCCTTACGCCCCCGGCAAGAGGCCGGCGCGCGATCGCCGGCCTGTCGGCCTCAGCGGCCGGTGATGCGGGAGATTTCCTTGGCGACCATGTCCTCGACCAGCGCGGGCAGTCGCGCGTCGAGCCATTCCTTAAGCATCGGCCGCAGCATCGAGCGGACCAGAGCTTCAAGCGTATTGTCCTCGCCCTCGCGCGGGCTGACCAGCATGGTGGACAGGGCCGAAAGCGAATGACGCGCGGCCACTTCGCTTTCCACCGACAGGATCGAGTCGCCGTCCGATTCGGACGGGGCCACGGCCTTCACGGCGCGGGTCGACTTGGGCGCGGGCATCACTTCCTCCACCGGAATCTCGTCGGTCAGTTCCAGCACTTCCTCGACCTCGGCCGACATCACCGCATGGGACGCGGCGCTCAGGTCGATCGGGGTCTTCTGGCGGCGCTGCGGCGCGGCCTGAACGGCGTCCTCGCCCTCTTCGGCGATGATCCGCTTGATGGACGAGAGTATCTCTTCCATCGAGGGTTCCTTGGTCATGTCACCCATGGATAATTCCCGTCCAAATTTCATTCCGCACCTATTCCGCCAAGATTACCTGTTCAGGTTAACAAGCGGTTAAGGCTGCGCGGCATCGACTTTGGCGTTTTGAGCCGGCGTGTCAACGGTACGTGTCGAAACCGCCTGGGGCTTGCCGTCATAGTCCCAGTCGAACCACTTGCCCTCGACCCGGTCATAATTGACCATCGGGTCATAGAGGGTGCCGCTTTCCAGGCCCAGATCGTCGGCCTCGGCATGGCCCATGGCCGCCAGCAGGGTGAAGCCGGCGACATAGGCATTGCGGCGCGCGGTCACCAGTTCGACCTTGGCGTTGAGCGATTCCTGCTCGGCATTGAGGATGTCGAGGATGGTGCGGCTGCCGACCGAATTTTCCGCCCGCACACCTTCCAGCGACAGTTCGGCGGCATCGACCGCCTTCTGGCTCGACTGGATCGTGCGCAGCGACGCCTGCAACGCGGCATAGGCGGCGCGCGCCTGCGAGATCACGCCGCGCTCGACCTCGATCTGCCGCTCGATCGCCTGCGACTCGAGCGCCTGGTTCTGGCGCACCTGTGCGGCCGGGCGACCGCCCTGGTAGAAGGGAATGGTCAGGGTCGCACCGACGGCCGCCTGCTTGTTGGCCGCAATGTCCTTGTCCATATAGTCGGTATAGCTGCCCTGGCTGAAACCGCTCAGGGTCGGCAGCGTGGCGCCCTTGGCCGCCTTCACGTCATAACGCGCCGCCTCACGCGACTTCTGCGCAGCCAGGATATCGGGATTATCGGCCAGCGCGACGCGCACGGCGCTGTCGGGATCGGCCGGCAGGCCCGGCAGAGCGGGCGGCGATTCCAGATCGACCGGCGCCTCGCCGACCATCGCGATATAATTTTCGCGGCTGGTGATCAGGTTGGATTCGGCGCGCTGCAGGTCGGAGCGGGCCAGTTCCAGACGCGATTCGGACTGGGCGACGTCGGTGCGAGTGACATCGCCGACCTCGAACCGGTCGTTGGTCGCCTGGAGATTGACCTCCAGCACCTTCACATTCGCGGCATTGAGCGACACCAGCGCGATATCGCGGATCACATCCATATAGGCGGCGACCGTCTGCGAGAACACGCTCGCCTCGGTCCCGCGCAGATTCGCCTGGCCCGATTCGACGCGCGTTTCCGCCGCCTTCACGCTGTTGCGCACAGTGCCGCCGGAATAGATGGGCACATCGATGCTGCCGCTGGCGCTGGCGGACCGATGCGGCGCCAGGAAGCTGTTCGACGGGCGGATGACCAGTTCCTGGAACTGGAGTTGCGAATTGGCCGTGGGCCGCCCCGCTGCCTTCTGGATCGGGACATTCTCGTCCGTCGCCCGCTGACCGGCGCGTGCGGCGGTCAGGGTCGGGTTGGTGCGATAGGCCTTGGCCAGCGCGCCCTGCAGGGTTTCGGCATGCGCCACCCCTGCCATGGAGGAGGATAGCAACAGCAAGGCTGTAGCGGCTTGGCGCCGAAGGGTCATACGCTTTGCTGTCATCTATCCTGTCTCAAAAAACGAACTGCTCCGGCGCGGCGAAACCGGGAAGCACGACCATTTCCATGTCGGTAAGGCTGGCGAGACCCAGCACGCCCGCCACCGCGCGGCCGCTGCACAGGCGAGCGACACCGCGTTCGACGACGCCCGTCACCACCCGTCCCCCATCGACTAGCTGCTGGACGAGCGCAGCGGGGACTTCCTCCACCGCGCCGTCAATGAAAAGAACATCATAGGGCGCACCGGCCGATGCGCCGGCGGCCAGCGGGCCACGCACCACGGTCACGCCGGGCACCGCGATCTCCGCGCCACCCTCGACCTCGACTGCCGTCACCTGCGCACCCAGCTCGGCGAGCAGCGCCGCGCTGTAGCCGGTCGCGGCGCCGATCAGCAGCACCTTCTCGCCGGCCTGGACATCGGCTTCCTTGAGCAGACGGCCAGTGACCAGCGGCGGGTTCAGCGCACGGTCGCCGTCCAGCGGGATCGGGCGATCGACATAGGTCATGGCCCGGCGCTCGGCGGGGACATAGTCCTCGCGCGGCACCTTCGCCATCACAGCGATCACGCGCTGATCGTCCACGGCGCTGGTGCGCAGCTGGCTCTCGACCATGGCGGTCCGCATCGAAGAAAAGTTCTGCTCGGTCACGATAGTTCCTCGCTTGGCACAACTGTATTGGCAATGCAATACACTTAGGGGATTACCGGACCTCTAAATCAGCATTTCCCCCGCGCCAAGCGGCTTTCCACGATGGAGAGCGAGATTCTTGGGATTGTTCGCCTTCCCGCGCTTGACTTTGCGATCAAAGGCGGACATTTGCCGCCTCCACCGCACGGAAGGCCCGATGGCGGAGTGGTGACGCAGAGGACTGCAAATCCTTGCACGCCGGTTCGATTCCGGCTCGGGCCTCCATTTTCCAGACAGATGCAATTCCTGCCGATTCCAAGGCAGCAGCCCTGTTCAGGCTGTGTTGCGACGCATCGCCTGCCGCCAACGCCAATAGCCCAGTACCGCCAACCCGATCATCGCGGCATAGAGGCCGGCGGTCAGCCACAATCCCTTGAACATGAACATGCCGACATAGAAAATGTCGACCGCGATCCACAGCAGCCAGCTCGCCGCATGGCGCCGCGCCGTCCAATATTGGGCGACCAGGCTGAAACTGCTCAGCGCCGAGTCCATCCAGGGCAGCGCCGCATCGGTATAATGATGGGTGAACCAGCCGATCGCGCCGGCACAGATCGCGCCTAGCGCCAGTCCCTTGGCGGCCCGCATCGGCGGCAGCGGCACCACCCGCACCTCGCCCTCGTCGCGCTTGCCCCGCGCCCAGCCGATCCAGCCATAGATGATGGCGATGCCGAACAACGCCTGCAGCACCATGTCGGCATAGAGGCGCACGTCCAGGAACAGCTTGGCATACAGGGCGCAGGCCATCAGGTTGACTGGCCAGCACAGCAGATGCCGCCGCGCCGTCAGCCAGATGCCGAGGAAGCTGATGATGACGGCAATGATCTCCAGCATCGACATCAGCCCGCCACTCCCTCGCGAAGTTGCGCCAGAAAGCCCTGCCCCGCCCCCGACAGGAACCAGTCGGCATGGCCGACCAGATAAGCCTGCCAGGCCAGCATCGCGCCTTCGCGATCGGCCAATATGCCGAAGAAATAGTCGATCTCGGTCAGGGCGAATTCGATATGGACCAGCGGCAGCAGGCGCAGCAGCGTATCGATCTCGGCAGGCGCCAGCGGCAGGACACTGCGATAGCCCGCCAGCAAGGCCAGCGCCCCCTCCACATCCGCCGACTCGGCCAGCCGGCCCTGATCCAGCGTCAGCCAGGGAATCGCCGTCCGCTCGATCGCGGTGGCCAGATCATGCAGTGCGCTGCTGCGGGTCGACAGGCCGAAATCGAAGATGCTGCTGACCGCCCCTTCCGCCGACCAGAGCAGGTTGGAGGGGTGCCAGTCATTATGGGTCCAGAGCGCAGGCTGCTCCGCCAGCCGCGGCGCCAGCCCCTCCCCCAGCGCCGCGAACAGCCGCGCCAGTTCCGACCGCCAGGGCATATCCGCCAGGAAGGCCGCCACCGCCGGTCGCGCCGCGACATAGGCGTCCGCTGCGACCAGCGGATCGACGGCAGGCAATATGGTGAAGCTCGACACCAGCGGATGCGGCCCGCGTGCCGGCGCGGCGAAGCCGGCCGCCGCCCGATGCAGTTGCGCCAGCGCGACGCCGGCCGCAAAGGCATGATCGGGCGACAGGAAGGGCGTCCAGGACTGGCGATCGCGATAAAGATCGATACCCGGCGCCTGGCGATGCAGCTCATAGCTCCATTCGCCCAGGGCAATCGCGCCGGCGCCATCGGCGGCGCGCAGCACATCGGGCACCGCCAGCCCGGCACCGCGCAGATGCGCCATATAGCCATGCTCCTCGGCCAGCGCCGCCGGCATCCGCAAGCGCTGGTGATGCCGCTTCAGGAACAGCGGGCCACGATCCGTCTCGACCAGCGCCGCCGCCGAAAATGGGCGCGGCGAATGCCAGGCCAGCGCCGCCAGCCGGCCTGCGTCAGGGAAGTGGGCCAGCACCGCCGCGGCCTCATCCGCCGTGATCGCCGGCCAGGCCGGCGCCTCCAGCGCCAGCCCCATGCCATGGACCAGATGCGGAGCGGCGGCGCTCATCGTCAGAAGGCGCGCGACAGCGTCGCCACCACGGCGCGCCCGCTGCCGACATAATAGGTCGGCGCCGAACCGGCGATCAGCGTGCCGTTACGCCCGACCGTGTCCTGCGCATTGGTGCTGATCGAATAGACGCCCGACAGGACGCGCGGATTGGTGACGTTGATCGCGTTGATGCGCAGGTCCATCACCTGCGCGTCGATCAGCCCGGCCAGATGCACGCCGACCGACAGGTCCAGCGTGGCATAGCCCTTGATGCTCTCGTCATTCATGAAGGTCGCATATTGGCGGCCGACATATTTGAGCGCGCTGCTGCCGAACAGCCGGCCATCATCATAGGTGCTGCCCAGCGCGAACTGGAAGCTGGGGGCCGATACCGCCCGCTTGCCCCTGGTCGGCAGATAATCGCCGTTGATCGCCAGATCGTCGTTCAGCCGCGTGTGCAGATATTCGGCCGAGGCATAGATGCTCATCCCCTTGGCCGGGCGATAGTCGATCTCGCCGTCCAGGCCATAGCTGTTCTGGCTGCCGGCATTGATGGTCGAATTGACCAGCGCGCCGCCGCTGTCGATCACCGTCGCCACCTGGCGGTTGCGGAAATGATAATGGAAACCGGTCAGCGAAAAAGACAGGCTGGGGCCGATATAGCGATAGCCCAGTTCCTGCGAGATCGAATATTCATTCTTCAGGCCGTTGGTGCCCTGGCTCACCAGTTCGCCGCCATAATAGCTGTTGTAGAGCGCGAACTCGTTGGGCGTGCGGAAATTGGTGGTGATGTTGGCGAACAGCTGCTGCCGGTCGTCCAGCTGATAATGGATCGCCGCCCGCGGCAGCGCGGCAAAGCTGTCGATCCGCACCGTCGACTGCGGGCCCGGCAGATAATTGCGGCCGTTGCGCAGCAGGTTGACGCCCTTGAAGCCGATGTCGATGCCCAGCTTGGGCGTCACCGCAATGCTGTCGGACAGGAAGAAGCCCTTGGTGACCGTCTTGGTGCGCTGATTCTCATAGGCGAGCAGCCGCCCGTCGGCGGTGCGGATCGCCTTGTCCTGATAGCCCCACTGGTCGACCGGCCGACCATCGGCATCGATCGACGTATAGGATTGCGTCACCCGGTCGGTGCCATAGTCGAACCACAGGCCAGCCACGATCCGATGCGCGCCGGCCTGCAGCGTCAGCTTGCTGACGTCGCCGACGCGGAACTGCTTGCCGGTCCAGTTGCCCAGCACCGTTGCGACGCCATCGACCGCACCGGGCAGGTCGATCGGCTGGGTCAGTTCCTCGGTGCCCAGATAATTGCCGGTGGTGGCGAGCTGCGTGCCATAGGGCGAATTGCCATGCCCCATCTGCAGATAGGCGCTGCTGTCGAAGCTCAGCGTGTCACTCAGCTTCAGGTGGACGGGCGCCGCGACATAGAAATTGCGGAACGGCGCGCGATAGAGGCGCCAGTAGTTGGTGTTCCCCTCGCTATAGGTCTCGTCGAAATTATAGCCGCGGCCAGAGGCTTCCCAGTCCGTCTTGCTGGGGCTGGGATAGGTCGATGTCTTGGCGTCGTTGAAGGAAAAGGCGATGCTCGCCCGGTTGCCCTCGCCCCATTCGTTCAGCAGCTTCGCGTCGATATGCTGGCGCTGATCATGGCCCGCCCCGCGCCAGTTGTCGGCACGGTTGTTGGAATAGGAAATGAAGGCCTTCAGCCCGGTCGATCCGATCCGTCCCGTGTCGATCCGCGCAAAGACGCGCCGCTCGTCATAGGAACCGACCGACAGGTTGACGAGGCCGCCCGCCTCCGCCCTGGGATCATCCAGCGTCAGCGACAACAGGCCGCCGGCCGCCGCGACCACCGGCGAGTCAATATCTGCCGCGCCCTGTGCCAGCATCACCTGCCGCACATTCTCCGCATCGGCGAATTGGGAGGGATAGGCATAATAATAGCCGATGTCGTTCTGCGGCGCGCCTTCCATCAATACGCCGATCTGGTCCTGGCCCAGGCCGCGCAGCGTCAGGCTGGACGATGCCGACAGGCCATAGGGGTCGCTGGACGACACATTGGCGCCGGGCAGCAGGTTGACCAGCTGGAAGGCGTTGAGCGTCGGCGCCTGCTTGATGATGAAGTCGGTGGAGATCGCGCTGACCGCCTTGGGCGCGCTCTGATCGGGCAGCAAGCCTTCGGGGTCTGGATGGCCGACGACCTGGATATTGGTCGACTGGTCCAGTTCATCCTCCGCCATCGCGGGCGATGCGATCATCAACAGGGCCAGCGTCAGGCAGGCGCTTCCAACATGGGGCAATCGGGCAGTCTTCATTTCACGTCCACTCCACAGGAGGGACGACGGACCTGCCGCCTTGCCCTCCCTACGCCGGTATCAGCCGGATCAGGTTCAGCGGGTCGTGGTCTGCTGACCACCTCTCAGCCGCGCATGAGCGGCCCCCCGGGGATGCCCGCCCCTTAGGCGGTTCGACGCGAAGTGGAAAGCCCTCTCTATCGGCTCTCGACTTATCGAAGCCCGCCCGGCTAAGACATGGCCATGATGAAGCTGTTCATTGGCAACAAGGCCTATTCGAGCTGGTCGCTGCGCGGCTGGCTGGCGTGCAAGCTCTCCGGCCTTCCGTTCGAGGAAGTGGTGGTCCCTCTCTATGACGAGGAATGGGAAAAGCGTCGCGAGGGCGATGAGTTCGCCCCCTCCTCCGGCAAGGTGCCGATCCTGTGGGATGGCGACGACATCGTCGTGTGGGACAGCCTGGCCATCGTCGAATATCTCAATGAAAAGACCGGGGGCGACCAGTTCTGGCCGACCGATCCGGGTGCCCGCGCCATGGCCCGCTCGATGGCGGCCGAAATGCACAGCAGCTTCGCCGCGCTCCGCCGCGAGCACAGCATGAACATCCGCCAGATCTATGACCCGGTCCCGCCGTCGGAGGCCGTTGCTCACGACATCAGCCGGATCATGCAGCTCTGGGCCCAGGCCCGCGCCCGCTATGGTGGTGAGGGCGACTTCCTGTTCGGCGAGTTCGGCGCCGTAGACCTGATGTTCGCGCCCGTCGTGACCCGCTTCATCACCTATCAGCTGCCCGTCGCCCGCTTTGCCGAAGCCTATATGCGCGCGATCATCGCCCATCCCTGGATGCAGGAATGGATCGGCGAGGCGCAGGCGGAGGAATGGGTGATCGACAAGTTCGAAGTCCCGCCACAGACGGCCTGACCCGATGAGCGACAGCCCCGAGGCCAAGCAGGAGACCCGCAAGGAGGAAGCCGCCCGCATCCGCCGGCGCTGGATTACGCTGGGCGAATTGCTGGCGGTGGCGGCGGTGCTGATCTCCGCCCTCACCCTCTATCTCAACTGGGCCGACAAGAAGGACGAACGCGCCAGCAAGGCCGCCGAAAGCAGCAAGGCATCCGCCCGCGCCGCCCGGCTGGTGCTCAACGCCGCAGCCGATGGCGACAGCCGCCTGACGCTCAAGCCCGCCGATCCCGATCAGCTGGTGCAGAGCCAGACCATCCATTTCCCCAAGGCGCTCGGCATCGCCCCGGTCGACACGACCGGCGAACCGCGGATCGAGGCCGGCTGGTTCGAGGATGCGCTGAAAAAGGCGCGCAATGCCGCCAAGCTGCCCGACGACAGCATCGGCGACGAGAAACTGCCGGTGACCATCGTCACCCAGTTCGTCGTCAATGGCGACACCCACAGCGATTCCGCCGTCTACGACATCGGCTATGGCATCGCCGGCAAATGGCTGTCCGGCCACAAACTGACCCTGCGCGGCCTCTCCCTGGTCAGTCACGCCCAGGGCGCCAGCGCCCAGGCCAAGATCGACACCCGCTGGGCCCGTCAGACGAAACGCTAGAGCCGCACGGCCACGTTCAGGCAGGCCGCAAGCGACCAAGTGCGGACGTTTCCTACTCCCCTCCCTTCCAGGGAGGGGCCGGGGGTGGGTGCGCCGCGTAGCGGCGGTCTACGGTCGATAGGGCAGAAGCTCGCTGCGCTCGCAACCCACCCCAACCCCTCCCTGGAAGGGAGGGGCTATGTCTTGTTCCCACCCAAATCCGTCATCCCCAACCACAAAAAACCCGGCCGCTCCTTGCGGGAGCGCCGGGCCTTTTGCTCGTCCGGGGACGGGTGTCGGGTTTAGCCGACGATTTCTTCGGGCTTGAAGAAATAGGCGATCTCGATCGCGGCATTTTCTTCGCTGTCCGAACCATGGACCGAATTGGCTTCGATCGATTCGGCCAGTTCCTTGCGAATGGTGCCGGCGTCGGCATTGGCCGGGTTGGTGGCGCCCATGATGTCGCGGTTGCGGGTCACGGCGTTTTCGCCTTCCAGAACCTGGACGACGACCGGGCCCGAGATCATGAAGGCGACCAGGTCAGCAAAGAAGGGGCGTTCCTTGTGAACGGCATAGAAGCCTTCGGCCTGCTCGCGGCTCATGCGGATGCGCTTGGAAGCGACGACGCGCAGGCCGGCTTCTTCCAGCATCTTGGTGACGGCGCCGGTCAGGTTGCGACGGGTTGCGTCGGGCTTGATGATCGAAAAAGTGCGCGTGACGGCCATGGCCCTCATAACTCCGGATTGTTGGAATAAAGTTGCGCGCCCTTTAGACCGGGCCGGATCACTTCGCAAGAGGGGCGCGAGAGGGCTTGGTAGAAGTCCCTATTTCCGGGCGTTCACGGCCCCTGCACCCATTTGCGGCCTTCCTGCCGCCAGAAGCGCGGGGTCACGCCCTCGCGCTTGCTGAGCGCCCGCCAGCTGGCCCGCGCGCCGTCGATCGTGTCCGCATCGAAGAAATAGAAGGCGCGATCGAAGCCCAGCGCCTCCTCGCGCCATACACCGTCCGCCAGCGCAACATGCCTGGCGCCATTGGCAGCGTCACAGCTCTGCGCCAACAGCACCGGCTGGGCGGCGTCCACCCCGTCGCCTGCCAGGCCATTGGCCAGGAAGCTTTCGGGTGGCCCCGCCCACAGGCCCGCCGATATGCGGGCCAGCCGCTCCGGCTCGTCGGCCACCACCAGCAGCCGCGCGCCCATGTCCAGGATGCGTGCCGCGATCGCGGGCAGCACCCCTTCCACAGGATCGCGGCTCAGCTGGTAGAAGTCGACCTGCACCGGCTTCAGCGCTCGAACTTGTCGGCCACCAGCTGGTCGATCAGGCGCACGCCATAGCCGGTCGCGCCCTTGTCGGCGGTGGCGCCGGGCTTGTCCGACCAGACCATGCCGGCAATGTCGAGATGCGCCCACTTCACGCCTTCGTTGACGAAGCGCTTGATGAACTGGGCAGCGGTGATCGAGCCGGCGAAGCGCGGACCGATATTCTTCATGTCGGCGATCGGGCTGTCGATCAGCTTGTCATAGGCCTCCGACAGCGGGAAGCGCCACAGCTTCTCGCCGCTGGTCTTGCCCGCCGCCAGCAGGTCGTCGGCCAGCGCGTCGTCGTTGGCGAACAGGCCGCCATGCTCGCTGCCGAGCGCGATCATCATCGCGCCGGTCAGGGTGGCAAGGTCGATCACCACTTCGGGTTCATAGGTCTTCTGTGCCCAGGTCACCGCGTCGCACAGCACCAGACGGCCTTCGGCGTCGGTGTTCAGCACCTCGATCGTCTGGCCCGACATCGACGTCACGATGTCGCCGGGGCGCTGGGCATTGGCGTCGGGCATATTCTCGACCAGGCCACAAATGCCGACGACACGCGCCTTGGCCTTGCGACCGGCCAGCGCCTTCATCGCGCCCGCCACGGCACCGGCGCCGCCCATGTCCCACTTCATGTCTTCCATGCCGGGGCCGGGCTTGAGCGAGATACCGCCGGTGTCGAAGGTCACGCCCTTGCCGATGAACACCACCGGCTTTTCGGCGGCCCCATCGGTGCCGTCCCATTCCATCGCCAGCAGCCGCGCCTCGCGCGCCGACCCCTGCGCCACGCCCAGCAGCGCGCCCATGCCCAGCTCCGTCATCGCCGCGCGGTCCAGCACGGTGATCTTGACGCCGAGATCAGCCAGGTGCTGGCAGCGCGCGACGAAGCTTTCGGGATAGAGGATGTTGGCCGGTTCCGACACCAGCTCGCGGGTGAAGGCGACACCGGCGGCGACCGCCGACAGCTTGGCCCATTCGGCCTCGGCGCCGTTTGCGACGATCGTCACGGTCGCCAGCGTCGGCTTGGCCTTTTCGGGCTGACGCGTGCGATAAGTGTCGATCCGCCAGCTGCGCAGCAGTGCGCCCAGGCCCAGCCGGGCGGCATCCTCGCCACTGACGCCGGCCGGGAATTCGACCGCTGCGTGGGTCGCGCCGCTGGTCGACAGCTTGGCGGTCAGCGCGCCGCCGGCCCGCTCCAGGTCGGCCGCACTGCCATTGCCGATGCCCAGCAGCAGGACGCGCAGCACCGCGCCACCTTCCTCGACGAAGCTCTCGACGCTGCCACCCGCCTCACCGGCGAAGCGCGCGGCGGCGGCGCCGGCGACCAGCGTGGCCGATGCGGTAAGCGGCAGGCTGTCGACAGTCCCCTTCGCCACGGCAAGGACCAACGTGTCGACCTGGGGGCGCGTGGGGCTGAATTGGATGTCCATCTGGGGGCCTTTTCTCTGGAATGCCGTGTCGTTCTTGTTTCAGCCAGATAGTGCGGCTTTGCCGCTCTGCAAAGCCATTCGGCGGATTTCCGCCGTCCCGAATGCGAGCAGCGATTGCGGCGCGGGCCAAGCAGTGCGATAGGCAGGGACCAGAAGTGCCCACAAAGAGGCCCCTACGCTTGCAGATTTCCGTGTTTCCCCTGTCGTTCAAACAGGCGCTGCTTGCCGGCGCTGCCTCGTCCTGCCTGCTCGCGGCGCCGCTGGCCCATGCGCAACAGGCGCCCGAGCCCAAGCTGAATGAGCCCCAGACGCCGATCAGCGCGCCCGACGCGCCGGTGCCCGACAATGACCAGGAAATCGGCTTCGCCGCCGATACGCTGGAATATGACACCAACAGCCAGGTCGTGACCGCCACCGGCAATGTCCAGTTGCTGCGCGACGGCAACCGGCTGCGCGCCGACAAGATCGTGTGGGACCGCAACACCGGCAAGGTGGAGGCGCAGGGCGCCGTCTCGGTGATCGATCCCGACGGCAACGTCGCCTATGGCGACCGCTTCGATGTCACCGATACGCTCAAGGATGGCGCGGTCGACAATATATTGCTGGTCCTCCAGAAGGGCGGCCGCATGGCCGCGACCAAGGGCGAGCGGGTCAATGGCGTCTATACGCTGCACCACGCCGCCTATACCGGCTGTCCGGTGGAGGGCAGCGACGGCTGCCCCAAGGAACCGACCTGGCAGATCAACGCAGTCAAGGTCGTGTATGACCCGACCAAGCAGCGCGTCTCCTATACCCGCGCCAATGTCGAGCTGTTCGGCCTGCCGCTGATCCCGGTGCCGGGCCTATCGCATCCGGTCGGCGACGATGGTGGCAGCGGCCTTCTGGTCCCCAATATCCGTTATGACCGGGTCAACGGCTTCGAGGTCGCGGTCCCCTATTATCTCAAGCTCGCACCCAATCGCGACCTGACCGTCACGCCGCACGTCTACAGCGATTCGCTGCCGATGATAGAAGGCAATTTCCGCCATCTCTACGATCGCGGTGCCTATCAGATCACCGGCTATGCCACCTATGGCAGCCGGTCGAGCGGCATCACGCCAACCGATTCGCAAAAGGATATTCGCGGCGCGATCGACGCCAGCGGCGGCATGCAGCTGTCGCCTGAATGGAGCGTCAACGGATCGATCCGGGTCGCCACCGACCGCACCTTCCTGCGCCGCTACGACATCAGCCGCGACGACCGGCTGCGTTCGACCCTGGGCGTCCAGCGGATCGGCGAGAACAGCTATTTCTCGCTCGCCGGCTGGGCGGTGCAGACGCTGCGTGTCGACGATCCCCAGGGTCAGATGCCGATCGCCCTGCCGGTCATGGATTATCGGCTGCGGATGAAGGATCCGCTGCTGGGCGGCCAGATGCAACTCCAGGCCAATACGCTGGCGATCACCCGGACCGAAGGGCAGGATACCCAGCGCGCCTTTGCCGCGTTCGAATGGAATCTGCGCAAGCTGACGGGCCTTGGCCAGGAAGTGAATTTCACCACCTATCTGCGCGGCGACGTCTATCACAGCAGCGACAATCTGCTGACCGACACGATCAGCTATGCCGGCGATCCGGGCTGGAAGGCGCGCGGCATCGCCGCCGCCGCGGTCGACATGCGCTGGCCCTTCATGGGTGAGGCCTTCGGCGGCGTGCAGCGTATCGCCCCACGCATCCAGATCGTCGCCTCGCCGCACCTCGCCAACCTGTCGGTGCCCAATGAGGATGCCCGGTCGGTCGATCTGGAGGACAGCAACCTCTTCGCGCTCAACCGCTTCGCGGGCTATGACCGGTTCGAGGATTCGAGCCGCATCACCTATGGCCTGGAATATAATCTGGCGCTGCCCGACTTCACGCTCGACGCCAATGTCGGCCAGAGCTACCGGCTCGACAACCGCGCCAGCATCCTGCCCGACGGCACCGGCCTGTCCGACCGCATGTCCGACATCGTCGGCCGCTGGACCATCCGCTACAAGGATTTCGTCAGCTTCACCCAGCGCTTCCGGGTCGACAAGGACAATCTGGCGGTCCGCCGGAACGAAGTCGACGCGACCGTGGGCAGCAAGAAGACCTATGCCCAGATCAGCTATCTGCGCCTCAACCGCAACGCCAATATCACGCTGGAGGATCTGCAGGACCGCGAGGAACTGCGCCTGGGCGGCCGCATCCAGTTCGCTCGCTTCTGGTCGGTGTTCGGCTCGACCGTCATCGATCTTACCGGCGCGCAGGAAGATCCGGGCACCACGGCCGACGGCTATGAGCCGGTGCGCCAGCGCCTCGGCGTTGCCTATGAGGATGATTGTTTGACGCTGGGCTTTACATGGCGGCGCGACTATCAGACCAACGGTGACGCGCGCGCCGGCAACAGCTTCCAGCTGCGGCTGGCTTTTCGCAATATTGGCATATAAGGAACTGCCTTCCCGCCGTCCGCTCAGGACCGGTTAAGGCGGAACGGGGCATTGGCTCCCGACCGTATTGGAGATTTTTGCCGACGATGCTTTCTGTCGTTTTCTCGCCCAAATCCGTTCGCTCGGGCCTGCGCACCCTGTTCCTGTCCACCGCCCTTCTGGGCATGGCGGCACAGACCGTGTCGGCCCAGGCCGTCGACGATGACGCCGATCAGGGCCTAAACCTGCCCAAGGATGTCACCATCTTCGGCAAGAATGATCCCAATGTCCGCAAGGCGACGGCGATCGTGAACGGCCGCATCATCACCGGCACCGATGTCGATCAGCGCCTGGCCCTCATCATCACCGCCAATGGCGGCAAGGTGTCGGCCGAGGAAAAGGAACGGCTGCGCGTCCAGGTTCTGCGCAACCTGATCGACGAAACGCTGCAGATTCAGGAAGCGGCGGCGAACGACATCAAGATCGATCCGGCCGAAGTGAACCAGAGCTACGAGCGCGTCGCGGCCAATTTCCGCAAGTCGCCCGACCAGTTCAACCAGTATCTGCGCGAACAGGGCAGCTCGGCCAGCAGCATCAAGCGTCAGATCGAGGGCGAACTGGCCTGGAGCCGCCTGCTCCGCCGCAACATCCAGCCCTTCGTCAACGTCTCCGAAGACGAAGTGAAGTCGGTGGTCGATCGCCTCAATGCCGCCAAGGGCAGCGACGAAGTGCGGATCAGCGAAATCTATTTGTCCTCGACGCCGGAAAACCGTGACCAGATCACGGCCAACGCCCGCAACATCATCGAACAGATCAAACAGGGCGGCAGCTTCGCCGCCTATGCCCGCCAGTTCTCCGAAGCCTCGACCGCCGTCGTCGGCGGCGATCTCGGCTGGGTCCGCCCCAGCCAGCTGCCGACCGAACTGGCGCAGGCCGCCACCGAATTGCAGGTCGGCCAGCTCGCCGGCCCGATCGAGACGGTGGGCGGCATGTCGATCATCTATGTGATGGATAAGCGCAAGGTGCTGACCGCCGATCCGCGCGATTCGCTGCTCAGCCTCAAGCAGCTGTCGGTCCTCTTCCCGGCCGGCACCAGCAAGGAAGCCGCCAGCCAGAAGGCCGCGACCTTCGCCGCCGCGGTCAAGGAGATCAAGGGCTGCGGTCAGGCGAACGAGATCGGCGCCCGCATCGGCGCCGACGTGGTCGACAATGACAATGTGAAGCTGCGCGACCTGCCGCCCCAGCTGCAGGACATTCTGGTCAATCTGCAGGTCGGCGAATCCACCCCGCCCTTCGGTTCGATCAACGATGGCGTCCGCGTCCTGATCGTCTGCGGCCGCGACGAGCCGCAGTCGGCCAACGCCCCCAATCCCGAACAGATCCAGGCCCAGCTGGAAGAGGAACGCGTCAACAAGCGCGCCCGCATCTATCTGCGCGATCTTCGCCGCGATGCCGTTATCGAATATAACTGATCCGGTCAGCCTGCCGCCCTTCGCCGTCTCGCTCGGCGACCCGGCAGGCATCGGACCGGAAATCGTGGCCAAGGCGTGGGTCATGCGCGAAGCGCGTGGCCTGCCCGCCTTCTTCGCCGTCGGCGATGCTGCATCGCTGCGCGCGGTGTGGCTCGGCCCGGTCGAGATCGTCGGATCGCCCGAGGAAGCCGCGCAGGTGTTCGAGCGCGCCCTGCCTTGCATGCAGGTGGCCGAAGCGGGCGAGATAGTGCCCGGCACGCCCAGCATCGACGGCGCCCGTACCGCTTTCCAGGCACTGGAGGTCGCGGTCGGCCTTGCCCGCACCGGATCGGCCGCCGGCATCGTCACCGCGCCGGTCGGCAAGGAACAGCTTTACGGCGTCGGCTTCACCCATCCGGGCCAGACCGAATTCGTCGCCGAACGCTGCGGCGTCTCGGCCCAGAACGCGGTCATGATGCTCGCCGGCCCGTCGCTCAAGGTGGTACCGATCACCATCCATATCGCGCTGGCCGATGTGCCCTCGGCGCTGACCATCGATCTGATCCGCGCGCGCGTCCTCACCACGGTGAAGGGGTTGCAGCGCAATTTCGGCATCGCCCGCCCCCGTCTCGCCGTCGCCGGCCTCAACCCGCATGCCGGGGAGAATGGCGCACTCGGCCGCGAGGAGATCGAGGTGATCCGCCCGGCGATCGAAGCGCTGCGCGCCGAAGGGATCGACATTGTCGGCCCGCTGGCGGCCGATGGCATGTTCCATGCCCGCGCCCGCGAAGCCTATGACGCGGCGCTCTGCATGTATCATGATCAGGCGCTGATCCCGATCAAGACGCTGAACTTCGACGATGGCGTCAACATCACGCTGGGCCTGCCGATCGTGCGCACCTCGCCCGATCATGGCACCGCCTTCGGCATTGCCGGCACCGACAGCGCCAATCCCGGCGCGATGATCGCCGCCCTCAAGATGGCGGCCGAAGCCGCCCGCGCACGGATTGCCTATGCCGGCTGACGCCCGCCCCACTCTGCCGCCGCTGCGCGACGTGATCGCCGCCCATGGGCTTCAGGCCAGCAAGGCGCTCGGCCAGAATTTCCTGCTCGACGAACAGTTGCTCGACCGGATCGCCGCCATTCCCGGCGGCATCCAGGATCAGCCCGCGTTCGAAGTCGGCCCCGGCCCCGGCGGCCTGACCCGCGCAATCCTGCGCGCCGGCGGACGGCTGGTCGCGGTCGAGCGTGATCGGCGCTGCCTGCCGGCGCTCGCCGAACTGGAGCTGGCCTTCCCCGGCCAGTTGCGCGTCATTTCCGGCGACGCGATGGAGGTGGATGCCCGTGCCGAGGCCGGCGATGGCGCCCATATCATCGCCAACCTGCCCTATAATGTCGGCACCGCCCTGCTGGTCGGCTGGCTGTCTGCGCTATGGGCGCCGCTGCCCTGGTGGTCCAGCCTGACCTTGATGTTCCAGATGGAAGTGGCCGAACGCATCGTCGCGAAACCGGGCACCGACCATTATGGCCGCCTCGCCGTCCTCGCCCAGTGGCGCAGCGACGCGCGCATCGCCATGAAGGTGCATCGCAGCGCCTTCACCCCGCCGCCCAAGGTGATGTCGGCCGTGGTCCATATCACCCCCAAGCCGGCGCCCGAAGGCGTGCAGCTCAAGATCCTCGAACGCCTGACCGCCGCAGCCTTCGGCCAGCGCCGCAAGATGCTGCGCCAGAGCCTCAAGTCCGTCCCCGGCGCGCTAGATGCACTGGAAGCGATCGGCATCGACCCGCAACGCCGCGCCGAAACCGTCAGCGTCGAAGAATTCGTCACCCTCGCCCGCCAGCTCGGCCAGGCAACGACCAGCGCCTGATTCCGCTACGCCCCCCCAGCAAGGCCCAGAGACGGAGCCGCGATCGAACGTTTCTTGGGTCAGGACTCGTTGATCAAAGCCAAAAGATGACGGTGGCAGCGGGGGCGATGGCGGAGAAGAAGGCTGTCGGGCATCGATCGTAGCGGGTAGCAACCCGGCGCCAATCCTTGAGGCGTCCGATCAGGCGGCCAGCATCCCCTTTTTTACCCGCAGGCTTGATGCCGTGCGGTGCGCCTTAAGATAGGTCGCGTCGATCATCACCGTCTTGCGTTCGGAAGACTGAGGCGCAGCCAAACCTTCCATCATCCGCAGGAACACGCCCTTATCGCTCCACCGCTTCCAGCGATTGTAGAGCGTCTTGTGCGGACCATAATCCTTCGGTGCATCCCGCCAGCGCAGCCCGTTACGGTTCACAAAGATGATCCCGCTCAACACCCGTCGATCATCAACCCGGGGCTTGCCATGGCTCTTGGGGAAATACGGCTCAAGCCGCGCCATCTGGTCGTCCGTCAGCCAATACAGGTCACTCAATTCCAGTCTCCTCACGGAGCATGAATCAGATCGCAACGCCTATATCAATGGGTCCTGACCCTAGGCGGAGACGTCTCACCTGACGAAACAGCTTGGGAGCATGTCGGCCCTATCTGGTTGTGGCGCGGGAAAGGCAAGGATGGTCAGCCTTCATCGATGTCGTGGCATTTTCTAACGATCGACGGCGAGGTCGCCGAAGCCATTCGTGTAGCATCGTCGGGCCAATCAGCGGCTTGGGGATCGGTCTACGTAGAGGCCGGCATCGGCAAAACGTATTGGCGCACATCGGTTTTTCCGAGCAAGGCCATCCAGGGCTACATGCTGCCCATCAAGGCGAGCGTGAGAAAAGCAGAAAAGCTGGCGGATGGTGACGTTATCACGGTTCGTATTACCCTATCCAAGGGACCATCACGCTAGAAATGAGCGCTCGGCCTGAGGGAAGTTGGTCGGGAGCTGTCAGGAAAGCGGAACGTCCGCTGCTGGGGATCGAAAATTTGGCTCGGAGCGTCCGGCGTGGGTCGCCCCCAGAAACGACTGCTATGCGTCCAAGGCTGAACCACTGTGCCTCATCCGCAAGGTCAATCATTTCAATCGACAGTGGCAGAAGGAGAATGCGGGCGCGCTGTCATTGTCAGCCGATGCGCGCTGCGCCGCCGACCGATCGATCTTGGCTTCAACATAGGTGGATCGTGAACGGCCACAGCTGCGACGGCGGTTATGCGCCGTGGCTCGCTAAGAAGCCGTTCCTGCAGCTGGTTGCTATCGAGCCGGAAGCAACGCCTTGTCGATGCGCGCAGCCACGCCAACACTTCGGCCTGCGAGGTTCGGGATTGAATAGCGCACTGCGCTTCCCAACACCTTTGCCGCGTCGGACAGGCTCAACCCATAATCCTGCTGCAGCCATTGTATCAAACCTGTGGTTGCGGCCCTCGTGGCTTCGTCGAGCGAGCCGGCCTGCCCCAATGCCATGATTGCATCTGGCGATTCGACCCTTGGCATCATGATCGCGCTTCCCTTGATGATCTCGACCGAGAATTCGCCGTCCATCGACGTTTCGAGCGCATATTGGGAGGTTTCGCCGTCCCCTTGGAGCGCGTGTGCGTCACCCAGATACAGCAACGCGCCGGGTTGCTGTACTGGCAAAAAGACGGTGTTGCCCGCAACCACCTCGGGAAAGTCCATGTTGCCGCCTGCACGACCGGTATCCCCTGTCGAGAGTGGAGGCGAAGCAAAGCCACTCGCCAGGCCGACGCCGCCGAGCATTGGTCGCAATGGGACGCGATAGTCTTTCAATCGATCTCCAGGCTCCTCGAGCGTTGCAAATCCGCTCTCCCGATCGAGGCGCCATCGCACTGGCCGGCCAAGATCGGACGCTTTTGCACTCAAGCCCGCCCCCAGTACGCGTGTCACGATCGTGTCGAGGCTCTCTGCCCAATCTCGATTGGGCGTCAGCTTGCGGATGTGTATCGCGAGCGTGTCGCCTTGCTGTGCTCCCGCAACAAAGAAGGGGCCAGTCTGCGGATTGCCGAACAATGCGCGCGTGACGCCATTTGCATCAATGCCGCCGGAATCGATTGTCGAGGTTCGAACGATATCGCCAGGCCAGATCGTCAGGACCGGATCGCGGTCAGCCGAGAAGCTGTTTGCAAAGGATTGCGGGGCATATTCTATCACGCGCGGCTGAGCCGTCGGACGCTCGGGCACTGGTCTGGCGGAAAAGGCAAATGTCTGCCGCCTATCCGGGAAATTATTATCAGGGTAATTGGCGGTACCAGACAGCCGGCCTTTTTCGAGACGCGCCTCGAACCGATATTCGGCTCCGCGCTTGTCGGTCACCGAAAAATGCAAAGCCTTGCCAGCAATCGTCCCTGCTACACGATCGCCGTCCCAGTCGCCGGAAACCGCATCCTGCAGGATCGACAGGTTGAGTGTCGAATACTCCGGATTTCCCCATCGATCGACCACCAACACCCACTGGCCATTCATCTTGGGCGAGGCCGACGCCACTGTCGTCAGCATGCACAACGCGCCAGCGGCTATCACGGTACGCAACATAACCCCTCCTCATCAATTGACTACAGATGTAGTCAATTGATGAGCGCTGGCAATGCTGTTGGTCGAAGAGTTGGTTATGGAAAGGCGATCGACGTTCTCCTCCTTCCTGACGCTCAAAATCCACATGCCGGCCATCAGCAATATGATCGAGAACAACGCAAAAGCAGACCGACAGGAAATGTTAGACGAAAAATCGCGACTGAGTGACCGGGAAGGGGCGTCATTTCATTGCAGGCATGCCCAGCAAACCCGCGATATCGACCGAGATGCGCAAGCCGAAGGCCAATATGTCGCCTGATTGTTTTCTGGCGCGCGGCTGCAGGAAATTGTCGGGATTGACGACATATTGGATATTGGGGCTGATCCGCACATTGCGGCCGACCGCCATGCCATAGTTGAGTTCGAAGATCGCCTCTCCTCGGCGAACGCGGTCGGTGCCGCCGGCTGCGATACGGGACGCCTGAAGATAATCGATCTGCCGGTCGCCGATCCGGATATAGCTGCCTACGAGGCCAAGCGTATCGCGCGGGCGTCCGGCAAGCGGGCCAGTGACGATGACACCGGCAATCGCCTGTCCCTTGAACGGGACATAGTTTTCCGTCGAACCGATCATTCCGCCAAACACCGTCACCGGCCGTTTGACGTCGCCATGGAGGTGGCCCGTGACAGCGTCGCCCATGACGTACCAGCCGGCCTGGCCATCATGCTGGAGCGGAGTCCCCCCAGCGGTAAGGCGAGGTTGATGATCGCTGTTGAGATAGGGATCCGCAACATCCGACGTGTTGTGATAGCCGCCAATGCGCAGGTGCCAGGGATAGTGCGCCTTGGGCGAGGCAGACTGGAAGCCCAGCTCCACCGCGGTCTGATGCCCGGTCGATCCCTGGGTCGACCAGTCGAACCCGTTGGTTGGATTGAGCGAGGGATTGGCTTCGAACAGCCCGGCCTGGACATAGATACCTTTGGCCGGCGCCAGCTTTATCCGGCCACCCCAGGTGCCATAGGGAAAGAAGCCGAGCGCCCGGTCCTGGATCGGCACGACCGCCGGGTTGAAGCAGACCGAATTATTCTGGAAGGTGCAATAGATGTTGGACTGGTTGAAATAGGTCAGCGGCGACACGCGCCCACCTGAAATGTTGAGCTTGCCGTCGAACAGATTCTGCTCGACCGCGAGCGCGGCCAGCCGCAAATTCTGGAAGGCCTTGTAACGTGTCTGGAAGCTGATCGCATTACCGGCATGATCTGCGGAGAGCGACGTGCCCTTCGAGACATTCATCGACACATGGATGAAGCTGCCCTTGAGACCGATCATCCGATCAAGGTCTAGATCGGTGCCGAACGGCAGGGCATAGGAGTTGCCGACGCCGCGCTCCTGTCCACCGCTGACGCTGCCGGCAAATTCGTCGACCGCCAGGAACCGAAGATAGATGCCCTTGTCGGCCAGCGATCGGCCGAGCGGGGCGAGAGGTCCGGTCAGAGACTTGCCCTCGGGCAAGGGAACTTGTGGGAACTGGACCTGCGGTTTGGGATAATTGGCCGATGCCATTGTCGTTACTACGGGCGGCGGGAGCATAGTCTGCTCCCGCGTCTGCCGATCGGTCGGGACTGTGACGATCTGTGCATGGGCGCAAGACGGAGATGTAAAGGGTAGCGCTGCAAGGGCGCATGCCAGGAACCTGTAGGCCATGGAACATCCTCTCGACGGACCGGCAATCTTCGCGCGCGTGCCCTGATGTGACGGGAAAAGGGCCGCCGGCGCGTCAGGGCGCCAGCGGCGAGACAGAGACGCTCAGGGAGAGAGCTCTTCCAAAGACTTGCCGCTGGTCTCCGGTGCCCAGCGCAGCACCGCACAGCCGGTCAGGACAGCGACCGCAGCGAAGGCCAGAAATACGGGGGCGATCGAACCGCCCGACATGACGAGGCCGATCACCCAGGGCCCCGCGATCGATCCTGCGCGCAACCATGCTGATCCCAGCCCAGCCCCCAGCGACCGCAATCGGGTCGGATAGAGCTCACCCGAATAGAGGTAGAGCGAATAGGTAACGGTCTGGAGCGCCGCAAAGGCCGGCGTTGCCAGGGCAAAGACCATCAGTGGCGTCGATGCGCCGAGCAGATAAAGAGCCGTCAGCGGTACGGCGGCGAACAGCAGCGCGCCGGTGTACCAGCGACGGCGACCGACCCGGTCAATCGTCAGGGCGCAAATGAAGGATGCGACCAGCGCAACCCCGGTCATGGCAAAGCCATAGCCGATGGCCTGATCGATTGGCAGATCAAACACCGTGCGGTAGAGGGTTGGCAGCCAGGTCAGCAGGCCGTTGTTGATCATATAGGCGCCAAACCACATGCCCCAGAGCAAAAGCGTACGCGGGCCATAAAGCGGGCCGAACATCTCGCGGACAGAACCGGCCGGCTTGGCCTGCACCAAAATGGCGGTTGCCGGGCGCGGTTCGGGCAGCGGCTGACCATGGCGAATGGCGCTATCCTCCAGACGGCGGATCACCTTGTCGGCTTCAGCGAAGCGGCCGCGATTGATTAGCCAGCGCGGACTCTCCGACAGGAAGAAACGCAGCGGGATCACCAGCGCCACCGGCACCATGCCGACGATGAACATAGACTGCCAGCCAAGGCTGGGCACCATGATATAACCGATTGCGCCGGCGGCGGTCAGGCCGACCAGAAACAGGAGTTCGTAAAGCAGGAAGAAACGCCCGCGCTTCTTGGCGCCGGACAGCTCATTGACATAAGCGCTGGCGACCGGAACCTCACCGCCCGTGCCTATCCCCTGCAGGAACCGGAACAGGATCAACGACTGCGGCCCCCAGGCGAAGATGCAGGCCGCACTCATCGCCGCGAAAATGCCGATAGCGATAGCCAGTACCGGCAGGCGCCCGATCCGTTCGGCCAGCCAACCAAAGAAGATCGCGCCGATCAATTGCCCCAGATAGCCTGAAGAGATGATTGCCGCCGTCATCGACGGAGCGAGATCCCATTCCTTGGCCAGGATCGGCATCGCATAGGCGAGCGCGATCGTGGTGTATCCGTCGAAGAAGGTGGCCATGCCGACGCAGCCGCGTGCCCATAGCACGGGGCGGGTTACCGGCAGGCGCTCAAGTCGCGCGATCAGCGCTGCACCGCTGTCGCTGGCAATGGCTGTCGCGCCAGTGCGATCGGCCGTCATGGTAGATGCAATCGAAGCATTCATCTGAGCCTCTCCCATTTGCGCGCTTATCCGGGCCTTGGAAAGCCCGCGCGTCTGTTCTGTTGGGTTGATGGCGATAGGCGGTCCGCCCCTGAGGGCGGCGCGCGCCTATGCCGTGATATGGCCTTTCGGCCGGGGCGAAACGACTTCCTTCCATTTCAGTCGGCCCGCCCCGGACCGAAAGGACGTCCAGCGGCAGCTTCAGACGATGCCGGCTTCCTTCATCGCAGCTTCGATTTCCTGTTCGGCCTGGCTCGACAGGTCGATCAGCGGCGACCGCACGGTGGCGTTCTTCAGCACGCCACGAGCGCGCAGCGCGATCTTGAGCGCGACGGTGCCCTCCATGTGCGAGCCACGGTGATAGACATTCTTCGTCACCGGCAGCAGCTGGTCATGGATGGCACGGGCCTTGGCATAATCCCCGGCTTTGCCCGCCTGGATCAGCGCGAACAGCAGTTCAGGCGCGATATTGCCATAGCCGACCAGCGCGCCGTCGACGTCGAACATAGTGTGCAGCAGATATTCGTCATGGCAGGTCAGGATCTGCAGGTCCGGGAATTCCTTGCGCAGGACGGGAATTTCCGTGTCCCAGCGCTTCATGCTCCGTACGCCATTCTTGGTGGCGACGACGCCCGGCTGCGCTGCGATTTCGAGCTGGGTCTTGAGGTTGTAGGTCGCCTTGGTGGCGTCGGGATATTGGAACAGGATGCACTGCAGGCCCGATTCCTCGTAGATCGCCTTATAGCGATCCTGCGGGGCACCGTCCTGATAGCCAAAGCGCAGCCAGCCATGCGAGGGATAGACCAGCGCGCCGATCGCTCCGGCGTCGGCCGCACGCTTGGCTTCCTTGGCAGCGACCTCGGTTCCTTCACCGGTGATGCCGGCGATGACGGGGATCTTGCCGTCCAGCGCCTCGACATAGACTTCGATCAGGCGGACCTGCTCCTCGGTGGTGAGGAAAGTGCCTTCCCCGGCATGGCCCAGGATGACGAGGCTCTTCACGCCTTCTTTGCCGGCCAGCCATTTGGCGAGGTCGGCATTGGCCGCCCAGTCCACCTTGCCTTCGCTGTCGAACACGGTGACGGGCGCCGGATTGAGACCGCGCAGGTCCATGACATTGGCGGGGGCAGGACGCTTGTTGGGCGCAGGATCGTAAAGGCTCATGAAACTCTCCTATATGAAAACGTTGCTGGGAACGTTCCCGTTATCGTTTCGAATCTGCGCTGGTGTCAAGGTGGATTTTGCGGCAAGGTGCAAAGCAGGCTATCGGAACGGTGAAGAGAGCGAGCGATATCAAGGCGGAATGGCAGGAATGAGCAGGGATTTGGAAGGGCGCGGCGGCCGGGTCACGCTGCACGATGTTGCCGCGGCGGCGGGCGTGTCGAAATCGACGGTATCGCGCATTCTCGATGAACGGCTACCCCAGTCTGACAACGACACCGCGCGCCGGGTGCGGCAGGTGGCGGCCGATCTTGGCTATATCCGTGATATTTCCGCTTCGAGCCTGCGGCGGGGCAAGACGATGGCGATCGGCGTGATCGTCCCGCGCCTGACCGACACGGTCATGGCGATGCTGTACGAAGCGATCGCCAAGGCCTGCGCAAAGAACGGGCGGATCGCGCTCGTCGCGACGACCGACGACAATATCGATGCCGATGAGCGGGCAGCTGAGACCCTGATCCAGCGTGGGGTCGATGGCCTGATTCTGGCCACGGCGCGCACCGGTGACGATCTGCCCGACAAGCTCGAAAGGCGGGGTGTGCCGCATGTCCTGGCGTTGCGCACGGATGGCCACAGCCCGTCAGCGATCGGCGATGATCGACTTGGGGGCTATCTCGCGACCCGGCATCTTATCGATCTTGGACATCAGCGGATCGCCATCATCGCTGGTCCCTCCTTTGCTTCAAGCAGCCGGGAGCGATTGGCTGGTTACAAACAGGCGTTGGAAGAAGCATCGATCGCCCTCGATCCATCGCTCATCATGGAATCCAGCTTCAGCATCGAGGCTGGGGCAGAAGCGGCTGAAGCAATCATGGCTCTGGATCAGCGCCCCACCGCCATATTTGCAGTGAACGACAATACCGCCATCGGCGCACTCTCGAAGCTCACCAATATGGGGATCACGGTGCCCGGCGACATCTCGCTCGTTGGCTACAATGATATCCCGATCGTCAGCCATTTGCCGACGCCGCTCACGACGATGCGGGTCCCGTTTGATCAGATCGCGGCAGCGGCGCTTGAGCTACTGGATACGCCACTAGCGGCAGGCAATTCGGCCACAATGCTCGTGGCGCCAACACTGATCCCACGCCGGTCTTCTGGTCGGGTCGCAGAATAGCTGCCTGTCCGGAATGGGGAATTAAGAATTGGACCCTGAACGGCAGAAATGGGTCGATGACGACCGCACGACCAACCGATCACCCCGCGCACTTCCTAACGGCCAAAGGCACGACACACGCCCCTTCCTTATGCTCATCCAGATAGTCACTCCATCACTGAGACATTTGGACCCGCTCATCCCAATGCTGGCCCCTTGCGTATGCACCACGCACAGCATTGCTATGCCCGTGCGCCAATGCGCGTTCGATCGCGTCAGGATGCCACTTCCCACTCTCGTTTAGCAGAGTGCTAGCCGTGGCTCTGAAGCCATGGGCCGTCACCGTCTCACGATCGAACCCCATTCTGCGGAAGGCGGTGTTGATCGCATTCTCGCACATCGGCTTGAGATGGCTCCGCTCTCCAGGGAACATCCAGTCCATCCATCCGGTGTGGCGCCGCAATTCATTGAAGAGAGCAAGCGATTGTACTGACAGAGGGACACTGTGTGGTCGACGAAGCTTTGTGCGCTCTGCAGGAATGCGCCATATCTTCTCGTCCCAGTCGATCTCCTTCCATTTGGCGAGGCGCAACTCCCCTGGCCGCACGAAGACATGCGGCAAAAGTTGCATCGCGATCTTGACGCTCTCGCTACCGCCGTAATCGTCAATTGCCCGCAACAGCGCGCCAAGCTTGCGCGGTTCCAATATGGCAGCTCGATGCGTGACGATCGGTGACATCAAAGCGTCGCCCAGCAAGGCAGCCGGGTCCGACTTGCAAAGCGACATCGCGACACCGTGACGAAACACACGGCTGGCGAAGGCGCGCGTGCGAACCGCAGTCTCCCGTTTACCGGCCTTTTCGATCTTCTTCAAAACGACCATCAGTTCGGCTGGCTCGATTTCGCTGACCGGCCGTCCACCGATCGGATCAGTTAAATGAGAGAGGTACCAGCGTGCCTTCTCGATTGTTGCGGCCGCCTTTTGCCCGCCCACGAATTTCACCTCGATGAAATCTTCGGCGACCGACTGGAAGCTGTTCCCAGCAGCAAGCCTTGCCATCGTCTTTTCCCGCTTGCGCTCATGTAGCGGGTCGCCCCCCTCTCTCACAGCCCGCCGCGCTTCGTCCCGCAGTTCGCGCGCCTGGACTAGCGAAACTTCAGGCCAGTCTCCAAGCGTGAGGCGCTTCTCGCTTCCTAGGCCGTAAACTCATAAAAGCCTTGAGGATTGGCGATTGACGTGATTCAGAGGCCTCGAGAGTTGGAGGGCTTGATGGCACGGCGGCGGTACGAACTGACAGATCGGGAATGGGCGATTATCGAGCCGTTGCTGCCCAACAAACCACGGGGCGTGGCGCGGGTGGATGATCGCCGGGTTCTCAACGGGATTATGTGGCGCTTTCGCTCAGGAGCGACGTGGGCCGAAGTGCCCGAGCGCTACGGCCCCTCGACGACCTGCTACAACCGGTTTGTCCGCTGGCGCAAAGCCGGGGTCTGGGACCGGCTTCTGGCAGCGGTTTCCGCCGGATATAATGGTGAACTGGTGATGATCGATTCCACCTGCATGCGCGTCCACCAGAATGGTGCGACGGGCAAAAAGGGGGAAGCTGCGATCGTGGCATGGGACGTTCCCGGGGCGGTCTCACCAGCAAACTCCATGCTCTTGTCGATGCTGACGGACGCCCTGTCGGCCTGAGACTGACCGGCGGGCAAGTCCATGATGCCTGTGAAGCCGAAGCGCTGATTGAGGCCATTCCCGAGGGCGCAACCCTGCTGGGGGACAAAGGATATGACAGCAACGCCATCCGTCAGGCCGCTGCTGCCAGAAACGTTTGGGCCAACATTCCCAATCGATCCAACCGCAAGCAACCCTTCGCCTTCTCGCCGTGGCTCTACAAACAGCGAAACCTCGTCGAACGATTCTTCAACCGCATCAAGCAGTTCCGGGGCATCGCCACCCGCTATGACAAAGACCCTGCCAACTTCCTCGCAGCCATCAAGCTCATCTGCGTGCGCATCTGGTGCAGTGCGTAATGAGTCTACGCGCTAGTACACGATATTTGAAAAACCATCGCTTCGCGCCATTGGGGCGAATCTCAAGATAGAGTCCTTTTTCGTCTGTTTTGCGATAAGCTGAGACGAGTGCCGGAAAAGCACGGATTTCTGCGGCTTTGAGAGCCATTTGGGGGCATTCCTCTTTTTCCCACCGCAGTGCCCCCAACTCTGCCCCCAATTTAACGAAATCTGGGGGCATTTCTTGGAACAAAGCGAGACCACCGAGAAAGATAGAATCTCTCGGAACCCGCAGAAAATCAACGTTTTTGGACGTTATGGGAAGAAGGCCTGGTGCCGCTTACGTGACTCGAACACGTGACCCTCGCATTACGAATGCGATGCTCTACCAACTGAGCTAAAGCGGCACTGGCGCGGGCAGATAACAGCGGTCGGGCGATTGGACAAGCGCCCAAATGCACTTTCTTGCCCCCTGCCCCGTCCTCGTCGCACAATCGACCGATATTGCGCGCCATCCATCCGCTTTTGCGCGCGAATTTACGGCATGTTTACCATCCCCATGGCACAGCCTTGCGCAAAGTCGCTTATTCTCTGTTCCAAGGACCGACCGGATGGACATTCTGCGGGGGCATGACGTCGCCAACGACCAGGACGATTTCGAATATCCCGGTGATGCCGCGATCGACCGTCCGCTCGCCGTGGGATATGAGGAACGGCGCATGCAGGTGCGCGCCTATAATTATTGGGCGTCGCTGCTGGGTGATCGCGCCCTGCCCCTGATCGAGGATCTTTCGCCCGATCGATTGGACGATTTCGGTCCCTATAGCGTGCTGCTCGATTTCACCGCCGGCATCGAGAATCCCGCAATCGTCTATCTCGGCACGGCACTGCGCGAGGAATGCGAGATCGAGGGGCCGATCGGCCATATCGGCGATGTCCCGCCACGTTCGCTGCTGTCGCGCCTGACCGATCATTATCTCCAGATCATCGCCAACGCCGCGCCGATCGGATTCGAGGCGGAGTTCATCAACCAGCGCGGCCGCGAGATTCTCTATCGCGGCATCCTGATGCCCTTTTCCGCGCAGGGCGATTCGATCGACTTCGTGTTCGGCGTGATCAACTGGAAGGAAATGGCCAGCCACGCTTTGTCGGTCGCGATCGAGCGCGAGGTCGACACCAATTTGCTGCACAATCCCCCGGCGCGCAGCGATGCGCCGATCTGGGCCGATGGTCCGGGCGCGGACGAGGATGACGACGTGCTGGACCTGGCCGGCATGGAGATGCCGACCGAGGATGCGCCGCTTGCCGACTGGCTGGCGCTCGCCCGCGAAGGCGCGGAAAAGGCCCGCACCAGCGAGGCGCGCAGCCACGCCGCCCTCTATCGCGCGATCGGCCTTGCCTATGATTTCGCGCTGGTGACCCGCCGTTCGGCCGAGGAATATGCCGAACTGCTGGAAGATTATGGCATCAAGGCGCAGGCGCGCAGCCCGATGACCGCCGTCATCAAGCTGGTCTTCGGCGCCACCTATGACAAGACGCGCATCACCGAATATGCAACCGCGCTCGATCATGCCGCGACCGCCCGCCTGTCGGTCGGCAGCTTCGCCGCCTATCTGGCCGGTTATGATGGTGGCCTCAAGGCCCTGGTCCGCGACGAGCGTGCCGCCCGCCGGGCGGACATGCCCGCCCGCCCCGACAAGCGCCAGACCGCCCGCGACACGATGAAATGCGCCACCGCGCTCGATCCGCTGGCCGTCGCCACCGACAATGATGGTCTGGCCGTCGTCGTCGCCCGGCGCGAGGCCGATGGCACGCTGGCGATCGTCGGCGCGCTGCCGGAAGGGTCGGACCTCGGCCAGCGCGTGATCCTGGCCGCCGCCGACTGAGATCTTGCCTCGGCGCCGGCCCTCACTCCCAGCCGTGCCGCAAACGCGCCATCTTGGGGTGACATCGCGGCTTTCCAAGTGCATAGGGACATGCCCACTCTTCGGGCCATGCCTTCCGGACATCGATATCCGCCAGTAACGGGCGGCCCGACCATGCTGCGCTGCATCATAATATTTCACGCGCGCGAAATTTTATTTCGACCAATACTTGAGACGATCCGGTGAGAGGGGCATATAGATGCCCCTAGGACAAGGAGTCGTCTGGCGGTGTTCCAGCGCCTCCTCCGTTTCGGCAACGGCGGGACATTTCCCCGCGGCTAAGAGGTAGGCGAATGACGGCGCTGGCTGATCCCAATATCAAGGAAGTCGATTCAACTGTTCGCGCGGCGCTGGAAGGCGTCCTGGCAAAGGGCGCCCTGCCCGGCGAGAGCGAGGGATTTGATCAGGCGGCGATCGCTGCCGCCGCCGCGTTCCTTGGCCGCACCGCCAATGCGCGCAAGGCCGGCCAGCCCGGTATCGCGATCGAGACGCTGGGCGAAGGCGCCACCGGCCGCTTCATGCGGATCGCGCTGATCAACGACGACATGCCCTTCCTGGTCGATTCGATCGCCACCACGCTCGCGGCGGCCGACATCAGCATCCACCGGCTGCTGCACCCCGTCCTGTCGATATCGCGCGGCGCTGATGGCACCCTGTCCGCGATCCTGGACGATGATGCGCCGGGCGCGCTGCGGGAATCGATGATCTATATCGAGGCCGACCGTGCCGACGCAAAGGCCCGCCGCGCGCTCGAAAAGGCGCTGGAAGACACGCTGGCCGACGTCCGCGTCGCCGTGCGCGACTGGCCGCGCATGCAGGAAGCCATGTCGGCCGACGCCAATGCCGTCACCGACGATGAAGGCGCCGCGCTGCTGCGCTGGTTCCTCGCGGGGCATTTCACCCAGATCGGCCATGAACTGTGCAGCCGGGTCGGCACCTCGGAAGAGCGGCTTGGCATCTGCGCGCTGCGCGACAAGCCGATGATCGCGCCGGCCTCGCGCGAGGCCGCCTTCACCTGGTTCGAGGAAGGCAAGCGCAGCCCGCTCATCATCAAGTCCAACATCCTCTCGCGCGTTCACCGTGGCGTGCTGCTGGATCTCATCATCCTGCCGGTGCGCGAGGGCAAGAGCGTCACCGGCCTGTCGATCCACGCCGGCATGTGGACCAGCGCGGCGCTCGCCGCCTCGCCGGAAAAGGTGCCGCTGCTGCGCTCGGCCCTGTCGGCGCTGATGGACAAATATGGCTTCGATCCGGCCGGCCATGCCGGCAAGACGCTGGCTCATGCGCTCACCACCCTGCCGCATGACATATTGATCGGCTTCGAGCGCGACACGCTGGAGCATCTGGCGCTGACCTTCATGTCGCTGACCGACCGGCCGCGCCCCAAGCTGGTGCTGGCCACCAGCGCGCTCGCCCGTCACCTCTATGCCTTTGTCTGGCTGCCGCGCGACGAACTGTCGACTGCGCGCCGCGTCGCGATCCAGGACATGCTGGCCAAGGCAGCGAATGGCCCGGTATTGAGCTGGTCGATCGCGCTGGAGGAAGGCGGCCTGGCGCTGCTGCGCATCACCCTCGACCTGCGCGACGGCGGCGTGGTGCCCGATGATGCCGCGCTCGATCGCCAGCTCAAGCAGATGGTGCGCGGCTGGCTGCCCGCCGTCGAGGAAGCGCTGGCCGAAAGCGAGGAAGCCGGCCGCGCCGCGGCGCTGGCCCAGCGCTTCGCCCCCGGCTTCCCGATGGCCTATCGCAACGGCGCCGGCCCGGTCGAGGCGGCGGTCGATATCCGCCTGATCCACGGCCTGTCGGGTCCGGGCGACAAGTCGATCCGCATCTATCGCAATCCGGAAGACAGCGCCGAACGGCTGCGCCTCAAGCTCTACAGCCATGACGCCATCGCCCTGTCCGAAGTCGTCCCCGCCTTCGAGAATTTCGGTTTCCGCGTGATCGACGAGATGACCACGGCGATCGACGGCGGCACACTCGGCCATGTCCAGCGTTTCGTGCTGGAACTGCCGGCCGGCGGCGATGCCCAGGCAGTGGTCGACCGCGCCGAAGTGGTGACCGAGGCGATCGCCCAGGTGATCGAAGGCGTCGCCGAAAATGACAGGTTCAACGAACTGATCGTCACCGCCGGCTTCGCGCCGCGCGCGGTGGTGCTGTTCCGCGCGCTGTTCCGCTATCTGCGCCAGACCGGCACCGCCTTTGGCATGGCGACCTTCGCCGACACGCTGCGTCGTGAACAGGGCGTCGCCCGCAATCTTGTCGCCCTGTTCGAAGCGCTGCACGATCCCGCCGCGCAGGACGGCAGCGACAAGGCGACCGCCATCCAGGCGGAGATCGACGCGGGCCTGGAACAGGTCAGCTCGATCGACGAGGATCGCGTGCTGCGCCTGATCCGCGCCGTCATCACCGCGACGCTGCGCACCAACTTCTATGCCCCGGCTGCGGCCGAGGCGCTGGCGTTCAAGATCGACAGCGCCCTCGTCCCCGGCCTGCCGGCGCCGCTGCCCTGGCGGGAAATCTGGGTCTACAGCCCGCGCGTCGAGGGCATCCATCTGCGCGCCGGCCCGGTCGCCCGTGGCGGCCTGCGCTGGTCCGACCGCCGCGACGATTTCCGCACCGAAATCCTGGGCCTGATGAAGGCGCAACGTGTCAAGAACGCTGTCATCGTGCCGACCGGCGCGAAGGGCGGCTTCTACCCCAAGCAACTGCCCAATCCGCAGGTCGACCGTGATGCCTGGTTCGCCGAAGGCACGGAAAGCTATCGCATCTTCATCCGCACCTTGCTGTCGATCACCGACAATATCGTGAAGAACAAGGTGAAGCACCCCGCCCAGGTGGTGGTGCGCGATGGCGACGATCCCTATTTCGTGGTCGCCGCCGACAAGGGCACCGCGACCTTCAGCGACGTCGCCAATGCGATCGCGCTGGAGCGGGACTTCTGGCTGGGCGACGCCTTCGCCAGCGGCGGCTCCAACGGCTATGACCACAAGGCGATGGGCATCACCGCCAAGGGCGCCTGGATCAGCGTCCAGCGTCACTTCGCCGAAATGGGCGTCGATGTGCAGAGCGAACCGGTCAAGGTCGTGGGCTGTGGCGACATGTCGGGCGACGTGTTCGGCAACGGCATGCTGCTCAGCAAGGCGATCAAGCTGGTCGCCGCCTTCGACCATCGCCATATCTTCCTCGACCCCAATCCCGATCCGGCCAAGAGCTGGGAAGAGCGCAACCGCATGTTCGCCCTGCCCCGCTCCAGCTGGGAGGATTATGACAAGGGCCTGATCTCCGAGGGCGGCGGCGTGTTCGCCCGCAGCCTCAAGAAGATCCCGCTCACCCCGCAGGTTCAGGAAATCCTGGGCGTGACCGAGAGCGAGATGGAGCCGACCGCGCTCATCTCCGCCATCCTCAAGAGCCCCAACGACCTGCTGTGGTTCGGCGGCATCGGCACCTATGTGAAGGCCGCCGCGCAGAGCCATGGCGATGTCGGCGACCCGGCCAATGACCGGCTGCGCGTCAATGCCGAACAGCTGCGCGTCAAGGTGGTGGGCGAAGGCGCGAACCTTGGCACCACGCAGGCCGGGCGCATCGCCTTCTCGCTCCATGGCGGGCGGATCAACACCGACTTCATCGACAATAGTGCCGGCGTCGACTGCTCGGATAATGAGGTCAACATCAAGATCGCGCTGAACAAGGAAATGGCGGAAGGCCGCCTGCCCTTCGACAAGCGCAATGCCCTGCTCGAAAGCATGACCGATGCGGTCGGCGCGATCGTGCTGGAGGATAACCGGCTTCAGGCGCTCGGCCTGTCGATCGCCGAAAGCGGCGGCGCGGCGGACCTTGCCTCCTATGTCCGGCTGATCGAGACGTTCGAGGAAACCGGCCGTCTCGACCGCCAGGTCGAGGGGCTGGCCGCCAATGACCAGTTGCTGCGGCGTGGTCAGGATGGCCAGGGCCTCACCCGCCCCGAACTCGCCGTGCTGCTCTCCACCGCCAAGCTGGCGCTGCAGGACGCGATCGAACATGGCGACCTTGCCACCGATCCCAGCATGGGCGCGGAACTGGCCGCCGCCTTCCCTGCCGCCATGCAGGAGAAGGAAGCCGATGCGATCGCGGCCCATGCGCTCAAGAAGGAGATCATCGCCACCAAGGTTGCGAACCGCATCGTCAACCGCCTCGGCATCATCCATCCGTTTGAACTGGCCGAGGAAGAGGGCTGCTCGCTCGCCGATCTCGCCAGCGCCTTCCTGATTGCGGAACGCCTCTACGACATCCGCACCCTGTGGGCGGATATCGACGCGGCCGACATGTCGGAAGCCGCCCGCCTGGCCCTGTTCGGCGACATCGCCAGCGGCATGCGCGCGCAGATCGCCGATATCCTGCGCAGCGTGCCGGCCGGCACCCTGCCGGACGCCGGACATGCGATCCTGGCCAAGGGCGTCGAAACGCTCGCCAACCAGGTCGATGACCTGCTCACCAGCGAAGCCCTGCGTCGCGTCACGGCCGTCACCGATCGCCTGCTCTCGCTCGGCGCGCCGGACATGCTGGCCGTGCGCACCGCCGGCCTGTTCAAGCTGGACGGCGCGGTCGGCATCGCCGCGCTCGCCGGTCGCCTGAAGATGGACGAGATCGCGCTGACCCGCGCCTTCACCCATCTGGGCGAGGCTGTCGGCATCGACTGGGTCCAGTCGGCCGCCGCCCGCATGGAACCGACCGATCCGTGGGAGCGCCTGCTCATCTCCGGCGTCGCGCGCGACATGCAGCAGGTGCGGCTCGACTTCCTGGCCCAGGGCAAGGGCAAGGATGTGTCCGACCATGTCGAGAAATGGCTGATCGAGCGCGGTGCGCGCATCCAGCAGTTCCGCGCCCTGGTGCAGCGCGCCAAGGCAGCGGCATCGCCCAATGTCGCGATGCTCGCGGAAATCGCCGGCCAGGCCCGCGGCCTGCTCGGCCGCTGAGGCCATCGCCCCTTCCCTTCACCGGGAAGGGGTTTCAGTCGCCCATGAAAAAAGGCGCCCGATCCAGTGATCGGGCGCCTTTTTCTTTTCCGTGCCTTTGATGCGATCAGCGCGGGTCGGCGGGCAGCGGCTGCACCATCAACGGCTTGGGCGCCGGTGCGGGGGCCGGTTCGGGTGCCGGCGCAGCAGCAGGCGCCGGTGCCGACTCCGCAGCAACCGGGGCCGCAGCCTCCGGCGCATCGGCTGCCGGCTTGTCCTTGCCCGGCACGCGCAGCCCCGGACCATAGACCGGCGTCACGCCCGGCGTGTAGCGACCGTGCAGCGCCTCGATCTCCGCCTTGCGCTGGTTGAGATAGAGGTCGCGATAGCTGCCATAGGGATTGTCGTCGGAACGGATCGCCTGGATGCGCTCGTCGAACGCCGCGCGCTCGCCCAGCTGGTCCAGCACCGCCATCGGGATGACGACCGTGGGCTGGGTGAAGGGCTTGCCCACCGCGAAGGGCAGGATCATCTTGTCGACCGTGTCGCCGATGATGTCGCGCAGCGTCGTCGGGCCGACCAGCGGCAGATACATGTACGGCCCCGTCCCCACGCCATAGAAGCCCAGCGTGTTCGCGAGGCCATTGGGGCGATAGGGTAGGCTGAACGGCTTGCGCTTGGCAACGTCGAACAGGCCGACAAAGCCCAGCGTCGTGTTGATCGCGAAGCGACCGGCCGTCTCGAACGCCTTGCCCGGCTTAAACTGCAGCATATAGGCCGCGAACACGACCGGCTCGCCCAGGTTCGAGAAGAAGTTGCGCAGCCCCTTGCGCACCGGACGCGGCAGACCCTTGTTATAGGCCTTGGCCACCGGCTCGATCAGCGCCTTGTCGACCGCCTGGACCGCTTCGAAAGACTGTTCGTTGATCGCGGCGAAGGGATCGCGCTTGCGCAGCCCGGTATCGCCGGTCACGACGATCGCATTGGGATCGACCGGAACCTCTTCCTTGGGCTGCTCCGCAATCGGGCTCAGCGTCGGCAGCACGACCGGCGGCGGATAGGGACTGTCGGGTGACGGCGCCTGTGCCGGCGCCGGTGCGGGCTGGAGCGGATCGGCAGGACCAGTCTGGGGCGTTTCCGCCGGCGCAGGTGCCACGGCCGCAGCCGGCACCACCGGAGTGCCGCTGTCCACGACCTCCCCCTGTCCCGCCATCAGCATCATTCCAGTGGCGGCAACCGAAAGCAGCATAAATCGTCCCTTGTCACGGCCCCGTCTGGACGACGGGCCCAACGGCCAGCAACGGCCTGGATAAGGGCCGATAAACAGACATCGCATCCCCGCGACATCGCTGTCCAAGCTGATTTCGCTAGGGGGGCGTGCCGCACCCGTCAAGTATGGTGGTCAAGCAGGAGACGGCAGGCGGAGACGCCCGTGCGGCGCTTTGGTTCCCGAACGCTTACATTTTGATACATTTTTCCTGTTGCGAGCGGTTTGCAATTGCGAGTCGTTCGCGTTATTCGGGCCACCTCATTTCCCACAGGACTCGCCGTTCTCTCGATGCACGCTCCCGCCCGCGCCCAGCCCAAGAAAAAGAAGAGCGCCAAGGCATTCTGGCTGAAGCAGCTGCATACCTGGCATTGGGTGAGTTCGGCGATCAGCCTGATCGGCCTGCTGCTCTTCGCCTTCACCGGCATCACCCTCAACCACGCCGCCGATGTCGAAGGGTCGCCCCGGACCGTCGAGAAGAGCGCCACCCTGCCCGCGCCGCTGTTGAAGCTGGTCGCGGCCGATGACGCGCCCGATGCCAAGAAGCCCCTGCCCGCCCCGATCGCCCAATGGGTCGAAAAGGAAATCGACCAGAGCGGCGCGGGCGAGGCGGAATGGTCGGCGGACGAAGTCTATCTCGCCCTGCCGCGTCCGGGCGGCGATGGCTGGGTGTCGATCGACCGGCATGACGGCAAGGTCACCAGCGAAGCGACCAGCCGCGGCTGGGTCAGCTATCTCAACGACCTGCACAAGGGCCGCAATGCCGGCACCGTGTGGAAATGGTTCATCGATATCTTCGCCGTCGCCTGCTTCCTGTTCGCGCTGACCGGCCTGCTGCTGCTCCAGTTGCACGCCGCCAAGCGGCCCAGCACCTGGCCGCTGGTCGCGATCGGGCTTGCGCTGCCGGCGCTGCTCGCCATCCTCTTCATCCACTAACGGGGGTCCATCTTTCCATGCAGATCAGTCCCAAGCTCATCCTGTCCGGCGGCGCCGCACTCGGCGTCACCGGCGCACTGGCCGCGCCGGCAGCCGCGCAGACCATGACCGTCACGGTCAATATCCCGCGCCTGTCGGTCGCCGAATATCATCGCCCCTATGTCGCCATCTGGCTGGAGAAGGAGGGCGCCGCCCCCCGCACGCTCGCGGTCTGGTATGATGTCGACAAGGCCAAGGGCGAAGGCACCAAATGGCTGCGCGACATCCGCCAGTGGTGGCGCGTGTCGGGCCGCACGATGAGCTTCCCGGCCGATGGCGTATCGGGCGCGACCCGCGCGCCGGGCGACCAGAAGATCGCCTTCACCGCCGGCAAGGGGCCGCTCGGCGCCCTGGGTCCGGGCAAATATACGCTGGTGGTGGAAGCCGCCCGTGAAGTCGGCGGCCGCGAACTGCTCCGCCTGCCCTTCACCTGGCCGGCCAAGCCCGGCGTCGCCGCCAAGGCGCAGGGCAGCAGCGAACTCGGCGCCGTCAGCGTCAGCTTCGGCAAGTAACAGGGGACAAAGACCATGAAAGCCAAATATCTGATCGCGGGCGCGCTTGCCGCCCTGATGCTCTCTGGCGCGGCCCAGGCCCACCGCCAGTGGATGCTGCCCTCCTCCACCACCCTGTCGGGCACCGACAGTTGGGTGACGGTCGACGCGGCGGTCTCCAACGACCTCTTCTATTTCGAACATTTCCCGATGCGCACCGACGGCATCGCCGTGACCGAGCCGGATGGTACCACCGGCAAGATCGAAAATGCCGCCACCGGCAAATATCGTTCGACCTTCGACGTGCATCTGACCAAGCCCGGTACCTATCGCATCGCCAATGTCTCGACCATGGTGATGGGCAGCTACACCCTGAACGGCAAGCAGGAGCGCCTGCCGCGCGGCACCACCAAGGCCAATCTGGCGCAGGCGATCCCCGCCGGCGCCACCAATGTCCAGACCGCCGAGGCGAGCAACCGCAACGAGATCTTCGTGACGCTGGGCGCGCCGACCACCACCATCTTCAAGCCGACCGGCACCGGCATCGAACTGGTCCCGGTGACCCATCCCAATGACCTGGTGTCGGGCGAGACCGCGACCTTCCAGTTCCTGCTCGACGGCAAGCCCGCCGCCGACCTCAAGGTCACCGTCATTCCCGGCGGCATCCGCTATCGCGATGCGCTGGGCCAGATGGACCTCGTCACCGACAAGGATGGCAAGCTGGCCGTCAAATGGGGCGCCCCCGGCATGTACTGGCTGAACGCCAGCACCGGTGGCGGCCGCGAAGGTGGCCCCGGCGGTCCTGGTGGTCCGGGCGCGCAGGGCGGCAAGCCGCAGGGCGCACCGCCCGCGCCGCCGGCCGGCCCGCCGCAGAAGCGCGCCTCCTACATCACCACGCTGGAAGTGCTGGCGCCCTGACCCGGCCCGCCGGCAATCCCGTCCGGATCGCGATAGCGCCCGACCTGTCGCCCGAGCAATTTGCCGGGCGCCAGCGTCAGGGCGCTATCGTCACTTTGGGCGGGCCGACCATGGGCACCACATGGTCGGCCCGCATCGTCGATCCGCCCGCCGACTGCCAGACCCATGTCGAGGCCGTGCTGGCCGCCGTCATCGGCGAGATGAGCAATTGGGAAGCCGGCTCCGACATCAGCCGCTTCAACCGCAGCCCGATCGGCCAATGGACCCGCCTGCCGCCCGCGATGATGGGCGTGCTGCGCGCGGGCCTGTCCATGGCTCGTCTGTCGAACGGCGCCTTCGACCCGGCGATCGGCGGCATCGTCGCGCGCTGGGGCTTCGGCCCGGCCCTCGCCGGCGGCAGCGCCACCGCCTCGGTCGCGCCCTGGACCTGCATCGAACTCAATGGCGACCGCGCCCGGCGCACCGCCGACGTCGCGCTCGATTTTTCCGGCATTGCCAAGGGCTATGCCGTCGACGCGGTCGCGGCCTGCCTGCGCAGCCTCGGCCTCCCCAACTTCCTGGTGGAGATTGGCGGCGAACTACGCGGCGAAGGGGTGAAACCCGATATCCAGCCCTGGTGGGTCGATGCCGAAGTGCCGCCGGGCCTCGACCTCCCGACGCTGCGGGTCGCGCTCTGCGGCCTTTCCATGGCCAGTTCGGGCGATTATCGCCGCTACCGGATGGAGGGCGATCGCCGCCTGTCGCACAGCATCGATCCCGCGACCGGCACGCCCATTGCGGAGGGCGTGGCTGCCGTCACCGTGCTCCATGCCTCGGCCATGCTGGCCGACGCCTGGGCGACCGCGATCACCGTGCTGGGCGCCGATCGCGGCATGGCCCTCGCCACCCGCCACAACCTCGCCGCCCGCCTCATCCTGCGCACCGAAACCGGCGGCCAGGAATATATGACCCCCACCCTCGCCGCCATGCTGGCCGACTGAGGCCGACTTTGGGCAAGGTGGCGCCCCAGAGGGCGGGAATGGGTGGTAAGCGGACAGGCGGCTATTGAAGAGATGACCGGCAATAGCTGCCGCTTGGCGAAGAAAAATTGTCCGGCAACAATCGCCCCCTTGCGGACATCGACGACTTGCTCTCAAACTACCCGCAAAACCGCACGGGGCTTCTATGGTGCTGTTGTTTAATACCGTCGCGACCGACACGGCGACCATCTGCATTTTTGACGTTGGCGCGATGAAGCACCGGGTCAACGATGTCGGTGATTGGTGGTCGATCCCCGCCAACGAATTGGCCGAGGTTCAAAACGGAAATGCCTTGTTCCTCAATCTTGGGACTGACGGAACCTATCAACTTGAGATTGCGGATGAGATTGACCTGAACGCGGTTAGTTTCAATTTGAATACTCCGTCAGGTCGAGTCTTCATTGGGGCTGGGGAGGAGATGTCTGGCGGCGGTTTCGAACCCGAAGGCATCTCCGGTTTTTTGTCGAAGTGCGTGAGCCCAATTATAGAGTTTTCGTCTCGCGCGACGGGCAAAGGATAAGTGTGAAGTTCGTCGCGGCCCCCGCTTCGAGAAACGAGGTCTCGCAATTGATACGGCTGTAATTGGGAACGGCAGCTATCCACCCGATTTGGTCGTTCGTCCTTCGATTTGCCATCTGAATAAGTGGCCGGTTTCAGGGAGGCGAATACAATCGCCGAACGATGAAGAATGGTCGTTAGCCGCCCTACCCACATCCGTCATGCCGGGCTTGACCCGGCATCCCACTTTTCTATGCAACAGATAAAGAAGCGGGACCCCGGCTCAAGGCCGGGGTGACGATGGCAGCTTCTGGTCGCTTCCAATCCGTCCTTAATAGACGTCGCGCTTGTAGCGGCCGGCCTCGGCCAGGTCATTGAGCATCGCCTCGCCCAGGATCGCGATCAGCGCCTCATGGACGCTCTGCGCCATGCCTTCCAGGCTGCCGCAGACCAGGATGGTCGCGCCCTGGCCGATCCGTTCGCGCAGTTCCGCGCCGGCGTCCGCCAGCAGATGCTGGACATAGCGGCCGCAATCCGCATCGCGCGAGAAGCTGCGATCCAGCCGTGCCAGCGTGCCGTCCGCCAGCCAGGTCGACAGTTCCGCATCGAAATAACGCTCATGCGCCCGGCTGCGCTCGCCGAACAGCAGCCAGTGGCCGCCCATCCCGTCATGGGCGGCGGCGCGCAGATGGGCGCGCAGCCCGGCGATGCCGGTGCCATTGCCGATCAGGATCATTGCGCCGCGCGCCACCGGATCGGTGCGGAAGCCCGGATTGGGCCGCACCCGCATCATCGTCGTCTCGCCCGGCGCCATATGCGCGGTCAGCCAGCCCGAGCCGATGCCCAGCCGCCCGTCCCCATCGCGCACCTGCCGCACGACCAGGTCCAGCACGCCATCGGCCATGATCGATGCCGCCGAATATTCGCGCGCCGGCAGCGGGCGCAGCGCCCGCGCCGCCGCCATGGTGAGCGGGGTTCCGGCTTCGGGCAGCATCGCGCGTGCCAGTTCCGCCCGCAACTCCGCCGGCACCGCGATCAAGTCGCCCTCGGGCGCCTGGCTGGCCAGCAGCGCCTCGACCGCCTCGGGCGCGTTGCAGGGGTGCAGTTCCACGATATCGCCCGCCTGCCATTCGGGCACGTCCGTGCCGACCGGCTCGAACTGCAGATGATAGGCGGTGAGCGCCGGACTGTCGGGATTGAGCGCATGGCGCGCCACCAGTCGCCACGGCGTGAACGGGATCACCATCTGGCCCCGATCGCCCTCGCCCGCGCCCAGATCATGCAGCGCATCATGCCAGGCCCGCTCTGCCGCTTCATCTTCATGCCCCATGGCGATCAGCGGGAAGAGCGGCTGCGCGCCCGCCCCCGCCATCCAGCCGTCGACCGCGATGCCGAAGGCACAGAAATCGGGATATTCCCGGTCGCCGATCGCCAGCACGCCATAATGGAGATGACCAAGATCGATCGGGCCGCCGCGCAGCAACCGGCTGGCAAAGCCGCGCGCCATATCCGGCGGCTCGCCCTCGCCATAGGTCGAAACGACGAACAGGATTCGCTGCGCCCCCGCCAGCATATCGCGGGTCAGCCGGCCGACCGGCACCACCTGTGCCCGCACCCCGCCATGGGCCAGCGCCTGCGCCGCATTGCGCGCGCGGATCTCGGCCGTCCCGGTCTGGCTGGCATAGGCGATCAGCAGGTCGCCGCCGCCCATGTCGCCGCCCGCAACCGCCGCGGCATCGCCGGCCAGCGCCCGCGCCGCCTGCTTGCGCTTGCGGCGCGACAGATAGAGCAGGAAGCCGGTCACCGTGAACAGCGGCATGGTGAGGCTGGTCAGCATCATGATGATGCGGCCGGGCAGCCCGAAAAAGGCGCCGCGGTGCAGTTCATAGACGCTCTGGGTGATGATCACGCCCAGCGGCCGGCGATCATAGAGGTCGCGCTTCTCCAGCGCATAGCTGGCCGGATCATAGCTATATTTGTCGGTCTGGCGCAGATGGCGCGCCCCTTCGGGCCGGGCGTCGAAGCTGATCGTCTTCATCGGCTGCGACGGCGCCGGCTGGGTGATGCGCACCCAGATATAGTCATTGCCGGTGGCGCGGCGGAAGGCGGTCCAGGCCGGATCGATCGACGGGCGCGGCGCGATCCCCTCGCGCTTTTCCGTCCGCCGCCCTTCTTCGCCCGGCGCCTTGCCGGTCAGGCTGTATATCACCCCCTGCCGATACCAGTCATAGCTCCACCACAGGCCAGTGAGCGCGCTCAGCAGATAGAAGAGCAACACCCAGGTGCCGATCACGACATGCAGCGCGCGCCACAGGTTGCGCCCGGTCTTGCGCAGGTCCAGCACCAGCCAGGCGCGCCAGTCCAGCGCCTGCCGCGGCCAGCGCAGATAGAGGCCGGACAAGGCGAAGAAGATCAGCGAGATCGCGCTGAAGGCGGTGATCTGCCGGCCGATGCCATTGCCGCCGCCCGGCAGCGCCAGCCAGCGATGCAGATCGTCCATCAGGTGGAAAAAGCCTTCGCCCGCCGGCGCACCCAGCCAGGCGCCGGTGGCCCGATCGACCTGCCCCTGCTTGCGGCCGCGCCCTTCGCTCGACGACAGGCGCACGCTGTGCGACCGGTCGCGCGCCATTTCCCAGTCCAGCCGCGCGATATAATAGCCCGGATGGTCGGCCTGCACCCTGGCGATCAACTGGTCGGGCGACAGGTCCGGCCCAGCCGGCACGCCGGGCGCATAGAGGCGCGGCGACAGCGCCTCGCTGATCTCATCCTCGAAGCTCATGGTCGCGCCGGTCACGCCCATCAGCGCCAGCACCAGGCCGGCGGTGATCCCCAGGAACCAGTGGATCTGGAACAATATGCGCTTGGTCACCTAGGCTCCGTTGGCTGTCATCCGAAAGCCCAGCCTATTACGCATCTGCAATATGAATGCAATTGCGACTTAGTTTCAAGCAGACCGGGTCAAGATCCGCCCTAAAGCGCGGTGTAGAGGCAGGTCGCGCCCAGGATGATACCGGGCACATTGGCGACGATGATCGGCCAGTCCTTGTCCTTGTGCAGCCAGCCATAGGCCGCCCACAGACAGGTATTGAGCACGGTCGCCAGCGGCTGGATCACCGATCCCTTGTCCCCGGCAAGGTTCATCCGGATCTGGTCCAGATAGGAACCATACATGAGGATGGCGGTGACGGTCGCGATCCAGCCGACCACCCGCAACGTCCGCTCGTCGAGATGCCGTGCCATCCTGCCCCCATGCCTGTCGTCGGCGGCACTTAGCCACCGACCGCCGCCCGCGCGCAAGACCGCAATTACCCGGAGACGCGCATGGCACCGCCGGGCATGGGGGAGCAGGCAACCTCCCCCCGATGGAGGGAGGCGCCGGGCGTCAGTCCAGGTTGGGGCGCAGATAGCGTTCGGCGGTTTCCAGGTCGATGCCACGGCGCTGGGCGTAATCTTCCAGCTGGTCGCGGCCGACGCGGGCGACGCCGAAATATTCCGCCTGCTGGTGGCCGAAATAGAAGCCGCTGACCGCTGCCGTCGGCAACATGGCAAAGCTTTCGGTCAGGGTCGCGCCGGTCGCGTGGTGCGCGTCCAGCATCTCGAACAGGATCGGCTTCAGACTATGTTCCGGGCAGGCCGGATAGCCGGGCGCCGGGCGGATGCCGCGATATTCTTCCTTGATCAGCGCCTCGTTGGTCAGCTGCTCGCCCTCGGCATAGCCCCAGAGCGCAGTGCGGACATAATGGTGCAGCCGCTCGGCGAAGGCTTCAGCGAGACGATCGGCCAAGGCCTTCAGCAGAATATCCGAATAATCGTCGATCGCATTCTTGAAGCGAGCCAGATGCGGCTCGATGCCATGGATCGACACGGCAAAGCCGCCCATCCAGTCGCCATCATGACTGATGAAGTCGGCCAAGCACATGTTCGCCCGGCCTTCGCGCTTGGCGATCTGCTGGCGCAGCATCGGCAGGGTATAGTGCTTCTCGTCCTCGACATGAACGATGACGTCGTCGCCCTGACGACGGCAGGGCCACAAGCCGGCGACGCCGCGCGCGGTCAGCCACTTCTCGTCGATGATCTTGCCCAGCATCTTCTGCGCGTCGGCGAACAGGCTGCGGGCGCTTTCGCCGACAATCTCGTCCTCCAGGATGGCGGGATAATTGCCGGCCAGTTCCCAGGCGCGGAAGAAGGGGGTCCAGTCGATATAGTTGACCAGATCCTTCAGATCCCAGTCGGGGAAGCGGTGGGTGCCGGGCAGCAGCGGGCGCGGCGCCTTCAGGCTCTCGTCCATTTCGAAGGCGTTGGCGCGGGCGTCCTCAAGCGACAGGAGCTGGCTCTGCCCCTTGTTCGCGCGGGCGACGCGGACATGCTCATAATCATCCTTGGTCTTCTGGACGAAATCGGCCTTTTGCGTTTCGGAGACGAGCGCCGTCGCCACGCCCACCGCACGGCTGGCGTCGAGCACATGGACGACCGGGCCGGTGAAGGCGGGGTCGATGCGCAGCGCAGTGTGGACGCGCGAGGTGGTCGCGCCGCCGATCAGCAGCGGCATGGTCATGTTGGCGCGCTGCATTTCGGCCGCCACCGTCACCATCTCGTCGAGCGAAGGGGTGATGAGGCCGGACAAGCCGATCATGTCGGCGTCATTCTCGTTCGCTGCCTTGATGATGTCCTGCCAGGGCACCATCACGCCCATGTCGATCACCTCGAAGCCGTTGCACTGGAGCACGACGCCGACGATATTCTTGCCGATATCATGGACGTCGCCCTTGACGGTCGCCATGATGATCTTGCCCTTGCCCTTGGCGCCGGGTTCCTTGGCCGCCTCGATATAGGGCAGCAGATGGGCCACCGCCTTCTTCATGACGCGGGCGGACTTCACCACCTGGGGAAGGAACATCTTGCCCGCGCCGAACAGGTCGCCGACGACGTTCATGCCGTCCATCAGCGGGCCTTCGATCACCTGGATCGGCTTTTCGGCGGCGAGGCGGCATTCCTCGGTGTCTTCCACCACATACATGTCGATGCCCTTGACCAGCGCATGTTCGAGGCGCTTGGCGACCGGCCAGCCGCGCCATTCCTGCGCGGCCTTTTCCGATGCGGCATCCTTGCCCTTGAAGGATTCGGCGAGCGCGACGAGGCGATCGCCGGCTTCGGGATCGCTGTTCAGCAGCACATCCTCGCACGCCTGGCGCAGCGCCGGGTCGATCGCGTCATAGACGTCCAGCTGCCCCGCATTGACGATCGCCATGTCGAGGCCGGCGGGGATGGCGTGATAGAGGAAGACCGAGTGCATCGCCCGGCGCACCGGTTCGTTACCGCGGAAGGAGAAGGAGAAGTTCGACAGGCCGCCAGAGATATGGACGTGCGGGCAGCGCTTCTTGATCTCGCGGCAGGCTTCGATGAAGTCGACGCCGTAGTTGTTATGCTCCTCGATTCCCGTCGCGACGGCGAAGATATTGGGATCGAAGATGATGTCTTCGGGCGGGAAGCCGATCGTCATCAGTAGCTTGTAGGCGCGCTCGCAAATCTCGACCTTGCGGGCCTGGGTGTCGGCCTGGCCGGTCTCGTCGAAGGCCATGACCACCACGGCCGCGCCATAGGCCATGCAGAGACGGGCGTGATGCAGAAAGGCCTCTTCACCTTCCTTCATGCTGATCGAGTTGACCACCGGCTTGCCGGAAACGCATTTCAGACCCGCTTCGATGACTTCCCATTTGGAACTGTCGATCATCACCGGCACGCGGCTGATGTCCGGTTCCGACGTCATGAGCTTGAGGAAAGTGGTCATTGCCTCGACCGCGTCGAGCAGGCCCTCGTCCATGTTCACATCGACGATCTGCGCGCCATTTTCGACCTGCTCGCGGGCGATGTCGATCGCCGCGGCATAGTCGCCGGCCATGATCAGCTTCTTGAACTTGGCGGAGCCGGTGACGTTGGTGCGCTCGCCGATATTGACGAAGGTGGCGGTGGAGGTCTGCGTGGTCATTCTATCAATCCGTTCGCTTCGAGCCTGTCGAGAAGCGTTGCGCGCCCGGTTCTCGACAAGCTCGAACCGAACGGAGGGTGGTTTTACGCCGCGATATGCATCGGTTCGAGACCCGCGAGGCGCGTCACGACCTGCAGTTCGGGCACCTGGCGCGGCTTGTGGCCGTCCAGCGCCTTCGCCACCGCGCCGATATGGGCGGGCGTGGTGCCACAGCAGCCGCCGACCATGTTGACCAGCCCTTCGTCCACCCACTGACGGATCAGCTTCGCGGTGGTTTCCGGCAGCTCGTCATATTGGCCCAGTTCATTGGGCAGGCCGGCATTGGGATAGGCCAGGATCAGCGTGTCGGCATTCTTCGACAATTCGGCCAGATAGGGCCGCAGCAGGTCCGCACCGAAGGCGCAGTTCACGCCGATGGTCAGCGGCTTCAGGTGCCGCAGCGAATACCAGAAGGCGTTGATCGTGTGCCCCGAGAGATTCCGGCCCGACATGTCGGTGATGGTGAAGCTCAGCATCACCGGCACCGAGCGACCTGCCGCTTCCTCCGCCTCGCGCGCGGCCATGCCGGCGGCCTTGGCGTTGAGTGTATCGAAGCAGGTTTCGATCAGCAGGAAGTCGACGCCGCCGGCGATCAGCGCGTCGCACTGTTCGCGATAATCGGCCTTGAGCGTATCATAATCGACCTCGCGATAGGCGGGATCGTTGACGTCGGGCGAGATGCTGAGCGTCTTGTTGGTCGGGCCGATCGAGCCGCAGACGAAGCGGGGCTTGCCGTCCTTGGCCGTCGCCTTCTCGCAGGCAGCACGGGCGATCTTGGCGGCGGCAACATTGATGTCCCACACCAGATGTTCGCAGCCATAATCGGCCATCGCGATCTTGGTGGAGGAGAAGGTGTTGGTCTCGATCATGTCGGCGCCATTGTCGAGATAGGCGGTATGAATGCCCTCAACGATGTCCGGCCGGGTCAGGCAGAGCAGGTCATTATTGCCCTTCTGGTCCTTGGCCAGGTCCAGAGACCCACGATAATCGGCTTCGGTCAGGCCGTGCTTCTGGATCGACGTGCCATAGCCACCGTCGAAGATCAGGATCTTTTCCGCCGCCAGGGCGCGCAATTTCTGTTCAGCGTTCATCGTCATATCCCCTCGTCCCGTTCGGTTCGAGCTTGTCGAGAACCCTCGCGCAACCGGTTCTCGACAAGCTCGAACCGAACGGAGGGGATGGTTTCAAATCAGGCGTCCACCGTCACCTGCGGGCGCAGGCCCAGCAGGTGGCAGATCGCATAGCTTAGTTCCGCCCGGTTGAGCGTATAGAAATGAAAGTCGCGCACGCCGCCCATATAGAGATTGCGGCACAGTTCCGCCGCCAGCGTGGCGGAGACGAGCTGGCGCGCGGCGGGATGCTGGTCCAGCCCGTCGAACAGGCGGCCCATCCAGGCGGGGACATCGGTGTTGCACATCGCCGACATGCGCTGGACCGCGGCGAAATTGCTGACCGGCATGATGCCGGGAATGACGTCCGCATCGATGCCGGCGGCGGCGACCGTGTCTCGGAAGCGGAAGAAGGTGTCCGCCTCGAAGAAGAATTGGGTGATCGCGCGGGTCGCGCCGGCATCGATCTTGCGCTTCAAATTGTCGATGTCGCTCTGCGCGCTCAGCGCATCGGGATGGGTTTCGGGATAGGCAGCGACCGAAATCTCGAAATCATGGCGCTTGCGCAGCCCCTCGACCAGTTCGGCCGCGCCCTTGTACCCATCGGGGTGCGGCTGGAAGGCGGTGCCGGCCTCCGGCGGATCGCCGCGCAGCGCGACGATATGGCGCACGCCCGCTTCCCAATAGGCGTCGGCCACTTCGTCGATCTCGGCCTTGCTGGCGGCGACGCAGGTCAGATGCGCGGCGGCGGCCAGCGGCGTTTCCTTGGCGATGCGCGCGACCGTATTATGGGTACGCTCGCGGGTGGAGCCGCCCGCGCCATAGGTCACCGACACGAACTTTGGCGCCAGCGGCGTCAGCGTCTCGATCGCCGACCAGAGCTGCTCCTCCATCTTCTCCGTCTTGGGCGGGAAGAATTCGAAGCTCACATTGAGGTCGCCGGCCAGATCCGCATAGAGCGGCCCTTCGGCATCATGGCGGGCGCGGTCAGTCTGGGTCATGCGGAAATCCGTTCTTCGATGGGCAGGATGTCGGCGCCGCGCTGGCGCCCGAGCCACAATTGTACCGTCAGTTCCTGGCCGGGCAGCATGTCCACCCGCTCCAGCTCCAGGCCCGCCTGCGCGAACCAGCCTTCGATCTGCATGTCGGAAAAGCCCAGCCGCGCATGCTGGTCGCGGGTGCGCAGCTCCTCGCGTTCATGGGCGGCGAAATCGACGATCAGCACCCGGCCGCCGGGGCGCAGCACCTGCGCCGCCTGCGCGATCACCTGCTCGGGCGCCTGGGCATAATGCAGCACCTGATGCAGCAGCACCGTGTCGACGCTGGCGGGGTCGATCGGCAGCGCGCTAAAATCGCCGAGCAGCAGCGCATATTTGTCGCCGGCATCCTCGGGCAGCTTGGCGCGGGCCAGCCGCAACATATCGGGGCTGCGATCAAGCGCCGTCACCTGAGCGGCGGCAGGGCCGAACAATTCGATCATCCGCCCGGTGCCGGTGCCAATGTCGAGCAGATGGCCGATCGCCTGCCCGTCCAGCATCGCGCGCATCGCCGCTTCCACATCCGCCTCGGCGACATGAAGCGAACGGATCGCATCCCATTCCTCGGCATGTTCGGCGAAATAGGCTTCGGCGGCGCGCGCACGCTCGGCCCGCACGGCGGCAAGGCGCGCGAGATCCGCGCTCTGCCATGCGGCTTCGGCGGCCGACGGCTGCAACTGGTCGAACAGGGTGATGAAGGGTTGGACCGACGCCTTCTGGCCCAGCCGCAGGAAGACCCAATTGCCCTCCTTGCGCCGTTCGACCAGGCCGGATTCCACCAGGATGCGGATATGGCGCGACACGCGCGGCTGGCTCTGGTCGACCACCTGCGCCACTTCGCCCACGGCCAGTTCCATCGCCCGCAGCAGGTGGACGATGCGCAGCCGCGTCGGGTCTCCAAGAGACCGGAAAATGTCGAGGGCGCCACTCATGAAGCAATCATATAAAGAAATCTTTATATGCGTCAATGGCCGTCCATTGCGGGCACTTCCGACAAAAACCGCGCCTTATCAGGCCCTCCCGCTCAGGAATGGGATTGCCTTGCTTCGCCCAAAGCATTACGAATCAGCGCGCAGGCGCAATGGGGGGTGAGCTTTTCTCCGAGAGTGGTCTGCATCTTTTTTTTCTCTGAGAGGGGTTTGCCCATGTCCAAGTCGATTGCTCTTTCGCTCGTTCTCGCCGCTTCGCTGGGTCTGGCTGCTTGCGGTGGCCACACCGCCGAAAACGCTGCCAACAACGCCGCCAACGCTGCTGAGAACGCTTCGAACGCTGCCGACAACGCCATGAACGCCGCGATGAACGCTGCCGACAACGCTGCGAACGCCGCTTCGAACGCGACCAACAACGTCGCCAACGCGATGTAATTTCCCTTTCGGGAAGAGTTTCTTGGGAAAGGGCCGCACCGGAAACGGGAGCGGCCCTTTTCTTATGCGCGAAAGGATCGGCGAGTGACCAAGCGACCTGCCCTGCTGCTCCTGCTGGCGCTGGGCGCCTGCAATTCCGGCCAGGATGATGGCGTCGGTGGCGTCAGCACGGCCGAAGCCAGCGCGCTCAATGCCGCCGCGGCGCAGTTGGATGCGCGCGCCGGTGCAGCATCACCGCAGGAGGCCGGGCTCAACCCCGCTGCCTTCGTGGCTGCCCGCGCCGACCGGCGACAGGCCGGGGGCAACGCCGCCCGATAGCAAAAAGGCCGCCCCCTTAACGGGGACGGCCCTTCAAAGTCACCAGATGGGGTGACGCTCAGCAGTTGCGATCGATCGCGCGGCCAGCCAGCGCACCGACGCCCGCGCCGATGATGGCGCCCGTGGTGCCGTCGCCCCGGCCATAGCGGCCGCTGCCCCGACCAACCTCGTTACCGAGCAGGCCACCGGCGATCGCACCGATGATGGTGCCGCCCGTGCCATTGTCCCGGCAGCGATAGCCGCCACGATAACCGCGATAATCATTGCGGTAATAATTGCCGCGATAACCGCCGCGATAGCCACGGTCGCCGCGATAATAGTCGCCCCGATAACCGCGATAGCCACGGTCACCGCGATAGCCGCGATCACCCCGGTAATAGTCGCCGCGTTCATAGCCGCGGCCCCAGCCATCGCGCGCCATGGCGGGCGTCGCGGTGACGGCGAGGGAGGCAGCGCCCATGGCGAGCGCAGCACCCAGATTGATCAGATACTTCATCTTCATGGCGTTGCTCCTCAGATTGCCATTTCCGCGGTGAACCGGACGAGCCGATCACCAGGATTGATGCCCTTATGACTGATTCGCGTTGAGTGGAGCCTGAATGGCGGTGACAGCCACCGTTCAGCTGCCAACGCTTCGCCACTCCCCTGCTGCGTCCCGCCGACATTTCCCCTATGGCAGAGCGCGATGCGTCGAATCCTGATCGTTCTCGCTCTTGCGATCCTGCTGCTGCCTGCTCCGCCGTCCACCAAGCCCGCCGCCGTGCGACCGGGCACCTTGCTGGTGACGGCGCGCGCCGTGCCGCTCGACAGCAGCGATCCCGATCGCCGCCGGGTCGGCACACTCACCTATCTGGGCGGCTGGCAGCTTGGCAGCGACAATCCGGGCTTTGGCAGCATATCCTCGCTGCTGGTCGACGGGCCGGGCCAGATATTGGCGCTGAGCGATGCCGGCGTGCTGATGGGCTTCCATGTCGGCCCCGGCCGCCCCAGCCGCCGGCCCTTCATCGCGCCGCTGCCGGTGCGGGCGCAGGATAGGGAGCGGCCCTGGTGGTCCTGGGATTCGGAATCCATGACCCATGATCCGGCCAGCGATCGTTATTGGGTCGGGTTCGAGCTGCTCCAGGCGATCTGCCGCTATTCGCCCGGCTTCGCGCGGGTGGAGGCGTGCCGGACCTGGCCCGAAATCGTCGCCTGGCCCAAGACCGGATCGATCGAATCCTTCACCCGCTTGCCCGATGGCCGCTTCATCGCGATCGGCGAGATGGGCATGACCGCCGACGGCCATCATGACACATTGCTCTGGTCGGGCGATCCGGCCGAACATGACACGGCCGATCCGATCCATCTCCATTATGTCGCGCCGCAGGGCTATCGTCCGACCGACATGGTCGCGCTGGACGATCGCCATCTGCTGGTGCTGAACCGGCGCCTGACCCTGCAGGAACTGTTCACCGCGACGATCGCGATGATCGAGCTGCCTGAGAATCCCGCACAGAACACGGAACTGCGCGCCCGGACGCTGGCGCGGCTGGCGCCACCGCTGCTGGCCGACAATTTCGAAGGACTGGCGCTCAGCCGGGAACAGGGCCGGACGATCCTGTGGATCGCCTCCGACGACAATCACGAATTCTTCCAGCGCACCTTGCTGCTGAAATTCCGATTGGATTGATCAGGGTCGCGGCGCAACACCAGCCCGCCCCCCCCCCACCCGGCCTCCCATTCCAGGATATGCTGTTGGGAGGCCGGGTGGGGGTGCGGGCTGGTGCGGCGCATTCCCTGCTCAGCAGGGAATATCAGAAAACGCAAAAAAGCGGCCTGTTGCCAGGCCGCTTCTTATGCCGAAACGAATCGAAGCGAATCAGGCGGCTGCGGCAGCCTGCTTCTTAACGATGTCGCGCTTCAGGCGACGGGCCTTCAGCGACAGCTTGTCGTCGCTGGTCTTGACCAGCCAGTTGTCGAGGCCGCCATTATGCTCGACCGAGCGCAGACCATGGGTCGACACGCGCAGCTTGACGGTGGTTTCCAGCGTTTCGGAGATCAGCGACACGTTCTGCAGGTTCGGCAGGAACACGCGCTTGGTCTTGTTGTTGGCGTGGGAAACATTGTGACCCACCTGGCGACCCTTACCGGTCAGCTCGCAAATGCGCGACATAGTCAATCAACCTTTGAAATTCGGGTTCGTTCGGAAAGCGGCGCCGATAGCGGGATTCCCGCTCGCCGTCAACCTTCCGCTCGGTTCGTGGCACTATCGCAACCATTTCACCGGGCCCCGCGTTCATCCCCCCGTTCAATAGAGGAGAGTGCCATGCGTTTCATCGGCGGATTGCTGCTGATCGCGCTTATCGTCATCGGCGCCGGGATAGCAACCGGATTCATCGACCTGCAGAAGACTCAGGAAGGTCGCCTGCCCGAAGTGCAGGTAAAACAGGGCGCCCTGCCCAAATATGAGGCGAGCGTCGCCAAGGTCGAAGTGGGCAGCCGCAACGAAACGGTCGAGGTTCCGACCGTCGACGTGAAGAAGCCCTGAGTCGATTCGCGGGTTTTTGATGCGCCTCCCGGCGCATGGACGGCACCAGCCCGCACCCCCACCCGGCCGCCCAACAGCCTATCCTGGAATGGGAGGCCGGGTGGGGGTGCAGCCGAGTCCCGCGCCTTCCGCTGAAGGCTGGTGCGGCTCTCCCTCTCCGACTAAGGCGGGGTCATGACCTCGCCCTTTCCCTTGCCCGAACCCATGCGCCGCGCCTTTGCGCTGGCCCGCGCGGCAGAGGCAGCGGGCGAAGTTCCGATCGGCGCCGTGGTCACGCGCGATGGCGTCATCATCGGCGAGGGCGAGAATCGTAACCGCCGCGACAATGACCCCACTGCCCATGCCGAAATGGTCGCGATTCGCGCCGCAGCCACCCGGATCGGCGATTTCCGCCTGACCGGCTGCGACCTGTGGGTGACGCTGGAGCCGTGCCCGATGTGCGCGGGCGCGATTTCCCACGCGCGCGTCGCCCGGCTCTATTATGCGGTGTCCGACCCCAAGGGTGGCGCGGTCGAACAGGGACCGCGCCTCTTTGCCCAGCCGCAATGCCTGCACCGCCCCGAAATCTATGGCGGGCTGGCCGAGGCGGAGGGATCAGCGCTGCTGCGCGACTTTTTTGCCGCCCGGCGCTGAATAATCAATCTTGTACAGCGTGTAGGGCAGCGTCATCGCCGTCTTGAGCGTCACCGGCTGCAACCAGGCGGGAATCGTGCCGCGCATCAGGTCCGCGTAGAAGCCGCGCGGGCTGCGCGACTGATAGATGGTCCCTTCGGGGAAATTGGGACAGACCAGCAAATAGGTCGCATGATGCTTCGCCGCGATCGGGCGGAAGGCGTCGGCCGGCCCATCATAGGCATGATGCATGTCAAGGATCGTCGCGCCATTGCGATGATAGGGGCCGGCCACCGCGCTATGATGCGTCGTGGCGATGATGCGCGGCCCCAGGTCGACCATGGTGAAGATGGTCGCCGGCGGCAGCTGGTCCAGCACTTCCAGCGCCGGCAGGGTGCGACAGCGGCCATTGGCCTTCTTGATCGCGTCGGTGCGGGCGACGGCGGACGGGCGCCAGGGCTTGGGCTTGGTGCCGGTCGCCTGCTGCCACAGCGCGATCACCTGCGGATAGAGCGGATAGGCAAAGGCAATGGCGCCGACCAGCAGCGCGCCGATCCCCGCCAGGATGCGCACCCGGCGCGATCCGGTGAAGATCGCCGTCACCAGCCGCCATCCGGCCCAGGCGGCAGGCGGGATCGCCAGCAACTGCGCCGCCGGCCCGGCGCGCAGCTGCCAGAAGAGCAGAGCGGTCGAGAAAAGCATCATCAGGCCGATCGTCGCGAAGGCCCAGAGCCGGTCGCTGTCGCGCCGCAGTTCCCATAGCGCCCAGAGCAGGCCAAGAAGGCCCACCGCCGGCAGCGCCATCAGCGGCACGACCAGGCTCTGCGCCTGCGCGGTGATGGGCTTTGCCTCGCGGATATTGGCGAGCCAGAGCTGCTGCAGCTCAGGCGAGATCTGATAGGGGGTCAGGCATTGCGGCCAGTTCAGGAAGAAGAACAGACCCACCGCCCCGCCGACGATCATGCCGGCGATCAGCCGCTGCCACCAGAGCCGCAGCGGCAGGCGGCCGAGCAGCACCATGCCCGCACCGGCCGCGCCGAACACCGCGACCCAGATGGGCGAGATGGCGTCGCACACCATGTGGCGATTGTCGTAGCTGGCGAAGAGGACGTAGCAGAGCGAGGTCGCCCCCGCGAGGCTGAGGCCATAGGGCAGCATCCGCCGCCCGGCGCCATCGCGGAACACCCAGCGCAGCGCCACCAGCGCGCCGCCGGCGGCGAGATAGACGATCATCTCCATGCCGATCGCCACCGACAGGGCGCTCGACACGCCGGCCACCACGCCGCCGCGCAACCAGTTGCGATCGATAAGCCCCGCCATCATCGTCAGCGCCAGTGCCAGCTGCCAGCCATGATGGTCGATCCGCATCGGCGCGAACATGCCCAGGCCCATCTGCGCGGCGAGCGGCGCCAGCACCGCGAACAGCCAGGCCCAGCGCGCACCGACCGCGTCGCCCGCCAGCCGGCGTGCGATCGACCCCAGGCTCAGCATCAGCAGGAACAGCGGCAGCAACGGCGCGATCGCGCAGGCAAGTCGGTCGGCCAGATCCTGTTCGACAAAGGCGCGGAAGAACAGCATCAGCCCGGCGAGCGGGATGTCGACCAGCCGCGACCAGTGGATATTGGCACCGCCCGGCGGATCGAGCCGATATTGGCGCAGATCATACCAGCCTTGCCCGGCAAGCCAGTCCTTGACCTGGACGAAGCGGATATTGTCGTCGGTGTCGCTGAGCGTCAGCCAGTGGATGGCGGGCCAGCGGTCGACCAGCATGCCGACCAGGATCGCGATCCAGATCAGGAAGGTCAGCCACTTCCAGTGGCGATCGGCATAGGCGGTGAGGATCGCGAACCAATGGGACGCGCGGGCGCGGAAAGCAGGCCAGCTTTGCAAATTCATGGCCGGTGGATTAGACGCTCCACACCAAAGCGCAACGGGGCTCCATGAAAATCATCGACCGACTGTCGCCGGCCCATCAGGCCCTGTTCTGGCAGATATTGCGCTATGGCATCAGCGGCCTGTTCATCACCGCCTGCCAGGCGGCGATCTACTGGACGCTGGCGGCGCCGGTGGGCCTCCATCCACAGGTCGCCAACGGCATCGGTTATCTCTGCGCGGTGGCCATCGGCTATGTGCTGCACAATGCCTTCACCTTTCGCGGCCATGGCAGCCAGTCGGGCCATGCCGCGCGCGGTTTCCGCTTCGTCGCGGTCTCGCTGATCAGCTATGCGCTCAACGCCCTGTGGGTCTATCTGTGCGTCACCCATATGCGCTGGCCCGAATGGTCGCCGATCCCGGCGATGATCTTCCTCACCCCCGCCGTGGTGTTCGGCCTCAACCGGCAATGGGTGTTCCGCTAAGGGAAATACCCCCCGATCTCAGATCGCCAGCGCCCGGTTCGGCATGGCGCGCAAGCGGCCGACGTCGCGCTGCGGTGGCGCGCCGAACAGGCGGCGATATTCGCGACTGAACTGGGACGGGCTGTCATAGCCGACCTGATAGCCAGCCTCGGCCGCGTCGATCCGCTGTGCCAGCATCATCTGCCGCGCCTGCTGGAGCCGCAGCTGCTTTTGATATTGCAGCGGCGTCATCGCCGTCGCCCGGCGAAAATGATCGTGGAAGCTCGACAGGCTCATGCCGGCAAGATCGGCCAGCACCGGGCCGCTGAACGGTTCGCGATAATGGGCCTTGAGCCAGCGGATCGCGCGCGCGATTTGGCCGGTGCGGCTGTCACCATTCGCAATCGCGCGCAGCAGCCCGCCGCTCGGCCCCATCATCAACCGCAGCAGCAATTCCCGTTCGACCAATGGCGCCAGCAGCGCGGCGCTGTCCGGCTGGCCGAGCAGGCCGGTGAGCCGGCTCGCCGCGTCCAGCAGTTCGGGCGTGATCGGATGGAGCGAGAGCGCCCGCCCCTCCTCCACCGCCGCAGCCGCCGGCAGGGCCAGCGCCATGTCGGACAGCATCGCCGGGTCGAGATAGAGGCAGAAGCAGAGATAGGGGCTGTCCGCATCCGCCTGCGTCACCGTGCCGGTGATCGGCAGGTCGAGCGTGGCGACCAGATAGCTGGCCGGGCCATAGGCTATGACCGCGTCGCCCATCATCACCTGCTTGGCGCCCTGCGCGATGATGCAGAGAGCCGGGCGCTGGAGCATATGCACCGGCTCGCCCGGCTGCGACCAGCGCACCAGCGTCAGCCGCGGGATCAGCGTGTCGACTATGCCGTCCGCGTCCATATGGCGGGCGATCTGCTCGCCCAGATGCTCATGGCTCATGCGCACCCCCTTCCAGGAATTTCAGGCAATCTGAATAGCCCATAAGCCCGCCAATAGCCACTTCCGATCATTAATTCGGAATATCGTACAATCATGGCGCAGGACCATTCTACCGCTCCACGGCCGGACGGGCGCATTCCTGCTCCATCGGATCGGATGTCGATCCGCCCCAAGGATGGAGCTTCAATCATGGCTATCGAGAACAAGGTCATCGCGATCACCGGCGCCAGCAGCGGCATTGGCGAGGGCACGGCGCGGCTGCTGGCGGCGCGCGGGGCGAAGCTGATGCTGGGTGCCCGCCGCACCGACCGGCTGGCCGCGCTTGCCGACGAACTCAATGCTGCCGGCGGCCAGGTCGCTTTCCGCGCGCTCGACGTCACCGACCGCGCCGATGTCGAAGCGTTCATTGCCGCAACCGAAGCCGAATTTGGCCGCATCGACGTGCTGGTCAGCAATGCCGGGCTGATGCCGCTGTCGCGCTTCGACAGCTTGAAGGTCGAGGAATGGGACCGGATGATCGACGTCAACATCCGCGGAGTGCTGCACGGCATCGCCGCCGCCCTGCCCCGCTTCAAGGCCCAGGGCAGCGGCCATTTCGTCAATATCGCGTCGATCGGCGGCTATCGCGTCTGGCCGACCTGCGGCGTCTATTCGGCGACCAAATATGCGGTGCGCGCCATTTCCGACGGGCTGCGGATGGAGCACGATGACATCCGCGTCACCATCGTGTCGCCCGGCGTAGTCGAATCCGAACTGGCCAGCACCATCACCGAAGCGGGCGCCGCCGCCGCAATGGAGGATTTCCGCGCCATCGCCCTGACGCCGGACGCGATCGCCCGCGCCATCGCCTATGCGGTGGAGCAGCCCGACGATGTCGATGTGAATGAATTGATCGTCCGTCCGGTGCGGACGATGGACTGAGGAAGAGACCATTTGAGAAATGGCTGTACCAGCCCGCTCCCCCGCCTAACCACCCGATCCAGTGTCATCCTGTCGGGTGGTTGGGCGGGGGAGCGGGCTGGTACCGTACCGAAAAATCGCTCTTTCGCGATTTTTCCAAACAGACTCCGGGATCGGTTCAGGCCATCGCGCACCAAACGGCCGGCCGCCCCTGCACGGGCGGCCGGCGCCGTTTCGTCAGTGGACGAAACGCGCGACGACGTCGCGGTAGGAACGGCTGACCTTCACCTGGGCGCCGGATTCCAGCACCAGGAAGCATTCGCCGTTGGTATGGGGCTTCACCTGACGCACCTGGCTCAGGTTGACGATGGTCGAGCGATGGACGCGCTGGAAATTGCGCGGGTCGAGCCGCTTTTCCAGATCCTTCATCGTCTCGCGCAGGATCAGCGAATTGTCGGCGGTATAGATGCACATATAGTCGCCCGCCGCGTCGATCCGCTCGATCGAATCCACGTCGACGCGGAAAATCTGCCCGCGATCCTTGATGTTGATGAGCTTTTCGAAGCGGTTCGACGCCGGCGCATCCTCGTCGCCATTGGCAAAGTCGTGCATCGCGTCGGGCGCCACTTCGGCCAGCACCTCGCGCAGCTTTTCCGCTTCCTGCACCTGCTTCTTCTCGGACAGGCGCAGGCGCACCCGGTCGAGCGCATCGGCCAGGCGGCCTTCATCCACCGGCTTCATCAGATAATCGACCGCCTGTGCCTCGAAGGCGCGGATCGCATGGTCGCTATAGGCGGTGACGAAGATGAACAACGGTGGTTCGACCTCCATCATCCCCTGGACGACGGAGAAGCCGTCGAAGCCGGGCATCTGGATATCGAGGAACACAAGGTCGGGTTTATGCGTCTTGATGGCACGGATGGCTTCGCGGCCATTGGTGCAGGTCTCGATGATTTCGACATCCTCATGCGCTTGCAGACGGAGCTTAAGGCCTTGGATAGCCAGGCTTTCGTCGTCGACGAGGATTGTTCTGATGGTCATGCGGCCACTTTCGATGTTTCATCCATGTTAAGCGGAATTTCGATGATGACCGAAAATCCGCTTTGCGTGGAACGCGTTTCGAACCGCTGTCGTTCCCCGAAGGCCTGAATTAACCGGTCCCGGATGTTCGGCAGGCCGACGCCCGTCCCCTCGCTGACCGGAATGTGTGGCTTCATTGCGCCATCGTTCAATCCCGGCCCGCTGTCCGACACGACGATCCGGACATTTTCACCGGCGGGTTGCGCCGAGACCGAGATTTCCGCCCCTTCCTCCTTGGGCGTGACCGCATATTTGATCGCATTTTCCACCAGCGGCTGCAGCAGCAGCGACGGCAGGCGTGCGTGGGCGACCGAAGGATGGACGTCGAAGGACGGACGCAGCCGGTCCTCGAAGCGCATCTTCTCGATCTCCAGATAGAGTTTCAGCGTCTCGATCTCCTGCTCGATCGTCACATGCGCGGTCGGCTCGTTGATCAGCGTATAGCGCAGGAAGGAGGACAGCCGCGACAGCATCGCATTGGCGCGCGTGGTTTCCTTGAGCAGCACCAGGGTCGAGATGGAATTGAGCGTGTTGAACAGGAAATGCGGATTGAGCTGATAGCGCAGCATGGCGAGTTGCGCGCTCGACGCCTGATTCTCCAGATGCAGCAGCTGGTCCGCCTGTTCCTCCACCGTCAGGTAGAAGTTGATCGCATAATAGAGCGCCGACCAGGCGCCCAGCAGCGTCATCGACAGATAGAAGGCGCCCAGGAACAGCTGCAACCCGGCGGTTTCGCTGCCCTTGTTCTGGGTCGAAAAGACCCAGGCATCGATGAAGGCGACCATCGCGGCGGCGGCGACCACGGTAACGATCGACGCGCCCCAGGTCAGGATCGGCCGCTGTTTCTGCAGAAAACGGAAAGCGACCGCGATCAGCAAGGTCGCCGAATAGCCGGTGACGGTGGAGATCAGCACCGGGATCAGGCTGGACAGCGGCTGACCATTGGCGATGGTGGACGACCCGCGCAGTAGGAAGGCCCCGGCCCAGCCAAGCGACTGGAGGTTCCAGAAAGCGCGATTCTTGTCCGCGAAAAAGGGTTTGGGCTGCAGGGGATGGACTGACATTACCGACAGCCTAGGCGATTTCAGCGCCATGGTGAAGCCGCCCCGTCGTCCGGTATCAGGCCGCCGCAGCCGGCTCTTGCGCCATCGGGGTCACTTCGTCGCGGCACAGCCAGACCAGATCGCTCAGGTCCAGCGTGCGGCCGTCATGCGCCTGGATCGCGATCGCGCGGATCGGCAGGCCATCGCGCTTGTCCGCCAGCACCTGGCAGAAGGGCGGAGCGCTGCCCCATTTCTCGCCCCACTGGCGCAGTGCGATCATCGCGGGGGCCAGTTCCTGGCCCTTTTCGGTCAGCCGATATTCGACCTTGCGCCGGTCGCACTGCATCGGCTGGCGCAGCATGATGCCATTTTCGACGAGCCGCGCGAGGCGGTTGGCCAGGATATTGCGGGCGATGCCCAGCGTCGACTGGAACTCCTCGAAATGGCGAATGCCCGACAGGGCGCCCCGCAGGATCAGGAAGGACCAGCGCTCACCCATCGCCTCCAGCGCGGCGGGAAGGGCGCATTGTTCCAGGTCCTGGGCAAGATTATGTTTCATGATGTCGATCTAATAGCGCAAAGCGGCGACCGTTGCAAAAGTTGCACAAAGGCAACCCAAATCACACAGATCGGGATTTTTTTGTTGCGCTGCAAGGCGCTTCCCACACAATCGGGAAACGATGCTACGTCAATATGAACTTGTCGAACGGGTAAAGCGCTACGATCCGGATGCGGATGAAGCGATGATCAACCGCGCTTATGTCTTCTCCGTCCAGAAGCATGGCAGCCAGAAGCGTGCCAGCGGCGACCCCTATTTCAGCCATCCGATCGAGGTCGCGGGTATCCTGACCGACTTCTATCTGGACGACCAGACGATCGTGACAGCGCTGCTGCACGACACGATCGAGGATACGCTGGTCACCTATGACGAGATCGAGGAGGCGTTCGGCAAGGATGTCGCCCGCATGGTCGACGGCGTGACCAAGCTTTCCAAGATCGAGGCCATGTCCGAAAATGAGCGGGCGGCCGAGAATTTGCGCAAGTTCCTGCTCGCCATGTCGGACGATATCCGCGTGCTGCTGGTGAAGCTGGCCGACCGGCTGCACAATATGCGCACGCTGCACTTCATCAAGAATGAGCAGAAGCGCCGCCGCATCGCCAAGGAGACGATGGACATCTATGCCCCGCTGGCGGAGCGGATCGGCATGTATGACTTCATGCGCGAGATGCAGCTTCTCTCGTTCCGCGTGCTGGAACCCGAAGCCTATGACAGCATCACCAAGCGGCTGGAGCAACTGAAGGAAGGCGGCCATGACAAGGTCGACCGGATCGGCGCGGAGCTGCAATTGCTGTTGGGCGGCCATAATCTGTCCGTCACCGTGTCGGGCCGCGAAAAACATCCCTATTCCATCTGGAAGAAGATGCAGGAACGGCACATCAGCTTTGAACAGCTGACCGACGTCATGGCCTTCCGTGTCATCACGGAAACGACCGAGGATTGCTATCGCGCGCTCGGCGTCATCCACCAGACCTTCAAGATGGTGCCGGGCCGGTTCAAGGATTATATCTCCACCCCCAAGCGCAACGGCTATCGCTCGCTGCACACCACGGTCATCCATCAGGAAAATGCCCGTATCGAGGTGCAGATCCGCAGCCGCGACATGCATAATGACGCCGAACTCGGCCTTGCGGCGCACTGGGCCTACAAGCAGAAGGGCGACGCCACCGACCAGAATGCGGCCTGGCTGCGCGACCTGGTCGAAATCCTGGAACAGAGCCAGGATGCCGACGAGCTGCTCGAACATACCCGCATGGCGATGTATCAGGATCGCATCTTCGCCTTCTCGCCCAAGGGCGAGCTGCACCAGTTGCCCAAGGGATCGACCCCGGTCGACTTCGCCTATGCCGTCCACACATCGCTCGGCAACCAGACGGTCGGGGCGAAGGTGAATGGCCGGGTGGTGCCGCTGCGCACCTCCCTTGAAAATGGCGATCAGGTCGAAATCCTGAAATCCGCCGGCCAGGAACCCCAGCCCGGCTGGCTCAGCTTCGCCATCACCGGCAAGGCGCGCGCCGCCATCCGCCGCTTCATCCGCCAGAAGCAGCGCGGCGAGGAAGTGGCGCTGGGCGAAAAACTCTATGAGGAGATCATCGGTCGCTTCTCGCCCGAACTGGCGAGCGAGCTGGGCGACAAGGCGCTCAATGCCGCGCTCAAGCGGCTGAAACTGGAGGATCGTGCTTCGCTGATGGTGGCGATCGCCACGCATCGGTTGCTCGATTCCGAAGTGATGGAGGCGCTGATCCCCGGCTCCACCAGCGGCCAGGAACTGGAAGAAGCCCATCCGCGCCAGCATGCCCCGGTCTCGATCCGCGGCCTGACGCCGGGCATCGCCTACAAGCTGAGCGAATGCTGCCACCCGGTGCCGGGCGACCGCATCGTCGGCATCCGCCGCACCGGCGAGCCGATCGAGGTCCACACCATCGACTGCCGCACGCTGGAGGCGGGCCAGGACGATGACTGGGTCGACCTGAGCTGGGACAGCAAGTCCAAGGGCGGCACCGCCCGGCTGCAGGTCATCGTCAAGAACCAGCCCGGCGCCCTCGCCGCGGTCGCCAATGTGTTCGGCGCGACCAAGGCGAACATCCTCAACCTGCAACTGGTCAATCGCGAAGGCCCCTTCCACACCGACATCATCGACCTGGAAGTGGCCGACGCCCAGCATCTGAGCCGCATCGTCTCGGCGCTGCGCGCCCTCGACACGGTGGTGCAGGCGGACCGGGTCTAGGACAGAAGCAGCGGTGGGGGACGGCGTCCTCCACCGCCAACCGCCGCATTATGCCGGGATCGATACGCTACAATATGTAGCATTGGCGAAATTCACACCAAAAGCTCTCGGCCAATTCCCGCTCATGCGACAAAATCCGCTGCTCGCGGCTCATGGCAAAATAGCTGGCCGGAACTTGCTCCGCCGACCAATTGCGTTCGGACAGCCGCTCTGCCGCGGCACGCAATTCAGTGGGGCAGGCATATCCCAGCGCATTGACCTCACGATCATCGAGCGGACGCCAATTCTTCACCTTGCGAACGACCGGTGCCATGCAATCATGCCAGGCAATTATAGCGACAAGCGATGCCCGCTCATCCGGCGGCATATCTGTCAAATCCTCGGGCTCGGCATAGCCAGCGCTGCCCAACATCGTGCAGCAGAATGCGCTAAGCGCCACATTCACCCAAATATGCATAGCATCATCATGCTATCGCCCGCCCTACGAGGACACAATGCCGTTGCGCGATCGCAACCGTTCCTCGCCAGATTCCGCGTGACAGCATGGCTCAAAATCTGTAAGGGCGCCCCAGCAGACCCGTGGCTCATGCCATTGGTCTTCCGTCCGAGACAGTTGGTGAAGGGAATTTGCCCTTCTTAATCTCCAGCCTAGACGGGGAAAAGTTCTTTACCGGACGGGCCATGCGCCCGATTCGGGTCTGCCTGATTTCCCTTTCGAGGATATGGGCCAGTCGATCTCTCCCCTTCGGACTTAACTGCCCCATGGCTTGCCATGGGTTTTAGCCGTTCGCGTAGCGCAAGCGACGCGAACATGAAGTGGAGAATGGCATGGATCGTAATCAGAAATCTGAGATCGTCTCCGCGCTGAACGCTCAGCTGGCAGAAGTTGGTGTGGTCGTCGTGACCCGCAACCTCGGCATGACCGTCGCCCAGTCGACCGTCCTGCGCCAGAAGATGCGCGACGCCGGTGCGTCCTACAAGGTTACGAAGAACCGCCTCGTCAAGATCGCCCTCGAAGGCACCGACTATACCGGCATCAGCGACCTGCTGGCCGGCCCCGTCGGCCTCGCCTCCTCGGTCGATCCGGTTGCAGCCGCCAAGGTTGCAGTCGATTTCGCGAAGACCAACGACAAGCTTGAGATCGTTGGCGGCGCGATGGGCGAAGTGCTGCTCGATGCGGAGGGCGTCAAGGCCCTGGCATCGATGCCGTCGCTGGATGAACTGCGTGCGAAGCTGGTCGGCCTTCTGGTCGCCCCGGCTACCAAGCTCGCAACCGTCACCCAGGCACCGGCTGCGCAGCTTGCGCGCGTCTTCAACGCCTATGCGGAGAAGGAAGCGGCCTGAGCCGCCCCTCATCCTCATTAACTTTTGAACCTCATTTGTTCGGGGCAATCGCCCCTTGGAAGGAATTGAAAAATGGCAGACATCAACGCTCTGGTCGATCAGCTCTCGGCCCTCACCGTCCTCGAAGCCGCTGAGCTGTCGAAGGCTCTGGAAGAAAAGTGGGGCGTTTCGGCCGCCGCTGCTGTCGCTGTGGCCGCTCCGGCTGCTGGCGGCGCCGCTCCGGCTGCTGAAGAGCAGACCGAATTCGACGTGATCCTGACCGGCGACGGTGGCAAGAAGATCAACGTCATCAAGGAAGTCCGCGCCATCACCGGCCTGGGCCTGACCGAAGCCAAGGCTCTGGTCGAAGGCGCCCCGAAGGCTGTCAAGGAAGGCGCCAGCAAGGACGAAGCCGAAAAGCTGAAGAAGCAGCTGGAAGAAGCCGGCGCGACCGTCGAGCTGAAGTAAGCTGTTGCGGCGTTGCTTCGGCAAGGCCCGGCTTTCCGGTTGCAACCGGAGAAATTTGGGGTGGTGCCTTCGGGTGCCGCCCCTTTTTCTTTGTCCGATCAAGCTGATTGATTTCCGCGCCATATTTGCCTCTATTCCCGCCCACAGAATGGAATGGAGGATGCAGGCGATGCGGCGGACCACTATCATCGGGCTGGGCGCCCTGTTGCTCGGCACCAGCGCCCTTGGCACAGCCCCGCTCGCCGCCCGTTCCCCCACGCCCCAGCCGCAGATGGCCCAGACCGAAGCGGGAATCGTCCATGGCGCGCTCGACGCCGGGGTGGAAAGCTGGAAGGGCATTCCCTTCGCTGCGCCGCCGGTCGGCGACCTGCGCTGGCGCATGCCCCAGCCCGTGGCCCGCTGGCAGGGCGTGCGCGAAGCCACCGCCTATCGCAACGACTGCATGCAGCTGCCATTCCCCAGCGATGCGGCCCCGCTCGGCACCCCGCCGGCGGAGGATTGCCTCTACGCCAATGTCTGGAAGCCCGCCGGCGCCACCGCCAAGCTGCCGGTCCTGTTCTGGATCTATGGCGGCGGCTTCGTGAATGGTGGCTCCTCCCCGCCGACCTATGCGGGCGCGGCGCTGGCGAAGCAGGGGCTGATGGTGGTCAGCTTCAACTATCGGCTCGGCCGCTTCGGCACCTTCGCCCACCCCGCCCTTGCCGCCGCGAACGAGGACAAGGGCCTCGCCGGCAATTACGGCCTGATGGACCAGGTCGCGGCGCTGCAATGGGTGAAGCGCAACATCGCCCGTTTCGGCGGCGATCCCGCCAACATCACCATCATCGGCGAAAGCGCGGGCGGTATGTCGGTCCATGCCCTGCTGACCTCGCCTTTGTCACAGGGCCTGTTCCAGCGCGCGGTCATCATGTCGGGCGGCGATGGCCAGATGATGGGGCCAAAGGATGGCAGCGCCGCGACGATCGGCGAAGCCTTTGCCGCGACCAGGGGGATCAAGGGCAGCGACGCCGCCGCGCTCAAGGCGCTGCGCGCCCTCCCCGCCGACCAGGTGATTGACGGCCTCAACCTGGAGGGCATGTTCAAGGGCCAGCTTGGCCCCTACAGCCCGCCCTTCCCCGACGGCAGGATCGCGGTCAATCCCGCCGCCGCCTATGCTGCCGGCAATTTCGCCCATGTACCGGTGATGGTCGGCGCGACCGGCGCCGACATTGGTGGCCCCACGGGCTTCATGGTCGGCGGTGCCCGCACCGTCGCCGCCACGCTCGCGGCGGCGAAGCTGCCGGTCTACGCCTATCGCTTCGACTATGTCGCCACTTCGGTGGGCAAGCCCGGTGCGGGCCATGCCACCGACATCCCCTATTTCTTCGATACCCAGGCGATCAAATATGGCGCCGCGACCACGCCACGCGACAATTCAATGGGTCGCACCATCAGCGCCTATATCGTCAATTTCGCGCGCAGCGGCGATCCGAACGGCACCGGCCTTGCCGCCTGGCCGCGCTATGACGCGAGCGAGGATCGGATCATGTTGTTCAACCCCGACGGCAAGGCCGCAGCGCAGAAGGATCCGCTACCGCCGGTCACGCCCTGACAGGGGCATGCCCGGTCAGTAGTTCCACTGCACCTGGGTGCGGATCAGATTGCCTTCCGCCCGGCCGGTGCGCCGTTCGTCGGCTTCGGCGCGCTTCATCCGGGCATAGGCGAAGGTGAATTCCAGCGCCTTCCACGGCTGCCATTCCACACCCAGTTCGAATTCGTCGGTTTCCAGCCGCGGCGCGTTGGTGCCGGCCTTCCATCCGCCGCGATAATGCTGCCAGCGGGCATAGGGCATCAGCGCGCCGATCGTCTCGGTCGGCAGGCGATACATCATCTGGACATAGCCGCCGCTCAGATTCTTGGTCTCGATCGACTGGCTGTCCAGGTCATATTCCGGCCCCTTGCCCCAATTCCATTCGGCCTGGATGCCGAAGGGCTGGGGATAGAGAATGGCGTGCAGGCCGACACGATCATCGTCATAGGCAATCGTGCTGACGCCGCCGCTGCGCAGTTCGGGCTGCACATCGTTCATCATTGCCGATCCGCCGATTTCCAGCACCTGGCCCTCAAAGGCATCGCCCAGCCCATCCAGCTCGAACGGCCAGGTCGCGAACGCCACCTTCATCAGCCCGCGATTCTGCTCGGTCCGGTTGGTGCCCTGCCCGTTGAAGACGCCAAGGCCAAAGGCGCCATAATTGCCGAACAGCTTCTGCCCGTCATGCCCCAGCCGGTCCCAGATCTGCTGCACCGATGTCGGCGTATAATAGCCGACAATGCCCAGGTCGCGCTCGCTCGGCACCGCGCTGTTGATCGCGTCGCTGCGGTCGAGCGTCAGCCGGTTGGACGAGGACTGCATATTCTCCCAGCCGAACGGCACTTTCGACTGACCTAAGCGCACACGCCAATTCTTGTCCTTGTCGAGGTAGACATCGGCATAGGCATCGCGCAGCTGGACGAAGCCCTCGCGCCGCTCGCTGCCCGCCTGGTTGTTCACCGCCGACGCGAAATCGGATTGGAGATAGAGCGACACCCGATCGGACACATCGCCCTGCAGCACCAGCCGCGCCCGGCGCAGCGAAAAACCGCCGCGATCCGAGATCGAACTGTCATGGGGCGAACGGAGCCGGGACTCGCCGGTCGGCGCCGTGTCGTCGCCCGACAAGAAGGCGTTGTAGCGCATCTGGGTATAGCCGCGCAGCGACAGCTTCTCATACCAGGCCTTGGACTTGGGCGCCTCGGCCGACACCGGGACGGCCGCCGGCGCGGCCGGCGCAGCGGCCAGAGCGACGGGCGCAGCAGGCGGCGAAGCGGCGTCCACTGCGGGCACCGGCGCGGCCGCCACCGGCTGCGTGCCCTTGTTGGCGGCCAGTGCGGCGGTCAGCGCCTGCACCTGCGCCTTGAGTTCGTCGATCTGGCGCTGCAAGGCCGCATTATCCTGCGCCTGTGCCGGCGTGGAGATCATCAGCGTCGCCAGCGCGGTGCCGGCGGCCAGTCGCAATCGGAGCGTCATTCCTGTCCATTCCCCTGTTTCGGGGACGCCAGTATGAATCTTATGTTACATCGCAGCGTCTTTCAGATGTCGCTTTTGTGACATCGGCAAAAGCGCCGATCGCGGTTGGCGGCGGCGCCCCATCGGGCTGGAGCAGATTTCGATCCGGCCGTGCCGGATCGGCTGCTCCATATTTTTGATTTCCCGCCTTTTCCGAGTCATCAGGTGATTCCACCTGATTGGAAAACGCTTTAAGCCCGTTCCTGCATGTTTGCCGTCCCGCCCCGCCTGCGCGCCCTGTCGCGCCGCGCCGCCCTGATCGCCGGGGCCAGCCTCGGCCTCGCGCTCGGCAGCTGCTCCGACGAAGGCAGCGGCCCGGTGGTGGTCAGCGTCATCGGCAGCCGAACCGAACTTGCCAAGCCCTTGCAGAATCTGCCCAATCCGGCAGCCAAGCTGATCCTGGAGGCCACCGCCCAGGGGCTGGTCGCCTTCGATGCCGGCGGCGACATCTTGCCGGCCCTCGCCCAGCGCTGGGTGGTGGAGGATGATGGGCGCAGCTATATTTTCCGCCTGCGCCGCGCCTTCTGGGCCAATGGCGCTCGCGTCACCGCGCCCGATGTCGCCCGCATGCTGATGGCGCGGATCGAGATGCTGCGCCAGCTCGACCCCGACGGACCGCTCGACGCGGTGCAGGCGGTCGTGCCGATGACCGGCGAGGTGATCGAGATTCGCATGGCCGCTGCCCGCCCCTATGTGCTGCAGATGCTGGCCCAGCCGCAAATGGCGGTGTTGTCGCGCGACGGCGGCACCGGCCCCTATCGCAGCGTCTGGCGCAGCGGCGCGGCGATGCTCGCCCCGGTCGATCGCCTCAGCGGCGACGATGCCGACAGCGATGAGGAGGAAGCCGGCGTCCCCGCCTGGCAGACCCGCGTGCTGCGCGCCGAGCGCGCGTCGCTCGCCATCATCCGCTTCCGCGAGAAACAGTCGGCGCTGGTGCTGGGCGGCCGCTATGCCGACCTGCCCCTGCTGGTGCCCGCCGGCATCGATCGTGACGCCGTGCGAATGGACCCGGTGCAGGGGCTGCTGGGCCTTGCCGTCACCGGCAAGGGCGATCTGCTCGACGATGACGGCGTGCGCGCCGCGATCAACATGGCGGTCGATCGCAACCAGCTGCTCCAGATGTTCCCGCTGGGCGGCTGGGCGATCAGCGAGCAGTTGCTGCCCGGTCAGCTCGACCTGCCGGTGGCGCCGCCCACGCCCGGCTGGGTCGGGCAGGCGATGGATGATCGCCGCGCACAGGGCCGCGCCATCATCGACCGCTGGCGTGGCACCCATGGCGATCCGCCGCCGCTGCGCATCGCCCTGCCCGCCGGCCCCGGCTCGACCCTGTTGTTCGGCCTGTTGGCGCGCGATCTGGGCGCCATCGGCCTGGCCGCAGAGCGGGTCGATCTGGCCGACAAGGCGGACCTGTCCCTGATCGACGAGGTCGCCGCCTATGACAGCGCGCTCTGGTATCTCGGCCGCATCGGCTGTGCCCGCAAGATTCACTGCAGCCCGGAGGGCGAAGCCGCGCTGCAGGCCGCCAGCCTCGCCAGCACGGCGGAGGAGCGCGCCGCCCGCGTCGCCCAGGCGGTGGGCCTGATTCAGGGCCATGATGGCTATATTCCGCTCGGCGCACCGATCCGCTGGTCGCTGGTGTCGAAACGGCTCAGCGGCTTTCTGCCCTCGCCGCGTGGCCGCCACCCATTGAACCATCTCTTCCGCAGCACCAACTAAGGGTCTGCGCCCTTTTTGCCGCACCGGACGTTATCCGGCCGCACAGGGCTTTGGAGAGTGATGGAATGCCCGTTTCGGCCAAGCAGTTCGATGACCTTGTTCGTGACATGCCCGGCTTCGGCCGCGACCCCGCTTCGATCCGTCGCCGGATCGAGATGATGGAGGCCGTGCTGGAGGGGCTGTTCGTCATCCCCGGCACGAAGCGCCGGGTCGGCATGGACAGCCTGATCGGTCTCGTCCCCGTCGTCGGCGACATCGCGACCGCCGCCATGGGCGCCTGGATTGTGTGGGAAGCCCGCAATCTCGGCCTGTCGAAATGGCAGCTCACCCGCATGGCCGCCAATGTCGGCGTCGACACGCTGGTCGGTGCCATCCCCTTTGCCGGCGATATCTTCGACTTTCTCTACAAGTCGAACACGAAGAATCTGCGCATCATCCGCAAGCATCTCGATCGCCACCACCCCTCGACGGTGACGATCGACGGTTAATCCCGGTCAGCGACGCGGCTCGATGCGCAGTTGCGCCCGGTCGCGCACGCCGCCCTGTTGCGGCGGACAGGCCATGTAGCGATATTTGCGGTCCATGCAGATCCACACTTCGCTCAGCGCGCCGTCGCGGCTGACGTTCAGGCGGATGCCATCGGCGACCATGCCCTTGTTCTGTGCCGCGAACGCCTTGGCGAAATCCTGTGCCGACAGGGTCGGCCGCTGTGCCAGTGCATCCATGTCGGGGAAACGCACCGCCTGATAGAGCTTGCGCGACAGGGCGAAGAATTTGGTCGGCGTGGTCGGCATGCAGGTGCCATGCTTGACCCACTCATGCTGGATCAGCTGCACCGAAGGCGTCGAACAGAGATGATCGCTGATCACCTTGCGCGGCAATGGGGCGGCCGGTTTGCAATATTGCGGCCATTCCTTGCCGTAGCCGTCGGGCCACAGGCCATGCAGGGTGAAACCGAAATCATTGCCCGACCCGCACTGGAACGCATCGCGGGCGCCGCCCCGCGACGTCTTACAATATTGCGGGCTCCAGCTGACGGCCAGCGTGTAATAGCCGATCGGCAGCACGCGCTTGGGTTCGTCGGCGCTCGGCCCCTCCACTTGCGGGCGGGCGATGATCTCGGGCAGGCGGCACTGATTGGCCTGGGCATGGGCGATGCCGGGCAGCAGCAGGGCGATCAGGGGCAACAGATATTTACGCATGGGAAAAATCCAGTCCGATGTCGGCGGCAGGGGCAGATTGGGTGAGGCGGCCGACGCTGATATAGGTGACGCCGGTGTCCGCCTTGGCGCGGATCGTCTCCAGCGTGACGCCGCCCGATGCTTCGGTCGGCACCCGCCCGCCGACCAGGGTGACGGCGCCGCGCAGCGTGGCTGCATCCATATTGTCGAGCAGCAAATGGGTAGCGCCGGCGGCCAGCGCCGGCTCGATCTGGTCGACCCGGTCGACCTCGACGATGATCTGGGCGATGCCGGCGGCAACCGCACGGCGCGCCGCTTCCTCGACCGACCCGGCGACCGCGACATGATTATCCTTGATCATCGCCGCATCCCACAGGCCCATGCGATGATTGGTCGCGCCGCCCATGCGGGTGGCATATTTCTCTAGCCGGCGCAGACCGGGGATCGTCTTGCGTGTATCCAGCAAGGTCGCGCCCGTGCCCAGGATCGCGTCGACATAGGCGCGGGTCATGGTGGCGATGCCGGTCAGATGCTGCACCGTGTTGAGCGCCGATCGCTCGGCCGTCAGCAGCGCGCGGGCCTTGCCCCGGATGCGCATGATGTCGGTCCCCGCCGCCACCCGGTCGCCATCCTGGTGCAGCAGCTCGATCTCGACATCGGGATCGAGCGTCCGGAAGAAGGCGACCGCGATCGGCAGGCCGGCCAGCGTCACCGCGTCGCGGCTGTCCATCACCCCGTCGAAGATCGCATCGGCCGGGATCACCGCCTCGCTGGTGACGTCGCGGCCGTCCGGCCCCAGATCTTCCGCCAGCGTCGAAGCGACAAAGGCGTCGAGATCGAACCCTTCCAGCGTGAAAGCCGCGCTCACTTCTTCTTCTCCACCAGTTCGCGGGTCAGGAAGGCGTGCAGCAGCGCCGCGCGCACCGCATCCTCGGCATGGTCGGCGCCGACCGAATGGCCGCCCTCGCGATATTCATGATAATAGACCGTGCTGCCAGTCGCCTTCAGCTTCGCCGCCATCTTGCGCGCATGGCCCGGATGCACCCGGTCATCCTTGGTCGACAGGTAGAAGAAGGCGGGCGGATACTGCGCCCCGGCCTTCACATTCTGATAGGGCGACCATTTGGACATGAACGCCCAGTCGGAGGGCACATCGGGATCGCCATATTCCGCCACCCACGAGGCGCCGGCCGACAGATGCGAATAGCGCTTCATATCCTCCAGCGGCGATCCCGCGATCACCGCGCCATAGAGGTCGGGCCGCTGGGTCATCGCCGCGCCGACCAGCACGCCGCCATTGGAGCGGCCGGAAATGCCGATATCGCCCTTGGTCGACACGCCGGTCTTGACCAGATCCTCGGCCACCGCCGCCAGATCGTCGAACGCATTCTGGCGCTTCTCGCGCAGCGCGTCCTGATGCCAGGCCGGGCCATATTCGCCGCCGCCGCGGATATTGGCGAGGACATAGGCATTGCCATCCTCGACCCAGAACAGGCCCAGCGGCCCGGCGCGATAGGGTTCGGTGGTGAGGTAGGTCGGCGTCTGCGCCGCACGGAACCCGCCATAGGCATGGATGAACGCCGGCACCGGTCCCGTCACGCCCTTCTTGCGCGCCAGGAAATAGGGGATCTTCGTCCCGTCCTTCGACGTGGCGAAGCGCTGCTCCACCACGAACTGGCTGGCGTCGAAGCGCGCGGGCAATTGCTGGATCGTGCGCGCCGCCCCCTGCGCTCCCGCCACCATCAGGCTGGGCGGCGTCAGCATCCCCTCGACCGAAGCGAAGACCCGGTCGCCCTTGTCGTCGGTGCCGACCAGATGGACCGTCGCCTTGTCCGCCAGCGGCACCGAACGGCTGGTCCAGCGGCCGGTGGCAGCGTCGCGGGTCATCGCCAGCAGCGCGCCCGACACATTGTCGAGCTGCTTCACCCACAGGATATTGTCGGTGGTGCGCACTTCCTCGACCACGGAGGTCGCGGTCGGCTTCAGCACGACCTGCGGCGCCCCCGCCTTGCCCGCCGCCACATCGGCGATCGGCCAGGACACCAGCGATCCGGTCGGAATGTCGCCCAGCGGCTTGTTCAGCAGCACGATCATCTGGCCGCCGATCAAGCCACGGAAATCCGCCGTATCGGGCACCGGTGTGCGGATCAGCTGGCCGTTCGCGCCCTCGATATAGAGGTCGTTGGTGTAGAAGGTCAGCGCCCGGTCGATGAAGACCCAGCGTTTGTCGCCATCCTGCTCGACGCGCGGCCGCACCGAAATGTCGCTGTCGACGCCTTCCTTGACCAAAGTTGCGGCCGACAATGGCGTGCCCCGCTTCCAGCGCTTGACGATGCGCGGATAGCCCGACGCGGTCAGCGATCCCGCGCCATAATCGGTGCCAACCAGCAACGTGTCCTTGTCGGCCCAGGCGACGTCGCTCTTGGCTTCGGGCAGGGTGAAGCCGCCCTCGACGAACTTGCCGGTGGCGAGGTCATATTCGCGCACGACATCGGCATCGGTGCCGCCCGCGCTCAGCGAGATCAGGCAGCGACCATAATCGGGCGCCAGGCAATCGGCGCCATGCCAGACCCAGCTCTTGCCCTCGGCCTTGCCCAGCGCATCGACGTCGATGATCGTCGTCCAATTGGGCTTGCCGGCCAGATAGGATGCCAGGTCGCTCGACCGCCACAGGCCGCGGGGGTTCTTCGCGTCGCGCCACAAATTGGTGACCCGGTCGCCCATCACCTTGTCCGGCACCGCGATCTGGCTTTCATCGTCCAGGATCGCGCGCGCCCGCGCCCGGTCCGCCTCGAACCGCGGGCTGGCCCGCAACAGCTTTTCCGTCTCGCCATTCCACTGCTCGACCTGCGCGATCGCCTTGGCGCCCTCGATATCCTCCAGCCAGAGATAGGGATCGTCACCCGTGGCGGGCGCGGCGGCGATCAGGGCAGGAGCGGAAGCGATGGCGATCGCCATCAGGGCGGAACGGAGCGTCAGCTTATGTCTCATGGCCCGATGCGATAGGCGATGATGCGGGGCCGTTACAACAGCGAGCCGACCATCCGCGCGACATTTTCCGCAACCTTGCGATAGAGCGGCCGGGCGCGCCATATTTCGCGGTCCAGCGTCTCCGCCCGCGCCATGAAACGGCGCTGCACCACCTCCACCGCCGCCACCGTTTCCGCGTCATAGAGGAGCAGGCTGGCTTCCTCGTTCAGCTCGAAACTGCGCATGTCGACATTGGCGGAGCCGACCACCGCCAGCCGACCGTCGATGCTGACGGTCTTGGCGTGGACGAATTCGGGCCGATGGGCGTGGATGCCGATGCCCGCCGCCATCAGCTCGGCATAATAAGAGGATTGCGCCGCATGGACCAGCCACTGGTCGACCGGCTTGGACACGATCAGATCGACGGTCACGCCGCGCAGCACCGCCGTGCGCATCGCATCGACCAGATCATCGTCGGGGATGAAATAGGGCGTCACCAGCATCACATGGCTGCACGCCTGATGCAGTTGCCACACCAGCAGCGTCTTGAACCCTTCCAGCGGATAGTTGGACCCGCTCGGCAGCAATTGCGCCACCGCGTCGCCGGCCGGTTCGGGAATGGTCACCGGCCCTTCGGGCAACTGGTGCGTCTCCATATACCAGTCGGCCCGCACCAGCGCCTCCAGCTCCGCCACCACCGGCCCGGTCACCCGCGCCACCAGTTCCTGGTTGACGATGCCGGGCTTGAAGTCGCGCGCGACGATATTCTGCGATCCGACATGGCCGATCGTCCCGTCGATCACGAACAGCTTGCGATGGTTGCGCATGTCGCGCCTTGTCCGCCCGCGGATCCAGCGGAACGGCAAAGCGGCGCACAGCTCCACCCCCGCCGCCGTCAGCATCGCTTCCATCCCCTTGCGCCAGGGACGCGATCCGACCGGATCATACATGACCTGCACGGTGACGCCGCGCTTCACCGCCGCGCCCAGCGCATCGGCCACGCGCTGTCCTACCGCATCATCGGCGAAGATATAGACGAGGATGCGGATGCTGTGCTGCGCGGCATTGATGTCCGCCACCAGCCGATCGATCGCGACGATATAGTCGAAGATCAGATCGACCCGGTTGCCGCCGGTCGCCGGCATCTTGCCCAGCTTCGCGGCCAGGTCGACGATCGGATCGGGCGGCGGCGCATGGGGCGCAAGCCGCGCCGCAATGCCGCCGAACCAGGGATCAAGCTCGCCAAAGCGATCGCGCCGCCATTCGGGGAAACGCGGGCTGCCGATCGTCCAGAACAAGAGCAGTCCCGGCACCGGCAGGAAGAAGATCAGCAGCAGCCACGCCCGCGTCGCGGCCGGCGATCGACGAAAGGGCACGGCGATCAGCGCGCCGATGCGGATCGCCCATTCCAGCGCATAATAGGCCAGGCCCAGTTCGCTGTCGGGGAGGTTGACCATGTGACCGACCTCCCCCGTCTATGCTCAGCGAGCGCCCAGATCGCCCTGACCGACCGTGCCGCTGGCCATTTCCAACATCCGGTCCAGGCTCTTCTTGGCGGCGACGCGCAGCGTCTCGTCCATCTCGATGCGCGGGCTCAGGTCGCGCAGCGACAGATAGAGCTTCTCCATCGTGTTGAGCGCCATATAGGGACAGATATTGCAGTTGCAGTTGCCGTCCGCGCCCGGCGCGCCGATGAAATTCTTGTCCGGCACGCTTTTTTGCATCTGGTGGATGATATGCGGTTCGGTGGCGACGATCAGCGTGTCGCCCGGCATCGTCTTGGCAAAGTCCAGGATGCCGCTGGTCGACCCGACATAATCGGCATGGTCGACGATATAGGGCGGGCATTCGGGATGCGCGGCGACCGGCGCCTGCGGATGCTGGGCCTTGAGCTTCAGCAATTCGGTCTCGCTGAACGCCTCATGCACGATGCACACGCCCGGCCACAGCAGCATGTCGCGGCCCAGCTTGCGCTTGAGATAGCCGCCCAGATGCTTGTCGGGGCCGAAGATGATCTTCTGCTCCTTGGGGATCTGCGCCAGGATCTTCTCGGCCGACGACGATGTCACGATGATGTCGGACAGCGCCTTCACCTCGGCCGAACAGTTGATGTAGCTCAGCGCAATATGATCGGGATGCGCCTCGCGGAACGCCTTGAACTGGGCGGGCGGGCAGCTATCCTCCAGGCTGCAGCCGGCGTCCATGTCGGGCAGCACGACGATCTTCTGCGGCGACAGGATCTTGGCCGTCTCCGCCATGAAGCGCACGCCGCAAAAGGCGATGACATCGGCGTCGGTCTCGGCCGCCTTGCGCGACAGTTCCAGGCTGTCACCAACGAAATCGGACAGATCCTGAATTTCGGGCGACTGGTAATAATGGCCCAGGATGACAGCGTTGCGCTCCTTGCGCAGGCGGTCGATCTCCGCGCGCAGGTCCGTCCCCTGCGGAATATCGGTGAAAGCGTTCATACCCTGTGACTCCTCGGTCCCTTTGCGGGGTCTTGGCACGCGCCCTAGCGTTGTGGGCGCTTGTTTGCCAGTACCTCGTTGATCGGCGTCGTGACGTCCCATTGCTCGCGATTGGGCCGTTCCGCCGGGAAGGTGACGATCACCCGCGCATCGCCCTGCCCGGCCGCTGCCAGCGGCGCGGCCATCAGCTTCACCAGCGCGGCCCGGCCATATTCGCGCGCCTGCGCCATCCGCTCGGGCGACCCGGCCGATTTGGCGGCCCGCGCCTGGGCATAGGCGGACGTGCGCCGGCTCAGTTCCTCGCCCGCCTCGCGCGTCACGAACAGGCCGCTGGTGCGCACCAGAGTGCGCTGGCTCTCGTCCACATTGGGCTTGCCGACGGTGACATCGGGCGCGTTGACGATCAAGGTGCGGCGCTCCGCATCCCATTCCAGGTCATCCGCGCCGATCGCACCGACATTGACGAAATAATCGACCGAAAAGGGCATCTTCACCACCTGGTCGGACTTCAGCCAGCCAAAGCCGCGCACATCGCGCGCGCTGCTCTGGATCGTGCCGCTGAGTTCGGAAACCTTCAGGCTGCTGGTACCGGCGATCCTTTCGGCAATGACCTTGGTCACCACCGTCCCGTCATCCTCGACGCTCACCACATAATCGCGATTATAGCGTTGCCATCCGACCAGCATCGCCCCGCCGACGATCAGGATCAGCAGCGCGACCGCGACCGGCCCGGCATAGCGCTTCAGCGCATCTGCCATCGACCATCCTCCAGCGGCGCAGCCATGCCCCGGCCATTGAGGTCGATCAGATGTGCCAGCACCGATCGCCCGGCCGCCCCGTAGAGGCGCGGGTCCACGCCCTTGTACATTTCCGCCACCATGTCGGGGATGGCGCTGTCGCCATTGCGCTCCAGGAAGCGCATGATCTGGCCCTCGCGCTGCTTGCGATGGCCCATCATGCCGCGCACCAGCCGCTGCGGATTTTCCACCGGCTCGCCATGGGCCGGATAATAGACGATATCGTCCCGCTCCAGCAGCCGCTGCATCGAGCGCATATAGGCAGTCATGTCGCCATCGGGCGGGGAAATGACGCTGGTCGACCAGCCCATCACATGGTCGCCGGTGAACAGCGCCTTGTCCTGCGCCAGCGCAAAGCAGAGATGGTTGGAGGTATGGCCCGGCGTCGCCACCGCCTCCAGCGTCCAGCCGGTGCCGGCCACCACTTCGCCATCGCCCAGCACCCGGTCGGGCCGATAGTCCGCGTCGAATGCCGCATCCGCGCGCGGCCCGTCGTCGCTCAGCGTCAGCGGCGCACAGCCGATGATCGGCGCCCCGGTCAGCGCGCTCAGCGGCCGGGCCGCCGGACTATGGTCGCGATGGGTATGGGTGCACAGGATCGCCACCACGCGCCGCCCGCCGATCGCGGCGATCAGCGCGTCGAGATGCTCGGCCTCGTCCGGCCCCGGATCGATCACCGCCACATCCGCGCCGCCGACCAGATAGGTCTGGGTGCCGGTATAGGTGAAGGGCGACGGATTGGGCGCCAGCACGCGCGCCACCAGCGGCGACAGCGTCATCAGGATGCCGGTCGGCAAATCGGCCGGATCGAACGGGGTAGCCATGGCCCCCATGTGCCCATTTCCCGGCGGATTTCAAGGGCACGCTGCCATTCCAGAATATACGTCATGCCAGCGAAAGCTGGCATCTCAGGCCTTTATATGTAGCATCGCCGGATGGCGCAGGGCGGCTATACCTACATCATGACCAACAAGCCGGGCGGCGTCCTCTATATCGGCGTCACCACCGATCTCGCAGCACGCATCGATCAGCATCGGCGCGGCACCGGATCGATTTTCTGCCGCAAATATGGGCTGACACGTCTGGTCCTCGTCGAACATCACACGGATATCCTGCTGGCGATCAGTCGGGAGAAAACGCTCAAGGCCTGGAAGCGCGATTGGAAAATCCGCCTGATCGAACAGGCCAACCCGGACTGGGATGATCTCTTCGACCATATCGCCTGAAGGCGACAGACCCCAGCCTTAGCTGGGGTGACGATCAGGGAGGAGAGCGCTACCTGTCCTACATCGCCCCCCTCTGCTAGGCTGCCGCCATGCGCCACGCAGCCCCTCCCCGCATCCCCCGCTCCACGCAACAAGATTTCCAACTCTTGTTTCATATTATCAAAATGTGCGGGAAATATGCGAAGTTAAGCGCGGCATTTCCAACATGACCCCCGCCCTCCCAGAACGCTGGCGCCAGCATCTCAGCCTCGACCGGCGGCGATCCACCCATACGGTGCGGGCCTATGTCGCCACCGCCGAGCGGCTGGTCGCCTTCCTCGCCGAGCATCAGGGACAGGCCGTGACCGCCGCCAGCCTCGCCCGGCTGGAGCAGGCGGACCTGCGCGCCTATCTCGCCAGCCGCCGGGTCGACGGCATCGGCAATATCTCCGCCGCGCGCGAATTGTCGGCGGTGCGCGGCTTCCTGAAATTTGTCGGCGGCGCGGAGGCCCGCATCCCCCAGCTCAAGGGGCCACGGGTCAAGCGCGGCCTGCCCCGCCCCATCTCCCCCGACGAAGCACTGGCGCTCGCTGGCGACATTGCCGAGGGCGCGCGCGAGGACTGGATCGGCGCGCGCGACTGGGCGGTGCTGCTGCTGCTTTATGGCGCGGGCCTGCGCATTGGCGAGGCGATGGGGCTGATGGGCGACGTCATGCCGCTGGGCGATACGCTGCGCGTCACCGGCAAGCGCGGCAAGACGCGGCTGGTGCCACTGCTGCCGCAGGTCCGTTCCGCGATCGAGGCCTATGCCGACCAATGCCCCTGGTCGCCGGAACGCGACCAGCCGCTGTTCCGGGGCGCGCGCGGCGGCCCACTCTCGGCCGCGCTCATCCGCCGGTCGGTGCAGGGTGCGCGCGGGCGCCTCGGCCTGTCGGACCGGACCACGCCCCATGCGCTGCGCCACAGTTTCGCGACCCATCTGCTCGGCCGGGGCGCGGACCTGCGCAGCTTGCAGGAACTGCTCGGCCATGCCAGCCTGACCTCGACCCAGGTCTATACCCAGGTCGATGCCGCCCATCTGCTCGACGTCTATCGCGCCGCCCATCCCCGCGCCTGAAACGGCCATGGATTCGCCGTAATCCTGCGTCAGCCTCGCTGGCAGATCCCCGTTGCGACCGGAGGAACCCCTGGATGCTGCGTCTGTTGATGGCCCTGCAAAGCGTTGGCGGCACCGACATCCCGCCCGATTTCGACCTTCAGAAGGTGCAGCCCGCGCCCAATCCCAACGCCATCGTCGTCACCGGCCGCCGCCGCGACGAGCGGATCGACCGCGAGGTCGCCGCCACCAGCGACGAGCCACCGCTCGGCCGCGCCGAAACCACCCTGTTCGGCAAGGTGAAGGGCAATGTCCATGTCGAGAGCCAGGGCATGGGCGACGGCACCACCTCGCAGCGGGTAATGGTGGGCATCAAATTGCCCTTCTAACCAGGCTTATCCCTTGGGCCGCCAGGTCGCCAATCGCCAGAGATAGAGCAGCACCGCGCCGACCACGCAGGCGGTCGCCACCGGCCCGACATATTTGTCGATGTCGCGGAAATTCTGGCCGAGCAGGAAGCCGGCATAGGCCAGCACCAGATTCCACACCAGCGCGCCGCCGGCAGTCCAGATCAGGAAACGGACATGCCCCATGCGGAACAGGCCGGCGGGCAGCGAGATCATCGTGCGGAAGGCCGGCATGAAGCGGAAGACGAAGACGACGATCTGGCCATATTTGCCGAACAGCCGGTCCAGCGCCTCGACATCGCGCCATTCCAGCGTCGCCCAGCGGCCGAAGCGATCGACCAGCGGCTTCAACCGGCCAAAGCCCAATATATGGCCGACCAGATACCAGAAATAATTGCCGATCGTGGTGCCCAGCGTGCCCGCCAGCAGCAGCCATTCCATCGCCATCCGCCCCTGGCCGACGCGGATGCCGCCAATCCCCATGATCAGTTCGGATGGGATCGGCGGAAACACATTTTCAAGGATCATCAGCAGGAAGATCCCCCAATAGCCCCCCGCATCGATCAGCCGCAGCACCCAGTCGGTCATGCCCCTATGTCCGTTCGTGCTGAGTAGAGGCTGAGCGAAGTCGAAGCCTCGTATCGAAGCATCGCGTGCAACATCCTTCGATACGCCATTTCGACATGCTCAATGGCTACTCAGGACGAACGGAGGAATGGCGCACATCCGTCAGGCCGCCGCCCGTGCCGCCAGGCGCGCGTCGATCGCGTCCCAGATCAGGCCGCCGGTGTCGGTGCCGTCGAACGCGTCGATCGACACGATGCCGGTGGGCGACGTCACGTTGATCTCGGTCAGCCATTCGCCACCGATCACGTCGATGCCGACGAACAGCAGGCCGCGACGCTTCAATTCCGGACCCATCGCCTCGCAGATTTCCCGCTCGCGATCAGTAAGCACCGTCTTGGCGGCCGATCCGCCGACCGCCAGGTTGGAGCGGATTTCGCCCGCACCCGGAATGCGATTGACCGCACCCGCGACCTCGCCATCGACCAGCACGATGCGCTTGTCGCCCTGCGCGACGCCGGGGATGAAGGCCTGGACCATGAAGGGTTCGACCCACGAGGCCTTGAACAGTTCCACCAGCGACGACAGGTTCGCGCCATTGCTGCCGACATGGAACACTGCAACCCCGCCATTGCCATAAAGCGGCTTCACCACGATCTCGCCATGCTCGGCCAGGAAGCTCTTCACCTCGGCCAGGTCGCGCGTGATCATCGTCGGCGGCATGAAGCGGGCATAATCGAGCACGAACAGCTTTTCGGGCGCATTGCGGACGCTGGCAGGGTCGTTCACCACCAGAGTCTCCTCCTGCACCCGCTCCAGCAAATGGGTGGCGGTGATGTAGCTCAGGTCAAAGGGCGGGTCCTGCCGCATCCACACGACATCGACATCGCGGCCCAGGTCCAGCATCTCCGGCTCGCCCAGCGCATAATGATCGCCCTCGACCTTCTGCACCTTCACCGGCCGCGCCTTGGCCAGGACCCGGCCGTCGCGATAGGTGAGGTCCGGCGCCAGATAATGATAGAGCTTATGCCCCCGCGCCTGCGCCGCCAGCATGATGTGGAAGGTCGAATCGCCGGCGATCCTGATCCCTTCCATCGGGTCCATCTGCATGGCGACGGTCAGGGGGTTGAGTTCGGTCATCTTCATTCCTTTTACCGTTCGCCCTGAGCGAAGTCGAAGGGCTCCGCCGAGCGTTAGCGAGGTGACTTGCCTTCGCTGGCGCTCAGGCGCGGGCTTCGACTTCGCTCAGCCCGAACGGAATGGAGAGCCTTCACCCCCCATGCCAGACATTGGCCAGATGGCGTGGCGGGCGGCCCGGCGCAAGGAGGATGACGTCAATTCGCATGTCGTCTCCGGGTCTTGCCAGCTGATGCCATAATATTTCGGCGCTCGCCGCCACCCGTGCCAGTCGGCGTTGGTCGATCGCGACGTCCAGCTCGGCATCGGTGGCGCGGCTCTTCACCTCGACAAAGGCCAGCATCGCGCCCTTGCGCGCGACCAGGTCGACCTCGCCCGCGGGCGTGCGCAGGCGCTGGCCGATAATCTGCCAGCCCTTGAGGCGCAGCCACCAGGCAGCGATGCGTTCGGCCTGCCGGCCGCGCTTCTCCGCCTGCTGGCGGTTCACGCCTCGCGTTCCCCTTTCAGCTCATTCGCCCGGTCATAGAGCGTCCGCCGGTCGAGCCCCAGCTTCTTGGCCACCTCGCCCGCCGCCTTCGACACCGGCAGCCGGGTCAGCGCCTCCCGCAGCGCCGCGTCGGCATCCTCGGCGCTGGCCGGGGGTGCCTCGCCGGGCGGGCCGACGATGACGACGATCTCGCCCTTGGGCGGGGCATCGGCATAGCGAGCGGACAGCGCGGTCAGTGTGCCGGTCGCCGTCTCCTCGAACGTCTTGCTGATCTCGCGACTGACCGCCGCCTCGCGATCGCCCAGCGCCGCCGCCATCGCCGCCAGACTATCCGACAGGCGCGGCCCGCTTTCGTAGAAGACCAGGGTCGCGCGCAATGCCACCACCTCGGCCAGCACGTCGCCGCGCGCCTTCGCCTTGTTCGGCAGGAAGCCCATGAACAGGAACCGGTCGGTCGGCAGGCCCGACAGGGTCAGCGCCGCGATCGCCGCGCTCGGCCCCGGCAGGGTCGTGATCTTGCGCCCCGCCGCCCGCGCATCGCGCACCAGCTTGTAGCCCGGATCGGAAATCAGCGGCGTCCCCGCGTCCGACAGCAGCGCCACCGATTCGCTCGCCATCCGCTCGATCAGCCGTTGCCGCACATTTTCGGCGCTATGGTCATGATAGGGAATCATCGGTCGATCCGACCCCGCATGGCGCAGCAGCCTTGCGCTGACCCGTGTATCTTCCACGGCGACCACGTCGGCCAACCGCAGGACTTCGGCCGCGCGCGGCGTAAGGTCTCCAAGGTTGCCGATCGGCCCCGCCACGATGTAAAGCCCGGGCTCAAGCCCGGATGCCAATATAGTTTCCATAAGGATCCCAGATGACAGAGACGGATGCCCCCCGGCAAGCGAACATGTTCGCGGCGATGAAGCGCAGCGCGCGATTGCTGTTCGTTGCCAGCACCATCATGCTTGCCGCCTGTCAGTCGATCGTGCCCAAGGGCCCCGGCCCTGCCCAGCCCACCGGTCCCGCCAAGCCGACCGGCCCGGAAGTGACCCAGGGCCTGCCGACCGACACTGCGCGCCACCGCGTCGCACTGCTGGTCCCGACCAGCGGCCCCAATGCCGGTGTCGGCCAGTCGATCGCCAACGCCACCACCCTGGCGCTGATGGACATCAAGACCGACAAGGTCCGCATCACCACCTATGACACCGCCACCGGCGCGGCAGCCGCCGCCAACCGGGCGCTGGCCGACGGCAACCGCCTGATCCTGGGACCATTGCTGGCGGATGACGCTCGCATCATCGGGCCGATCGCGGCCAAGGCCAATGTGCCAGTCATCAGCTTCTCCAACGACACCAGCGTCGCGGGCAGCAACATCTTCCTGATGGGCTATACCCCCAACCAGTCGATCGAACGGGTGATCGGCTTCGCCCGTCAAAAGGGCCTGTCCAATTTCGGTGCGCTGGTGCCGCGTGGCACCTATGGCGAGCGCGCCGGCAATGCGCTGTTGCGCGCGGTCGAACAGGCCGGCGGCACGGTCGTGTCGATGCAGACCTTCGACCGCACCCCCGCCTCGATCACCGCTGCGGTCAAGAAATTGCAGGCCTCGTCCAGCTATGACGCGCTGCTGATCGCCGACAGCGGCCGGGTCGCGCTGCAGGTCGCGCCGATCGTGCGCAAGAATGGCGGCGCCAATGCCCGCCTGCTCGGCACCGAAATCTGGAATACCGAAGAATCGCTGGCCGCCAGCCCCGTGCTGCGCGGCGCCTGGTATGCCAGCGTGTCGGACAGCCTTTATCGCCAGCTCGCGACCAAATATCGCACCCGTTACGGCAGCGCGCCCTTCCGCCTGTCCTCGATGGGCTATGACGCGGTGTTGCTGACGGTGCGGATCGCCCAGGACTGGAAGCCGGGTTCGCCCTTCCCCACAGCGCGCCTGCGCGATCCGGGCGGCTTTGCCGGCATCGACGGCGCCTTCCGCTTCAACCGCAACGGCATCGCCGAACGCGCACTGGAAGTGAGCGAGGTCGGCGCCGGCACGATCAGCGTGGTCGATCCCGCCCCGCGCGGCTTCGGCAATTAAGCAAAGGGGGCCGGAAGGCCCCCTTTTTCGTTACGGATCAGACCCGCGCCGTCGGCACGATCAGCGGCAGGCCGTCGCTGACGTCGATCCGCGCGGCGACGCCATAGACGGATGCCAGCCGCTCCGGCGTCAGCACTTCCATCGGCGCGCCGTCCGCCACCAGCGCGCCGCCATCCATCAGCAGCAGCCGATCGCAATAGCGCGCCGCCATGGCGAGGTCGTGGAGCACGGTGACGACCAGCGCCCCGCCCTGCGCCTGCGCCCGCAACAAGGCCATCACATCGATCTGGTGGCCGGGGTCGAGCGCGGCGAGCGGCTCGTCGGCGATCAGCGCCGGCGCGCCCACCGCCAGCGCCCGCGCGAGCAGCACCCGCGCCCGCTCGCCGCCCGACAGCTCGGTCGCGATCCGCCCCTTGAAGCCGGCGACATCGGCGCGGACCATGGCATCCTCGATCGCCGCCTCATCGTCGGCGGTCAGGCGCGACAAAGGCCCCAGATGCGGCAATCGGCCCAGCGCCACCAGCCGCTCGACTGCCAAGGGCCAGTGCAATGTCTGGCCCTGCGGCAGATAGGCGATGGACCGCGCGACCGCCTGGCGCGACATCCGCTCGACCGGCGCCCCGTCCAGCAGCGCGCGGCCGGCGGCCGGCTTCACCAGCCCCAGCAGCGCCCGCACCAGGGTCGACTTGCCCGCGCCATTGGGGCCGATCACTCCGATCAACTGGCCCGGCGCCATGGTCAGATGGACGCCACGCACCGCCAGATGGCGACCCAGCCGGACGTCCAGTTGCTCGGTCGACAGGGTCACCATAGCCGCCGCTCCCGCATCAGGTGAATGAGGAAGACCGGCACACCAAGGATCGCGGTCAGCACGCCCAGTTTCAGCTCGCTGCTGGTCGGGATGATGCGCACGCCGATATCGGCCAGGGTCAGCAGCACCGCGCCGCCCAGCATGGACGGCAACAGCAGCGCGGAAGGCGAGCGATCGGTCAGCGGTCGCACCAGATGCGGCACGATCAGGCCGACGAAGCCGATCGATCCGGTCACCGCCACCGCGCCGCCGACACCGATTGCCACCCCCGCCATCAGCCGAAGCCGCGCCCGCGACAGGTCGACGCCCAGCGCCCGCGCGCCATCCTCGCCCAGGGTCAGCGCGTCGAGCGCGCGTCCGTCATAAAGCAGCAGCGCCGCGCCAACCGCGATGCAGGGCAGCGCCAGCAGCAGATGGTCGATGCTGCGATTTTCCAAGCTCCCCATCAGCCAGCTCATAATCTCCATCGCGGCAAAGGGATTGGGCGACAGGTTGAGCGCCAGGCTGATCCCCGCCCCCGCCAGCGTTGCGACCGCGATCCCGGCCAGGATCAGCGTCAACGGGCTTTCCGACGGCCCGGCAAGCAGGAACAGCGCGCCGATCGCCGCCAGCGCGGTGACGATCGCCAGCAGCGGCAACGCCATCGGGTGCAGTTCGGACAGGCCGAAATAAAGCGCGATCACCGCACCCAGCGCCGCCGCATTGGACACGCCCAGCACGGCGGGCTCCGCCAGAGGATTACGCAGATAACCCTGCAGGGCCGCGCCCGACAGGCCCAGCATGGCGCCGACCAGCAGGCCGATCGCCATGCGCGGCAGGCGCAGGTCGATGACGATCGCCCGCGCCACCATGTCGCCGCCGCCCGCCAGCACCGTCAGGATGCGGCCCGGCGCAATCGTCACCGATCCCAGCGCGACCGATGCGATGGCCGCGACCAGCAGCAGGGCGATCAGCCCCGGCAGCAACAGGGGATGCCGCCGCCCCTTAGAAGCGGACACGCACGCCGCCATAGGCCGACCGGCCATAGGTGCCATAGCCATAGGCCGTGGCGTAATCCGCATCGAACAGATTGTCGATCCGGCCATAGACTTCGAGATGGTCGCCCACGGGGAGGGACGCGCGCAGCCCGGCCAGCGCATAGCCGTCGAGCCGGCGCGTGTTGGCCGTGTCGTCATAGCTGTCGCCGACCATGGTCAGCGTCGCGCCGGTCGACAGGCCGAAGGACCAGAGATAGTCGGCCGACACACTGACCGCATTGGCGGCGCGGCGCGGCAGGCGATTGCCGTCGGTGCCCCCGCCCGACCGGTCGCGCGCATCGACATAGGAGTAGGAGGCCGCCACCGTCAGCGCCTCGACCGGCTTCAGCGTCAGCGTCGCTTCCACGCCCTTGGCGCGGGTCCGGTCTAGATTGCCATAGGTGTAGGTCGCATAATCATAGTTGATCTGGTTGCGAGTATCGCGCCGGAAGGCGGTCAGCGACAGCACCGCCTTGTCCCCGTCCAGGCTCTGGTCGAAGCCGATATCATAGCTTTTCGACCGCTCCGGCCGCAGCGCGCTGTTGCCGCTATAGGTGTCGTAGAGCTGATAGAGCGACGGCGCCTTGAACCCTTCGCCATAGGAGAGGCGGATATTGGTGGCGCCCGCGTTCGGCGTGTAATTGGCGTTGGCACCAAAGGTGGTCGCGCCGTCGAACTGGCTATGATCGTCATGGCGCAGCCCGCCCGTGACGGCGAGGCCGGCAAGCGGCTTCACCACCGCCAGCGCATAGACGCTGTCGATGTTCGCCTTCGCACTCGCTATGTCGCCAAAGCCGAAATACTCATAGTCCGGCCGCTCATGCTCATAGCCGAAGATCAGCTTGGCCTGATCCACCGGGGCATAGACGCCCTCATATTCGAAGCGCAGATTGGTGCCCGAATAGCCATAATCCGGGTCGGTGCCGCGCACGAAATAATAGTCGCGGTCGTTGCGCATCCAGGTAACGGCGGCGCGGTTGGTCAGCTTGCCGTCGAGCAGCGCCAGGTTGATCCCGGCATAGCCGACATATTGGTCCAGCTTGCTGACGTCGCTGCTGTCGGCCGGCGCGCCGAAGAAGCTGTCATAGTCGAGATCGGCATGGATATAATAGCCGCGCAGGTCGAGGCTGAGGCTGTCGGTGAAAGCGATCTTCAGCTTGGCGTTGGTGGCGATATTCTCATAGCCATCCTTCTCCACGCCGCCGAACGACCGGCCGACCGAGGAAATGCCGTCGGTGTTGAAATAGGCGACGCCGACGCCGCCCGACACCGCGCCATGCGTGCCCGACACATCGGCCTTGGCGTTCAGCGTATCGCTATAGCCATAATCGGCCGAGGCGTTAACCTCGAAACCCTCGCTGGGCGCGCCGGTCATCACATTGACCACGCCGCCGATCGCCTGGCTGCCATAGACCACCGAGTTGGAGCCGCGCAGCACTTCGATCCGGCGGATATTGCCGGTCAACAGATGGCCGAAATCATAGCCGTCGCCGATGCCGCTCGGGTCGTTGACCTTGACCCCGTCGATCAGCACCAGCGTCTGGGTCGTCTCCGCGCCGCGCAGCGACACGCCGGTCACGCCGCCGGTGGAACCGTTGCGGCTGAAGCGGACGCCCGGCGTGGTGGCGAGCAGGTCGACGACATCGACCGCCTGGCGCGTCCTGATCGTGTCGGCATCGATCACCGTGATCGCCTGGCCGACCTCGTCGCGCGGCTGTGCGATGCCCGAAGCGGTGACGACGATATCGTCATCCTGGGCCAGTGCCGGCGTAGCGGCCAGCAGCGCGATGAGCGAAATCCCCAACATCTTCATTTTATCGTCCCCCGGCGTCCGTCGATTTGGAACCGGGGCGTCCGCACATGCGGTCGCTGCGTGAGGATCGGGAAGACGCCAGCGCCCCGCCCCACGCACCGATGCGGCCCCGGCCGCCATGGGCGTCGCTCGACGGAAACACCGCGCCATGGCCATCCCCTGGGCCAGGGCAAGAGCGACCAGACGCCGGCAGGTCTCCTGGCTCGCGGGTCAGGGCAGCGATGCGCCAGCCTTCCCGGACCTATCGGTCCAGTGGCCGGTTCCGGCCCTCCCCTTTTGAAGAGCCTGGGAACCCTGCGCATCGCGCTCACCGCTTACAGTTGCAGGGACAGCCGCGGATTTGGAAGGGCTGCGCCCCCCGCACCGCATTCCCGTTTTCAGCCCTTGCGGGCACCGGCGCGATCATGCGCGTCCGGGGCTTTTGACCGCCCCGGCGCGCGGCCCCCATAAGCCAAAGCACAAGCCCTGCCAAGCGGGCCAGGATCGCCCCGGCGGATCGTTGCGCGGTGCTGGTGGCCGGCTATGCAGGGGCCTCTGACCCAAGGAGCCGACATGTCCGATTCGCCAGATCTATCCTTGATGGCCATCACTGCCGCCGACGTCGCCGATGCCGCGCGGCTGATCGCGCCGGCGGCGGTCCGTACCCCGCTGATCGAGAATGCCGCGCTCAACGATTTGTGCGGCCGGCGCGTGCTGGTGAAGTTCGAGGGCGCCCAGCATAGCGGATCGTTCAAGTTCCGCGGCGCCTATAACCGCCTCGCCCGGCTGAACGATGCGGAACGGGCGGCGGGCGTCGTCGCCTGGTCCTCGGGCAATCATGCCCAGGGCGTCGCCTTTGCCGCGCGCCTGCTCGGCATTCCCGCCACGATCGTGATGCCGGCCGATGCCCCGGCGATCAAGACCGCCAACACCCGTGCGCTCGGCGCCGAGGTCGTCCCCTATGACCGCTTCACCCAGAGCCGTGAGGCAATCGCCACCGCCCTGGCCACCGAACGCGGCGCAACGCTGGTCCCCTCGTTCGACGATCCCTTCATCATCGCCGGCCAGGGCACGATCGGCCTCGAAATACTCGACCAGGCCCAGGCCGCCAGCGCCGACCTCGCACAGATACTCGTCTGCTGCGGTGGCGGCGGGCTGGTCGCGGGCACGTCCACGGCGGTCAAGGCCGCCCGCCCCGACATCAGCGTCTATGCCGTCGAACCCGCCGGCTTCGACGACACGGCTCGCTCGCTCGCCAGCGGCGTGCGGGAAAGCGTCTCGCCCGACGCACGCAGCATCTGCGACGCCCTGCTGGCGCCCAGCCCCGGCGCGCTGACCTTCCCGATCAACCATGCCCTGCTGGCCGGCGGCCTGGTCGTCAGCGACGATCAGGTGCGCGACGCGATGCGCTTCGCCTTCACCACGCTCAAGCTCGTGGTGGAGCCGGGCGGTGCAGTGGCGCTCGCCGCCATGCTCGCCGGCCTCGCCCCGCCCACCGACGGCGCCACCGCCCTCGTCATCTCCGGCGCCAATGTCGATCCGGCCACCTATGCCGCGATCATCGGCGGCCCGAACGCCTGACCGCTGGTCTTTTGCCCCGTCCCGCACTAAATGCGGCGCCATGATGAGCCGCTTTTCCAAGATGCATGGTCTGGGCAATGATTTCGTCGTGATCGACGCGCGCCAAGCGCCGGTCGCGATGACGGAGGCGCGCGCCCGCGCCATTGCCGATCGCCATGCCGGCATCGGCTGTGACCAGTTGATCGTCATCGGCGATGCCGAGACCGGCGACCAGGCCGACGTGTCGATGCTGATCTTCAATTCCGACGGTTCGGAAGTGGAAGCCTGCGGCAACGCCACCCGCTGCGTACCGCTGTTCGTCGGCAAGGACGTGCTGATCCGCACCAGGGCCGGGCTGCTCGACGCCAAGGGCCTGGACGGCGGCGCCAGCGTCGACATGGGCGCGCCCCGCTTCGACTGGGACGCGATCCCGCTTGGCTATCCGATGGACACGCTGACGATGTCGGCCAGTTGGGAAGATTTGCCCGCGCCGGCCGCCGTCAATGTCGGCAACCCGCATGTGATCTTCTTCGTCGAGGATCTGGACGCGGTCGATTTCGAACGGCTCGGCCCGCTGATCGAGCATGACCCGCTTTTCCCCGCTCGCGTGAACGTCAATTTCGCGCAGGTCGTCGGCCCGCAGCATCTGCGCCTGATCGTCTGGGAACGCGGCGCCGGCCTGACCCGCGCCTGCGGCACCGGCGCCTGCGCCACCGCCGTCGCGGCGATCCGGCGCAAGCTGATGGCCGGCCCGGTGACGGTCAGCCTGCCGGGCGGCGACCTGGAGATCGACTGGGCACCGGGCGGCACGATCCGCATGACCGGCCCCGCCACCCATGTGTTCGACGGCGAGGCGGACTGGGACCGCTTCTGACCGTGGCTGGTCCCGACATCATCACCCTGGGCTGCCGGCTCAACATCGCGGAGAGCGAGGCTATTCGCGAAATGGCCGGCGCACAGGACGACCTGATCGTCGTCAACAGCTGCGCCGTGACGGCCGAGGCCGTGCGCCAGACCCGGCAGGCGATCCGCCGCGCCAGGCGAGACCGCCCCGACGCCCGCATCCTGGTCACCGGCTGCGCCGCCCAAACCGAACCCCAGACCTTCGCCGCCATGGCGGAAGTGGACGGCGTGATCGGCAACCGGGAGAAGCTGGAGGCAGCCGCCTTCGCCCCGGTGGCGGATAAGGTCAACGTCTCCGACATCATGGCCGTGCGCGACACCGCGCCGCACATGGCCAGCGCCTTTGCCGAACATGCCCGCGCCTTTCTGGAGGTGCAGAATGGCTGCGACCATCGCTGCACCTTCTGCATCATCCCCTATGGCCGGGGGAACAGCCGCTCCGTGCCCGCCGGCGCGGTGATCGACAAGGCGAAGCAACTGGTCGACGCGGGCTATGGCGAGATCGTGCTGACCGGCGTTGATGTCACCAGCTATGGCCCGGACCTGCCAGGTAGCCCTTCGCTCGGCCAACTCGTTGAACGGCTCCTCAAGCATGTCCCGGACCTGCCCCGGCTGCGCCTCTCCTCGATCGACAGTGTCGAGATTGACGAGCGGCTGTTCGACCTCATCGCCCATGAGCCGCGCATGATGCCGCATCTGCATCTCTCGCTGCAGGCCGGCGACGACATGATCTTGAAGCGCATGAAGCGCCGCCATGCCCGCGCCGACGCCGTGCGCATCGTCGAGCGGGTGAAGGCCGCCCGCCCGGACATCAGCATCGGCGCCGACATCATCGCCGGCTTCCCGACCGAGGATGACGCCATGTTCGCCAACAGCCTGGCGCTGGTCGCCGATTGCGACATCGTCCATGGCCATATCTTCCCCTATTCACCGCGCACCGGCACGCCGGCCGCGCGCATGCCCCAGCTGGATCGCGCCACCATCAAGGCCCGCGCCGCCCTGCTGCGCGACGCCTGCACGGCCCAGCGCGATGCCTGGCTCGCCCGCCTGGTGGGCACTCGCCAGTCGGTGCTGGTCGAACGCAATGGCCTGTCGGGCCATGCGGAAAATTTCGCGCCGGTGCGCTTCACCACGCCCCAGCCCCCCTCCACGATCGTCGCGGCCCGCATCAGCGGCCTTGAGAATGGCGCGCTGATCGCGCAAGAGGCGCAATAATGACTGACACCGGCACCAGCTGGCGCGACCGCCTCTTCGGCGGCCTCAAGCGCACATCCGACAAGCTCGGCGAGAATCTGACCGGCCTTTTCACCAAGGCCGCGCTCGACGACCAGACCCTCGACGAGATCGAGGAAGCCCTGATCATGTCCGATCTCGGCCCGGCCATGGCCGGCCGGGTTCGTGATCGCCTGGCCGAGGGGCGCTACAACAAGGAACTGACCGAGGAATATCTGCGCGAGATCATCGCGGAGGAGATCGAGAAGGTGCTGGCCCCGGTCGCCCGCCCGCTGGAGATCGAAGCCTTTCCGCGGCCCCAGGTGATCCTGGTCATCGGTGTCAACGGATCGGGCAAGACCACCACCATCGCCAAGCTCGCCAATAATTTCCTGGAACAGGATTATGGCGTGATGCTGGCGGCGGGCGACACGTTCCGCGCAGCCGCGATCGGCCAATTGAAGGTCTGGGCCGACCGGCTGGGCGTGCCCATCGTCGCCGGCAAGGAAGGCGGCGACGCGGCGGGCATCGTGTTCGACGCGGTCAAGCAGGCGACGGCCACCGGCATCGACGTGCTGATCGTCGACACCGCCGGCCGCCTGCAGAACAAGACCGAACTGATGGACGAACTGGCCAAGGTGCGCCGCGTGCTCGGCCGATTGAACCCGGCCGCCCCGCACGACGTTGTCCTGGTCCTCGATGCCACCACGGGACAGAATGCGTTGAACCAGATCGAAGTCTTCAAGGAAACCGCGCAGGTCACGGGCCTGGTCATGACCAAGCTCGACGGCACGGCGCGCGGCGGCGTGCTGGTCGCGGCGGCGGAGAAATATCGCCTGCCGATCCACGCCATCGGCGTGGGCGAAAAGATCGAGGACCTGCGCCCGTTCGATGCCGGCGACATGGCACGCGCGATCGCGGGGACGGCCTATGCCCGCTGACGCCAAGAAGCCCGCCCATGGCGGCAGCCTCAGCCTCGCGCTCGATTTCGGGCCGCTGCTGGTCTTTTTCCTGAGCTACAAGGGCGCGGGCTGGTTCTGGGGTGCGGGCAACCCGATCACCGCCATGAGCTTTGGCACCGCCGCCTTCATGGCCGCGATCGTCATCGCCGTGATCATCTCCAAGGTGAAGCTCGGCCGGGTCTCGCCGATGCTCTGGCTCTCGGCGCTGCTGATCCTCTTCTTCGGCGGCCTCACCATCTATTTCCACGACCAGCGCTTCATCCAGCTGAAGCCGACCATCATCTACGCCTTCTTCGCGCTGATGCTGTTAGCCGGGCTACTGCGCGGCAAGCCGCTGCTCAAATATCTGCTCCAGGCGGCCTATGACGGGCTGAGCGAGGAAGGCTGGCGCAAGCTGTCACGCAACTGGGCGCTGTTCTTCGTCGCCATGGCGGTCGCCAACGAACTCATGCGCCGGTCGATGAGCTTCGACACCTGGCTCGCGGTCAAGGTCTGGGGCGTGACCATCGTCTCGGTCGTCTTCGCCGGCGCCAACATCCCGATGCTGCTGCGCCACGGCCTGACCCTGGACGACGGCCTCGACAGCGACGAGGTGGGCGAAACCACCCCGCCGCAGGGCTGACCCCAAAAAACTGCGTCATCCCGGACTTGATCCGGGATCCATTCTGCGCTCGCTCTCGGGCTTAGTGCAGAATGAATCCTGATCCTTCGACAAGCTCAGGAGTGCCTTCCGTCAGGATGACGGATGTGGGGCAAGACTGGCCCTAGGCCTGCACCACCTCGTCCACCAGAATGTCGCGCAGATGGCCGTCGCGGTCCGGCCACAATATGGCATTGCCCGCCCGCATCCCGATCAGCGCGGCGCCGACCGGCGTCAGGATCGATATCCGGCCCAGCGCCACATCGGCATGGCTGGGATAGACCAGTTCCACCCGGCGCGGCGCCCCGCGCGCACCATCGCGATAGAGGATGGTCGATCCCATCGCCGCGACATCGGCCGGCAGTTCCGCCCGGCTGCACAATTGCGCCCGGCCGACCTCCTCCAGCAACAACTGGCTGACGTCGGGGAAGCGGTCGCGCGCCGCCCAGGCCAGATCGGAAATCATGTCGGCTTCGGATTCGACAATATGGATCGGCGGCACGGCCGCCCACTTCTGTTGCAGGGTCATGGGAAAACTTCCTGATAGGGGGGTGCGCCCGGTGCTCGGGCGCAAGGCGTCAAGAAGGGTGCCCCGGACCTGCCGGCAGCGCGCCTGTCAGGTCCGGGGCGGATGGCCCGCGAGAAGCTGTCCCCCATGATGGCGGAAGCGTGCAAAGATGACCTTGAACGGCATGGTTGCGATCATGTTCGGCACGGCCCCGCCTGTCAAGAAACACCGCCCGCTGCCATACTGCCCCATCCCGTCCAAAGGCCCACCAACCGCCCGTTTCTGCGATCGTTTCGCAATAGGCACATATTGGTTTTCTTGGGCGTTGGGTGCGCATATGGGAAGCGACGGAGGCGTCCACGCCCCGCATGGACCATATGATAAACCGGCATCGCAAGCATCACTGCGAGCCGCCCCATAACGAACCCGAGGAGTTCCGCCATGGCCTTTGTTCTGCCCGACCTTCCCTATGCCAAGGACGCCTTTGGCGACATCCTGTCGGTCGAAACCTTCGACTTCCACCACGGCAAGCATCACAATGCCTATGTCGTGAAGGCCAATGAACTGGTCGCCGCCGACGAGAGCCTGCAGGGCAAGTCGCTGGTCGAACTGATCAAGTCGTCCAAGGGCGGCCTGTTCAACCAGGTCGGCCAGATCTGGAACCACACCTTCTACTGGAACTCGCTGTCGCCGGTGAAGACCGCCCCGACCGGCGAACTGCTCGCCAAGATCGAGGAAGCCTTCGGTTCGGTCGACGCGCTGATCGAGAAGCTCAAGGCAGAGGCCGTCGGCCACTTCGCCAGCGGCTGGGCCGCGCTGATCCTGAAGGACGGCAAGCTGGAAGTGACCAGCTATCATGACGCCGACACCCCGGTCGCCCATGAAGGCCACGCCCCGCTGCTGATCCTCGATGTGTGGGAACATGCCTATTATATCGACTATCGCAACCTGCGCCCGGCCTATGCCGAAAAGCTGCTGAAGGAAGCGATCAACTGGGACTTCGCTGCCCTCAATCTTGACGGCCAGGGCGCCAGCCGCGCCGACCAGCCGGCCTGATCGCGGCAGGCTCCAATCGGGGCCTGCTCCACAGGATCGATGACAGAAAGACCGTCCGGTGCGCAGGCGCCGGGCGGTCTTCTTTTTTACAGGCTTTATGCGCTTTGCCTGTCCCGGCTCCCAATGCCCCCTTAACGGCGGGCGGTGCATGATCGAACCTGGCCAGCAGGGGGATCGCGATGAACATGGACGAATTGGGCACGCAGCATGAGGAGATCGCCCTGATCGCCGCGCAACTGCGCCAGGCGATCGCTGATCCCGACCAGCCTCGGGCGGTGAGCGCATTGCGCTGGCAACTGGCGCGCAAGCTGATGGCCCATCTCGCGCTGGAAGACCGCATTCTCTACCCCATGCTCCAGCGCCAGGGCGACGATCGCGTCCGCACCACGGCCGCCCGCATCCAGGCCGAGATCGGCGCGCTGGCCGAGAGCTTCGCTCGCTACATGGCCGGCTGGACCGATGAGCGGATCACCCGCGACTGGCGCGGCTTCTGCGCCGACAGCGGCCGGATATTGGATGCCCTCAGCCGGCGGATCGATCGCGAGGAGCGCATCCTATATCCGCTGGCCCGTTCTGCTGATGGAACTGCGAAAACGTGGACAGCCCGCGCCGGCTGACCGGCGATCAGGCCGCTTCCAGCTGCGCCACGAACAGGTCGGTCGCGCGCTGCAACTCCTGCGCGGTGCGCGACAGGCCGGCCGCCGCGCTCGACACGCGATCTGACAGATTTTCGGTATTGCGCGCGACATCGGCCACGGTGGCCATGCGCTGCGCCATATGATCGGCGTCGCGGGCGGTATCGCGCGCCGACTGGCCGATCGCCGCCGTCGCATCGCGCTGGTCGGCCACCGCACGCTGGATCGCCTGCGCCGCCTGCGCCAGTTCCTCGACGCTCCCGGCGACCTCGGACAGGGCTTCCTGCGCCACCCCGGCGCCCTGCCGCGCCGACGAGGCCAGCGACTGGATTTCGCCGGTCGCACTCGCCGTCTGGTTGGCCAGCTGCTTCACCTCGCCGGCCACCACCGCAAAGCCGCGCCCGACCTCGCCGGCCCGTGCCGCCTCGATCGTGGCATTGAGCGCCAGCAAATTGGTGCGGGCGGCAATCTCGGTGATCGAATCGGCGAAGCTGGTGATCGACGCCGTGCGCCCTTCCATCGCCTGCATCGCTTCATGCCCCGCCACCGACACGCGCTGTGCCTCGCCGCCCAGGCTCGCCTGCTGGCTGGCCGCCGCCGCGATTGCGCTGATCGATTCGGACAATTGCTCGATCCGCCGCGCCAGCACCGCCGCGCTGGCCGATGATTGCCCCGCCGCTGCCATCGTCTCGTCCGTGCCCACGCTCGCCCGGCGCGCCAGATCATGCAGCAGCCCGGCCGATTCCTTGAGTTCGCCCGTCGCCGCACTGACCGCGCTCACCACGCCCGCCACCGACTTGCGGAAGGCGCCGACCAGCGCCAGCGTCTCGCTGCGCCGGTCCTGCGCCATCCGTGTCTTTTCGGCGTCCCGCTCGATCCGCAGATGCGCCTCGCGCGCGTCGGACTGGCGCTGGGCATCCATCGCCGATTCCGCCGCATTGCGCCCCGCCTGCGCTTCCCGCGCCAGCCGGGCGGTGTCCGCCACATGCGCATCCTGCGCCAGCAGCAGCCCATGCAATTTGATGCTGAGATAGCCCAGGATCGTGCCCTGCAGCACCACCGCAAAGCCATGGACGATGACCCGGCCAAGCTCCGCCTGCCCCGAAAACACCCAATTGGGCGCGACATAGGTCAGCACCAGATGATGCAGCGCGATCAGCACCGACGCCAGCAGGATCGGCCGCCAGTCGTAGAGCACCGCCAGCGAGGCGAGCGCCACGAAGAAATACATGTGTGCGTCCATCTGCCAGACATGGCCGCTCAGCAGGAACAGGGTGATCGCCGGCTGCACCGCCGCCAGCGTCCCCATCACCAGCCGCACCTCCAGGTCGTTGCGACGCCGCATCACCATCCAGGTCGGCAGGATGTTGGCCAGCGCCGACAGCAGCATGGCGGGCGCCGCCCGCTCATTGCCGATCATCATGCCGCCAATGCCGATCAGCACGGTCCAGATCAGGCTGCACAGCAACAGGATACGCAGCCCGTGCAGGCGCAGACTTTCGAGACTGTTGAATGCCATCAGGCCAATCCTCCCACCGGTTCGCCACAGGCCGCGACAAAGGCGCGCAGCGGCAATATGCCGCCCCGCAACAAGGGCAGCAGCGCGTCGCGCTGCCCCTCCACCACCATCGATCCGGGCAGGCGTCCGCTTGCCACCAGCCGGGCGCCATGCGCCACCGCATCGGGCACCAGATGCGCGCGCGCACCGGCCGTCATCGGGATCAGCAGGATGCGCCCCTGCGCCGGCGGATTGCCGTAGAGCAGGGCGAGACCCAGGAGGATGATCGCGAGCTGGGCCAGCAGCACCGCACCGCGCGAGGAAGGAAGCCATATCCGCATGGCATCCCCCTAGGAAATGTTGGTAAGGATAGGCTTAACAGGCCCGTCCGGATTTACGCATTTTGCGTAAGTCAGCCCGGTTTCTGCGATTCCGCCTGCGCAGGCAGGTCCAGCGCCGTCGCCAGTGCGTCCAGATCCGCCCCCGGCCGCACCAGCAGCCAGTCGCGGCTCGCCGCGCCGTTGACCACGGTGATCGCGCCCCTGGGACAGACGCCCAGACAATTCACCTCGATGATGCCGGCCGCCGCCTTGCGCCCCTTCTTCAGCGACAGATGCCGCCGCAGCGCCTTGGCCAGCCGCTCCTCGCCATCCTTGCCGAAGCCGCCGTCCAGCTTCTTCGAGCATTTGCGGCAGACCAGCACGGCATTTTGCCAGTTGGACCGGACATGATCCTTCAATCGCTGGCGCCCCGCGGCTTCCAGGTGCGCCGCTCCTCGGCCGCACGCAGCACCTCATAGGCGGCCTGGATTGTCTGGAACTGCACCGCCGCCTCGGCATCGCCCGGCTTCACGTCGGGATGATATTCCTTGGCCAGGCTGCGCCAGCTCTTGCGCACCGCCTCGAAATCGGCGTCATCCTCCAGCCCCAGCGCCTGCAGCGCGTGCATCTCGTCGCGCGACCGGCTGCCGTCGCCGGGACCGCCCCAGCCATGATGGGCGCTCGACTGATAGCCGCCGGCATCGCGCCGTTCGGTGCGCTCGCGCTCGGCCCGTTCTTCCTCGTCCAGCCCCTGAAAATAGTCCCAGTTGCGGTTATATTCGGCCGCATGCTCGCTGCAGAAATACCAGCGGTCCGGGCTGTTGGGCGATTTGGGCGCGGGGCAGTTACCCGGCTGATCACAGCCGAAACGGTCGCAGATGCGCACGCGCTGCGCTTCCCGCGTCGCGCCATAGGCACGCCAGCGGGGAAAACCCCAGTCATTGGATCGGCTCTGTCTTGCCATCGGACCAAATTAGGGAAGCCGCGCCCGGAAAGCCAGCCCTGCACCGGGATTAACGGCGGAAAGTCACACCCTGCATGTTGCCGCCGCAGCCAAGGCCACCATCGGGGCGATAGCTTTGCTCATATTTGGCCCGCGTCACGATCTTCGTGCCGTTGGTGCCAAAGATCATCGGCGGATAGGTGATGACGGCCCGCTGGTTGCGGGTCGTGCCGTCCGCCGCGATGTCGAACTGGACCCGCGTCCATCCCTCGACACCCACGGACACCATGTCCGTGGGATAATCGGCGGAGGATACTGGCGCGCTGCGCAGGCTGGGCTTGGCATCGACGATCGAACATTGCTGCGCCGACAATCCGGTCGCGGCATAATCGGCCCGTGCCGCTTCCAGATTGCCGCCGGTCGCCTGCAGGCTCGCCCGTCGCACCAGCGCTGCCACGCGCAGCGGATCATTGGCCGGCAAGGCGCCATCGTCGATCACCGCGTTCAACAGCGCCTGCGACCCGGCCTTTTCCCTGGGCGTCAGATCATCATAGGCCAGGATCGCGAAGGTCGCCCGTGCATCGGCATCGGCCTGATAATCGGCGGCGCGCAACGCATAGGGGGAATCGGCCCGGATACGAATATCCACATGCTCGGCGGCATCATGGACCAGGCGGTCGACCAGCAATTGCGCCAGCGGCGGGGCATCCGCCGTCCGCACCACCCGGCGCAGCAGCGGGCCATAGGTCTCGACATCCTCGCGCGCGGCCATCGATCCGGCGAGCAGCGGGATCAGCACCGGCACCAGTTCCACCGTCGTATCGCCCTTCTGGCTGCGGATCAGCTGCGCCTGCTGCAACAGCAGCGCGCGCTGCCGGGTCATCGGCACATTGTCCAGCACCGGGCCGGGAACGCGCCTGGCCTCCAGCCAGTCGCCCAAAGCCTTGGTCGGCCCCGCCAGCATCGACGGACCGCCTTCCGCGGTCGAACAACGCAGTTCCAGCCGCGTGACGAACCGGAACAGCGCCGGGATATTCTTCACGTCATCGGGCCGCCACGACCAGTCCCGCACCGCCCGCGCAAACGCCAGCGCCGACGGGCCGGGGCGCGATCCATAGACCGGCCGGGCATAGGAAACAGCGCCACTGTCGCTGATGCCGAATTCCACCACGGCATAATCCTCGGGCTGGACGCCATCCTCGCCACAGCGCGGCAGCGCCATGTCCGCGCCCTGGGTGAAGTCCTGCTGCGGCATGCGCCCGGCACCGGTATAGACCAGATAATTGCGCGCCGTGTCGCGATGGCCGGCCAGCATGGCGGCGATCGACGCATCCGACCGGGTCACGAGATCATCGAAATCGACCCTGGTGGTCAGCCCGCCCTGCTGCTTCACCGCCCGTGCGAACAGTTTTTCCGCAGGATCGAACTGGCCCAGATTGAGCAGCGCCCGCCCCCGGATCAGGTCGATATGCGCCAGCGACGCCTTGTCGAACATCTTGGGGTCCGCCACCGCAATGGCATTGGCCGCTTCGGCGGCCTTCACCGCTTCGGCCGGATCGACGAACGTACCGGCCTGCGCCTGCCCCAGCAGCGCCTGGATGCGCGCCGCCGGCCCCTCCGCTTCGGCCAGCGCCGCGCTGAAATGGGCCAGCGCGCCGACATAGTCGAGGTCGCCCATCGACACGCGCCCCAGCGTGTAGGCGGCACGATAGCGGTCGGTCGACAGGCTGGTATCATCCCTGGGCAGGGCCGGCGCCGCCTGGTTCAGCAGGTCGCGCGCCTCGGCCCAGCGCGACAGTTCCGCCAGTACCATCGCCTTGCGCACCCGCACGATCGCCAGGCTGCGCGGATTGCGCACCACCCGACCTTCGAGCGCGGTGAGGATTTCAAGCGCGCGGGGATAATCCGCCGCCTCGGTGGCTTGCGTCGATTGCTCGAACAATTGCTGGATCGTGCCAGTTGCGGGCGCGGGGGCAGGCGCTGCCGGCGCCGCATCCTGCATCGCATGGCCGATAGCGGGCATGGCGGCCATCGCCATCAGCAAGGCCAAATATCTGTTACGCAAACCGAATCCCCCCAAGACCGCGGACCGGTTATTGCGATAACCTCGCAACAGGGGAAATGCCAGAGGGCCTGTAAGCCGGGTTCTGTCCACCCCCAAAGGGGGATAGGCGACCATTCCTCTAGGGGACGGATTGCTCCGTCCCTCAAGCAACCAACCCGAGCGGTCTCAGTCGAAACAGACCTAGCAGTCAAGCTGCGCGCCGCCCCTATTCGGTCTTGCTCCCGGTGGGGTTTACCGTGCCGTCTTGCGTTGCCGCAGACGCGGTGCGCTCTTACCGCACCCTTTCAATTTCACTGGGCCGAAGCCTTAGTGACCTGCTTTCTGTTGCACTGTCCCTTGGATCACTCCAGCCGGCCGTTAGCCGGCACCGTCATTTCGTGGAGCCCGGACTTTCCTCGCCGTGGAAGTTACCCGCCACGCCGCGGCCGCCCGGCCCTCTGGCACAGGCGCCTATAGGCGCAAAAATCGGGTCAGTCATCCCCTGTCGGCTTGGGTAGCAGCAGGGCGAGCAAAATCGCCCGGCATTCGCCATCGATGATGCCGTCGATCAGTTCGGGGCGAAAGCGCCGCTGGAAGGCGACGACCGCCGGCTCAGGCTCGGCAATGTCATAGCCGAAACGTTCGAGCGCCAGCATGAAGCCGCTGTCGGTCCAGTGCGGGTCCATCAGATTCTTGGTCGGTCGCGGCAGCGCCAGCCGCAACCGCGCCAGTTGCCCCCAGGGGAAAAGCTCGCCGGGATCCTGCTTGCGCGCGGGCGCGATGTCGCTGTGCCCGACGATATTGCCGCGCGTGATCCGGTGGCGCTGGACGATGTCATGCACCAGCGGGATCAGCGATCCCATCTGCGCCTCGGGGAAAGGCCGATAGCCCCATTCATGCCCCGGATTGACGATCTCGATGCCGATGCTGGCGCTGTTCACATCGTCGATGCCGCGCCAGTGCGACCGGCCGGCATGCCAGGCGCGCTTGTCCTCGGCCACCATGCGGATGATCTGGCCATCCTCGGTCACGACATAATGGGCCGACACCTTGGATTCGGCATTGGCCAGCCAGTTGATGGCGCTCGCCGCGTCCGGCATGCCGGTATAATGGAGCACCAGCATGGTGATCGGCAGGCTGCGCTCGTCATAATTGGGCGACGGCGTTTCGATCATGGGGATGTCGGTCATCGCAAAGGGCCCGTCACCACGAAAAGTCCAGTCTCACGCCCTGTTCCGCCCTGCGTCGCGCCGCGTCATGCAGCCACAGGCGGAATCATGGCCGAGACCGGCGCGGCAATCAAGCGTGGTAAATGGTCTCCGGGCGATTAGCTCGCGCGCCGCGCCGAATTGCCGGCATCGGCCGATGCCCCCCGCCGCGCATAGCTGCCGCGAAATTCGGGATGCGGCACAAATTCCTCGCTCTGGCCGATCACCGTCTCGCCCGCGCCCAGCAGCAGCACCGACCGGTCATGGCTGTGCCGGGCCAGCAGGTCGAACACGCTCTGGCGCCGTTCGGGCGAGAAATAGAGCAGCACATTGCGGCAGAGCAGCAGGTCATAGGCACCGCTCGGCACCCGCGCGGCGAACAGATTATCCTGACGGAAATCGATCATCCGCCGCAGTTCCGGGTTCGCCCGCCAGTCATCGCCCGCCGGCTCGAACCATTTGATCAGATCGCCGATCGGCAGGCCGCGCTGTACGTCCATCTGCGAAAAAATGCCGCTGCGCGCCTGGTCGATCGCCGCGCTCGAAATATCGGTCGCCAATATCTCGATCCGCCAGCCCGCCCAGCGCGCCGCCTCGTTGCAGAAGCGGATCGCCAGCGAATAGGCTTCCTGCCCGGTCGAACAGCCCGCGCTCCAGATCCGCAGCACCCGGTCGCCCCGCGCCTCCTGGATACGCGGCAATATCTGCCGGTGAATGAGGTCGAAAATCTGCAGATCGCGGAAGAAGCTGCTTTCGTTGTTCAGCAGTGCGTTCACCACATCCTCGTCCAGCCGCGGATTGCGGCTGCGCAGCAGCTTGCCGGCCAGTTCGTCGATATCCTGCAGACCATGGTCGCGCAGCACAGGCTTCAGCGCCGTCTCCATGCGCCAGGCCCGCCCCTCGGACAGAACCTGGCCGGTCCGCGCTTCCAGCAGACCTGTCAAAATCCGGGCAGCGCCCGATCCCATCCTGGAAGGGGGCAAGGCCATCAGTCGTTCATCTTTCCGCGTCGTGCGACAAAATCCATGATCGCATGGGGTTCCATCAGGGCGCAGGTCAGCCCTGCCCCCGCGACCGATCCCGGCATCCCCCATACCACGCTACTCGTTTCATCCTGGGCGACGATCCAGCCGCCCGCTGCCACGATATCCCGCGCCCCGGCCGTGCCGTCGCGGCCCATGCCGGTCAGCACGATCCCCGCCGCGCCCGCGCCATAGACATCGGCCATGGCGGTGAACATCGGGTCGACACCCGGCAGATTGCCCGACGGCGTCCGTTCCGGGTCCAGCACCACGCTCACTCGGCCATGCAGCCCGCGCCGCAGCAGCAGGTTGGCGTCGCCCGGCGCGACATAGACGGTGTCGGGCGCCAGCAGGTCGCCGGCCTCCGCCACCTTGACCCGCAGGCTGGTCATGCGCGCCAGTTGCTGCGCAAAATAGACGGTGAAGCTGACCGGCAGATGCTGGGTCAGCAGGATCGGCACGCCCAGCGGCGCGGTCAGGCCGCCGAACAACTGGCTGAGCGCATGGATGCCCCCGGTCGACGCCCCGATGCCCAGGCAGGCCAGGGGTTCGACCGCTGCGCTGGTCGCATGGGCGGACGGAACCAAGGTCGACCGCTGCGCCGGTGCCGTCGGCGCTTCGCCGCCGAACAGCCGGCCGAGCCGATCGATCAATGCCTGGGGAAATTGCTCGCCAAAGCTGCCACTGCCCGGCTTGGACAGGATATCGCTCGCGCCCAGCGCCAGTGCCTCGACCGCCGCCGCACTGCCCTCCTCGCAGCGGCCCGAGAGGATCGCCACCTTGCCCTGCGGGTTCGATCGCAGGATCGCGGGCAGCGCCGCCAGGCCGCTCTGCCCCGGCAGTTCGATGTCGAGCAGCACCAGGTCGACGCTATGTTCGGCCAGATAGCGCAGCGCATTTTCCGCGCTGTTGGTCTTGTGGACGACGGTAAAGCCGGGATCGGCGTTCAGGATGCGCTCGATCACCGTGCGCACCACCACCGAATCGTCAACCACCAGCGTGCGCACCGCGGGAGCGGTGTGGCTGTCGAGGCTGACCATGGTCGGCACGAAGACGGTCATTGACGGGCTTTCAGAACGAAGAGGCTGGGAAAGACGGCGATATCCTCGAAGGGAGGGACCGGGCCTAGATGACCCCGACGATCGCCAGCTTGCTCTCCAGCGTCTCGCGGTCGAACGGCTTCATCACATATTCGTCGGCACCGGCCTCGACCGCCGCCTTGATATGGCTGATGCCGTTTTCGGTGGTGCAGAAGATGATCTTGGGCCGGGCCTCCATCTTGGTGGCCGACAGCGCCTGCAGAAATTCCATCCCGCTCATCACCGGCATGTTCCAGTCGAGCAGCACCACGTCGGGCAGGCTGGCCTCGCACTGGGTCAGGGCATCCTGCCCGTCCACCGCTTCGGTCACGGTCAGGTCCAGCGATTCCAATATGTGGCGTGCCACTTTGCGGATGACCTTGGAATCATCGACGACCAGGCAGTTCTTCATGAAGCGTCCCTTTGATTTTTACGTGCCGGGAGGAGAGGCGTAAACGCGAAAGGCGAGGAAATGGTAAACGACGCGGCCAAGCGATCAGGCCGCCTGTGCCTGGGCACCGGCCTCGATGAAGCCGGCCAGCGACACCAGCAGATGGGGCACGCCCTCATGCTCCACCACGCCGCGCGCAAAGGGCATCCAGGCCGGGTCGAGCTGTCCGCGCAACGGCAATTCGCCCTCGGGCACGCGGCAGATATCCGACACGCCATCGACCATCAGGCCATAGCTATGGCCGCTGATATTGGCGATGATCGCCAGGTCGCGCTGGTCGGCCGGGGTCGCGCGCCCATGGATCAGCGCGGCGACATCGATGATCGTCAGCACCCGGCTGCGCAGCGCGGAAAGACCCGCGACATGCACGCCCATGCCGGGCACGGGCGATATCTCGGTCAGCTTGACCACCGCCTCGACCTCGCTGGCATCGACCGCGATGCGGGCACCGGCCAGCGTCGCCAACAGATAGAGTTGCTCCATCGCTCTTCCCCTTACCCGCGTGCGCCGGACAGCGCCGCCATCAGCGCGTCCTGGTCATAGCGGTAGATGCTGGCATCCATTGGCCCGGTGGCCCGTGGCGTGGCGCGCAGATGCACCACCCGGCATCCCATGATTTCGGCCACCTGGCCGACATCGCCGGCCGAATAGAGCACGATATCCTGCGCATCGACGGCGTCGCCCGGCAGCCCCAGCACCACCTCATGCCCGGCCTGGCGCAGCAGCGGCGCCAATATCTCGCGGGTCCAGCCATCCTCCGCATCGGCCAGCAGGCAACGGCCCCGGCTGTGCGGCGCAATCGGTTCCTGCGGCAGCGCGGCGAACAGGGCGAAGGGGTTGATGACCTCCAGATGCTCGCCATCGACCACCGCGACACCGCTCAGCATGCCGTGCATCGCCACCATGTCCGGCACCAGCGGCATCTGGACGATGTCCAGCACCGCCGCGACCGGGTAACAGGCTTCCAGGCTGCCATCGCGCAGGCGCAGCGCGCAGACCTTGTCCTCGGCAAAGGCATGGCGGCCGTTCACCACCGGCACCAGCCGCTCGTCCAGCCGGACGAAGGCCTGGCCGCCGGACCGGCCGAACAGGCTGGCGTCGATATCCTCGACCCGCTCGATCAGCGACAGGCGCAGCAGGCGCCGTTCGCCCGACAATTCCTCGAAGCGCAGCGCCGCCACCATTTCGACGCCGGGCTCCTGCGCGGCGGCATCCGCCACTGCGCCATGGGCGCGATCGTCGATCAGGTTCGGCAGGCGCGCCGCATTGGCCAAGCCCGCCGCATCCAGCAGCAGCATCGGCTTGCCATTGTCGGGCAAGGTCATGCCGGCATAGACGCCGCTCGCCATCACCAGCGGCGATGCGGGACGGATCACCAGTTCCTCATGATTCTCGACTGCGGACACGCCCATGGCAAAGGGCACGCCGGTCGCCGATCGCACCACCATCACGGCGCGCGGTCCGATCTGCTGTGGCTTGTCCATGCCCAGCACATCTTCCAGGTCGATCATCGAATGGCGGATCGACCGGATCGTCGCGATCTTGGCACCGCCGACATCGGCAATCTGCATCATCTCGTTATTGTCGTGCAGTATCTCGACCACCGCCGCGCGCGGGATCGCGAAATGCAGGCCGCCGGCGCGCACGATCAGGCCCGGAATGATGGTCAGCGTCAGCGGCACGCGCAGCGTGATGCGCAGCCCCTGCCCCGGATGATTGTCCAGCGCGATGACGCCGCCGATCCGTTCAATATTGGCGCGCACCACGTCCATGCCGACACCGCGCCCCGACACCGCCGTCACCTTGGCGGCCGTCGTCAGCCCCGGCTGGAAGATCAGGTCCAGCTTGTCCTGCTCGGTCATCCGCGCTGCCGCATCGGGCGTCAGCCGCCCGGCGGCGATCGCCTTTTCCACCAGCCGCGCGGTGTTGATGCCGGCGCCGTCATCGCTGATCTCGATCACGATCTGGTTGCCCGACTGGCGCGCCTCCAGCCGCAACCGGCCGGCCTCCGGCTTGCCCGCCGCACGCCGCCGCTCGGGCGTCTCGATGCCATGGTCGATGCTGTTGCGCACGATATGGGTGAGCGGGTCGACGACCATCTCCACCATCTCGCGGTCCATCTCGACGTCGCCGCCTTCCAGGCTCAGCTCGATCCGCTTGTCGAGATCGCGGCTCAGGTCGCGCACCATGCGCGGCATCGCCGCGAACAGGCGCTCGACCCGCTGCATGCGGGTCTTGGAAATCACGTCGCGCATGTCCGCGACACAGGTGGACAGCCGCTCGAACGCGCTGTCCAGTTCAGGATCGGCCGACCGGTCGCGCAGCTTGCGCGACAATTCATTGCGCGCCAGCACCATGTCCGACACGCCGTTCATCAACTGGTCGATCAGCGACAGCGGCAGGCGAATGGTGCGCAGCGCCTGGCCCTGGCGCACCGCCGCGACCGGGGCCGCCGGCTCTTCGGGTTCCGCTTCCTCGGCGGGCGCGGCCGGCGCCTCCACCTGCGTCAGCGCGCCGATCAGATATTCGTCATTCTCGTTGGGCAATGCCGCGCCGCGCGCCACCGCCTCGGCCAGTTCGCCGATCCGGTCCATGATCGCCAGCACCGCGCTGACGGTCGCGGGATCGGGCTTGCGGTTGCCGGCGCGAATCTCCGACAACACGTCCTCGGCCGCATGGCTCAATTTCTCGAAACGCGGCAGATTGAGGAAGCCGCAGCTGCCCTTCACCGTATGGAAGAAGCGGAAAATGGCGTCCAGCCGCTGGCTATCGCCCGGATTGGCCTCCCAGGCGACGACTTCGCCCGCCAGAGCCTCCAGCGTTTCCTGCGTTTCGGATATGAATTCCTGAAGTAACTCGTCCATTCCCACGACCTTTGGATGCGCGCGAGGGCACCATGGCCGGCCGTGGTTAAGGGGCCGTTAAAGGCGAGAGCCGGCAAAGAAAAAGGGCGCCGCAAGCGCGACGCCCCTTTGGCCCGATGCTCGGTGCCGCAGCAGATCAGTGCTGCTTCTTCTCCACCGCGTCGGCGGCAGCCTCGCCCGCCTCGCGGGTGGCGTCGGCCTTGTTCTCCAGCGCGTCGGCCGCATTTTCGGCTGCATTTTCGGCGTTGCCCGACAGGTTGTCGGCCATCGCTTCCATGTTCGCGGCCTGGTTGTCGAGAGCGTCCGCCTGATTCTCGTAGGCATTCTCGACCTTGTTTTCCTGCTTGGAATCGCACGCGGCGAGCGAGACCATGCTGGCAAGGCCAAGGATTGCGACGAAGCTTTTCACAGCGTTTTCTCCTGTTGCGCCCCCTCAGGGCTGACATGTTCGACACGAGGTTCGGGACGGTCCTTGCCATCCCGAACCCTGACGCCGATCAACCGGCCGCGTCCCCAATGGTTCCCATCAGGGCCTCGGTTTGTCGCAATCGCTTATTTTTTCAGCGAGTCGCGAATCTCGCGCAGCAGCACGATATCCTCGGGCGTGACGGCCGGTGCCGGCGCTTCCTCCGGCTTGGCCAGAACCTTGTTCACCAGCTTCACCAGCAGGAAGATGATGAAGGCCAGGATGATGAAATTGACCAGCACGGTCAGGAACTGGCCCCAGCCGAACATGGCGACACCGGCCGCCTTCAGGTCGGCATAGCTGTTGGGGTTGCCCTTGAACCCCTCGGGCAGGTCGCCCAGGCGCAGGAAGTAGCCCGAAAAGTCAGCGCCACCGAAAAGATAGCCGACCACCGGCATGATCAGGTCATCGGTCAGCGACTTGGTGATGGTGGCGAACGCGCCACCGATGATGACACCAACCGCCAGGTCCATGACATTGCCGCGATTGATGAACGTCTTGAATTCCGAAATCAGCCCCATGATGAACCTCTTGTCTCGCCTTCGATAAACTCTGCATGGCCCGTTGCACGCCATCCGACAACGCCCTATTTCCGTCAGCGAAACAGAGCCGAGGATGTTCCATGCTTTTCCCGCGTCGCCTCTCCCGCCTTTTGCTGCCGGTCATGGGCGCGCTTGCGCTGTCCGCCTGCGGCATCAACAGCGTCCCCACTGCCGAGGAAAATGCCAAGGCCAAATGGGCTGACGTCCAGGCGCAATATCAGCGCCGCGCCAACCTGACCGGCAACCTCGTCGCCACGGTCAAGGCGGCGGGCAAGCAGGAACAGGCGACGCTGACCGCCGTGACCGAGGCCCGCGCCAAGGCGACGTCGATCCAGATCAACGCCGCCGACCTGTCCGATCCGGCCAAGGTCGCGCAATATCAGGCCGCCCAGGCACAGCTGAGCCAGGGCCTTGGCCGCCTGCTCGCCTCGGTCGAGGCCTATCCCGACCTCAAGACCAACGAGAATTTCCTGCAGCTCCAGTCGCAGCTGGAGGGCACGGAAAACCGCATCGCCGTCTCGATCCGCGATTATAATGAAGCGGTCCAGGCCTATAATACCCGCATCCGCACCTTCCCCGACGCGATCGGCGCCAAGCTGATCCATGGCGCAAAGCCCATGGCCCCGTTCCAGGCGGTCACGCCCGGCGCGGAAGAAGCGCCCAAGGTCGACTTCGGCAACTGAGCCGATAACGATGATGCGGCGCCTGCTACTGGTCCTTGCGCTGCTGGTCTTCATACCGGCGGCGCAGGCACAGACATTCCCCAAGCTGACCGGCCAGGTGGTCGATGCCGCCAACCTGCTCTCGCCGCAGCAGGAGCAGGCGCTGACCGCCAAGCTGGCCGCGCTCGACAAGCAGAGTGGGCGACAGGTGGTGGTCGCCACCGTCCCCGACCTCCAGGGCTACGAGATTGGCGACTATGCCTATCAGCTCGGCCGCAGCTGGGGTATCGGCAGCAAGGAAAAGGACGACGGCACGATCCTGCTGGTCGCCCCGAACGAGCGCAAAGTGTGGATCGCCACCGGCTATGGTGTCGAGGGTATCGTCACCGACGCGCTCGCCTCGCGCATCTATCGCACCGCCATCATCCCGCGCTTCAAGGCGGGCGACTTTCCCGGCGGCATCGACGCTGGCGTCAACGAACTCGCCACCCTGCTGACCCTGCCGCCCGAGGAGGCAAAGGCGCGCGCCGCCGCAGCCGAGGCGGAAGAGCGCAAGGGCGACAATGGCGGCGGCGCCGTGATGCTGGTCTTCTGGGTCATCGTGATCGTCATCGTCGGCATATCGATGTTCGCCAGCCGCGGCGGTCGCGGTCGCCGCTATCGCGGCGGTGCCGGCCCGGTCATCATCTGGGGCCCGTCCGACAGCGGCTGGGGCAGCGGCGGTGGTTCGGGCTGGGGCAGTGGCGGCGGTGGCTGGGGCGGCGGCGATGGCGGCGGCTTTTCCGGCGGTGGCGGCAGCTTCGGCGGCGGCGGTGCGGGAGGCAGCTGGTGAAGCCGGTACAGTTCAGCGAACGCGATCATGACCTTGTCTCGGCCGCCGTGATGGAGGCCGAAAAGCAGACATCGGGCGAGATCGTGCCGATCGTCGCGCGCCGGTCCGACGCCTATCATGATGTCGGCCTGCACTGGGCGATCGGCACCGTGTTCGTCGCCCTCGCCTTTTTCGCCTTCTTCCCGGACTATCTGCGCGACCTGGCCGGCCGGCTGCTGGGCGATTGGGACCATCAGGTCGCCGACTGGAAGATGTTGACCATCCTGCTGGGCGACCTGATCCTCGACTTCCTGGTGGTGCGCTACCTCCTCGCGATCATGCCACTGCGCATGGCGCTCACCCCGCGCGCGACCAAGGCCCGCCGGGTGCGCCGCCGCGCCATATTGCTGTTCCGCGCCGCTGCCGAGGCCCGCACCGCCGGCCGCACCGGCGTGCTCATCTATCTCTCGCTCGACGAGCATCGCGCCGAAATCGTCGCCGACAAGGCGATCAACGATCGCGTCACGCCGGAAGCCTGGGGCGAGGCGATGGCGCTGCTGATCGACGCGGTGCGCGACGACCGGCCGGGCGAAGGCCTTGCCCTCGCCATCGGCCGGGTCGGCGCGATTCTGGCGCCGCACTTCCCCCGCGCCGCCGACGACATCAACGAACTGCCGGACAGACTGATCGAATTATGAGCGATAATGACTGGAATGCGCCCGAGGAAACCATGTGGACCGGGCGCTTCATCACCGCCAAGAAGCGCGGCAAATGGGAATATGTCGGCCGCGCCCGCGGCATCCGCGCCGCCGTCATCCTGGCGATCGACGAGGACGCCGACGGCCGCCATGTCCTGCTGGTCGACCAGTATCGCGTGCCGCTTGGCAAGCGCTGCATCGAACTGCCCGCCGGCCTCGTCGGCGATCATGACGCCGGCGAGGACGCCAGCCTCGCCGCCAGCCGCGAACTGGAGGAAGAGACCGGCTATCTCCCCGGTCGCCTCGAATCGCTCGGCGAATTTTTCAGCTCCCCCGGCATGGTCTCGGAAAGCTTCACCCTGTTCCGCGCCCATGATCTGGTGAAGACCGGCGAGGGCGGCGGCGTCGACAGCGAGGATATCCGCGTCCACCGCGTCCCCCTCGCCACCCTGCCGGACCAGATCGCCGCCTGGCGCGACCAGGGCTTCGCCATGGACGTGAAGCTGCTCCTGCTCCTCGGCGCAGGATTCATGGTCTGAATATCAATATATCTCGCCCCTCCCTTCCAGGGAGGGGTTGGGGTGGGTAGCGAGCGCAGCGAGCTTCTGCCCCATCGACGTAGACCGCCGCTTGCGCGGCACACCCAACCCCTCACCCCACCCGATACCAGTCCGCCACCCGGTCGAGCGCCAGTCCCAGCACCAGCTTGCCCGCGCGACTGGGCCAGCCCAGCGCCCGTTCCGCCGGCCCCAGCCCCTCGCCCGCGCACACCACCCGCCACAATATGTCGGCCAGCCCCGGCCCCGCCGCCCGCACCGCACCATCGAACCGCTCGCGCGCCGAGAATTGCGCGGCGCTCGGATCGGGCATCGCCGCTGCGCCGCCCCGTCGCCGCTCCGCCGGCGCCCCGTCCCAGCGCATCGTCACCCGCGCGCCCAGTCCCGCCTGCTCCCAGTCGCGGCGCAGCCGCTCGCCTGCCGCCAGCTGCCGGTCGCTCACATGACCCCGCGCATGCAGCCAGCCGATCGGAGATTCCCCCAGATGCAGCTTCACCGCCTGCATCTTTCCGGCAGGGTCTTCGATCATACGGTCGACAAACTGGGCGGCCATGGCGGCATCTCCTGACAGGGTGGGATAGGCCAGGGGCTTGCCACGGCGGATAATCTGTAGGAAAGAGAAAACCAAATAGGTTATCAACCCGAGGACAGCCATGATCACCCGCATCCGCGAGGTCCGCAAGGCCAAGGGCCTGACGCTCGAACAGGTGGGCTTGCTCTGCGTGCCGCCGACCACCGCCCAGACCATCGGCCGGCTCGAAACCGGCACCCGCACCGTCTCGGTCAAATGGCTGAACCGCATCGCCGACGCGCTCGGCGTCACCAGCGCGGAACTGGTCGCCCTGCCCGGCCAGAGCGAAGTGCCCGTCGCCGCCCTGCTCGGGCCGGAGGGCGCGCGCGCACCGGTCCGCGCCCTGTCCTTCCCGCCGCCCGTGCCCGCCGACGGCATGATCGGCATCCAGGTCAATGCCAGCATAGGCGACTATCGCAGCGGCGACGCCATCTGGTGCCGCCGCATCGCCCCGGCCGATTTCGCCAGCGCCTTGAACCGCGACGTCCTCTTTCCCCGCCCCGCTGGCCGCTTCCTGTTCGGCCGCCTCATCGGCCGCGAGGGCGACCGGCTCCAGATATTGCCGCTCGGCCATGGCGCCCGGCAACAGGTACTGACCGACCCACCCTGGGGCGCAGTGGCGGTGCAACTCGTCCGACGGCTATAGCCAAGCGCCCCCGCCACGCCTAAGCCTCGCTTAACCGACATGCAGTAGGGAGGGCCCATGACACTCAACGTCCTCACGCTTTCCACGCTCTTCCCGGACATGAGCCGGCCCAATTTCGGCGTTTTCGTGGAGCGACAGGCGCGCGAACTGGCGAGCCGCCCCGACGTCAGCGTCACCGTCGTCGCCCCGATCGGCATGCCGCCCTGGCCGCTCTCGCGCGCCGGCCGCTATGCCCCGCTGCGCGCCCTGCCACCCAAGGAAAGGTGGAAGGATCTGACCGTCTATCGGCCGACCTTCCCGATCATCCCGAAATTCGGCGGCCGCACCAATGTCCTCACCATGACCCGCGCCATCCTGCCGCTGGTCAAGCGGCTGCACGCCCAGACCCCGTTCGACGTGATCGACGCCAGCTTCTTCTTCCCCGACGGCCCGGTGGCCCAGCGTCTGTCGAAGGCGCTCGGCATCCCCTATTCGGTCAAGGCGCGCGGCGCCGACATTCATCATTGGGGCACCCAGCGCGGCACGAAGAAGATGGTGAAGCGCGCCGCCGACGGCGCCGCCGGCCTGCTCGCCGTCTCGGCCGCGATGCGGCGCTCCATGGGCCGAATGGGCATCGATGCCGACAAGATTCGGGTCCATTATACCGGGGTCGACCTTGATCGCTTCGAAATCGCCGACCGCGATCAGGCCAAGGCCGCGCTCGGCTTCGAAGGGCCGCTGATCCTCTGCGTCGGCGCGCTCATCCCGCGCAAGGGGCAGGATATTCTGGTCCGCGCCCTGCCCCAGCTGCCCGGCACCACCCTGCTGCTCGCGGGTCAGGGCCAGTATCGCCGGATGCTCGAAAATCTCGCGCAGGAACTGGGCGTCGAACGGCGCATCGGCTTCCTCGGCTCGGTGCCGCACGATCGCTTGCCGCGCCTCTATGCCGCTGCCGACGTGATGGCGCTGCCATCGGAATCCGAAGGGCTGGCCAATGCCTGGGTGGAATCGCTCGCCTGCGGTACGCCGATCGTCATCACCGACGTCGGCGGCGCCCGCGAACTGCTCGATCGCCCCGAAGCCGGCAGGATCGTCGATCGCGAACCCGAAGCCCTGGCCGAAGCCATCGCCGACATATTGGCCGACCCGCCCGAGCGCGACGCCGTCCGCGCCGCCGCCCTGCGCTTCACCTGGACCGCCAATGGCGACGCCCTGCTCGATCATCTCACGGGCATAACGCGAGGCTGAACCGGTCTAGAATATACCCCGGCCCTCCGCTGGGGTGGCAAAGTTGGGTGGTTGGCGGAAAGTCCGCTTATGGACGCGATCTGTGCAAAGCTGCCCGCATTGATCTACGTATCAAGCGCATAAGAAATATGGGCCAAGTGAGCGCACTCACGCCCCAGACGGCCATGAATGGATACACCAATATGGGCGCATTCATGGAATGACCGAATTGAAGCATCGCAAAACAGCACGCGGCAAACGTCGTAGCTGAAACAGCGAGCCACATCGCGAGTGCTTTGATCCCCATGGGGACCGCTTGTGGGTGACAGACCATATCCAGTCAACTTCCGCCTTTGGTCGTTTTCAGACCATCCTCCCCTGCAAGGGGAGGTGGCTGGCCGAAGGCCAGACGGAGGGGTATCTCCCTCTCGATAGGGCGACACCCCTCCACCACTTCGTGGTCCCCCTCCCCTTGCAGGGGAGGATTTTACAGCCGCATTTGGTCGGTAGCAGCCCCATCGCTTTCCTACTCTCGCCCTTTCTGTTCCACATGCTTCGATGGAACGCCGCGCCCTTTCCCGCCTCCACTGCCGCCGCCCACGCGACACTGTCGCGTCGCTGTCCTTTCCCTGTCGCCTCGCTGTCGCGTCGCAGGCGCGGCAACGGCGCCTGATCGTCGCGCGGCCATCCCCCCGCACCGACCTGGCGCAAATCCGCCAAAAGCCGCGCCACCATAGGCCGCACAACGGTGTGAACTTTCTACTGTCGCGTCGGCGCCCCATCGCCCGGCGATCTACCGCCTAGGACAGGGGCAGCAGGCGGGCCTTGCCGTCCGGTGTCGGGAACCTCCCCTCGTCGAACGGCAGTTCGCCCCAGCGCCAGGGGGTCAGCTCGTCATAGGCGGGGTTGGAAATCGGGGCATGACGGCGCAGGTTGAGCAGCCGCGCGCCGTCATTGCCATAGGCGGTCAGGCGCACATGCTCGCGGTAGATTTCCGCCGCCCATTCATAATGAAAGGCCGCCTGCCAGCCCATGGCGCGGGCGACCTGGGTGACGATCCACCAGTCGGGCTTCGCATCGCCGGGCAGCGGGAACAGCCGGCGCTGGCGGCTGATCAGCCGGTCCGCCCCGGTCAGCGTGCCGTCCTTCTCGACCCAGCTCGCCGATGGCAGCAGGATGCCGCGCCCGTCCCGCTCGGGATCGGCCCAGGGGGTGGAGCGGATCGCCAGCGGCACCGTGTCCAGCGCTGCGCGCAGCCAGGCCGGATCGATGCCGTCGCCGCTTATGCTCCACAGCGCGCGGATGCGCCCGCTCCGCACCGCGTCGGCTAGTTCCGCGCCGTCCAGTCCCGGCCCTGTTGCCATCGCCTCGGCCGACCAGAAACGGGCTATTTCTGCCATAGCCGATGCCGTGAAGCCACGATGCGCCGCAAGCCCCGTCGCATTGCAGCCGACCTCGCGCCCGCCCATGCCATTGGCCGCGGCCGTCATGGCAAAGGGCGCCGCCCCCGGCCTGCCGATCCGCCCCGTCGCCAGATGGAAATCGATCACCGCCCGCGCCAGCCCCTCGTCCGCGCCGCCAAACAGCGTCACGATCCGCGGCACGGCGGCGATCCGGTCATAGAGCGCACGCAGCTCCACCGGCGACAGGCCGCAACTGCGCGCCACCGACCACAGATCATGGCGGGTCCGCAGTTGCGCCCAGAAATCGTCGGGCACGCTGACACTGCGCGCCAGATAGTCGCCATCGGTCGCGCCGACATCATGACAATGGCGCAGCAGTCCGGCGATCCAGGACGCCATGCCGTCGCGCGGCATTTCGATGCGCAGGTCGGCCTCGATGCTCGTCCCCTCGCCCGGCGCCGCCAGCAACAGCAGTTCGACGCCCTGCTCGGCCCGCGCCGCCGCGATCCGCGCGTTCAGCACCGGATGATCCTGCGCCAGATCCGCGCCGACCATCAGGATCAGTTCGGCCCGCTCGATATCCTCATAGGCGGCGGGCATCACATCCTCGCCATAGGCCGCGCGCTGCGCCAGCGCCGCGCCATCATTGGCGGCCCAGCCCGCATCGACATGGGCCGAACCGATGAAGCCCTTCATCAGCTTGTTGGCGACATAATAATCCTCGGTCAGCAGGCCGCCGCCGACATGCAGCGCCACGCTGTCCGGGCCATGCTGGGCGATCACCGCCGACAGCCGCCGCGCGACCTGTGCGATCGCCTTCTCCCAGCGTTGCGGCCGACCGTCTATCATCGGCTGGAGCAATCGCCCGTCCAGCCCGACCTCTTCCGCGATCTCCAGCCCGCGGATGCACAGCCGCCCGGCATTGGCCGGATGCATCCGGTCGCCCTCGACCATCAGGTCGCGATCCTCGCCGGTGATGGCGCGCAGGCCACAGCCGACGCCGCACCGGCCGCAAAGCGTGCGTATCACTGCCATGTCAAAGGGCTGCGCGGGTCCGGCCGGAACGGACGAAGGGGGGAAGGATCGGCGTCACCAGCGCCTGCTTAGCGGATCGGGCGCGGCGACAAAAGCATGTGCCGACAATTGCATGGCCCCGGCGCCGGGCGCACAAGGCGGTCATGCGCTTCTTCTCTCCGATTCCGCTCCTGCTGCGCGCGCTCGCGCTGCTGTCGCTTTTGCTGTCGCCATCCTGGGCCGCCGCGCAGGACAGGCGCGGGCCGCTGGTGCTTGCCGCCGCCAGCCTGCAGGAATCGATGAATGCCGCCGCCGATGCCTGGGCGCGGCAGGGCCATGCCCGCCCGGTCCTGTCCTTCGCCGCCTCCTCGGCGCTGGCCCGGCAGATCAAGGCCGGTTCCCCCGCCGACATGTTCGCCTCCGCCGACGAGGATTGGATGGACGATATCCAGAAGGCCGGCTTCGTCGCGCGCGGCAGCCGCGCCGACATGGCCGGCAACCGGCTGGTGCTGGTCGCCCCGGCCGGCAAGCCGGTGCGGCTGCGCATCGGCCGCAACATGCCTCTCGCCGCAGCGTTGAACGGCGGCCGCCTCGCCATGGCCGATCCCGACGCCGTGCCGGCGGGCAAATATGGCAAGGCGGCGCTCACCGCGCTCAATGTCTGGCCCTCGGTCGCGGACAAGGTCGCGCGCAGCGACAGCGTGCGCGCCGCCCTCGCCCTGGTCGAACGCGGCGCCACCACGTTCGGCATCGTCTATGCGACCGATGCCCGCGCCTCGAAATCGGTGCAGACGGTCGGCACCTTCCCGGCGAACAGCCATCCGCCGATCCGCTATCCGGTGGCGCGACTGACCGCCAGCCGCCACCGCGACGCGGAAGGCTTCCGCCGTTTCCTGCTGTCGGCGCAGGGCCGGGCGATCCTTGGCCGTTACGGCTTCAGCGCGCCCTGATCGCCGATTGTTTTTCTACGGATCGCGCACACCATCATCTCAAAGCCCCGCCCCATCTCCGGTTTTCAACGGACGGATCGAGACAAGGTCGGCTCCCAGCGCCTCCAATTCTGCACGATCGTGACTGACATAAAGAATCGGGATCGATGTGGCCGCGTGCAACTTGCGTATAAGCTCCAGTATCTGGTCCTTCAGGCCCTGGTCCAAGCCCGTCAATGGCTCATCCATCAACAAAAAATGAGGATTGGCTAGCAAGGCACGCCCAATCGCCACACGCTGCGCCTCCCCCCCGGAGAGAGAATGTGGCCGGCGCTCAAGCAGATCGCCGATGCCTAACATGTCGACGATAGCTGGCATATCAAGTGCGCTGCCCCTACTATGCCTTCGGCCATAAATAAGGTTCCGGCGCACGCTCATGTGCGGAAAGAGGCGCAGATCCTGAAAAATATAGCCGCAATGCCTCTGCGCGATGGGCAGGTCTACGCCGACGGCGCTGTCAAACAACGTGCCCCCGGCAATCGCGACACGACCTTCATCGGGACGTAATAGACCGGCCACCATGTTGAGCAGGCTGCTCTTGCCTGCCCCAGATGGACCAAATAGGCCGACGATCGCACTGGAACTGGCGATGTCTATGGCCAGATGATTGGCCCCCAGTCGGCGACGGACATGGATGTCAAAGGACATGGTCGCCCCTGCCCATGCGTCTCGCGAGCCATTCGGATGCCATCAGCGCGCCGAGCGACAGCGCAATCGAAATCAGTGCCAGCCGCAATACCGCATTTTCGCTGTCCGGCAGTTGCAGCGCGGAATAGATGGCGATCGGCAGTGTTCGGGTCTCCCCTGGTATATCGGATACAAAGGTAATGGTGGCGCCAAATTCCCCGATCGATCGAGCAAAACCCAGGATCATGCCAGCCAATATGCCCGGAACCGCGAGTGGCAACGAGATGGTGCAGAAGACCCGGATACGGCCGGCTCCGAGCGTCTGGGCGACAGCCTCCAATCGTCGATCGATTGTCTCAATAGACAGCCGGATAGCGCGCACCATCAGCGGCATCGCCATGATTGCTGCCGCGAGCGTTGCGCCCGTCCAGCGAAACAACAGACTGATGCCAAACCAGCTTTCCAGCCAATAACCAAAAACACCCTGCCGACCAAACAGAAGCAGCAGTAGCCAGCCGGTGACCACCGGTGGCACCACCAACGGCAAATGCACCAGTGCATCAAGCATCAGTTTGCCAGGAAAACGATAGCGCGCGAGCAACCATGCCAAGGCAAAAGCTATCGGCAGCATCGCGAAGACCGCTGTCAGACTGACCCGGAGCGAAAGCCCGATGATCGCCCATTCTTCAGCACTGATCGATGACAATAGCATGTAGTCACCGATTCACTTCGGCAAGATTGCGCATTCGCCGATCAATGGCGATGGTCACCAAAATTGTCCTTTAGCGTACTCCACGTAACGCCGTGCCCTTTTGCATTGTCCATCGTGGTGCGCGGCCTCGGTCTGGCCGGATAATCTGCGCAGGCGCCCGCAACAGCCGATCAACCGCGTTGCTGACGAGCATCTGCAGCCCTTCCTCGCTCAGAAGCCCTCCGCGAATGAGGCAGCGATCGACCAGAACTCGCCGAAACGCTGAATAGAGCGTCATGTCGGGCTGGCGCGGCGCCGACCAGAAATCATCAAGGCTCGACTGATGCACCACTCCTGGCACCTTGTAGACTGCGTGCCCCAGAACCACGACAGGCTTGCCGGCATTGAGCGCCAGCGTGCCTACAGTGCTGTTCACCGTCACCACGCCCAACGACTTGCCCACCACTTCGGCAATGTCCCAATCGGCCAGATAGACGACACGGTCCTTTACGCCATAATGAGCGGCCAGCCGGCGAGTCAGTCGGTCCCAGGCGACAAGACCGGGGTCCAGCGGATGGCGTTTCACCACAAGAGAGACATGATCAGGCGCATGCTGCGCAAAGCTCTTGATAGCGAAACGCAGCGCAGCGCGCATGTTGCCGAAGGGCGAATGAACGCGAATCTGATAGTCGGAGTTGAGTTGCAACGGGAGCGCGAAATAGGGCTTATCCTTGACCGTATCCCACGCCTTGAAAGACCGGCGCCCGTCACCGCGACGCATGACCAGCTTGCGACACCAGGCGACCGATTCCATCAGGAAACTATGCGGCCGGTGGGTTCGGTAGAATGGGAAATAGGGCCGCATGAATGCAGCGGCGAGGCCATTGCGCATCGTGTTGCGCGCACGGGCATTGAAGGTCGAGGGCACGGGCGGCAGATTATCGATATAGTCCGGCAGGCCCCGGACTAGGTCCAGGTACCATTGCGGGTCCAGCGGCAGAGTCGAATTGCCATTCACGCCATCATCTTGCAAGGTCAGGAAATCGGGGCGAATATACCCTTCCTCAACGACATGAACATGCACGTTGCGCAGCCGTGCCATGCCATGTGCCGAGGTATGGTAGGGACGGCAATCACCATAGAGAATCAGGTCCGTAACGCCATGATTGACGATAAAATCGTCAAAGAAGAGCGGCCAGTTACGAAATGTTCCACGATAATCGGTGGCCTCTCCTAGCCAATCGACCTTGTCGCCACCATTAATATTGATCCGCAGAGCAGAATGCCCGCGCTTGCGCAACGCATCCGCAAGCATCGAGAAATAGGGACCATGCGGCCCCTGCAGGAACAAGAATGTTTTGGACGTGGGTTCAGCCATGAAGGAACTCAGCGGACAATGTCATAAATCTTCGTAGCTTCCCCTGTAGCGCCCGCAACCGAATGAGCCATGTCATCGGCGGCGTCGATCCACTCGCCAGGCGGTCCACCATCAGTTCGGGACCACAAGGCAAGCGCGTCACGGGATCAATATAGCGAGGATAGAGAATGAGCGCGGCCGCGACAAGTCGATCCACGTCGAGTTGACGCCCTCTTCGCGGAGAGGATTTGGCCAGATCCCGAGTCACCCCCCAACCGGCATAGAAGGGCATGCCGTGAACCGTAACGGAGCAGCCCCGCATCAACGCCTCGAAGCCGGTCAGCGAAGACAGGACATGCACCTCGTCCACCGCCTGCACCAGTTCCATCAGGGGCGCGCCGCTGTCGATCGCGTCAGCATGTTCCAGCACGGCGGCGTCGCTCAAATGCCCCTTGCGATGTCCGGCCTGCACATCGGGATGGGGACGATAGATGATCCAGCCGTCCGGTTCTGCGCGGCGCACTCGCGCCAGAAAATCGAGATTACCATCGATCCCGGCCCCGCCCAGTTGCACCGACATGTCGTCATCGACCTGCCCCACCGCCAGCACCGTGCGCCGCCCCGGCGGCAGGTCGATCATCTGCCCCGCCTCGGCGCCATATTTGGTAACGCCGGCATCGCAGACGCGCGCGCGCAACTGCCGGGCGCGTTCGACCAGGTCCGGCGAAAATTCATGCGTGGCGAGCAAGCCTTCCAGATCGCTTGCGGCGCGCGCGTTATAATAGATGCCGCATCGATCGATCACCACCGATCCGGGCGGATGCAGCGCCGCGCCCAGCCCTCGTGAACGCAGGAATCCATCCTCTACCCGAGCCAGGGTAACACCAACGGCAGCCGCATCCGCTGTAATGGTCACGGGCACGCGCGATGGCCAGATCGCCAGCGCGCCCGCTTCCCGCCGTGCCCGCGCCAAGCCGCGTGCGGGTGGCAGGAAGGGCGGTGTGCGGACTCCATCCCACAGGAAATGACGCATCGCTTCCCGCTTCCAGAATGCCATGCCGCTTGCCGCCGCAATCCCTCTGTTGCCGTCCACATGCCGTCGCCAATCGGCCAGTTGCCCAATTGCATGGGCGGCATCGACCATCTCGCCACTGAAGCAATCGCGATAGCGGGCGCTGGCCAGCCGATAACGGGCAGCTTCCTTCAACTGCTCTGCAGAGAACGCCGCACCATCCGGCCCCAAGACCGCAATGCCCAACAAGCCGGCAACGATGGCCAGGTCATCGTCCACCTCGGCATGGACGGTCCGCGCGTCGGCCAGCAATACCCAGGGATCGCAGACCGAAGGCAGCCAATGCCCGATTGCTGGCGCTGCCCCACGCTTCGCGCTGACATCAGCGGGCATAATGCCAATCTGCCCAGCAACAAGACCGACACAGATGGAGGGATCGATGCGCACGCCTTCGCGCGCGACCAGCAGCAGACCTTTTGGCCGATGTCCCCAGAAATCGCCACCCACCCGTGCTAGCAGCAACGCATCCAGCAACGCGTCGGATATGGGCGCTAAGACGCTCTCCTGTTCCGCATAGCTGATGGCTGCAACCGCCGGATCGATGCCGGGGAAAGGCGGCGACCGCAGGAACGGAACACGGTCTGCGCGACGGCAGGCTCCGCCTCCCGCGTCGGCCATTTCCGCCATGTCCATATACCCCCGACGACGCCCTCCAAGCCGGCCAGCGTCAAGGAGGGGAATTGCATTCAACCCATTCCATGATCGCCTGAAAATTCCAGGTCAAGGAACAGTAGCAGTCACATCTTCCAATAGTTCCGCCACTATGTCGAAATAGTCACGCCAGGTCGGCGCATGCCATCCGCCGATCCGTGCAAGCTGCGCCGCCCGCTGCGGCGAATCCGCTGCGGCATAGGCGTGGATCATCCGCATCCAGCCCATACCATCGAGCGGATCGATATAATCGGGCGCATCGCCGCCGACTTCACGATGCGCCGAAATGTCGCTGCAGATCACCGGGACGCCAGCGCACAGCGCTTCGACCACCGGCATGCCGAACCCTTCGGCAAAGGACGGCATCAGCATCGCCCGCGCGCCCGCGACCAGATCCTGCATCTGGTTGTCGGGCAGCTCGCCCGCCTCGACCACATGGCCGCGCAGCGCCTCGCCCCGCTCCAGCATGTCGATGACATTCTCATTTTCCCAGCCGCGCCGGCCGATCAGCACCAGCATCGGCGCCGCATCGCCCAGTTCGTCCACCATCCGCCGCCAGATATTGAGCAGCAGCAGATGATTCTTCCGCGGCTCGATGGTCGACAGATAGACGAAATAGGGCCGCTCAGGGAGCGCCGTGCCCGACCCGCCAAACACATCGGGCGGATCGGCGCCGAAATGGGCGACGCATGTCTGGCGATCGGCCAGGCCGTTCGACAGATGCGGTTCCAGCGCGTCCAGCGTCGCCTGGCTGTTGCCGATGATCCCGGCGGCATAAAGGTCGATGCTGCGCAGCCGACGACGATGCTCGTCCGCGCCCTGCGGCCGGGCGAACTCGGGATGGCTCAGCGGAATGACGTCATGCACCAGCGTGACGAACTTCGCGCCCTCCGCGCGCAAAATCGCCCCTACCTGCGCCGCATCGTCCAGATGATGGGGCGACGCCTGCAGATAGATGCGCGGCCCCTTGGCCCTCGGCACCGGGCGCGGGCGGGTCGCGAACATGTGGCGGATCACCGCCGCCCGCTCCTTGCGCTCGTCGGGCGAATCCACATTACGCCATTTCGCCGCGGTGAAGGCCAGGAACTGGCGCACGGCAGCGTGATTCAAGCGCCCATAATAGCCGCCCGCCGGATGAACGGCGGCAAAGGCCAACCGATCGGGCATCCGCTCCAGCAATTCGCGGGCATAGACATATTCGACCCGGTCGATGCCGGTCGGCGTCGGGTGGAAAGCACGCGAGAGCAGCCGCGAGATGTCGAGGATCACCTCGGCCCCGCCCCGATCGCCGGTCAGATAGCTGTTCGCCGCCTTGGACCGCAGCGCCAGCCGCGCGCCCGGCGCCTTGAAGGGTTTGAGTGCCACGTCAGAACTGCGCGCGAATCTCTTCGGCCAGCGCCGCCAGCGCATCCTTGTCCGCCTGCGCACCGGCGCCATGGGCGGTGAAACCCTTGGGATCGCCCTCCCAGCGCGGCAGGATATGGACGTGCAGGTGGAAGATGGTCTGGCCCGCCGGCGCGCCGTTGAACTGGGCGATCTGGATGCCGTCGGGGTTCAGCGCCTTGCGGATGGCGGTGGCGACCTTCTTGGTGGTCGCCATCACCTCACCCAGCGCCTCATCCTCCATCTCCAGCAGGTTGCGCGCCTTGGACCATTTGGAAATGACCAGCGCATGGCCCCGCGTCTGCGGCATGATGTCGAGGAAGGCGAAGGTCTTCTCGTCCTCGTACAGCTTGGTCGACGGGATCTTGCCCTGCAGGATCAGGGCAAAGATATTGGCTTCGTCATAGGTGCCGTCGAGGCTCATGAAACGCCCTTAGCTGATATAATGGGCGGTCGTCTTAGCAGCGACTTCTTCGGCGGTCACGCCCGGCGCCAGTTCAACCAGCTTGAACGGGCTGTCATGGTCGAGACGCTGGAACACGCACAGGTCGGTGACGATCATGTCGACCACATTCTTGCCGGTCAGCGGCAGGGTGCAGGCCGGGATGAACTTGGGATCGCCATTTTTGGACGTATGCTCCATCACCACGATGATCTTCTTGACGCCCGCGACCAGGTCCATCGCGCCGCCCATGCCCTTGATCATCTTGCCGGGGATCATCCAGTTGGCGATGTCGCCATTCTCGGCCACTTCCATCGCGCCAAGGACGGTCAGGTCGATATGCCCGCCGCGGATCATCGCGAAACTGTCGGACGAACTGAAATAGGCCGATTGCGGCAGCTCGCTGATCGTCTGCTTGCCGGCATTGATCAGGTCCGCATCCTCATCCCCCTCATAGGGGAAGGGACCGATGCCCAGCATGCCATTTTCCGACTGCAGCGTCACTTCGACGCCATCGGGAATATGGTTCGCCACCAGCGTCGGGATGCCGATGCCCAGATTCACATAGAAGCCGTCCTCCAGCTCCTTCGCCGCACGCGCGGCCATCTCGTCACGGGTCCAGGCCATTATCACTTCTCCCCTTGGGCGGGCGGCGCCCATCTTTTGTCGGCAGGAAAAACATCGTCGAAGCCGCCCTTGAGGCCGCTGCCATAAACCGGGTTGGGCAGGACGAACCAGCCCGCGCCCCAGAGTTGCGCGATTGCCGGGCCTTGCGTCGCGGCGCGCCGCGCCGGCACGCTCTGCCCGACATTGAACAGGTCCGTGAAATCGCCAAGCTGATCGCCGCCCAGTGCAATCACGCAATAGCTGCGCGAAATCGTCCAGCGCCGGCCATCCTTGCGCGATCCCATCGTATCGTCGCCGGCCAGATACAGCGTCTGGCCATGCACCGCCTCGCCCAGCCCCGCCGCCTTGATCGCGCGCGCGGTCGCGTCGGCATTGGCGGCCGAACGGTTGGTGTTGAAGATCACCGTCACGCCCATCGCCCGCAGCGCGTTGAGGCCGCTGTCAGCGCCCGGCACCGGGCCGACCGCGCCTTCGCCGGTCTTTTCCCACGCGTCCCAGTCGGCGGCATCATAGCCCTTGCCGGTCTTCGCATCATGATATTCGAAGCCGGTGTTCAGCATCACCGTCTCATCGACGTCGAACACGGCGGCGAAGGGCCGGTTGCCGCACGGCACATATTTGGGCGCATCCAGGCTCGCGCCTTCCGCCAGCACGACAGAATCTGCCGGCCGCGCCTTCACGACGGTCGCGGCATGGGCGACCAGCGCGGTCCAGGCCTGGCGCGACAAGGCTGCCGCCTCGCCCGATCCATAAAGATATTGCATGCCCGCCGGCGGCACCGCTGGTCCGGTCGGCGTCACCGGCGCCGGGCCGGTCGCGCTCGTCGTCTCGGTCGTCGTTGCACAGGCCGCCAGCGGCGCCAGCAACAGCGCCGGCGCAAGCCGCATCATCGTCGCCATCAGGCCGCGTCCCTCTGGCGCACGGTGCGGAACTCGATCTTCTTGTCATAGGGCGCGCCGACGATCATCCGCTTGACGTAGATGCCGGGCAGATGGATCGCATCGGGGTCCAGGCTGCCGACCGGCACCACTTCCTCCACCTCGGCGATACAGATCTTCGCCGCGGTCGCCATCGGCGCGTTGAAATTGCGCGCGGTCTTGCGGAAGATCAGGTTGCCGCTCTCGTCCGCCTTCCAGCCCTTGATGATCGCGACATCGGCAAAGATGCCGCGTTCAAGGATATAGTCCTGGCCGTCGAAATTCTTGACTTCCTTGCCCTCGGCCACCGCGGTGCCGACGCCGGTCTTGGTGTAGAAGCCGGGAATGCCCGCCCCGCCCGCGCGGCAGCGCTCGGCCAGCGTCCCCTGCGGGCAGAATTCCACCTCCAGCTCACCGGCCAAATATTGCCGCTCGAACTCCTTGTTCTCGCCGACATAGGAGGAGATCATCTTCTTGACCTGGCGCGTGCGCAGCAGCTTGCCCAGCCCTTCGCCGTCGATGCCGGCATTGTTGCTGGCGATGGTCAGGTCCTTCACCCCCGAATCGCGGATCGCGTCGATCAGCCGCTCGGGGATGCCGCACAGGCCAAAGCCGCCCGCGCACAGATGCATGCCGTCGAACAGCAGCCCTTCCAGCGCGGCGGCGGCATCGGGGTAGAGCTTCTTGGCCATCGGCATCCATCCTTTTGAAATTTCGGCGCAGACTAGGCAGGCAAACCGATCAATACCAATGATTTGTTTTTTCGGTTAAACCCAAACAATGTCTATCAATCGCATCGCCTTCTACCATCTCGAAACCCTGCTGTGGATCGCGCGGCTGGGCACCTTCGCGGCGGCGGCGGCGCGCCTCAACACCACCCAACCGGCGATTTCCGCGCGGGTGCGCGAACTGGAAAGCCATCTGGGGACTGCCCTCTTCCGGCGCGAGGGGCGGACGATGGCGCTCACCCCCGCCGGGCGCGAGCTGGTGCGGGAGAGCGAGCCGCTCTGGGCGCGCTTCCAGGGCGTGCTGATGGGGTGCAGCGACATATCCGGCGCGACCGGCATCGTGCGCATCGGCGCGGGCGAGATCGCGGCGGCCAGCTGCCTGCCCGGCTTCGTCGCCCAGCTCGGCCGCGACCTGCCCCATGTCAGCCTGGAGGTCGACATCGCGCTCACCGCCGACCTCATCCAGCAGCTCGCCTCGGGCCATGCCGACCTCGCCTTCGCCGCCGGCCGCATCGCCCATCCGATGCTGCGCACCGCGCCGATCGGCAGCGTCGACCTGCTCTGGCTCGCCAGTCCCGCAACCGTCGCGACGATGGCAGACGTCCGCCCGCCGATCTGGTCGCTCACCAACCTGTCGCCGCTCTACCGCATCATGAAGGATGCGATCGCCGCGTCGGACCTGGCCGACTGCCCGCTCAACCTGTGCAACAATGTCCGCACCATGATCGACATCGTGCTGGAAGGCGGCGGCATCGGCATCTTTCCCCGGCCGATGGCGCGCCAGCAACTGGCCGAAGGGCGCCTGGTCCCGGTGCCCGGCGCCCCGCTCATGCCCCCGGTCGATTTCCACGTCGCCGTCCGCGCCGCCGAAGCCGACCCGCTGGTGCTCGCAATCTTCGACCGGGCCAGCCGGCTGGAGTTACGGGGTGAAGAGTGAAGAACGAGGGATAGGATTACGGTCAACCTGATCGGTTAAATGATGGGCTTCCGGCCCGCCCTCACAACGTCATGCTGAACTTGTTTCAGCATCCATCCAGCCCAGTAGTCCATTGGCCTGCTGGGACAAATGGACCCTGAAACAAGTTCAGGGTGACGATGCTGTTAGCGACAGCTTCCGCCCCTCAACCGCGCTGTCCTACACGCGCCTCTTCTGATTTACTTGGGGGATGGGACATCCGCCCCCAAGCAACCGCCCACCTGCAACACAGGCGTCGCTTCCCTGTCGCCCCAGTGTCGCCTCCGTGTCGCGTCGAACGCGCGCGATCGTGCCCCGATTGTCGCGCGATTGTCGCTTCGCTGTCGCGTCGCGGGCGCGTTCCCGGCGCATTGGCCCGGAATCACCCCCACGACACTGTGAACTTCGGCTGTCGCGTCGAATCTCGCGCCGCGACGCCCTGGAATCAGATCAGGCCAGCGAGCGGACTCGACGGGTCGGCATACATGCGCTTGCCCATGCGGCCGGCGCGATAGGCCATGCGGCCGGCCTCGACGCCCGCCTTCATCGCCGCCGCCATCAGCACCGGGTCCTTCGCCTCGGCAATGGCAGTGTTCATCAGCACGCCGGTGCAGCCCAGCTCCATCGCCTGCGCCGCTTCCGACGCGGTGCCCACGCCCGCATCGACCAGCACGGGCAGCTTGGTGCCTTCCACGATCAGGCGGATCGTCACCTTGTTCTGGATGCCCAGACCCGACCCGATCGGCGCGCCCAGCGGCATGATCGCGACCGCGCCGGCATCCTCCAGCCGCTTGGCCGCGATCGGATCGTCGACGCAATAGACCATCGGCTTGAAGCCTTCCTTGGCCAGCACCTCGGTCGCGCGCAGCGTTTCGACCATATCCGGGTAGAGCGTCCGCGCCTCGCCCAGCACTTCCAGCTTCACCAGTTCCCAGCCGCCCGCCTCGCGCGCCAGGCGCAGGGTACGGATCGCCTCCTCGCCGGTAAAGCAGCCGGCGGTGTTGGGCAGATAGGTGACCTTCTTCGGGTCGATATAGTCGGTCAGCATCGGGGCGTTCGGATCGGACACATTGACGCGGCGCACGGCCACGGTGACGATCTCAGCGCCCGACGCGACCAGCGCGGCGGCATTCTGCTCGAAATTCTTGTACTTGCCGGTGCCCACGATCAGGCGCGAGCGGAAGGTCTTGCCCGCTACCGTCCAGCTATCGTCATCCACCGGGGACATATCGCCGCCGCCAACGAAATGCACGATCTCCAGTTCGTCGCCATCCTCGACCTTCACATCGGCCAGGGTCGAACGCGGCACCACTTCCAGATTGCGCTCCACCGCCACCTTCTCCGGCGCGAAGCCCAGCTCGCTCGCCAGCTCGGCCAGGGTCAGGCCGTCGCGGATGCGGCGATGCTCGCCATTGATATGGATGGAGATGGTGCCGTCGATGCTCACTACATTATCCCGTTCGTGGCTGGAAACGTGTCTCGACTTGGCGCGACACGAAGGGCTAAAGATCAGCGCGCATATAGGGGCGGCGACGCCGCGCCCGCAACAGACAAGTCTCGACCGAATGGGGGATCGCCATGGCGGACACACGCAAAATCTATGTTCTTAACGGCCCGAACCTCAACATGCTCGGCACCCGCGAACCGGAAATCTACGGCTATGACACGCTGGACGACATTGCCGAGCGGATGGAGGACGCCGCCCACCGCGCCCATGTCGAGATCGATTTCCGCCAGTCCAATCATGAAGGCCACCTGGTCGACTGGGTGCAGGAGGCGCATCGCGAGGGCGCCCATGCCATCATCATGAATCCCGGCGCCTATACCCACACCTCCATCGCGCTGCATGATGCGATCAAGAGCATCACCGTGCCGGTGATCGAGATCCACCTGTCCAACCCGCACACGCGCGAGGCCTTCCGCCACAAATCCTATGTCGGCATGGCCGCCAAGGGCACGATCGCAGGCTTTGGCGCCATGTCCTACATGCTGGCGCTCGAAGCAGCCCTGGAACTGTAGAACGCACAAAAGTTGCGCTTTGGCGCAAATGAGCATAGGCGCTGGCCGCCAGAACGCATTTTGAAAGACGACAAGGGTCAAGCATGAACGACAAGCATGACAAGGGCGCGATGCAGGTGGACGTCACCCTGGTGCGCGAACTGGCAGCTTTGCTGGACGACACCAACCTGACCGAGATCGAGGTTGAAGACGGCGACCGCAAGATTCGCGTGGCGCGCAAGATCGGTGGCGGCGCCCCCATCTTCGCAGCGCCCGCTGCCGTAGCGGCACCCGTCGCTGCCCCGGCTGCGGCACCGGCCGCTGCTCCCGCCGCGGCGGCCGAGCCTGCCCTGCCCGCCGGCAATGTGGTGAAGTCGCCGATCGTCGGCACCGCCTATCTCTCGGCCGAGCCGGGCGCCGCGCCCTTCGCGCGCGTCGGTGCACAGGTAAAGGCCGGCGAAACCGTGCTGATCGTCGAGGCCATGAAGGTGATGAACGCGATTACCGCGCCCGTCGCCGGCACCGTCAAGGCCGTGCTGGTCGATAACGGCCAGCCGGTCGAATATGACCAGCCGCTGATCGTCATCGAATAAGGCCGCGATCCCATGGCCATCGAAAAACTGCTGATCGCCAACCGGGGCGAAATCGCGCTGCGCATCCACCGCGCCTGCCATGAAATGGGTATCAAGACGGTGGCGGTCCATTCGACCGCCGACGCCGACGCCATGCATGTGCGCCTCGCCGACGAGGCGATCTGCATCGGGCCGCCCGCCGCCAAGGACAGCTATCTCAACATCGCCGCGATCATCTCTGCGGCCGAGATCAGCGGCGCCGACGCGATCCATCCGGGCTATGGCTTCCTCAGCGAAAACGCCAAGTTCGCCGAAATCGTCGAGGCTCATGGTCTCGCCTTTGTCGGTCCCAAGCCCGAACATATCCGCACCATGGGCGACAAGATTGAGGCGAAGCGTACCGCTGGCGCGCTCGGCCTGCCGCTGGTGCCGGGTTCGGACGGCGCGGTCAGCGATGTCGAGGAAGCGCGCGCGATTGCCGATGCTGCCGGCTATCCGGTGATCATCAAGGCCGCGTCTGGCGGCGGCGGTCGCGGCATGAAGGTCTGCACCTCGCCCGACCAGCTCGAAACGCTGATGCAGCAGGCCGGTTCGGAAGCGAAGGCCGCGTTCGGCGACGCCACCGTCTATATCGAGAAATATCTCGGCAATCCGCGCCACATCGAAATCCAGGTGTTCGGCGACGGCAATGGCAATGCCATCCATCTGGGCGAACGCGATTGCTCGCTGCAGCGTCGCCACCAGAAGGTGCTGGAAGAAGCGCCCTCGCCCGTCCTGAGCCAGGCCGAGCGTGAACGGATCGGCGGCATCTGTGCCAAGGCGATGGCCGACATGGGCTATCGCGGCGCGGGCACCATCGAGTTCCTGTGGGAAAATGGCGAATTCTACTTCATCGAGATGAACACCCGCCTGCAGGTGGAGCATCCGGTGACCGAGATGATCACCGGCCTCGACCTGGTGCGCGAACAGATCCGCGTTGCCGAAGGCAAGCCGCTGTCGGTGAACCAGGAAGATATCCGCTTCACCGGCCATGCGATCGAATGCCGCATCAACGCGGAAGATCCCAAGACCTTCGCGCCCTCGCCGGGCACCGTCACCAGCTATCATGTTCCGGGCGGCATGCATGTCCGCGTCGATAGCGGCCTGTATCAGGGTTATAAGGTGCCGCCTTACTACGACTCCATGATCGGCAAGCTGATCGTCTATGGCCGCACCCGCGAGGGCGCGATCATGCGTCTGCGCCGCGCGCTGGAGGAATATGTGATCGAAGGGATGAAGACCACCATCCCGCTGCACCAGGCGCTGCTGAAGGATCCCGAATTCCTCAACGGCGACTATACGATCAAGTGGCTGGAAGAATGGCTTGCCCGTGAGGATGGCCAGTGAAGGCCACCATCTGGCACAATCCCAAATGCGGCACGTCGCGCAAGACGCTGGCGATCCTTGAGGAAACGCCAGGCGTCGAGGTGGAGGTGGTCGAATATTTGAAGACCCCCTTCACCCACGACAAGCTGGCCCAGCTGTTCGCCGACGCCGGGATGACCCCGGCCGAAGCGATCCGCAAGATGGGCACCGATGCCGAGGAACGCGGCCTGTCGGACATGACGGCGGATGCGATCCTGGACGAGATGGCGGCCAATCCGGCCTATGTGAACCGCCCCTTCGTCGAAACCGAAAAGGGCGTGCGCTTCTGCCGCCCCCAGGACAAGGTTCTGGAAATCCTCTGAATATCAGCCGCTTGTCACGCCCATGTAACAAGCGGCTGATTTGAGCCCTTGCTTTGACGGGGGGAAGCCGTAGCTTCCTCTCCCATGGCAAAGGAACCGGCATTGGCGACCATCGCCGTCTACAGCCTCAAGGGGGGCGTTGGCAAAACCACCTTTTCGGTCAACCTCGCCTGGGCGTCGGCGAGCATATCGAAACGGCGCACCCTGCTTTGGGATCTCGACCCGCAGGCCGCGTCGAGCTGGCTCCTCTCCACCGATCTTGAAAGCCGCGATGCGGCCCAGGCCATCTTCAGCAAGGATGTCGAGGTCCGCAAGCTGATCCAGCCCACCACCGTGCCGGGCCTGGACCTGATCGCCGCCGACACCTCGCTGCGCAGCCTAGACCATCTGTTCCGCGAGATGGACAAGAAGAAGCGGCTGGCCAAGCTGATCGACAGCCTGGGCAAGGATTATGACCGCATCATCCTCGATTGCCCGCCGGGCCTCACCGAAACCAGCGAGCAGGTGCTGCGCGCCGCCGACCTGATCGTCATCCCGGTCATCCCCTCTCCCCTGTCACAGCGCGCGATGGGCGAGGTGGCGCGCTATCTGGTCCAGCGCGGCGGCAATCATGCGCCGATCCTGCCGGTCTATTCGATGGTCGACCGCCGCCGCAGCCTGCATCGCAAGGCACTGGACGAACAGCCCGGCTGGGGCGCGATCCCCATGGCCAGCACGATCGAGCAGATGACGGTCCGCCGCAAGCCGCTGGGTGCGTTCGCCCCCGCCTCCCCCCCGGCCCAGGCCTTCGGCGCGCTATGGACGATGGTCGAGCGGCAGGTTCAGCAGGCTGAGACCCTGCCTCAGCCAACGGCGCAGGCATGCGCCGGCGGATCGGGGAACAGGCGCGCCGCATCCTGCGGCAGCATCGGCCGGCCATAATAATAGCCCTGCACCTTCTTACAGCCCAGCCGGCGCACCATGTCCAGTTCGGTCGCGGTTTCCACCCCTTCCGCCGTGGTCGACATGCCCAGGCTTTCCGCCAGCGTCACCACCGCCCGGATGATCGCCAGATTCTCTGGCGTGTTATGCGCCGCCCCGACGACGAAGCTGCGGTCGATCTTGATCGTGTTGAAACGGGTGCGGCTGAGATAACCGAGCGAGGAATAGCCGGTGCCGAAATCGTCGAGCGACAATTGTATGCCCATCGACTGCAACTGATCCAGTACGCGCAGCGCGCCGTCATCCTCATGCATGAACACGCTTTCGGTGACCTCCAGCTCCAGCCGCCGCGCATCGAGCCCGCTCTGGGCCAGCGCATTGATCACCGCGGAGATGAAGTTGGACTGGTGCAGTTGCTCCGCCGACACGTTGACGGCAACCCTTATATGCGCGGGCCAGCGCATCGCCTCGCGGCAGGCGGTGCGCAGCACCCATTCGCCGATCGGCCCGATCAGCCGCGCTTCTTCGGCCACCGGCACGAATTTCGACGGCGGGATCGGCCCCAGTTCGGGATGGGTCCAGCGCGCCAGCGCCTCGAACCCGGTGATCACGCCGGACGTCGCATCCACGACCGGCTGATAGAGAAGATGGAGCTGATCCTTCTCCAGCGCCTCGCGCAGCGCCTGCTCCAGCCGCTGCCGTTCCTCCGCCTTGGCATGCAACTGCGGCTCATAGGGGCAATGGACACCGCCGCCTTCGTCCTTGGCGCGATAAAGCGCCAGATCGGCGCTGCGGATGATCGATTCGGACTGATGCCCATCGATAGGCGAGACGGCCGAGCCGACCGACGCCCCGACATGCAGCACATGCTGATCGATCTGATAGGGGGCCGACAGGGCGTCGATGATCGCGATCGACAGGCGCGCCACCGCCCGGTCGTCGTCGATCCGCGCAATCACCACGCCAAATTCGTCGCCACCGATGCGACCGCAAAATCCGGCACCGCCACAGACATGGCGCAGACGCTGCGCCACCTGGCTGAGCAGCTGGTCGCCGACCTGATGGCCCAGGCTGTCATTGATCGCCTTGAACCGGTCGAGATCGAGCATCAGGAACGCGCAGCCGGGCCGGCGATTGCCGGTGTCTGCCATCGCCTGATCCAGCGCATCGCGCAGATGGGCGCGGTTGGGCAGGCCGGTAAGCGTGTCGAACCGCGCCAACTGGGCGATCTTGTCGGCCGATTCCCGCTGGATGGTGATGTCCGACCCGACACCGCGAAAGCCCTGGAAATTGCCATTGTCATCATAGCGGGGCGAGGCCGACAGTTCGAGCCAGCGCGTGCGCCCCTGCACATCGACGGGCAACGCCAGATTGCTGAAGCTTTCCCGCCGCTTGAGATGATCCGCCAGGCTATGCAGGCTGGAGGCGAAGCGGCCGCTTTCCCATCCGGCGCCGGCCAGAACCTGGACCAGCGGCGCCCCTTCCAGCGCCTGCGGCGTCATGCCGACGCTTTCGGCGAAACGCTGGGATACGCCGCTGATCCGGCGCAGCGCATCGGTCTGCCACAGCCAGTCGGATGCGCCCTGCTCATATTCGCGCAGCAACAGGCTGACGACTTCGGTCTGCTCGGCCAGCTGGACCGTGGTGCTGTGCTGGCGCGCGAAGGTGCGGGCATAGATGAGGCAACCGACCAGCAGCGACAGTGCATAGCTGGTGGCGAGCGCCCGCAGCGGTAACAGGGTTTCGCCGTCGAACATCGCCGACAGGCCGACGATGCAGGGCACCAGGAAAGCGATCGCGGCCAGCGGCGTCGCCGCATAGCTGATTGCGCCGCACACCATGATGCAGCTGATGAGGGTCCAGAGCGCCACGAGATGCTCAGCCCCCTCTCCCCTCGAAAAAAGCGTCATGCAGGCCGCCCAGACCAGGCCGTGCAGCAGGCCGGTCAGGGCATGGCGGCGCAGGTCGCGCGCCTGCGGCACGCCGCCGGCACCGATCTTCCGGCGATGGATCAACAGGGCACTGATAGCAACGGCACCGATCAGCGCGACGCTCCAGCCGATCATGACGGTCGCCGAAACATGGCTGCCAAACACGCGCCAGAGGAACAGCAGGCCGAACACGTTCATCGCCAGACGCAGCAGCGCGACGCTATCTGCCGACTGCAACTGGGCAGTCAGGACGCGCATATCGGCTTCATCGACGAGGCGTGCGAGCCCCATCATCGCCCTTAGCGAGCCCCGTCCCTGTCGGTCGGTTTCGGATTGCCCTTGCTCGATACCCACATGCCCGGCCTAGCAGGCAATGGTTATCAATCGGTATGCGTCGCCCGATCAGGCAGCGATATCGTAAGGACGGATCTCGCCGGTCAGATAGAGGTTGCGTGCCTTGGACCGGCTGAGCTTGCCGGAGCTGGTGCGCGGCAGGGTGCGCGGCGGCACCAGTTCGACGACGCAGTTCATGCCGGTGATGGCGCGAACCCGCTCGCGAATCTGGTCGCGCAGACGCGAACGCTCCTCATTGTCGGAGGTGCGGCAATGGACCAGCACCGCCGGCGCTTCCTCGCCGCCCGGCGTGGTGATCGCGAAGGCGGCAATATCGCCCTGCTTGAAGCCCGGCAGCTGCTCCACGGCCCATTCGATATCCTGGGGCCAGTGATTTTTGCCGTTGATGATGATCATGTCCTTGGCGCGACCGACAATGTAGAGATAGCCATCGGACAGATAGCCCATGTCGCCCGTGTCCAGCCAGCCATCCGCCATGCAGGCCTCGGTCGCTTCGGGATCCCGGAAATAGCCGACCATCAGCGAGGGGCCGGTGGTCCAGACCTTGCCGATCTGGCGCTCGTTCATCAGGCCGCCATCCTCGTCGCGGATCTCGACGATCATGTCCTTGGCGGGCTTGCCGCAATTGACGATCGAGCGGAAACGTTGCGGACGGCCTTCCGGTGCGGCACCGCCCGACAGGTCGGTTTCCTCCACCAGTTCGACGATGATGCCTTCGCCCGGCGGCATGATAGTGACCGCCAGGGTCGCTTCGGCCAGGCCATAGCTCGGCAGGAACGCCTTGGGGCTGAAGCCGGCATCGCCAAACGCATCGACGAAGCTCTGCATCACGTCGGGGCGAATCATGTCAGCGCCATTGCCGGCCAGGCGCCAGCGCGACAGGTCGAAACGGTCAGCAGCCTTGGTCTGGCTCGACATGCGACGCGCGCAGATGTCGTAGCCGAAGGTCGGCGAATAGCTGATCGAGGTGCCTTCATTGCGGCTGATCAGGTCCAGCCAGGCCAACGGACGACGGGCGAAATCCTCGGTCTTCATATAGTCGGTCGACACCTGATTGGCGACGACCGACAGGAAGCAGCCGACCAGGCCCATGTCATGATACCAGGGCAGCCAGCTGATGCAGCGATCGCTTTCCTGCACTTCCATGCCATGGCTGTGCGCCGACAGGTTGGACAGCAGCGCATGGTGCGTCACGGCGACGCCATGGGGGAAGCGGGTCGAACCGCTCGAATATTGCAGATAGGCGATTTCCTCGCCCTTGGCCTGCGGCAGGTCGCAGGCGATCGCTTCGCGGGCGATGAAATCCTCGAAGGCGATGCTCTCGACCGACTTCTGCCGACCGGATTCGCCCGCCATGTCCTCCAGTTCCTTGGGGAAGAGGAACAGCATCGGGTCACAGCTCGACAACTGGACATTGAGCTGGTCGATATAGCTTTCCTTGCCGCCAAAGCTGGTCGGCAGCGGCAGCGGCACAGGCCAGGCGCCGGCATAGACGATGCCGAAGAACAGCATGGCGAAGTCGGCGCCGGTTTCAGCGACCAGGGCGACGCGGTCCTCGGGCTTCACGCCATGGGCGATCAGGCGATGGGCACAGGCGATCGCGTCCTCGCGCAGTTCGCTGAACGGATAGGGCCGCGCCAGATTGCCGCGCGCATCATGGAAATTGAGACCGCGCTTGCCCTGCGCCGCATAATCCAACGCTTCGCCCAACGTCTCGAAATCGGAGAAGCGGCGCGGAAGAACATCGTTGGTCGGCGTAGGTGCCATCATAATCTGCGAACCCGTCATATTGGTGTCACCCAATGTCATATCTGTCATATTCCGGCGGCCGCTATCAGTTTTGACGTCGACTTGCACCGGATAGTTTCAATCCAGCCTGTGCTTCTAGACCATAAGGCGCGGTAAAATTCCGGCCCGACTGTGGCATAAAGATGGCGCTTAGCGCATGATGGCGCACAATGCACGACCGGTCATGACCAGCAAACGCCCGCCCCGCCCCCTGGACGAAGACGCCTTGCGCGAATTGGCGCTGCGCTATGTCGGCCGGTTCGCGACCAGCCGCGGCAAGCTGCTCGCCTATCTTGCGCGCAAATTGCGCGAGCGCGGATGGGGCGGGGAAGCGCCGGCCGATCCCGAAGCGCTGGTCGCCCGCTTTGCAGAACTGGGCTATGTCGACGACAGCAGCTTTGCCCTGATGAAGAGCGCCGCCCTTGGCCGGCGCGGCTATGGCGCCCGCCGCGTCACCGAAACGCTGCGCGCCGCCGGCATAGAGGAGGCCGATCGTGGTGCCGCCGATGCCCAGGCACAGGCTGATCGCTGGGCGGCTGCCGACCGATTCGCCCGACGCAAGCGGATCGGCCCCTATGCAATGCAGGCGCCCGATCCCAAGGGACGGGAAAAGGCGATCGCCGCCTTCCTGCGCGCCGGCCATGATTATGCCCTGGCCCGGCGCTGGGTCGATGCAGCACCCGGCGACTTCCCCGACGCGGAGGATTGAGGGTTAATTCTCTCCCGCACCTCCCCGAAACCCGCTAGGCAGGATCGCATGCCCCTTACCCGACTGCTTTTCGCCGCCGCCCTGCCCGCGCTGCTCCTGGCCTGTTCTGCCAAGCCCGATGCCGCAAATGACAGCGGCAATGTCCAGGCCGCCGCGCCACAGGGCGCGCTGCTCCCCCTCGTCATCCACACGGCGAAGGGCGCGCATCGCTTCGACGTGGAAGTCGCCCGGACCGAAGCGGAGCAGGAACAGGGGCTGATGTTCCGCAAGGCGCTGGATGCCGACAAGGGCATGCTGTTCCCGATGGAGCCGCCGCGCACCGCCAGCTTCTGGATGAAGAACACGGTCATCCCGCTCGACATGCTGTTCATCCATACCGACGGCACGATCGCCTTCATCGGCGCCAATGTCGCCCCTTATTCGCGCGAGCCGGTGTCCGCCGGCGTGCCGGTGGTGGCGGTGCTGGAACTGCGCGGCGGCCGCGCCGCGGAACTGGGCATCAAGGAAGGCGACCGCCTATCCTGGGGCAAATGCGCAACAACCGAAGGCAAGAGCGCGATCGACCTCGATTTCTGCCCGACAACCGCCCGTTAGGGCCATATCGTCCTTGCCCACGTCAATCCCAGCGGCTAAGCGCATCGGCCATGGGTATCCTGGCAAACATCTTCACCTGGTGGAATGGCGCCACCTTCGGCACCTGGCTCTTCACGGCTCGCAAGGGCACGAAAGTGGGCGAGGACCATCAGGGCAATGTCTATTATGAAGGCGGCATCGATCCGAACGGCCTGACGCGCCGCTGGGTGATGTATAACGGCGCCAATGATTCGAGCCGCGTGCCGGCCGAATGGCATGGCTGGCTGCACCACTCGATCGAGGGCACGCCCGAAAGTTTCCTGCCGCCACCGCGCATCTGGGAAAAGGAATTCACCCCCAACGCGACCGGCACCGCCAACGCCTACCGTCCCTCAGGCGCGCTCGAAAAGGGCGGCCAGCGCCAGAAGGCGACCGGCGATTACGAGGCATGGAGCCCCGACGCGGCATGATTCGGCGTCCGGCGGGGGGATTCCCGCCGATCCTGCTTGGCGCGCCGCTTCTGGGGTGCGCGCTGCTGGCGGCCTGCGGTCGCAATGATGCGCCAGAAGCGAATCAGAGCGGCCCGGTGAAGATCGAGGGCCAGCCTATCCGCAACGCGGACGAGGCCAGCCTGTCCGGCACGCCGATGGCCGAGCGCACCGCCGTGATCGGCCTGCTCAACAAGCGCAACGGCCTGACCCGCGACCTGACGATGAAGCCCGGCGAGGCGTTGCGCGTCGGCGACGCCATCGTCCGCCTGCAGGCATGCGAGACCACGGCCCCCTGGGAGAATGTGCAGGAAACCGGCGCCTTCGTGCAGCTGGACGTGCGCAGCAGTTCCGACGGCAAGTGGCGCCGCAATTTTTCCGGCTGGCTGTTCCGCGAACGGCCCGACCGCAATGTCGTCCAGCACCCGGTCTATGACGTCTGGGTCAAGAGCTGCACGATGGAATGGCCCGAAAGCGGTCCTGCCACGGTCAAGCTGGGCGACAAGGGCAAGGTGCCTGCCGCCGCATCGCCGGCCAGCGGTGCAAACGCCAGTTCGGCCGCCGAGCCCGAACCGGCCGACAGCACCGCGTCGCCCGCTCCCAGCGGCACGTCGCCGACGGCAACGCCCAACAACTGAAGATAGTCGCGCTGGCTGATTTCCTGCGCGCCCATGCTGCGCAGATGATCGGTCATGAACTGGCAGTCAAGCAGGCTGAAGCCGCCAAAACGCATCCGCGCCACCAGCCAGGCCAGCGCCACCTTTGACGCATCGGTGCGGCGCGACACCATGGACTCGCCGAAAAAGGCACCACCCAGCGCCACGCCATAGAGGCCGCCGACCAGTTCATCCCCGTCCCAGCATTCGATCGAATGGGCAAAACCCAGTTCGTGGAGATGGCGATAGGCGCGCTCGATCGGGCCATTGATCCAGGTCGATGGACGATCCGGCGCAGCTTCCGCACATAGGGCGACGATGCCGGCAAAGGCGCGGTTGGCGGTGACGCGAAACCTGTCCTGCCGGATCGTCTTTGACAGCGAACGTGACAGGTGAAGGCCATCGAGCGGCAGGATCGCCCGCCTTTTGGGCTCGACCCAATAGACATCGTCCGCCTGCCGGTCGTCGGACATCGGGAACACGCCGATGGCATAGGCCTGCAGCAGCAACAGCGGATCGATCGTCATCGATTCAAGGGTCTAGCCAATGTCGAACCCGCCCGCCAGCCGCGATTGACTTGATCCGTCGCCCTCCTAGTCTCCCGCGCCATGATATCCCTCCGCCTCGCAGCCCTGCCGCTGCTCCTCGCCACCGTCGCTCTCCCCTTCGCCGCCTCGGCCGCGCCCGCATCCGATCCCTATGCCGCGCGAATCGCCAAGGTGCTGAAGGCCACCCCGCTGATCGACGGCCATAATGACTGGCCCGAAGCGATGGCCGGCAAGGCCGGGGACGCCCGCTGGACCATGCCGCTCGACCGGCTCGACCCCAGCCAATATCATACCGACATCACCCGCCTGCGTGCCGGGCAGATGGGCGGGCAATTCTGGTCCGTCTGGGTGTCGGCCGACCTGCCCGAACTGCAGCAGGTGAAGGACACGGTCGAGCAGATCGAACTGGTCCACAGCCTCGCCCGCCGCTACCCGCAGGACTTCACCCTCGCCACCACCGCTGCCGAGGTTCGCGCCGCGCACAAGTCCGGGCGGATCGCGTCGATGATCGGGGTCGAGGGCGGCGGCCAGATCGACGGCAGCCTGGCCGTGCTGCGCGCCTATCATGACCTTGGCGCCGGCTATCTGACGCTGACCCACAGCCGGACCATCGCCTGGGCCGACAGCGCCACCGACAATCCGCAGCATGACGGCCTCACCCCGTTCGGCGAGGCGGTGGTGCATGAACTCAACCGCCTGGGCATGCTGGTCGACCTCGCCCATGTCAGCGAAGGCGTGATGCTGGACGCACTGAAGATCAGCAAGGCACCGGTCATCTTCTCCCATTCCAGCGCGCGCGCGCTGTGCAACACGCCGCGCAACGTGTCCGACGCGATCCTGCAGCAGGTCGCGGCCAATGGCGGCGTGGTCATGGTCAATTTCGCGCCGCAATATGTGTCGGAGGCCCGCCGGGTCTGGAGCGCGGCGCGCAGCGCGGAAATGGCCCGCTATAACGCTCCGCCCTTTGGCGGCCTTTATATCGGTGATCCCGAGGGCGCGAAGAAGGCGCTGGCGGAATGGGAAAAGGCCAATCCCGAACCGGTAGTCACCCTGTCGATGGTCGCCGACCATATCGACCATATCGCCAAGGTTGCGGGCGTCGACCATGTCGGCATCGGCAGCGATTTCGACGGCGTGGGATCGCTGCCCCAGGGGCTGGGCAGCGTCGCCACCTATCCCGCGCTGCTGGCCGAACTGATGCGCCGCGGCTGGAGCGATGCCGACATCGCCAAGCTGGCCGGCGAGAATGTGCTGCGCGTCATGGCGGCGGCCGAGAAGGTTGCAGAGGGGATGAAAGGCGAGCCGATCGGCAATGGCACCGTCGCCTCGCTGGACGGCGCCAAGCCCGCAACAAAGGAATAGAGCCTGATTCACGCCATCGCTGGAAGCGCGGAGCGCTTCCAGCTCAAACGATCAGGCTCTAACTGACCGCCGGCTCCAGCAACCGGATCGTGCCCGCGTCCGCATCGATTTCGGCGCGGGCGCCGACCGGCAGGCTGAACTGGTTGGCGATATGACCGAACAGCGCGCCCTGGAAAGCAGGAATGCCGAGCGGCGCCAGATGCTGCTGCAGCACTTCCGACAGGGTGAAGCCGCCATAGGACACGCCGGTGGCCGTGCAGCTGGTGCATTGGCCGAAAACGAAGCCGGCAAGCTTTGGCAATATGCCCGCCAGCGACAATTGGGTCAGCATCCGGTCAATGCGATATTCCGCCTCGTTGGTTTCCTCCACGAACAGGATCGCGCCGGTGAAATCGGGCAACCAGGGCGTGCCCATCAGCGCCGTCAGCACGGTGAGATTGCCACCCAGCAGCCGCCCGTTCGCCTTGCCGCCGCCAAAGGTACGGATGCGGCCGCTGCGCGGCACCAGCCGATCCTCCGTCCCCACCGGATTGACATAGGTCGGCGTTGCCCCGTCAAACGCCACCGCGCGGAAGCTGTCCCAGCTGAGCTTGCCCCAGCCGCTGGCGGCATTGGGGCCGTGGATGGTGGTGAAGCCGGCGCGGGCCGCAAAGGCCAGGTGCAGCGCCGTGATATCGGAAAAACCGGTCAACAGCTTGGGATTGGCGCGGATCGTCTTGAAGTCGAGATAGGGCAGCATGCGCGCGCAGCCCCAGCCGCCGCGCACCGCAAACACCGCCTTCACCTCCGGGTCGGCATACATGGCGTTGATGTCGGCGGCGCGGTCGGCATCCTTGCCCGCCAGATAGCCATAGCGCTCGACCAGATGCGGCGCGGCCTTGGGCTTGAGCCCCATCGCCCGGATCGTCTCCTTGACCAGGTCCAGGTCGAAGGCGTCATCGGTAAAGCCCGCCGGCTCCACTAGGCCGACCACATCCCCTTCACGCAGGCGCGGCGGCCGGATCAGCCCGCCCGGCGCCGCTGCCGAAACCGAGGGCATGCCCGCCGCGACCACAGCACCACTTATGCCGGCCAGCAACCCACGACGATCCATCATGCAAAAACGCTCCCATCCTTGTGGCGATAGACCCCACCGGACAGGTGCAGATCGATATCGGGATAATGGCAATCACTGACAGACGGACGGCCAAAGGCAAGGAAGACGCAATCCGTATCGCTTTCATTGAGCAGATGATGGCCATCCGCCACGCCCTTGGGGAAGGCCGCCATGTCGCCCGGTGCCATCGGCGTGCGCCCGCCCTCCTCGACCAGCACCGCCTCGCCCGACAGCAGGACGACAAATTCGTCCTCGCCCTCATGCCAGTGGCGTTGCGATGAGGCTGCGCCGGGTTTCAGCACGACATGGCTGACGCCGAAATCGCCAAGACCCGTCGCCGGGGCCAGCCGGCGATAGTAACGACCGGCCACCGCCAGCGCATGATCGCCCGGATAGCCGGTGGCATTGCTTTGTGGAATGGCGGCAAGATCGATCTTCGGCATGGCCCCTCTCCTCTGCGCTGGTCAAGAAAGTCGGCTTTCGCTAACGCTGCCCCATGACCAAGACCAGCACCAATCACGACGCCCTGGCCCTGGCCGAGCGCCTGCTCGCCTGCCCCTCCGTCACCCCGGCCGTCGGCGATGTCTTCGCCGAGCTGGAAGCGATGCTGGTTCCGCTGGGCTTCACCGTAGACCGTTTCGTCAGCGGCGTCGCACCCGACGGCCCGGTCGAAAATCTGCTCGCCTGGCGCACCACCGGCGCCGGCCCGCATTTCGCCTTTGCCGGCCATCTCGACGTCGTTCCGCCCGGCCATGGCTGGGCCAGCGATCCTTTCACCCCGGTGGTGCGCGGCGACCTGCTCTATGGCCGCGGCGCAGTCGACATGAAGGGCGCGATCGCCGCCTTCGTCGCGGCGCTGCACGAATTGCCCGACAGCCTGCCCGGCACGATCAGCCTGATCATCACCGGTGACGAGGAAGGCCCGGCCACCTATGGCACGCTGGCGCTGATGGACCGAATGGTCGCCCATGGCCTGCACCCGGACATGTGCCTGGTTGGCGAACCGACCTCCTCGGCCCGGCTGGGCGACGTGGTGAAGATCGGCCGGCGCGGGTCGGTCAACATGTGGATCAAGGTGGCGGGCACGCAGGGCCATGTCGCCTATCCGCACCTGGCCGACAATCCGATCCCGGCGCTAGTCCGCATCCTCGCCAAAGTGGATGCCGAAGTGCTGGACGAGGGCACCGACTGGTTCCAGCCCAGCAATATCGAGATCACCGACCTGGAAGTCGGCAACCCGGCCCATAATGTCATCCCGGCGGCGGCAACGGCGCGCATCTCGATCCGCTTCAACGACCAGCATAGCGGCGCGTCGCTGATCGATCGGATCAGCGCGATCGCGGCGAGCGAGGGCGGCAGCGTGGAGGCCAAGATCAGCGGCGAGCCCTTCCTGACGCAGCCGGGCACGCTGTCCACCCTGATCAGCGATGCGATCCGCGACGTGACGGGCCTCGACACCGAATTGTCGACCACCGGCGGCACGTCGGACGCGCGCTTCCTCTCGCGCCTCTGCCCGGTCGCCGAATTCGGCCTCAACAATGCGACGATGCACAAGCTGGACGAGGCCGTCGCGATCGCCGACCTGCACGACCTGACCCGCATTTACCGGCTGATCACGGAGCGGGCGTTGCGCGGCTGAAACCGGTTTACGACGCGACAGTCCGAAGTTCACAGTGTCGTGAGGCTGTTTTGGGCCATTTGCGCCTGAAACGCCACGCCAACGCGTCTGTGACGCGACAGTTGAGCGCCACGGACGCGACACCAGGGTCATGCTGACGCACCATTGACGCTACGATGAAACGACAGTGAAGCGACAGCCACGCGCCAGCGGCGCATCGGCCGATGCCGGATCAGGAAGCGTTGGCCTCTGCATCCGACAGGATAGATCATAAAAGCCCGCAGTAGGACAATCTGTCCGATGTCATGATGGGGTGGTTTCCTGCCATTCCACTAACGTCATGCTGAACTTGTTTCAGCATCTATCAGGCCCAACAAGCCATTGGTCTGCTGGGAGGAATGGACCCTGAAACAAGTTCAGGGTGACGATGATGGTGAGGGCGGCTTATGGTCGTTAGCAGCCATCAATCCCTGATGCCCGTTCCGCTTCCCAAGCGATCTATGATATGGGTGACGCCCATGTCGGCGGTGACATTGCCGACGGTGCGGAAAATGTCCGGCACGGTTTCGACAGCCAGCAGCAGCGGCAGCGCCTCGACCGGGACGCCCATGGCGAGGCAGATCGGGCCGGTGGTGGTGAAGAAGGTGATCTGGCTCGGCAGGCCGACGGCCGCCAGACTGACGATCGCGGCGACCACAACGCCCAGCATGATCTGCACCGGGCCGAGCGCTACCCCGTTCATCGCCGCCACATAGAGGGCAACGCCGAGATTGGCCGGCGGGCTGGTGATACGGAACAGCGAGATGGCGAGCGGCAGGACGATCGACCGGGTGCTTTCGCGTATTTCGAGCGGCCCGTCGCTGGCCGCAATCATCGCCGGCAACGAGGCGATCGAGCTTTGCGTCGAAAAGGCGATGAGTTGGGCCGGCAAGGCCGCACGGGCGAAGCGGCCGGGCGCAATCCGGCCAAGCAGGATCACCAACGGATAGACCAGCGCCGTCACAGCCAGACAAATGAGGACGATGAAGCCGATATAGTGGAGCAGCGCACCGGCAGTCGCGAGACCGGAGCGGCTGCCCGCGACCAGCGCCAGCGCAAAGACGCCGACCGGCGCGAGCCAGAGCACCCAGCCGACCATGACCAGCAATGTGTCCACCAGCGCGGCGAGAAAGCCGCTCAGGGCGATACGCCGATCCTCTGCTACACGGGTCACGGCAAAACCGAAAACCAGGGCGAACAGGACGACGGCGACCACCTGCCCTTCCGCCGCACTATGGATCGGGTTGGCCGGGATGAAACCGAGCAGCCATTCGGCCGAGGGGCGTATGCCGGGCACGTCCGTCGCCGGGCCGGCACCAGCGAGCGCGCCAACGGCGCCGGCCGGGACCGGCCAGAGCTGGAGCAGCAGAGGGCCAAGCAATGCGGCGACGCTGGCCGAGCCAAGCAGCAGCAGGGCGAAGAGAAGGAGGGTGCGTGCCGCCGTGCCGCTGGTCCGCGCGGTGGTCGCGGCAGAGGCCACGCCCGTGACCAACAGGGCGAAGATCAGCGGGATGAGCGGCATCTGAAGCCCGTTCAGCCAGGCCTTGCCGACCGGCTGCGCGATATCAACCACCGCCGCGTCGAGCTCGCCGCCATATTCGGACAAGGCGATACCCGCCACCAGCCCCGCGACCAGCGCGATCAATATCCGTATCGTCAACGACATGCCCGTCCCCCGCATCTTGACGGCATCGCTCCCCTTCCTGCCAGCCTAAGATGTTGCAGGCAAAAAGAAAGCCCGGCGATCGCAGGGATCGCCGGGCAATTTTGGTCTGGCTGGGAGCCGACCGTATCTTGACTGCTCAGCCCTTCTTTTCGGGCGGCAGGGTGATCTTCACATCCTCGCCATTCTGGCCGGGGAAATTGGTGAACATCGCGTCGATCAGATTGGGCACCAGATAGGTCAGCTTGTTGGACAACGACTGGGCGCTGGCCTTGCCCTCGAACAGGCGCAGATTGTCGGCCGCACGATCGATCTTCATGCTGAGATCGCTGGTGTAGACGGTGTAGCTCGACACGTCGTTGAAGCCAGCACCGCCGAACAGCCAGGGATCATAGAAGCCATAGCCCCAGGGGCGACCCCAGCGGCCATAGCCCCAGCCACCACCGAAATAGGGGCTCGGGCCGAAACCACCGGTCGAGCGCACACGCTCACGGCCATTGTCGACATCATAGGCGACACGCACGATGAGGTCGGCCTTGGCCGGATCGCCAGCGGCGACATAGCCGGTCTGGGTCAGGCGTTGCCCGACCATCTGGGCATAATGGGAAAATTCGAGCCCACCGGCGAGCTTGGGATCGTCGGCAACGATCGTGTAGCTCTGCCCTGCGGGTGCGGGGAGCTGCTGGAAACGGGCGACGTCCGCCTTGAACGACGTGGCGCAGCCGGACAGGGCCACCAACGCCAGCGCGGGCGCTGCGAAAAGGCCGATCTTGCTGAAAGCTTTCATTTTTTCGCGTCCTGAATCAGGCGGATGCCTGTTAGTCTTCTTGCGCCCTGCTCTAGCAAAACGCAACTGAACATCGTTTGAACGCACCAACCCGTCGATTGGACGCAAGCCATGTCCGCACATCCATGACGCCATGTCGCAGAACGATCCGTCAAACCACTGGAAAAGAGTGACAGACTGTTGCAGGAAAGCCGCATGAAGCATGCCTTTCTCACCCTGCCGCTGTTCGCTCCCTTGCTGATAGCAGCCGCGTCTTCGCCCACGCCAACCGGAAATCCGGGCGACTGGGTCACGTCCGAAGATTATCCGGCAACGGCACTGCGCGAGGGACAGGAGGGAGTTACTGCCTTTTTGCTGGACATCGACAAGAATGGCGTGCCGGTAAAATGCACGATCAGTTCCAGCAGCGGCGCCGCCACACTGGATCAGGCCACCTGCGACCTACTCATAGCTCGCGCCCGTTTTACGCCTGCGCGCGACACGAACGGCAAGCCCCTAGTCGGAAGCTACAGCAACAAGATCAACTGGCGGATACCGGAGTCCGATGGCAGCTTCCGACTACCCCCGTTGCCGTTCCGGCAGGTCACGACCTTCACGATCAACACCGATGGCAGCGCATCGGACTGCGTCGCGACGATCAACGACAAGCCGATGCCGGAACAACATTGCGCAACGCAAATTCTCAGTCGGCGTTATCCGATCCAGCGGGACAGCGCCGGCAATCCCGTGCGCAAGAAGATGCGCATGGCGATGACATTCGAAACGATCGAAGAAGGTAAGTGACGGGCGCAGTTCGCGCCCGTCCTTCCAGTTGGCTCAGCGCATCAGACCCATGGCATCATAGGCGGCGCGCAGGGTCGGTTCGGCCGCCGCCGCCGCCTTGGCCGCGCCCTTGTCGAGGATCGCATCAAGCGCGGCATCGTCGGTGCGCAGTTCCACGAAACGCTCGCGCATCGGCCGCAGCGTTTCGACCAGCAACTCGCCCAGCGCCGGCTTGAACGCGCCAAAGCCCTTGCCCGCGAACTGCGCGCAGACTGCGTCAGGCGTGCTGTTCGACAGGGTGGCGTAAATGCCGACCAGGTTGGTCGCTTCCGGACGACCGGCCAGACCCTCCGCCGTTTCGGGCAGCGGCTCGGGATCGGTCTTGGCCTTCTTCACCTTGGTCATGATCGCATCATCCTCGTCGGTTAGGTTGATGCGGCTCATATCCGAAGGATCGGACTTGGACATTTTCGCCGTGCCGTCGCGCAGCGACATGATGCGCGCAGATTCCTTGGGGATGATCGGCGCCGGCAGGGTGAAGACATCGACGCCGAAATCGGTGTTGAACTTGGTGGCGATATCGCGCGACAGCTCGAGATGCTGCTTCTGGTCCTCGCCCACGGGAACATGGGTCGCCTGATAGAGCAGGATGTCGGCCGCCTGCAGCACCGGATAGACGAACAGGCCGACCGACGCACCCTCGCGATCCTTGCCCGCCTTGTCCTTGAACTGGGTCATCCGGTTGAGCCAGCCAATCCGCGCGGTGCCATTCAAGAGCCAGGCGAGTTCGGCATGGGCCGGTACGCGCGCCTGGTTGAAGAGGACCGAGCGATCGGGATCGATGCCCGAGGCAACCAGGGCGGCGGCCATGTCGCGCACGTTGCGGATGCGCTGCTCGCGCCCTTCATGCACGGTGATCGAGTGCATGTCGGCGAGGAAGAAGAAGCACTGGCTGCCTTCATCCATCTCGTCCTGCATCTTCACCCAGTTGCGGATCGCGCCAAGGTAGTTGCCAAGGTGCAGATTGCCGGTGGGCTGGATGCCGGAAAGGACGCGCATTACTCTAATCCATTCTGTTGATTATGTGGTGCCTCGCCGCCGCATCAGCGCCTTGAGGTCGGATAGGCGATAGGCGCCGGTGACGAAGCATGCCAGCCCGTACAGCGCGACGCCCGCGCCGACAAGCAGGGCAAGGCCGATATAGCGGCTGACCATCGTGCCCGAGAGCATCGGATCGAGCAGATCCTCTCCCGCCCAGAGCGCAACGCCCATGACGACCGCCGCCACGGCGAGGCGCGGGATGCGGCGGCGCAGTTGCGGGTCTGCCGTAAAATGCCCACGCGCGACCAAGGTGCGATAGAGCATCGCGACATTGACGGTGGAGGAGAGCGCGGTGGCGAGCGGCGGGCCGATATGGCCAAGCGTGGGGATCATCGCGAGATTGCCGACGATATTGATGGCGATCGACAACATCGCATAGCGCACCGGCGTCTTCGTATCGCCGCGCGCATAATAGCCCGGCGTCAGCACCTTCACGAGCACATAGCTGGGCAGGCCGATCGAGAAGGCGGAGAGTGCCCAGCCGCAGCGCATCGCATCCTCGGCGCTGAAGCGGCCATATTGGAACAGGCCGCGCACGATAGGTTCGGCCACGGTGATGAAGGCGACGGTCGCCGGCAGGGTCAGGAACAGGGCGAGTTCGATGCCCCGGTTCTGCGTCTCCATCGCCGCCTGATCCTCGCCCTTCGACAACATGCGCGAGATGGTGGGGAGGAGGATGGTGCCCAGACCGATGCCGATCAGGCCGAGCGGCAACTGATTCAACCGATCGGCATAATAGATATAGGTGATCGAGCCCGAGGCGAGCAGCCAGCCCGACAGGGCGGTGGAGATCAGCAGGTTGATCTGCGACGCGCCGGCGCCGGCAGCGGCCGGCACGATCAGGCGCAGCAGCTCGCGCACGTCGGCGTCGAGGCGCGGACGCTTCAATTTCATCGAGACGCCGGCCCGCTTGCAGGCCCAGATCAGCCAGAGCAGTTGCAGCGCGCCGCCAACCGTGACCGACATCGCCTGTACCCGTGCGGTTTCATATTCGTCGGCGCCGTGGAAGAACCACAGGCCGGCGATCATCGCGACGTTGAGCAGGATCGGTGCGGCCGCATTGACCCAGAATTTGTCGAGCGAGTTCAAGATGCCGCCCAGCAAAGAGGCCAGGCTGATCAGCGCCAGATAGGGAATGGTGATGCGCGACAAAGTGACGGCGAAGGCGAACTGATCCGGCGTCGGATTCTGGCGCGAGAAGCCGCCCGACAACGCCCAGGTGATCGGCCAGGCGGCCGCCAGCAGGACGATCGTGAACAGGATCAGGACCGGCAGCAGCACCGCCAGCGCACGCTCGGCAAAATGATAGCCGTCGGCCATGCCGCCCGGCCCGGCCGCCTTTTTGTTGAACAGCGGGATGAAGGCGGCGGAAAAGGCGCCTTCGGCAAAGAGGGCGCGGAACATGTTGGGCAGGCGGAAGGCGACGCCGTTGAAAGCATCCGACGCGAAGCCGGCGCCGACATAACGGGCCGCGAGCGAATCGCGCACCAGCGCGAGCACCCGGCTGGCGAGCGTCAGCCCGCCGACCGAGCCAAGGGCCTTCACCAATTTCATGCGGCGGCTCTCCATGCCGTTCGGGCTTCGACAGGCTCAGCCCGAACGGGAATCAGGAGCATGATGCAATCAGGCGTGGCCGGCGGGTTCGCCCGTGGTTACCTGCATCTGTTCGGCCTGCTGCAGATAGAGCGCACCGAAATCGATCGGATCGAGCAGCAGCGGCGGGAAGCCGCCGTCGCGGATCGCGTCGGCCAGTACGCGGCGCGCGAAGGGGAAGACGAGGCGCGGCGCTTCGGCCAGCATGAAGGGCTGAATCTGGTCCTCGGGCACGTTGCGCATGCCGAACAGGGCCGCATAGACCAGTTCGACGGCAAAGGCGGTGCCCTGCGGCGCGACAGCCTTGACCTCGATCTTCAGGGCGATTTCCAGCACTTCGTCACCGACGCGGTCGGCGCCGATGTTGAACTGGACGTCGATCTGGGGCTGGTCCTGCCACTGATAGACGGCCGGAGCGTTCGGATTTTCGAACGACAGATCCTTCACATATTGGCTGATCAGCGCGATCTGCGGCGCGGTGTCGGCGCCATTGCCGGTCACGTTGGTCTGGATGGTGTCGGCTTCGTCGGCCATTGTCCTCAAATCCTTGCTGATCGTTCGTTGCTCGAAGGGCCGGAACAGCCCGCCATATCGATCCGCGCGCTTAGCAGTGGCGAAAGATCAGGGCAATGCCGCCCGACAGGAAGCAACGTCGGCCAATTGCTGCGCATTACAGGGCAAGCCGATATTTGAAGTATCGTGCAAACATGCCTATGTTGATGGAACATCATCCCGAACAAAGGGTATTTGCCTCCGTGTACGTGATCGTCATCCTCGCCATGATTGCCGGCTTCCTGGCACTGCGGCTCTATTCCGTTCTTGGAAAGCGGACGGGCCATGAGCAGGAGCCTGCGCTGCGTCCGGCGGAGGAACGCGCCAAGGTGGGCGGCTTGCAGCCCCGCCCGATGCCGGAAGCGACGGGCGATTCGGTTCGCCTGGCCGAAGGCCTCATTACCCCGGCAGGCGAAGCCGGCGTGCGCGCGCTGATCAGTGCCGATCGCAGCTTCGACGTGCCGCAGTTCGTCGAGGGCGCCAAGAGCGCCTACAAGATGGTGCTGGAAGCCTTCTGGCGCGGTGATCGCGACGAACTGGCCTGGCTGTGCGATGCCGATGTTCTCGGCTCCTTCGAGGAAGCGATCGCGGCGCGCGAAGCGGAAGGCCATTTGCTCGACAACCGCCTGGTACGGATCGAGAAGGCACAGATCGTCGATGCCAGCGTCAATGGCCGCATCGCTGAAGTCTCGCTGCGGTTCGAGGCAGACATTGCCGCCGTCACCCGCGACAAGGACGGCAATGTCATCGCCGGGTCGCTGACCGACGCTGTCGGCACCAACGATATCTGGACCTTCACCCGCGACATCCGCAGCGCGGATCCCAACTGGAAGCTCAGCGAAACCGACGAGGCAGCGTGAGCCTGCGTCATTCGGGGGGGGCGCTGCTTGCGGCGCTGATGCTGTCCGCCTGCGCGGGCGGCGTAATTCCGCCATCGGCCAGCGGCCCTGCACCAAGCCGGCCGAACGGTAGCGGCGAAGGCGCGACCCGGCCGGTTCCTGCCACGCCCCGCCCCACCCTGCCGCCCAAATTGCCGACCGTATCGCCGAGCGACCTGTCCACGGAGCAGGCCAATGCCGCCGGCCTGGGCGTCACGCCCGGCCCCGACATTGCCAGCCTGATCCCGTCCGGCGAGCGCGCCCGCGCCGCTCTCCAGGCCTTTCGCATTTCCTGTCCGACGCTGATGAAGCGCACCGACCAGAGCGGCCTCACGCGCGGATCGGACTGGAACAGCGCATGCAGCGCGGCGTCGAGCTGGCCCGAAGCGACCGCCGCCGAATTTTTCTCCCGCTATTTCGAGGCGGTGCAGGTGGGCGAGGGCAAGGCCTTCGTCACCGGCTATTATGAGCCGGAAATCGCCGGGTCGCGCACCCGCCAGCCCGGCTATCAGGTGCCGATCTATCGCCGCCCGGCGGAACTGATCGACGTCAACCTCGGCCTGTTCAGCGACAGCCTGAAGGGCCGCACCATCCGCGGCAAGGTGCAGGGCAGCAATTTCGTGCCGTTCGACGAGCGATCGCAGATCGTCGACGGATCGCTCGCCGGGCGCGGGCTGGAGCTGGCCTGGGCCGCCGACCCGGTCGAATTCTTCTTCCTGCAGGTCCAGGGCAGCGGCCGGCTGACCCTGCCCAACGGCGGCGTGATGCGCATCGGCTATGATGGGCAGAATGGGCGCGACTATACCGGCATCGGCAAGCTGATGAAGGATCGCGGCCTGATTCAGGCCGGGTCGATGCAGGACATCATGCAATATCTGCGCGCCCACCCCGCTGAGGGCGCGGCGATCATGAACGAGAATAAGAGCTTCGTCTTCTTCCGTGAATTGACCGGCGCGGGACCGATCGGCGCGCTGGGCGTACCGGTTACGGCCGAGGCGACGGTGGCGGCCGATCCCAAATATATTCCACTGGGCGCCCCTGTCCTGCTGTCGCTGGACCGGGCCGAACCCAATGGCATCTGGATCGCCCAGGATACCGGCGGCGCGATCAAGGGCGCCAATCGGTTCGACAGTTTCTGGGGGGCAGGCGACCGCGCGCGCGGCATTGCCGGCGGCATGTCCGCTCGGGGCAGCGCACTGATATTGCTGCCGATCGGGTCCGCCGCACGGCTGGCGCGCCCGTGATCGCGCGCCATGCGACGCCGGACCCTATCTTCTGAAGAGCAGGCGCTCTGGGGCGCATTGACGCGCTCGGTCCGGCCGCTGCGGCCGGGGCTGATCCGTCCGCCCCTGCCCGTTGTCGCCCCGGTGCCGATCCCGGAAACAAGGTTAACGCCGCAGCCTGCCAAGGCGGTGCCGATCACCCCCGCCCGCACGCCAGCGGCCGTACTCGACACTGGCTGGGAAAAGCGAATCCGTAGCGGCAACATCGCCCCCGACATGTCGATCGATCTGCACGGCCATAATCTGGCCGGTGCCCATGTCAGGCTTAATCAGGCGCTGGCGGCAGCGATTGCCCGTGATGTCCGGGTGCTGCTGGTCGTGACCGGCAAGCCGCCAAAAGCCAGCAGCCACGGGGATTCGAGCCGGCGCGGCGCGATCCGGGGCGAGATCGGCCACTGGCTGGAGACCAGCCCCTATGCCGATCGCATCGCCAGCGTGCGCATCGCCCATCCCCGTCATGGCGGCGACGGCGCCATCTACCTGATCCTGCGCCGCAAAAAATGACGCAATTTGCGCAGCCACTGACCTTTTCTTAACCACTGTCCTTCATATCCGCCTGATCCAGCAGCACCGATTATCGGGGGCTTTGAGCAGGCAGGGAGGCACATGCAGGGCGTGACAGTGAAAAGCCGCGCTGCTGCCTTTGCCTGTGCGGCCGGCGCGCTCGTCTTCATCCTGTCGCTGCTATTGGGCCATGGTGCGGCCGACGATCTGGTCGATGTCGGCCGATCCCTGATCATCGCGATCCTGTGCGGCACGATGAGTTGGGCATCGGCCCAGCGCACCATCGCCGCCACCGCAAGCGCCATCGATACCGCGACGGAGCGGCTGCTGGCCGCCGCTCATGGCGATCTTCATTCCCATGTCCCCGCCGAGATCGGACTGGAACTGCCCGACCTGTCGGTGGCGATGGAAAGCCTGTTCAGCCAGGTCCGCACCAATCTGGACCATGTCCAGACGCTGGCGCTGTTCGACCAGGTGACCGGCCTTGCCAACCGCACCAGCTTCTGCCGGCAGGTCGAACGCCTGCTCGTCGAGCGTGACGGTGCGGGACCGGCCGCCTTGTTCTTCATCGACCTGGACGGATTCAAGGCGGTCAACGATACGCTGGGCCATGCGGCCGGCGACCAGTTGCTGGCGCGCGTAGCAGGTCGCCTGCGCGAAGTGGTGATGGCCCAGGTCAGCGCAGGCCTGGGCGACGCCGTGATCGGCCGCTTGGCCGGCGACGAGTTCACCATGTTCTTCCCTACCCTGCCCAATCGCGATGCGGCTTCACGCATCGCGCGTGCCATCCAGTTCGCGCTGGGCGAACGATTCGAACTGGGCAGCCAGCATGTCGATCTGGGCGCGTCGATCGGTATCGCCTGCTACCCCGACCATGGCGACAGCCTGTCCGCGCTGCTGCGATCGGCCGACATCGCCATGTATCATGCCAAGCATGAAGGCCGGGGTCGCGCCGAGATGTTCACCGCCGAACTGGCGCTGGAAGCGGCGGACCGGGCCGAACTGGAACGCGACCTGTTGCTGGGGCTGGAGCGCGACGAATTCCTGCTGGAATTTCAGCCACAGATCGAAATGAGCCATGGCGGCGTGGCCCATGCGGTCACGGCCGAGGCGCTGGTGCGCTGGGTCCATCCCGAACGCGCGCTCATCATGCCCGGCGCCTTCGTGCCGGTTGCCGAGGAAAGCGGCATGATCGTCGCGCTGGGCGACTGGGTCATGAGCCGGGTATGCGAGACCGCTGCGCGCTGGGCGCGATCGGGCGTGCATCAGCGAATCGCGATCAATATTTCGACTCGTGAACTGGCGCAGGCCGATTTCTTCCTGCGCCTGCGCCACGCCATGGCGACGCACCAGACCCCACCGCCCATGCTGGAGCTGGAGATCACCGAATCGCTGGCAATGGACATGGACGAGCGCGTGTTGGGACAGCTCAGCGCGCTGCGACAGGATGGAGTGCGAATCGCCATCGACGATTTCGGCACCGGCTATTCCAATCTGGCCCGGCTGCGTGAATTGCCGGTCGACCGGGTGAAGATAGACCGCAGCCTGGTGCGCGACATCGCGACCTCCGCAGAGGCGCGGACGATCTGCAGCGCGGTCGTCGGTCTGATTCAGGGCCTTGGCATGGAAGTGGTGATCGAAGGGGTCGAGACGCAGGCGCAGATGGACATGCTGCGCGTCATCGGCTGCACCCTGTTCCAAGGCTATCACCTCGCCAGGCCGATGGGCGAGGCGCAATATCTGGATCGATATGCCGCCGCGCCCACCGTCGAACCGACGGAACGACGCAGCCTCTAAGCCGGACGATTCAGGGCAGGCGTCGGGCCGACAGGATCTTCACCACCGGCTCCAGCATCTGCCCCTTCATCACGCCATTGCCGGCGGTGGGCGATTTCGGACCGGCCTGGATGGCCTTCACGATATCCAGCCCCTCGACCACATGCGCGAAAACGGCAAAGCCCTGATTGTCGCCGGCCGATTCGGGATGCGCGTCCATCGCCGGCATCTTGCCCAGCACGATGAAGAAATCCCCGGTCGCGCTGCCCGGTGCATAGCGCGCCATCGACAGCGCGCCATCATCATGGGTGAGGCCCGTCTGGCTCGTCGGCTCATGCTTGATCGGCGGCAGGACGCGCTTGGGGTCATTCTGTGTCCCGCCCTGGATGAAGCCGTAATCCGGGCCGCCGACGGCCCGATAGAAGACGGTGCCGTCGAACCGCTTCTGGTCGACATAGCGCAGGAAATTACCGGCCGTGACCGGTGCCTTATCGGGATGCAGCGCCACCACGATGCGTCCGGCACTCGTATCGAGCGCCACCCGCACATCGCTTGACGCAACGGGCGTTGGAGACTGGGCCAGCAGCGGACCGGAGGCCAGCGCGGCAAGGAGGAACAGGGCCAGGGTGCGGATCATGGCATCAAGCCTAGTCCAACCACCCTGCCCTGTCAGCCCATGGAGTCAGCCATGGTTGAGGCTGCTGTCAGCCTTCCAGCTGGCGCATCAGGGCGCGGACGTCGGCGTCCATGTCCGGATGGCTTTCGCGCAGCTTCTCGATCGTGCGCACCGCGTGAATCACCGTGCTATGATCACGACCGCCAAAGGTGCGGCCGATTTCCGGCAGCGAGCGCGGCGTCATCTTCTTCGAGATATACATCGCCACCTGACGCGGCCGCGCGACGGCGCGCGCACGGCGCTTCGACTTCATTTCCGACAGGTCGATCTTGAAATGCGCGGCACAGGCCTTCTGGATCTCGTCGATGGTCAGGCGACGCACATTGGCGCGCACTGCATCGGCGAGCATGGTCTGGGCAAATTCCAGATCGATCGAGCGACCGGTCAGCTGGCCATAGGCCACCAGCTTGTTGAAGGCGCCTTCCAGTTCGCGCACGTTCGAGCGGATCGAACGGGCAAGGAAGTCAATCACCGCATCGGGCACCGGCGGATCGCCGGCATGGGCGCGGCGCGCCTCCAGAATCGCAAGGCGCAGGTCGAGCCCCGCCGGACGGATATCGGCGACCAGGCCGCCTGCCAGACGCGACAGGATGCGCGGATCAATGCCGTCCAGCATCTGCGGCGCGCGGTCGGCGGTCACGACGATCCGGGCACCGGTATCGATCAGGTCGTTGATCGTGTGGAGGAATTCTTCCTGGGTCGAGCCCTTGCCGGCGATGAACTGGATATCGTCGATCAGCAGCAGGCGCGCGGCGCGCAGGCGGGCCTTGAACGCCATCGTCTCGTTCGAGCGCATCGCATTGACGAACTCGACCATGAAGCGTTCGGCCGACATGTAGAGCACCGGTGCGCTCGGCGAATGGGCCGAGAAGGCCCGTGCGATCGAGTGCAGCAGGTGCGTCTTGCCCTGACCGGTACCGCCATGGATGAAGAGCGGCGTGAAGCGGGGCTCCGCCTCCCCCGCCATCGCCAGCGCCGCCGAATAGGCGAGCTGGTTGGTTTCACCCGGAACGAACTGGTCGAAGGCGTGGCGCGGCTGGAAATTGCAGGCGACGGTCGGCGCAGCGGCAACGATCGCCGGCGCCGTCACGGCTGCGGCCACGTCGCGCTTCACCTCCAGCAGGCGCGGACCCGACGAATCGGGCGCACGGCGCAGGCGCACTTCACGCACGCCAGCGCCCGAGCAGCGCCAGGCCATGCGCAGGCGATCGCCAAACTGGCCGGAAACAAAATTCGCGCTGAAATCCGACGCAAAATGGAGATCCAGCGTCTGCGAATCGGGGCAATAGTCACCCAGGCGCGCAGGCTTCAACCATTGGTCGAACATGCGCGCGCCGATGTCGCGGCGCAGACCGGTGCGGATGGTCGTCCAGGCGGATTCCAGGCGGGCCATATCTGCCGCTGCCTCTCCGTCCTGAATTCCAAGCACCGCCGCATTATCCTTCAT